>CAVQGC010000011.1:0-528294 GCA_963711955.1 uncultured Alphaproteobacteria bacterium | reverse complement strand
GTGCTGGGTCACGGAACGCTCTCAGCCGTTAAACGAGAACCGGCGCAACGCGCGCCGAGTCTCACCGCTAATGTTGCCTTGAAAGTCGCGTTTGTGAAAGGCCTAAAGCGCGGTCAGGCCGCTCGCCGGACGGAGGCCCGCAGCGCGCTCGCGCGCTGGTCGTTGTTGATCACCACTGTGCCGACCAGGATGTCGTGCAGGCAGCGCCGGCGCTCGTTGACCAGGCAGACAACGAGTATGAGCGGCGTGAACACCGACACCAAGATCCAGAACACAATGGCATGCACCGTGCCGAGCACGAAATAGGCCGGCGAGCCGTACCAGGTGCGCATCTCGATATCCATCGCGCGCATGCCGATGGTCGCGGAGTGCCGGCTTCCCAGCGTCGTGCCGTAGTAGATCAGCGCCCAGAGCACCATCGCCGGCGTGAGCAGGGCGTAGAACACGAAGCCGAGCCCGAACGTCACCACGCCGACGACAAAAATGAACATCGCGAGGAACAGCACCGGCATGGCCAGGATGATCAGGTCGATGACGAAGGCGAGCAGTCGCCGCGCCAGAACGCCCTCGAATAATTCGGGGCTGACCGCCGGGTCGTAGGCGTGCGGCTTGACCTCGACCGACAATCCGATCCGTTTGGGTTCGCTCTGCGCCATGGCCTGCATCATCCCTAGTTGCTTCGAGATGGATAATATATTCGGCGATTGCAAGGAGCCATGCGGCGGCGCCTAGTCAAAAAGTTTACGCCGGCCGCGGTGTTGCGGCCGGCGCGAATATTTGAGGCAGCACGATCAGTTAGGCTGGATACCGGCCTGTTTGACGATGCCCTCCCATTTGGTCAGTTCGGCCTTGATGTAGTCGCCGAACTGCTGGCCGTTGAGCGGCTGGACGATCGCGCCCATCTCGGTGAGGCGTTTGCGCACGTCCGGCATGGCCAGAGTGTCCGCCAAGGCCTTCTCGAGCTTGGCGGTGATGGCGGGCGGTGTACCGGCGGGCGCCACCAGGCCGAACCAATAGGACGCTTCGAGCGGATAGCCCGATTCCTTCATGGTGGGCAGGTCAGGCAGGATTTCCAGCCGCTTGTCGGCTGCGAGCGCCATGCCAGTGAGCTTGCCACCCTTGATGTTCTGCAGCCCGATGACGGGGCTCAGGAACATGGTTTTGACGTGCCCCGCCAGCAGGTCGGTCATCGCCGGTGCGCCGCCACGATAAGGCACGTGCTGCAGCTTCACGTTGGCGGCGCCGGCGAGCATCTCGCCGGCGAGGTGACTGGCGCTGCCCGGGCCGACCGAACCGTAGGTGATCGCGCCAGGATCCTTCTTGGCGACCTCGACCAGTTCCTTGACGTTCTTGGCCGGCACGCTGGGATGCGCGGCGAACACCAGCGGCGTGTAGCCGACGAAACCGATCGGCGCGAAATCCTTGATGCTGTCGTAGGGAATGTTCTTGAACACCCACGGATTGAGCGCGTGGTTGTCGTTCAGCATCATCACCGTATAGCCGTCGGGATCGGCCTTCGCGACCGCCGCCGTCGCCAGCGTGCCGCCGGCGCCCGGCCGCGCCTCGATGATGAACTGCTGGCCGAGCAGGCCGCTCATCTTCTCGCCGACGATGCGCGACACCGTGTCGAGCAGCCCGCCGACCGGGAACGCGATGATGAGTTTCACCGGCCGGGTTGGATAATTATCTTGGGCGCTCGCCTGGCCGGCGAACAGGCCGGCCAATGCCAGTGCGGCCAGAGCGGGTGCGAGTAAACGCTTCATTGTCTTCCTCCTGTCGCCGCAAGATAGCGCGGCATTTGATTTCCCGAAGCTACACGACCTTGGCGGTCTTGAGCTTGGCGATTTCGTCGCGGTCGAGACCAAGTTCGCCGAGAATCTGCTCGCTGTGCTCGCCGAGCATGGGCGGCGGGCGCATCGGGCCGGGCCGCTCGCCGTCGATGAACACCGGTGGATTGATGCCCCAGATTTCGCCTTCCTTGGGATGCTGCTGCTGATAGAACGTACCGAGATGGCGCACTTGCTCGTCGTCAATCACCTCGTCGACATTGTGAACCGGCGCGTACGGCACGTCCTCCGCCTCCAGCCGCTGCGCCCATTCTGCCCGTGGGCGCGTGGCGAAGGCCGTGCCCAGTTCAGTGCGCAGCGTCGTGTAGTTCTCGATGCGCTTTTCGCGATTGTCGAACCGCGCGTCCGTCGCAAGGTCGTTGCGCTCCAGCGCGGCGAGCAGGCCCTCCCAGAACTTCGGCTGCGATGACAGATGGATCGCAATCAGCCGCCCGTCCTTGCAGCGGAATGCGTAGGACTGCGATGCGCTCACCCGCGTGAGCGGCCCGACCTTTGTGCCGTATCGCTTGTGATTGATGAAGGCGTCCGGTGCGAACGCAATCGTCGCTTCCAACATGCTGGTCTCGACGCGGCGGCCCTTGCCGGTGCGTTCGCGCTCGTGCAGCGCGCCGAGAATGCCGTAGGCCGCGTAAAAGCCCGTGATGTTGTCGGACAGCGTGGGCCCGCCTGCTTGCGGCGCTTGCGGATCGACAAACTGGCTCAGCACGCCGCTGAGCGACTGCGCCACGGCGTCATAGGAGGGCCGGTTGGCGTAGGGGCCATCGCGGCCAAAGCCCGTGAGCGAGGCGTGGATCAGCTTGGAGTTGGTCTGGCTGACCATCTCGTCCGAAAATCCCAGCCGGTCGAGCACACCGTGGCGGAAATTATCGATCAGCACGTCAGCCTGCTTCAGCAGTTCGACCAGTATTTCCTTGCCGCGCGGCGAACGCAGGTCGAGGGTGAGACTGCGCTTGTTGCGGTTGTAGGCGATGAAATGGCCGCTGTAATTCCCGCCGCGGAAATAGCGGAACGGGTCGCCGCCTTCGGGATTCTCGATCTTGATCACAGACGCGCCGAGATCGGCCAGCAGCATGCCGGCCAGCGGGCCGGTGATCATGGTGGTCAATTCAATGACCCGAACGCCGTCGAGCACACCGCCCATGTTGCTCAATGCGCCTCGGGTTTGAAATTCGCCGGCGCGGTTCCGTCGTATGCGATGCTGTGTTCGGCGGCCTCCGACAGCAGGAAGCCGATCGGCCGCACTTGCTCCTCGACGAGATGCGCGATCAGGCTCGCCGCCCGTGCCAGGATCGGAACGCCTTTCAGGCCGCCCAGCGGAAATCCAGCGTCGAGCAGCACGGCCGGGATGGCGCCGGACACGTTGAACACCAGCGGGCGGCCCATGATTTCGCGGATGGCGGTCTCGGCGGCGTATGCAGCGGCGACATGAGGTCCGGCGACGCCAGCCTCCTTCGCCACCGCAACGAGCCGTCCGGCTCGCGGGTCTTCATCGGTGTGCAGTGGATGGCCGTAGCCGGGGAAGGGCGTTTTGGCGGCGCGATATTCCTGCGCCAGCGCCTTGGCCGCTTCTGCATTGCCTCCGCGTTCGTTGATTTTAGCGAGGAACCGTCCGGCTTGCTCCGCGCTGCCCAGGATCACCGAGCCACAGCCGAGGATGCCGGCGGCAACGGCGCCCTGCATCGCTTCGGGGCCGGCGGCATAGGTCATGCGTGCGGCCTGGACGCTCGGCACTAGGCCATGCTCCGCGATCGCCACCAGGCAGGCATCCAGCACGCGGGCCTGCGCCGGAGTGGCGCGCTTGCCGGTGACCAGCAACCAGAAGTGCTCGGTGATCGAGACCGATCCGATCAGGTCTTTGCACAGGTCGAACCCGCGCACGACGATCATCTCGGAATTTGCCGTGGAAATAGAACTTTTTGGGTCTTTGTGCTTTCCGATCTTCACCCACGGCCTCCGCGTTCTTGTTTTGCAGGTGATCATTCCGGGATCACGCGCTAGTGTCGCGGGAAATGATTTCACAGCCGGCTTGAGGATGGAAGCGGCGAGATGACGGGCCCATCATGAGCGTCACGCTGGCCCACATCGAAGCGGCACGCCGCGTCATCGCCGGCCATGTGCTGCCCACGCCGATGCTGCCGGCCCCCAAGTTGTCGGCGCTGACCGGCGCCGAGGTCTACGTCAAATACGAGAACCTGCAGGTCACCAACTCGTTCAAGGAGCGCGGCGCGCGCTGCAAGCTTGCGTCGTTGAACGAAACCGAACGCAAGCGCGGCGTGGTCACCATGTCGGCCGGCAATCATGCCCAGGCGGTGGCGTATCACGCTGCGAGCTTGGGGATTCCCGCAAGCGTGGTGATGCCGGTGACGACCCCGTTCGTGAAGGTGGCCGCGACCAAGGCGTACGGCGCCGAGGTGGTGCTGCATGGTGAAAGCATCGCGGAGTCGCAAACGCGCGCCGAAACCATGGCGCATGAGCGCAATCTGACCTGGGTGCATCCTTATGACGACGAGCACGTCATCGCCGGCCAAGGCACTATCGCGCTGGAAATGCTCGAAGACGTGGCGGATATCGAGATGCTGGTCATTCCGATTGGCGGCGGCGGGCTGATTTCGGGAATTGCGGTGGCGGCCAAAGCACTCAATCCAAAGATCGCGATTGTCGGCGCGGAAGCAGCGCTGTATCCGTCGTTCTGGAACGCGTTGCAGCGCGAGGATCTACCGCTGGGCGGTTCCACCCTGGCCGAGGGCATCGCGGTCAAGAATGTCGGCAAGCTGACGCTGCCGATCGTGCGGGCCCTTGTGTCCAACATTGTGCTGGTCGACGAGCAGCACATCGAGCGCGCGGTGAATGCCTATCTGACGCTGCAGAAGACGATGGCGGAGGGCGCAGGTGCCGCCGGTCTTGCCGCAATGCTGGCGCAACCGCAGCGCTTCGCCGGCAAGAAGGTGGGGCTGGTGCTATGCGGCGGAAATATCGATCCGCGCATTCTTGCCTCGATCATGGTGCGCGAGCTGGAGCGCGATGACCGCATCGTTTCGTTCCGGCTCACCATCCCGGACCGGCCGGGTGTGCTCGGACAGATCGCCACTGTGCTTGGCGAGCTCGGCGCCAACATCCTCGAGGTCGACCACAAGCGGCTGTTCCTCGACGTTCCAGCCAAGGGGGCGCGGCTCGACGTTACCGTGGAAACCCGCGACGGCACGCATGCGGAGGAAATCATGCGTGCGCTCGCGGCCGACGGCTTTGCGCCGGTGCGGATCGATACCGGCGCGGCGATGGATTAGTTCGATGCCAGTGTTGGGCGGGGGCGGGGCAGCGGCACCGGCCCATTGGTGTCGTTGACGGATTGCTGGGGACGGCGCGGCGGCAGCGGAACGGCAGCGCTGACCGGTTCGCTGGTGACTGCTGCCGGCTCGCCCGCCAGGCGTTGCATCGTGCGAGGCGGGCCCGGTATTGGCACCGCGGCCCACACTTCGGCCGAGTTGGATGAATATCGAACGGCTGGCTCGGGCGAATTGGGAACGGCGGGCGGCGGCGACGCGCCCGTCGTTTCGGGTTCGGCGGCGGGGCTGGCGACGGCCGACGCGATCGCCTTTGATTCGAAGCTGACGGTCGGGGGTAACACGTACGAGCGGACGAACCATGCCGCCGCGCCAACCAGCGCGACCACCGGCAACAGCACTGCGACGGCAGACACCAGGATCCGCTTGCGCGGCCGCTCGGCGGCGGTCATCTCATCGGCGTCGTACTTCATATCCGTCCCCAGCGGATAGCAAAGCTTAACGCCTTACCGAGGCTGTCGCCAAGCCGGGTGTCACTTGGACTTGAGCTTTTCCGCCATCTTTGGAGCGAAATAGGTCAGCACCCCGTCTGCGCCGGCGCGCTTGAAGGCTGAGAGGCTTTCGACCATGGCTTTGTCGCCGTCGATCCAGCCGTTTTGCGCGGCGGCCATGATCATCGCATACTCGCCAGACACCTGATAGGCGAAGGTCGGGACGCCGAACGCGTCCTTGAGGCGCGCAAGGATGTCGAGATAGGGCAGGCCGGGCTTGACCATGATCATGTCGGCGCCTTCGGCGATGTCGAGCTCGGCCTCTCGCAGCGCCTCGTCGGAGTTTCCGAAATCCATCTGGTAGGTGCGCTTGTCGCCAATGAGCGTCGCCGACGAGCCGACCGCGTCGCGGAACGGGCCGTAGAACGCGGAAGCGTACTTTGCCGTGTAGGACATGATCTGCACGTCGAGAAAATTCGCCTTGTCGAGGGCGCTTCTGATCGCGCCGACACGGCCGTCCATCATGTCTGACGGCGCGATGATGTCGCAGCCCGCCTCGGCTTGCACCAGTGCTTGCTTGACCAGGACCGCGACTGTCTCGTCGTTGAGAATGACGCCGTCGCGCATCAGGCCGTCGTGACCATGACTGGTGTAGGGATCAAGCGCGACGTCGCAGAGCACGCCGATCTCCGGCACCGCCTTCTTGATGGCGCGGATCGATTGGCACACTAGGTTGTCCGGATTGAGCGCCTCGCTGCCGTTCTCGTCGCGCAAGCCCGGGTCGGTGTAAGGAAAAATCGCGATGCAGGGGATCGTGAGCTCTGCCGCCTGTTCCGCCGCACGCACGATGTCGTCGACTGAAAGCCGCTCGACGCCGGGCATCGAGGCCACCGGCGCACGGCGCCCTTCGCTGACGAACAGCGGCCAGATCAGGTCGTCAGTCGAGAGCACGCTTTCGCGCACCATGCGCCGCGCCCATTCGCTGCGGCGGTTGCGGCGCGGCCGGCTGGCAAGGTCGAGCGCGGGCGTGGCTTTGCCCGGCGTTTCAACCGGGGAGAAGCGCACGCGGCTTTCGATCGGACGGCCGTATTTAATCGCCATGCAGCCACACACCTTCGTCATTGCCGGGCTCAACCCAGCAATCCATCATAGCGTCTCAAGGTGTTCGAGGACAGATGGACCCCCGGGACAAGCCCCAGGGGTAACGAGTGGCGAATGGATTTCGAGCTAACCGAGGACCAGCGTGCGTTCCAAGGCACTGCGCGGACGTTTGCCCGCGGCGAGATGATGCCCAGGGCCCGGGAATGGGACGAGAACGAAACCTTTCCGGTCGAGACCCTGCGCGAGGCCGCGGCGCTCGGCTTCGGCGGCATCTACGTGAAGGACGACGTCGGCGGGACGGCGCTGACCCGGCTCGACGCCACCATCATCTTCGAAGAATTGGCGCAGGGTTGCACCTCGACCGCCGCCTACATCTCGATCCACAACATGTCGGCTTGGATGATCGATGCGTTCGGCGGCGAAGCGCAGCGCAAGAAGTTCTTGCCCAAGCTCTGCACCATGGAGCATTTCGCGAGCTATTGCCTGACCGAGCCGGATTCCGGCAGCGACGCCGCGAGCCTAAAGACCACCGCGAAGCGCAACGGCGACCACTACGTGCTCAACGGCAGCAAGGCCTTCATCTCCGGCGGCGGCGTTTCCGACATCTATGTCTGCATGGTCCGTACCGGCGCGGCGGGACCCAAAGGCATCTCCTGCATCGTGGTCGAGAAGGGCACGCCCGGTTTGTCGTATGGCGCACAAGAGAAGAAGCTTGGCTGGAAGTCGCAGCCGACAGCGATGGTGATGTTCGAGAACTGCCGCGTCCCGGTTGGCAACCTCATCGGGAAGGAAGGCGAGGGCTTCAAGATTGCGATGGCCGGGCTCGACGGCGGACGGCTCAACATCGCGGCCTGCTCGATCGGCGGCGCGCAGTTCTGTCTCGACCGCACCATCGAATATATGCGCGAGCGAACGCAGTTCGGCTCGAAACTTTCCGACTTCCAGGCGCTACGCTTCCGCGTCGCCGACTACGCGACCGAGCTCGAAGCCGCGCGGCTGATGGTGCGCCGTGCCGCAGTCGCGATCGGCAACCACGAGCCGGGCGGCACGCGGTTTGCCGCGATGGCGAAGCGTCTCGCCACGGACTCAGGGTTCGAGGTGGTGAACGGCTGCCTGCAACTGCACGGTGGCTATGGCTACCTGCGCGACCATCCGATTGAGCGGGTGTTGCGCGACGTGCGGGTCCATCAGATCCTCGAAGGCACCAACGAAGTGATGCGGCTGATCGTAAGCCGCGACCTGCTGGGCAATTGAGATGGCCGGGACAGTCCGGCGCGTCGGCATCCTCGAAATGGCCGGGGCGGATCCGCTGCGCCTGTCGTTGTGGCAGGTGTTTCGGCATCGGTTACACGAGGCGGGTTGGATCGAGGGCGAAAGCGTTGCCTTCGACTTCCGCTGGGCCGACGGACATCAGGATCGGCTCGCGGACGCGGCCGCCGACCTGATTGGCAAAGGCGTGGACGTTCTGGTGACCACCGGAACGCCGGCCGCGGACCTCGCCAGCCGAGCGACGTCGACGCTCCCGATCGTCATGGCGACCGGAACGGCGCCGGACGCCGCGCGCGCCAACGTCGCCGGCGTTATCGATCTCCCGCCCGGCCTGAGCGCCAAGCGGCTTGCTTTGCTCCATGAAGCAGTGCCCGACGCAGCGTGCTTCGCCGTTCTGCTCGACGAGGCCAATTCGAGTTCGCCTCGCGCTATTGACGAGGCCGGTCAGGCGGCGCGTGCGCTGGGCGTAGTCCTCAAGGATTACTGGGTGAAAAGTCCCGATCGTTTCAGCGAAACGTTTGCCGCCATCGCGAAGGGCGGTGCGGGTGGCGTCTCGCTCGGGCCCGGCGCGATGTTTTTCGCTCGGCGCAGCGAACTCGCCGCGTTGGCGGCCGACTACGGTCTGCCATCGATGTCGGTGCGCAAGGAATACGTCGAGGCCGGTGGTCTGATGTCCTATGGCTCGCCGATCCGAGACAACTACCGGCGCGCCGCCGTCTACGTGGACAGGATATTGCGTGGCGCCGACCCCGCCGATCTGCCTGCGGAGGCGCCGACCGAATACGAACTCGTCATCAATCGCAAAGTCGCTGGTAAGTTCGGCGTTGCCGTTTCCGGCGGACTGCTGCGTCAGGCGACCTTTGTCGTTTAGGCGGCGTCGCGCTTGCTGTTGTCGGACGTCCCCGGAGCGGCGACAGAAACGGTTTCGCCGCGCGGCCCGCGCCAGCGGCGCATCAGCATGCCGACCACTCCGATCGGCGGGGCGGTGATGTCGCCGGCCACCAGCTTGGCGCCGCCCTTGCGCCGCACCAGGTTGAGCTTGCGGTCGTGGAACGCTTCCAGCTCGGCGCGATGCCCGACGCTGATGATCGCGATCTCGGGCAATTCCTTGCTGATCATCTCCATGAGCTTGCCCTGGCTCTCGGTGTCAAGCGCCGACGTTGCCTCGTCCATGACAACGATGTCGGGCTTTTCCAGGAGCAGCCGTGCGAAAGCAAGGCGCTGCTTTTCGCCGCCCGAGAGAACCTGGTCCCAGGCGACGTCTTCTTCGTCGATGCGGTCGATCACCCGGTCGAGGCCGACAGTTTTCAGTGCCTTCGTCAGTGACTCATCGTCGATCGTGTCGGCTGCCTGCGGGTACGTGGCGGCGCGGCGCAGCGTTCCGAGCGGAATGTAGGGCCGTTGCGGCATCATGAAGAGCTTGGCGCCGGGCTTCAGCGCGATCTCGCCTTCGCCCCACGGCCAGAGTCCGGCAATGGCGCGCACCAGCGTGCTTTTGCCCGAGCCAGAATCGCCAGCCAGCAGGAGCTTCTCGCCAAGCTGCAACACGACATCCGCGTCGTCGATGACCACCGTGCCGTCGGTCAGCTCCACCGAAACACCGATGAGCCGGATCGCCGCTCCATCGGAAATCTCGCTGCGCTTTATCGCGGTGAGATCGGATTTATCGAGGTGATCGAGCGAAACGAGCAAGTTGGCGACGCGGCGCGCTGAGGCGGTGAATTCCGCCATCCGCGGGTAGTTGTCGACGATCCAGTTAAAAGCGTACTGCACCTGGATGAAGGCCGCCGTCGCCTGCATGACCTGACCGAGCGTCATCGTGCCGGCAAGGTACTTCGGCGCGCACAAAATGATCGGGATGACCGATGCAACGATGTAGTTGCCGTGCGAGACGAACATCGTGCGCATGTACTGGCCGGCGAGCTTGCCGTAAGCCTGGACCAAGGTCGACAGCAGTTTGGCGAGGCCGGCGCGCTCTTCCTGTTCGCCACCGAGAATGGCAATGCTCTCGCCGTTCTCGCGCAACCGGGTCAGGGCATAGCGAAATTCCGCCTCGGACTGGTTCTTGCGTTCAGCCGTCGGTACGAAGCTCCGGGCGATGAACAGCATGCCAGATGTGATGACGATGCAGTACACCACCACGGAAATGACCAGGTAACCGGGGATGGTGAGTTTGCCGCCGTTCCAGTCGACCTCGAGGCTGCCGCCGACGAACCACAGCACGCCGATGAAGGTCGCCGACGTCAGGAACGCGGTGAGGATGCCGGCTGCGAGATCAACCGGGGCTTCGGTTGCGATCCGCATATCATCGGTGAGGCGGTGCTCGGGGTTCTTATGCTCGCCGGCAACCAAGTTGAGCTGGTAATAGCGCCCATCGTTGAGCCACCGGTCGCCGACGTGCTCCGTCATCCAGGCACGCCAGCGCCGCTGGATGCGCATTCGCGCCCAGACCACCATGATTGCGACGGCGATGCTGAACACGGCAAGCGGAATGAATATCCAAGCCTGATAGACGACGGCCGCGCCGTCCTTTTTTTCCAGTGCGTCGAATATCTCGCGATTCCAGACGTTGATCCGGTAGCTCGCGACAAGCTGGAGCACGATCAGCACGATGAGGGTGCCGGTCATCAGCCAGGCAACTCGACGCTGATCGCCGGTCCAGAATCCGCGAGCCGCCAGCGCAAAGCGCCTCACCAGGGCCCGTTGTTTATTCCGGTCGGGATTGTCTTCGGCCATGGCGATCCCTGATGAGTGGAGCCCATCACAACGCATTAGCGGTCGTTTGGTTCATTTCGGGGGCGGTACGGCGTTGCAACCCGGCTGCTTCCCCGATAGCTCTGCCGGATGGCTGACCCGGAAATCTTGTTTGAGCGGCGGGGCGCCGCGGGCCTCGTCACCCTGAATCGGCCCAAAGCTCTCAATGCCGTCACCCTAGGTATGGTGCGGGCGTTGACCGCGCAACTTATGCAATGGGCAGTTGATCCCGCGGTGACGCGGATCGTGATTTCTGCCGCCGGCGAGCGCGCATTCTCGGCAGGTGGCGACATCCGGGAGCTTTACGATCTCGGGCGCGCCGGCCATTACGGCGAGATGCTGCCGTTCTGGCGCGAAGAGTACACGCTCAACGCGTTGATCAAGCGCTATCCCAAACCGTACGTCTCGCTGATCGACGGGATTGTGATGGGCGGCGGCGTCGGCCTCTCGGTGCACGGTTCGCATCGCGTTGCCGGCGACCGCTACCTGTTCGCAATGCCCGAGGTGAGCATCGGCTTTTTCCCCGATGTGGGCGCAACCTGGTTTTTGCCGCGGATGCCCGGCGAACTTGGCGCCTATTGCGCGCTGACCGGCGAGCGGCTGCGCGCGGCCGATGGTGTCGCCGCGACGCTCGCAACGCATCGCGTGGCGTCGGCGCGCTTTTCCGAGTTGCGCGATGCGCTGTGTGGCGCGACGTCTGCCGATGCGCTGCTGGCGGCATTCGCAGAACCGCCCGGAGCAGCACCGATAGCGTTGCGACGGGAAGCAATCGACCGGCTTTTTCTCGGCGACCGGATGGAGGACATCGTCGGTGCCCTCGAACGCGAGGCGCAGTCTGGAAGCGCGGACGCGGAGTTTGCCGGCGCGACCGCCGCAATCATCCGAACCAAATCGCCGACAAGCCTTAAGCTGGCTTTGGCGCAGGTCCGCACCGGCAAAACTCTCGCATTCGATGCGTGCATGCAGACCGAATTCCGCATAGTGTCGCGCATTATTCACGGTGAAGACTTCTACGAAGGGGTGCGCGCGGTGATTGTGGACAAGGACAACGCACCGCGCTGGCGGCCTGTTGCACTCGACATGGTGACGCAAACCGAGATCGGACGACATTTCGCGCCGCTCGGCGCGGGTGAGGCGGCGGAGCTGACGCTGTCATGAGCGAACCTTACGCCAGCGACCCGGCGCGCACGCTCGAGCCGGTTCATGCCGACGGAACCGAAGAGGTTCGCGAGGGCCGCTGGACATCCCGCCTGGTGTTGTTCCTCCGCGTGATGGCGGCGGTTTCGATGTTGAAGGGCCTTTACCACTGGGCCGTGGTCTGCGGCATGACGGGTCTCGACGGAGGCTTCGAAGCGCAGCCGCTGCCGTGGCAGACCGCCACGGTGTTCTTTGCGGTGATCGATCTGGTCGCGGCCGTGGGACTGTGGCTGGCCGCCGCCTGGGGCGCCGTGGTCTGGCTCACCGCATGCGTATCGATGGCCGCGGTGGAGGTGATCTTTCCACAGGTGTACGGCGGCCGCATGGCCGTGGTGATTTTCGAGTCGCTGCTGCTGTTCGGCTATCTGTTCCTCGCGATACAATCCGCACGCGAGCATCCCCAGTGACTCTGTGCAGGTGAGGGGGCGTGATGAGACGTCGTAACGTGTTGAGCGTGGCCGCCTTGGCTGCGTGGACGGCAACCGTATTCGTTGGGCCGGCGGTGGCTCAGGACTGGCCGAACAAGACGGTTCGCGTCATCGTGCCGTTCTCACCGGGCAGCGCCGTCGACCTGGTTGGCCGCGCGGTGTTCGAGCAGGTTTCAAAGCAGATCGGCCAGAGCATCATCATCGAAAACCGTGGCGGCGGCGGTGGCTCGCCCGCCATCATGTCGGTCAAGTCGGCCGACCCCGATGGGCACACCGTTCTAGTCCACTCCAACTCTCTCATCACCACGCCTGCGATCCAGGCGATGACTTGGGATCCGCCGAAAGATTTTGCGGGCATCACGCCGCTCGGCAACGTGCCGCTGGTTCTGGTTGTTGCACCCGACAAAAACATCAAGACGCTGAAGGCGCTGGTTGACCTCGCCAAGGTGAAGCCCGGTACGCTGAACTATGCCGCCGCCGGTATCGGGTCGCCGCCGCATCTGACGATGGAGCGTTTTCGCATCGCCGCCGGGTTCACTGGGCAACTGGTGCCGTTCAAGGGGGCGCCGGAAGCCCTCACGGAGATCATGGCGGGGCGCGTGGACACCTATTTCAGTCCGTTGACCCCGGCGCTGCCGTTGATCCAGGCCGGCAAGCTGGTGCCTCTGGCGGTGAGCAGCACCAAGCGCGCGTCCGCGCTTCCTGATGTGCCGACCACGATCGAAGCAGGCTTCCCGAACTCCGACTTCGAATTCTGGATCGGGTCGATGGTCGCCAAGCAGACGCCGCGTCCCATCGTCGCCAAGATGCACGCCGAGATCGTGAAGGCTCTGGAAGCTCCGGTCACCAAGGAGCGATTTTCCAAGATGGGGGTCGATTTCCTGATTCAATCGACCAGCGATTTCGACGCCCGCATCGCGAGGGAAACGCCGATTGCGGTCGACCTCGCAAAAGCGGCCGGCGTCGCGATCGAGAAGTAGCGCGAAACGCGCACACGAGGGAGAGGAGCGCATGGCGCGGATCGGCTTCATTGGGCTCGGCAACATGGGCCTGCCGATGGCGCAAAATCTCATCAAGGCCGGGCATGCGGTAACCGGCCTCGATATGAGCAAAGCGCAGATCGACAAGCTCGTTGAAGCTGGCGGCAAGGCCGCCGGCAGCGTCAAGGATGCGGCCTCCGGCGTGGACATCGTGATCACCATGCTGCCCGCGGGCGCGCAGGTGCGCGACGTCTATCTCGGCAACAGCGGCGTGGTTGCAACCGCGAGCCCAGCAACGCTGCTGATTGATTCCTCCACGATTGACGTCGAAACCGCGCGTGCGGTGTCCAGCGCGGCGCAGGGCAATGGGCTCGCCATGCTCGATGCCCCGGTGTCGGGCGGCGTCGGCGGCGCACAGGGCGGGACGCTGACCTTCATGGTCGGCGGGCCCGATGCAGCGTTCGAGCGCGCCAAGCCGATCCTGGAAAAGATGGGCAAGACCATCGTTCACGCCGGCGGAGCCGGCAACGGCCAGGCAGCCAAAATCTGCAACAACATGATCCTCGGCGTATCGATGATCGCGGTGTCGGAAGCTTTCGTGCTGGCCGAGAAGCTCGGACTGGATGCTCAGAAGCTGTTCGATATCTCGTCGAAGTCGTCCGGTCAGTGCTGGTCGATGACGTCGTATTGCCCGGTGCCGGGACCGGTGCCGGCCTCGCCGGCCAACCGCGACTATCAGGCGGGCTTCACCGCCGCGATGATGCTGAAGGATCTCAAGCTCGCCCAAGACGCCGCGAAGACAGCAGGCGCCGAGACACCTCTCGGCGCCGATGCCGCGAAACTCTACGGCCAGTATGTCGAGAGCGGCGAGGGCGGCCGCGATTTCTCCGGCATCATCCGTTACGTCCGCAAAACGTAAAAATGGAACTATCCCTCCAGATGGCGCGTTAGAAAGCCTGAAATTTTATAGTTGATTTGAGGAGGAGCCTTTGGCTCTACCCGCATCCATTTCGCCGCCATCAGCCGGCCGCAAGGTGCCCTGCGAGAAATGTCCGCTGCGCAGCAAGGAAGCGTTGCGGGACTTCACCGCCAAAGAGTTGCCGTTCGTCGCGGAATTCAAATCCGGCGAACTCAACGTGCAGGCCGGCACCAACATTCTGCTGCAAGGCACCAACAGCGCGCATCTCTACACCGTGCTGTCGGGCTGGGCGTTCCGCTACAAGACCATGGCTGATGGGCGCCGCCAAATTCTGAACTACGCGCTGCCGGCCGATCTGCTCGGCTTGCAAGGCTCGGTGTCCGACGAGATGCAACATTCGGTCGAGGCGCTCACCGACATGATCCTTTGCGTCTTCCCGCGCGAAAAGTTGTGGGATCTGTATTCGGGTTATCCGGCGCTGGCGTTCGACGTCACGTGGCTCGCGGCGCGCGAGGAGCAGATGCTTGACGAGAATCTGCTGAACGTCGGCCGCCGCACGGCGCTCGAGCGCGCGGCCTACCTGCTGCTGCACCTGTTCACGCGCGCCGAGGAAATCGGATTGACCAAAGGCAATACCGTCGCATTCCCGTTTACCCAGCAACACGTCGCCGACACGCTTGGCATGTCGCTCGTGCACACCAACAAGACGCTCAAGCGGCTCTCGGCCACCAAGTCGGTTCGTTGGAAAGACAAGATGTTCGAAGTGCTGGACCCCGAGGCGCTCGCCGACCTCGCCGGTTACGAACATCCGGCGCAGCGCGCCCGGCGTCCGTTCATCTGAGCGCCGCGCGTGTCGTATTGGCAGGGCAGGCGCGTCCGACCCGACTGGCGTAGTTTGCGTTGTGAGTGGCCTACTTTGGATTTGGTCAAAACGGAAAATTAGTCCCTGTGCCCAAAGACCATCCGTGTCTAAGCTGCTGCGTCGGCGGGGGCTGACGGACGGTCGCCAATGGATGACACGGGACGCCTCAACGCCGACGAAGCTACCGCCAAGGCCGCAGAGTGTCGGGACGACGCGAAGCGCGCGAAGCTTTCCGAACACAAGATCATGCTCGAACACATGGCCCAGACGTGGGAGCGGATCGCCACGACGTTGAAGAACGGGCGTTAGCTAATGTTGGGGTCCGCTAATGCGGCCTCAGTCACAACGACGCGGCACGGTAAGCAATCGAAAGAATTCACTGGCCGGAAGACCGCCGAGCCGGGGATCAGACGACCAAACGTCATCGGCTTGACGCAGTTCGGGCAGAGCGGGAATTGCATCTCCATGCCGCAACGTACCACGCAAACCCAAATGTATCTGCGTCGCGCCCCTAGGGAGTTTGTGCGAAGCCAGTAAAAGGCGATGAATAGGACGCGCCTCCTAGTTTAGTGCACGTCGAATTGTCCGCCCACTGCGAGCGACCGTGCTAACGTTGGGCATTACCGGCAGCGGCCCTGTGCCAGGCGTCGGTGACTGAGAGTGGTTGCGCTCCCGCCTGAGAAGGGAGAAACGATGACCACAGATCAGCTTGTCAATCCGAACTCCGTTTCGAATTCAGCGTGGTGCGACGTCGGCCGTGCCAATTTTCAGGGATGGCGCATTTGACGCCGAGGCAACCCGGTCTTTGGGCAACGCTTACGATCTCGCTTGCCGCTCTCTTCATCCCAAGGGGCGGCTGCCGGTCGTCCAAGAGCTGTTAGCCAGGACGATTGTGGAAGCCGCGCAACGCGGTGAGCGTAATCCCGACCGGCTTGCGGCGATTGCTTTGGGAACTCTCAGCACCTTTCACCGCGATGTGACCTGGCGTTTCGGGCTGGTGCCCAACTTTTTTAGATCAGCTCCTGATGCGCCGGAGATCATCGAAAAGCTTTGGGACTTCGCCAAATCGGCTTATCTCGATAATCCGATACCCTCGCTCTTCAAGGAGCGCTTGTTCGTTTTCTTGTCGCGCTTCTGCCAAGTCCGCTATTGCATCATTCGTCACTGCGGGTTTCTGGTTGGATACGGCCATTCATCGGGTGATGACTTCGGCCCCGCCACAAAACATCGCGCAAGTGATCAGACTCCTGAGGACGTTGCCGCCATGGCGGCGCGAACTCGAACCAATTTACCAACGCCTAGCAGCCTTCAACAGGCCAACCGAATGGCCCGAGTCGGACAGCGAGTTGGAAGATTACATCTTTGCTGCTGCGGCGGTGATCTTTGTCGAGCCAACAAAGTCCGAGCGCGCACGGGAAGCGTTGCGCCAAGCTCTCGGCGGCAAACGCTTCGAATATCTGATGGCCCTTCTTGCATTCGTCAAAGCAGCGCATTTTTGGACTGTGGCGCATCCCGGTCTGGAGATCGAGGACGACATGAGAACACTCATGAGCGAGGAAAAGGAACTGGCCATGTTGCTCCTGCAAGACCCCGATTTGCCCTAACGGATAATCGACTGGCGGTCATGTCCGCTATTGGCACTGAACGGATGCCAGTGCGTAAGGCGCTAGCCGTAACCTTTCAGGCCACGCAAAATAACACCCTACGTAGCCGACGCACCGCCCAATTCGTCATTCGGCGTGAGGGCCAGGACGACTTCGGCTCAATCTGGCCTTGGTGGCTCCGATGTCCGTTAGTGGCACTTAGCATTGCAGCCGGTCGCATGATGTCCGCTTTTGGCTCCAAAGCGGACATTGGTACGCGAGTACACTTATGTCGTGATCACTGGCCCATTCATTCGCGACCATAGGGGAGGGAGGTGCCGAGCATCATCGTGGTCTGGTCGCGGCATTCGATGGTGTGATGCAACCTTTTCGTTCTGCTGCGCGTCGGGGAATTCTAGTCAAAAATGGCTGTACGGCTTTGGATAACAGGTCGTGTCTATTCCCTCGAATATGTCCTCAGCAAGATTGTTAGCTGCGAATTTGAATCCAACCGCTCGCAAATCTTTGGAAAAGGCCACGATTTAAAGCGTCCGGAGCAATGCGAATTCGTACGGATAACAATTGGGAAACATCAACTGGGAAACCCTTGATTTATATAAACTACCTGGAAACTCTACAATTTAAGCCGATCTTCAAACGCCCTCCCTATGGTGATGCCATCGACGGGGAAAACAGGGCCCCGGACGTAACGAAAAAACACGGGAAGGCGTCATCATGAAGACCGTTGCCAAGACGGTCGAGCCCGCCGAACGTCAGGCGAAGTTCGACCACATCCGGCCGCTGTACCTCGATGCCTTGACGCTGGTCGAGCGGCTTCACCGGCGCTTGCTGGACGTTATCAAGGACGAGTTCGACCGCCGTGGCCGCTCCGATATAAATTCGGTGCAGGCGTTGCTGCTGTACAACATCGGCGACAAGGAGCTCACCGCGGGGGAGTTGCGCACGCGCGGCTACTATCTCGGCTCCAACGTCTCCTACAATCTCAAGAAGCTCGTCGAGATGGGTTTCCTCGATCATCAGCGCTCGCGCGTTGACCGCCGTTCGGTGCGCATCCGCCTGACGGACGCGGGTCGCGAGGTTCGCGACATCGTCGAGGGGCTCTACCAGAAGCACGTGCGCACCGTGGAGCAGGTCGGTGGCATCAATGGCGACGAGTTCGCGACCTTGAACAAGTCGCTGCACCGGCTCGAGCGGTTCTGGACCGACCAGATCCTTTACCGCCTCTAGCCTCTCTCAAGCAGATTATTCGCGGCGACCTCCGAACCGATCGCCTTCAGCCGCGACAGCCCCCGGCCCTCACCAGCCGGGGGTTTCTTTATTGCGGACCGGTCACAAATTTGCCCCGCGCCTCCCTTACCTGATGTCGCAGGGCGATGATTTGGCCAGTTTCGGCCTTGTCGGCCGCGGTTCATTGGCCTTTTGTAGGCGTTGGTTCGCATACGGGATTCGGGGACTTGATGCGCAAACGGCCTCTTTTGGCTCATGGCAATCAATCCGTTGGCTTCAGCCGGCGTGCCTTTGTGACGGGTGCCGCCGCTGCAGGCTGTGCGCTCGGCGCCTCGGTCGCGTTCGGCCAGGACGCGCTGCTGCAGTCGCTGATCGACCAGACCCAGCGCGGCGATTTCGGCCAGGGCTTCGATTCCGCCTCGCGCACCATCGCCATGCCGAAGGCGTCTCTCCCCACGCTGTCTCCTGCGACCGCCGAGCACACCGGACAAGCGATCGCTCATTACGAGGGCATCGTTTCGCGCGGCGGCTGGCCGGAAGTGCCGAAGATCGACCGCCTGCGGCTCGGCGCGCGCAACCCAAGCGTCGTCGCGCTTCGTCAGCGTCTGACGCTGGCCGGCGATCTCGATCCCAACGCCGGCGTTTCCGATGTCTACGACTCCTATGTCGACGTTGCGGTGCGCCGTTTCCAGGCCCGGCACGGGCTCGCGGTCGACGGCAACATTCGCGAGCAGACGCTGAAGCATCTCAACGTCCCCGCTCAGACGCGTCTCGCGCAATTGCGCACCAACGCGGTGCGGCTCAAAGCAATGAGCGGCAATCTCGGCGCTCGCTTCGTGGTCTGTAACGTTCCGGCCGCGCACATTGAGGCGATTGAAGGCGGCGTCGCCGTATCGCGCCACACGGCCGTGGTTGGCAAGCCGGACCGCGCTTCGCCGGACATCAACAGCCGTATCGTCGAGATCAACTTCAATCCCTACTGGACCGTGCCGGTCTCGATTGTGCGCCGCGATCTCATTCCCAAGATGCAGGCGGAGCCCGACTATCTGGAAAAGAACCTCATCCGTATTATCGACAAGGGCGGTAACGAGCTGACTCCCTCGCAGATCAATTGGTATTCGGAAGAGGCGGTGAACTACCGCTTCAAGCAGGATCCGGGCGAACTGAACTCGATGGGGTCGATCCGCATCAACTTCCCGAGCGCACACGGCGTGTACATGCACGATACGCCGTCGAAGAACCTGTTCGGTGAGGACTTCCGCTTCCACTCGTCCGGCTGCGTGCGCGTGCAGAACGTGCGCGAGCTGGTCAACTGGCTGCTGGTCGAGACGCCGGGATGGTCGCGTCCGGAGATAGAGCAGGTGATCAAGAGCGGCGACCGCAAGGATGCCAAGGTGATCCGTCCGGTGCCGCTGTACTGGGTCTACGTCACCGCCTGGGCCACGCCGGATGGCGTCGTGCAGTTCCGCGACGACATCTACAATCGCGACGGGCTCGGCCCCACGGCAGCCTCGCGCGGCTAGCGTCTCCGCTCGACGAGCCCCTGGACGGACTGGCTTTGCCACCGGGCAGCGCGCTACCATTCCACCATGATGCTCAAAACGCTGTTCGCCGTTGCGCTCGCAGCCTCTACCGCGATCCCGGCGCAGTCCCAGAGCGCCGGCGATTTCCCGTCCGGACCGGTGCGGCTGTTGGTGCCGTTCGCGGCCGGCGGCCCGACCGACGTTGTGGCGCGCATTCTCGCGGAGCAATTGTCGGCGCGCTGGGGCGGCAAGCCCGTGCTGATCGAGAACCGGCCCGGCGCCGGCACCATCGTCGCGACGGCGCTGGTGGCCAAGGCGCCGCCCGACGGCCACACCATGCTGGTGGCTACCAATTCGCTGCTGATCAATCCCGCGATCAACCATTCGCTGCCCTACGACACGCTGAAGGATTTCGCCTCGGTCAGCATGATCGCGACGCAGCCGGTCGCGCTGGTCGCGAACACGTCGTTCGCACCGAACACTGTCCAGGAGGTGGTGGCGGAAGCGAAGAAATCGTCCGCGCCGCTGAATTACACCTCGCCGGGGCCGCGCGGCGTCGGGCATCTGGCCGGCGAAATGCTCAAGCAGCGCGCCGGTATTGAGATGGTGCACATCAACTACAACGGCAGCGCGCCGGCGCTCACCGACGTCGTCGCCGGCCGCGTGCCGCTGATGTTCGACATCTGGCATTCCGCCAAGCGCTACGTGGATGCCGGCCAGCTCAAGCTGATCGCCAGCGCGAGCGCCGAGCGTTTCGCCGATGCGCCGAACGCCGCGACCATGGCCGAGACCTATTCCGGCTTCCAGGTGATGGCGTTCAACGCCTTGGTGACGCCCGCGGGCGTGCCGCAGCCGGTGCTGGAGAAGCTCTCGGCCGACATCCGCGCCGTGGTGAGCTCGGAAGCGTTCCGCGAGAAGACCAAGCATCTCGGCATCAACGCCTATGGCAACACGCCGGCCGAGCTTTCGGCCTGGATGCGGACCGAGATCGCGCGCTGGCAAGAGGTCGCCAAGGCCGCGAACCTCCAGGCCAACTGAACGGCATGACCGCTCCCGGCGCGATCGATTGCGACGTCCATCCGACCGTGCCGGACAACAAGGTGCTGCTGCCGTATCTCGATGCGTTCTGGCGCGACTTCGTGGTCGAGCGCGGCCTCACGTCGCTGGAATCGATCAGCTACCCGCTGAAGTCGCCGCTGACGTCGCGACCCGAATGGCGCGGCAAGGACGGCTTCGCCGCCACCGACGCCGGCCAGTTCGGCGCGCAGGTGTTCGATCGTTGGAAGTCCGGCACCGCGATCATGAACTGCCTCTATGGCGTGCATCTTTTGTTCAGCGAGGACATGGCGAAGGCGTTCTGCCGCGCGGTCAACGACTGGCTCGCCAAGGAATGGCTCGACCGCGATCCGCGGCTGCGCGCCTCGATCGTCATTCCGATGCAGAACGTCGAATACGCGGTCGACGAGATCGAGCGATGCGCCAAGGACAAGCGCTTCGTCCAGGTGCTGGTGCTGGCGATGCAGGAGCTGCCGCTCGGCCGCCGCCATTTCTGGCCGATCTATGCGGCATGCGAACGCCACGGGTTGCCGCTCGGCATCCATGCCGGCTCGGCCTACCGCAACCCGGTCACGTCGCTCGGCTGGCCGACTTGGTACATCGAGGACTATGCCAGCCAGTCGCAGGGATTTCAGTCGCAGGTCGCGAGCCTGATCGCCGAAGGCGTGTTCGCCAAGCATCCCGCGCTGAAGGTGGTGCTGATCGAATCCGGCGTGACGTGGCTGCCCGGTTTCCTTTGGCGGTTCGGCAAGTTCTGGCGAGGGCTGCGCACCGAGGTGCCCTGGGTCGACCGCGCACCTTGGGAGATCGTGCGCGACCATTTCCGGCTGACGATCCAGCCGCTCGATGCCCCGGATACACCCGAGGCGGTGGAACGCGCGCTCGACCACCTGCGCTCCGACGACATCCTGCTTTATGCCTCGGATTATCCGCATTGGCAGTTCGATGGCGATGCGGTGATGCCGGCGGGGATTTCGCCGGCCTTGCAACGCAAGATCGCGATCGACAATCCGCTCGCGACCTATGTCCGGCTGAAGGACGGTGCGGGATAATGGCCGCAGGTCGCCACCGGTCGAGTCGACTTGGTTATCTGGGGAATGCCGTTTTAAACTGAACGCAGATTTATGATGGGAGTCCTGAAATGGAAAACGTTCTCGCACCGTATCGGCCGCAACTCTTGAGCATTTTCCGCATCATGGCCGGCCTGCTTATTCTTCAGTACGGCACCGCAAAGATTCTGGGATTTCCGGCGGTTCCGGCGTTCGCGAATGTGGCCGTCGGTCAGTGGCCAGCGTGGTACGCCGGGATGATCGAATTGGTCCTGGGCGCGTTGCTCGTCATCGGCCTGTTCTCCCGGATCTCGGCGTTCGTCCTCTCCGGCCTGATGGCGTTCGCGTATTTTATCGGCCACGCGCCGCGCGGCATATTCTCGCCGCTCGCGAACGGCGGCACGCTGGCAATCATGTTTTGCTTTGCTTTCCTTTATCTCGCGGCCGCAGGCCCCGGTCCGTGGAGCGCCGACGCTGCCATACGCGGCAGGCAATAAACCAAGTGAAAGGAATTTGCTGAGACGGGCGGCGCAGAATAGTCTTCCCCTTGCGCGAGATCGTGGCATAAGGGCGCCGCAACTTTCCGGTCCCCCGCCGCGTCCATGATCCGCCTCGACAACATCAGCAAGCAGAACGGCCACCAGCTCCTGTTCATCGAGGCCTCGGCGGCGCTCAACAGAGGCGAAAAGGTCGGCCTGGTCGGTCCCAACGGCGCCGGCAAGACCACGCTGTTCCGCATGATCACGGGGGAGGAGCAGCCCGACGAGGGCCAGGTCGCCGTCGATCGCGGCGTGACCATCGGCTACTTCAGCCAGGACGTCGGCGAGATGTCGGGCCGCAGCGCCGTGTCCGAGGTGATGGACGGCGCCGGACCGGTGAGCGAGGTGGCGGCCGAGCTGAAGGAGCTCGAGGCCGCCATGGCGGATCCAGACCGCGCCGGCGACATGGAGGCCATCGTCGCACGATACGGTGAGGTGCAGGCTCGCTTCGAGGAGCTGGACGGCTACGCGCTCGAGGGCCGCGCGCGCGAAGTCCTGAGCGGTCTGAGCTTCAGCCAGGAGATGATGGACGGCGACGTCGGGGCGCTGTCGGGCGGTTGGAAGATGCGCGTGGCGCTGGCCCGAATTCTGCTCGATGCGCCCCGACGCCATGCTGCTCGACGAGCCGAGCAACCACCTGGACCTGGAGAGCCTGATCTGGCTGGAGCAATTCCTCAAAGGCTACGAGGGCCTCCTCTTCATGACCTCGCACGACCGCGAGTTCATGAACCGCATCGTCACCAAGATCATTGAGATCGACGGCGGCGCGCTGACCGCCTATTCGGGCAACTACGAGTTCTACGAGCAGCAGCGCGCGCTGAACGAGCAGCAGCAGCAGGCGCAGTTCGAGCGCCAGCAGGCGATGCTCGCCAAGGAGATCAAGTTCATCGAGCGCTTCAAGGCGCGCGCTTCTCATGCGGCGCAGGTGCAGAGCCGGGTGAAGAAATTGGAGAAGATCGAGAAGGTCGAGCCGCCCAAGCGCCGTCAGACGGTGTCGTTCGATTTCCCGCCGGCGCCGCGCTCCGGCGAGGACGTGGTCAGCCTGAAGAACGTGCACAAGGGCTATGGCAGCCTGCGCATTTACGACGGGCTGGACTTCATGGTCCGGCGCAGGGAGCGCTGGTGCGTGATGGGCATCAACGGCGCGGGCAAGTCCACGCTGCTCAAGCTGGTGGCGGGCGCCGCGGAGCCGGACGACGGCACGGTCGCGATGGGCGGCAGCGTGAAGATGGGCTACTTCGCGCAACACGCCATGGAGCTGTTGGACGGCGAGCGCACGGTGTTCCAGTCGCTGGAGGAACTCATTCCCGCAGGCGGGGCAGGGCTCGCTTCGCGCGCTCGCCGGCGCCTTCGGATTTTCCGGCGACGACATCGAGAAGAAGTGTCGGGTGCTGTCGGGCGGCGAGAAGGCGCGGCTGGTGATGGCGAAGATGCTTTACGACCCGCCGAATTTCCTGGTGCTGGACGAGCCGACCAACCACCTCGACATGGCTACGAAAGAGATGCTCATCGCCGCGCTGTCGGAGTACGAGGGCACCATGCTGTTCGTCTCGCACGACCGGCACTTCCTGGCCGCGCTGTCCAATCGGGTGCTGGAGCTGACGCCGGAGGGCATTCACCAGTACGGCGGCGGCTACACCGAATACGTGGCGCGCACCGGTCACGAGGCTCCCGGCTTGAGGAGCTGAGGGAGGGGAGCGGGATAGCGCACAGCGGACTGCCGTCCGACGGCTTGGACACCGTTTTCGCAGGCGAAAGCGGGCCTGAGGCCCCGCGTTAACCATGCCGTCAGACTGCCGGAAACCTTAACGGGCCGGTGCTGTTGGAAGCTCGGATGCGGCGCTCTTGGGGGATAAGAGCGTGTCCAAATCATCTGCTGCCAAAGATTGGCTCGTGCCGCTGTGGCGCCGCGCCGTCGTCGAAGCCAGAATCAAGCTGGTCGAACCCGATCTCTCCGAGGCGCAACGGCGCTATCTCTGGGAGTTGATCGATTGCCGCGAACTGCTCATCAAGCTCGTGGCCATCGACTACGAAGCCGAAATGGAGCAGATCGACCGCGAGATCGAGGATGAGCTTCGGGCAGGTTAAGCGATGAGGTGAAGGCGGCGACGAGGTTCCCGGCTTGCGTAGTTGAGCCGGAGGCGAAGCGGCACGCGTGCCTCACGATTTGAGTAATCGCTCGGAATTGGATCTGACCGTCTTGTAGCATTCGCAAGCCATCGATCGCAGGCCCTTCAAATCGACGATCCTGATACGGCCGCGGCTGTACGTGATGAGATCGCCTTTTTGCAGGATCATCGCCGCTACTGAGACGCCGCTGCGCCGAACACCCAACATCTGGGCGAGAAATTCCTGCGTCAGGTGCAGGTCGTTGTCCGCCTTGAATATCCCGGCACCGCAGCAGCCAGCGCGCCAGCCGAGACCCGACGCTGTGGGTGGCATTGCACGCCGCAGATTGCAGCGCCTGCACCAGGATCAGCTCCTCGTGCCTCGCCAGCGCGGTACGCACGGCGATGCTGGCGTTGGCCAGGCGACGAAGGCGGCGGGCGTCGACAACCGAGGCGCTGCCCGCGATTTGGACGATCACCTTGTACGGGGAAATGTCCCCATCCAGCGCGGACAGGCCGCCGACCAGGCTCTCACGCCCGACCATCGCGGCTTCGATCATTTCACCGGTTGAAAGCTCGACGACGAGAGAAACAACCCCGTCATGAGGGAAATAAACCTTGCTGACCGCCGCGCCCAGTTCGAAGAGAACTGTCGCCCTGCGGAAGCTCGATTTCCTTCAGATAAGGCCGCAGCGCGGCGGCATCCGGAGCCGACAGCGACGCCAACAATCGAATTGGCAGATCGGCTTGAGGGATTTTGCCTTGGGCTCCTGCCTTGCAAGGCGGGAGCGCGATAGCGTCTCTCAGCCACTGACGCCCGAGTTGCGTCGTGTCAGTGATGCATAAGACATAGGGTGCGCTCTGTCCGAAAGCCAGCGTACGGGCGATTTTAGTTGCCTTTTCAACGGAACTCCCGCGTGAAGCACTAAGGTCTTATTCCTACTTCGCTGCGTCCGTTTAAACTCGACCGCTTGTGCCCGAAAGCGTACCTTAACTCGATCACCGGTAACGGCCCTGAGCCAGGCGCCGACGACTGAGAGACCGATTGAGCTCCCGCCTGAGAAAACAGGGGAGTGTTATGCGGTCCGAACGCACACCGGCAGATCCTCAATTGTACGCCAAGCCGAAGTGCCCGACGTGCGGCACCGAGATGTGGCTCACGCGCATCGAGCCCGACGAACCGGGCTTCGATCTGCGCTCGTTCGAATGCTCGTAATGCGCGGCGGTCACCGAACAAAGGCACAAGGTCCCTTAGTCATGCTTCATCTATCTCGCCCGAACCGAGCCGCCTGCTCGGCCCCGCGCACCCTCTCTGCGCGACCTGCAATGTGCCGATGTGGCTTGTGTTTGTGAAGCAAAGCGGGCCTGGCGAGGTGGATCGAAACCTTTGAATGCATGGCATGTGATGCGGTGATCCTGCTAAAAGCGCGCATGGACAACAACGTGTGACTTGCCCCGCCATGCTGAAGACTTGCTCACCCTCGTTCAGCCGTATCTTCGTTTTGGAACGCCCAGACGGCCGCGCCCTTGTCGCGTTTGAGGCCCACTCTTTGATCGAGGCGCAGCGGCTGCGAAAAAATCCTGGTTCTGCGACGAAATAAAAGACCACGATGTCGACGCGCGAACGCTGCGCGCGCGTCCAGCCTCCGCAGCGGAAACCAGCGCGTACCAAACGGCGTTGGCCACGGCCCCGTCAGCCAACGGCGAAGACCTCTATCTGGCTTTTCTCGCCGGTTGATCGGGGGCGCGGCCATCCAAGGGCCGCTGGAGCCACGGCATTCCGGTGATATACTGCGTTCCGCGTCGGCCGAATCCAGCCTCAGGGAGGACGCGCGATGAACATCGAAGTCAGGGCCCCGCAGCGCGAGCAGAAAAGCAAGCTGCAGATCGTCGACTGCGACTTTCATCCCAAGATCACGCACGACCAGATGCGGCCGTTCCTGAGCAATCAGTGGTGGTCCTACCTGCAGACCTTCGGCAACCGCTCGCGCCACGGCTACGCCAAGGGCTACGCCTATCCGAAGATGACGCCGCAGGCGGCGCGGCGCGACGCCTGGCCGCCGAACGGCGGCCTGCCGGCGAGCGACCTCGATTTCGTGCGGCAGCAGCATCTCGATTTCTACGGCATCGAGACCGCGATCATGAACCCGCTGTCGCCGACCGGGCAGGGCGACCAGAACGTCGAACTTTCGATCGCGCTGGCGTCCGCCGCCAACGACGCGCAGCTTGCGCACTGGAGCGACCCCGATCCGCGGCTGAAGTCGTCCGTCGTGGTGCCCTACGAGGATGGCGTCGCCTCCGCGAAGGAGGTCCGCAAGCGCGCGGGCGACAAGCGGTTCGCGCAGGTGTTCATGCTCAGCCGCACCGGCGAGGCGGCCGGCCGCAAGCGCTACTGGCCGATCTACGAGGCCGCGGTCGAAGCAGGGCTGCCGGTCGGCATCCACGCCTTCGGCTACAGCGGCTGGCCGATGACCAGCTCGGGCTACCCGTCGTTCTACATCGAGGAGATGACCGAGCACGCGACCGCGGCGCAGGCATGGTCACGAGCTTCATCATGGAGGGCGTGTTCGAGCGCTATCCGGAGCTGAAGGTCGTGCTGATCGAATGCGGCTTCGGCTGGCTGCCGTCGCTCGGCTGGCGGCTCGACAAGCACTGGAAGCGGCTCAAGGACGAGGTGCCGCATCTCAAGAAGGCGCCGTCGGAATACATCCGCGAGCACTTCTGGGTGACGACCCAGCCGATGGAAGAGACCGAGAACCCGGATCACCTGATCGAGGTGATGAACTGGATCGGCATGGACCGGATCATGTTCTCCAGCGACTACCCGCACTGGGACTTCGACGATCCGTTCGTGTCGCTGCCGCCGAGCCTGACCGACGCGCAGCGGCGCATGATCTATGCCGGCAACGCGCGCGGCGCTCTACCGGCTCTGATGGCGAAGAAGCACGTCGTCGCCGCGGTGAACGAAATCCCGCCGGGCGGCCGCAAGCTCGTCAGGCCGACGGCCGCGCCATCGTGGTGTTCAACCTCGGCGGCGAGTTCTTCGCGCTGAGCAACCGCTGCCCGCATCGCGGCGGCAGCCTGTGCCATGGCAACCTGACCGGGCTGGTGCTGTCCGACGAGCCCGGCGAATACCAATACATCCGGCGCGGCGAGATCATCCGCTGTCCCTGGCACTCCTGGGAGTTCGACATCCGCACCGGCAAGTCCTGGTGCGATCCCGAGAAGGTGAAGGCGCGGCGGTTCGGCGTCTCGGTGGAGAAGGGCGCCAAGCTGATCGAAGGGCCTTATGTGGCCGAAACGTTCCGGGTCAGCGTCGAGAACGATTACGTGGTGGTCGAGGCCTGAACGTCTTCACGGCAAGCAACAATGGCGGACGACAAGAACCGCGACGTCTATTTCGAGTTCACCGTGGTCGGCGCGGCCGTGCAGGTCAGCGCGATCGACAGCGCCACCGGCATCGAGGTCGTGGCGATGGGTCCGGCGAGCGCCTCGCAGGCTGACTTGCAGCAGCTTGCGCTGGCAAACTGAAGGCCCGGCTGGCGCGCGAGGAGCGCCGGTAAAGCCCGAAACGCTAGATATTGCGGCCTGTGGTCAAAGCCCCGCCAGCATTGGCGGGTCAGCGGCCATTTATGCTAGGCCAAGCCATTCCTGGAGACGCCGATGTCAGTGACGATCTCCGCGAAAGCCAGCGCGGACACCGACCTTCACAGCCTCCCTGGCCGAGGCCGATCCCGAAATCGCCGACGTGGTCCGGCGCGAGCTTGGCCGCCAGCGCGACGAAATCGAGTTGATCGCGTCCGAGAACATCGTCAGCCGCGCCGTGCTCGAGGCGCAGGGCTCGGTGCTGACCAACAAGTACGCGGAAGGGCTGCCGGGCCGGCGCTACTATGGCGGCTGCCAGTACGTCGATGTCGCCGAGAACCTGGCGCTCGACCGGGTCAAGAAGCTGTTCGGCGCGAGCTTCGCCAACGTGCAGCCGCATTCCGGCGCGCAGGCCAACGCCGCGGCGTTCATGGCGCTGATGCAGCCCGGCGACACCTTCATGGGGCTCAATCTCGCCGCGGGCGGGCATCTCACCCACGGCTCGCCGGTCAACATGTCGGGCAAGTGGTTCAAGGTGGTGCCGTACGGGGTGACGCCGCGACGAACACCGGATTGACATGGAAGAAGTCCGGAAGCTCGCCGAAGAACACCGGCCGAAGGTCATTGTCGCCGGGCGGTTCCGCCTATCCGCGCATCATCGATTTCCGCGGCTTCCGCGAGATCGCCGACAGCGTCGGCGCCAAACTATTGGTGGATATGGCGCATTTCGCCGGCCTGGTGGCGGGCGGGGTGCATCCGAGCCCGGTGCCGCACGCGCATGTGGTGACATCGACGACCCACAAGACGCTGCGCGGGCCCGCGCGGCGGCTTTGTCCTGACCAACGACGAGGAACTGGCCAAGAAGATCAATTCGGCGGTGTTTCCCCGGCATGCAGGGCGGGCCGCTGATGCACGTCATCGCCGCCAAGGCGGTGGCATTCGGTGAGGCGCTGCGGCCGTCCTTCAAGTTTTACGCGAAGAATGTCGCGGAGAATGCGAAGGCTCTAGCCGAAGTCCTTAAAGCTAAAGGACTAGACATCGTTTCCGGCGGCACCGACACGCACCTGATGCTGGTCGATCTGCGGCCCAAGCGGCTGACCGGCAAGGTGGCCGATGCGGCGCTCGGCCGCGCCCACATCACCGTGAACAAGAACGGCATTCCCTACGATCCGGAGAAGCCGACCATCACGTCCGGCATCCGGGTCGGAACGCCGGCCGGCACCTCGCGCGGCTTCGGCATCGCCGAATTCCGCCACGTCGGCGAGCTGATCGCCGAGGTGCTGGACGCGCTGTCGCACAAGAACGCCGAAGAGGATGCGGCCGTCGAGGCGGCGGTGCGCGAGAAGGTGAAGCGGCTGATTTCCAGGTTCCCGATTTACCCGGACTGAGCCGGGCGGCTTTTGTTTTTGAGCATGAACCTTATCCGGAAAACCGGATTACTTTTCGGGATCATGCTCTGAGGGGCACGCATGCGCTGTCCGAGCTGCGGCTCGCTCGATACCCAGGTGAAGGACTCGCGGCCGACCGAGGATTCGGCCGCGATCCGCCGCCGCCGCGTCTGCCTCACCTGCAATTTCCGCTTCACCACCTTCGAGCGCGTGCAGTTGCGCGAACTTGTCGTGATCAAGCGCAATGGCCGTCGCGTGCCGTTCGACCGCGACAAGCTGATGCGCTCGCTGTCGATTGCGCTGCGAAAGCGCCCGGTCGAGCCGGAGCGGGTTGAGGAGATGGTGTCGAAGATCGTCCGTGAGCTGGAAAGTCTGGGGGAAAGCGAAGTGTCGTCCGAGACCGTCGGCGAGACGGTGATGGAGCATCTGCGCAACCTCGACGACGTGGCCTACGTCCGGTTTGCCTCGGTCTATCGCAATTTCCGCGAGCCCAAGGATTTCGAGAACGCGCTCGCGGAGCTGACCGGCGACGACGATCCCAAGCCCGCCGCAGCGGCGAGAAAATGATCGCCGAGGCGCCGGGAGCTGCCTCGCAAACCGCGGTTGCATCCGCCATTGATCCTGCCGCGGACGAGCGCTTCATGACGCTTGCGCTTGCGCTTGGCCGCCGCGGCCTTGGCAATACGTGGCCCAATCCCGCGGTCGGCGCGGTGATCGTGAAGGACGGGGTCATCTGTGGGCCGCGGCTGGACCCAACCCGGCGGGCGCCCCCATGCCGAAACGCAGGCGCTCAAGCAGGCCGGCCGCGCCGCGCGAGGCGCCACGCTCTACGCGACGCTCGAACCCTGCTCACACCACGGCAAGACGCCGCCGTGCACCGACGCCATCATCCGCGCGGGCATCGCCCGCGTCGTCTCTGCGATGGACGATCCCAATCCGGAGGTCGCGGGGCAGGGCCTTGCCAAGCTGCGCGAACGCAAGATCGCGCTTGAATCCGGGCTCGGCGCCGAAGCGGCGAAGCGCGCCCATGTCGGCCATATCACGCGCATGACGCAAGGCCGCCCCCACGTCATGCTCAAGCTTGCGCTGTCCGCCGACGGCAAGATCGGCGCCGCCGGACGCAAGCCGATCGCGATCACCGGGCCGGAGGCGCGCGAGCGCGTGTTCCAGATGCGCGCCATGAGCGATGCCATCCTAGTCGGCATGGGCACCGTGCTGTCCGACGATCCGGCGCTGACGTGCCGGCTGCCGGGCATGATGGAGCGTTCTCCGGTTCGCGTCCTGCTCGATGCGCGGCTGCGCGTGCCGATTTCGACCGGCGTGTGTCGCGACCGCGCACGATGCCCCGACCTGGATTTTCGGCGACACCAAGGCCTCCGCCATGGGTGAGGAGGTGCTGCGCGCCAAGGGTGTTGAGGTGTTCCGCGGTCGAGGGCGCGGAAGGCCGGCTCGATCCTCGCAGCCATTCTCAAGATATTGGCCGAGCGCGGCATCACCCGGCTTGATGGTGGAAGGCGGTTCGACCGTGGCGGCATCGTTCGTGAAAGCGGATCTGGTGGACGAGGCGGCGCTGTTCCGCGCGCCGAAGCAGATCGGCCCTGACGGCATCGATGCGCTCGACAAGATGCCGCTGACGGCGCTGACGTCCCGGCTCAAGCAGGTGGCGACCGAGCACGTGGGCGCTGACACCCTCGAACTCTACGAGCGGGCGTAAGCGATGTTCACGGGCATCACAACCGACCTCGGCGAGGTGCTGGAGGTGCGCCAGCAGGCGGAAGGGCTTGCACCGCCTGCGGATCGCGTGTTCCTACGACCGCGCCTCGATCGCGCTCGGGGCGTCGATCGCCTGCTCAGGTGTCTGCCTGACCGCGGTCGAGACCGGCGAGGAACGCGGTCGCACCTGGTTTGCCGTTGATGCGGCGGCGGAGACGCTCCGCCTGACCACGGCCGGGCAGTGGAAAAAAGGCACCCGGCTCAATCTCGAGCGCTCGCTCAAGGTCGGTGACGAGCTCGGTGGCCACATCGTCGCCGGCCATGCCGACGGCATCGCTGAACTCGCCGCGCGGGAAGATCTGCCTGACATGGCCAGGCTGACGTTCAGAGCGCCGCTGGCATTGATGCGCTTTGTGGCGCAGAAAGGCTCGGTCGCGCTTGATGGCGTTTCGCTCACGGTTAATGAAGTCACGCGAGACACGTTCTCCGTGCTGATTATCCCGCACACCCTCAAGGTCACCACATTTGGCGCGGCGAAAGTCGGCGATGCCATGAACATCGAAATCGACCTGATGGCGCGCTATGCCGCGCGGCTGATGGAGACGCGGTATACGCCCCCTCTTTGAACGTGCACTGCGCATTCTCCACGTCATCGTTGTTCGGCAGCGAGGCCTCGATGCCGAGAAAACGCACCGAATGCGCGGATGCAGCGCGCGCAAAGGTGAAGTGCTCGACCCACGACTTCTCTGGGGCGGCCAAATAAGAAGCGAGATAGGCGCCGTGGAAAATGTCGCCGGCGCCGTTGGTGTCGATCACGTCCGCCGCCGGGACGTTGAGCGCAGGCAAGGTGCGAATGAGGCCGCTCTCGTCGTACCAGACGAGTTCCTCCGCACCAAGCGTCACGCCGCCGATACGGCAGCCCTTGTTTTGCAGGTGCTCGCACAGTTGTTGAGGCGACAGCTTCATCTGCTCGCACAGCCGTTCCGAGCAGATCGCAACATCGATAAACCCCAGCAGTTCATCGGTGTTCGATCGCAGCCCGCCGCCGTCGAGTGACGTCAGGATGCCGCGCTCGCGGCAGAGCTTCGCATAATGGATTGCGGCGTCGCTCTGATGACCGTCGAGGTGCAACGCGCGGCAGCCCGTGAGGTCCAGCGGCGGCACCGGATGCAGGTAATGATCGTCGCGGCAGCGCAGGATGGCGCGCTGCCCGTTGTTTGGCATCACGAACGACAGCGACAACTCTCGCACCTTACGCGGATGCACAGAAATTCCATATCGCGCCGCCATGTCGAGGAACATGCGCGACAGCCAATCGTCGGCAAGCGAAGTGAGCAGGTCGGGCGCGAACCCCAGCTTGGCGCAGCAGAACGCAGCCGAAACCGAATTGCCGCCGAAGCTGATGGCATAATCCCGGGCGACCATCTTCTCGTCACCAGTCGGAAAATGATCAGTCAGGAAGGTCACATCGATATAGGTTTGACCGATAAAAAGCGCTTGCATGGCGGTCCTTGGGTCGATTGCTTAAAAACGGTGCGCCGTTAAGTCCTAGCATAGGGATGCCAAGATCGCGGGTACGGGAGACAATGCGCGGGGCTTCCGTATCGAAGCTTGCGCCATTGTATACGCGGCCGGTGTGATTCGCTCTGCGCCGAACGTCACCAGCCCGCGGGAAACCGCCACGCTCATCGCCCGCGCCGACAAGGTGATCGAATAGGCCGACGCCTGCGCTTGTTCTTATCCCCTCCGCTTGCTACTCACGCGCTGACGGAGAGATTCCCCATGGCCGCACAGAAAAGAAAAACCAGCAAAAACCGGCAAAGCCTTCGGGCGCGCGCATCCTCGTCGTCGAGGCGCGTTTCTACGACGCCATTTCCGATGCGCTGCTCGCCGGCGCATCGAAGGCGCTCGATGAGGCGCGCGCGAGCTGGGACAGCATTGTGGTGCCAGGCGCGCTCGAAATCGTGCCGGCCATCGCCATTGCTGTCGAAGCCGCAGCGCGGCAGAAGAAGCCTTACGACGGCGCCGTCGCGCTCGGCTGCGTGATCCAGGGCCAGACCTTCCATTTTGATATCGTGGCGATGCAGTCGGCGCGGGCGCTGCTCGACTACTCGGTCGCGCATCAGTTCCCGGTCGGCAACGGCATCCTTACCGTGGACAACGAAGAGCAGGCCTGGGCCCGTGCTCGGCTCACCGAGGGCGACAAGGGCGGCGACGCAGTGCGCGCTGCGCTTGCGCTTGATCGAGATCAAACGCCAGCGCGCCAAACGGTAGCGGCATGGCCAAGCCCGCCCCATCGAGCCAGGATCGCCGCGCCAACAAGCGCGGCGCGGCGCGGCTCGCGGCGGTGCAGGCGCTCTATCAGATGGATCTGGCGGCGACGCCGCTGCACGAAATCCTGGCCGAATTCGAAAGCCACTGGATCGGCCGCGAGGTCGAGGGCGAGCAATACCTGCCGGCCGAAGCCGCGTTCTTCCGCGAGGTGGTCGGCGGCGTGGTTGCCGAGCAGCGCAAGCTCGACCCGCTGATCGACGATGCTCTGGCGCGGGGCTGGCCGCTCAAGCGTATCGAAACGGTGCTGCGTGCGATCCTGCGCGCCGGCGCCTACGAGCTCGACAAGCGAATGCGACATTCCGGCGCGCGTCATCGTGTCGGAATATGTCGATGTCGCGCACGCCTTCGTGGAGAAGGACGAGACCGGCATGATCAACGCCGTGCTCGATCAGATCGCGCGGCAATTGCGCGCCGCCGAGTTCGACCGCGCATCGAGGTAGCGCCGTGGCGAGAAAGCCGAAAGCGCAATCGAACGAAGACCGGCTGATCGCGCGCCATTTCAAGCCGATTGCTCGCCATCCCGGCGCGCTGGGGCTGATCGACGACGCCGCAATGCTGTCCCTCGCCGCCGGGCCACGATCTCGTCGTCACGGCCGATGCGATCGTCGGCGGCGTCCATTTTTTCCCGGACGATCCGGCGGATGCGATCGCGCGCAAGGCGTTGCGCGTCAATCTGTCGGATCTCGCCGCCAAGGGCGCCAACGCCGGCGGGCTTCCTGCTCACCCTCGCGTTGCCGAAAGGCGTCGGCGAGGCGTGGCTCAAGGCGTTTTCGCGGGCGCTTGGCGCGGACGCCAAACGTTACGGCTGTCCGCTGCTCGGCGGCGACACGGTTCGCACGCCCGGTCCGCTGATGGTGTCGATCACCGCATTCGGCGTGTTGCCGGCGGGCACGATGGTGCGCCGCAGACCGTGCGCGCGTGTCGGCGACCATGTTCTGGTCTCCGGCACGATCGGCGATGCCGCATTGGGACTTGCAGCTGCGCCGCGGCCGCAAGGCCGCGCAACGATGGAAATTGTCGGCGCGCGAGCGCGCCCATCTGGCGCGGCGCTATCTGCTGCCGGAGCCGCGCAACGCCGCTGGCGCTCAGCGGTGCGCAAGTACGCCACCGCCGCGATGGATGTGTCGGACGGCCTTGCCGGCGATCTCGGCAAACTGTGCCGCGCGTCGGGCGTGGCGGCGGTCGTCGATGTCTCACGCGTGCCGCTGTCTGCGGCCGCAAGAAAGGCGTCGCAGGCGAGCAGCAAGTGGCTCGCGATGGCGCTTTCTGGCGGTGACGACTATGAGATCGTCTGCACCGTGCGGCCGCAATCGGCTTGCGGCGTTCCAAGCCGCCGCGCGCGCGCTCGGCGTGCCGGTGACCGACATCGGGCGCATCGTCCGAGGTTCCGGCGCGAGTTTCCGCCAGCCCAACGGCAAGGCGACTGACCTTCGCCCGCGCCTCATTCAGCCATTTTTGATCGCGACGGGCCGGGCTATAGTGTGCGACCGTAAGAGTTAGGGGAAGGGCATGCACGACATCGCGTCCAGGGTTGCGGCCATTTCGGGACACAAGAGAAGCCCGAATTTCCTGAAAAACCAGCGCTGGTATCCGACCATCTACGATCTGCGCCGTGGCGCGCAGCGACGCTTGCCGCATTTCGCGTTCGAATACGGCGACGGCGGCGCGGGCGACGACACCGGCATCAAGCACAACTGGTCGGCGCTCGATGCGATCGAGATGGTGCCGCGCTATGGCGCGACGCCGGAACTGCCTCCGGTCAAGGTCAAGCTGTTCGGCCGCGAATACACCGCGCCGCTCGGCGTCGCGCCGATGGGCAGCCCGATCGTGGTCTGGCCCGGCGCCGACAAGCTGTTCGCCAAGGCCGCGCAGCACGCCGGCGTGCCTTACACGCTCGGTTGCGCCGGCGGCGCCACCATCGAGGAGATCGCGAAAATCGCGCCGGACGTGTTCTGGTTCCAGCTCTATCGCTTCGCCAAGAACGATCACGCCATCGGTTTCGAGCTGGTGAAGCGCGCCGATGACGCCGGCGCGCATGTGCTGATGCTGACGCTCGACGTGCCGGTGCGCACCATCCGCGCCCGCGAAGTGAAGGTCGGCGTCGGCGGCGGTGGTGCGTTCAAGGCCGACTGGCGCATGATGATGGGCATGGTGAAATGCCCGAGCTGGGCGGTTGCGATGCTGCAAAACGGTCAGCCGCGCTTCGCCAACATCCAGCCCTACGCCGGCGCCGAACGCCAGCCTCAACGACACCATCACCTTCGCGCGCAAGGAGATGGGCGGCGCGTTCTCATGGGAGGAGGTCGCGCGCTATCGCGACAAATGGAAGAAGCCGCTCGTTGTGAAAGGCATCCTGCATCCGGCCGACGCCGAGAAGGCGGTGTCGCTCGGCGTCGACGGCATCCTGGTGTCGAACCATGGCGGCCGTCAGATCGAGGCGCTGCCGGCGCCGATCGATTGCGTGCCGGCGTGTGGTGAAGGCGGTCGGCGACCGCGCCACCGTGCTGTTCGACTCCGGCGTGCGCAGCGGCACCGACGTGGCGCGCGCGTTGGCGCTCGGCGCCAAGGCGGCGCTGGCCGGCAAGACCTTCCTCTGGAGCGTCGGGGCGCTCGGCGCGGACGGGCCGGGTCACGCGATCGATCTGTTGATCGACGAATTGCAGTCGGCGCTCGGCCAGGTGGGCGCGCGTTCGCCGGACGAGGCGAGGAACGTCATGGTCCGGCATCCGGGCGCTTACGACTTCGGCCGAAATCATCCCTGACCTGCGCCGCGGGCAGTGGCGCACGGCGGATCGTCCCGATAGAACGGGGCGCCTGCCGGGAACCCCTTTATGTCGGCGCTCGCCGAAACGCCATACCGCTTTGATCGACGACCGTCTCGCCAAGCGCAACGCGGTTGTGCTGGCGGTGGCGCAGGCGCTGGCCGGCGGCAACAACACAGTGATCGTGGCGACCGCCGGCATCATCGGCCTGGTTCTCGCGCCCGACAAAAGTCTCGCCACCTTGCCGATCTCGGTGATGATGTTCGGGCTTTGGTTCAGCACGGTGCCGATGGGCTTGCTGGCGCGCAACTACGGCCGCCGCTCCGCGCTGCAGATCGGCACCGCTGGTCGGCGCGCTCGTCCGGGCTCGTCTGCTGCGTCGCCGTTCTGCAGGGATCGTTTCGCGCTGCTGCTGCTCGGCACCTTCGGCTGCGGATTCTATGCGGCGGGGCACATGTCGTATCGCTTCGCGTCGACCGACACGGCGAGCGATGCCTACAAGCCGATCGCGATCTCCTACGTTCTGGCCGGCGGTGTGCTGGCCGGCGTGATCGGCCCTTCGATCGTGATCTTCACCAAGGATCTTGTGGCCGCCCTATCTGTTCGCCGCGACGTTCGTCGCTCAGTCGGTGCTTGGCCGTGGCTCGCCGGGCTGGTGCTGATCGCAGCTCAAGTCGCCGCCGCCGATGCCGCGCGAGCGGAGATCGACCGTGGCCGGCCGCTGGGCGAAATCGTGCGCAGGTCCGAAATTCATCGTGGCCGTGTTCGTCGGCGTGTCGAGCTACACGCTGATGAATCTGGTCATGACGTCTGCGCCGCTCGCCATGGTCGGCTGCGGCCATTCGGTCACGGACGCGACGTTGGGCATCCAATGGCACGTGCTCGGCATGTACGCGCCGAGCTTCATCACCGGCAGCCTGATCGTCCGCTTTGGCGTCAATCGCATCGTGGCGCTCGGACTTGTCATGCTGCTCGTTTCCGCTGTGGTCGGGATTGCCGGGCTGACCGTGGCGCATTTCTGGATCTCGCTCACGCTGCTCGGGCGTCGGCTGGAACTTCGCCTTCATCGGCGCGACCACCATCGTCGCGCGCAGTCACCGGCCGGAGGAGCGGACCAAGGTCCAGTCGTTCAACGATTTCCTGATTTTCGGCACGATGGCGCTCGGCTCGTTCGCCTCGGGCATGATCTTGGCGACCTATGGATGGATCGCGGTCAACGGCGTCATGTTTCCGCCGATCGTCGCGGCTGGGGCGCTGCTGCTCTGGCTGATGATGCGCGAGCGGCGGCAAGTGTCCGGATAGCTGGCGTCGCAGCCCTTGAGCTTGCGCTCGCCCTCGGGGCCACGGAGCTTGAGCACGTAGCTGCCGCGATAAGCCCATCTCCCGCGTCGCCACCCATGCCGCAAGGCGGTTTGCCGCACCGATAGCGATAGGGGCGGGGAAACCCATACCAAACCGGCCTATTGGCGTTGCGCCGGACGCCGGTTTTTGGCTATATCCGCGCCACTTTCGGTCGAAGCGGCCTTGCCGGATTCGACGTCATCAGCCGGACAGGGGCGTTCCACCGGCACTCATCCATCGAGGGTCTTATGACAGCTTTGGGATTGATCATCGCTTGCGGCTTGCTGGCGATCGTTTACGGCATCTGGGCGATCTGGTCGGTGATGCAGGCCGACGCCGGCAGCGCCAGAATGCAGGAGATCGCCGCCGCGGTGCGCGAGGGCGCGCAGGCCTATCTCAAGCGTCAGTACACCACCATCGGCATCGTCGGCGTGGTGATCTTCCTTGTCGTCGGCTGGCTGCTCGGCTGGCTGGTCGCGATCGGCTTCCTGATCGGCGCGGTGCTCTCGGGCGCGGCGGGCTTCATCGGCATGAACGTCTCGGTGCGCGCCAACGTGCGCACCGCGCAGGCGGCGATCAGCTCGCTCGCCGGCGGCCTTGAGCTCGCGTTCAAGGCCGGCGCCATCACCGGCATGTTCGTCGCCGGTCTCGCGCTGCTCGGCGTCGCCGTCTACTACGCGATCCTGACCGGTCCGCTGGGCCTTGCTCCGAATTCCCGCACCGTGATCGACGCGCTGGTCGCGCTCGGCTTCGGCGCCTCGCTGATCTCGATCTTCGCCCGTCTCGGCGGCGGCATCTTCACCAAGGGCGCCGACGTCGGCGGCGATCTGGTCGGCAAGGTCGAGGCCGGCATCCCGGAGGACGATCCGCGCAACCCGGCGACCATCGCCGACAACGTCGGCGACAACGTCGGCGACTGCGCCGGCATGGCGGCCGACCTGTTCGAGACCTACGCGGTGACCACGGTCGCCACCATGGTTCTCGCGGCGATCTTCTTCGTCGGCACGCCGCATCTCACCAACATGATGCTGCTGCCGCTCGCCATCGGCGGCGTCTGCATCATCACCTCGATCATCGGCACGTTCTTCGTCAAGCTCGGCGCCAGCCAGTCGATCATGGGCGCGCTCTACAAGGGCCTGATCGCGACCGCCGTCCTTTCGCTGGTCGGCATTGCCGGCGTGATCCACTGGCTGTTCGGCTTCGGCACGCCGCTGCAGACCACCGGCGGCGTGGCCTTCACCAGCACCACGCTGTTCTGGTGCGGCGTGGTCGGCCTCGCGGTGACCGGCCTGATCATCTGGATCACCGAGTACTACACCGGCACCGACTACCGCCCGGTGCAAGTCGATCGCGGCAGGCGTCGGTCACCGGTCACGGCACCAACGTCATCCAGGGCCTGGCGATCTCGATGGAGGCGACGGCGCTGCCGGCGATCGTCATCATCGCCGGCATCCTGGTCACCTACTCGCTCGCCGGCCTGTTCGGCATCGCCATCGCGGTGACGACCATGCTGGCGCTGGCCGGCATGGTGGTCGCGCTCGACGCCTTCGGTCCGGTCACCGACAACGCCGGCGGCATCGCCGAAATGGCGGGGCTGCCGAAGGAGGTGCGCAAGTCGACCGACGCGCTCGACGCGGTCGGCAACACCACCAAGGCGGTGACCAAGGGCTATGCGATCGGCTCGGCGGGCCTCGGCGCGCTGGTGCTGTTCGCGGCCTACAACGAAGATCTCAAGTTCTTCATCGCCAACTCCGGCACGCACAAGTACTTCGCAGGCGTCACGCTCGACTTCTCGCTGAACAATCCGTACGTCGTCGCGGGCCTGCTGTTCGGCGGCCTGCTGCCGTACCTGTTCGGCGCGATGGGCATGACCGCGGTCGGCCGCGCGGCTGGCGCGATCGTCGAGGAGGTGCGCCGGCAGTTCCGCGAGAAGCCGGGCATCATGAAGGGCACGGACAAGCCGGACTACGGCCGCGCCGTCGACCTGCTGACCAAGGCGGCGATCAAGGAAATGATCATCCCGTCGCTGCTGCCGGTGCTGTCGCCGATCGTCGTCTACTACGTGATCTACTTCGTCGCGGGCGGCGGCGCGGCCGGCAAGTCGGCCGGCTTCTCCGCGGTCGGCGCGATGCTGCTCGGCGTGATCGTCACCGGCCTGTTCGTCGCGATCTCGATGACGTCGGGCGGCGGCGCCTGGGACAACGCCAAGAAGTACATCGAGGACGGCCACTACGGCGGCAAGGGCTCCGACGCCCACAAGGCGGCGGTGACCGGCGACACGGTCGGCGATCCCTACAAGGACACCGCCGGCCCGGCGGTGAACCCGATGATCAAGATCACCAACATCGTGGCGCTGCTGCTGCTCGCCGTGCTGGCGCACTGAGCGTCGACGAAACAGTCAGCGGCCGGCTTCCATGGAAGGAGCCGGCCGTTGTGTTTGCGACGCGTTTAGAACTTCAGCGACGGAGCCGAACAGGAAGCCGAGGTAGGACAGCTCCGCTCCGCTGGTCGGCGTGGTGCGGCTGACGAAGTCGAACACCTTGCCGTCCTTCAGGCCGTAGTTGGCGAGCCGCTCGACGCGCCGGTTCTTGTCGAAATAGACCGCGATCACGCGCTGGTCGGTGACCTTTTGCTGCATGAAGTAGGCGGCTGCACGCCGCGCTGGGAGATGTAGTAGAACACCTCGCCGCTCACGGTGGCGACGGTGGAAGGCGTGCCGAGCACGATCAGCACCTGCTCCTGGCTCGCGCCCATCGGGACCTGCTCCAGGGCGCCCTCGGGCAGCACATAGCCGCGCTGATAGACTTGGCTGGTGCTTATGCCGCTGCAGCCGCCAAACGCTAAGGCGAGCGCGAAAACGGCACGCCATGCGGCCGTCGCGGCGCATGCGTTCGTCAGTTGTGCGGACGCGTCTCGTCATTTTGCTTGCATCGGAGCGCTTGGCCGGCGTACGCGATGTCCGTTTCCCGCAACGTCGGCCCCAACCGCCGCTGCCCGACCAGCAAACCCGATGTTTTCATCCCCATTTCGCGGCTTTTCGCCGGACCCGACCATTGAGGCGGTCTATGGCATGATCGTGGCGCAGGCGCGATCCCCCTCATTCTATCGCGATTATGGGGTGCCCGACACGGTCAGCGGCCGGTTCGACATGATCGTCCTTCATCTGGTCCTGGTGCTGCGGCGGTTGCGTCAGGCCCAACCCCAGCCCCAGGCCAATGTGCCCGCGCTTGGTCAACAAATCTTTGACCGGTTCTGCCGCGACATGGACGACAATTTCCGGGAGATGGGGGTCGGGGATCTGGCGGTTCCCAAGGAGATGCGGCGCGTCGCCGAGGCATTCTATGGCCGGGCCGCCGTCTACGAGGCGGCGCTGGCTGCGGACGACCGGGCGGCGCTCGAAGCGGCGGTGGCGCGCAATGTGTTTGGGGTGGAGGTGGTGCCTGCTCGGCGCGCGGCGGTCTCGCTGCCTATATGTGCGAAGCGGCGCGGCGGCTGGCCGCGCAAGATCCGGCGGCGGGCAACAATTGTATTCCCCGATCCGGCGGGTGTGCCCGATAACCTGACGAGCAGACATCATGAGCGAACGCGAGCGGCGCGATGCCAAACCCGACGCAAGAAATCCGAGCAGGATGCGGCTCGCCAGCGGAGGCCGAGCGGCCCTGGAGCTTTCCGGTGCCGTTGGCCGAAATTCCGGAAACCGGGCGGCGCGTCGAACTCAAGGCCGATGCGGCCACTCGCGAGGCGGTGGCCAAGGCGGCCGGCGTCGTGGCGCTGCCCGGCTTGAGGCGGCGTTCGATCTTGCGCCGTTCGCGGACAACGGCGTGCGGGTTTCCGGTTCGGTTTCGGCCACCGTTGAGCAGAATTGCGTCGTCACGCTTGAGACGTTGCTCAATGAGGTCGAGGAACGAGTCGATCTCATCCTGGTGCAGCCGGTGCCATGCCGGCGCCGCGCGCCGCCTTGGACATCGACGTCGCCGGGGAGACCGACCTGCCGGATGTGCTGCACGACCGCGCGGTCGATCTCGGCGCGGTGGCCACGGAATTCTTGATTGTTGGGAATCGATCCCTATCCGCGCAAGCCGGGCGCCCAGTTCGAAGCCCCGCGGCAAGCTGACGATCCGGCCGACCACCCGTTCGCGGTGCTTGGCTGCGCCTGAAGAAGGATTCCGGGCGCCAAACCAGGCTGAAGGCGAGCACGGGCGGCAAAACCTCGAAAAACCGCAGCCGGGTTTGCCCCTTTTGTGTCCCCCCGGCGGCGGTTATTGTCGCCGCTCACCCCGGTCACTTGCGAGGACCGAAGTCCGGCGCCGGCGCCTCCGCTTCTCAAGGTCGATTCATGCCCCAAAAGGTCCGCATCGCGCTCGACGCCATGGGCGGCGATCATGGGCCGTCGGTGGTGGTGCCGGGGGCCCAGATCGCGCTCGACCGTCATCCCGACAGCGAGTTCATCCTGTTCGGCGACCGAGCCAAGATCGAGCCGCTGTTGAGCGGCATCCCCGGCTCGCGGGTGCACGCCTGGTCCACACCGACGTTGCGGTGCGGATGGACGACAAGCCGAGCCAGGCGCTGCGCAACGGCCGCTGGAAATCGTCGATGTGGCTCGCCATCGACGCGGTCAAGAAGGGCGAGGCCGACATCGCGGTTTCAGCCGGCAACACCGGCGCGCTGATGGCGATGGCGAAGTTTCACCTCAAGACCATGCCCGGGCATCGACCGCCCGGCGATTGCGGCGATCTGGCCGACCATCCGAGGCCGTTCCATCGTGCTCGACCTCGGCGCCAGCATCGGCGCCGATGCTGAGCATTTGGTGCAGCTTGCGGTGATGGGCAGCGCCATGGCGCGCGCGCTGTTCGGGCTTGATAGGCCGAAGGTCGGGCTGCTCAACATCGGTGTCGAGGAGGTCAAAGGCCTCGAGCCGATCCGCGAGGCTGCCAAAGCTTTGCGCGAGGAAGCATTTTTCCCATCTCGATTATTTCGGTTTTGTCGAAGGCGACGACATCGGCAAAGGCACGGTCGATGTGGTGGTGACCGAAGGCTTCACCGGCAACATCGCGCTCAAGACCGCGGAAGGCACGGCGCGGCAGTTTGCCGGCTATCTCAAGGGCGCAATGAATCATTCGCTGCTGGCGAAGATCGGGTTTCTGCTGGCGCGCGGCGCGTTCGGGATTCTGCGCGAGAAGATGGACCCGCGGCAGGCCAACGGCGGCGTCTTCCTCGGTCTCAACGGCGTGGTGATCAAAAGCCACGGCGGCACGGATCCGGAGGGCTTCGCAGCCGCCATCGACATGGGCTACAGCATGGTGCGTCACGAGCTGCTCGGTAAGATTGGTCAGATGTTGCACAGCCACGCGCAAGTCCTGCCTGGGAGCAAAGGCCGTCGGAGGGGCGGCATCGTGAGCATGTTGCGTTCGGTCGTGCTGGGATGCGGCAGCTATCTGCCGTCGCGCGTCGTCACCAACCACGAACTGGCCAAGGCGGTCGAGACGTCCGATGAGTGGATCGTCCAGCGCACCGGCATCCATGAGCGGCGGCTCGCCTCGACCGGCGAACTCACCTCCGACATGGCGACTCGCAGCGGCGAAGGCCGCGCTCGCCAGCCGCCAAGGTCGAGGCGTCCTCGATCGACCTGATCGTGCTGGCGACCTCGACCCCCGATCAGACCTTTCCCGCCAGCGCCGTCACCGTGCAGGCTGCGCTCGGCATCACCCATGGCGCGGCGTTCGATCTGCAGGCGGTGTGCTCCGGCTTCGTGTTCGGGCTCTGCGACCGCGGACAGCATGCTGCGCACGCGATCGTTCAAGCGCGCCCTGGTGATCGGCTCGGAGACGTTCTCGCGCATCCTCGATTGGAACGACCGCACCACCTGCGTGCTGTTCGGCGATGGCGCAGGCGCGGTGGTGCTCGATGCGCAGGAGCAGCCCGGAACGCGGGAGGATCGCGGCATTCTGACCACGCACCTTCGCTCCGATGGCCGTCACAAGGCCAAGCTCTATGTCGATGGCGGGCCGTCCTCGACGCAGACGGTCGGGCACCTGCGCATGGAAGGAAAAGAGGTGTTCCGCCATGCGGTTTCGATGATCACCGACGTGGTGGTCGATGCGTTCAAGGCCACCGGCTATTCCGCCGCCGACATCGACTGGTTCGTTCCGCACCAGGCCAACCGGCGCATCATCGACGCCTCTGCGCACAAGCTCGGCATCGCGCCGGAAAAGATCGTCGCCACGGTCGACCGGCACGGCAACACGTCGGCTGCCTCGATCCCGCTGGCGCTGTCCGACGCGGTCGCCGACCGTCGCATCAAGCGCGGCGATCTGGTGCTGCTCGAGGCAATGGGCGGCGGCTTCACCTGGGGCGCGGCGCTGGTTCGCTGGTGAAGACGAGTCCGCGAAAGCCCCAATTCCCTGCGCTTTGAGGCCCCAAAAAAGCCAAGGAAGACTGTCGTTGCCCCCGTTGACATCAGGGCTGAAGCTAATATCGTTGTAAATTCAGCGGGATAAAGGTCGCCGGGAGCGGGGCAGGCGATGTCGGGCAAAACCATCACACGAGCGGACCTCTGCGAGGCGGTCTACCAGAAGGTAGGCCTGTCCCGCACGGAGTCGGCTGCGCTCGTCGAACTGGTGCTGCAGGAGGTCACCGACTGCCTGGAGCGCGGCGAGACGGTGAAGCTGTCGTCGTTTGGCTCGTTCGTGGTGCGCAAGAAGGGCCAGCGTATCGGCCGCAATCCGAAAACCGGCAAGGAAGTGCCGATTTCGCCCCGCCGCGTGATGGTGTTCAAGCCGTCGGCAATCTTGAAGCAGCGCATCAACGGCATCGCCGTGGCGGACGAAAAAGAATAGTCGCTGGCGTCGCGTTCCGCGTTTCACCGTTCTGATCTGGAGTGAACGGCCTTGGACAAGGCGCCCGACGCTTTTCGCACCATCAGTGAAGTTGCCGACGAGCTCGACATTCCGCAGCACGTGCTGCGGTTCTGGGAAAGCCGATTTCCGCAAATCCGGCCGATGAAGCGCGCCGGTGGCCGGCGCTACTATCGGCCCGACGACGTCGACCTGCTGCGCGGCATCCGGCATCTGCTGTACGGGCAGGGCTACACGATCCGTGGCGTGCAGCGCATCCTGCGCGAACAGGGGCCGAAATTCGTCCAGGCGGTCTGGCAGCCGGGCGCGGCGCAGCCGGTGTCGGGACCCTCGGATGATGCGGTCTGAGTCCGAACAACTGCCGCCCGATGAGGCGGCGCGGACGCTGTTCGGCCTGCTCAAGTCGCCCGAGCGCGAAGCGGCCGCCGACAGGTCGTATCCGGCGAGCCAAAATCTGCGCGCAACCAGCAGAACCTGCGCTCTCGCGGGAGGACGCGAGACGCCTGCAGGCCGCGCTGCACGAGCTCGGTGAATGCCGCCGCTTGATCGATGAGGCGCTGCGCGACGAAGCCGCGTAGTGAGGTCACGCTCTCGCGGGTGAGCGTTCGGAGCGGAACCGCCGTCCGAAACCCATGGCCCCGTGACAACATGATCTGGCGATGACGGGGCGCTTAATTCTGACGGCGGTGCCGGACGCCAATCGCTTGAGTGGAGGATTTGTGTTTTCGCTATCACCCTTGCTTCGTCTATTTTGTGAAGCAGGCGGCATAGAGACCTGAAGTCCGTCACTTGGGCGAGAAGGTTCAGGCTAGGCGCGCTGGAAGCGCGGCGGCCTCTAAAGTTTTGATAGACGAAACCCCAAATGAGCATTGAATAACCGCATCTGGACAGTGACAAAATATTAAGCTAGCTCCGGAAGCATGAGCAGTTTCAAGGCCAAGGTTTCGCAGCTAGCTGCGGTAATGGCAGTGACCGCTGTGCTAACCCTCGGTGTGGCAAAGTATGTTCGGCGCCCCGAGCACGTCTCAACTCCTGTTTCCGCAATCGCTCCAGATCGGGGATCTGACGCTCGAACTACCGCCAGATTATTGCCTACGGACCCGTGGTTTGAGAGCTGCGAGAAGATACGCTGACCGGCTTGATGAGATCGCTTGCCATGTTGGGTCCGCCGCTATCGGCAACCTCGAGGCCGCGAAAAAGTCTAACTTTCCGACCGATGGATTGAGCAAAGAAGATAGCTTCGCAGCATGGGCTTCAATTGAGGCCATGAACACCGTGCAGACGGTGTTAAGTAGCGCTCGATATTCTGCTCAGATCGCGGTACGAAATGGACGAGCGCCAACTGATCGAACTGAGAGCATTTCAACATGGTCTGGCTTCTGCGGAAATCACATTGATGCCTTCCAAGAGATTCTTCGTCGTTTGGGATTACGATCTAGGCCGATCGAATTCTACTACGATGACGGCGGAATGCGACATTCGCACATCGGATCGGAAGTATTCTATTCCGGGAAATGGAACTACTTTGACGTCACATGGGGCACTGTGTTCAGGACAGAACAGCCTCTGATTTTCCAGTCGATCGATGAAATTCTTGGGCCCCGACGCTCCACACCGACAACCAATCAAATGAATATTTGGCTTATGCGTCGGGCCGCCAGGGAAAATCCCCTGTCGTATCTCGATGCGAAGTCGATGAGCTCCCTCGTCGGGCAGAGCGGAACGATATTCTTATCCACTCCGGGCGAGTTCCCCTTTACGGAGTCGTTTGCGGGGGTGCCGAACTACGTGGGCGACGCGGTCCCTGGCGCACATGCCTCACTCACATTTGCAACGAAGATCCCCCATAACGCTCGGCTTGAACTGACGATCGCAGGGAAGGGAGGATGCCAGGGGGAGGGCAATAGTCTCACCGTGAACGGCGCACGGCATCCTATCCCGTCCGGTACTTTTGCCGTCAATGTCCCATCCGGCAACCTTACGGTGGGTCTCGAAACTGCCGACGACGTTTGTTACATCGTCCTGAGCAAGATGAAGGCAACGCTGGCGACATCCCCGCCGTAGGTCTTTCGGCGGCAGCCGTCGGGCCGACTTCCTTCCTGTTCGTCCAGGTTGACGCTCACCCCACTCCCGAACCATCGGGGTTCGCCCGGCGGCAGGAGGCCCTTTTATTCAAGCCATTTTTCCTAAAAATGACCTCGGAGCTAACGTTAAATTGACCATTAAAGGCGGTCCTTATATTCTAAATCCGAACAACCCCTGGTTTAGTCGAGAAGAACCATATGAAATGTTCTGTCGCGTGGAGCTCGCTCTACGTTCAGGCCAACGGCAAGGTCACGCCGTGCTGCGGGGATCTCCCTTTCGGCAATACGACGCAGAGCCTGGCCGACATCTTTACCGGGCCGCAGGCCAATGCTCTGCGCACCCAGATGCTGGAGAACTCTGACAAGCTTCCCGACATTTGCACCAATTGCAGTCTGTTGCAGAGGCTCGGAGCAGACGACTTCCCAAGAGGGTACGCAGGCGCTCAAAGTTATGCCGCTCTGACTTCGGCATACGGCAAGAGCGAATTGTCGCCGCCGGACAGCAAGTCCGCTTCGGTGATGGTCCAGTTCGGCGAACTCTGCAACATCCAGTGCATCATGTGTCCGCGGATCACCTCAGCAGTCGCCATTCGTCGGCAGTCGTTCAACGGGTGAAATAGGCCATTCCGCCAATCGGCAGCATTACTTTCACCGGAGTGAGACGATCGCGTTCAAGCAATGCTGGGACATCATCGATCTCTTCAATCACAACGCGCCGCCGAAGGCAAGTCTTGGCATTTTGACGAACCTCAAGTCGGTGACCCGGCAAAGGGTCAAGAAGCACTTCAGCAATATCAATGGTCTTACCCTTGGCATCAACGTGGATGCGGCCACCAAGGGAACGTATGAGCACATCCGGCGGGGTGCGAACTGGGAACAGTTGAACCGCAACCTGGATGACCTGCTTGAATATAAAGTCCAAAACAATAAGACCGGCTGGCACTTCAATCTCACCATGACCCTCATGAAGAGCAATCTCTATGAGATGGTGGACCTGATCAAATGGTGCGGACGGCTCGGCATCGGCTTCGGATGCGGCCCAGTCACCGGCGATTTTGGGCCGGTGAAGAATGCCAGGACCTATTTCGAGGAAAACATCTTCCGCTATCCGCATATCGAAATCAGCCAGGCGGAGATGATCGGAGTGTTCGAAGAGGCGCTACAAGCCCGACTCCTGCCAATCTAGAGACCAGTCTGGCAGCAAAAACGGCATTGCCGGATGATAAAAACGTCAAAAGCACTCAGCCGATCGAATCCCGCGGACATTGCAGCCACAGCGCCCTCCGACGTCCGGTTTTCGGCGCTCTGCAACATCGTCGCCACCGGCGTACACACCACAGCCAAAAGCCCGGTGCTGACAATCCCTATATCCACGAGCTTCACCAGCCGTTCCCAACGGTGAATTCGCTCCGGCGAAGCGCGTCCAAGTTTCCTTCCGCAGGCTCGTGCTCAAAGCCACGCCAACACACCCCCCTACATCCAAGTTCGGTTTCGATCTAGATTTGAATGGTCGGAGCGACGAGATTTGAACCTCGCGACCCCCAGTCCCCCAGACTGGTGCGCTAACCGGGCTGCGCTACGCTCCGACTGAGGACCATTTACGACGCCGAACTGGGGCGTGCAAGGCCGCCGCGCCGGGCGACGGCCTGCGCTTGCGCAAGGCGGCGGCGCACGACCGAACGCTCGCGTCGCGGCGATCAGACCCCACAGCACGCCGAGCAGCAGGAACACGTGCCGCCAATGGTCGCTGTCGATGATCAGGCTTTCGATCATCATCCCGATGTAGGCGGAATAGACCGCGATCATGGTCGGCTGCCACGGCGTGGCGACGAACGACATACCGCAGGCCGAAGGCGAGCGTGAGCAGCACCAGCGTCGGGATAGCACACGCCGGAGAGCCAGCCGCCGGACATGAACGCGTTGAGGTAGGAGTTGTGCGGGTCTTCGGGGAAAATCTTGCTGAATTGCAGCGGGCCGATGCCGAGCGGCACGTCCAGCGCCAGCAGCGCGCCGAGCACGTGCCGGCCGAACCGGCCCATCTCGCCGACGTCGTAGCTCTGGTCGAGGCTCACGCGCTCCTTGAACAGGTTTGCGACCGCGTCGATCGACAGCAGCGCGGCGAGCAGCAGGGCGATCGCGGCGACGCCGGCCATCGGCAATCAGCACGATCCGCAGCCGCTGATTGGCCGACGGCGTGGTGAGGAACGTGAGCGCCAGCACCAGCGCGCCGGTGAAGGCCAGCTGGCCCCAGGCGGCGCGCGAGAACGACAGCAGGATCGCGACGGCGAACAGCGCGAGCAGCACCATGCCGCTTGACGGCCTGCGCAAATCGGCCGGCGACCACCATTTGCAGCGCCAGCAGCGCCGGCAATATCAGGAACGCGCCGAACACGTTGGGATCCTTGAAGGTGCCGCGCGCGCGATCGTAGAGCAGCAATTCGGCGGAGCCCGGGATCAGCCGAAAATATGCCGCGACGCCGGCCAACGCCGCGATCACGCCGGCGATCATGCAGCCGCGCATCAGCGCGGCGAGCCGCGCGCTCGGTGTTGGCGCCCAGCATCGCGGCGAAGAACATCGCGGTCAGCGCCAGATACCAGGAGGTGACGACCCAGATCACGCACGCTCTTCTGGCCAAGCAGCGCGCTGGCCGAGGCGGTGTAGCCGATGTTGATCAGGATCAGCAGGAACGCGAGCGGCAGCAGCGCCGCGCGACCGTCAGCCCGCCGATCAGCAACAACACCAAGATCGCCAGCGAGCGAGGCGATCTCGTAGGGGCTCGGCTCGATGAACACCAGCGCGCCCGCGGCGCCGGTGAGCCATAGCAGTCATCAGCCGCAGCCGCTCGGCGCGCGATGGAGCGCTGGCCCGAGCTGGCGCGGGACAGCAGCCGGTGCGAACGCCGGTGCGGCGGCGGTGGCCATCAATAGGCGTTCTCGGTCTTGAGCAGCGCGAACGGCGTCTTGACCAGGATGTAGAGGTCGAACAGCACCGACCAGTTCTCGATGTAGTAGAGATCGTGCTCGACGCGGCGCTGGATTTTCTCGTGCGTGTCGGTCTCGCCGCGCCAGCCGTTGATCTGCGCCCAGCCGGTGATGCCGGGCTTGACGCGATGGCGGGCGAAATAGCCGTCGACCGCTTCGTCGTAGCGCTGCTCCTCGGCCTTGGCGTTGACCGCGTGCGGGCGCGGGCCGACCAGCGACAGATTGCCGACGAACACGCACGTTGAAGAGCTGCGGCAGCTCGTCGAGGCTGGTCTTGCGGATGAAGCGGCCGACGCGGGTGACGCGCGGATCGTCCTTGGTGACGAGCTTGGAGGCGGTGGCGTCGGACTTGTCGGTGTACATCGAGCGGAACTTGTAGACCTCGATCAGCTCGTTGTTGAAGCCGTAGCGCTTCTGCTTGAACAGCACCGGCCCGCGGCTGTCGAGCTTGATGGCGAGCGCGACCAGCGCCATGACCGGCGACAGCGCGATCAGCGCGAGCGTGCCGACGACCTTGTCGAACAGCCATTTCATCACGACGTCCCAGTCGGTGATCGGCTGGTCGAGCACGTCGAGCACCGGCACGTTGCCGAGATAGGAATAGGAGCGCGGCCGGAAGTGCAGCTTGTTGGAATGCGCGGACAGGCGGATGTCGACCGGCAGCACCCAGAGCTTCTTCAGCATCTGCAGGATGCGGCCCTCGGCCGAGATCGGCAGCGAGAAGATCACCAGGTCGATGCGGGTGCGGCGCGCGAATTCGACCAGGTCGTCGACGGTGCCGAGCTTGCGCAGGCCGGCGATCGCCTGCGGCGAGCGGTCGTCGCCGCGGTCGTCGAACAGGCCGACCACGCGCACGTCGGAATCGCGCTGGGTCGCGAGCGCGCAGGCGAGCGCTTCGCCGAGCGGGCCGCCGCCGACGATGGCGGTGCGGCGCGTCAGCCGGCCTTCGCGGGTCCAGCGCCGCACCAGCACGAACAGCCCCCTGCGGAACGCCAGCAGCGCCATCAGGCCGACGACGTAGAAGCTGCCGAGCCAGACGCGGGAGAACTGATCGCCGGCCTTGGCGAAGAACGAAGCGCCGATCGCGATCAGGAACACCACCGACCAGGCGGACGCGAGCCGGAAATACTGCTTCTCGTGGCCGCGGAACGCCTGGACCTGGTAGATGTCGGCGATCTGGAAGGCGAGCAGCGCCAGCACCGCGACGCCGGCGATCGCGCCGAAGTAGTGCCATTCGAAGCCGTCGACCGGCACGACATAGGCGACGTAGATCGCAAGACCGACAAGCCCGACCAGCGCGAGCTCGATCATCCGCACCGTGCCGGCGAGCACGATCGGCGAATAGCGGCGCGGCCAGGCGCTCGCTCGCGGCCATCTCCGCCGGCTCGGTCAGCCGGCGCGGCTCCGACTTCGCAGCGCCCGACGAGGCGGGCGCTGTCTCCGCGCTCCGGATGCTGCGCATGTCGAATTGGGTCATCGTCGCGCTCGTTCGCGGCGCGGGCGCAATCGCCCCGCCACTTTGGTCGTTGAATTACCGGGGCGCAAAGTAGTTAAAGAAATTCAAAAATCCGTTAGTGCGATCGATGAAATTTGGTCCTAATCGCCTCGCCGTAAGCCGCCAGAACGCCGTCGACCATGGCGTCCTGGGAGAACAGGCCGCGGACGCGCTCGCGCAGCCGTTGCGCGGCGGCTTGCGCGCGCCGGCCAGATCGTCCAGCGCGGCGGCGATGGCTTGCAGCCAGGGCAGGGGCGTCGCCGGGCGGCACCAGCGGTTGCGGCGTCTCGAAAATCTCCGGGATGCCGCCGACCCTGCGTGGCGACCATCGGCACGCCGGCGGCGGCAGCCTCCAGCACGATGTAGGGCAGGGATTCCGCGCGAGACGCGCACCACCAGGAGCCGGCCGAGCGCGAACGCCTGCCGGGCTGGTTGGTAGCCGGCGAACCGGACGGCGTCGGCGAGGCCGCGCTGCGCCACCTGTTCTCGCAAGCGCTCTGCCATCCGGACCTTCGCCGACGATGGTCGCGGTGAGCCTTCGCCCGCCGCTGGCCAGTGCCGCCATCGCCTCAATCAGCACGTCGATGCCCTTGATGTGGCGCAGTTCGCCGATCGTGACGAGGTCGCTGGCGCCGGCGCCGGGCTCGACCGGACGGAATTCGCCGGCGCTCACGCCGTTAGGCACCACGCGGACCGGCGTCGCGCGGAGTTCCGATCATCGACTTGATAGGTTTGCCGGGCGAACTTGCTCTCGAACAGGAACAGATCGGTGCGGCGCATCAGGATCCGCTCGGCGGCGCCATAGACCATGCCCTGCGGCGTCCAGCGGCCGTAATGCAGCGAGCCGCCGTGCGGCGTGTAGACGCGGATTCCTGCCGCGCGGCGCGAGCCGGCGAAAGCGCCGCCCTTGGCGCCGTGGCCGTGCACGACGTCCGGCCCGGTCGCGGCGATGGCCTTGGCGACGTGGCGCACCGCGGCGACATCGCCCAAGCCGACCTGCGCGCTGCATCGGGAATGCGGCTCAACGCCGAGCGCAAGGCTCGGCGCGAGCGCGTCGAGCTTCGCATCGGCGGCCGAGCCGGATCGGCCTGCGCGGCGACGATCCCGACCTGATGGCCGCGCGCCGCCTGGCCTTGCGCGAGATCGAGCACATGACGAAACAGTCCGCCGACCGGCGCGCGCAGCACGTGAAGGATTTTCAGCGGCGAGTGCCATGCTCAGAACCAGCGTTCGCCGACGGTGACGACGTCGCCGGGCCGCATCTTGTAGCGCAGCGGCAGCGGGAAGCGCTGCGGCATGCCCTGCACCTTGCGGGTGACGGTGACGCTCGACTTGGTGGCGCGCGGCGTGAAGCCGCCGGCGATGGCGACGGCGTTCTCCACCGTCATGTGCGGCACGTAGGGGTATTGGCCCGGGATAGGTCACCTCGCCGAGCACGAAGAACGGCCGGTAGATTTCAACCTCGACCGCGACGCTCGGCTCGCGGATGTAGCCGCCGCTCAAGCCGAGCTTCGATCGCAGCCGGCGAGCGCCGCGGTGGTCGTGTCGCGCGCCTGCACTGCGCCGATCAGCGGCATCGTCACCATGCCGGCGGCGTCGACCGTGTAGGTGTTGCTCAGCGTGTCCTGGCCGAACACCACGATGCGCAGCTTGTCGCCGGTGTCGAGCGTGTAGGGGCCGTTGTCTTCCGGCAGCTCGCGCACCGGAACGTACTGCGTGGCGTGCGCATGGTGTAGGACGGCGCCGGCACTGGGCCATAAGCCGTCGGCGGCGGGCCGTAGGCGGCGATAGCTGGGTGGGGCCCGTAGGCGGGGCGATAGTCGTCGACTGCGGGCGATACGGCGCCGGCGCGCCGTACATCATCATGTCGAGATCGGAGCGCATCGGCGGCGGCGACGCCGCGTATTGCCGCGACGGCTGACGCGCGCAGGCCGCCAGCACGGCGGCGGCAACGAGCAAAATCAGAAAGCGGCAAACGCGCATGCGAGGGCGAATCCGTGCAGAGCGCCGGCAAAGGTTAAGCCCGATTAACGCCTCGTATGGTTAACAAAGCCTCTCTCGCTTCGCCGTGCGCATCGCCGATGCGCGCGCCTTAACGGCACGGCAACCATAATGGTCTGAAATGGCCGCAGCGCGGAATCGCCGGCGGCGTGGGCGTGGCCGGCTGCGGAGAGGGTGGACGAAGTGGCGGTCTCGAACGACGGCGAAGCCAATCTCGGCACGCATGGCGCGCGCGCTGTGGCGCAACAAGCGCTCGATCATCGGGCCGGCGCTGATCGTCGCGGCCGCGGCGTTCATCGCCGTCAATCTGATGACGCCGAAATACAAGTCCGAAGCGCGCGTGCTGTTCGAAGGCCGCGAGAACATCTTCCTGCGGCCAGAAGCCGACAAGACCATGATCGATCGCGGCATGATCGATCAGGAGGCGCTGACCAGCCAAGTGCAGCTTGTGCTGTCGCGCGATCTTGCGCGCGAGGTGATCAAGCAGCTCAACCTCGCCGAACTGCCGGAATTCAATTCGGTGCCGGATGGCTTCTCGCTGATGACGATCCCGCGGCATGCTCGGGCATCGTCGCGCGATCCGCAGTCCATGTCGCTCGAGGAGCGGTTGCTGGCGGCCTATTTCGAGCGGCTCAACGCCTATGCGGTCGACAAGTCCCGCGTCATCGTGATCGAGTTCCAGTCGGCCGATCCGGAGCTTGCCGCGCGGGCCGCCAACACCGTCGCCGAGCGTTACCTGGCGTTGCAGCAGGTGGCCAAGCAGGACCAGGCGCGCTCCGCCGGCCAGTGGCTGTCGGGCGAGATCGAGAAGCTGCGCGGCAAGGTTTCCGAAGCCGAGGCCAAGGTCGAGGAGTTCCGCGCCAAGTCCAATATCTTCGTGGGCGCCAACAACACCAGCCTGTCGGGCCAGCAGCTCAGCGAGCTCAACAGCCAGGTTTCGGCGGCGCGCGCGCAAAAAGCCGACGCCGAAACGCGCGCCCGGCTTATCCGCGAGCAGCTGCGCTCGGGGCAGTCGCTGGAATCCTCCGACGTGACCAACTCCGAGCTGATCCGCCGGCTGTCCGAGCAGCGCGTCACGCTGCGCGCGCAACTCGCCGAGCAGTCCTCGACGCTGCTGCCGCAGCACCCGCGCATCAAGGAACTGCGCGCGCAGATCGCCGATCTCGACCAGCAGATCCGCACCGAAGGCGAGCGGCTCGTCCGCTCGCTGGAGAACGACGCCAAGGTCGCCGGCGCGCGCGCTCGAGACGCTCAATGCGCACGCTCGATGCAGCTCAAGCGGCAAGCGGCGTCGACCAGCGACCAGGACGTGCAGTTGCGCGCGCTCGAGCGCGAAGCCAAGTCGCAGCGCGACCTGTTCGAATCCTATCTCGCCAAGTATCGCGAGGCGACGCGCGCGCGACAGCATCGCTGCGGCGCCGGCCGACGCGCGCATCATCTCGCGCGCCGTCGTGTCCAACCTGCCGCATTCGCCGAAGAAAGTGCCGATCGTGCTGATCGCGGCGCTCGGCACGTTCTGCCTGAGCTCCGCGTTCGTCGTGACCGGCGCGCTGCTGAGCGGCAGAGCCCGCACGCGCCATGCCGCTGCGAGTATCGAGGCCGCGCCTGTCATGGTCGATCGCGCGACGCGCCGCCGCGTTCGCCGGACGCCCGCACCCGCGCCGACGCGACCATGCAGCCGCCGCGACCGCGCCGCTCGGCCGTCGCCGCCCGCGCCGCGGCCGCAGCGCTGGCGCCCGATCGATCGAAGTCGCCGCGGCGCTGCGGCGCGCCGGCGAGGGCGGCCGGCGCGTTGCCGTGATCGGCAGCGCACGCGACGTCGGCACCACGCGCACCGCCATCGCGCTGGCGCGCACGCTGGCGCGCAGCACCGCGCGTCGTGCTGGTCGATCTCGCGTTCAACTCGCCCAACATCGACGTGTTCTCGAACGATCCGTCGGCGCCCGGCATTGCCGATCTGGTGCGCGGCGCGGCCTCGTTCGGCGACATCATCACGCGCGACAAGTTCTCCGCGTCTGCATCTGTGTCGCCGCCGGCCGCGTCGAGGGCGATGCCGAGCGCGTTGCTTGGATCCCACATGCTGCTGTCAGCCGTCGATGCGCTGGGGCAAAGCTACGACTATCTGGTGGTCGATGCGGGCGCGCAGTCCGAGGCGGCGATCGCCCCGATCGCGCAGATCACCGCGCGGGCCGTGCTGGTGGCCGGCGAAACGCCCGGACAACTCGGTCGAGGCGTTGCGCGACCAATTGCTGTCGTCCGGCTTCGCCGACGTCACGGTGCTGACCGGCCCGCCGCCGGAGCTCGATCATGCCGCGAGCCAGTTCGGCCGCAGCGTAAGCCCGCGTCGAGGGCGTCTTGAGCCTCAGGAACACGATCTTCCGGACCGCCATGGAGGCGCTGTATTTCAGCGGCGCGCATGTGCTGCTGCGGCCGTGGCTCGGCGGCGTCGGCGCGATCATGACGCTGCATCACGTGCGGCCGCCGCGGCGCGGCCAGTTCCAGCCCAACCGGCTGCTCGAAGTGACGCCGGCGTTCTTCGAGCGCGTGATCCGCGCGCTTGCGGCGCTCGGGCACCGATCTCATCTCGCTCGACGAAATGCACCGCCGCATGACCGAGCGCGATTTCAAGAAGCGCTTCGTCTGCATCACCTTCGACGACGGCTACCGCGACAATCTCGAGTATCGCCTATCCGGTCCTGAAGAAATACGAGGTGCCGTTCGCGATCTACGTGGCGACGGGCTTCACCGACCGGGTCGGCGAGATGTGGTGGCTCGCGCTCGAAGCGGTGATCGCCAAGAACGAGCTGCTCGGGCTTCGGCATCGACGGCCAGGATCGCTGGTTCAATTGCCGCACGCGCGGAGGAGAAGCGCGCGGTCTACGATCATCTCTATTGGTGGCTGCGCCGGCTGCGAGACCGAGGAGGAACTGCGCCAGGTGGTCCGCGAGCTCGCGGCGCGCTACCACGTCGACACCAGTCAGTTCTGCGCCGAGCTGTGCATGACCTGGCAGGAGCTTGGCGGGGCTTGCCGCCGACCCGCTGGTCACCATCGGCGCGCACACGGTCAATCACGTCGATCCTGGCCAAGGTGGCCGAGCAAGCCGTGCGCTCCGAACTTGAGAACAGCCGCGCCGTGATCGAGGCGGCGCTCGGCGTGCGGCCGCAGCATCTTCGCCTATCCGGTCGGCGACCGCACCTCGGCCGGACCGCGCGAGTTCAAGATCGCGGCCGAGCTCGGCTACAAGACCGCGGTGACGACGCGGCCTGGCGCGATCTTCAAGGGTCACGCCGAGCACCTGCTCGCGCTGCCGCGCATCTCGCTCAACGGCGAGTTCCAGCGCCCGCGCTATGCCCGCGTGCTGGTCTCGGGCGCGGCGACCTCGCTGTGGAACGGCTTCCGCCCGGTCAACGTGACTTGATCGGCTGCCCGGACATCCATTTGATCAGCGGCATGGCCGGCAGCACCCAGCCGATGCCCGCCACCACATAATACGCGCCGGCGATCAGCGGTTCTCGAAGATCGGCGGAAACTGCGCGATCGCCATGGCGACCAGCGCCCAGACGATCACCAGCACGAACAGCGCGAAGGCGCCGATCAGCTTGCGGATGCGGATGGACATGATGCAAAAGGCTGCGGCGCGCCATTGATGCGACGGGGAGGGCAGGACTATATGGTCCGACCGATCCTCGCAAGCGCCCGATGACCAGCGCACTGATGCACACCACGCCCGCTCGACACCGCCGCGCCGTGCAGCTCTGGCTGTTCGCGGTCGCCGCACTGATGGTGGTCACGCTGGTGGTCGGCGGCGCGACGCGGCTGACCGAATCCGGTCTGTCGATCGTGGAATGGAAGCCGGTGACCGGCGTGCTGCCGCCGCTGTCGCAGGCGGAGTGGCAGGCCGAGTTCGACAAGTACAAGGAGATCCCGCAGTACCGCGAGCTCAACCGCGGCATGGCACTGGAAGCGTTCAAGACCATCTATTGGTGGGAGTGGTCGCACCGGCATGCTGGCGCGCCTGGTCGGCGCGGCGTTCCTGCTGCCGTTCCTCTTCTTCCTGTGGCGCGGCTGGATCGAGCCGCGGCTGAAGTTGCGGCTGTGGCTGCTGTTCGGGTCGGGCGCGCTGCTCGGCGCGGTCGGCTGGTGGATGGTGTCGTCGGGGCTCGCCGGGCGCGTCAGCGTGTCGCAATACCGGCTCGGCTTTCATCTGACGCTCGCCTGCGCGATCTATGCCGCGATCCTGTGGACCGCGCTGCGGCTTTCGGAGCGCAACCATTCGACAGGCACCGCGGCGGCTGCGCATGACGGCGCTGGGCCTTCTGCTCGCGGTTATCGTGCAGATCTATCTCGGCGCGCTGGTGGCGGGCCTCGACGCCGGCCTGAGCTTCAACACCTGGCCGCTGATCGACGGCGCGCTGATCCCGTCGGCCGAGCGGCTGTGGTTCGAGACGCCGGCGTGGCGCAACCTGTTCGAGAACGCGCTGACCGTGCAGTTCAACCACCGCATGATGGCCTATGCGCTTTGGCTTGCGGTCGGTGCTGCACGCGATCGACGCGAGAGAACAGCGCGGCATGGCCCGGCGCGCTGGCGCTCGCCGTGGTCATGACGATCCAGGCGGCGATCGGCATCGCCACGCTGCTGTACCAGGCGCCGATCGGCCTTGCGCTGCTGCATCAGGCCATGGCCATCGTCGTGCTCACCATCGCCGTCGTTCACGCGGTGCGCATCACGCCGCAGCGCTCGATAGCGCGGCTTCATGCGGCAGCCGCCGCGCCACGAGGATCGCCATGATCGAAGCGACGCGCCAAGGCGACGTGATGGTCCTCAAGCTGGCTCACGGCAAGGCCAACGCGCTCGACATCGAGCTCTGCGAGGCCATCGTCAGCGCGCTTCAATGCGCTGAGATCGACGCTCGGACAAAGCCGATCGTGCTGACCGGGCAGGGGCGCATGTTCTCGGCGGGCGTCGACCTGCCGCGGCTGATCGAAGGCGGCGCCGACTACGTGCGGCGCTTCCTGCCGGCGCTGCACAAGCTCTACGACACGGTGTTTCATCATCCCGAAGCCGGTGATCGCCGCGGTCAACGGCCATGCCATCGCCGGCGGCTGCGTGCTCGCTTGCTGCGCCGACAAGCGCATCGCGGCGCGCGACGGCGGCCGCATCGGCGTCACCGAGCTGCTGGTCGGCGTGCCGTTTCCGGCGATGGCGTTCGAGGTGATGCGGTTCGCAACCGCGCCGCAATATTTCCCCGACGTGATCCTGAGCGGCGCGACGTTCCCGCCCGATGAGGCGCTCAAGCGCGGCCTGATCGACGATGTGGTCGAGCCGGCCGAACTGATGGACCGCGCTTTGACCGCGGCGAACGCGCTGGCCGCGCTGCCTGCCGCGACCTTTGCCCTGACCAAAAGCCAGATCCGCCAGCCGCTGATCGACCGGATGACGAAGGACGGCGCGCGCGTCGATGCGCTGGCCGAGCAGATCTGGACCTCGCCGGACACGCTGGCGCATGTCCGCGATTACGTCGCGAGGACGTTGAAGAAAAGCTAGAGCCCGATCTCGCGCAGGTATTTCTGCACGCCCGGATGAATGTCGCTCGGCTTCGGCGCGGCCATCTTGGTGTTCTGCCGGCGTCGTCTCGCGGCCCTGCGTCGAGCCGTTTCACCAGCGCGGGATGGCCCTGGTGCAGCGCCTTGGCGAGCCGGTAGGCGACATCGTCCGGCAGGTCGGTCCGCGCCAGGATGTAGCTCCACGAGCCGACCGAATTCACCGGCTCCTTCTGTCCCTCGTAGGCGCCGGCCGGCACCGTGATGGGCTTGAGGAAATTGTGCTTGGCGCTGACCTTCGCGACCTCGTCGGGCGTGAGGCCGATGAAGCGCCCGCCTGCCTTCATGATCGCCGTAAAGCCCGGCCAGCCGATGCCGCCGCCCCAGAGCGCGGCAACGCGGCCGTCCGCCACCATCACCGGCCCGTCGCCGGCCTTCTCCAGATAGTGCGCCTGGAAATCCTTCTCGCGGTCGAGGCCGAGCCCGTCGGTGACGTAGCGGCCGAGCAAGGTGAGGCCGGAAGCCCGCGTGCCCCAGGCGATCGGCTTGCCGACAAGATCGCGCAATTGTTTGGCGGGGCTGTCGCCCTTCACCGCGAACATGCCGGGGTTGGAATAGATCGCGGAGATGATCTTGAGATTGGTCGGCGCGCGGCCGATCCCTGCGAAGGCCTCGTAGGCCGGCTCGCCGGCGACCAGCGCGATGTCCATCTTGCCCTGCTCGAGCAGGATGATGTTTTCGGCGCTGCCCTTGGTGTTGTGGGTCTTGACCGCAAGCGACTTGTCGGTCTCATTGATCACGGCCGCGGCGTTGTCGCCGAACAGCGGAAATCCGCCGCCTGGCGTGGCGGTCGCCATGTTGACGTCGGTCTGAGCGGTTGCGGCTGACATGGTGATGGCACCTGTAAGGGCGGCGAGAAATGCAAGTCGAGCGAACTTCATGGAAACCCCCGGGCAAGTCGTCGGGAGAGACACTAGCGCAATCGTGGGTCCCGCATATACGGGTCAGGTCGCCGCAAGCCCCTGTTCGAGATCGGCGATGATGTCATCCTTGTCCTCGATGCCGATCGAGAGCCGCACCACGTCGGGCCCGGCGCCGGCCTGGGTCTTCTGCGCATCGGAGAGCTGCCGATGCGTGGTCGAGGCCGGATGGATGATCAGCGAACGCGTGTCGCCGATGTTGGCGAGGTGGGAGAACAGCTTCACGTTCGACACGAGCTTGACGCCGGCCTCGTAGCCGCCCTTGAGGCCGAAGGTGAACACCGCGCCGGCGCCCTTTGGGCAGTATTTCTTGGCGAGGTTGTGATAGCGGTCGTTGGCCAGGCCCGGATAGCTGACCCATGCCACCTTGGGATGCTTGGCGAGCCATTCCGAGACCGCTTTGGCGTTGTCGCAATGGCGCTGCATGCGCAGCGGCAGCGTCTCGACGCCGGTCAGCACCAGGAACGCGTTGAACGGCGACAGCGCCGGCCCGATGTCGCGCAGGCCCAGAACGCGGCAGGCGATGGCGAAGGCGAAATTGCCGAACGTTTCGTGCAGCACGATGCCGTTGTACTCCGGCCGCGGCTCGCTCAGCATCGGATAGCGCTTCTCGCGCGACCAGTTGAACGTGCCGGCATCGACGATCATTCCGCCGATCGAATTGCCGTGGCCGCCGAGGAACTTGGTCAGCGAATGCACCACGATGTCGGCGCCGAATTCGATCGGCCGGCACAGGTACGGCGTCGCCAGCGTGTTGTCGACGATCAGCGGCACGCCGGCCTTCTTGGCGATCGCGGAGACCGCTTCGATGTCGGTGATGACGCCGCCGGGATTGGCGATCGACTCGATGAAGATCGCCTTGGTCTTCGGCGTCACCGCGCGCTCGAAAGTGCCGATATCGTCGGGATCGGCCCACACCACGTTCCAGCCGAAGTTCTTGAACGCGTGGTTGAACTGGTTGATCGAGCCGCCATAGAGCTTGCGCGAGGCGACGAACTCGTCGCCCGGCTGCATCAACGAGTGCATGACGATGACCTGCGCGGCATGGCCGGACGCCACCGCAAGACCCGCGGTGCCGCCTTCCAGCGCGGCGACGCGCTCTTCCAGCACGGCGCAGGTCGGGTTGCCGATGCGGGTGTAGATGTTGCCGAACGCCTGCAGCCCGAACAGCGAGGCGGCGTGATCGACGTCGTCGAATACGAACGAGGTGGTCTGATAGATCGGGGTCGCGCGCGCGCCGGTGGTCGGATCGGGCTGCGCGCCGGCGTGAATCGCGAGCGTGGAAAATCCGGGAACGTGTTCGGTCATGATGGGCCCGCCCTGGTGCTGTCCGCGCCCGACATGGCGCAGATCCATGCTGAATACGGAACCCTTATCGAACGGGCGGGGGGCGTCAAGGCGACGGCAGGCTGTTGCGTTAATTCGCTATCGCGGCGCTGTCCGGGCTAAAACCAGAGAAATCTATTCCCCGCCGGGCCATGGAGGCAGCGGCCTATGGCTCGCGCTTGATGCCCTTCGCGGCACGGGTGGCGGCGTCCGTCGAGCCGCCCGCTCGAGGTGCTTCGATTGAGCGACATGCGCTGCACGCCCTTGCCGAGCAGGGGGCGCCTTCTTGGAGCTCAGCGTGCGCGAGTTCACGCCGATCCAGCCGATCTCGGACGAGAGCCGGCCGTATTCGATCTTGGGGCAGCGATCCATCACCACCTTCAGTCCGGCGGCCTCAGCCTTCGCCGCGGCTGCGTCGTCGCGCACCGTAAGCTGCATCCAGATCACCTGAGGCCGCGGCTTCATCGCCAGCGCCTCGTCGACGATCCCCATGGCGAATTGCGAGCCGCGGAATACGTCCACCATGTCGACCGGCTCGGGGATGTCGCCGAGCTTGGCGTAGACCTTCTGGCCGAGGATTTCTTTGCCGGCCTGTCCGGGATTGACCGGGATCATCTTGTAGCCGCGCTCGAGCAGATATTTGAACGCGAAATAGCTCGGCCGGTTGTCCTTCGGCGAGATGCCGACCATTGCGATCGACTTCACCGTGTTGAGGATGCCGCGGATGTAGTTGTCGTTATAGATGTCGTGGTTCATCGCGCCTCAACGGATGATCGCGGCGCGATCAACGATCTTCCCAGGTCGGGGTGCGTTTTTCGACGAAGGCCGAAATGCCTTCCTTGGCATCACGCACCATCATGTTCTCGACCATGACCTGGCTGGTGAAGCGGTAGGCCTCCGGCAAATTCATGTCGAGTTGACGGTAGAACGCTTCCTTGCCGAGCTTTACGATCAGGGTCGATTTCGCGGCAAGCTTGCGTGCCAGCTTGATCGCTTCCTCGCGCTCGGCGCCGGGCGCGACCACGCGGTTGACCAACCCGATGCGGCAGGCGTCGTCGGCGTTTATCAGGTCTCCGGTCAGCAGCATTTCCATGGCATGCTTGGGGGCAACGTTGCGCGACAGCGCCACCATTGGCGTCGAGCAGAACAGTCCGATATGAACGCCGGGTGTCGCAAATTTCGCGGTCTTGGAAGCGATGGCAAGATCGCAGCTCGCAATGAGCTGGCAGCCTGCCGCAGTCGCCGCGCCTTCGATGGCGGCGATGACCGGCTGCGGCATGCGGTGAATGCTTTGCATCATCGCGCTGCAGCGGTCCATCAGGTCTTGCACATAGGCACGGCCGCCGTCGGCGTCGCGGCGTCGCGCGGTGATTTCCTTAAGATCGTGACCCGCGCAAAACGATTTGCCGTTGGCGGCCAGCACCACCGCACGCACGCGCTTGTTGGCGGCGATCTCCGTGAAAGTGTCGGACAGCGCCTTGAGCATGCCTTCCGACAGCGAGTTGCTGGCCTGCGGCCGATTGAGTTCGACCAAAACAACGCCGTCCTTGACGCCGCTTTGCAGGACGGGCGCGGCATTGGCGCGGGGGGCGGGTGCGGGCGCGTTCATTGAGCGTATCGGCTCGGACCTTGTGGCCTTGGCAGCGAAGACTCTTTCATTGTATCCGATCTATAGCGTCGCGCGACCGGCGCAAGTGAGCCGCGAGACCCGTGTCATGCAAGCGCCGGCGATGAACGTCAAACAGCTCGAAGACTTTCTCATCCGCGAGTTCTCGCAGTTTTTCAATCCGCAGAGCGGCCTCACAATCGAAGACGCTAAGCAAGCCGGCGCCCGGGTGCGGCAGGCCTACAACGCGCAGTTCATCCGTCCGGGAGGGACCATCTCCGGCCCCACCATGATGGCGCTGGCCGATTTCACGATGTACGTCGCAGTGCTGGCCACCATCGGCCCGGTGCCGCTCGCGGTCACCACCAATCTCAACATCAATTTCCTGCGCAAGCCGGCGCAGCGGGACCTGATCGCGGAATGCCGGCTGCTGAAGGTCGGCAAGCGGCTCGCCGTCGGGGAAGTGACAATCCTGTCCGACGGCATGGATGAGACTGTCGCGCACGTAACCTCGACCTACTCGATCCCCCGCCAATCATGAGCTTATTTTCTGGTATTATTATACCTATTTCATAAGCCACTGATTATGCTTTGAGAAAAGTGCCTTCTGGTCGTTGACGGTGCAGGCCGCCTTCCGTATAGAACCGCCAACCCCATCACCCAGCGCCCAGCTTGGATCGAGTGCGATGACAACGACGTCCACGGTTTCCACCAAACCAGCCGACGTGCAGAAGAAATGGCTGCTGATCGACGCCACCGGCCTCGTGGTCGGGCCGGCTCGCGACGATCATCGCCATGCGTCTGCGCGGCAAGCACAAACCGTCCTACACGCCCCACGTCGACGATGGCGACAACATCATCGTCATCAACGCCGCTAAGATCGTGTTCACCGGGCGCAAGCGCGAGAAGAAGGTCTATTACCATCACACCAACTTCATCGGTGGCATCAAGGAGCGCACCGCCAAGTCGATCCTCGAGGGCAAGTTCCCCGAGCGGATCGTCGAGAAAGCGGTCGAGCGCATGCTGCCGCGCGGCCCGCTCGGCCGGGTGCAGCTTGGCAACCTGCGCGTCTACCCGGGCCCCGATCACCCCCATCAGGCCCAGCAGCCCGAGCCGTTCGACGTCGGCGCGATGAACCGTAAGAACAGGAGCGCGTGACCATGGCCGAAACCATGCAGTCCCTCGACCAATTGTCCACGCTCAAGCCGGCGACGCCCGAAGCGCCGAAGTATGTGCAAAAGCTCGACAAGCAGGGCCGCGCCTACGCGACCGGCAAACGCAAGAACGCGGTCGCCCGCGTCTGGATTAAGCCCGGCGCCGGCAAGATCGTCGTCAATACGCGTCCGGTCGAGGTGTTCTTCGCGCGTCCGGTGCTGCGGATGCTGATCCAGCAGCCGCTGGTCGCCAGCAGCCGCAACGGCCAGTTCGACATCGTCTGCAGCGTGTCTGGCGGGGGGCTGTCCGGCCAGGCCGGCGCGGTGCGTCACGGTATCTCGAAGGCGCTGACCTATTACGAGCCTGAATTGCGCGCCGTCCTCAAGCGCGGCGGTTTCCTGACCCGCGACTCGCGCGTCGTCGAGCGCAAGAAGTACGGCAGGGCAAAGGCCCGCCGCTCGTTCCAGTTCTCCAAGCGCTAAAAGCGACCACCTTCGACGGATCTAAAGAGGGCGCGAAAGCGCCCTCTTTCGTTGAGCCGGTTTGCTCGCGATTTATCGACATTTTTCACGAAAACCTGCGCGAAAATCGCAATCCTCCGGAAAATTCCATGAGCAATAGTCTGCGGCCGGTTGACCTTGCCGGCACGTGACGCAAATCGTGCGTTAGGCGCTCGCGCCTGAAGAAGTCAGGAAAAGATGGCGCTCGATACCGCTACGCTCTTCACCGTGGCAACCTGTGTGACGGGGTTGCTGGGTGTTTTCATCCTGGTGGTCTGGGTGCAGGAGCGCGGCACCCGCGCGCTGGCATGGTGGGGCGCAGCCTACCTGATGGGCGGCTCGGCCGTCGGGCTTTGGGCCGCTCAGGATGCGGCGCCAATGGTTCAGGCGCTGCCCAATGCGCTGTTGTTCATCGCCTGCGGCATGATTTGGAACGGCGCGCGGATATTCCATGGTCGCGCGGTCTTGTCCCTTCCGCTCTGCGCGGGCGCCATCGTCTGGATCATTGCGATGCAGTTCGAAGAGTTCGCGCGATCGGAGCACGCGCGGGTCGTGCTGTCGTCTCTGGTGATCGCGACCTATACATTTTGTACCGCGCTTGAATTGCGTAGCGAGCGGCGCCGTCCGCTCGGACGCGCCTGGATCGCGCCGTTCGTGCCGCTGCTGCACAGCATCGTTTTCCTGTCGCCAATCCCGCTGACCCTGCTGACGCCGCCCGGCGCATCATCGGACGGATGGCTCGCGCTGTTTGCGCTCGAGACGCTTCTCTACGTGGTCGGCGCCGCCTTCATCATCGTCATCATGACGCAGGAGCGGATTGCGCTTGGCCATAAGACCGCCGCGATGACCGATCTGTTGACCGGCCTCTTCAACCGTCGCGCCTTTTATGAACTCGGGCAACAGTTGATGGCGCAACAGGCGCGGACCAAAGGCCCGGTGAGCCTGCTGGCATTCGATCTCGATCACTTCAAGTCGATCAACGATCGCTTTGGCCACGCGGTTGGCGACGACACGCTGCGTCTGTTCGCCGCCACCGCACGCGCAAACATCCGCGCCACGGATGTGCTCGCGAGGCTCGGCGGCGAAGAATTCGTTGTGATCCTGCCGGGCGGAGCAGCCGAGGCAGCGATGGTCGGCGAACGACTGCGTGCCGCGTTTCAGGCTGCGGCTGTGGAGATTTCCTCGCATGGCGTCCGAGCGACCGTCAGCGTCGGCATCGCGACCGACGCGGCTGCAGGGCAGATCGACCGGTTGCTGCAGCAGGCCGATAAAGCGCTATACATCGCCAAGAAGAATGGCAGGAACAGGGTTGAATTGATCGGGAGCGATCCAATTCCGGAACTGCCGCTTGCTCCGGCTGCTGCTCCAAATGTCTTTCGCACTGCAATAGCGCGTTGCAATCCGGCGCAAATTTGCGCCGCCAACGGGACGTTTACCCGCGTCTGATAGGGCTTGGGGCATGCGCAGTATGCGGCCCCGAATCGAATGCCTCAGCCTTGAGACGCAAGCTGCGTCGGCCGGGCTCGCGCTCGCCTGCTGCTATTCTGGATCCGACGAGTACGAGGCCTCGGTGATCGCCCAGCGCCGCAGCGCAGGCGCGTACGGCCCCACCCAGAGCCACGTGGTCGTTATAGCGGCGGCGGTGACCGCGGCCGCGTTTCTGTTCTTTCTCGTTTTCTAAACAGCGCGGTTCTCCTACCGGGCCGTTGCGCGTGTGAAAAATGATCTCGACTGCAAACGAAAGGCCCGGAACGAGAGTGTGCTCGATCCGGGCCTTCGCATTTTAAGCTCACCGGCGGCCGGCGAGGTGGCGCACTATGCCGAGTAGTACATCTCGAACTCGACCGGATGCGGGGTGTGTTCGAAGCGGATTACTTCCGTCATCTTCAGCTCGATGTAGCTGTCGATGAAGTCGTCATCGAACACGCCGCCGACCTTAAGGAACTCGCGATCCTTGTCGAGATTGGCGAGCGCTTCACGCAGGCTGCCGCACACCGTCGGAATTTTCTTGAGCTCCTTCGGCGGCAGGTCGTAGAGATCCTTGTCCATCGCATCGCCGGGATTGAGCTTGTTCTTCACGCCATCGAGCCCCGCCATCAGCATCGCGGCGAAGCCGAGATACGGATTGCAGAGCGGGTCAGGGAAGCGGACCTCGACGCGCTTGGCCTTCGGATTGGTTGTGAATGGGATGCGGCAGGACGCCGAGCGATTGCGCGCCGAGTAGGCGAGCAGCACCGGCGCCTCGTAGCCCGGGACCAGACGCTTGTAGGAATTGGTCGTCGGGTTGGTGAAGGCGTTGATTGCCTTGGCGTGCTTGATGATGCCGGCGATGTAGGAAAGGCAGGTGTCCGACAGATCGGCGTACTTGTTGCCCGCGAACACCGGTTTTCCGCTCTTCCAGATCGACTGGTGGCAATGCATGCCAGAGCCGTTATCGCCATAGATCGGCTTCGGCATGAAGGTCGCGGTCTTGCCGTAGATGTTGGCGACCTGATGGATGCAGTACTTGTAGATCTGCATGCGGTCGGCCATCACCGTCAGCGGCGAGAACTTCAGACCGAGTTCGTGTTGGGCCGAGGCCACCTCGTGGTGATGCTTCTCGACCACGCAGCCCATGCGCGCCATGGCGGCGAGCATTTCCGAACGCATGTCCTGGATCGAATCCTGCGGCGGCACCGGAAAATAGCCCTTCTTGGTGCCGACGTGGTGGCCGAGGTTGCCGCCCTCGTATTCGCGATCGGAGTTGATGGGGAATTCGGCGGAGTTCAGCTTGAAGCCGGTGTTGTAAGGGTTCGCGGCGTACTTGACGTCATCGAACACGAAGAACTCAGCCTCCGGCCCGAAGAAGACGGTGTCGCCGACGCCCATCGACTTCACCATGCCCTCCGCCTTCTTGGCGATGCCGCGCGGGTCGCGGTTGTAGGGTTCCCCGGTGGTCGGCTCGAGCACGTCGCAGACCAGCACCATCGTGGTCTCGGCGAAGAACGGATCGATTGTCGCCGACGCCGGATCTGGCATCAGACACATGTCGGACTCGTTGATCGCCTTCCAGCCGGCGATCGAGGAGCCGTCGAACATCTGGCCTTCGGCGAAGGTGTCTTCTTCGATCATCGTGACGTCGAACGTGACGTGCTGCCACTTTCCGCGCGGGTCCGTGAAGCGGAAATCGACGTATTTCACGTCGTTGTCCTTGATCATCTTCATGACATTCTTGGCGGTCGTCATGGATTACTTTCCCTTTCGTAAGGCGGGCATGAGCTAAAAGCGGATGGACCGGCGCCTAAATGGCGTCCAATCCGGATTCCCCCGTTCTAATCCGGATCGCTTCTTCGATATTCGAGACGAAGATTTTTCCGTCGCCGATGCGGCCAGTTTGAGCGGCGCGACGGATCGCCTCGACAGCTTTTTCGACCAGATCGTCACCCAGCACAATCTCGATCTTCACCTTGGGAAGAAAATCAACGACGTACTCGGCGCCGCGATAGAGTTCCGTGTGTCCCTTCTGGCGGCCGAAGCCCTTGGCCTCGGTCACCGTGATGCCCTGCAGGCCGACCTCCTGAAGCGCCTCCTTCACCTCGTCGAGTTTGAAAGGCTTGATGATCGCCTCGATCTTCTTCATCGCGTTCCTTCTCCCGGGCCGGCCGGAGCTATGTTCGGGCGAGCCGCGTTCTCCGATAGCAGGGTCCATGCCAAGGGCGTAACTGGCCTAAAGTGCGGGACTTTCATGCATTTAACCGGGTAAGGCCGCAGTTTGCACGATCTGGCGGCAAGGTGACTGCCCGGAGTTTAGGCTGATTGCCCAACAAGCGGTCAAGAGCGTTCACTGCGTGGCGTTGTGCTTACGCCGCCGATAGGCTGCGCGCTTCCATGATCGAACTATTGACCCCAGCGGAAATGGGCGAGGCCGACCGGCTCGCGATTGCCGCTGGAATATCCGGCATCGAGCTGATGGAAAATGCCGGTCGCGCCGTGGCCGATGCAGCGGCGCGGCTTTATCCGCATGGCGCGCCGCAGGTGCGGGTGGTGGCCGGCCCGGGCAACAATGGCGGCGACGGCTTTGTTGCGGCGCGGATCCTCGCTGACCGCGGGTTTCCGGTCCGGGTGCTGCTGCTGGGCGATCGGGCGAAGCTGAAGGGCGATGCGGCCACCGCCGCCGGCCGCTGGCAAGGGCCGACCGAGCCGGCGACGCCGCACGGGTTGGAAGGGGCGGGTTTCGTCATCGATGCGCTGTTCGGCGCGGGCCTCGACCGGCCCGTCGAGGGCGAGGCGAGTGCGATGATCGAGGCGATGAATGCCTCGGGCGCGCCGATCCTCGCCGTCGACTTGCCCAGTGGAATTCACGGAAGTAGCGGCGAGGTGCTCGCAAGAGCCGTCCGAGCAACGCGGACAACGACCTTCTTCCGCAGAAAACCGGCCCATTTGCTGCTGCCGGGACGGCTTTATTGCGGAGCCGTCGAGGTCGCCGACATCGGCATCCCGGACAGCGTTCTGGATTCGATCAAGCCCCGCATTTTCGTCAATGGCCCAAGCCTTTGGAGCGGCGTTTTCCCGGTTCCCGGGATCGACGGGCACAAATACAAGCGCGGCCATGCCGTTGTTGTGTCCGGCGGATTGGCCTCAACCGGGGCGGCGCGGCTTGCCGCTCGCGGAGCTCTGCGGGCCGGGGCGGGTCTGGTGACGATCGCCAGCCCGGCGGAGGCCCTGGCCGTCAATGCCGCAGCCAACCTCTCGATCATGGTGCGCCAAGTCGATGATGCGGCGGGGCTTTCGGCGCTGCTCGGCGACCGCAGGCTCAACGCCATCGTGCTGGGGCCGGGCGGCGGGGTCGGGGCCGGCGCTGCGCGAAATGGTTCTGGCGGCGCTGGAATCGGAATGCGCCGTGGTGCTGGACGCAGATGCGCTGACCAGCTTCGCGGATAGCCCTGAAACGCTATTTTCTGCAGTTAAACGAAGGCGATCGGCGACGATCCTCACACCGCATGACGGCGAATTCGCTCGATTGTTTAATTATAAAACCAAACCACCTGATGCATCATCAAAATATGAGCGGTTGGTCAGGCTTCCGCAGTCTCCGGCGCCACCGTCCTGCTGAAAGGTGCCGATAGCGTCGTCGCGGGGCCGGACGGGCGGGTTTCCATCGCGGAAAATGCGCCGCCCTGGCTTGCGACCGGCGGGTCCGGCGACGTGTTGGCCGGCATCGTGGCGGGGCTGCTGGCGCAGGGAATGCCGGCGTTCGAAGCGGCTTCGGCCGCGGTCTGGCTGCATGGCGAGGCGGGCAACGCGGTCGGACCGGGGCTGATCGCCGAGGACCTGCCGGAGCTCTGCGGGGGGTCTACCGGCAGCTGTTCGTCGACCTCGGCGCTTGGCCCTGAACCTGGCCGAGCAGCGCTTCGTCGGCCAACCTCGGCCATTGTTCTCCCGGTGCTCGGAGCTTGATCGGCTCGTTGTCGGTCCACCTCGGTGAACCTCGGCGGCGCGCCATTGAATCGGCCGTCCCCAACCCCAATTTCGGGGCCTATTTCCTTGCCGGTCGGCGGCCCCGTGATATAACCCGCGCCGCTTGCCGACCGTGGTGCCGCGCAAAGCCTCGGGCGGGCGTGGCGGAATTGGTAGACGCGCGGGATTTAGGTTCCCGTGACGAAAGTCGTGGGGGTTCGAGTCCCTCCGCCCGCACCACGTTGGGCGCACACCGTCGGCTCGCACCCGCACCGAAACGGGTATCCTCGAAGGCGCCGCGCTGCGCGGCCCAGAACAAAGATTGTGTGATGCAAGTAACTGAAACTCTCGCCGAAGGCCTCAAGCGCGAATTCGCCGTCGTGGTCCCCGCCGCCGATCTGTCGGCCAAGGCCGACGAGCGGCTCGACGCGCTCAAGGGCCAGGTCCGCCTCAACGGCTTCCGTCCCGGCAAGGTGCCGGTCGCCCATCTCAAGCGCCTGTACGGCCGCTCGGTGATGGCCGAGGCGATCGAGAACACGGTGCGCGAGGCCAACGCCAAGATCGTCACCGACCGCGGCTTGAAGCTGGTGCGCGAACCGCAAGTCACGCTGCCGACCGACGAGAAAGCGGTCGAGCAGATGATCGAAGGCAAGTCCGATCTCGCCTACACGGTGGCGATCGAGATCATGCCGCCGATCGAGATCGCCGACTTCAAGGGCGTCAAGCTCGAAAAGCCCATCGCCGAAGTCACCGACGCCGAGGTCGACGAAGCCATCGGCAAGATCGCCGAGCAGAACCGGCCGTTCGCCGCCAAGGCCGAGGGCGCCAAGGCGGAGAGCGGCGACCGCGCCGTGATCGATTTCACCGGCAAGGTCGACGGCGTGCCGTTCGAAGGCGGCACCGGCGGCGACGTCACGGTGCAGATCGGCTCCGGCACTTTCATTCCGGGCTTCGAGGATCAGCTCATCGGCATCGCGCCGGGCGAGACCCGCACTGTGAACGTCACTTTCCCGGAGGCCTACCCCGCAAAACAGCTCGCCGGCAAGAAGGCCGAGTTCGAGGTCGTTGCCAAATCGCTCGAGGCGCCGACCAGCGGTCACCGTCGACGACGAGTTCGCCAAGACGCTCGGCCTGGAATCGCTCGCCAAGCTCAAGGACATCGTCAAGGAGCGCATCTCGCGCGAGCACGGCGACGATGTCGCGCCAGCGCATCAAGCGCCAGTTGCTCGACGAGCTCGACAAGCTTCACAAGTTCGATCCGCCGCCGTCGCTGGTCGAGGACGAGTTCAACAACGTCTGGCAGACGATCGACGAGGACCTGAAGGCGCGCAACCGCACCTTCGAGGACGAAGGCACCACCGAGGAGAAGGCGAAGGAGGACTATCGCGCCATTGCCGAGCGCCGCGTGCGGCTCGGCCTGGTGATCGCCGAGATCGGCGAGCGCAACAAGATCCAGGTGTCGGAGGAAGAGCTGACCCGCGCCGTGACCGAGCGCGCCCGCCAGGTGCCGGGGCGCGAGCAGGAGGTGTGGGACTACTTCCGCAAGAATCCCGCCGCCGTCGCCAGCCTGCGCGCGCCGATCTTCGAGGACAAGGTGATCGACTACATCCTCGAACTCGCCACGGTCAGCGAGAAGAAGGTTTCGCGCGAGGAGCTCTACAAGGAAGACGAGGAAGCCTGAAACGGCAGGCCCGCACTGCAGACGCGCTCGGAGCGGGCCATTGCGCCTGCCATCCGTCGTACTAGCTAGTAATCGAGTGCGTGCGGTTGAGCGGCGTCGGGCGGCCTGTGTGCATTGCGCGGCTCTTCGTCTCGCCGGATGGCGAAACTATATAGTCTTGGCGGGTCGCCGCGATTCGGCTGACTGTCGATGTTTGAGGAGGGGTAATTGAGAGATCCCGTCGAAACCTACATGAACCTCGTTCCCATGGTGGTCGAGCAGACCAACCGCGGCGAGCGGGCCTATGACATTTTCTCGCGGCTGCTGAAGGAACGCATCATCTTCATCACCGGCGGGATCGAGGACGGGATGGCGACGCTGGTGGTCGCGCAGCTGCTGTTCCTGGAGGCGGAGAATCCCAAGAAGGAAATCTCGATGTACATCAACTCGCCGGGCGGCCACGTCACGGCCGGGCTGGCGATCTACGACACCATGCAGTTCATCCGCCCGCCGGTCTCGACGCTGTGCTGCGGGCAGGCGGCTTCGATGGGCTCGCTGCTGCTGGCCGCCGGCGCCAAGGACATGCGGTTCGCGCTGCCCAACGCGCGCATCATGGTCCACCAGCCGTCCGGCGGGTTCCAGGGCCAGGTCACCGACATCATGCTGCACGCCCAGGAAATCCTGAACCTGAAGAAGCGGCTGAACGAAATCTACGTCAAGCACACCGGCCAGCCGCTGAAGAAGATCGAGGACGCGCTGGAGCGCGACACCTTCCTGACCGGCGAGATGGCCAAGGACTTCGGCCTGATCGACAAGGTGATCGAGAAGCGCCCGGAAGGCGGAACCCGCCAAGGCCTAGAATTGGTGCAACAGCCCTGAAAAAGCCTTTGGTGGCGGCCAGTTATCGTTAATCAAATCTTGATTGTTCCTCGGCTAGCGTGCTTCGCTAGTATTCGGAGGCCTCGGTTCGAGAAAAGTCAGTGTTCTGCGCTACGGTTTTTTAGCGCGAACGGCGTAACAAAAGAGTCTAACCCGCGCGACTTCGCGGGCACGGAGAACGGAATGAGCAAAGTCGGCGGCGAATTCGAAGAACACGCTCTACTGCTCCTTCTGCGGCAAGAGCCAGCACGAGGTGCGCAAGCTCATTGCCGGCCCGACCGTCTTCATCTGCGACGAGTGCGTCGAACTCTGCATGGACATCATCCGCGAGGAGAACAAATCCTCGCTGGTGAAGTCGCGCGACGGCATCCCGACGCCGAAGGAAATCCGCAAGGTTCTCGACGACTACGTGATCGGCCAGGATCACGCCAAGAAGGTGCTCGCGGTCGCCGTCCACAACCACTACAAGCGGCTCAACCACCAGACCAAGCACAACGACGTCGAGCTCGCGAAGTCGAACATCCTGCTGATCGGGCCGACCGGCTCGGGCAAGACGCTGCTGGCGCAGACGCTGGCGCGCATCCTCGACGTGCCGTTCACGATGGCGGACGCGACGACGCTCACCGAAGCCGGCTACGTCGGCGAGGACGTCGAGAACATCATCCTCAAGCTGCTGCAGGCCGCCGACTACAACGTCGAGCGCGCGCAGCGCGGCATCGTCTACATCGACGAGATCGACAAGATTTCGCGCAAGTCCGACAACCCCTCGATCACCCGCGACGTGTCGGGCGAGGGCGTGCAGCAGGCGCTGCTCAAGATCATGGAAGGCACCGTCGCCTCCGTGCCGCCGCAGGGCGGCCGCAAGCATCCGCAGCAGGAGTTCCTGCAGGTCGACACGACCAACATCCTGTTCGTCTGCGGCGGCGCGTTCGGCGGCCTGGAGCAAGATCATCTCGGCGCGCGGCAAGTCCACCTCGATCGGCTTCGGCGCCAAGGTGACCGCGCCGGAAGATCGCCGCACGGGCGAGATCTTCCGCGAGGTCGAGCCGGAGGACCTGCTCAAGTACGGCCTGATCCCGGAGTTCGTCGGCCGCCTGCCGGTGGTCGCCACGCTGGAAGACCTCGACGAGGCGTCGCTCAAGACGATCCTGACGCAGCCGAAGAACGCGCTGGTGAAGCAATACCAGCGGCTGTTCGAGATGGAATCGATCGACCTGACGCTCGCCGAGGAGGCGCTCGGCGCGATCGCCCGCAAGGCGATCGAGCGCAAGACCGGCGCGCGCGGCCTGCGCTCGATCATGGAAGGCATCCTGCTCGACACCATGTTCGATCTGCCGAGCCTGGAAGGCGTCGAGGAGGTCGTGATCTCCAGGGAAGTGGTCGAGGGCACCGCCCGGCCGCTCTACATCTACGCCGACCGCGCCGGCGACCAGGGAACGGCCAACGCGGCCTCCTGAGGCGCTGCCCCACGGCGCCTGTTTACGTCCGAGTGCGCCGCCATACTTGGTTAAATCTACAGGCTTACTTGACACTCCGGCCTGCGGTATCCACCTAATAGCGTGCGCAGGAACGAAGTTGGGTAGATTCGCTTCGGCTTGCGGTCACCAGGCACTCCATCGCGGCTGCGCCATGCGGGCCACGGAGGAGGGGCACAACAACAAGGACTTCCCGTCATGACACTCGCGAAGCCACGTCCGCCACTGACCCCAGGCGAAACCCGGGCCTATCCGGTGCTGCCGCTGCGCGACATCGTGGTGTTCCCGCACATGATCGTGCCGCTGTTCGTCGGCCGCGAGAAGTCGATCAAGGCGCTGGAAGAGGTGATGCGCTCGGACACGTTCATCCTGCTCGCGACGCAGAAGAACGCCTCCGACGACGATCCGGCAACCGACTCCATTTACGAGACCGGCACGCTCGCCAGCGTGCTGCAGCTGCTGAAGCTGCCCGACGGCACCGTCAAGGTGCTGGTCGAAGGCGCGCAGCGCGGCAAGGTTCTCAAGTACACCGACCGCAGCGACTATTTCGAAGCTGACGCCGTCGTTCTGCCGGACGTCACCGGCGAGCGCGTCGAGCTCGAGGCGCTGGCGCGTTCGGTCGTCACCGAGTTCGAGAACTACGTGAAGCTCAACAAGAAGGTGTCGCCGGAAGTTGTCGGCGTGGTCCAGCAGATCGAGGACTACGCCAAGCTCGCCGACACCGTCGCTTCGCATCTCGCCGTCAAGATTCCGGACAAGCAGGCGATCCTGGAGAACACCTCGGTCGCCGAGCGGCTCGAGAAGGTGCTCGGCCTGATGGAGAGCGAAATCTCCGTCTTGCAGGTGGAGAAGCGCATCCGGACCCGCGTCAAGCGGCAGATGGAGAAGACGCAGCGCGAGTACTACCTCAACGAGCAGATGAAGGCGATCCAGAAGGAGCTGGGCGACGAGGAGGGCAAGGACGAACTTGCCGAGCTCGAAGACAAGATCAAGAAGACCAAGCTCTCGAAGGAAGCCCGCGAGAAGGCGCAGCACGAGCTCAAGAAGCTGCGGCAGATGTCTCCGATGTCCGCCGAGGCGACGGTCGTGCGCAACTATCTCGACTGGCTGCTCTCGATCCCGTGGAACAAGAAGTCGCGGGTCAAGAAGGACCTCAAGGCCGCGCAGGACGTGCTCGACGCCGATCACTTCGGCCTGGAGAAGGTCAAGGAGCGCATCGTCGAGTATCTCGCCGTGCAGCAGCGCGCCAACAAGCTGACCGGGCCGATCCTGTGCCTGGTCGGCCCTCCCGGCGTCGGCAAGACCTCGCTCGGCAAGTCGATCGCGAAGGCGACCGGCCGCGACTTCGTGCGCGTGTCGCTCGGCGGCGTGCGCGACGAGGCCGAGATCCGCGGTCACCGGCGCACCTACATCGGCTCGATGCCCGGCAAGGTCATCCAGTCGATGCGCAAGGCCAAGTCGTCGAATCCGCTGTTCCTGCTCGACGAGATCGACAAGATGGGCGCCGATTTCCGCGGCGATCCGTCGTCGGCCTTGCTCGAGGTGCTCGACCCCGAGCAGAACCACACGTTCAACGACCACTATCTCGAGGTCGACTACGATCTGTCGAACGTGATGTTCATCACGACGGCGAATACGCTCAACATCCCTGCGCCCTTGATGGACCGCATGGAGATCATCCGTATCGCCGGCTACACCGAGGACGAGAAGGTCGAGATCGCGCGCAAGCACCTGATCCCGGCCGCGATCACCAAGCACGGCCTGACCGACCAAGGAATGGTCGATCGACGACGAAGCGCTGCTGCTGCTGATCCGCCGTTACACGCGGGAAGCGGGCGTGCGCAATCTCGAGCGCGAGCTGTCCACGCTGATCCGCAAGGCGGTGAAGGATCTCACGCTGAAGAAGAAGAAGTCGATCAAGGTCGATGCCAAGGCGATCGGCGAGTATCTCGGCGTGCCGAAGTACCGGTTCGGCGAGATCGAGGAGAACGATCTGATCGGCGTCGTCACGGGCCTGGCCTGGACCGACGTCGGCGGCGAGCTGCTCACCATCGAAGGCGTCATGATGCCGGGCAAGGGCAAGATGACCGTGACCGGCAACCTGCGCGACGTGATGAAGGAGTCGATCTCGGCGGCGGCGTCCTACGTGCGCTCGCGCGCGGTCGCTTTCGGCATCGAGCCGCCGATGTTCGACAGGCGCGACATCCACGTGCACGTGCCGGAGGGCGCGACGCCGAAGGACGGCCCGTCGGCCGGCGTCGCCATGGTCACCTCGATCGTCTCGATGATGACCGGCATTCCGGTGCGCCGCGATATCGCCATGACCGGTGAGATCACGCTGCGCGGGCGTATCCTGCCGATCGGCGGGCTCAAGGAGAAGCTGCTGGCGGCGCAGCGCGGCGGCATCAAGACCGTGCTGATCCCGGAAGAGAACGCCAAGGACCTGGTCGAGATCAACGAGTCGATCAAGAAGGGCATGGAGATCTTTCCGGTGTCCCGCATGGATGAGGTTCTGGCCCGCGCCCTGGTGCGCGAGCTGAAGCCGATCGAGTGGGACGAGGCGGCCAAGCCCGTGGTCTCTTCGCCGGACGGCGTGGTCGAGGAGGATGCTTCCGGCCTGACCGCGCACTGATCGGCGCGATATCGAAATGAAAGACGGCGGCGCTGCAAGGCGCCGCCGTTTTGTTTTATGGCGGGCGGTGGCTGCGGCACCAAGCCAGCGCGGCACGTCCCGCAGCCGCGCCGGTCGAGAACGATGCCTGCAGCAGGTAGCCGCCGGTCGGCGCCTCCCAGTCCAGCATCTCGCCAGCGACAAACACGCCGGGGCGCAGGCGCAGCATGAAATTGTCGTCGATCTCGCTGAAGGCGATGCCGCCAGCGGTCGAGATCGCGCTGGCAAGCGGCGCCGGGGCGGTGAGGCGGATGGGAACGGCGTTGATCAGCCCGGCCAACGACGTGGTGCTGAGCGCGCTGAGCTTGGCCGACGAGGCGAGCGCCGCCTCGTGCAAGAGGCCGATCGCGGGCGGCGACAGCTTTACCGTCTTGCGCAACACATTCGACAGCGACTGCTTGCCGCGCGGGGCGTCGAGGGCCCGCTGCAATTCGGCGGCGGGGATATCAGGACGCAGCGCGATGGCGAGCGTGGCTTCGCCGCTGGCGGCGATGGCCTCGCGCAGCGGCGCAGACAGCGCGTAGATGCCGCCGCCTTCGAGACCGTCGCGAGTGACGATCGCTTCGCCGCGCACCGACTGGCTTCCGAACGAAAGCGCGATGCCTTTCAGCGGCTGGCCTTCGAAGCGGTCGCGGAACACCGCCGACCAGTCCGCGGCGAAGCCGCAATTCGCCGGCCGCAGCGGCGAGACGGCGATGCCGGAGTTCGCCAGGAGAGCGGCCCAGCCGCCGTCCGCGCCGAGCCGCGGCCAGCTCGCGCCGCCGAGCGCCAGGATCAGCGCGTCGGGACGGATTGTCACGACGCCTTCCGGTACCTCGAACAGCACACCGCCGCGCTCGTCCCAGCCGGTCCAATGGTGGCGCAGCGCAAAGCGCACGCCGGCGCCATCGAGCCGCCGCAGCCAGGCGCGCAGCAGCGGCGAGGTCTTGAACGATTTCGGGAACACGCGGCCGCTCGATCCGACGAAGGTCTCCTGGCCGAGCCCCTCGCACCAGGCGCGCACCGCGGATGGCGGAAACGCCTCGATCGCCGCGCGCAGGCGCGGCGCGGCATCGCCGTAGCGACCGATGAAGCGCTCCATGTCCTCGCTGTGGGTGAGATTGAGGCCGCCGCGCCCGGCCAGCAGGAATTTCCGCCCGACGGATGGCATCCGGTCATAGACCGTGACGCGCGCGCCCTGACCCGCCAGCACCTCGGCCGCCATCAGCCCGGCCGGGCCCGCGCCGACGATGGCGATGTTTGGTGGGGACGATGACATGACGCGAGGTATGGCACGAACGACAACGGTGATGCGCTCTTTCAGTCGAGCAATACGCCGGCAGTCGTGCTCATTGCGGTGCAGCGAATCGAATCGTCCAGCGCTTGACGCGCGCGCAAATTCACAGCGCAACTGCATTTGTTGTGAGTGAGCCGCCGCGACTCAAGAGTTTTCCTGCGTTCTGCTGAAACGAATCATTGCATTAACTTTTGTTTAAGCAGAATTTCCGCGCGCTCAATGGCAAATGCGCCGTTGATTCGATTGGGAAAGGATCGGTCAGATGACCAAGAACGAGCTCATCGCCGCAGTGGCCGACAAGGCCCAGATGACGAAGACCGCGGCCTCGGCCGCCGTCGACGCATGCTTCGACGCCATCACCACGACGTTGAAGAAGGGCGGGGAAGTCAAGATCATGGGGTTCGGTAATTTCAGGGTCGTCAAGCGTGCTGCCCGCGAAGGTCGCGATCCGCGCACAGGCGCGCCGGTCAAGATCAAGGCGGCGAAGCGCCCGCGGTTCTCCGCCGGCAAGGGACTGAAGGAAGCCGTCAACAAGTAACCAAGTAAGACCAGGCTTCAGAACTCCGAGCGCCTCCGCGCCTTGCGCGGGGGCGTTCGCGTGTCTTGCGCGATGGTGGGCGATGACGGGCTCGAACCGCCGACATCCTCCGTGTAAAGAAGGCGCTCTACCAACTGAGCTAATCGCCCGCATCCCTATATCGCGCGTCGCAGTGTGCAAGTCGCAGGACCATCGTGTCCCGGGCGAGCCATCAGCGCGGTCGCCATTTCGACGCGCTATGGCGAGACCCGGGACCCTGGTTGTCGAATGGTCCCGGCTCGCGCTCACTTCGCTTGGCCAGGACAGGAGCAGCGGTGCGCTGGTCTACCGCTTCAAATCCGCAATCACCGCCGCCGCCGCGTTGTGGCCAGGCGCGCCGGTGACGCCGCCGCCCGGATGCGCGCCGGAGCCGCAGAGATACAAGCCCGGCAGCGGCATGCGGTAATCGGCGTGGCCCCAGATCGGGCGCGCCGAGAAAATCTGATCCAGCGACAGTGCGCCGTGGAAGATGTCGCCGTTCGGCAGCCCAAAAGTGCGCTCCAGGTCGCGCGGCGACAGCACCTGGCGGCCAACCACGCTGGCGCGGAAGCCCGGCGCATAGCGGTCCACCGTGTCGATCATCAGGTCGGCGACCTGGTCGCGCTTGTCGTCGGGCAGGTCCGGCGCGACGTGCTGGCAGAACAGGCTCGCCACGTGGGCGCCGGGCGGCGCCAGGCTGTCGTCGAGCGTCGAGGGAATCAGGATCTCGATGATCGGCTGCCTGGCTGAAGCCGTGCGCGGCGACGTCGCGATAGGCCTTGTCCATGTAGCCAAGGCTCGGCGCCAGAATGATGCCGGCGGTGAGGTGATCGCCGGGAGCCGGGCAGGGCCGAGAAATTCGGCAGCGCGGAGAGCGCGACGTTCATGCGGAACGTGCCGGAGCCCGCCTTCCAGCGCCGCATCCGCTCGCGTGACGAAGCCCGGCACCGCGCCGCGCGGCACCAGTTGCTCGAACAGGAATTTCGGATTGACGTTGGCGATCACGGCCTGGGCGTTGATCCGCGTGCCGTCGCCGAGCACGACGCCCGTGGCGCGGCCGCGCTCGACGATGACTTCCTTCACTGCCGCGCCGGTGTCGATCCGCACGCCGTGCTCGCCGGCCGCCTTCGCCATCGCCTGCGTGATCGCGCCCATGCCGCCGATCGCGTGGCCCCAGACGCCCTTCTTGCCGTTCACCTCGCCGAACCAGTGATGCAGCAGCACGTAGGCCGAGCCGTGGGTGTAGGGGCTCGCCAGATTGCCGACGATGGAGTCGAACCCGAACAGCGCCTTGACCGCGTCGGTCTCGAACCATCGGTCGAGATAGTCGCCGGCCGACTTCCAGTAGAGGTCGAACAGCGCGCGCCGCGCCTTGCCGTCGAAGCCCATGACGCGGGCGCCGATCGGGGCGAACTTGATCGCCTCGGGAAGCGATCGCAGCACGTCGCGCCAGGTCACGTTTGGTGGCGCATGCAGCACCAGCTCGCGCAGCAGATCGGCAACCTCGCTGAGCGCGGCCTGGAATTCGATGTAGCGCTCTGCGTCGCGGGCGCTGAACTTGGCGATCTCGCTTTGCGGTGCGGCCTTCTCCGCGTGAGCAGATAGCGGCCGTCCGGAACGGGCAGGAAATTCTGCGCGCGCCGCTCGACGATCCTCAGCCCATGCTGATGGAGGTTGAGGTCGGCGATGACCTTGGGCTGCAGCAGGCTCACGGTGTAGGCCGCGACCGAGTTGCGAAAGCCCGGATGGAATTCCTCGGTCACCGCAGTGCCGCCGACCACGCCGCGACGCTCCACCACGCGCACGCTCAAGCCCGCCATGCCGAGATAGGCGGCGCAGGTCAGGCCATTGTGGCCGGCTCCGATGATGACGACGTCGACGTCAGCCATGTTAGGATTGTGCCACGTTTGGCCGCGGACTCGCGGGCCCGCCGGAGAGACATTTATGCGGCTTCACGGCTTCGCGCCAACCAGGGGGTGCCGATGACAAAGAAGCCCGTTGGCGCGGCGGCACCCATGTTGCTGAGCGGCGCGGCGCTGGCCGATCCGGTCGGGCACTACATGGTGCGCGGCACCAATCCGAACGGCTCGACCTACAACGGCGAGGTGCTGGTGACGCGGACCGGGCAAACCTTCCGGGTGGTGTGGCGGATCGGCCGCCAGAGCTTTGTCGGGACCGGGATCGCCTCCGACGAAACCATCGCGGTATCCTATCAGGCCGGCGGCCGCGCCGGCATCGCGCTCTATGGGCGCAAATTCAGCGGCCGCTGGGAGGGGGTGTGGACGGTGGCCGGCAGCCGGGAAATCGGCACCGACGTCTGGATCCCGCATATGAGCCCGCCGTTGCGCTATTCTTGATTTGGGGAAGTTCATCCAACGGGAGACAGCGATTATGTTTGCAAGATTGCTCGCCGCGGCCGCCGCCGTGGTCCTGCTCGGAACATCGGCGTTCGCCGATCCGGTCGGCAAGTATTCGATCCGCGGCACCAATCCGGGCGATGGAAAGCCGTATTCCGGCGAAGTCACGGTGACCAAGACCGGCGACACCTTCCGGGTGGTCTGGACTGATCGGCAGCGACACCTACACCGGCACCGGGATCGGCTCCGACGATTTCCTCGCGGTGTCCTATCGCTCCGGCAGCGAAACCGGCCTGGCGCTCTACGGCCGCAAGCCCGACGGCAAATGGCACGGCATCTGGACCTATGCCGGCGGCCGCCAGATCGGAACCGACGTCTGGACGCCGCGCTGATCGTTACACACGGCGCTATTCTTGACTTGGGAGAGGCCGGGCCTTAAGTCCGTCACTCCCGCGGGGGCGTAGCTCAGTTGGTTAGAGCGCTGCCCTGTCACGGCAGAGGTCGCGGGTTCGAGTCCCGTCGCTCCCGCCAGCCTTCGCGGCTGTTCCAGCATTCCGCGGAGCAGCCGCGAAGGCTGTTTTCTTGAGCCACCCGCCGCCCTCCGTCGCAACCCTGCCATCCACGCGTCTGCGCCCCTCGGCGGAGCCGGGAAAAGTGTGGCAAGGTGGCGCCATCCAAGTAGCCAATATGTTGGGGGAGTGAACCATGAAGCTCGCGTTTTTCGACAACTACAAACTGGGCGTGGTCAGCGGCGACAAGATCGTCGACGTGTCCGACGTGGTGAAGGGCATCAAGGCGCTCGGCCCGCAGGACGTGATCCGCAGCGTGATCGAGCAGTTCGAGCAAGTGGAAGCCCAAGCTCGCCGCCGCCGCCAAGAAGGGCAAGAGCAAGCCGCTCGGCAAGGTGAAGCTGCGCCCGCCGCTGCCCAAGCCGGAAAACATCATCTGCATGGCGGTGAACTACATGGAGGACGGCACGCTGCCGGAGCCCGCGCCGATCAACGCCTTCATGAAATCGCCGAGCGCCGTGATCGGCCACGGCGACACCATGGTGCTGCCCGACATGGCGGCCTCGGTGTTCGAGGGCGAGGCGGAGCTCGCCATCGTGATCGGCAAGAAGGCGTCGCACGTGAAAGCCAAGGACGCGATGAAATACGTGTTCGGCTACACCAACTTCATCGACGGCTCGGCGCGCGGCGTGGTGCCGCCGACCAACGTGTTCTACCAGATGAAGTCGCGCGACACGTTCGCGCCGATCGGGCCCTACATCGTCACCGCCGACGAGATCAAGAACGTCGGCAAGATGCAGATCCGGCTGAAGAACAACGGCAAGGTGATGCAGAACTTCAACACCGACGACATGGCGCACAAGATCCCGCGCTGCATCGAGTGGGTGACGTCGATCCACACGCTGCTGCCGGGCGACATCCTCGCGACCGGCACCAACCACCGCGGCCTCAACCCGTTCATGGACGGCGACAAGATCGAGCTGGAGTGCGAGGGGCTCGGCGTGCTCACATCAAGGTGCAGGACAAGCTCAAGCGCAACTGGGCGCGCATCACGCGCCTGCAAGCACAAGGAAAGCGGCGCGCAGGGCGTGCACACGCCGCAGACCGGCGGCAAGTACGCGCCGGCGCCGAAGGCATAGGGAGGCATTCATGCTGACGCTCTATTATTCGCCTGGCGCGTGCTCGATGGCCGCGCACATCATCCTGGAGGAGAGCGGCGAGAAATATCAGCCGCAGAAAATCGACACCTCCAAGGGCGAGCAGCGCACGCCCGAATACCTGAAGATCAATCCGATGGGCCGCGTGCCGGCGCTCAAGCTCGACGACGGCGCGCCGCTCACCGAGAACACCGCGATCCTGCCGTACCTCGGCAAGCGGTTTAACGTCTGGCCGACCGATCCGGTGGCGGAGGCGAAGGCGCATTCGCTGATCGGCTTCCTTGCCGCCAGCGCGCATCCCGCGCACGCCCACTTCAACCGGCCGGAGCGCTATGCCACCGACCAGGCGGCGTTCCCGACCATCAAGGAAACCGGGGCTCAAGAGCTTCCACGGCTACCTGAAGGACCTCGACGGCAAGCTCGCCGGGCAAAGAGTGGTTCTCCGACAAGTACTCGGCGCTCGATCCGTACGGCCTGGTGTTCTACGTCTGGGGCGTGCGGCGCGGCCTGCCGATGCCGGAGCTGAAGAACTACACCGCCTTCAAGGACCGCATGGCGAAGCGGCCCGGCGTGCAGAAGGTGTGGGAGGACGAGAAGGTTTCGATTTAGATCGGTCGTGTCTCACATCGAACTGCGCGAATCCATCCACCGTCATGCCCGGGCTTGAGCCGGGCATCCACGAATTTGGCGCAACGAAGCAAGTCGTGGATTGCCGGGACGTCAGGCGAGCGAAGCGACGCCGTCCTTGCGGACGGCTATGCCCGGCAATTGTCAGCGAGTGTTACGCATTCGCGCCAACGCCCAGCATCTTCCGCGCCTCCGCCGGCGTCGCGACCTCCTCGCCCAGAATCTGGATGATCTTGCCGGCCTTCTCGACCAGCGCGGCGTTGCTCGGCGCGAGCTTGCCCTTCTCCAGATAGATGTTGTCCTCCATGCCGACGCGCGGATGGCCGCCGAGCAGCACGGCCTGCGCCACCATCGGGAACTGCCAGAGCGAAATGCCGAACGCGAACCACGGCGAGTCCTTCGGCAGCAGGTTGCGCATGTAGGTCATCGCCTCCGGCGTCGCCGGCTGGCCCCAGGAGATGCCGAGGCAGATCTGGAACATGCCCGGGCCCTTTGACGTAGCCGTTCTCCAGGAAGCGCTTGGCGAGCAGCAGGTGGCCGGTCTCGAACACTTCGAGCTCCGGCGTCACGCCGGCGTCCTTGATGGCGAGCGCCATGGCCTGCAGGTGCGTCGGCGTGTTGATGAACACCCGGTCGCCCATGTTGAGCGAGCCCATGTCGAGGCGAGCAGATGTCGGGCTTGATCTCGACCACGTGCTGGACGCGCTCGGCCGGCCCGCAAAGCTGCGAATCCGCGCTCGGCTTCGATGGGTCCTTGGCGTCGTGGAAGAAGCGCGCGCCGGGCCCGGTGGTCAGGTTGATCAGCACGTCGGAGTTCTTCTCGCGGATGCGGTCGACCGTCTCGCGGTAGAGCGCCTTGTCCATGCTGGGCTTGGTGGTCTTGGGATCGCGCACGTGGATGTGCACGATCGCCGCGCCGGCCTTGGCGGCGTCGAGGCAGGAGTTGGCGATCTGCTCGGGCGTCACCGGCACCGCCGGGTTCTTGCCGGGCGTGTCCGCCGAGCCCGTCACCGCGCAGGAAATCATCACTTTTCGCGCCATTTTCAGCGTCCTCCCGCCGTCAACCAAACGCCCAGGTCGTTGTTTGAGTTGTGCCCGGCGGGACATTATAGGGTCGCGGCGTTCGGTCGCGTTAAGGATCGAGCCGTGAAGGTCATCATCGTCGGCGGCGGGATCGGCGGGCTGACCACGGCCCTGATGCTGCATGCGCGCGGCATCGACTGCGAAATCTTCGAGCAGGCCGACACGGTCCGCGAGCTCGGCGTCGGCATCAACACGCTGCCGCACGCCATCAAGGAGCTTGCAGCAGCTCGGGCTGCTGGAGCGGCTCGACGCGGTCGGCATCCGCACCTTCGAGCTGATCTACACCAACCGGTTCGGCCAGGAGATCTGGCGCGAGCCGCGCGGCCTCGACGCCGGCTACGACGTGCCGCAGTTCTCGATCCATCGCGGCCGGCTGCAGGGCACGATCTTCCAGGCGGTGCGCGCGCGGCTCGGCGAGAGCCGCATCCACACCGGCCATCGGCTCGGCGCGTTCCAGCAGGACGAGGGCGGCGTCACCGCCTATTTCTTCGACCGCAACGGCAGCCATCGCCGCACCGCGCGCGGCGACGTGCTGATCGGCGCCGACGGCATCCATTCGTACGTGCGCGAGACGCTCTATCCCGAACGAAGGCCCGGCGCGCTGGAACGGCTCGATGCTGTGGCGCGGCGCGCTCGACTGGCCGAAGTTCCTCACCGGCCGCTCGATGGTGATCGCCGGCGGCATGGCGGCGAAGCTCGTGGTCTATCCGATCGGCGAGGGCGCGCGCGACGACCGCCCGCTGACCAACTGGGCGGTGCTGGTGAAGGTCGGCGAGGGCGGCGTGCCGCCCAACAAGGAGGACTGGTCGCGGCCCGGCCGCTTCGAGGACCTGATGCCGCACGTGCAGCGCTTCCGCATTCCCTACGTCGACGCCAAGGCGCTGATCGAGGCGACGCCGGAGTTCTGGGAATATCCGATGTGCGACCGCGATCCGCTGCCGCGCTGGTCGCACGGCCGCGTCACGCTGCTCGGCGACGCCGCGCATCCGATGTATCCGGTCGGCTCGAACGGCGCCTCGCAGGCGATCCTCGACGCGCGCTGCCTCGCCGACCTGCTCAAGAACGCCGACCATCCGATGCAGGCGCTGTGGGCCTACGAGCAGGAGCGGCTGCCGCCGACCGCGCAGATCGTGCGCATGAACCGCAGCGGCGGGCCGGAGGGCGTGATCGACGCGGTCGAGCAGCGCGCGCCGGACGGCTTCACCAATATCGACGACGTGCTGTCGTTCGAGGAGCGCAAGGCGATCGTGCGCGGCTACGCCGGCGCGGCGGGCTTTGCGCAGACGCAGGTCAACAAGGGCAAGGCAGCATGAATGTTACCGGCACCATGCCCGGACGCAGCGATCATCCGCGACTTACAGGCGCGTCGGCGCCCGGAGATGCAGATAGGTCTGATCGAATTCGCCGATATCTGCCAGCCGCTTCCAGTCCCGGACGCTCAGCTCGCCGTTGCGGAATTCCATCGCTCCGGTCCGGCGCAGCGCTTGCAGGGTACGATTGACGGTGACAAGCGACATTCCCAAAGCGTCTCCAAGCTGCGCTTGATGCAGCGGCAGGTGAAGTGTGCCGATCTTCTCCAGGCCGGAGCTGCGCGCCCGGCAATACAATTCGCAAAAGAGATGGGCCATGCGGGTGCGCGGGGGGGCGGCTGCTGTTGTTCGTGATCGCCTCGCGAAAGATCGCGGCATCGATCAGCGTCTTCCTCCAGATCGCCAAGCCGATCAAAGGCCGCTGCTTGAACAGCGCGAGGATATCTTCGTGTGCAATCATGGCGACCTGCGCCTTGCCGACAGCACAAACCGCGTGATCCATTTTTTCGACAAAGAGCGTTTGCGCGTCCGGCAAATCCCCAGAGATGTGGAAAGACAGGTATTGGCGCTTGCCGTTCGCAAGCGTGTGATATCGCGCGACCACGCCCTCGAGCACGAGGGCGGCCGCCTCCGGTTCATCTCCTTCTCGAATAAGGTCCTCGTCCGGTTGCAACCGCCGCACGCGAGCGCTCAGCGACCGCGCAGCCGCTTCGTCCAACGGCTGCAGTCGCGAATGCTCCTGAAGTGTTCGCACGAAGATGTCTTGAGCGTTCGCCATGTTGTGGATCGCGCGGAAAATGTTCCTGCGATAACAACACACCGGTGCTGCCGCGCCTGTATCAAAAGACAAAGCGCGTCATTTCTCTACAGGTCTGTCGTGCCCCTATGTCTTTGGACGTATCCCGCGCCGCGTGGCGCCACAGGCTGAAAGCTCCGCGAGCAACAAGTGGCCACTGCGGCACGACGCCACGGTTCGGTTTTTGCGTTGTGTCTGAGTTCTGCAGACGCGCGAAACCACTACGCCCCCGGAGGCGGCGGCAGGAACACCACTTCGTGCTTTGCCGAAAGCGCCACCACGTCCGGCGGGTTCTGCTCCTTCATGGAGTGGATCGCCCAGAACAGATCGTAGAGCTTGCGGGTCGGCGTCACCCAGAACAGGCACTTCACCGGCTGGTCGGTCTTGTTGAAGATGCCGTGCATGATCTGCTGCGGCAGCCGGATCAGGTCGCCGGCGGTGCCGACAAAGTCCTTGCCGTCGATGATCAGATCGAAGCGGCCCTCCAGCACGTAGATGAACTCGTCCTGGGTCGGATGGATGTGCGGCGGCACGAAGGTGCCGACCGGGAAGGTGGCGTGCCAGGAAAACGAGCTCTCGTTGAGCGACTTGGGGATGTAGGTCTGGCCGAGGATGTTCCAGACGATGCCATCCAGGCCGGTGTTGGCCTTGGTGATTCCCCCGGTGAGTGGCTGCATCGAACGCGTGCTCCCTGCCTCTGGCGGCCGCAGGCCATTCAACCATGTCTCCAGATGCTTAGAAACGATGCCAAGCGGCACAACAGGCTCCTCTTCGCCGTAGCGTAAACGGTGCCCACAGGGCCCGGCAATGCACGCCCAGCCTCAACTTTTCGCGCCTTGCCACGATTTGTGCGCTGCGCTAAGCCTCGGATCTGTCTTTGGAACGAATCCGATCTGGTTGCGGGCGTTTTCGGGGGACTTGGCCGGCACCTCGGCGGGGTGGCGGCGGGGCCAGGGACGTTGATTGCCGGAGGCGACGGTCCGGCTCGCATAGAGGCCACCGATGAGCGCGCTGCTGCAGGACTATCTCCCTCTTGTTATTTTCATCGGGATTGCTCTTGGCCTCGGTCTCGCCCTGCTGATTGCTCCCTTCCTGGTCGCCTACAAGAATCCCGATCCCGGAAAAGCTCTCCGCCTACGAATGCGGCTTCAATGCGTTCGACGATGCGCGCATGAAATTCGACGTGCGCTTCTATCTGGTCGCGATCCTGTTCATCATTTTCGATCTCGAGGTCGCCTTCCTGTTCCCCTGGGCGGTCGCCTACGGCCAACTCGGCGTCGCCGGCTTCTGGTCCATGATGCTGTTCCTTGCGGTGCTCACCATCGGGTTTATCTACGAGTGGAAGAAGGGGGCGCTCGAATGGGATTGAGCGCACCGAGGGTCGTCACATGAGCACTCTGGTCGCGCCTGCGCCCAAGGGCGTGCTCGACCCGCGCACCGGCAAGCCGGTCGGCTCCGATGATACCTATTTCACCGGACTCAACAGCGAGCTCGCCGACAAGGGCTTCATCGTCACCAGCGCCGAGGATCTCATCATCTGGGCCCGCACCGGCTCGCTGATGTGGATGACCTTCGGGCTCGCCTGCTGCGCCGTCGAGATGATGCAGATGTCGATGCCGCGCTACGACGCCGAGCGGTTCGGCTTCGCGCCGCGCGCTTCGCCCCGCCAGTCCGACGTGATGATCGTCGCCGGCACGCTGACCAACAAGATGGCGCCGGCGCTGCGCAAGGTCTACGACCAGATGCCGGAGCCGCGTTACGTCATCTCGATGGGAAGCTGCGCCAACGGCGGCGGCTACTACCACTATTCCTATTCGGTGGTGCGCGGCTGCGACCGCATCGTGCCGGTCGACATCTATGTGCCGGGCTGCCCGCCGACCGCGGAGGCGCTGCTGTACGGCGTGCTGCTGCTGCAAAAGAAGATCCGGCGGATCGGTACGATCGAACGCTGAACGGACTGGCAATGGACGGAAAGCTGGACAAACTCGGAGAGACGATCGCGGGCGGGCTTGCGGGCTCCGTGCTCGGGCATTGGGTCGCGCACGATGAGCTGACCGTGATCGCTGCGCCGCGCGACATCGTCAAGGTGATGAGTTTCCTGCGCGACGACGAGCGCTGCCAGTTCTGGAGCTTCATCGACGTCACCGCGATCGACTGGCCGTCGCGCGAGCGCCGCTTCGACGTGGTCTATCACCTGCTGTCGCCGAAACTGAACGTCCGCGTCCGCGTCAAGATCGAGGTCGGCGAGGACACCGCGGTGCCGTCGATCATTTCGGTGTTCCCCGGCGCCGACTGGTTCGAGCGCGAGGTCTACGATCTCTATGGCGTGCTGTTCTCCGGCCATCCCGATATGCGCCGCCTGCTGACCGATTACGGCTTCGAGGGCCATCCGCTGCGCAAGGACTTCCCGCTCACCGGCTTCGTCGAGGTGCGCTACGACGACGAGGTGAAGCGCGTGGTCTATGACCCGGTGCGGCTCGCTCAGGAGTTCCGCAATTTCGATTTCCTCTCGCCATGGGAAGGCACCGACTACGTGCTGCCGGGCGACGAGAAGGCCAAAGAGGGCAAGCCCTGATGGCCGACACGTCAACCGCCCACCGCAACTTCACCATCAACTTCGGACCGCAGCATCCGGCGGCGCACGGCGTGCTGCGCCTCGTGCTGGAGCTCGACGGCGAGGTGGTGGAGCGCGTCGACCCGCATATCGGGCTTCTCCATCGCGGCACCGAGAAGCTGATCGAGGCCAAGACCTATCTGCAGGCGATCCCGTATTTCGACCGGCTCGACTACGTCGCGCCGATGAACCAGGAGCACGCGTTCTGCCTGGCGGCGGAGAAGCTGCTTAAGCTCGAAGTGCCGCGCCGCGCGCAGCTGATCCGCGTGCTCTATTGCGAGATCGGCCGGCTCCTCTCGCACCTTCTCAACGTCACCACGCAGGCGATGGACGTTGGCGCGCTCACTCCGCCGCTGTGGGGCTTCGAGGAGCGCGAGAAGCTGATGGTGTTCTACGAGCGCGCCTCGGGCTCGCGCATGCATGCGGCGTATTTCCGCGTCGGCGGCGTGCACCAGGACCTGCCGGCCAAATTGATCGACGACATCGAAGGGTTCTGCGATCCGTTCCTCAAGGTGGTCGACGATCTCGACGACGCTGCTCAGCGAAAACCGCATCTTCAAGCAGCGTAACGTCGACATCGGCGTGGTGAAGCTGGAAGACGCCTGGAAATGGGGCTTCTCCGGCGTGATGGTGCGCGGCTCCGGCGCTGCGTGGGACTTGCGGAAAGCGCAGCCCTACGAATGCTACGCCGAGATGGATTTCGACATCCCGATCGGCAAGAACGGCGACTGCTACGACCGCTATCACCTGCGCATGGAGGAGATGCGGCAGTCGATCCGCATCATGAAGCAGTGCATCGCCAAGCTGCGCGAGCCCGAGGGGCAGGGGCCGGTCAGCGTGGCCGACAACAAGGTGGTGCCGCCCAAGCGCGCCGAGATGAAGAAGTCGATGGAGGCGCTGATCCATCACTTCAAGCTCTACACCGAGGGCTTCCACGTGCCGGCCGGCGAGGTCTATGCCGCGGTCGAAGCGCCGAAGGGCGAGTTCGGCGTCTATCTGGTCTCCGACGGCTCCAACAAGCCTTACAAGTGCAAGATCAGAGCGCCGGGTTTTCCGCACCTTTCGGCGATGGATTTCCTCTGCCGCGGCCACATGCTGGCCGACGTGTCGGCCATTCTCGGCTCGCTCGATATCGTGTTCGGGGAGGTCGACCGCTGATGGCCAACCGCCGCCTCGCACCGCGCGAACAGCAGCCGAAGGAATTCTCCTTCACGGCGGAGAATGCCGCGTGGGCGAAGCAGCAGATCGCGAAATATCCGGAGGGCCGCCAGCAGTCGGCGATCATTCCGCTGCTGTGGCGGGCGCAGGAGCAGCATTACGGCTGGCTGCCCGAGGCCGCGATCCGCCATGTCTCCGAGATGCTCGGCATGCCGCACATCCGCGCGCTCGAGGTTGCGACGTTCTACACGATGTTCCTGCTCGCGCCGGTCGGCAAGAAGGCGCACGTCCAGGTCTGCGGCACCACGCCGTGCATGCTGCGCGGCGCGGAGGCGCTGTTCGAGGTCTGCCACAAGCGCATCCATCACGATCCGCTGCATGTGTCGGCGGACGGTGACTTCTCCTGGGAGGAGGTCGAGTGCCTCGGCGCCTGCGTCAACGCGCCGATGGTGCTGATCTGGAACGACACCTACGAGGACCTGACCGCGGAGAGCTTCGAGAAGGTGCTCGACGGCTTCGCCAGCGGCAAGCCGGTGAAGCCCGGCCCGCAGATCGACCGGCAATTGTCCGCGCCGGTCGGCGGCCCGACCACGCTCAAGACGGTGAAGGCCTGATGCTCGACGACAAGGACCGCATCTTCAGGAACCTCTACGGCCTCCACGACTGGGGCCTCGAAGGCGCGCGCAAGCGCGGCTCCTGGGACGGCACCAAGGCGATCCTGGAGAAGGGCCGCGACGCCATCGTCAACGAGGTGAAGGCCTCGGGCCTGCGCGGCCGCGGCGGCGCAGGATTTCCGACCGGGTTGAAGTGGTCGTTCATGCCCAAAGCAGTCGGCGACCGGCCGCACTATCTGGTCGTCAACGCCGACGAGTCCGAGCCCGGCACCTGCAAGGACCGCGAGATCATGCGGCACGACCCGCATCTGCTGGTCGAGGGCTGCCTGATCGCCGGCCGCGCGATGGATTGCAGCGCCGGCTACATCTATGTGCGCGGCGAGTTCATCCGCGAGCGTGAACGCCTCCAGGCGGCGATCGATCAGGCCTATGACGCGAAGCTGCTCGGCAAGGGCAACGTCCACGGCTACGATTTCGACCTCTACGTCCATCACGGCGCCGGCGCCTACATCTGCGGCGAGGAGATGGCGCTGCTCGAAAGCCTCGAGGGCAAGAAAGGCCAGCCGCGGCTCAAGCCGCCGTTTCCCGCCAACATGGGCCTGTACGGCTGTCCGACCACCGTCAACAACGTCGAGTCGATCGCGGTCGTGCCGGACATCATGCGGCGCGGCGCGGCGTGGTTCGCCGCGATCGGCCGGCCCAACAACACCGGCACCAAGCTGTTCTGCATCTCCGGCCACGTCGAGCGGCCCTGCACCGTGGAAGACGCGATGGGCGTGCCGCTGCGCGAGTTGATCGAAACCCATTGCGGCGGCGTGCGCGGCGGCTGGGACAATCTGCTTGCGGTCATTCCGGGCGGCTCGTCGATGCCGGTCATCCCCGCTGGCGCGGCTGGCTGCGACGACCTGCTGATGGATTTCGACGGCTGCGCCAAGCACAAGTCCGCGCTCGGCACCGCCGCGGTGATCGTGATGGACAAGTCGACCGACATCATCCGCGCGTTTGCGCGCATTGCCTATTTCTACAAGCACGAGAGCTGCGGCCAGTGCACGCCGTGCCGCGAGGGCATGGGCTGGATGTGGCGCGTGCTGACCCGCATGGCGGAAGGCCGCGCGCAGAAAAAAGAAATCGACATGCTGTTCGACGTGACCAAGCAGATCGAGGGTCACACCATCTGCGCGTTCGGCGACGGCGCGGCGTGGCCGGTGCAGGGCCTGCTGCGGCATTTCCGGCCGGAGATCGAGCGGCGCATCGACGAATACACACGCAACGCGGAAGCCGCCGCGGTGCGAGTGGCGGCGGAGTAAGGCGATGACCAAGATCGTCGTCGACGGCAAAGAGATCGATGTCCCGCCGGAGTTCACGCTCCTGCAGGCGGCGGAGATGGCTGGCGCCGAGATCCCGCGCTTCTGCTTCCATGAGCGGCTGTCGATCGCCGGCAACTGCCGCATGTGCCTGGTCGAATTGAAAGGCTCGCCCAAGCCGGTCGCATCGTGCGCGTGGCAGGTGCGTGACTGCCGGCCAGGGCCTAACGGCGAGGCGCCGGTGGTCAACACCAAGACGCCGCTGGTGCGCAAGGCGCGCGAAGGCGTGATGGAATTCCTGCTGATCAATCATCCGCTCGATTGCCCGATCTGCGACCAGGGCGGCGAATGCGACCTGCAGGATCAGGCGATGGCCTATGGCGTCGACTCCAGCCGCTACGACGACAACAAGCGCGCGGTCGAAGACAAGTACATCGGCCCGCTGGTCAAGACGATCATGAACCGCTGCATCCACTGCACGCGGTGCATCCGCTTCTCGGCGGAGGTCGCCGGCGTGGCCGAATTCGGCGCGATCGGCCGCGGCGAGGACATGGAGATCACGACCTATCTCGAGCAGGCGATGACCTCGGAGCTGCAGGGCAACGTGGTCGATCTCTGCCCGGTCGGCGCGCTGACCTCGAAGCCGTATGCGTTCGCGGCGCGGCCCTGGGAGCTGAGCAAGACGGAATCGGTCGACGTGATGGACGCGGTCGGCTCGGCGATCCGGGTCGACGCGCGCGGCCGCGAGGTGATGCGCATCCTGCCGCGCACCAACGACGACGTGAACGAGGAGTGGATTTCCGACAAGACGCGCCACGTCGTCGACGGGCTGCGCACCCAGCGGCTCGATCAGCCGTATATCCGCGACAACGGCCGGCTGCGGCCGGCGTCTTGGAGCGAAGCGTTCGCCGCCGTGGCTGGCAAGCTGCGCCACACTTCGCCGGAGCGGATCGGCGCGATCGCCGGCGATCTCTGCGCGGTCGAGGAGATGTTCGCGCTCAAGCAACTGATGGCGGCGCTTGGCAGCCCCAATCTCGACGCACGCCAGGACGGCGCGGCGCTGCATCCGTCGGCGGGGCGGGCGAGCTACCTGTTCAACGCCACCATCGCCGGGATCGAACAGGCCGATGCGCTGCTGATCGTCGGCGCGAATCCGCGCCGCGAGGCATCGGTGCTCAACGCGCGCATCCGCAAGCGCTGGCGGGCGGGCAAGTTCCCGATCGCGATGATCGGAGAACGCGCCGACCTGACCTACGCTTACGATTATCTCGGCGCCGGCCCGGAAACGCTCGCCGAGGTCGCGGCGGGCCGCGGCGCCTTTGCCGAGACGCTCAAGAAGGCCGAACGGCCGATGATCATCCTCGGCGCCGGGGCACTGGCGCGCCAGGACGGCGCGGCGGTTGCCGCGCTGGCCGCCAAGGCCGCAGCCGAACTCGGCGCCCTCAAGGACGGCTGGAACGGCTTCTCCGTCCTGCACACCGCGGCCTCCCGCGTCGGCGCGCTCGACATCGGCTTCGTGCCGGGTGCGGGCGGCCTCCACGCCGGGCACATGGCGAACTCCGGCGCGCTCGACGTGCTGTTCCTGCTCGGCGCCGACGAGATCGACGTGCCGCCGGGCGCATTCGTCGTTTACATCGGCACCCACGGCGATGCCGGCGCGCACCGCGCCGATGTGATCCTGCCGGGCGCGGCCTATACCGAGAAGTCCGGCCTCTACGTCAACACCGAGGGCCGCGTGCAAATTGCCAACCGCGCCAGCTTCCCGCCGGGCGAGGCGCGCGAGGACTGGGCGATCCTGCGCGCGCTGTCCGACGTGCTGGGCAAGAAGCTGCCGTACGACTCGCTCGCCCAGCTTCGCAAGGAGCTGTTCGCCGCGCATCCGCATCTGCAACGCATCGACCAGATCGAGCCGGGTGACGCCGCCGACCTGCGCAGGCTTGCAGGCACCGGCGGCACGCCGGACAAGGCGCCGTTTGGCCAGGCGATCGACGACTTCTATCTCACCAATCCGATCGCGCGTGCATCCGCGACGATGGCGGAATGTTCCGCGCTGGCCGAGAGCCGCACCATGACGGCGGCGGAGTAGGGCGATGGCGGAACTCTGGACCCTCTACCTCTGGCCGCTGATCGTGATCGCCGCGCAATCGCTGCTGCTGCTCGTGCTGCTGCTGGTCGGCGTCGCCTACATCCTGCTCGCCGACCGCAAGATCTGGGCGGCGGTGCAGCTCCGCCGCGGCCCCAACGTGGTCGGGCCGTTCGGGCTGCTGCAATCGTTTGCCGACCTGCTCAAGTTCGTGCTCAAGGAGCCGGTCATCCCGGCAGGCTCCAACAAGGGCGTGTTCCTGCTGGCGCCGCTGGTCACCTCCACGCTTGCGCTCGCGGCCTGGGCGGTGATCCCGGTCAGCGCCGGCTGGATGATCGCCGACATCAACGTCGGCGTGCTCTACATTTTCGCGATCTCGTCGCTGATGGTCTACGGCATCATCATGGGCGGCTGGGCGTCGAACTCGAAATACGCCTTCCTGTCCGCGATCCGATCCGCCGCGCAGATGGTGTCCTACGAAGTCTCGATCGGCTTCGTCATCATCACCGTGCTGCTGTGCGCCGGCTCGCTGAATCTCTCGGCCATCGTCGCCGCGCAGGACACCAGCCTCGGCATGTTCGGCTGGTACTGGCTGTGGCTCTTGCCGATGTTCGTCATCTTCTTCATCTCGGCGCTCGCCGAGACCAACCGCCCGCCGTTCGACCTGGTCGAAGCGGAATCCGAGCTGGTCGCCGGCTTCATGGTCGAATACGGCTCGTCGCCCTACATGATGTTCATGCTCGGCGAGTACGTGGCGATCGTCACCATGTGCGCCATGGCGACCATCCTGTTCCTCGGCGGCTGGCTGCCGCCGTTCCCGGTCGCGCCGTTCACCTGGGTGCCGGGCGTGATCTGGTTCGTGCTCAAGCTCTGCTTCATGTTCTTCCTGTTCGCCATGGCCAAGGCGATCGTGCCGCGCTACCGCTACGACCAATTGATGCGGCTCGGCTGGAAGGTGTTCCTGCCGATTTCGCTGGCGATGGTGGTGATCGTCGCGGCGGTGCTGCAGTTCGGCGGTCTCGCCCCTGGGAGGATGCCATGACATTTTCCATACCAGGGTTGATCGGCGCCGCGGTTGGACTGCTGTGTGCGCTTGGCGCCTACCTGACGATCATGCCCCTGTTGAAACGCAGCGAGGCGAACGGTGAAGCCAATCCAAGTGCCGCCGCCATTCGCACGATCCTGCTTGCTGATTTCTTAGTGCTTGCGGCCGTCGGCTACTATGTCGGCCAACTTCTTGGTTGATCGGAGCGATGACATGAGACTCGATCAAGCCGCACGCTCGGTCTTCCTGAAGGAGTTCCTGTCGGGGCTCGTGCTCGGCATGAGGTACTTCTTCAAGCCGAAGGCGACGCTCGACTATCCGTTCGAGAAGGGCCCGATCTCGCCGCGCTTCCGCGGCGAGCACGTGCTGCGCCGCTATCCGAACGGCGAGGAGCGCTGCATCGCCTGCAAGCTGTGCGAGGCGATCTGCCCGGCGCAGGCCATCACCATCGAGGCCGGGCCGCGCCGCAACGACGGCACGCGGCGCACCACGCGCTACGACATCGACATGGTGAAGTGCATCTACTGCGGGCTGTGCCAGGAGGCCTGCCCGGTCGACGCCATCGTCGAAGGCCCGAATTTCGAGTTCGCCACCGAGACCCGCGAGGAGCTCTACTACGACAAGGAGCGGCTGCTCGCGAACGGCGACCGCTGGGAGCGCGAGATCGCGAAGAACATCGCGCTCGACGCGCCGTACCGGTGAGGCGCGCATCGTGATCCTTCCCGCGCTGTTCTTCTATCTGTTCGCCGGCGTGTGCATCGCTTGCGCCTTCATGGTGATCGCGGCGAAGAATCCCGTGCATTCGGTGCTCTATCTCATCCTCGCGTTCGTCAACGCCGCGGGCCTGTTCGTGCTGATGGGCGCGGAATTCCTGGCGATGATCCTGATCGTGGTCTATGTCGGCGCGGTCGCGGTGCTGTTCCTGTTCGTGGTGATGATGCTCGACGTCGACTTTGCCGAGCTGCGCCAGGGCGTGCTGCAATATCTGCCGTTCGGCGCGCTGATCGGCGTCGTGCTGCTGGCGGAATTGCTGCTGGTGGTCGGCGCCTGGGTCATCGGGCCGGGCGTGCCGCGCGCCATCACATCGCCGATCCCGACCGACATCACCAACACCGAAGCGCTCGGCCGCGTGCTCTACACGAAATACATCTACTTCTTCCAGGCCGCGGGCCTGGTGCTGCTCGTCGCCATGATCGGCGCGATCGTGCTGACGCTGCGCCACAAGACCGGCGTGAAGCGGCAGAACATCGCCGACCAGGTCGCGCGCACCAAGGAAACCGCGATGGAAATCCGCCAGGTGCGGCCGGGGCAGGGGCTGGGCGCATGACGATCGGGCTCGGCCATTACCTCTCCGTCGCGGCGATCCTGTTCACGCTCGGGATCTTCGGCATTTTCCTCAACCGCAAGAACGTCATCGTCATCCTGATGTCGATCGAGCTGATCCTGCTCGCGGTCAACATCAACTTCGTGGCGTTCTCGACGCACCTCGGCGACATCGTCGGCCAGGTGTTCGCCATGCTGGTGCTGACCGTCGCGGCGGCGGAGGCCGCGATCGGGCTCGCCATTCTCGTCGTCTACTTCCGAAACCGCGGCTCGATCGCGGTCGAGGACATCAACCTGATGAAGGGCTAGCGCAGGAAAGCTGATGTATCAGGCGATCGTCCTTCTGCCGCTGCTGGGCGCCATTCTCGCGGGCGCGATCTCGATCTATGGCGCGCGCCGGCGCTTCCCCGGTGCGGAGCCGTCCGACGACCATGCCCACGCGGGGCATGGCCATCATGCCACGCATGACGCCCACCACGACGATCACGGCCACGGCCCGACAGAGCCGGCGGCGGAAGGCTCACGCGCCGCCGAGATCATCACCACGACGCTCCTTTTCATCTCGGCGGTGCTGTCGTGGATCGCGCTCTGGCGGGTCGGCTTCGGCCGGCACGACGAGCGCATCGCGCTGTTCACCTGGATGGTTTCGGCCGACTTCAAGGTCGACTGGGCGCTGCGCATCGACACGCTCACCGCGGTGATGCTGGTGGTGGTGACGACGGTGTCGTCGCTCGTGCACCTCTATTCGATCGGCTACATGGCCGAGGAGCCGTACCGGCCGCGGTTCTTGTCCTATCTCTCGCTCTTCACCTTCGCCATGCTGGCGCTGGTGACGTCGGACAATCTCGCCCAGCTCTTCTTCGGCTGGGAGGGCGTCGGCCTCGCGAGCTATCTGCTGATCGGCTACTGGTACCACAAGCCGGAGGCGAACGCCGCCGCCATCAAGGCGTTCATCGTCAACCGCGTCGGCGACTTCGGCTTCGCGCTCGGCATCTTCGCCGTCTTCATGATGGTCGGTTCGATCGACCTCGACACGGTGTTCGCGCAGGCGCCGGCGCTGACCGGCAAGACCATCAATTTCTTCGGCTGGCATGCCGACGCGCTGACGCTGATCTGCCTGCTGCTGTTCATGGGCGCGATGGGCAAGTCGGCGCAGTTCCTGCTGCACACCTGGCTGCCCGATGCGATGGAAGGCCCGACGCCGGTCTCCGCGCTGATCCATGCCGCCACCATGGTGACCGCCGGCGTGTTCATGGTGGCGCGGCTGTCGCCGCTGTTCGAACTGTCGCCGACCGCGCTCACCGTCGTGACCATCGTCGGCGCCACCACGGCGTTCTTCGCCGCGACCGTCGGTCTGGTGCAGAACGACATCAAGCGCATCGTCGCCTATTCGACCTGTTCGCAGCTCGGCTACATGTTCGTCGCGATGGGCGTGGGCGCCTATTCGGTCGGCATGTTCCACCTGTTCACCCACGCCTTCTTCAAGGCGCTGCTGTTCCTCGGCTCCGGCTCGGTGATCATGGCGATGCACCACGAGCAGGACATCCGGAACATGGGCGGGCTGCGCAAGAAGATCCCGTTCACCTACTGGACCATGGTGATCGGCACGCTGGCGCTGACCGGATTCCCGTTCACCGCCGGCTATTTCTCCAAGGACGCGATCATCGAGGCGGCGTACGCCGGCAAGAACCCGGCCGCGGCCTATGCCTTCTTGATGACCGTGATCGCCGCGGGGCTGACCGCGTTCTATTCCTGGCGGCTGATCTTCAAGACCTTCCACGGCGAGCCGCACGACCGGCGCCATTACGAGGAGGCGAAGGAAAGCCCGCTGGTGATCCTGATCCCGCTCGGCGTGCTGGCGTTCGGCTCGATCGCCGCCGGCTTCTCGTTCAAGGAGTATTTCGCCGGCCATCACGTCGAGCATTTCTTCCGCGAGTCGATCAAGCAGAGCGCCGCGGTGATCGACGCCATCCATCACGTGCCGCTCTGGGTCGCGCTGACGCCGACGGTGATGATGTTCGCGGGCTGGGGGATATCCGCCTATTTCTATCTGCTGCGCCCCGACATCCCGGTCGAACTCGCGCGCCAGCAGGACCTGCTGTACCGCTTCCTGCTCAACAAGTGGTACTTCGACGAGATCTACGACTTCCTCTTCGTGCGTCCGGTGCTTTGGCTCGGCCGCGTGTTCTGGAAGGGCGGCGACGGCTACGTGATCGACGGCTTCGGGCCTGACGGCGTGTCGGCGCGCGTGCTCGACGTCACCCGCAACGTGGTGCGGCTGCAGACCGGCTATCTCTACCACTACGCCTTCGCCATGCTGATCGGCGCCGCCGCGCTGATCACCTGGTTCATGTTCGCCACGCCGGGTGGAGCGCACTGATGGCGAGCTGGCCGATCCTTTCCGTCACGACCTTCCTGCCGATCGCGGGCGTGCTCTTCATTCTGATGCTGCGCGGCGAGGACGAGGCAGCCAAGCGCAATGCGCGCTGGGTCGCGCTGTGGACCACCATCGTCACCTTCGCGGTGTCGCTGGTGCTGGTGGCGCGGTTCGACGCCAGCTCGGCCGAATTCCAGTTCGTCGAGAAGGTCGCCTGGCTCGGCGGCTACGGCACCTATCACATGGGCGTCGACGGCATTTCGCTGCCGTTCGTGATCCTGACCACGGCGATCATGCCGCTCTGCATCGTGGCGAGCTGGCTGTCGATCCAGACGCGCGTCAAGGAATACATGATCGCGTTCCTGGTGCTCGAAACGCTGATGGTCGGCACGTTCTCGGCGCTCGACCTCGTGCTGTTCTATCTGTTCTTCGAGGGCGGCCTGATTCCGATGTTCCTGATCATCGGCGTGTGGGGCGGCCCGCGCCGGGTCTACGCCAGCTTCAAGTTCTTCCTCTACACGCTGCTCGGCTCGGTGCTGATGCTGCTCGCCATCATGGCGATGTACTGGCAGGCCGGCACCACCGACATCGCCGTGCTGCTGCGGCATTCGTTCCCGCGCGAGATGCAGCCCTGGCTGTGGTTCGCTTTCTTCGCCTCGTTCGCGGTGAAGATGCCGATGTGGCCGGTCCACACCTGGCTGCCCGACGCGCACGTCGAGGCGCCGACCGCGGGCTCGGTCATTCTCGCCGCGATCCTGCTGAAGATGGGCGGCTACGGCTTCCTGCGGTTCTCGCTGCCGATGTTCCCGTTCGCCTCGAACGATTTCGCGACGCTGGTGTTCGCGCTGTCGGTTGTCGCCATCGTCTACACCTCGCTGGTCGCGATCGTGCAGGAGGACATGAAGAAGCTGATCGCCTATTCGTCGGTCGCGCACATGGGCTTCGTCACCATGGGCATTTTCGCCGCGACCGCGCAGGGCGTCGCCGGCGGCATCTTCCAGATGGTGTCGCACGGCATCGTCTCGGCCGCGCTGTTCCTCTGCGTCGGCGTGGTCTACGACCGCATGCACAGCCGCGAGATCGCGACGTACGGCGGGCTGGTCAACCGCATGCCGGTCTATGCCGCGGTGTTCATGCTGTTCACGCTGGCCAACGTGGGACTGCCCGGCACCTCCGGCTTCGTCGGCGAATTCCTGACGCTGCTCGGCACCTTCAAGGTCAACATCGTGGTGGCGTCGCTCGCGACGCTCGGCGTCATCCTGTCCGCCGGCTACGCGCTGTGGCTCTACCGCAAGGTCGTGCTCGGCAAGCTTGAAAAGCCGGCGCTTGCCAACATCAGCGACATGAGCTGGCGCGAAATCGCGGTGTTCGCCCCGCTGATCGTCCTGACGTTGCTGTTCGGCTTTTATCCAAAGCCGGTGCTCGACATGTCGGCCGCGTCGGTGACCGCGCTGCTGCAGAACTATCACGCCGCGCTCAACGCTGCCGCGAAGTCGGCCGCCTTGGTGAACTGATGACCGTTGCCGCCACCTACATGCCGTTGTACCCGGCGCTTCCGGAAATCCTGCTGGCGCTCGGCGCGATGGGGCTGCTGATGCTCGGCGCCTATCGCGAGCGCAGCAGCGATATCGTCAACCTCGGCGCAGTGATGCTGCTGGCCGCGGCGGCGTTTGTCACGATTTCGCTGCCGGACGGCGCGACCTTCGGCGGCAGCTTCGTGATCGACGGATTTGCCCGTTTCCTGAAGTCGCTGGCCTTCGTCGCGTCGGCCGTGGCGATCGTGATGTCGCTGCACTACCAGAACGTCGAGAAGGTGCGGATTTTCGAATATCCGATCCTCATCATGCTGTCGGCGGTCGGCATGGGCATGATGATCTCGGCCACCGACCTGATCGCGCTTTATCTCGGGCTGGAGCTGATGAGCCTGTCGCTCTACGTGGTCGCGGCGTCGAACCGGGATTCGGTGCGCTCGACCGAAGCGGGCCTCAAGTATTTCGTGCTCGGCGCGCTGTCGTCGGGAATGCTGCTCTATGGCTGCTCGCTGATCTACGGCTTCACCGGCACGGTGTCGTTCGCCGGCATCGCCAAGGCGACGCAGGGCGGAGCGGGCATCGGGCTGATCTTCGGCCTGGTGTTCCTGTTCGCCGGGCTCTGCTTCAAGGTTTCTGCCGTGCCGTTCCATATGTGGACGCCCGACGTCTACGAGGGCGCGCCGACGCCGGTCACGGCGTTCTTCGCCGCGGCGCCGAAGATCGCGGCCATCGCGCTGTTCATCCGTGTCGCGGTCGGTGCGTTCCCCGGCATCGTGCCGCAATGGCAGCAGATCCTGGTGTTCGTCGCGATCGCCTCGATGGCGCTCGGCGCCTTCGCCGCGATCGGCCAGCGCAACATCAAGCGGCTGATGGCCTATTCGTCGATCGGCCATATGGGCTTCGCGCTGATCGGACTCGCGGCCGGCACCGCCGAAGGCGTGCAGGGCGTGCTGGTCTACATGGCGATCTATCTCGCCATGACGCTCGGCACCTTCTGCTGCATCCTGGCGATGCGGCGGCCGGATGGCGCGGTGGAGAACATTTCCGATCTCGCCGGGCTCGCGCGCACCAATCCGGCGCTGGCGTTCTTCCTGGCGCTGCTGTTGTTCTCGCTGGCCGGCATCCCGCCGCTCGCGGGGTTCTTCGCGAAGTACTACGTGTTCCTCGCCGCGATCAAGGCCAACATGTTCACGCTCGCGGTGCTCGGCGTGCTCGCCAGCGTGGTCGGCGCCTATTACTACCTGATGATCATCAAGACGATGTACTTCGACGAGCCGGTGAAGGGCTTCGAGCCGATGCCTGTCGAGCTCAAGGCCGTGCTCGGCGTCACCGGCCTGTTCAATCTGCTCTATTTCGTCTATCCCGGACCTCTCGTCCAAGCCGCAAGCGCGGCGGCGAAATCGCTGTTCTGATGACAACAACCACCGCCCCGACCAGGGTGGTCGCTCACGAGACGATCGGCTCGACCAACGCCGAAGCGTTGACGCTCGCGCGCAACGGCGAGCGCGGGCCGCTGTGGGTGACCGCCAAGCGGCAGACCGCCGGCCGCGGCCGCCGCGGCCGCCAATGGGTGTCGGAGCCCGGCAATCTTTACGCCAGCCTGCTGCTGGCAGACGCCGCCCCGCCGGATCGCGCGCCGGAACTGTCGTTTGTCGCGGCGCTGGCGCTTCATGACGCGATTGCCGGGCGCATTCCGGGGCTCGCGAAACGGCTTGCGCTGAAATGGCCGAACGATGGCCTGATCGACGGCTGCAAGTTCGCCGGCATCCTGATCGAAGGCGAGGGCAGCGCGGTCGCGGTCGGCATCGGCGTCAATTGCGTGCACCATCCGGCCGGCACGGCATTTCCCGCGACCGACCTCGCAGCAGCGGGCGTGCGCGCCACGCCGGAGAGCGTGTTCGCCGAGCTTTCGGCGGCCATGACGGCGCGGCTGGCGCAATGGGACCGTGGCGCAGGTTTCGCCGCGATCCGCGACGAGTGGCTCAAGCGCGCCTTCGGCCTGGGCAAAACCATCCGCGTCGCGCTGCCGGAAGGCGAGCGCGAAGGCCGCTTCGAAGGGATCGACGACGCCGGCCGAATGCTGCTGCGCCGTGCCGACGGTGCCATCGAAGCCGTCACGGCGGGCGACGTGCTGCCCGCGCTGGTGAGGGCGTAGATCATGGCCATGGCCACGCAGGGCGAACTGGTGTTCGCGCCGCTCGGCGGCGTCGGCGAGATCGGCATGAACCTGTCGCTCTATGGGCTTGGCGACGAGCGCAAACGCACCTGGCTGATCGTCGATGTCGGCGTCTCGTTCGCCAACGAGGAGAACCTGCCCGGCATCGATCTGATTTTTCCGGACATCCGCTACCTGATCTCGGAGCGCCGCAACATCGCCGGCATCGTGTTGACCCACGCGCACGAGGACCATTACGGCGCGATGCTCGACCTGTGGCCCAAGCTGCGCCTGCCGGTGTTTGCGACACCGTTCACCGCGGCGCTGCTTGCCGCGAAGCGACTGGGCGAGCATGGCGCGCCCGATATTCCGGTCACCGAAGTGGCGCTTGGCTCGCGTTTCAACGTCGGGCCGTTTGACATCGAGCTTTGCTCGGTCGCGCATTCGATCCCGGAATCGAACGCGCTGATCATCCGCACGCCGCATGGCACCGTGCTGCACACCGGCGACTGGAAGATCGATCCGACGCCGGTGCTCGGCGAGAAAACCGATGAGGCCAAGCTCCGCGCGCTGGGCGAGGAGGGCTGCCTGGCGCTGATCGGAGATTCCACCAATGCGGTGCGCGACGGCCGCTCGCCATCGGAATCCGAGGTCGCCGCCACCATAGCCGAATTGATTTCGAAGGCGCCCGGGCGCGTCGCCGTGACCACCTTCGCATCCAACGTGGCCCGCATCCGCGCTGTGGCCGACGCCGCTCGCGCCGCCGGGCGTGAGGTCGTCGTGGTCGGCCGCGCCATGGAGCGCGTGACGCAGGTGGCGCGCGAGACCGGCTACCTCGACGGCGTTCAGCCGTTCCGGAGCATGGAGGTCTACGGCCATCTGCCGAACGACAAGGTGGTCGCGCTGTGCACCGGCAGCCAGGGCGAGCCGCGAGCCGCGCTCGCTCGCATCGCCAAGGACGAGCATCCCGAGGTGACATTGGCGCGCGGGCGACACGGTGATCTTCTCGTCCCGGCCAATCCCAGGCAACGAGAAGGCGATTTCGACGGTCATCAACGGCCTGATCGACCAGGGCGTCCGGGTCATCACCGACCGGACGCACCTGGTGCACGTCTCCGGCCATCCGCGCCGCGACGAACTCGCCGAGATGATCGGCTGGGTGAAGCCGCGGCTGCTCATTCCGGTGCATGGCGAAGCCCTGCATCTTGCAGAGCATGCCGATCTCGCGCGCAGCCTCGGCGTCACGGTCGGGATGTGCCGCAATGGCGATCTGGTGAAGCTCGCGCCCGGCGATCCCGGCATCGTCGACGAGGTGCCGGCCGGACGGCTCTACAAGGACGGCAACCTGCTTGTCGATGCACAGGCTCGCACCATTGCCGATCGCAAACGGCTGAGCATTTCGGGCATCGTATCGGTCGCGCTGGCCTTGACCGAGAAGGGCCAGCTCGCCGCCGACCCGGACGTCGAGCTGATTGGCATTCCGGAAACGGCGGCAAGCGGCGAACCGATGCTGGAGGTGGCGCTCGACGCGATCCTGGAAACCTTCGAAAGCCAGCCCAAGGCGCGCCGGCGCGATCCCGATGCCGTCGCCGAGTCGGTCAGGCGCGCGGTGCGCGCCGCGGTGGCCGCGCAATGGGGCAAGAAGCCCTGGGTTCACGTCCACATGTTGCCAGTGTGACGCGGACGTTGAATCATCCGCGGACGGCAGCCGGACCCGCTTTGATACCTGAGCCACACCCGTGCCGGGATGCTGGAGGACTGACATGATCGGACGGCTCAACCACGTCGCCATCGCGGTGCGCGACATCAAGAAGGCGTCGGAGGTCTATCGCAAGACGCTGGGCGCCGAGGTCTCGGCCGCCGTGCCGCAGCCCGCGCACGGCGTGACCACCGTGTTCATCACCCTGCCGAACACCAAGATCGAGCTGCTGGAGCCGCTCGGCGACAATTCGCCGATCGCCAAGTTCCTGGAGAAAAACGCCGACGGCGGCATCCACCACGTCTGCTACGAGGTCGACGACATCATCGCCGCGCGCGACCGCCTGAAAGGCGAGGGCGCGCGCGTGCTGGGCGACGGCGAGCCCAAGATCGGCGCGCACGGCAAGCCGGTGCTGTTTCTGCATCCCGAAGGATTTCTGCGGCACGCTGGTCGAGCTGGAACAGGCCTGATGGCGCTTTCGACGGCGATCGCGATCTACTTCCTGATCTGGTGGCTCACGCTGTTCGCGGTGCTGCCCTGGGGCGTGAGCGCGCAGGGCGAGGAGGGGGCGCCGGGCACCGATCCCGGCGCGCCGCGGGTCCACATGTTGCCCGCAAGCTGATCTGGACCACCGTCGTCGCGACCGTCATCTTCGCGGCGGTGACGTACGTTTACGTCTATCGGGTGATTTCGCTCGACGATCTCGCGGCTTTGATGGGCTTTCCGACCGAGCCAAAAAAATGAGCAGGGCCAATGCCCTGCTCGGGTCAGCTGAATCTTAGATCCTTAGCCCCCGAGACGCGATACGTTCCTCGAGGCATTGGCGCTGTTGGCGCGCTTTGGATTTTTCTCCCTAAACTCAGGCCGCGGTATCAGGGATCTGCCAATCGACAGCCCCCGACCGGCAACGCTAATCTATCGAGGCTGGCCCACCCTTGTCATTAACTTGCACTGCAACAAATCGGCGTATGGCGGTCGCTCAACCGGCAGTTCGCCACGCGACGTGGAACCGCTCCCAGGCCCTTGCCGCGCTTGTCTTTTCGGCCTTCGATCCGGTTTCACTGCCGGGCCGTCCGGCCGCGCCCATTCCCGAGAGCAGCTATGCGATTGTCCCGTTTCTTCCTGCCGATCCTGAAGGAAGCGCCCCGGGAGGCGGAAATCGTCTCCCACAAGCTGATGCTGCGCGCCGGCATGCTGCGGCAGCAGGCGGCCGGCATCTACACCCTGCTGCCGCTGGGGCTTCGCGTCCTCAACAAGGTCAACGCCATCGTCCGCGAGGAGCAGAACCGCTCCGGCGCGATCGAGCTGCTGATGCCGACCATCCAGCCGGCCGACCTGTGGCGGGAGAGCGGACGCTACGACGACTACGGCAAGGAGATGCTGCGCATCAAGGACCGCCACGAGCGCGACATGCTCTACGGCCCGACCAACGAGGAGATGATCACCGAGATCTTCCGCGCCTACGTGCGCTCCTACAAGGATCTGCCGCTCAACCTCTATCACATCCAGCTCAAGTTCCGCGACGAGGTGCGGCCGCGCTTCGGATTGATGCGCGGCCGCGAATTCCTGATGAAGGACGCCTATTCGTTCGACATCGACCAGGCCGGTGCCCGGCACTCCTACAACAAGATGTTCGTCGCCTATCTGCGCACCTTCGCGCGGCTCGGCCTGAAATCGATCCCGATGGTCGCCGACACCGGACCGATCGGCGGCAATCTCAGCCACGAGTTCATCATCCTGGCCTCGACCGGCGAGTCCGAGGTGTTCTGCCACAAGGACTATCTCGATTTCCCGGTGCCGGACGCCGACGTGAAGTTCGACGATCGCGTGGCGCTGCAGGGCATCGTCGACAAATGGACCTCGCTCTACGCCGCGACATCCGAGAAGCACGACGCCGCGGCGTTCGGCAAAATCCCCGCCGACAAGCAGGTGTCGGCGCGCGGCATCGAGGTCGGCCACATCTTCTATTTCGGCACCAAATATTCCGAGCCGATGAAGGCGGTGGTCGCCGGGCCCGATGGCGCCGACCATCCGGTGCACATGGGCTCGTACGGCATCGGCCCGACGCGGCTGGTCGCGGCGCTGATCGAGGCCAACCACGACGACGCCGGCATCAAATGGCCGGAGCAGGTGGCGCCGTTCAAGGTCGCGATCCTCAATCTCAAGCAGGGCGACGCCGCGACCGACGGCGCGTCGGAGAGCCTCTATCGCGAGCTCACCGCCAAGGGCGTCGACGTGCTCTACGACGACACCGAGCAGCGGCCGGGCGCGAAATTCGCCACCGCCGACCTGATCGGCGTGCCGTGGCAGGTGCTGATCGGCCCGAAGGGCCTGGCCGCCGGCACGCTGGAGGTGAAGAAGCGCGCCGACGGCAGCCGGGAGAACCTCAGCCCGGCCGCCACCGTCGATCTGCTGACGCGCTAAATCTGCCGCCCGCGCCAATCTTGCGCGCTTCCGGCGGCGTGAACTCGCTGCACCAGCGGCCACCAGATCTTCTGTTCGTTCTTCGACGAAAGCCTTGGTCTGCTCCGGCGTCAAATTCCGGATCGGCACGCCGAGATCGGCATATCGTGCCTTGACGGCCGGCGAATCGAGCGCCTGCCGCAAGCCCTCCGCCAAGCGGCGCAGGATCGGCTCCGGCGTCGCGGCCGGCGCAGCCAATGTCATGAATCCGATGGCGCTCATTGCCAACCGTTTGGCACGTTGGCACGGAATACTCCGGCTCGGGCTGCGGCGCCATTTGGCCGATCAGCTTGAGGTCGCCGGACTGCAGCGGGCCGCGCAGCCCGAACACCGCCTTCGATCGTGCCATGCACGCGCCCGCCCATGATGTCGGCCACGGCCGCCATGGTGCCACCCTGGTTGTAGGGCACGACCGTGATCGGCACGTTGCCCTTCTTCTCGATCACCAGCCCGGCGAAATGCGGCAGCGTGCCGGCGCCGTTGGTGCCGATCGCGATCTGGCCGGGCTTCGATTTCGCCAGCGCCACGAATTCGGTCCAGTGTCGAGACGCCGAGCTTCGGCGAGACCGCGACGAACAGCACGCCGCTGCCGACGATCATGCCGAGCTGGACGAAGTCGCGATTGACGTCGAGCGGCAGCTTGTCCTTCTGCGCCGGCAGGATGACGAACAGCGACGAAGGACCGCCGAGCAGCGTGTAGCCGTCGGGCGGCGCGTTGGCGACGGCTTGACCGGCGATCAGGCCGCCGGCACCGGGCCGCGCCTCGACCAGGACCTGCTGGCCCCAGCGGCTCGCCAGCTGCTCGCCGATCGCGCGGGTCGCGATGTCCAGCGCGCTTCCGGGCGGCACCGGCAGCACGATCCTGATCGGCTTGTTCGGGAAGTTGTCCTGCGCCAGGGCAGGCGTGGCGATCGAAGCTGCAGCAATCAGGGCGGCAAACAGAACGCGACGCACGGTCGTCCTCCCTCTCGTGGTCGCGAGCACAGATTCTCAGTCGGGACTGCTCCCCAGAGGCTACTGAAGCGGTCCAGCCCGAGGAAGGGGTCTGCCGCCGAGATCGCTTGCAATGGGAAAGCTGTGCGCTTCTCACCGCATCATGCGAGCCTAAGCTGGCTTGAATCCGCCAGAATCGGATGAAATCGCTGATCCTATAGGGGAAGAATGAGCGAGCCGGTCGGGACCCGTCCCTTCGCGCCGTATGAATGGATGCTGTCGCTGCGCTACCTGCGGGCGCGGCGGCAGGAAGGATTCATTTCGATCATCGCCGCCTTCTCCTTCCTCGGCATCATGCTCGGCGTCGCGACGCTCATCATCGTGATGGCGGTGATGAACGGCTTCCGCAAAGAGCTGCTCGGCAAGATCCTCGGCCTCAACGGCCATATCCTGGTGCAGCCGCTGGAATCGCCGCTCACCGACTACGAGGCGGTGGCCGAGCGCATCTCCAAGGTCGAAGGCATCCGCATCGCGGTGCCGATCGTCGAGGGCCAGGCGCTGGCGTCCTCGCCGTTCAACGCCGCGGGCGTGCTGGTGCGCGGCATCCGCGGCGCCGACCTCGCGCAGATCCCTTCGATCGCGCAGAACATCAAGCAGGGCACGCTCGACGGCTTCGACCAGGGGCAGGGCGTGGTGATCGGGCGCCGCCTCGCCGACCAACTGACGCTGCGCGCCGGCGACTCCGTGACCATGGTCGCGCCGCGCGGCGCGGTGACGCCGATGGGAACCACGCCGCGCATCAAGCCCTACAAGATCGCCGCGGTGTTCGAGATCGGCATGTCGGAATACGACGCCGCCTTCGTGTTCATGCCGCTCACCGAGGCGCAGGCCTATTTCAACCGCTCGAACGACGTCACCGCGATCGAGGTCTACACCGCCAACCCGGACCAGATCGTGCGCTTCCGGCAGCTCGTCACCGAAGCCGCGAAACGGCCGATCTTCATGGTCGACTGGCGGCAGCGCAACGCCACGTTCTTCAGCGCGCTGCAGGTCGAGCGCAACGTGATGTTCCTGATCCTCACGCTGATCATCCTGGTGGCGGCGTTCAACATCGCCTCGAGCCTGATCATGCTGGTGAAGGACAAGGGCCGCGACATCGGCATCCTGCGCACCATGGGCGCGACGCAAGGCGCGATCATGCGGGTGTTCCTGATCACCGGCGCGGCGATCGGCGTGGTCGGCGCCATCATGGGCTTCGTGGTGGGGCTGGTGGTGTGCCTCAACATCGAGTCGATCCGGCAGTTCATGTCCTGGCTCACCAACACCGAATCTGTTCTCGCCTGAGCTCTATTTCCTCTCTCAAGCTGCCGGCCGATCTCGACGCCGGCGAAACCACGGCCGTGGTGGTGATGGCGCTGGCGCTGTCGCTGCTCGCCACGCTTTATCCGTCCTGGCGCGCGGCGCGGCTCGATCCGGTCGAAGCGCTGCGTTACGAGTGATGGCCGATGGCGAGCAGGACAATCCGGTCGTTTTCCTGCACGCGATCGAGCGGCGTTATCATCAGGGCGATGCCGTGCTCGAGGTGCTCAAGGGCGCCGAGCTCGCGGTCTGGCCGGGCCAATCGGTCGCGCTGGTTGCGCCGTCAGGCGCAGGCAAGTCGACGCTGCTGCACATCGCCGGACTGCTCGAGCATCCCGACGCCGGCGAGGTCTATTTCGACGGCGAGGCCACCTCGAAGCTGAGCGACGCCGAGCGCACCCGCATCCGCCGTACCGCGGTCGGTTTCGTCTATCAGGCGCACTACCTGCTGCCGGAATTCTCCGCGCTCGAAAACGTGGTGATGCCGCAGATGATCCGCGGGCTTGGCCGCGGCGAGGCGAAGCGGCCGCGCCGCCGAGCTGCTGTGCTATCTCGGCCTCAAGGAGCGGCTGACGCACCGGCCGGCGCAGCTCTCCGGCGGCGAGCAGCAGCGCGTCGCGATCGCGCGCGCGGTGGCGAACGCGCCGCGGCTTGCTGCTCGCCGACGAGCCGACCGGCAATCTCGATCCGCGCACCTCGGATCATGTGTTCAATGCGCTGTCGCAGTTGACCCGCGCGTCGGGCCTGACCGTCGTGCTTGCCACCCACAACATGGAGCTCGCCGCGCGCATGGACCGCCGGGTCGCGATCCGCGACGGCCTGGTGGTCGAACTGCCGTAGCCGGACGAGGCTTACGGCTTCATGCAGACCGCGACGAGACGTGCGGAGCCGCCGGGCAGGAAATCTGCCAGGCCCCGCCGGCCTGACCCGCGGCAATCGTTGCCGCGGTGATTGGGCCAGTGCTCACGCACATCGCCGACGCCACGACTTCGCCGGCGGCGCACGAATTGTTGCAGCCGCCGATGCAGCTTTCGACCTGAACGACACGGGCGTTGTTCGGCCGCGCGGCCGCAGCCGGCTGTCGCACCGCGGACCGGGACCCTGCGGGCCCGGCCGGGCCGCACGGGGCCGGCAGCACCGGTCGGGCCGGCTGGACCAACGGGACCTGCGGGGCCCGTTGCGCCCGCGGGGCCAGCCGGTCCTGCAACGCCGCGCTCGCCCTTTTCGCCGGCTACGCCGGTCGCACCGGGCGTGCCCTGTTCGCCCCGGTCGCCTTTCTGCCCTCGAAGCAACCTGCGAGAGTGAAAGCGATGAAGCCCGCCAGAATCGCGCCGGACAATCGCATGGTGCTCTCCCCCGTACTGAATGCGGAAGACGCGCCGCTTCGGCCCGCCCAGTCTCGGTCGGCACGCGTCTGCTAAGTCAATGCGCAATCCGGCCAGGGCCGGTGCGGCAAATTGGGGATTTGCGGCGTTGACAACAAAGCTCTTGACGAAGAACAAAAAGAGAACTATGTTCTTTGTTCGTTCAGGGAGGAGATCATGTTTCGCGCCGTTGTGGAGGAAGCCGCCGCACTCACTTCAATCGCCCTGTTTGTCGGAATGATCGCGGTCTGGGTGCAAGTCTTCGCCGCGCTGTGAGTGTCGTATCTGCGTAATCGTAAGTCTGCGTTTGTGGCGTCTGCGTTCCAGTCCCCAAGGTACCCGCCGGTACCGCCGTTCGTCATACCCGCCTGCCTCGGGTATCCGCGTCTTCCCCCATCCCCGATCAAGACGCGGATGGCATCGGAATTCGGGCTTGCCCGGGCTCCCTTGCCATGACGGCGGAACCGTCCCCCGAAAAGCTGGGTATATCGTGGGAAGGCTTCTCGCCAGAGACGCTGTCACGGAGACAACGATTTAGTGTCGGTGACGGAATCGCGTACGGCATCCGCCCCGCGATCAAATCCCGAGGCCCCTGCGTGGCGACCGATCCAGGCTTCGTGCATCTGCACGTGCATTCCGCCTATTCGCTGCTGGAAGGCGCGCTGACCGATCGGCAAGCTCGCCGAACTCGCCAAGGCCGACAAGCAGCCGGCGCTGGCGCTCACCGACACCGACAACATGTTCGGCGCGCTGGAATTCTCCGAAAAGATGGCGGCATCCGGCATCCAGCCGATCATCGGCTGCGCGCTCGCCGTCGATTTCGCCGACGAGGCGCGCGATCCGCGGCTCAACGGCCGTGTCCGGATCCTGCCGCGCATCGTGCTGATCGCGCAGCGCGAGGCCGGCTATCGCAGCCTGATGCGGCTTTGCTCCCGCGCCTTCCTCGAAACGCCGCCCAACGAAAAGCCGCATCTGCACCTCGACTGGCTCGAAGGACGCGAGCGACGGCCTGATTGCGCTCACCGGCGGGCCGTCCGGTCCGCTCGATACCGCGATTGCCGCCGGGCAGGCCGAGCTTGCCGCGGCGCGCTGCGCAGACCCTCGCAAGCATCTATGGCGACCGGCTCTATGTCGAATTGCAGCGGCACGGCACCGCGGCCGAGCGCGCGGTCGAGCCGGCGCTGGTCGGGCTCGCCTATGCCGGCGGCATCCCGCTGGTCGCCACCAACGAGCCGTTCTTCGCCAAGCGCGAGGATTACGACGCGCATGACGCGCTGATCTGCATCGCCGAAGGCCGGCTGGTCGCCGAAACCGACCGCCGCCAGCTCACCGCTGAGCACTATTTCAAGAGCCGCGCCGAGATGGCGGCGCTGTTCGCCGATCTGCCGGAGGCGCTCGCGTCGACCGTCGAGATCGCGCAGCGCTGCGCGTTCCGGCCGCGCACCAACGATCCGATTCTGCCGCGCTTCTCGGTCGGCGACCGCACCGTCGACGAGGCGCGCCGAGCTCGCACACGCGCCGAGGCGGGGCTTGCGCGCCGGGTCGAGACTTCACGGGCTCGCGCCCGGCCGCACCATCGAGGAATACCGCGAGCGGCTCGCCTTCGAGCTCAAGGTCATCGAAGGGATGAAGTATCCCGGCTACTTCCTGATCGTGTCCGATTTCATCCAATGGGCGAAGGAGCAGGGCATTCCCGGTCGGGCCCGGGCCGCGGCTCGGGCGCCGGCTCGCTGGTTGCGTATGCGCTGACCATCACCGACCTCGATCCGCTGCGGTTCGGTCTGCTGTTCGAGCGCTTCCTCAATCCCGGAGCGCGTGTCGATGCCGGACTTCGACATCGACTTCTGCCAGGACCGCCGCGACGAGGTGATCGACTACGTGCAGAAACGCTACGGCCGCGAGCAGGTGGCGCAGATCATCACCTTCGGCACGCTGCAGGCGAGGGGCGTGCTGCGCGACGTCGGCCGCGTGCTGGAAATGCCCTACGGGCATGTCGACAAGCTGTGCAAGCTGGTGCCGCAGAACCCGGCGGCGCCGGTCACGCTCGCCAAGGCGATCGAAGGCGAGCCGCGCCTGCAGGCCGAGCGCGACAGCGATCCGCGCGTCAAGCGCGCGTTCGACATCTCGCTCAAGCTCGAGGGGCTCTACCGCCACGCCTCGACGCACGCCGCCGGCATCGTGATCGGCGACCGGCCGCTCGCCGAGCTGGTGCCGATGTATCGCGATCCGAAGTCCGACATGCCGGTCACCCAGTTCAGCATGAAGTGGGCGGAAGCGGCGGGGCTGGTGAAGTTCGACTTCCTCGGCCTCAAGACGCTCACGGTGCTGGACACCGCCGTGCAAGCTGCTCAAGCAGCGCAGCATCGAGCTCGATCTTGCCGCGATCCCGCTCGACGACAAGAAAACCTACGAGCAGCTGTCGCAGCGCCGAAGCGGTCGGCATCTTCCAACTGGAAAGTCAGGGCATGCGCCGCGCGCTGCTCGACATGCGGCCGGACCGCTTCGAGGACATCATCGCGCTGGTCGCGCTCTACCGGCCCGGCCCGATGGCGAACATCCCGACCTATTGCGTGCGCAAGCACGGCCTGGAGAAGCCGGAATACATCCATCCCAAGCTCGAGCCGATCCTGCGCGAGACGTTCGGCGTCATCGTCTATCAGGAGCAGGTGATGCAGGCGGCGCAGATCCTCGCCGGCTACACGCTCGGCCAGGCCGACCTGCTGCGCCGCGCCATGGGCAAGAAGATCCGCAAGGAGATGCAGGAGCAGCGCAAGCATTTCGTCAAGGGCGCGACCGAGCGCGGCATGGACCGCACGCCAGGCCGACGCGATCTTCGATCTGCTGGAGCGCTTCGCCGAATACGGCTTCAACAAGAGCCACGCCGCGGCCTATGCGCTGGTCGCCTATCAGACCGCCTACTATGAAGGCGAATTATCCGGTCGAGTTCCTGGCCGCCTCGATGGCGCTGGAAATGAACAACACCGACAAGCTCGCGGAGTTTCGCGCCGAGGCCGAGCGGCTCGGCATCAAGGTCGAGCCGCCCTGCGTCAACCGCTCCGGCGTTGCCTTCGATGTCGACGGCAACACCATCCATTACGCGCTCGCCGCGCTCAAAGGCGTCGGCGCGCAGGCGGTGGAATCGATCGTCGAGGCGCGGGGCAGCAAGCCGTTCACCGACCTGTCCGACTTCGCGCGCCGCATCAACCCGCGCGCCGTGAACAAGCGCGTGCTGGAAAGCCTCGCCGCCTCCGGCGCGTTCGACCGGCTTGAGCCCAACCGCGCGCGCGCGTTCGCCGCGATCGACACGCATGCTGGCGACCGCGCAGCGCAGCCATGAAGCCGTCATCGGTCGGCCAGAACGAATTGTTCGGCGGGCCGGCCGGCGGCGAGAAGCTCGCGCTTCCCGCGGCCGAGCCGTGGCTTGCCGGCCGACCGGCTGCGCCGCGAATACGACGCGATCGGCTTCTTCCTGTCCGGCCATCCGCTCGACGACTATGCGGCGCTGCTCAAGGGCATGAAGGTGCAGTCCTGGGCCGAGTTCTCCCGCTCGGTGAAATCGGGCGTCGAGCGCCGGCCGCGTCGCCGCGACCGTCGTGTCGCGCGTCGAGCGGCGCACCAAGACCGGCAACAAGATGGGCATCATCGGCCTGTCGGACCCGTCCGGCCACTACGAGGCGGTGCTGTTCGCCGAAGGGCTGCAGCAATACCGCGACCTGCTCGAGCCTGGCTCGCCGGTGCTGCTCGGCCTCACCGCCGAGGCGCAGGGCGACGAAGTCCGGGCGCGCATCCAGTCCGCCGAGCCGCTCGATCAGGCGGCGGCCCGGCTGCAAAAGGGGCTCAAGGTGTTCCTGCGCGACCAGGCGCCGATCGAGCCGGTGGCGAAGCGCCTCGAGGGCAAGGGCGACGGCGAGATCAGCATGGTGCTGCTGCTCGACGGCGGCAACGAGGTCGAGGTCAAGCTGCCCGGCCGCTTCAAGATCTCGCCGCAGATCGCCGGCGCCATCAAGGCGGTGCCGGGCGTGGTCGAAGTCCAGATGATGTGAACGACTCAGCCCTGCGCGCCCGCGGGCGGTTGACCGCGCCCCGGCGCGGGGCCGATATTGGCGGCAGTTTCCGACAAGGGAGTGTCCCATGGCCAACAAGCTGCGCCACATCGCCATCTCGGTCCGCGATCCGGAGAAGGCCGCCAAGTTCTTCGAAGAGGCGTTCGGCATGACGCGCGCCGGCAACGCGCAGCGCGGCGTCTACATGACCGACGGCATCTTCAACGTCGCGCTGCTCAACTTCGGCGACGAGAAGATCGACGGCTTCGAGGACCGGCCGGGCGTGCAGGGCCTCATCCACTTCGGCATGTGGGTCGACAGCGTCGAGGAGATCGACAAGAAGATCAAGGCCGCGGGCGGCCGGCATGTCACCGGCCGCAAGGAAACCGGCCCGAACGTCTACTACGAGGTGAAGTACGCGACGCCCGAAGGCTTCATCTTCGACGTCACCGAGAGCGGCTGGAAGGGCGCGGTCAAGGACGTGGTGCCGGCCAAGTCGGCCAAGGACGCGGCCTGAGCGCGCAGCTGGCCGCAGCGTTCGGCATGATGTCGTCGAAGAGCAACGCGCGCGTTGTCGTGGTCGGCGCGGGGCCGGTCGGCATGGTGTGCGCGCTGGCGCTCAACCGGCGCGGCATTCCCGTCACCGTGTTCGAGGTGGAGCCGGCGCCGGTCAAGGATCAGCGCGCCGCCACCATCCATCCGCCGACGCTGGAGATGCTCGACGAGCTCGGCGTGTTCGAGAAAATCCTGCCGCTCGGGCTCAAGTCCAACACCTATCGCTTCCACGACCGGCCGACCGGCTCGGTGGTCGCGGAGTTCGATCTCGATCTGCTGAAGGACGAAATCAGGTTTCCGTTCGTGCTGCAGTACGAGCAGTACAAGCTCACCGCCTCGATCGCCGCCGAATACGCCAACGCCGGCGATTTCGACGTGCGCTTCTCGCACAACGTCACCGGGCTGACGCAGACCGCGGACGGCGTCGACGTCGAGGTCACGTCGCCGGCCGGCATCGAGACGCTGCGCGCCGACTACGTGATCGGCTGCGACGGCGGCCGCAGCACGGTGCGCAAGCTCGCCGACATCGAGTTCGAGGGCTTCACCTATCCGGAGAAGTTCATCAAGATCGCGACGACCTTCAAGTTCGAGACGGTCAATCCCAATCTCTGCTTCCGCAACTATTTCTCCGACCCGCGCGAGTGGTGCAACCTGTTCAAGGTGCGCGGCGAAAGCCCGGGCGGGCTGTGGCGCGCGATCTTCCCGATCCCCGACGACGAGGACGAGACCACGGCGCTGTCGCCGGAGCGCATCGAGGCGCGGCTGCAGAAGTTCTTCCCCAAGGCCGGGCCGCTACGACGTCGAATACGTCAACCTCTACGGCGTGCACCAGCGCGTCGCCGCGACCTTCCGCAAGGGCCGCATCCTGCTCGCCGGCGACAGCGCGCACGTCAACAATCCGATCGGCGGCATGGGCATGAACGGCGGCATGCACGACGGCATCAATCTCGCCGGCAAGCTCGCCAAGGTGATCCACGGCGAGGCGGGCGAGGAGCTGCTCGACCTCTACAGCCGCCAGCGCCGCCACGCCGCGGTGAAATACGTCCAGGCCCAGACCATCGCCAACAAGCGGCTGATGGAGGAGCGCGACCCGGCGGTGCGCCAGGCCAATTTCGACGAGCTGCGCCGCACCGCCGACAACACGGAGCACCGCGCGGGCCTACATGCGCCGCGCCGCGCTGTTCGACAGCCTGCGCGACGCCGCCGCCGTGACCTGACGGCGGCCTGGGCTTCGCGCCACTTGCGCCGGCTGCCGGCGGGACCACATCCTGCGGGCCGTGAGCCCTGATCTCTCCAACATCATCGAACAGGCCCGTCTCGCCGCCCGCGCGCTGGCCGAGTTCGGGGAAGGGCTGTTCAGCCCGACGGTCCGGCTCGGCATCACCGGGCTGTCGCGCGCCGGCAAGACCGTGTTCATCACCGCGCTGGTGCACGGGCTTGATGCGCGGCGGACGCTTTCCGGTGTTCGAGCCCTTGGCGAGCGGGCGCATCGCCGGCGGCGCGGCTCGCGCCGCAGCCGCACGACGCGGTGCCGCGCTTCGACTACGAGAGCCACGTCCGCGCGCTGGTCGATGAGCGGCGCTGGCCGGACTCGACGCGGCAGATCAGCGAGCTTCGCCTGCTGATCGACTACCAGTCCGAAAACGGCGCGATGCGCACGCTGACGCTCGATATCGTCGACTATCCCGGCGAATGGCTGCTCGACCTGCCGCTGCTCGGCAAAAGCTACGAGCAATGGTCGGCGGAAAGTCATCGCGCAGGCGCGTCAGGGCGCGCGTGCCAAGCTCGCCGCGCCGTGGCTCGCGCATCTCGCGCTCGATCGATCCGCTCGCGCCGGCCGACGAGAGCGTCGCGATCGAGGCGGCGCGGCTCTTCACCGCCTATCTGCAGGCCTGCCGCGACGAGCGCTATGCCATGAGCCTGCTGCCGCCCGGCCGCTTCCTGATGCCCGGCGATCTTGCCGGCTCGCCGGCGCTGACCTTCGCGCCGCTCGAATTGCCGGAAGGCGCCGAGCCGCCGCACGGCTCGCTCTGGGCGATGATGCGGCGGCGCTACGATTCCTATCGCGAGGTGGTGGTGCAGCCGTTCTTCCGCGAGCATTTCGCCCGATTGGACCGGCAGATCGTCCTGGTCGATGCGCTCGCCGCGCTCAACGCCGGCCCGGAGGCGGTGCGCGACCTGCAAAGCGCGCTGGTTTCGATCCTCGACTGCTTCCGGATCGGGCGCGGCGGCGTGTTCAGCGCGCTGTTTCGCCCGCGCGCCAGCAAAATCCTGTTCGCCGCGACCAAGGCCGATCACCTGCATCATTCCGCCCACGACCGGCTGGAGGCGATCCTTGCGCGAGATGGTCGGCGGGCGCGATCGCGCAGGCCGGCTTCGAAGGCGCCGAGGTCGACGTCATCGCGCTCGCCGCGGTGCGCGCGACCCGCGAGGCGCATGTGCGCGGGCGAGGGCGGCAGCTGCCGTCGATCATCGGCCTGCCGGCGCAGGACGAGAGCGCGGGCGGCGAGACATTCGATGGCGCGAGCGAGATCGCGGTGTTTCCGGGCGATCTGCCGGCCGATGCGGGCGCATTGTTTGACGCACGGCGCCCATGCCTTTCGCGGCCTGACCGCCGGCTGCGGCAAGCGACGCCGACTTCCGCTTCGTGCGCTTCCGCCCGCCGCAGCTTGAAGCAGATCGCCGACGGGACTGCCGGCCTTGCCCCACATTCGCCTCGACCGCGCGATGCAATTCCTGTTCGGAGACCGATTGCGATGACCGAATCGTTCCGCCGGCCGGCCGCGTTCCGCGTCGACGATCCGCGCGTCGTCGTCGCCGAGCACGCAGCTTGTCGCTGCCCGACAGCACACGAGCAGGCGTTGGTCGCGACCGACAGCCAGATCGCCGACGGCGATTGCCAACCGCTCGCGGCGCTGGCGCTGGGGCGCGCTGTTCTGGTCGGCCTGCTCGGGCCTGGTGCTGCTGGCGCTCGGCCTCGCGGTCACGAACTTCGTCGAGGAATCTGTTCGCGCGCACGCCCGCGCTCGGCGCCGTCGGCTTGGCGCTGGCGGCTCTCGCGGGCCTTGCGTTGCTGGCGCTGATTGCTTCGCGAGATCTTCGGCCTGATCCGGCTCGGCACCATCGAGTCGCTGCGCCGTCGCGCTCTGGCGGCGATCGAGAGCGACGACCGCGACGAGGGCCGCGCCGTCGTCACCGACCTGCTGGCGCTGACCCGCCGCATGCCGCGGCTGCGCGCGGCGCGCGTCACCGGCTTGAAACCCATCTTTCCGACATCATCGACGGCCGCGACCGGGTCCGGCTCGCCGAGCGCGAGCTGATGGAGCCGCTCGACGCCGAGGCGCGGCGGCTGGTGCTGGCGGCGGCCAAGCGCGTCTCGGTCGTCACCGCGGTCAGCCCGCGCGCCGCGATCGACATGCTGTTCGTGCTGATCAACGCGCTCAGCGCTGATCCGCAAGCTCGCGGTGCTCTACGGCGGGCGGCCCGGCACGCTCGGCGTGCTCGGCTGTTCCGGCAGGTGATTTCGCATCTCGCCATGACGGGCGGCGTCGCCATCACCGACAGCCTGCTGCAGCAGATCATCGGCCACGGGGTCGCGGCGCGGCTGTCGGCCCGGCTGGGCGAGGGCATGCTCAACGGCATCCTGACCGCGCGGCTCGGCATCCTGGCGATCGACGTGACCCGCCCGCTGCCGTTTGCCGAACTGCCGCGGCCGGCCCTGAACGACCTGGCGGGGATCCTGCTGCGGCCGGATGGGCCGGGAAGCCGAGGATTTGCGGCGCTCCGGATGCCTCGGACGCCGGAAAAATAGGCCGAAATCCGCCGTTTTTCTTGCTTCACCCCGCGCTCGCGTCGCTATATGCAGCCCATCTCACACGCGGACCTTGGCCTCACGGCCGTCCGGTGGCCTCGGCCCGCCAGGGTTGGGCTCACGGGTCCGCGGCGGAACAACCGGAGAATGACAATGGCGCTGCCCGACTACAGCATGCGCCAGCTTTTGGAAGCTGGCGTTCATTTCGGCCATCAGGCCCACCGCTGGAACCCGAAGATGGGCGAATACATCTTCGGCACCCGCAACAACATCCACATCATCGACCTCGCGCAAAGCGTGCCGATGCTGCACAAGGCGCTCGGAGGCCGTGAGCGACACGGTCGCCAAGGGCGGCCGCATCCTGTTCGTCGGCACCAAGCGCCAGGCGCAGGACGCCGATCGCCGAAGCCGCCAAGCGCTGCGCGCAATACTACGTCAACTCGCGCTGGCTCGGCGGCACGCTGACCAACTGGAAGACCATTTCCGGCTCGATCTCGCGGCTGCGCAAGCTCGAGGAGCTGCTCGCCTCCAACGAGGCCGGCGGCTACACCAAGAAGGAGCGCCTCGACCTGCAGCGCGAGCGCGACAAGCTCGACCGCTCGCTCGGCGGCATCAAGGACATGGGCGGGCTGCCCGACCTCCTGTTCGTGATCGACACCAACAAGGAAGACATCGCGATCAAGGAGGCGCGGCGGCTCAACATCCCGGTCGCCGCCGTGGTCGACACCAACTGCGATCCTGACGGCATCACCTTCGTGGTGCCGGGCAATGACGACGCCAGCCGCGCCGTCTCGCTGTACTGCGATCTGATCGCGCAAGGCGGCGATCGACGGCATCTCGCGCGCCCAGGGCGGCGCGGGCGTCGACCTCGGCGCCGCCGAGCGGCCGGTTGTCGAAGACCTGCCGAAGCCGGCGGAGAAGAGCCTCGGCTTCGAGCCGCTGCCCGGCCCGCGCGGCGTCGCCGACGATCTCAAGAAGCTGCCCGGCGTTTCGCCGGCGATCGAGAAGCAGCTCCAGGACCTCGGCATCTTCCACTATTCGCAGATCGCCGAACTCAGCCCCGACGCCGCGCATAACGTCGGCGAAGAGGTCGGCTTGCCCGGCCGCGTCGACGGCTGGGTCGCCAAGGCCAAGGAACTGACGGCCGAGTAAGCGCGCGGCGCGGGACTTCTGTTCCGCGCCGCAGTCTTGCCGCTGCAATGGATTTGATGATGGCAAACGTAACCCCTCAAATGGTCAAGGACCTGCGCGAGCAAACCGGCGCGGGCATGATGGACTGCAAGGGCGCGCTCGGCGAGACCGGCGGCGACATGCAGGCCGCGGTCGACTGGCTGCGCAAGAAGGGCCTCGCCAAGGCCGCCAAGAAGGCCAGCCGCGTCGCCGCCGAAGGCCTGATCGGCGTCGCGGTCAAGGGCACCAAGGGCGTCGTGGTCGAGGTCAATTCGGAAACCGACTTCGTCGCGCGCAACGACCTGTTCCAGGGCCTGGTCAAGATGATCGCCAACGTCGCGCTCGACGTCGGCACCGACGTCGAGAAGATCAAGGCGGCCAAGGCCGGCTCGCTGACGATCGCCGACTCGCTGTCCGAGACCATCGCCAAGATCGGCGAGAACATGACGCTGCGCCGCGCCGCCGCAGCTTTCGGTCGGCAAGGGCGCGATCGGCGAGCTACGTGCACAATTCGGTCTCCGACGGGCCTCGGCAAGATCGGCGTGCTGGTCGCGCTGGAGTTCGAGCGGCAAGGCCGACGAGCTGACGGCGCTCGGCCGGCATGGTCGCGATGCATGTCGCGGCCTCCAACCCGCAGGCGGTCGACGCCGCCGGGCTTGTCGGCCGAGGTCGTGCAGCGCGAGAAGGACGTGCTGGCCGAGAAGTTCAAGCAGCAGGGCAAGCCCGCCAACGTGATCGAGAAGATCGTCGAGTTGGGCCTGAAGACCTTCTACAAGGAAGTCTGCCTGCTCGATCAGCCTTACGTCCACGACGACAAGAAGAGCGTGAGCCAGGCGCTCGAAGGAAGCCGAAGGCAAGGTCGGCGGGCCGATCAAGATCGCCGGCTTTGTGCGCTTCGTGCTCGGCGAGGGCATCGAGAAGCAGGAAAGCGATTTCGCCGCCGAGGTCGCGGCGGCCGCCGGACAAGAGCTGACGGAGGCGCCGGTCCGCGCACGGGGAGGAGAAGGATGGCCAAAGCCGACAAGAGCCGTTCCGCCTACCGCCGCGTGATCGTCAAGGTTTCCGGTGAGGCGCTCGCCGGTCCCGGCGGCTCCGGCATCCATCAGCCGACCATCGACCGCATCGCCAAGGATCTCGTCGCCGCGCACAAGCTCGGCGTCACGCTCGGCGTGGTGGTGGGCGGCGGCAACATTCTTCGCGGCGTGCAGGTCACCGGCAAAGGGCCTGTCGCGGCCGACCGCCGACGCGATGGGCATGCTGGCGACCGTGATGAACGCGCTGGTGCTGGAAGCGGCGATCGAGCGGCTTGGCGTCGCGGCGCGCACCATGTCGGCGCTCGCCATGCCGCAGGTCTGCGAGGTCTATGAGCGGCAGCGCGCGCTGCGCCATCTCGACGAAAACCGCGTCGTGGTGTTCGCCGGCGGCACCGGCAATCCGTTCTTCACCACCGACACCACGGCGGTGCTGCGCGCCGCCGAAATGGGCTGCGACGCGGTGCTCAAGGCGACCGACGTCGACGGCGTCTACAGCGCCGACCCGAAGAAGGACCCGCAAGGCGAAGCGCTACGACACGCTGACCCACCAGGAGGCGCTCGATCGCGACCTCAAGGTGATGGATGCCACCGCATTCGCGCTTGCCCGCGAAAACCGTACGCCTATCATCGTGTTCTCGATCCGGAAGCGCCGGGCGCGATCGAGGCGGTGCTGCGCGGCAAGGCGCGCGCGACCCTCGTGGGTGCCGGATAGCCCGGCGTCGGGCGCCGGATCGAGATGCGAGCGAGCGGCCCGATCTGGCCGCGAGGAGGGGTCCATGGCATCCGACACTTACGACATCAACGATCTCAAGCGCCGCATGCAGGCCGCGGTGAGCGTGCTCAAGCAGGAGCTCGGCGCGCTGCGCACCGGCCGCGCCTCGGCGCATCTGCTCGATCCGATCCATGTCGACGCCTACGGACAGAGCATGGCGCTCAATCAGCTCGCCACCGTCAGCGTGCCGCAGCCGCGCATGCTCAGCGTGCAGGTCTGGGACCGCTCGATGGTGCAGGCGGTCGAGAAGGCGATCCTCGCCGCCAACCTCGGCCTGACGCCGTCCTCCGAAGGCCAGGTGATCCACCTGCGCATCCCCGAGCTGAACGAGGAGCGCCGCAAGGAACTGGTCAAGATCGGGCACAAATACGCCGAGACCGCGCGCATCGCGGTCCGCAATGTGCGGCGCGACGGCATGGATGTGCTCAAGAAGATGGAGAAGGACCACGAGATCAGCCAGGACGAGCACAAGCGCTTCGACACCGACGTGCAGAAGGCGACCGATCAGGCGATCGCCGACATCAATCAGATGCTGGCCGCCAAGGAAAAGGAAATCATGACGGTATAGCGATGTCCCAGGCCAACGCCCCGCTGACCGATCCGACCGAGCCGTTCGACGTGCCGCGTCACGTCGCCATCATCATGGATGGCAACGGCCGCTGGGCGGCGGCGCGCGGGCTGCCGCGCACCGAGGGCCATCGCCGCGGCGTCGAGGCGCTGCGCAAGACGGTGCGCGCCGCCGGCGAAATGGGCATCTCCTATCTCACGATCTTTTCCTTCAGCTCGGAGAACTGGTCGCGGCCGGCCGCCGAGATCCGCGACCTGATGGGCCTGCTGCGCCGCTTCATCCGCAACGATCTCGCCGAGCTGCACCAAAATCGCGTGCGCGTGCGCGTGATCGGCGAGCGCGACGATCTCGATCCGGACATCCGGCGCCTGCTGGAGGAGGCCGAGCAGCTCACCCGCGACAACGACCGGCTCACGCTGGTCGTTGCGTTCAACTACGGCGCGCGCCAGGAGATCGCGCGCGCCGCGCGGCGCATCGCGGCCGAGGTCGCGGCCGGCGCGACTGCAGCCGCAGGACGTCACCGCCGAACTCATCGCCCAGAATCTCGACGCGCCCGACCTGCCCGACCCGGACCTGTTGATCCGCACCAGCGGCGAGCAGCGGCTGTCCAACTTCCTGCTCTGGCAGGCGGCCTACAGCGAACTGGTGTTCGTGCCGATCTACTGGCCGGAGTTCGACCGCGCCGCGCTCGAAGGCGCGATCGCCGAATATCGCCGGCGCGAGCGCCGGTTCGGCGGTCTCGCCGCGCGGGCGGGATCCTGATCGTGACGGGCATGGATCCGGCCGAACCGTCCGGCGCCCCGTTGCTGATCGGACGCAGCAATCTTGTGATCCGCATCGCGTCCTCGCTGGTGCTGGCGCCGCTCGCGATCGGCGCCGCCTATTTCGGCGGGATTGTCTTCGTCGCGTTCTGGATGATCGCGGCGTTTTGCGTGCTCTGGGAATGGGACACGCTGGTTTGCGCACACGACAAGCGGCCGGTGCTGACGATCGGCTCGGTGGCGATCGTCGGCGCCGCGCTGCTGTTGATGCTGGGGCGCACATTGACGCCCATCGCGCTCGTCCTGCTCGGCATGCTCGGCGTCGTCACGCTGGCGTCGAAGGCGCATCGCGCCTGGTGCGTCGGCGGGCGTGCTCTATGCCGGCGCGCTGCTGATCGCGCCGGTGCTGCTGCGGCGCGATCGCGGCGCTCGGATTTGCGCGCGCTGGTGTTTCTGTTCGCGGTGGTGTGGCTCACCGACATCGTGGCCTATTTCTGCGGCCGCGCGCTGGGCGGCCCGAAGCTGATGCCGCGCGTCAGCCCGAACAAGACCTGGTCGGGCGCGATCGGCGGCACGTTCGGCGGCATCGCTCGGCGGCGTCGCGGTGGCCTCCTACGCCGGCATCGCCAATCTTGTCGCGGTCGGCGTGCTTGCGCTGGTGCTCTCGGTCGCCTCGCAGGCCGGCGATCTGCTTGAATCCGCGATCAAGCGCCGGTTCGACGCCAAGGACGCCAGCGGTCTCATCCCCGGCCACGGCGGCGTGATGGACCGGCTGGATGGCTTCGTGATCGCGGCGTTGCTTGCTGCGGTGATTGGATTTGCCCGCGGCGGAGTCGAAGCGCCGGCGCAGGGCCTGTTGGTGTGGTGAACGTGATCGCAGTCGGCATGCCCGTGCGCAGCGTCGACACTGCTCGGCGCGACCGGGTCGATCGGCATCGAGCACCATCGATCTCATCAAGCGCAATCCGGGCCGCTACCGGGTCGAGGCGGTCAGCGCGCACCGCAACGCCGCGGCGCTGGCGAAGCTCGCCCGCGAACTCAACGCGCGCTTTGCGGTGGTCGCCGATCCCGGCCGCCTTCAAGGACCTCAAGGAGGCGCTCGCCGGCTCCGGCATCGAAGCGGGCGCCGGCGAGAGCGCGCTGATCGAGGCGGCCGAGCGGCCGGCGGAATGGGTGCTGGCGGCGATCGTCGGCTCGGCCGGGCTCAAATCGGCGCTCGCCGCCGCGAAGCGCGGCGCCACCGTCGCGCTCGCCAACAAGGAGTGCCTGGTCTGCGCCGGCGATCTGTTCATGCGCGCGGCGGCGAAGGCCGGCGCGCAGGTGCTGCCGGTCGATTCCGAGCACAACGCGATCTATCAGGCGCTCAAGGCCGGCCGCCGCGAGGACGTCAGCCGCATCCTTCTCACCGCCTCCGGCGGTCCGTTCCGCACCTGGACGATCGAGGAGATGCGCGCGGCGACGCGCGAGCAGGCGCTCAAGCATCCGAACTGGTCGATGGGCGCCAAGATCACCATCGATTCCGCGACCATGATGAACAAGGGCCTGGAGCTGATCGAGGCGCACCATCTGTTCGAAGTCGGGCCGGACAAGCTCGATGTGCTGGTGCATCCGCAATCGATCGTGCACGGCCTGGTCGAATACGTCGACGGCTCGGTGGTGGCGCAGCTCGGCGCGCACGACATGCGCATTCCGATCGCGTATTGCCTGGCCTGGCCGGAGCGTATCGAAGGGCCGGCCGCGCGCCTCGATCTCGCGCAACTGGCCACGCTGAGCTTCGAGAAGCCCGATCCGGTCCGCTTTCCGGCGCTGGCGATCGCCCGGCGCGCGCTGGAAATCGGCGGCGCGGCGCCCACGATCCTCAACGCCGCCAACGAGGTCGCGGTCGACGCCTTCCTGCATGACCGGCTGAGCTTCACCGGCATCGTCGACCTGGTGGCGGCCACGCTGGAGGCGGCCGAGCGGCGCGGAGCCGTTAAGGAGCCGCAAAATGTCGAAGAAGCGATCGGCGTTGACCTTATGGCAAGGTCGCTGGCGCAAGACCGTTTGCGTGAAATCGCCGCAAAGGCATCCTAGAAAGGCCGGCAAGCCGGCCTTTGATCCGGCCGGCGATCGGGTGGGGACGAAAGTCGATGGATTTCAACATCTTGGATAGCCTTGGCGCGCTCGGCGGCGGCGTCATCGGCTACCTCATTCCGTTCCTGTTCGTCCTCACCATCGTGGTTTTCTTCCACGAGCTTGGGCATTTCCTGGTCGCGCGCTGGTGCGGCGTGCGGGTGATGATGTTTTCGGTCGGTTTTGGCCCGGAATTGCTCGGGTTTCACCGACCGGCATGGAACCCGCTGGAAGCTCGCCGCCATCCCGCTCGGCGGCTACGTCAAATTTTTTGGCGACGAGAACGCCGCCAGCGTGCCGGATGCGGCCGCCGTCTCCGGCATGACGGCCGGAAGAGCGCCGGCACAGCTTCTTCCACAAGCCGGTCGGCCAGCGCGCCGCCATCGTGGCGGCCGGACCGATCGCCAATTTCATCCTGGCGATTGTGATTTTCGCCGCCGTGTTCACGCTCTACGGCAAGCAATCGTCGACCGCGCGCGTCGACGCGGTGCAGCCGGACTCCGCGGCCGCCGCGGCCGGCTTCCAGCCCGGCGACGTCGTGCTCGCGATCGACGGCCGCAGGGTCAGCAGCTTCTCCGACATGCAGCGCATCGTCGGCGCCAACGCCGGCCGCACGCTGGAATTCAAGATCGACCGCGGCGGCGCGCCGGTCACGCTGCGCGCCACGCCGGCGCTCAAGCAGGGCAAGGACGGCTTCGGCAACAAGTACTGCCAGGCGGTCCTCGGCGTCAGCCGCTCGATGACGCCGGCCGACGTCAAGACCGAAACGGTCGATCCGTTCACGGCGGTCTGCGCTGGGCGCGGCGGAAACCTGGTTCATCATCGACCGCACGTTCTCCTACCTGGCCGGCGTCTTCGTCGGCCGGGAATGCGCCGACCAGCTCGGCGGGCCGATCCGGATCGCCCAGATTTCCGGGCAGGTCGCCAGCATCAGCTTTGCGGCCCTGATGCACCTGACCGCCATGCTGTCGGTGTCGATCGGCCTGCTGAACCTGTTCCCGGTGCCGCTGCTCGATGGCGGTCACCTTCTGTTCTACGCGATCGAGGCGGCGCGTGGCCGCCCGCTGTCGGAACGCGCCCAGGAGATCGGTTTCCGCATCGGGCTCGCCCTCGTGTTGATGTTGATGATTTTTGCAACCTTTAACGACATCATCCACCTCGCCACATCCTAAAGGGTTCCCACGGCGATCGGAATTTTCTGCGGGTAACGCCTGTTTTGAGCGGCTGGGTTGTGTTGCGGAGCGGCCGAAAAGCCTGTACAAACAGGTGGGGTGGGACACCCCGCGATAACGCCGTTCGGATCGTAAAAAGGGTACAAAAGGGCGCGTTGCGCATGATGTTGTGGTTGCGGCTGTTCAGGGGACTAGGGCTGGTCGGCCTGGTCCTCGGCGGGATGTTTTTTAGGTGTTGCGATCTCGTCCGTCGCCACGGCTGACTCTGCTTGGGCGCAGGGCTCTGAGCAGATCGTGGTCCAGGGCAACCGCCGCGTCGAAGCCGAAACCATCCGCTCCTATTTCCGCAGCTCCGGCGGCCGCCTGGACACCGCGGCCATCGACGAGGCGCTCAAGGCGCTCTACGCCACCGGCCTGTTCCAGGACGTGCGCATCACGCCGTCCGGCGGCCGGCTGGTCGTGACTGTGGTCGAGAACCCGGTCATCAACCGCGTCGCTTTCGAGGGCAACAAGAAGCTCAAGGACGAGCAGCTCCTGCTCGAAGTGCAGTCCAAGCCGCGCGGCACGCTGTCGCGGCCTGCGGTGCAGGCCGACGTGCAGCGCATCGTCGAAATTTACCGGCGCAACGGCCGCTTCGACGTCACGCGTCGATCCGAAGATCATCGAGCTGCCGAACAACCGCGTCGACCTGGTGTTCGAGATCAACGAGGGCGAAAGACCGGCGTCCGCAAGATCATCTTCATCGGCAACAACTCGTTCTCCGACACCGCGCCTGAAGGACGAAATCAAGACCTCGGAGACCATTCCGCTGATCGGCTTCCTGCAGACCCAGGACATCTACGATCCCGACCGCATCGAGGCCGACCGCGACCTGCTGCGCCGCTTCTATCTCAAGAAGGGCTACGCCGACGTACGCATCGTCTCCGCTGTGGCGGTCTACGACCCGAGCGCAGAAGGGCTTCACCGTCACCTTCACCATCGAGGAGGGACGGCGCTACCGCTTCGGCAAGGTCGAGATCATCTCGAACGTTCCGCCGTCGACGCCAATTCGCTCTATGGGCGCCTGCGGGCCGCGCCGGGTGGCGTCTACAACGCCGAGGCGGACGGAGAAGTCGGTCGAGAACCTCGCGATCGAAGTGGCGCGCCGCGGCTATCCGTTCGCGGTCGTGCGTCCGCGCGGCGACCGCGATGTGGCGAATGCGAGGATCAACATCGCCTTCGTGATCGACGAGGGCCCGCGCGTCTATATCGAGCGGATCAACATCCGCGGCAACACCCGCACGCGCGACTACGTCATCCGGCGCGAGTTCGACATCGCCGAGGGCGACGCCTACAACCGCGCGCTGATCGACCGCGCCGAGCGGCGGCTGAAGAACCTGAACTACTTCAAGGTCGTCAAGTTCGCCAACGAGCCGGGCTCGGCGTCCGACCGCATCGTGATCAACGTCGATGTCGAAGAGCAGGCGACCGGCGAATTTTCGATCACCGGCGGCTATTCGACCGCCGACGGCTTCCTCGCGGAAGTCAGCGTCGCCGAGCGCAACCTGCTGGGCCACGGCCAGTACGCCAAGGCGTCGGTGCAGTACGGCCAGCGCGCCCGCGGCTTTGAGCTCTCCTTTGCCGAGCCGTATTTCATGGGCAATCGGATGCTCGTCGGCGTCGACGTGTTCGCCAGGCAGACCCTGGCGTCGAGCTACTATTCCTACGACAACAAGACGATCGGCGCCGGCGTGCGCGCCGGCTTCCTGCTGACCGAAGAGTCATCCTTCATGGCGCGCTACAACGTCTACCAGCAGGAAATCTCGCTGCCGTACTATCTGAACGACTGTATCTTTCGCCGAATGCCCTCATCAACGGCGGACCGGGCGTGAATCAGGCCAACGAAGCGGCGCGCTTCGATCCGGCCAACTGTACGCGCCGTTCACCGGCGGCTGCTACGCGAACGGCGAAGCCAGCCTTGCCGTCCGCAAGGAACTGGCTCAAGGCGCGGTCCTCGTGTCGATGCTTGGCTACACCGCCGTCTACAACACGCTCGACAACAACCGGACGCCGACCAGCGGCGTCGTCCTCGAGTTCAAGCAGGACTTTGCCGGCGTTGGCGGCGACATGAATTTCATCCGTTCGACCGGCAGCCATGCGCAGCTACTACGAGGTGTTTGCCGACGTCGTGGCGGTCGTCAACCTGCAGGGCGGCCACATCGCCGGCTGGGGCGGCAAAGAGCTCCGCATGCTGGACCACTTCCAGATGGGCCCGAACCTGGTTCGCGGCTTCGCGCCGGCCGGCATCGGCCCGCGCGATCTTGCGTCGCCGTCGCAGGATGCTCTCGGCGGCTCCATGTACTGGGGCGCCAGCGTGGAGGCACAATCGCCAATTCCCTACCTCCCGCGGGATGTCGGCCTGAAGGTTGCCACGTTCGCGGATGCCGGCTCGCTCTGGGACTACAAGGGCCCGCAAGCTTGGGCCGTGACCGGCGAAACGGTTTCGAGCTGCTTCGGCGCCACCTGTCCGATCGATCAGAGCATGCAGGTGCGCGCGTCGGTCGGTGCCGGTTTGATCTGGAATTCGCCGTTCGGCCCGCTGCGCTTCGACTATGCAGTCCCGCTCTTGAAGCAGGACCAGGACAGAATTCAACGGTTCCGGTTTGGCGGCGGAACCAAGTTCTAGAGCATTGATCCCGCAAAGTGGGAACCGGTTTGGTGCTGTGGCATGGCCGAGCCGATGTTCTTCAAGCGCAGCGCCGGCCTGACGGTTAGCGAGATTGTCGCGCTGACGGGCGCGGTGCCGCGTGACGGCATGCCGCTTGACCGCCGCATCACCGACGTCGCGCCGCCCGATCGCGCCGGCCCGGACGATTTGATCTTTCTCGACAAAGAGAAATTTGCCCCCGATCTGGCCACGACGCAGGCCGAGGTCTGCCTGACGCGCGAGCGGCTGACCCATCACGTGCCGCCCAACATCCTTGCGCTGCATTGCGCGGAGCCTTATCGCGCGTTTGTCACCGTGGCCCGCTCGCTGTTTCCAAGTTCGCTGCGGCCGTCGTCGTTGTTCGAAGCGACGGGCGTTGCAAGCGGTGCTCACGTGCATCCGACCGCTCGCCTGGAGAACGGCGTTACGATCGATCCCGGCGCGGTGATCGGTCCGCGCGCCGAGATCGGCGCCCGAACGGTGATCGCCGCGGGCGCCTGCATCGGGCCGGACGTGCGCATCGGCCGCGACTGCGCCATCGGCGCCGGCGCCGCGCTGATCAACGCGCTGATCGGCGATCGCGTCATCATCCATTCCGGCGCGCGGATCGGGCATGACGGCTACGGCTTTACACCGGGCCCGAAGGGCCTGCAGAAAATCCCGCAGGTCGGACGCGTCATCGTTCAGGACGACGTCGAGATCGGCACCAACACCACCATCGATCGCGGCGGCATCCGCGACACCGTGATCGGCGAGGGCAGCAAGATCGACAATCTGGTCCAGATCGGCCATAACGTGACGATCGGACGGCATTGCATTTTAGCGGGCCACGTCGGAGTTTCCGGCAGCGTGACCATCGGTGATTACGCCGTGCTCGGCGGCAAGGTCGGGATCGCGGATCACGTCATCATCGGCGAGGGCGCGAGCGTTACGGCGGGGAGCGGCGTCATGCATGACATCGGAGCGGGCGAGCGCTGGGGCGGCTATCCTGCGACGACGGCACGCGAGTGGATGCGGGGCGTGGCGCTGCTGCGTCGCCTGCTGCGGCACGATCGCGGCAAGGACTCGGGCGGGGACGGAGCATGACCGGCGAAACGCTCGACGTCATGGACATCAAGGAAATTCTGTCGATGCTCCCGCATCGCTATCCGTTCCTGCTGGTCGACCGCGTCACCGATATCCGCGGCGACGAATACGGCGTCGGCATCAAGAATGTGACCATCAACGAACCGCACTTCATGGGCCATTTTCCGAACCACCCGGTGATGCCCGGCGTGCTTGTGCTGGAAGGCATGGCGCAGACCGGCGGACTTCTCGCCATGAAGTCGCTTGGCCGGACCCAACCGAAGCTGGTGTACTTCCTCACCATCGACAAGGCGAAGTTTCGCAAGCCTGTGATGCCGGGCGACGTGCTCGAATATCACATGGAGCGGATCTCACGGCGGCGGAACATGTGGTGGTATCGCGGCGAAGCGAAGGTGGGCGGCGACATCGTCGCCGAGGCCGAGCTGGGTGCCATGATCGCCGAGGCCTGAGCGTGCCGCACATCGATCCTACAGCGCGCGTGGCCGACGGTGCGCGGATTGCCGACGATGTCGAGATCGGCCCGTATTGCATTGTCGGTCCGCGGGTCGAATTGAAATCGGGCGTGCGGCTGCAGTCCCACGTGTCGATCGCCGGCGACACCGTACTCGGCAAGCGCGCCATGGTCTTTCCGTTCGTTTCGCTCGGCACGGCGCCGCAATCGACCGCCTACCGCGGCGAGCCGACCAAGCTGGTGATCGGCGACGATTGCCAATTCCGCGAGGGCGTGACGGTCAGCATTGGAACGGTGCAGGGCGGCGGCATTACCACCATCGGCGATAGCTGCTTCATGATGGCGAGCTCGCACGTCGCGCACGATTGCGTCGTCGGCAACGGCGTGACATTCGCCAACAACGTGGCGCTCGGCGGCCACGTCGTGATCGGCGATTATGTGTTTATTGGCGGCCAGTCCGCGGTGCATCAGTTTAATTGGGTCGGCGAGGGCGCGATGATCGGCGGCGTCGCCGGCGTGACCAAGGATGTCATTCCGTTTGGCTTCGCGATGGGCCCGATCCCGGCGTACCTCGCCGGCTTGAACGTGATCGGATTGAAACGCCGCGGTTATTCCCGTTCCGACCTGGAACGCATCCGCCGCGCATACCGCATGTTGTTCCACGGACCGCGCACCTTTGCCGAGCGCACCGAATCCGCGGCGGCCGAGTTTGCGGGTGATCCGCTGGTCGGAAAGATATTGGATTTCATCCGCGCCAAGCGGCGGCGCCAGTTGATGATGGCGGAACTGGAAAAGGCCGGCGCAAGCGACGAGATATGAGCGCTGAAACCCCGACCGCAGTTGCGAACGCCGGGCCGCTGGCGGTGGTCTGCGGCGGCGGCAGCCTTCCTGTCGAGGTGGCCCGTGCGGCGCAGCGGCAAGGCCGCCGCGTGGTTCTGCTGGCGGTTCGCGGATCGGCGGATCCGCATTTCGTCGCGGCATTTCCGCACCATTGGGTCGGGCTTGGCCAGTTCGGCCATGCCTGTCGCCACGCCAGGGCCGAAGGCTGCCGCGACATCGTGATGATCGGCAGCTTGGTGCGGCCTCATATCCGCGACCTGGGGCTCGATTTCTTCACGCTGCGGATGCTGCCGCGGGTGATCCGGGCCTTCCAAAGCGGCGACGACCACCTGCTGTCGAGCATCGCCAAGATGTTCGAGGAGCAGGGATTTCGGGTGCTGGGCGCCCACGAGGTTGCGCCGGAGATTCTGATGCCGCACGGCGCTGTGGGCGGCCGCCAGCCGAGCGATATCGACCTGCGCGACATCCAGCGCGGGCTCGCCCTGCTTCGCGCCACCGGACCGTTCGACGTTGGCCAGGCCGTCATCGTTTCCGACAACCGCGTGCTGGCAATCGAGGCCGCGGACGGCACGGATCTGATGCTGGAGCGGCTGGCCGAGCTGCGCGGGCAGGGCCGCATCCAGGCCCGGCAAGGGGGCGGCGTGCTGGTCAAGGCGCCGAAGCCGATGCAGGACCGGCGGATCGACCTGCCGTCGGTGGGGCCGCGCACCGTGGAAGGCGTGGCCCGTGCGGGTCTTGCCGGCATCGCTGTTGCGGCCGGCAGCGCCATCGTGGCGGAGCCGGGCCGCATCGCGGCGGTTGCCGATACCGCCAATGTCTTCGTCGTCGGCGTCGCCGCCGATGGGCCGCCTTCATGACCGGCAGCCCGCCCGGCGCCACCAAGATATTCCTGGTCGCCGTCGAGGAATCCGGCGATCAGCTCGGTGCCGCGCTGATGCGCGCATTGCGGCAGCGGCTGGGGCAGGGCGTCGAATTCTCGGGCGTGGGCGGCCGCCGTATGGCGGCTGAGGGCCTCTCGAGCCTGCATTCGACCGACGATTTCTCGATCATGGGTGTCTCCCAAATTCCGCGCCGGGCGCCGGCGATGATCGGGCACTTGCGCCGGACGTTGCGCGCGTTGCGCGAACAGCGGCCTCATGCGCTCGTCGTCATCGACAGCCCGGGCTATTCGATGTGGGTGGCGGCCTACGCCCGCCGCGCCGATCCCGCGCTGAAAATCATCGACTACGTCTCGCCGTCGGTGTGGGCCTGGCGGCCAGGGCGCGCGCGCTCGATGCGGCGCTATGTCGACCACATCCTGGCGTTGCTACCGTTCGAACCCGATGTCCATCGCCGGCTCGGCGGCCCGCCATGCAGCTATGTCGGCCATCCGATCATCGAGCAGATCGCGCAGTTTCGTCCCAGCGCCGACGAGGCGCGGCGGCGCGAGGCCGCGCCGCCTGTCGTCGTGGTGCTGCCGGGCAGCCGCAGCGGCGAGATCGCGCAGATGGCCGCGACGTTCGGCGAAACGATCGGCCGGGTCCGCGACCGGGTCGGTCCGCTGGAGGTGGTGGTCCCGATTGCGCCGCATCATCTGGATCGCGTCACCGCGGCGACCGCATCCTGGCCGGTCAAGCCCCGCATCGTCACCGAGCAGGCCGACAAGCAGGCGGCGTTCCGCATCGCGCGCGCGGCGCTGGCCAAGTCGGGAACCGTCACGCTGGAGCTTGCGCTCGCCGGCGTGCCGATGGTCGTGGCCTACAAGGTGTCGGCGATCGACGCCATGGTCTATCGCCGCCTTGTCAGCGTACCGTCCGTCGTGCTGGCCAACCTGGTGATCGGGGAGAACGTGGTGCCGGAGCTGCTGCAAGAGGACTGCACGCCGGAGCAGCTCACGGATGCGCTCGTCGCGGTGCTCGGGGATACGCCGGAGCGCCGGCGCCAGGTCGAGGCGTTCGCCAAGCTCGACGGCATCATGCAGATCGGCGCGGCGGCGCCGGCTTCACGCGCGGCCGACATCGTGCTCGGCGAAATCAACCGGCCTTGAACAAAATGGGCGCCGTCGGCGCCCTTGCCGGCTTTGAAGCCCGGATTACTTCCGCCGTGAGATCGGCACGTAGTCGCGCCGCGGCGCGCCGGTGTAGAGCTGGCGCGGCCGGCCGATGCGCTGGCCGGGATCCTCGATCATCTCCTTCCACTGCGCGATCCAGCCGACCGCGCGCGCCAGCGCGAACAGCACGGTGAACATGGTGGTCGGGAAGCCCATCGCCTTGAGCGTGATGCCCGAATAGAAGTCGACGTTCGGGTAGAGCTTCTTCTCGATGAAATATTCGTCGTGCAGCGCGACCTTTTCGAGCTCCAGCGCAACCTGCAGCAGCGGGTCGTCGCGGTGGCCCAGCTCGCTCAACACCTCGTGCGCGGTCTTCTGCATGATCTTGGCGCGCGGATCGTAGTTCTTATAGACGCGGTGACCGAAGCCCATCAGGCGGAAGCGCTGACTTCTTGTCCTTCGCGCGCTTGACGAATTCAGGCACCCGCTCGACCGTCCCGATCTCGCCCAGCATCTTGAGCGCCGCTTCGTTGGCGCCGCCGTGCGCGGGCCCCCACAGCGCGGCGATGCCGGCGGCGACGCAGGCGAACGGGTTGGCGCCGGTCGAGCCGGCCAGCCGCACCGTCGAGGTCGAGGCGTTCTGCTCGTGGTCGGCGTGCAGGATGAAGATGCGGTCCATCGCGCGCGCCAGCACCGGGTTCGGCTTGTACTCCTCGGCCGGCACCGCAAAGCACATGCGCAGGAAATTGGTCGCGTAATCGAGATCGTTCTGCGGATACACGAACGGCTGGCCGATCGAATACTTGTAGGCCATCGCGGCGAGCGTCGGCATCTTCGCGATCATGCGGATCGAGGCCACCATGCGCTGGTGCGGATCGGAAATGTCGGTGGAGTCGTGATAAAACGCCGACAGCGCGCCGACGCTTCCGGTCATCACCGCCATCGGATGAGCGTCGCGGCGGAAGCCCTGGAAGAACCGGCTCATCTGCTCGTGAACCATGGTGTGGCGGGTCACCCGGTAATCGAAGTCAGACTTCTGGATCGCCGTCGGCAGCTCGCCGTAAAGCAGCAGGTAGCAGGTTTCGAGAAAGTCGCCGTGCTCGGCCAGTTCCTCGATCGGAACGCCGCGATAGAGCAGGATGCCTTCATCGCCGTCGATGAAGGTGATCTTGGATTCGCAGGCCGCCGTCGAGGTGAAGCCCGGGTCGAAGGTGAACATTCCGGTTTCGGCGTAGAACTTGCCGATGTCGATCACGTCCGGACCGATCGAGCCTGGATAGATCGGGAAGGACCAGTTCTTGTCGCCGACCGTGATCTTGCCGGTCTTGATGTTGGCCCCGGACTTGTCGTTCATGTTCGAGCCCTCAAACAGCGGAAAACGCCCAGATTTTGCGTAGCCCATCCATGTGTGCACTGCAAGATATGGCGCCGGCGGGCGTGCCTTCCAAAGCGGCTAGGCCGCCCATTGCCCGGCGGTGACGCCGCCTAGGCCTGATCCCGCAGCCGCGCCAGGCTCTCGTCCTTGCCCAGCACCGCCAGCACGTCGAAAATGGGAGGCGAGGTGGTCCGCCCGGTCAGCGCCGCCCGCAGCGGTTGGGCGACCGCGCCGAGCTTGAGGCCCTTGGCCTCGGCGAAGGAGCGGACATCCGCTTCGGTCGAGGCCGCGCTCCAGTTCGGTATTGGCCTCGAGCTGCGGCAGCAGCGTGCCGATCATGCCGCGCGCGTCGGCGGTGAGCTGGGCGCCGGCGCTGGCATCGAGCGCCAGCGGCCGGTCGGCCCAGAGAAAGCCTGCTGCATCAATCAGCTCGATCAGGGTCTTCGCCCGGTCCTTGAGCGCCGGCATGGCGGCCATGAGCCTTTGTCGGATCTCCGGTGTGAGCTTTTTTGCGATGTCCGTCCCTTGCGGCAGGTGCGGCAGCAGCCGCTCCAACGCTGCGACCAGATCGGCGTCGGCGCTGGTCCGCATGTAGTGGCCGTTGAGGCTTTCCAGCTTGGCGAAATCGAAGCGCGCCGGCGAGCGGCCGATCTGCGGCAGATCGAATGCCGCGATCATCTCCGCGGTCGAGAATATCTCCTGGTCGCCGTGCGACCAGCCGAGCCGCACCAGATAGTTGCGCATCGCAGCGGGCAGGTAGCCCAGCGCGCGGTAGGCGTCGACGCCGAGCGCGCCGTGGCGCTTCGACAGCTTCGAGCCGTCGGGACCGTGGATCAGCGGAATGTGCGCCATCACCGGAACGGTCCAGCCCAGCGCATCGTAGATCTGCTTCTGCCGCGCGGCGTTGTTGAGATGGTCGTCGCCGCGGATGATATGGGTCACCGCCATGTCGTGGTCGTCGACCACCACGGCGAGCATGTAGGTCGGCGTGCCGTCGGAGCGCAGCAGCACGAAGTCGTCGAGGTTCTCGTTCTGCCAGGAGACGCGGCCCTGGACCTGGTCCTCGATCACGGTCTCGCCGGTCAGCGGCGCCTTGATGCGGATCGCAGGCTTGACGCCGGGCGGCGCGTCGGACGGATCGCGATCACGCCAGCGCCCGTCGTAGAGCCGGGTCTTGCCCTCGGCGCGCGCCTTCTCGCGCATCGCCGTGAGCTCATCGGGGGTCGCGTAGCAGCGATAAGCCTTGCCGCTGTCGAGCAGTTGCTGGACCACCTCCTGGTGCCGCGCGACGCGGGAGAACTGATAGACGGTGTCGCCGTCCCAATCGAGCCCGAGCCAGGTGAGCCCGTCGAGGATGGCGTCGATCGCCTCCTTGGTGGAGCGCTCGCGGTCGGTGTCCTCGATCCGCAACAGCATCTTGCCGCCGCGGCCCCGCGCATACAGCCAATTGAATAGCGCGGTGCGTCCCCCGCCGATGTGGAGGAATCCGGTCGGCGAGGGCGCGAAGCGGGTGACGACGGGCGCGGTCATGTCGGGCAAGCAATCGGCATAGGCAGCGTCAATAGCGCGGAACCGTGTAGCACAAAAGCGGCCCGGCATCTCGATGTGGGCTTGGCACAGGCCCGGATTTGCCACATAGGCCGCGCAGCAAGGATCGGACAGCGTGCCATGGCGGATCGGCTGAAACTGCGGCAGCGGAGGCGGGGCGCGACTTCATCCGCGACATCGTCCAGGCCGATCTCGACGCCAAGCGCCATACCGCCGTGGTGACCCGCTTTCCGCCCGAGCCGAACGGCTACCTCCACATCGGCCATGCCAAGTCGATCTGCCTGAATTTCGGCATCGCCGAGGAGTTCGGCGGGCGCTGCCACCTGCGCTTCGACGACACCAATCCGACCAAGGAGGAGCAGGAATACATCGACGCCATCGAGCGCGACGTGCGCTGGCTCGGCTTCGACTGGGGCCAGCACCTCTATCACGCCTCGGACTATTTCGAGCGGCTCTACGAATGGGCCGAGCATCTGATCCGCACCGGCCACGCCTATGTCGACGACCAGTCCCAGGAGGAGATGCGCGTCGCGCGCGGCACGCTGACCGAGCCCGGCAGGAACAGCCCGTTCCGCGATCGCTCCGTGGAGGAAAATCTCGACCTGTTCCGCCGCATGAAGGCCGGCGAATTTCCGAACGGCGCGCGGGTGCTGCGCGCCAAGATCGACATGGCGTCCGGCAACATCAACCTGCGCGACCCGGTGCTCTACCGCATTTTGCACGCGAGCCATCCGCGCACCGGCACCAAATGGTCGATCTACCCGAGCTACGACTACGCGCACGGCCAGTCCGACGCGATCGAAGGCATCACCCATTCGATCTGCACGCTCGAGTTCGAGGACCATCGGCCGCTCTACGAATGGCTGCTCGACCACCTGCCGGTGCCGTCGCACCCGCGGCAGTACGAATTCGCCCGGCTCAACCTGACCTACACGGTGCTGTCCAAGCGCGTGCTCAACGAGCTGGTGAAGGGCGGCCACGTGTTGGGCTGGGACGATCCGCGCATGCCGACGCTGGCGGGACTGCGCCGCCGCGGCGTGCCGCCGGCGGCGTTGCGCGACTTCGCCAAGCGGATCGGCGTCGCCAAGGCGAACAGCCTGGTCGATCTCGGGCTGCTGGAGTTCTCGATCCGCGAAGCGCTCAATCCGGACGGCGCCGCGGCGCATGGCGGTGCTGCGGCCGCTCAAGGTGGTGATCGAGAATTACCCGGAAGGGCAGAGCGAGGAGCTCGACGCCGTCAATCATCCCGACGATCCGGCGGCGGGCACCCGCAAGGTGCCGTTCGGCCGCGAGCTCTATATCGAGCAGGACGACTTCATGGAGAACCCGCCGAAGAAGTTCTTCCGGCTGTCTCCCGGCGCCGAGGTGCGGCTGCGCTACGCCTATTTCATCACCTGCAAGGAGGTGGTGAAGAACGCGGCGGGCGACGTCACCGAGCTGCGCTGCACCTACGACCCGGCGACCAAAGGCGGCAACGCGCCGGACGGCCGCAAGGTCAAGGCGACGATCCATTGGGTGTCGGCCCAGCACGCGAAGACCGCCGAGGTGCGCCTCTACAACACGCTGTTCGCCAAGCCGGACCCGGCCGGCGGCGAGAACTTCGCCGCCGACCTCAACCCGATGTCGCTCGAAGTGCTCGGCAGCGCCAAGATCGAGCCGGCGCTCGGGGATGCCGAACCCGGCAAGCCGGTGCAGTTCGAGCGGCTGGGCTATTTCACCCCGGACCCCGACACCAGCGCGGCCAAGCCGGTGTTCAACCGGACTGTCGGCCTGCGCGACACCTATGCCAAAGTGACGGCCGGCGAGGCCAAAGGCAGGTAGCCTCGTGTTGTGAGTGCGCGCGTGGGGGCGCGGCTCCATGGTGCAGTGGTGGGGCAAGAACCGTACTGAGGGCCGGACCGAAACCTGGCCGCCCGGCGGCGCACGGCCGCGGGCGTTGGCCGGCCCGCGATATTTCGCCGGCGTCACGCAGGCATTCGCCGAATGGCTGCGCCGGTGCGCCCGCGCGGAAGCCAGGACCGGCCCTGGGCGCGCGTTCGCGCCATGCCAGCCGAAGCGACCCAGCCAGCGTCATCCACGCGGCCGCAGCCGCGCGATGCCACGCCTCGGGTGGAGGACTTGGAGCCGGGAGATCAATAACGCCTGAACAGCCCCACCATCTTGCCCTGGATGCGCACCCGGGTCGGCGGCAGGATGCGGACCTCGTAGGCGGTGTTGGCGGGCTCGAGCGCGATCGAGGCGCCGCGGCGGCGGAAGCGCTTGAGCGTCGCCTCCTCGTCGTCGATCAGCGCCACCACGATGTCGCCGGTGTCGGCGGCCTCGGTGCGCTTGATCAGCACCGTGTCGCCTTCGAGGATGCCGGCTTCGATCATCGAATCGCCGCGCACCTCGAGCGCGAAATGCTCGCCGGTCGCCAAGCAGGTCCGGCGGCACGTTGATGACGTGGCTCCTGGTCTGGATCGCCTCGATCGGCGTGCCGGCGGCGATGCGGCCCATCATCGGCACTGCGACCGGGCGGCCGCTGCTGTCGTCCTCGGAGGTCTGGCGCACCCGGCCGAGGTCGCCCTCGATCACGCTCGGGGTGAACCGCTTGCGCGGCCGCCGCCCATGCCCTGGGCGACCGATTCCGGCAGCTTGATCACCTCGATGGCGCGCGCCCGGTTCGGCAGACGGCGGATGAAGCCGCGCTCCTCCAGCGCCGTGATCAGCCGGTGGATGCCGGACTTCGAGCGCAGGTCGAGCGCGTCCTTCATCTCGTCGAAGGAGGGCGGCACGCCGGATTCCTTCAGACGCTCGTTAATGAAGCGCAGCAGCTCGAATTGCTTGCGGGTCAGCATCCTTGGTTTCTCCCCAGAGTGTCCGGCCGTGCCCCGACCGAAAACAAATCATGAACGGACACTATATGTTCCATATGTGTTCCGCAACCCTTTAATTTGCCGTGAACAAGTCGAGCGACCGCTAAAACGCGGGCGTAAGCCTAAGGATCGCACAATGCGCTGCCGGCCTTAACGGCTGGGGCAAATGGCTCGCGAACGACGAGGCAATCGGCATTTGCGAGCGCCGCCATCATCGAGGAATCCTGCACCGGAAGCGGCGTGGCGACCAAAGTTCCATCGGGTCCGGCGGACAAGCGTGGCGCGCATGTAGTCGGCGCGCTCGTCGTTGGCGGGCAGGTCGCAGCCGAGCATCGCCGATTCGCGTCTGCGGTTCGACGTCGGCGCGGCCGGCCAAGCGGCCGGATCAGCGGAACCAGGAACAGCACCGCGCAGACGAACGCCGAAACCGGGTTGCCGGGCAGGCCGAGCACCTGCATGTCGCCGAGCCGGCCGTGCATCATCGGCCGGCCGGGCCGCAGCGCCACCCTCCAGAACGACAGCGCGAGCCCTTCGGCGGCGAGCCCCTTCTGCACCAGGTCGTAGTCGCCGACCGAGGCGCCGCCGGAGGTGAGCAGGACGTCGGCGCTGGCCTCGGCGCGCGCCTTGCGGATCGCCGCGACCGTCGCATCGACCTGGTCCGGCACGATGCCGAGATCGATCACCTCGGCGCCTTCGGCGCGGACCAGCGCCATCAGCGCAAAGCCGTTGGAATAGACGATCTCGCCCGGGCCCGGGCGTGGCGCCGGGCGGCACCAGTTCGTCGCCGGTGCCGAGCACCGCGACGCGCGGCCGGCGGTGCACCGGCACGGTCGGATGGTTCATCGCGGCCGCCAGCATCAGATCGCGGTCGGTGAGCCGGCGGCCCTTGGCGCAGCAGCACCGCGCCTTCGCTTGAAATCGAGCCCGGCGCGGCGGATGTGCTTGCCGGCCGGCGCCGCCCGCGGTCGACCATCGACGCGTGTCGCCGTCGCGCGTGGTGTTTTCCTGGATCACGATCGTGTCGGCGCCGGGCGGCACCACGCCGCCGGTGAAGATGCGCGCCGCTTCGCCGTCGCCGACCGTGCCGTCGAACGGATGGCCCGCCGCGACCTCGCCGATCACCTTGAGCGTCGCCGGCACCTGTCGCGACGCTCGGCGGCGCGCACCGCATAGCCGTCCATGGCGGAGAGATCGTCCGGCGGCTGGGTGCGCAGCGCCGCGACGTCGGCGGCGAGCACCCGGCCGTGGGCGTCGGTCAGCGCGGCGTTCTCGGCGGGCAGCGGCTCCGCGTCCTTCGAGCACGCGGGCCAGCGCGTCGGCGACCGACAGCAGTCCGCCATGACCTCACGCTCTTTGGCCCGATAGTGGCCCGACTTGCCGCCGCGCTTCTCGATCAGCCGGATGCCCTCGATGCGCATGCCGCGCTCGACCGCCTTGACCATGTCGTAGATCGTCAGGCACGCGACCGACACCGCGGTCAGCGCCTCCATCTCGACGCCGGTCGGGCCGTTCACCTTGACGGTCGCGCGCACCTTCAGCCCGGCCGCGCTCCGGCGCGATGTCGACCTCGACCTTGGACAGCGCCAGCGGATGGCAGAGCGGGATCAGCTCGTGGGTGCGCTTGGCCGCCATGATGCCGGCGAGCCGGGCGGCGCCGAGCACGTCGCCCTTCTTGGCGTTGCCCTTGAGCACCAGATCGAGCGTCTTCTTCGCCATCACCACGCGGCCCTCGGCGACCGCGACGCGCTCGGTCGCGGCCTTCGCCGAGACGTCGACCATGCGCGCCTCGCCGCGCTTGCCGAGATGGGTGAGCTTCGTGCGCCAAAGTCATTCCGCCGCGCGAGCGAATCTGGTTGCGCGCCAGCAGCGCCCGCGTCGCCGCGGCGACGTCGGCCTGCCGCATCAGGCTTTCGCCGACCAGGAACGCTTCATGCCGAACCTGGCGAGCTGGTCGAGGTCGGCCGGCGGTGAAGATGCCGCTTTCGCCGACCACGATGCGGTCGGCCGGCACCTTGCGGCGCCAGCGCGCTCGCTGGTCGTCGAGCGTGGTCTCGAAGGTCTTGCAGATTGCGGTTGTTGATGCCGATCAGCCGCGACTGCAGCTGCAGCGCGCGCGTCGAGCTCCCCCTCGTCGTGCACCTCGAGCAGCACGTCCATGCCGTAGCGCGCGCGCCGCGTCCTCCAGATCCTTGGCCTGGTAGTCGTCGACCGCCGCCATGATGATCAGGATGCAGTCGGCGCCCCAGGCGCGCGCCTCGACCACCTGATAGGTCTCGAACATGAAGTCCTTGCGCAGCACCGGCAGCCGCGTCGCCGCGCGCGCCGCGGTCAGGATGCTCCGGCGCGCCCTGGAACGACGGCGCGTCGGTCAGCACCGACAGGCAGGCCGCGCCGCCCGCCTCGTAGGCGCGGGCGAGCGCCGGCGGATCGAAGTCGGCGCGGATCAGGCCCTTCGACGGGCTCGCCTTCTTGATCTCGGCGATCAGCGCGTATTCGCCGGCGGCGATGCGCGGTCTCGAGCGCGCTCGAGAAAGCCGCGCACCGGCGGCGCGCCTTGGCGCGCGGCCTCGAGCTCGGCGTAGCGGCCGCGCGCGCTTGGCCGCGGCGATCTCCTCGCGCTTGTAGGCCTCGATCTGTCTTGAGGATGTCGGTCATGGCCGATCGCCGCGTTCGACACCGCGATCAGCTTGTCGAGCCGGTCTTTCGCCGCGCCGCTGTCGATCGACTTTGCCGCCAGCGCGACGCCGTCCTTCAAGTCCTTGGCCTTGCCGGCGACGACCAGCGCCGCCGCGGCGTTGAGCAGCGCGACGTCGCGGAACGGGCCCTTGGTGCCTTGCAGCACGCGCCATCAGCGCCGTCGGCGTTGGTCTCGGCGTCGCCGCCGCGCAGCGCCTCCGGCGTCGGCTTGCTTGAGGCCGACGTCCTCGGGCGTGATCTCGAAGGTGCGGACCTCGCCGTCCTCCAGCGCCGCGATCGTAGGTCGGCCCGGAGGTGGTGATCTCGTCGAGCCCGTCGGAGCCGTGCACCACCCAGACGCATTCGGAGCCGAGGTTCTTCAGCACCTGCGCCATCGGCTCGATCCATTGCCTGCGAGAACACGCCGATCATCTGCCGCTTGACGCCGGCCGGATTGGACAGCGGGCCGAGCAGATTGAAGATCGTGCGGGTGCCGAGCTCGACGCGGGTCGGGCCGACGTTCTTCATCGCCGGATGATGCGCCGGCGCGAACATGAAGCCGATGCCGGCCTCGTCGATGCAGTCGCCGATCTGCGTCGCGGCGCGAGCTCGATCTTGACGCCGAGCGCGCCGAGCACGTCGGCGGCGCCCGAGCGCGACGACAGCGCGCGGTTGCCGTGCTTGGCGACCGGCACGCCGGCGCCGGCCACGATGAAGGCCGCGCAGGTCGAGATGTTGTACGAGCCCGAGGCGTCGCCGCCGGTGCCGACCACGTCGATCGCGTCCGGCGGCGCGTCGACCTTGAGCATCTTGGCGCGCATCGCGGTCACCGCGCCGGTGATCTCGTCGACGGTCTCGCCGCGCACGCGCAGCGCCATCAGCAGGCCGCCCATCTGCGAGGGCGTCGCTTCGCCCGACATCATGCGGTCGAAGGCGTGCGCGGCTTCCTCGCGCGTCAGCGGCGCGCCGGACGCGACCTTGGCGATCAGGCCCTTGAAGTCGTCGGCCACGGCCGGCTCCTCAATGCGCGCTTGCGGCCGCGCGCGCGTTCCACTGCGCGGCCAGGTCGAGGAAATTCTTCAGGATCAGGTGGCCGTGCTCGGAGGCGATGCTTTCCGGATGGAACTGCACGCCGTGCACCGGCAGCGTCTTGTGCGCGAGCCCCATGACCAGCCGGTCGTCGGTCTCCGCGGTGACGTCGAGCGCCTCGGGCATGGCTGTCGCGCTCGACCACCAGCGAATGATAGCGCGTCGCCTTGAACGGGCCGTTGATGCCGCGGAACACGCCGGCGCCCTGGTGGCGGATCTCGGACAGCTTGCCGTGCACCGGCGCGGGCGCGCGCACCACCTCGCCGCCGAACGCCTGGCCGATCGCCTGATGGCCGAGGCAGACGCCGAGGATCGGCATGGTCGGCGCGGCCTGCTCGATCAGGTCGAGGCAGATGCCGGCCTCGTTCGGCGTGCAGGGCCCGGGCGACAGCACGATCGCGTCGGGCTCGGCCGCCAGCACGTCCTTCGACCGCGATCTTGTCGTTGCGATGCACGACCACGTCCGCCCCCAGCCCGCCGAGGTAGTGGACGAGGTTGAAGGTGAAGCTGTCGTAGTTGTCGATCAGGACGATCATGACGGCCGTTTCCTTAGCACGTTTCGGGTCTTAGACGGAGAGGCCTGAAGCGCGGCTCACTGTCCCCGGCCGGCGGCGCTGGCGAAGCGCCGCGCCTCCTCGGCGGCGCGGAACAGCGCCTTGGCCTTGTTGACGCATTCGTCCTGCTCGGAGCCCGGATCGCAGTCGGCGACGATGCCGGCGCCGGCCTGCACGTACATCGTGCCGTCCTTGATCAGCGCGGTGCGCAGCACGATGCAGGTGTCCATCTCGCCGGCGGCGGAGAAATAGCCGACGCAGCCGGCGTAGAGGCCGCGCTTCTCCTTCTCCAGCTCGTCGATGATCTCCATCGCGCGCACCTTCGGCGCGCCCGACACGGTGCCGGCCGGAAAGCCGGCGGCCAGCGCGTCGAGCGCGTCGCGGTTGTCGGCCGAGCTTGCCCTCGACGTTCGAGACGATGTGCATGACGTGGCTGTAGCGCTCGACGAAGAACTGGTCGGTGACGTTGACGGTGCCGATCTTCGCGACGCGGCCGACGTCGTTGCGGCCGAGATCGAGCAGCATCAGGTGCTCGGCGCGCTCCTTCGGGATCGGCGAGCAGCTCGTCCTCCAGCGCCTTGTCCTCGTGCGGCGTCGCGCCGCGCGGCCGCGTGCCGGCGATCGGCCGGATCGTCACCGTGCCGTCGCGCACGCGCACCAGGATTTCCGGGCTCGAGCCGGCGACGGCGAAGCCGCCGAAGTCGAGGAAGTAGAGGAACGGCGCCGGATTGACCCGCCGCAGCGCGCGGTAGAGCGCGAACGGCGGCAGCGTGAACGGCGCCTCGAAGCGCTGCGACAGCACCACCTGGAAGATGTCGCCGGCGAGGATGTACTCCTTCGCCTTGCAGCACCATGGCGCGGTATTCGGCGGGCGTGGTGTTGGATTGCGCCGCGACGTCGAGCGGGCCGGCGTCGAGTCCGGCCGCCGCCTTGTCGAGCGGCCGGTCGAGCGCGTCGACGATCGCCGGAGAGCCGCTCGCTCGCGCGCGCGTAAGCGCGGCCGTCGCCGTGACGCCCGGCTCCGGGCCGCACCGGCGTCACGACCGTGATGGTGTCCTTCACCGCGTCGAACACCACGACCAGCGTCGGGCGGATCAGCACCGCGTCGGGAATGCCGATCGGGTCGGGATTGGGCGCGGGCAGCTCCTCCATCAGCCGCACCATGTCGTAGCCGAGATAGCCGAACACGCCGGCCGCCATCGGCGGCAGGTCGTCGGGCAGCGCGATGCGGCTTTCGGCGATCAGCGCGCGCAGCGCCTCGAGCGGCGGCTGCGCGCACGGCGTCGAAACGCGTCGGGCGTTGGTGCGCGCCGCGCGGTTGATCTCGGCGCGCTGCGCCGTCGGCGCGCCAGATCAGGTCCGGCTCGAGGCCGATCACCGAATAGCGGCCGCGCACCGCGCCGCCTTCGACCGACTCCAGCAGGAAGCTCATCGGCCTGCCGCCGGCGATCTTCAGGAAGGCCGAGACCGGCGTTTCGAGGTCGGCGACCAGCGTGGTCCACACCACCTGCGCCTCGCCGCGCGCGTAGCGCTCGGCGAAGGCGTCTGCCGACGGCTCGATCTGCATGGCGACGCTCAGTTCGGCGGGGCTGGCGCCGGTGACCTGGTTCAGCGCGGCCTGATTGATGGTCACGCCGATTCGCTTTCCAGCCGCGCGACGTATTGCGCGAGCAGGTCGTCGGACGATCGCGCGGCGCAGCGTCTCGTCGATGCGCTTGGCGTCGGCCGACTCGCGGATCGAGCGGCGGCACCGTGATCTCGGTGACGCGGAACACGATGCGCTCGGTCGGCGTCGCGCCGTCGGCGCTGCCGGCGCCGTCCTTCGGGGTGCGGAAGATCCTCGAGCGCGCGCGCCGGAATGCCGGGCGGCGGATTGCCGCGCTTGAGGCCGGCCGCCATTCCGGCCTTGAGCTTGTCGGCCGCGGCGACCTCGGCGAACGGCGTGCCGGCCTTGAGCTTCTCGAGCATCTCGTCGGCCTTGGCCTTGAGCCGCGTTCGCGATCTCGTCGTCGCGCCAGCGCGCCTCGACCTGGTCCTTGACCTCGTCGAGCGGGCGGTCGCGCGCCGGCGTGATGTCCGTCGACCTCGTACCAGACGTAGCCGCCGCTCGCGGCAGCTGCAGCGGATCGTTCTCGGCGCCGACGTCGGCGGAGAACGCCGCGCGACAGCACGTCGACGCCTTGCGGCAGGTCGGCGACCGGCTTGCCGTCGGGATCGCGGCCGGAGCGGTCGATCGCCTCGATGGTGCGGGTCTTGAGATTGAGCTTCTTGCGCGATTCGGCGAGCGTCGCGCCGCCGAGCCGCTCGTCCTCGATCTTGTCGTGCACGTTGAGCGACTTCGGCTCTGGCGCGCTCGGTGGCGAGCTCCTGCTTGAGCTCGGCCGCGACCTCCTCGAACGGCTCGGTCTGCGCCGGCTCGATCTTGACGACCTGGACGAGCGCGATGCCGAAGCGGCCCTCGACCGGCGCGCTGACCTCGCCCTCCTTGAGCGCGAAGGCGGCGTCGGCGACCGCGCGATCGACCATCGCGGTCTTGGCGACGGTGCCGAGATCGATGTCGGTGTCCTTGAGCCCGCGCTCGGCGGCGAGCGCCGCGAACGTCGTGCCCTTGGCGATGCTTCTCGGCGGCGGCCTTGGCCTCCTCCATGTTCGGGAACACGATCTGCTGGATGCTGGCGCCGCTCCGGCGTCACGTAGCGCGCCTTGCGCTCCTCGTAGGCCTTCTTGAGATCGGCGTCGGAGATCTCGATCCACGGCGCGAGCTCGGCCGGCGTCAGCGCCAGCAGCAGCGACCTTGCGGTATTCGGGCGCGCGGAACAGCACCTTGCGCTCCTCGAAATATTTCGCGAGCTCCTCGGGCGTCGGGCTCGGGAACGTCGCCGGCCTGCGCGCGGTCGAGCACGACGTATTCGATCGTGCGCTGCTCGTTCTGGATAGCGGTTGAGCGCCTCGAGCGCGGTCTTGGGCACGACGACATTCGCCGCTGACCGTGCCGACCAGCTGCTGGCGCAGCAGGTCGCGGCGCTGCTCGGCGAGGAAGCGCGCTTCGGTGTAGCCGGTCTGGCGGATGATCGTGCTCGAACCGGGCGCGGTCGAACTGCCCGGTCAGGCCGCGGAAAGCTCGGATCCTCGGTGATCGCGGCGCGCGACCTCGGCGTCGGTGAGGCCGAGCCGCAGCTGCGCGGGCGCGCTCGTCGAGCACGGTTTCGGCGATCACCTGGGCGAGCATCTGCCGGTCGAGGCCGAGCGCCCGCGCCTGGTCCGGCGTGACCGGGCGGCCGACCTGGCGGCTGATCTGCTGCAGCCGGTCCTGGTAGAGTCTGGCGGAACTGCTCGACGCGGATCTCGGTGCCGCCGACCTTGGCGACGCGTCGACTGGCCGAAGCCGCGGAAAATGTCGCCGATGCCCCAGATCGCGAAGCTGATGGCGATCAGGCCGAGCACCACGCCCATGACGACGCGGCCGAGCCAATTGGAGGAGGCTTTGTGAATACCTCGAAGCATGGACCCGATCTGCTGATTGGGATGAGCGACTGATTCAACGGCCGCTTGAGGCCGGAATATAGGGACCGCGCACCTGGCCTCGCAACACGATCAGGCAGCGCCGCAACGCGCCTCTGGCGCGGCGCTGCAAGCGCTCTGCTAACCGCTCGGTCGAAACGAGGGCGAACGGATGGCAGGCAGCGGCGCGGCGGCCGCTGGTCGCGGGCAACTGGAAGATGAACGGGCTGCGGCGCTCGGCCGCCGAGCTCGGCAAGATCATGGCCGGGGCGCGGCGAGCTCGCCGGCAAGGTCGACCTGATGGTCTGCCCGCCGGCGACGCTGCTTGACGACGTTCGCCGAGGCGCGCGAAGGGCTCGCACGTCGCGATCGGCGGCCAGGACTGCCATGCCGAGCCATCCGGCGCCTTCACCGGCGACATCGCGGCCGAGATGCTGGCCGATGCCGGCGCCAGCGCCGTGATCGTCGGGCATTCCGAGCGGCGGACCATTCACAAGGAGACCGACGCCGAGGTGCGCGCCAAGGCGCTGGCCGCCTGGCGCGCCGGGCTGACCGCGATCGTCTGCATCGGCGAGACCCGGGCCGAGCGGGAGGCCGGCCGGACCCTCGACGTGCTCGGCCGCCAGCTCGACGGCTCGCTGCCGGACGGCGCGACCGGCCGCCAACCTGGTGGTCGCCTACGAGCCGGTCTGGGCGATCGGCACCGGCCTCACGCCGACCGCGGCCGACGTCGCGGAGGCGCACGGCTTCATCCGCGCAGCGCCTCGCCGAGCGCTACGGGGCGGCGGCGGAGGGCATCCGCATCCTCTACGGCGGCTCGGTGAAGCCGTCCAACGCCAGGGAGCTGATGGCGGTCGCCGAATGTCGACGGCGCGCTGGTCGGCGGCGCCAGCCTCAAGGCCGACGAGTTCCTGGCGATCGCCGGCGTTTATCGGCTGACGGGACGCCGCGCGGGGTGGAAATGCGCCGGGGGATCGTGTAGAGACCGCGCCGAATTCCTATATGAGGGACCGTGGATCGGGCCTGCTCGGCCCGGCTCGGCGCTTGAGCGGACCGTCGATGCAGACCGTCGTCATCGTCATCCATCTCATGATCGTGCTCGCCATGGTGGGCCTGGTCCTGCTGCAGAAGTCCGAAGGCGGCGGCCTTGGCATGGGCGGCGGCGGCGGCGGCTTCATGTCGAGCCGCGGCACCGCCAACGTGCTGACCCGCACCACCGCGATCCTGGCGGCGGCGTTCTTCGCCACCAGCCTGATCCTGTCGATCCTCGCCGGCATCGACCGCAAGCCGCGCTCGATCCTCGACGCCAGCGGGCCGGCCGCGCCGAGCGCGCCGGCGGCGCCGGGCGCGCCGCTCGGCGGCCGGGCGGCGGCGTGCTCGACCAGCTGCGCGGCGCGCCGCAGACGCCGCAGCCGCCGGCCGGGCCGCAGGTGCCGCGGTCGCAGTAGGATCAACAGGGGCCGGGTAACCGGCCCCTTCGCTTTTGGCGATGTGAATTATGAGCATGTCGCCGCAAGCTGCTGTGAAACGGATTGGTTTGTCGAGCTTGTCCACATCGCCGGTCTGGCATGTGCAGCGTTTGCACGCCGCGGCCTCGTCGAATCGATTCGCGAGGGCTAAAGGTTGAGCCCCATGGCGCGGTACGTCTTCATCACCGGCGGCGTGGTCTCCTCACTCGGCAAGGGTCTCGCTTCGGCGGCGCTCGGCGCGCTGCTGCAGGCGCGCGGCTACTAGGTGCGGCTGCGCAAGCTCGACCCCTATCTCAACGTCGATCCGGGCACGATGTCGCCCTACCAGCACGGCGAGGTGTTCGTCACCGACGACGGCGCCGAGACCGATCTCGACCTCGGCCACTACGAGCGCTTCACCGGCAGTCCGGCCACGCCGCCAGGACAACATCACCACCGGCCGCATCTACCAGGACATCCTCGCCAAGGAGCGGCGCGGCGACTATCTCGGCGCCACCATCCAGGTCATCCCGCACGTCACCAACGCCATCAAGGATTTCATCCGCGACGGCAACGACGGCTACGACTTCGTGCTGGTGGAGATCGGCGGCACGGTCGGCGACATCGAGAGCCTGCCGTTCCTCGAAGCGATCCGCCAGTTCGGCAACGAGCTGCCGCGCAACCACGCGGTCTACGTCCATCTCACGCTGATGCCCTACATCCCGAGCGCCGGCGAGCTGAAGACCAAGCCGACCCAGCATTCGGTCAAGGAACTGCTCTCGATCGGCATCCAGCCCGACATCCTGCTGTGCCGCACCGACCGGCCGATCCCGAAGGAAGAGCGCCGCAAGCTCTCGCTGTTCTGCAACGTGCGCGAAAGCGCGGTGATCGAGGCGCGCGACGTCGACAACATCTATGCCGTGCCGGAGGCCTATTCGGCCGAAGGGCTCGACCGCGAGGTGCTGCTCGCGTTCGGCCTCGATCCCGGCCAGCCGCCCGATCTGGCGCGCTGGCAGACTGATCAACGAGCGCATCCGCAATCCGGAGGGCAACGTCACCATCGCCATTGTCGGCAAGTACACCGGCATGAAGGACGCCTACAAATCGCTGATCGAGGCGCTCTCGCACGGCGGCATCGCCAACAAGGTGAAGGTCAATCTCGACTGGATCGAGTCCGAGGTGTTCGAGAAGGAGGACCCGACGCCGTTCCTCGAGCACGTCAACGGCATCCTGGTGCCCGGCGGCTTCGGCCAGCGCGGCGCCGAGGGCAAGATCCGCGCGGCGCAGTTCGCGCGCGAGCGCAACGTGCCGTATTTCGGCATCTGCTTCGGCATGCAGATGGCGGTGATCGAGGCGGCGCGCAACCTCTGCGGCATCGCCGAGGCCAACTCGACCGAGTTCGCGCCGACGCCGGAGCCGGTGGTCGGCCTGATGACCGAATGGCTCAAGGGCAACGCGCTGGAGAAGCGCGCGGCCGAACGGCGACCTCGGCGGCACCATGCGGCTCGGCGCCTATCCGGCGACGCTGGCGCGCGGCAGCCGGGTCGCCGACATCTACGGCGCGACCGAGATTTCCGAGCGCCACCGCCACCGCTACGAGGTCAACACCGCCTACAAGGGCCGCCTCGAGCAGCACGGCATGCGGTTCTGCGGCATGTCGCCCGACGGCGTGCTGCCGGAGATCATCGAATACGCCGACCATCCCTGGTTCATCGGCGTGCAGTTCCATCCCGAGCTGAAGTCGCGGCCGTTCGAGCCGCACCCGCTGTTCTCCTCGTTCATCGGGGCGGCGGTGGAGCAGAGCCGGCTGGTGTAGTCACGGTTATCGCGCACAGAGCGCGAAGCCACGCAACGACCGCGTCCGCCGCGGCGGCCGACGTGTCGAAGTGGCCGGCGCGCACCGTCACGTAGCGATTGAGCGGATGCGGCGGCGCCTTGGCGAAAATCTCATCCGGTCCGCGCTGCAGCGGATCGCCGGTGCCGACGACATAGAGCAGCGGCGCCTGCAGCCGCGCGGCATTTGCCGGCATCACCGCAGGCGAATCCGGCGCGAAGAAGCTCAGATAGGTTTCGGGCGTTGTCGTCACGCTGATCAGCAAGATCGCCGTTGAAATCCGGAAACGGCAGCCGAGCTTGCGCGCGGCCTTCGGCCACCAGCTTGCGGGCTTGATCGAGCGCTGTCGGCAATCGGAGGGCGCTGCGCCAGCACCTCCGGCCGATGTCCGGGCGCCAGCGCCACCACGCCGGCGAGTCGGTGCCGCGCGCCATAGGCGAGCGCACCGTTGGCGCCGAGGCTGTGACCGGCGACCACGAATGCTGTGGCGCCGCGCCGCCGCAGCCGTTCGATCGCGGCGTCGATCTCGTCGCAGGCATTCGAGATAGGGCCGGTCGTAGATGCGCCGCGCCGACCAGCACATTTCCGGCCGTTCGACCAGATGGCCGGCAGCGGCGAGCGCTCGGCAAGCGGCGCATGCTCCTCCGGCGCGCTCTGCTTGCCGTGCATGCAGCACGACGCCGAGCCGGACTTCGGCAAGCGCGGCGATGCGATGCAACGCGCGCACAGCCAACGCAAGGAGCAGAGCGCGCAGCAGCAGGCGTTTCACGGCTGAGCCAACCCTGGCGCCTGGCGGCTGGCACCGCGACGGGCGTCGCCGGCGCATTCATGCCTTGTGCCGCGGCCGCCGCGCCAAGCTACCATGCAGCGCCCGCAATCGATCAATTTCAGGGAGACGACCATGATCTACGAACAGCGCATCTATTCCTGCATTCCGGGCCGGCTGCCGGCTCTGCTCAAGCGGTTCGAAACGCAGACCCTGCCGATCTGGAAGAAGCACGGCATCCGCCCGGTCGGCTTCTGGACCGTGCTGGTCGGCGACGGCAATCACGACCTGCACTACCTGCTGGCCTGGGAGTTGCTCGCCGAGCGCGAGAAGATCTGGAACGCGTTCCAGGCCGACCCGGCCTGGCATATCCGCCCGCGCCGACAGCGAGAAGGACGGGCCGATCCTCGCCAACATCAAGAGCGCGTTCCTGCTGCCGACGGCATTCTCGGCGATCAAGTAACCGCCAGTCCGATGGCGCGCGGCATCGATCATGTCGTCCATGCGGTGCACGACCTCGATGCCGCCGCCGCGCTCTACCGTGCGCTCGGCTTTCAGGTCGGCGCGCGCAACCGCACGCGCCGTCCTGGGGCACGCAGAACCATATCGTCCAGCTCGCCGGCAGCTTCATCGAACTGCTGCCGTCGCCGAGCCCGCAGGGATCGCTCCGCATGGCCCGCGGTTCTTTTCGTTCGGAGCGTTCAATCGCGACTTCCTGGCGCGCGGCGAGGGGCTCTCGATGCTGGTGCTGGAAGGGCACGACGCCGCAGCCGACGCGCAAGCGTTCCGCGAAGCCGGGATCGGCGATTTCGAGCTGTTCGATTTCGAGCGCGAAGGCAAGCGCCCCGACGGCACGCCGATCAAGGTCGCGTTCTCGCTCGCCTTTGCGAGCGATCCGGCCGCGCCGGACGATCGGCTTCTTCACCTGCCAGCATCGCTATCCCGGAGAACTTCTGGAATCCGGCATTCCAGGTTCATCCCAACACCGCCGCAAGCGTCGCCGGCGTGGTCCTGGTCGCGGAAAAGCCGTCGCGACCACTATCGATCTTCCTGACCGCCTTCACCGGCGCAGGCGAAGTGGCGGCCTCGACGAGCGGCTCGGCGTGAAGACGCCGCGCGGCGAAATCCAGGTGATGGACCCGGCGTCCTTCGAGCGCAATTTCGGCGAGAAGCCGCCGGACATTCGCCGCGGGGCGACGGCTCGCGGCCCTGCGCTTTGCGGTGCGAAATCTAGGCGATCGCAAGCGCCGCTGTTGCGCGGCGCAAATCTCGATGCGCGCGAATATCGGGAAAAATTGACTGGTCGGCCCGAATCCGCCATGGGCGCGACGCTGGTCTTCGAGGCACTTCGGACCACGTGAGCGTTGCGCTAGAGTGGACCGCCGCGCCGCCAGGTGCGAAAGCCGAGGACCTTCATGACAGTCGAGCCCGCCCCCAACGCCATCGTCACCGTCGGGCAGACGCGCTTCGGCAATGCGCTGCCGCTCACGCTGATCGCCGGGCCCTGCGCGCTGGAAAGCCGCGCCCATGCGCTGGAGATGGCGCACGGCCTCAAGGAGATCGCCGACGCGGCTCGGCATCGGCCTCGTCTACAAGACCTCGTTCGACAAGGCGAACCGCACCAGCGGCAAAAGCGCGCGCGGCATCGGCCTCGAATGGGCGCTGCCGATCTTCGCCGAAATCCGCGAGAGGGTCGGCGTGCCGGTGCTCACCGACGTGCACGAGCCCGCGCAGTGCGCGCGGGTCGCCGAGGCCGTCGACGTGCTGCAGATCCCGGCGTTCCTGTGCCGGCAGACCGATCTGCTCGTCGCCGCGGCCAAGACCGGCCGCGTGGTGAACGTGAAGAAGGGGCAGTTCCTGGCGCCCTGGGACATGGCGAACGTGGTGCAGAAGATCACCGGCGCCGGCAACCGCAACGTGCTGGTCACCGAGCGCGGCGCCTCGTTCGGCTACAACACGCTGGTGTCCGACATGCGCGCGCTGCCGATCATGGCGCGCGAGACCGGCGCGCCGGTGATCTTCGACGCCACCCATTCGGTGCAGCAGCCGGGCGGGCAGGGCACCTCGTCCGGCGGCGAGCGCGAATTCGTTCCGGTGCTGGCGCGCGCCGCGGTGGCGATCGGCGTCGCCGGCGTCTTCATCGAGACGCACCAGGATCCGGACAAGGCGCCGTCCGACGGGCCGAACATGATCGCCCTCAAGGATATGGAGCGTCTGTTGCGCACGCTGCAGGCGTTCGACAGCATCGCAAAACTGCGGCAATGAATTGGGAAGTCCGGTCGGGAGGCCATGATGGTTCTGCAATCGCTAGCCGGGTTGCCGGCGTTTCTTCTGTATTTTTGCGTTTCGACGGTTGCCGTCATCGCCTTCCTGTGGATTTACACGCGCATCACCGCGCACGATGAGTTCGAGCTCCTCAACAAGAACGTTCCGGGCGCTGCTGTTTCGCTCGGCCTCAGCATGCTCGGTTTCGCGCTGCCGGTGGCGAGCGCGGTAGCGCACGCCTCCAACATCGTCGACTGCATGATCTGGAGCTTGATCGCGCTGTGCGTGCAGGTGATCGCCTACTACGTCGCGCGCATTGCGGTGCCGAACCTGTCGCAACGCATCGCGGCCGGCGACCTCGCGCCCGCGATCTGGCTGGGACTGGCCTCGGTGACGGCGGGCCTTCTGAGCGCGGCCTCGATGACGTGGTGAGGCCGACATGAAGCGCTCCTCCCAGGTCGCGCTGCTGCTGATGGGCGTCACCGGCGTCGGCGCCACGGGCTATGCCTTGACCAAGCCGCCGCCGAACTGCACGCCGCAGGGCAGCCCGGCCGCAACGGCGGCTGCCGCAGCGCCAGGCTCACGCGCCGCCGAGCCTTGCCCACCGCAGCGCTCCTGGTCGTCGTCAAGTTACGGCGGCCGGTCGAGCTGGACGCGGACCAACAGCAGCTCGAACAGCAGCGTGTGGCCGCGGCCGGTCTTCTCGCGCACCGCCACGTCGGCCGCATCCTCGACCTCGGTGCCGCTGACAAGCCGCTCGTCGACCAGCACAACCACGTCGCGCAGCGCCCCGGCCACCACGTCGCGCAGCGGCTTCGGCTCGACCGCCAGCGCGCATTCATCGGGCGGCTGATGCGGCGCGTCGCATGCGAGGAGCGTGCGAACTGGCGCGATGTTGCGCTGGAATCGGGCTTCGACTTCCATACCATCGACAACGTGCCGTATTGGGTGGAGAGCGCCTACTACGCCTTCACGCTCGAGCAGATCGAGCGCGACATCGAGGCGCCCACCGCCGAGCTCGAGGCGATGTGCCGCGAGCTGGTCGCCAAGGCGATCGACGACGAGCGCATCATGAAGATGCTGCAGATTCCGCGGCCGTTCTGGAATTGGATCGCGCGCAGCTTCAAGAACGAAGAGCTCAGCCTCTATGGCCGCTTCGACTTGCGCTACGACGGCAAAGGCCCGGCCAAGCTGCTGGAGTTCAACGCCGACACGCCGACCGCGGCGTTCGAAACCGGCGTATTTCAGTGGAAGTGGCTGGAAGATGCCATCGCACGGAAGGTGCTCCCGGAGACTGCCGACCAATTCAACTCGCTGCACGAGCGGCTGATCGAAGGCTGGAAGGTGATCGGCAAGGGCCGGCTCGTCCATTTCGCCGGCGTGCGCGAAACCGCCGAGGACGCCGGCACGCTCGCCTACATCGAGGACTGCGCGCGGCAGGCCGGCCTTGAGACCAAGCCGATCGAGATGAAGGACATCGGCAAGGCCGGGCGGAGCGGCTTCGTCGACCTCGACGACAAGCCGATCGAGCTGATGTTCAAGCTCTATCCCTGGGAATGGATGATGCGCGAAACGTTCGGATCTTCGCTGACCGGCGCACCGACCCAGTTCGTCGAGCCGCCGTGGAAGGCGATCCTGTCGAACAAGGCGATCCTGCCGCTGCTCTGGGCGATGTTTCCGAACCACCCGAACCTGCTGCCGGCCTATTTTGAAGGCGACGAAAAGGTTGCGGAGCTGGGCAATTCCTACGCGCGCAAGCCGCTGTATTCGCGCGAGGGCGCAAACGTCGAGCTCATCCTCGACGGCAAGCCCATGGATCGCGACGAAGGGCCCTATGGCGCCGAGGGCTTCATCCGCCAGGCCGTCGCCCCGCTGCCGGAATTCGACGGCCACTTCGCGGTGCTGGGCTCCTGGTTCGCCGCGGGCGAGCCTTGCGGGCTCAACGTGCGCGAGGACAGCAGCCCGATCACCAAGAATTCGTCACGCTTCCTGCCGCACGCGATCGTCGGATAGGTGGATTGCTCCGATTGGGCTTGCGGAGGGCCTCATGGCAGTGTCCAAAACGGCGCAATGGGCCGCACCCTCGCGATCATCTCGTTCATGACGTTTTCGTCCGCGCTTTCGGTGCGGGCGGTCGACCCGATGATTCCGCAGATCGCCCACGAGTTCTGGCTGCCGCCGGCGACCGCGGCCATGCTGGCGGCAGCGTTCATCTCCTACGGCATGGTTCTGCCGGTGCTGGGGCCGGTCGCGGATTCCGTCGGCAAGAAACGCGTGATGATCGGCTGCCTGGTCGTGCTGACGATCGCGTCGTTCCTCTGCGCCGTCGCAACGACCTTCCAGCAATTGTTCATTTTTCGGGTCATCGCCGGCGCCGGCTGCGGCGGCCTGTTTCCGCTCGGCATGGCGCTGCTGTCGGACCTGGTGCCGCTGGCGCAACGCCAAGTCGCGATCGGACGGCTGCTGGCCGGCACCATCACCGGCAACCTGCTGGGATCGGCGGCCGCGGGCATCGTCGCCGATTTCATCCATTGGCGCGGCGTGTTCATCGTGCTCGGCGTGATCTCGCTGATCACGCTCGTGCTCGCCGTGGTGGGCCTGCGCGGCCTGCCGGAGGCGCCGCGCCAGCCTCTCGATCCGCGCACCGTGATCCTTCGCTACCGCGCCATCTTCCGCATCCCGACGGCGCGCATTTGCTACCTCACCGTGCTGTGCGAGGGCATTTTCGTGATGGGGCTGTTCGCCTATGTCGCCGTGCTGCTGCTCGAAGCCGGCGAGCGGCGCGCCTCGATCGCCGGCGCCGTCATCGCGTCGTTCGCCGTCGGCGGCATCGTCTATTCGATTGGCATCGGAGCATTGCTGCGGCTGCTCGGCCAGAAATGGGTGATGATCGCCGGCGGGCTGTTCATGGCGTTCGGCATCGCAGCGCTTGCATTTGCGCCGCCGTGGCAAGTGCAATGCGCGGTGGTCGGCGTCATGGGACTGGGCTTCTACATGCTGCACGCCAGCATCCAGGTGTTCGTCACCGAGCTCGCGCCCGCGACGCGCAGCTCCGCGATCGCCTTCCACACCTTCTCGATCTTCGTCGGCCAGTCGATCGGCACCGCGGCGTTCGGCTACGGCCTGTTCTATCTTGGACTCGTCGGCGACGCTCGCGATCTGCTCGACCGCGATTGCGCTGACCGGAATCGTGAGCGCGATGCTGCTGACGCGGCCCAAGTCGGTCTGATCGAAGCGGGCACTTCCAACCGCCAGGCCGGTCGAATACCCTTCCGGGACGTGAACCTCGCGGGGCTGCTATGCGGCGGCGCGACGTCATCACTGTGCTGGCCGGCATGGCGCTAGCGTGGCCGATCGCGGCATTTGCGCAAACAGCCAAGGTCCGCCGTATCTTCTGGGTTTCGACGGAAGCGCAACCCGACCCGTTCGTGGATGGTTTCCGTCGAGGGGCTGCGCGAGCGCGGCTACGTCGAAGGCAAGGACATTGTGCTTGAACTTCGTTATGCGCCCGGCAATCCGGATGCATTGCGGGCGGTGCTGGCGGAATTGACGCGCGGCAAAGTCGACCTTGCGGTTTCGAGCGGCCCCGCCATTCGCGCCATGCGGGCGGCGACAGACATTCCTGTTCTGTTTGCCATCAGCGGCGATCCTATCGAGATCGGCCTTGTCAAAAGCCTCGCGCGGCCCGGCGGCAATTTCACCGGCGCCACGTTTCTTTCGCTCGACCTCGCGGCCAAACGCGTCGATCTGCTCAGGGACATATTTCCGAAACTGCGCAAGCTCGCTGTCCTGTCGAACACCGATCATCCGGGCGAGCGCTCGGAATGGAACGCCACGCAACAAGCCGCGCAGAAGCTGGGGATCGAGCTGGTCTATGTGCCGTTCGTGGGCGCCCGCGAGCTGGACAATGCGCTGGCATCCGTGGCCAGTGCACGCGCCGATGCAATGCTCGTGTTCCCTGAAGGCGCCACCATGGTGCATCGGACCAAGGTCGCTCAATTCGCCCTCGCGCAAAAGCTGCCCTCGATGTTCGGCTGGAGCGAGTACGCCGATGCCGGCGGGCTGCTGAGCTACGGCGCCAACCAGCGTGCTACCTATCTGCGGCTGGCGACTTATGCCGATCGCATTTTCCGCGGCGAAAGCCCTGGCAACCTTCCGGTCGAGCAACCCACCACGTTCGAGCTTGTCGTAAATCTCAAAACCGCGAAAGGGCTCGGCATCGAGGTGCCGACGTCGATCCTGCTCAGCGCGGCCAGGACGATTGATTGACGGGATTCTACCCTCGGCCGCGATAAGGCGCGACGCCCTGGTCCGGCACCCAGACGCCCTTCGGCAACGCACCGGCCTGCCAGAACACGTCGATCGGCATGCCGCCGCGCGGATACCAGTAGCCGCCGATCCGCAGCCATTTCGGCTTGAGCAGTTCGACCAGCCGCTTGCCGATGGCGACGGTGCAGTCCTCGTGGAACGCGCCGTGATTGCGGAAGCTGCCGAGGTAGAGCTTGAGCGACTTCGACTCCACCAGCCATTGTCCCGGCACGTAGTCGATGACGAGATGCGCGAAGTCCGGCTGCGCCGGTGATCGGGCACAGCGTGGTGAACTCCGGCGCGGTGAAGCGCGCGACGTAGTCCGTGTCCGGATGCGGATTGGGCACGCGGTCGAGCTTCGCCTTGTCGGGCGAAGCGGGCAGCGGCACCGGGCGGCCAAGCTGGCGCGATTTTTTGGCCATGGGCCGCACCCTGCCTTGGCTGTGCGGGGCATGACAAGGGCATCGCCACCCTGTTGCTGCGCGAGCCGACATGACCAAGTGGTCGGTTGCGGAATGGCACGAGCCGTCGTTGGCAATGCTCGGCGGACGAAGCAGGCGTCATGTCAAGCACGAAGAGCCGCCATGACCGCCATCACCGACATCATCGGGCGCGAAATCCTTGACAGCCGGGGCAACCCGACCGTCGAGGTCGAGGTGACGCTGGAAGACGGCTCGCGTCGGCCGCGCCGCCGTGCCCTCCGGCGCCTCGACCGGCGCGCACGAGGCGGTCGAGCTGCGCGACGGCGACAAGAAGCGCTATCTCGGCAAGGGCGTGCAGAAGGCGGTGGCCGCGGTCGAAACGGAGATCTTCGACGCCATCGGCGGCATGGACGCCGAGGACCAGGCCCAGATCGACGAGACGATGATCGCGCTCGACGGCACGCCGAACAAGGCGCGGCTCGGCGCCAACGCGATCCTCGGCGTGTCGCTCGCGGTCGCCAAGGCCGCGGCTATCGCCAACGGGCAGCCGCTCTATCGCTACGTCGGCGGCACCTCGGCGCGGCTCCTGCCGGTGCCGATGATGAACATCGTCAACGGCGGCGTGCATGCCGACAACCCGATCGACTTCCAGGAATTCATGATCATGCCGGTCGGCGCGCCGAGCTTCGCCGAAGGCCTGCGCTGGGGCGTCGAGGTGTTCCAGACCCTGAAGAAGGCGCTGCACGACGCAGGGCCACAACACCAACGTCGGCGACGAGGGCGGCTTTGCGCCCAACCTCAAGTCGGCCGAGGAAGCGCTGGGCTTCGTCATGAAGGCGATCGAGGCGGCCGGCTACAAGCCCGGCACGGACATCGTGCTGGCGCTCGATCCGGCTTCAACCGAATTCTTCAAGAACGGCGCCTATGTCTATGAAGGCGAGGGCAAAACCCGCTCCAAGGAGGAGCAGGCCAAGTATCTCGCCGACCTCGTGTCGCGCTATCCGATCGTCTCCATCGAGGACGGCATGGCGGAGGACGATTTCGAGGGCTGGAAGCTCGTCACCGACCTGATCGGCAAGAAATGCCAGCTGGTCGGCGACGACCTGATGGTCACCAACGTCAAGCGGCTGACCGACTGCATCAACAAGGGCATCGGCAATTCGATCCTGGTGAAGGTCAACCAGATCGGCACGCTGACCGAAGCGCTGGCCGCGGTCGAGACCGCGCACAAGGCCGGCTACACCGCGGTGATGTCGCACCGTTCCGGCGAGACCGAGGACGCGACCATCGCCGATCTCGCGGTCGCGACCAATTGCGGGCAGATCAAGACCGGCTCGCTGGCGCGCTCCGACCGCACCGCGAAGTACAACCAGTTGCTGCGCATCGAGCAGGACCTCGGCACGCAGGCGAAATACGCCGGCCGCGCGGCGCTAAGGCGCTGCGCTAATTCGGCCAGCTCGGCCGGATGGGTGCCGAGCGGCACCGATGGCCGCTCCCAGCGCGGCGGCGTCTCCGACATGACGGCCGAATGGCGCACGGCGGTAAGCCGGCCGAAGCCGGAGTCACTCTCGTAAAGCCGGTCTTGCACGCTCGTCGAGGCTCAGGATCGGGCACAAGCTGTTCCGTCGATCCGGCCAAGCTGGCGAAACCATTGCGCGGTCTGCGCCAGCGAGCAGCGCACATGCCAGCTTCCGCCCTCGGTGGCGCGGCGCTTCAGCGCCGACATCGCGGCGAAGGCCATGAGAAAGCCGGTGGCATGATCGAGCGCCTGAGCCGGCAGCGGCTTGGGCTGGCTCGCTCCGAACGCCTGCGCCTCGGCGTCGTTCATGCCGTTGGCGTTCTGCACCAGTGAATTGAAGCCGCGCCGGTTGGCCCACGGCCCTTCGTAGCCATAGGCGCAGAGCGAGACGCAGACGATGCCGGGCCGCAGCTTTGCCGCTTGCTCGGCGCTGAAGCCATATTGGGCGATTGCGCCGGGCCGATAGCCCTGGATGAAAATGTCGGCCTGACGCAGCAAGCCCGTCAAGCGTCTCGCGGCCCGATGCCTGACGCAGATCGAGCTGCGCGGCCACCTTGCCGCGGCCATTGTCGATGACGAGATCCTCCATCGGCGGGCAGGTGCGGAGCGGTGATGTAGCAGCACGTCGGCGCCGTGCGAAGCGAGCGTCCGCCCGCACACCGGGCCGGCGATCACGCGCGTGAGATCGAGCACCTTGATGCCGGACAGCGGGCGGTCCCCCGCGGGCAGCGGTTCGGGCGGCGCATCGCCGATCTTCTCGATCGTGAACGGCGGCAGATCCGCAACCGCGCGGCCCTGCGGATGCGCGTCCCATTCCGCGAACGAGCGCGTCGCGGTGATGACCAGGCCCGCCGGCACCGCAGCGTCCTCAAGATCGATAGGCCTTCCACTTGTCGAGCGCGCGCTGCACCGAGACGCGGTCGTAGTCGGCATTCGAGCAGCTTCAGGGTGCCGTCGCGATGGTGCGGCATGTTGGTGTGCAGCCGCACCCAGCGGCCGTCGCCGCAGCGATAGAGCCCGACGATCTTGTCGCGGTCATCGCGGCAGCGGCTTGCCGTCGATCGCGAGGTAATGCTCGCTGCGGGTCTCGATCGCCGCGTCGCGCATCGCCACGCGGACCTGCTGCTGCCGCCCGGAGCGCATCCGCCACAGTTCGGCGGCGGCCAGCGCCGCCGCCGCGACGGTGGTCTGCGCCGCGGTGCCGACCGCGAACGAGGACGGCAGCACCGGCTCTGCGCCAGTCAGTACCACGGCGTCGAGCGCCGCCACCGGCTGGCCGGCCAGGCGCCACAGCGCGGCCAGGACTTGGTTGGGAAGGGGTGCGGTCATCGGCGGTGGGCTCCGGAGCCCGATTATAAGCGTTTCCGAGCCGAAGCCCAATTGGCGGAGGCCCGGCGACGGTTCATTTACCGCGGTGTCCTATGGGAAGGCGGGTGGGAAGAACCATGCGCCTGTCCGTTTTCACTCCGTTCCTTGTCCGGCCGCTTGCCGCAGGCCGTATCGTCTGAGGCCGCAATCGCATGCGCGACAAGCAATTCGGTCAGCGGACGGAAGGCATCACCCGCGAAGGGCTTCGCAATATCCCGGGCGTGACGTTCGAGCAGCTCGGCGATGACAATTTGAACGGGAGCGCTTCGAAACTGCGCCGCGTGGTGTTCTGGATCGGCGCCGCCGCGCTGTTGACCGGAATTTATGTCGGCACAAGGGGTTCGGGCCAAGGCCTGAGCCAATATTGGAAGACGAATGGTGGCACGGTGGCCGACGAAATCTACGTGCCGATCGGGGCGAAGGACGTCTTCCTCGACCAGGCCAACAAGACTTGCAGCTCGCGCGGCGACGCCACCGCCGGCGGCCCGGTCCGCAAAGCCTCGACTTACGTGGCCTGCCTCGCCGCCGAGAACCCGAAAAGGCTATGCCAGGCCACGCACCGCACGCATTTCATCGCGGCGATGCGGAACTACTATCGCATGCAGGCGCAAAGCCGCGAGACCACGATCCGAACCGACCCGCACGTCGCTGCGGCGCTCAAAGCGGTGATCGCCAACGGCCACATTCCGCGCCGCGACATCATTGCGGCGGGGCCGAGCGATCTCGAAGCCGCGCTGCGCGGCGCGGAGCCGGCGCGCAGCGGCTGCTGATGCCACGCTCGACCCGGTAACAAGGCCTTAACGCGACGCACGGCATCTTGGCCCGCATGGTGATCCGCCGCAGGCTCCGAGCTTTCCTGACCGCGCTTGGCCTTTATGTCGGCGCCGCCCTGTTCATCGGCTACTTCGGCGTCAACGCCTACACCGGCAACCACGGCCTTCGGGCCAAGCATGAACTCGACCTGCAATTCATCGCGCTGAGCGAGGAACTCGGCCGCCTCAAGCTCGAGCGGGCCGAATGGCAGCGCCGCGTCGCGCTGCTCAAGTCCGAGAGCATCGATCCCGACACGCTCGACGAGCGGGCGCGGGCGGTGCTCGGCTATCTCGACCGGCGCGAACTCACCCTGATCCTCAAGCGGCCCTGAGCCAACCGGATACGCGGCTCGCTCCGCCCCGGCCGTCGCCAATTCCTATGCGAACACAGCGGCTTGTGCGCCGCGAAGGTTGTGCGTGTGGCGAAGCCACACGCTTTCGCCGCGCAACGATTTACGCTATTGGATTTAAGGCCGCCGTTCGACGGCGCTTTTCGCCCGAGGAGAACCATGGCCGTCGCCAAGGACAAGGCAGCAGCGTCGCCCGTCCGCCAACCCGGCGGAGAGCGCAACCGCTGCAGCAGAGCTCCCCAAGGACCAGCAAATCGCCGCCTACCAGGACATGCTGCTGATCCGCCGCTTCGAGGAGAAGGCCGGCCAGATGTACGGCATGGGCCTGATCGGCGGCTTCTGCCACCTCTACATCGGCCAGGAGGCCGTGGTGGTCGGCATGCAGATGGCGCTCAAGCCGGGCGACCAGGTCATCACCGGCTACCGCGACCACGGCCACATGCTGGCCTGCGGCATGGACCCCAAGGGCGTGATGGCGGAGCTGACCGGCCGGACCCACGGCTATTCCAAGGGCAAGGGCGGCTCGATGCACATGTTCTCCGCCGAGAAGGGCTTCTTCGGCGGCCACGGCATCGTCGGCGCGCAGGTCCCGCTCGGCACCGGCCTGGCCTTCGCCAACAAGTACCGCGGCAACGACAACGTCTCGCTGACCTATTTCGGCGACGGCGCGGCCAACCAGGGCCAGGTCTACGAGAGCTTCAACATGGCGAAGCTCTGGAAGCTGCCGGTGATCTACATCATCGAGAACAACCAGTACGCCATGGGCACCTCGATCGCCCGCTCGTCGGCCACCACCAGGCTGGCGGAGCGCGGCGCTGTCCCACGACATCCCCGGCGAGCAGGTCGACGGCATGGACGTGCGCGCGGTCAAGGCCGCGGCGGAGAAGGCGGTCGGCTTGTGCCGCGAGGGCAACGGCCCGATCATCCTGGAGATGCTGACCTACCGCTACCGCGGCCACTCCATGTCGGACCCGGCGAAGTACCGCACCCGCGAGGAGGTCGAGAAGGTCCGCACCGAGCACGACCCGATCGAGCAGGTGCGCCGCCGCATCCTCGAGCGCAAATGGGCGAGCGAGGACGAGATCAAGAAGATCGACGCCAAGGTGCGCGACGCCGTCAACGAGGCGGCCGAGTTCGCCACCAACGACCCGGAGCCCGATCCCTCCGAGCTCTACACCGACGTGGTGCGATGACGGCGCATGTCGACATTGGCAACCATCGTGGTGGTCGTGGCCTGCATCGGCGCCATCGTAAGCTGGATTGTCGGTGCGCTGAATTTCGCCCTCACGCTGCGCGTGTTGTCCGGCGAGAGCAACCGCAAGCAGATGTGGTACGCGGCGGTGGCCTGGCCGTTCGCCTCGCGGCAGATGACCGGGGCAGCCGCCGTCTATTCGTCCAAGGTCAACAAGGCGCTGGTCGCGTTTTTCACCTGCGTGATGATCGCAGCCGCCGCGATGTCGCTCGCCACCAATCTGTCACGCTTGTCGCGCTGAGCATGCGAAGAGGGTCCTGCGTCCATGCCGATTGAAGTGCTGATGCCCGCGCTGTCTCCCACCATGGAGAAGGGCAACCTCGCCAAGTGGCTCAAGAACGAGGGCGACAAGGTCAAGTCCGGCGACGTGATCGCCGAGATCGAGACCGACAAGGCGACCATGGAGGTCGAGGCGGTCGACGAAGGCACGCTCGGCAAGATCCTGGTTCCCGAAGGCACCGCGGACGTCGCGGTCAACACGCCGATCGCGGTGATCCTTGGCGACGGCGAGGACAACGTCGGCGATCAGGACGCCGCAAAGCCGCGCAGCCGCAAAAGGCCGAGGCGGCCGCGCCGGCCAGCGCAAGAAGCGCGACCCAGCGCCGGCCGCAGCCGAATCCGCTCGCCGCCGCGCCGCAGGCCACAGGCTCAGCCCGACCCCGACCTGCCGGAAGGCACCGAGATGGTCACCATGACCATGCGCGAAGCGCTGCGCGACGCCATGGCCGAGGAGATGCGCCGCGACAAGGACGTGTTCGTGATGGGCGAGGAGGTCGCCGAGTATCAGGGCGCCTACAAGGTCACGCAGGGCCTGCTGCAGGAGTTCGGCCCGCAGCGCGTGGTCGACACGCCGATCACCGAGCACGGCTTTGCCGGCTTGGGCGTCGGCGCGGCGTTGGCGGGGCTCAAGCCGATCGTCGAGTTCATGACCTTCAACTTCGCCATGCAGGCGATCGACCAGATCATCAACTCGGCGGCCAAGACGCTGCTACATGTCGGGCGGCCAGATGAAATCCTCGATCGTGTTCCGCGGCCCGAACGGCGCGGCGGCCCGCGTCGCCGCCCAGCACAGCCAGGACTACTCCGCCTGGTACTCGCACATTCCGGGCCTGACGGTGATCGCGCCGTCGAACGCCGCCGACGCCAAGGGCCTGCTCAAGGCCGCGATCCGCGATCCCAATCCGGTGATCTTCCTCGAAAACGAAATCCTCTACGGCCAGAGCGGGCCCGGTGCCCAAGCTCGACGATTTCGTGCTGCCGATCGGCAAGGCGCGGATCGCGCGGCCGGCAACGACGTCACCATCGTCTCGTTCTCGATCGGCATGACCTACGCGCTCAAGGCCGCCGACGAGCTGGCCAAGCACGGCATCGAGGCCGAGGTGATCGATCTGCGCACGCTGCGCCCGATGGACACCGACACCGTGATTGCGTCGGTGAAGAAGACCGGCCGCATCGTCACGGTCGAGGAGGGCTGGCCGCAGTGCGGCATCGGCGCCGAGATCGCGGCGCGCGTGATGGCGCGAGGCGTTCGACTATCTCGACGCGCCGCTGACGCGCGTTGCCGGCAAGGACGTGCCGATGCCCTACGCCGCCAATCTCGAAAAGCTTGCGCTGCCGTCGGTCGCCGAAGTGGTCGAGGCGGCCAAGGCCGTCTGCTACCGGTAAGCCCAGTCGCCGCCATGCCGATCAACATCCTCATGCCGGCGCTGTCGCCCACGATGGAGAAGGGCAACCTCGCCAAGTGGCTCAAGAAAGAGGGCGACAGGTCAAGTCCGGCGACGTGATCGCCGAGATCGAGACCGACAAGGCGACCATGGAGGTCGAGGCGGTCGACGAAGGCACGCTGGCCAAGATCGTGGTGCCGAAGGCACCGCCGACGTGCCGGTCAATCAGGTGATCGCGGTGCTGGCCGGCGAGGGCGAGGACGTGAAGGCCGCTGCCGCATCGCGGCCCGCATCCCGCCGCAGCAGGCGAAGCCCGCGCAGGCGCCTGCGGCGTCCGCTGCAGCACCTGCTCCGGCAGCGCCCAAGCCGGTGCTGCCGCCGCTGCGCCAGCGTCCCGCGGCTGCTGTACCCACGCAGGCCGCCCGCGCCGACGGCAATCGCGCGTTCGCCTCGCCGCTCGCGCGGCGGCTCGCCAAGGAAGCCGGCATCGACGTCTCGCGCATCGCCGGCTCCGGCCCGCACGGCCGCGTCATCGCGCGCGACGTCGACGCCGCGAAATCCGGCAAGGGCTTGCGCCCGCGCCGCGGCCGGTGCGCGCCGCGGCTGGAGGCGGCCTCCTGCGATCGCGCCGTCGATGTCGGACCAGCAGATCCGCGCGCTGTTCGAGGAGGGCAGCTACGAGGTCGTGCCGCACGACGGCATGCGCCGCACCATCGCGCAGCGGCTCACGCAATCGACGCAGACCATCCCGCATTTCTACCTGACGATGGACTGCAACATCGGCAAGCTGCTGGCAGGCGCGCGAGGAGATCAACGCCGCGGCGCCGAAGGACAAGGACGGCAAGCCGGCCTACAAGCTCTCGGTCAACGACTTCGTCATCAAGGCGCTGGCGCTCGCGCTGCAGCGCATCCCGGACGCCAACGTGAGCTGGACCGAAGCCGGCATGCTCAAGCACAAGCATTCCGACGTCGGCGTCGCGGTCGCGATGCCGGGCGGCCTGATCACGCCGATCATCCGCAACGCCGAGACCAAGTCGCTGTCCGCGATCTCCAACGAGATGAAGGATTTTGCGGCGCGCGCCCGCGCCCGCAAGCTCAAGCCGCATGAATACCAGGGCGGCACCACGGCGGTGTCCAACCTCGGCATGTACGGCATCAAGGACTTCACCGCGGTGATCAATCCGCCGCACGCCACCATCCTGGCGGTCGGCGCGGGCGAGGAGCGGGCGGTCGTCATGAACGGCAAGATCGAGGCGGCGCACGTCATGAGCGTGACGCTGTCCTGCGACCACCGCGCGGTCGACGGCGCGCTCGGCGCCGAGCTGATCGGCGCGTTCAAGACGGCTGATCGAAAATCCGGTGATGATGGTGGTGTGAGGCACCGTCTGTAATGGCTGTCGCACGAATTCACGGACTTGGGCATGCCATCTTGCGAGGGGGGTCCGGCGAGCGCAGGCCGGTGAACGCCGCATATGGCCGTCGTGCCAAATTGCGGGTAACATTGCCGCCAGCGACGCAAGAAACAATCCAAGGGAGCGACGAACCAATGATCGAAGACCAGGCGGCGTGAAATTCTCAAAGGCGCGGCGGCAGTCGGCGGCGCGGCGCTGTTTGCCCCGGCGGTGCTCGCGCAATCGCAGTTCCCGAGCCGCAACGTCCGCGTCGTCGTGCCGTTTCCGGCCGGCGCCACCACCGACATGCTGGCGCGGCTGATCGCGCAGCGCCTCTCCGAGACGATGGGCCAGAGCTTCGTGGTCGAGAACGTCGGCGGCGGCGGCGGATCGATCGGCGCCGATCAGGTCGCGAAGGCGGCGCCCGACGGCCACACGCTGCTGTTCGGCAACATCACCTTCTCCACCACCACGTCGTCGCTGATGTACGTCAAGCGCGCGCGGCACACGTTCGACGACTTCGTGCCGGTGTCGGTCGGCGCCTGGGTGCCGCTGCTGTTCCTGGCCGCCAAGGACGTGCCGGTCGAACAACCTCAAGGAGTTCGTCGACTACGCCAAGAAAGCCGACAACGCCGCTGCTGTACGGCTCGACCGGGCCGGGCAGCATCATGAATCTGTGCGGCGAGGTGCTCAAGCGCGACGCCGGCATCAAGATGGATCACGTGCCGTTCCGCGGCGCGGCGCCGCTGGTCACCGACATGCTGGCCGGCCGCATCCATTTCGGCGGCGACCAGCTGTCGAGCTCGCTGCAGCACGTGCGCTCCGGCTCGCTCAAGGCGATGGCGGTCGCGACCAAATCGGCGGCGCTGCCGAAGTGCCGACCGCGCGCGAGATGGGCTTCCCCAATCTCGAACTGCAGGGCTGGAACGGCTTCCTCGCGCCCAAGGGCACGCCGGACGCGATCGTCAACCGCATCCAGCAGCAGGTTGCGGAAGCGGTGAAGCGCCCCGACATCGCCAAGCGCATGACCGACGTCGGCGCCGAGCCGTCCGGCAACACGCCGGCCGAGATGCGACAAGATGCTGCAGAGCGCAGATCGCGCAGGTTCGGCCGGTGGTCGAGGAGCTCAAGCTGGTCGTGGAGTAGTGCGGTCGCGCAGCCGAGGAGGGCCGGCGCTCGATGAGCTGCGTTGTGATGAGTGCATTCCTTGCCTTCCTCGGCATCTTCCTGCTGTCGCTGTTCGTCGCGCTGCTCGCCGCGCTGCAGCTCGGCGGACTACTTCGCCGCCGACGGAGGAGTTCGGGCTCGTCCTGATCGCGCTGCCGGTTTTCGTGACCATCTGCTTGCTGGCGTTCATCGTCGCCAACGTCTGCGGCGCGCCGGCGCCGCGGGCTTCAACGTCGACGGCGGCTGCCTGGCGCTGCTGGCTTTGCATCCGCTGGCATTTCCCGGCGCTCGTCCAAGATCGCCGCCGACCGCTCGACCAATCCGTTCGCCATCGGGATCGAGAACACCGCCATCGCGCTGGAGTTCATCGTGCCCGCGCTGGTCGCGGTGCTGGTGCAGTGGGGCCTGGTGCGGCGGCGCTGGCTGCGGCTGCGCGGCGAGGACGATCTCACGCGCTGGCCGTGGATCGCAACCATGGTCGCGCGGCCTCGTGATCCTCAACCCGCTACGGGCTCGACATCATCGGGCAGGCGATCAGCTATCGGTCCGACCAACTGGCTGCGCGACATGGTGCGCACCATCGCCCTCGGCGGCGTCGCCGCGCTGCTCGCGCATGGTGTTGCTGGAAACCTATATCCGGGGCGCGCATGCTGCGCCGGCGGCTCGGCGCAAGCGGGCTAGAGGTTTCCGGCCTTTGACGCTACACTCGCCCGCGACAACCGAAAGGCAGCAACATGGCTGACACCAATTTCGACATCATCATCATCGGCTCGGGGCCGGGCGGCTACGTCACCGCGATCCGCGCCGCCCAGCTCGGCTTCAAGACCGCGATCGTCGAACGCCACTATCTCGGCGGCATCTGCTCGAACTGGGGCTGCATCCCGACCAAGGCGCTGCTGCGCTCGGCGGAAATCTACCACGCCATGCAGCACGCCAAGGATTACGGGCTGTCGGCCGACAACGTGGCGTTCGATCCCGGCCGCGGTGGTCAAGCGCTCGCGCGGCGTCGCCGGGCGGATGAACGCCGGCGTCACCTTCCTGATGAAGAAGAACAAGGTCGCGGTGATCTGGGGCGAGGCCGTCGATCGACGCGCCCGGCAAGATCACTGTGAAGGCGAGCGACGTCCAGGCGCCGCAAGGACGCGCTCGGCCCCGGCAGCTATCAGGCCAAGCACATCATCATCGCGACCGGCGCGCGGCCGCGCGTGCTGCCCGGGCTCGAGCCCGACAAGAAGCTGGTCTGGACCTATTTCGAGGCGATGGCCCCGGACACCATGCCGAAGTCGCTGCTGGTGGTCGGCTCCGGCGCGATCGGCATCGAGTTCGCGAGCTTCTACCGCACCATGGGCGCCGAGGTGACGGTGGTCGAAGTGCTGCCGCAGATCCTGCCGGTCGAGGACGCCGAGATCGCCGCGTTCGCGCGCAAGGCGTTCGAGAAGCAGGGCATCAAGATCATCACCGGCGCCAAGGTGACCAAGCTCGACAAGAAGAGCGACAGCGTCACCGCCACCATCGACGACGGCAAGGGCGGCACGCAGACGCTCACCGTCGACCGCGTGATCTCGGCCGTCGGCGTGGTCGGCAATGTCGAGAACCTCGGCCTGGAAAAGCTCGGCGTGAAGACCGACCGCGGCACCATCGTGATCGACGGCTTCTGCAAGACCAACGTGCCGGGCATCTACGCGATCGGCGACGTCGCCGGCCCGCCGATGCTGGCGCACAAGGCCGAGCACGAGGGCGTGATCTGCGTCGAGGCGATCAAGGGCCTGCATCCGCATCCGATGAACAAGAGCCTGATCCCGGGCTGCACCTATTGCTGCCCGCAGATCGCCTCGGTCGGCCTCACCGAGCAGGCCGCGAAGGACAAGAAGCTCGACATTCGCGTCGGCCGCTTCCCGTTCGTCGGCAACGGCAAGGCGGTGGCGCTCGGCGAGGACCAGGGCCTGGTCAAGGTGATCTTCGACAAGAAGACCGGCCAGCTGCTCGGCGCGCACATGGTCGGCGCGGAGGTCACCGAGCTGATCCAGGGCTATGTCGTGGCGATGAATCTCGAGACCACCGAAGAAGAGCTGATGCACACCATCTTCCCGCATCCGACGCTGTCGGAGACGATGAAGGAAGCGGTGCTCGACGCCTACGGGCGTGTGCTGAACATGTGAGGACGGCGGACGCGCTACACCCGGTCCCGATGCGAGATTTCGACCACGCGGGCGCGCTTGGCGAGCTCCTCCACCAGCGCGTCGGCGGCGGCGCGATTGTTGGGATCGAGATTGGCGTCCCACTCGTCGAGCAGATACATCTCGCGCCTCGGTGTAGCGCACGATCTCGCGCAGCGCGCGCAACTGCCGCTCGCCTGACGAGAAGCCGGGCGGCTTCGCGCGGCTTCTTCGGCTCGTCGTCGTCATCGCCGTAGTCGAGATCCTCCGGCTCCATGCCCTGCGCGAACTGGAACGCCAGCCGGTCGGCGGTCGGCCAGTAGTAGGCGCGGTTCTTCACCTGCGACTTCAGGCTCATCAGCAGCGTCGACTTGCCCGAGCCGTTGGCGCCGCGCACGTTGATGCGCCCGGTCGGCTTCGCCAGGATCAGGCTCACCGCATCGTCCAGCGACGATCACCGTGTTGGAGCTGTCGCCTTCGCGCAGCACCAGCCTGTCGAGCTTGATGCGCGCGTCGAAGTCCGCGTCGAACTCCGGATGCATGTTGGCGGCGACGCCGCGCAGCCGCGTCCACACCGCCAGCAACTCGTTCCAGCCCGAGGTGAACTGGTGCATGTTGTGCGTCATCTCGATCTGGCGCGGCAGCGTCGCGACCAGCGCGATCAGCGTCTCCGGCGTCGCCGGCTGGCTGCGCCGCGACCCAAGCCATGGTGCCGAACACGATGGCGAGGCCGACGATCGCGCTCGCCGCGCTCAGACCTTCCTTGGTCATGATCGCCTTGATCTGCGCATCGAGACCGTCGCGCAGCTTGGCCTTGAAGCCGGCGAGCCAGAGCCGCAGATTGTAGCGGTTGCCGGTGAAGATGTTGTCCCAGGCGGTGTAGCCCTGCGCGGTCATGCGGTTGGTCATGCGCTGGTTGTCGAGATAGGCGCGCGAAATCTGCTTGCGCATCGTCCATTGCATCGCGAACAGCACGACAAACGCGGCCGCATAGGCGACCGGCAGCGAGCCGTCGATCTGCGTGCCCAGCACGATCACGTTGAAGACGAGGCCGAGCAGCAGCCGCAGATCGCCCTCGATCTCGTACATCAGGTGGAAATAGACGTAGAACGTCTCGCCGGTGAGGAACGGCTCGACCCGTTCGCGCACCTCCTTGTCGGTCAGCGACTTGGTCTGATGCCGGTTTTCGTGGGCGAACTGCAGCATGTAGCGGCCATAGGCCAGAAAGCCGGCGCGCTCGGCATAGATCCAGCTGATCGCGCCGACGATGTAGGAGGCCGACTGCGCCGCCAGGATCATCAGCAGGTCGCGGATCAGAAGCTGGTCCTTGGTGAAGTCGCGGCCCGCCTCGATCACCAGATAGGTGGTGACGGCGCCGAGCAGCGCCTCGATCACCATCAGGCCCAGCATGATGTAGAACGGCAGGCAGAGCATGTGCCGCGCCAGATCGACGGGACGGACACTGGGCTGCATGCGCGCGGCTATGGCGGTCGGATTGTGAGGTCATTGCGGCAGTCTAGGCCGAAACTCCGCGGGCCGGGGAGCGCCCGGCGAACACGATATGATATGAGTCTTTGGAAGGAATCTGAGCAGGTTGCGGTACCGGCCCCGGCTCCGTAAGTAAGGTTCAGGGACATCATGACCGTCGTGCTCGACCACACCACCGGGCGGCCGCGCCACCCGGAAAAGGCGCATCGGCCCGACACCCCTGTGCTGCGCAAGCCCGACTGGATCCGGGTCAAGGCGCCGGTCTCGAAAGGCTATGCCGAGACGCAGGCCATCGTGCGCGCCAACAATCTGCACACGGTCTGCGAGGAGGCCGGCTGCCCCAACATCGGCGAGTGCTGGGAGAAGAAGCACGCCACCTTCATGATCCTGGGCGACACCTGCACGCGCGCCTGCGCGTTCTGCAACGTCAAGACCGGGCTGCCCGGCGCGCTCGATCCGCACGAGCCGGTCCACGTCGCCGAAGCGACCGCGAAGCTCGGCCTCGCCCACGTGGTCGTCACCTCGGTCGACCGCGACGACCTCGCCGACGGCGGCGCGCGACCATTTCGCGCAGACCATCCGGGCCATCCGCGCGCGCTGCGCCGGCACCACGATCGAAGTGCTGACGCCGGATTTCCTGCGCAAGGACGGCGCGCTGGAGCGTGTGGTCGAGGCGCGGCCCGACGTGTTCAACCACAATCTCGAAACCGTGCCGTCGCTCTATCTCACCGTGCGGCCCGGCGCGCGCTATTTCCATTCGCTGCGGCTCCTGCAGCGCGTGAAGGAGATCGATCCCAGCGATGTTCACCAAGTCGGGCATCATGGTCGGGCTCGGCGAGGAGCGCAACGAAGTGCTCCAGGTGATGGACGACCTGCGCTCCGCGGGCGTCGATTTCCTCACCATCGGCCAGTACCTGCAGCCGACCCGCAAGCACCATCCGGTGATCGCGCTTCGTGCCGCCGGACGAGTTCGAGGCGCTCAAGAGCGTCGCCTACAGCAAGGGCTTCCTGATGGTGTCGTCGAGCCCGCTGACGCGCTCGTCGCATCACGCCGGCGAGGACTTCGCCAAGCTGCGCGCCGCGCGCGAGGCGAGCGCCGGCGCCTGATCGCCATGAACTGATTCGATCGTTGCGCGAAAGCAGGGTGCGCAGAGCCATGCCTAGCTTTTCGCACCAAGCGCCGCGTGCGGCATTCCGCGCAGCACATGTTCGACCTGGTCGCCGACGTCGAGCGCTATCCGGAGTTCGTGCCGCTGTGCCGCGATCTGAAGGTGCGCAAGCGCGACGACGAAGGGGAGGGCGTCGAGGTGCTGGTCGCCGACATGACGGTCGCCGTACAAGCTGGTGCGCGAGACATTCCGCAGCCGCGTCACGCTCGACCGGCCGCAAGCTGCAGATCCTGGTCGAATATCTGCGAAGGCCCGTTCAGCCATCTGGAGAACCGCTGGACGTTTCACGCCACGGGCGACGAGCGCCTGCGAGGTCGAGTTCTTCATCGACTACGAATTCAGCAGCCGCACGCTGGGCCTGCTGATGGGCGCGATGTTCGACGCCGCGTTCCGCCGCTTTGCCGCGGCGTTCGAGCGCCGCGCCGACGAGATTTACCGCGCCTAGCTATTTCTCATTGCGCGGCGCGCGTGGCGCCTCCGTCTCGGCCAGTTCGCGCAGCATCGCCATCGCCTGCAGCACCGAGCGCCGGCGCACCTCGGCTGCGGCCGATGTCGCCGAACGTGCGTTCGTGATGGATCAGCCGGCCGCTTCGCGCGGCGGCGGCGAAATGCACGAGGCCGACCGGCTTGCCCGGCATCGCGCCGCTCGGACCGGCGATGCCGGTGATCGAGACCGCGAGATCGACCTGGGCGTGGGCCAGCGCGCCCTTCGCCATCGCCTCGGCGGTTTCGCGGCTGACCGCGCCGTATTTCTCGATGCGTCGTCGGCGGCACGCCGAGCATCTGCTGCTTGGCTTCGTTGGTGTAGGTGACGAAGCCGCGGTCCACCACGGCCGAGGAGCCGGGAATGTCGGTCAGCGCCGCCGGCGAGCAGCCCGCCGGTGCAGGATTCCGCGGTGGCGACGGTCAGATGCTGTCGCCTTGCAGAGATCGAGCAGCGCGACGGCGGCGCTCGCGCGTCTTCCTGATCCGATCATGCGTCCTCTACCAAGACCAGGGCAGGCGGACGGTCGCCGTCGCCATCGCGGCGATGCCTTCGCCGCGGCCGGTGAAGCCCATCTTCTCGCTGGTGGTCGCCTTCATGCCGACGCGCTCCACCGCGATGCCGGCGATCTCGGCGATGCGCGCGCGCATGGCGTCGCGATGCGGGCCGACGCGCGGCGCCTCGCAGACCACCGTGACGTCGATATGCGCGACGCGGCCGCCGCGCTTGGTCACGCGCTCGCACCGCGAATTTCAGGAACTGGTCGGACGACGCGCCCTTCCAGCGCATGATCGTTCGGCGGGAAATGCTTGCCGATGTCGCCGTCGGCGAGCGCGCCGAGGATCGCATCGACGATCGCGTGCAGCACCACGTCGGCATCGGAATGGCCGACCACGCCGCGATCGTGCGGCACGCGCATGCCGCCGAGCATGATGTGGTCGCCGTCGCCGAAGGCGTGAACGTCGAAGCCGGAGCCGAGTCCGCAGATCGGCGAGGCTCGCGATGCGCTTCGCCTCGGCACGGGCGAAATCTTCGTCGGTGGTCAGCTTGGTGTTGCCCGCTTCTCCGGCGAACGCCGATGACCTTGAGGCCGGCCCATTCGACCAGCGCGGCGTCGTCGGTGAAGTCGTCGCGCCCGGCGGCAGCGGCCTTGCGGTGCGCGTCGAGCAGCGCGGGGAAGGCGAAGGCCTGCGGCGTCTGCACGCTGCGCAGTTCCGCGCGGTTCGACCGTGCCGGTGATCAAGCCCGCGCTATCGACGCGCTTGATCGTGTCGGTCACTTCGAGCCCGGGGATCGCCGCGCCGGTCTGTGCCGCAGGCGGCGATCGCGCGCGACACCAGGCCCGACGAGCAGAACGGCCGCGCCGCATCATGCACCAGCACGATGTCCGGGGAGCCCTCGCTCAGCGCCTCCAGGCCGGCCCGCACCGAGGCTTGGCGGGTCGCGCCGCCGAACACCGGCGGCATCAATCTGAGGCCCTTGGCGGCGGCCTCATAGGAAGCCACATCATCGCGATGGATGACCGCCTGCACGGCGCCGACCTGGCCATGCCAGGAAAACAGCGAAAGGCTCGCCCGGATCACGGGCTCGCCAGCCAAGAGTCCTGTATTGCTTGGGCAAATCGCCCCCGGCGCGGGTGCCGCGCCCGGCTGCAACGATAACGGCCGCAACCGAGGATGCCATGTCCGGATTTGCTCAAATGCCTGACCCAGCGTGGCTTTAGCGCGTTGTCCGGGCGGCGGGAATGGATTTCCACCGGCGCTACATTTGTTGCAATGCAGCACTTGCGCTGCGCTGCAAATTGGCTAAACTATAAGCAGAGTTGGGCTAGCCTACTTTGTGGGCAAACCCAGGAACGACCGTTTTCTGGTGGTTTGAGATGCTCATCGGCAACATCGCGATCTCCAATCCTGTGATTCTGGCGCCGATGACGGGCGTCACCGATGCGCCGTTCCGCCGCCTGGTGTCGCGCCTCGGCGCTGGGCTGGTGGTTTCCGAGATGACCGCCTGCGAATTGCTCGATCCAGGGCCGGCCGGACGCCGTGCTGCGCGCCGAAGGCCAGGGCACCGGCATCCACGTCGTGCAGCTTGCCGGCTGCGAGCCGCACTGGATGGCGGAGGGCGCGCGGATCGCGGAAGCCGCCGGCGCCGCAGATCATCGACATCAACATGGGCTGCCCGTCGAAATACGTCGCGGTGAAGCAGTCCGGCTCCGCGCTGATGCGCGACCTCGACCACGCGCTGACGTTGATCGAGGCGACTGTCGGCGCGGCCTCCGTGCCCGTGACGCTGAAGATGCGGCTCGGCTGGGACGACGCCACGCTCAATGCGCCCGAACTCGCGCGTCGCGCGCAGGACGCGGGCGTGCGCATGATCACCGTGCATGGCCGCACGCGCTGCCAGTTCTACAAGGGCGACGCCGACTGGAACGCGGTGCGAGCGGTTCGCGACGCGATTTCCATCCCGCTGGTGGTCAACGGCGACATCAAGACCTTCGACGACGCCGATGCGGCCCGCGCAGCCTCCGGCGCCGATGCCGTCATGGTCGGCCGTGCGGCGCAGGGCCGGCCGTGGCTGCCCGGCCAGATCGCGCGCTACTTGGCGACCGGAGCAGCGCAAGGTACCGCCGCCGCTGACGACGCAGCTCGCGCTGATCTCCGACCTCTACGAGGAGATGCTGGCGCACCACGGCCTGCGCATCGGGCTCCGCCACGCGCGCAAGCACCTCGGCTGGGCGCTCGATGCGGCGGCTGCCAGCGCCGGCGTGGCGTTCGACACGCTCAAGCGCTGGCGCGCCAACGTGCTCACCAGCGAGGATCCGGCGGCGGCGCGCAGCCGGCTGACCGAGGCCTTCCACGCCTTCGGAGCCGCCGCATGAGCAACGCCGAATTGCGCGGCTCGGAGCGGCCCGCGGGCGCGCCGCTCGGCATGTCGCTCGACGCGGCAGACGCGGTGCTCAATGCGCTGCCGCTTCCCGTCATCATCGTCGCCGCCGACGGCAAGCTGGCCGACGCCAACGTTGCGGCGGAATCGTTCTTCGAGCTTTCGGTGCTGCATTTGCGCCGCCAATACCTCCGCGAGCTGGTGCCGTTCGGCAGCCCGCTGCTCTCGCTGGTCGATCAGGTGCGCAACCGCGGCGCTGCGGTCAACGAATACAAGGTCGATCTCTCGACGCCGCGCAATCCCGGCGACCGGCTGGTCGATCTCTATGTCGCGCCGCTGCCGGAGCGGCCGGCCCACATCGTGGTGATGCTGCAGGAGCGCACCATCGCCGAGAAGATGGACCGCCAGCTGACCCACCGCGGCGCGGCCCGCTCGGTCAGCGCGCTCGCCGCCATGCTGGCGCATGAGATCAAGAATCCGCTGTCCGGCATCCGCGGCGCGGCGCAGCTTCTCGAGCAGTCCGCCGGCGACGAGGACCGCACGCTCACGCGCCTGATCTGCGACGAGGCCGACCGGATCGTGAAGCTGGTCGACCGCATGGAGGTGTTCTCCGACGAGCGGCCGGTCGAGCGCGAGCCGGTCAACATCCATGTCGTGCTCGAGCACGTGAAACGCCTGGCGCAGTCGGGCTTCGCGCGCGGCACATCAAGTTCGTCGAGATCTACGACCCCTCGCTGCCGCCGGTGCTACGCCAACCGCGACCAGCTCGTGCAGGTGTTCCTCAACCTCGTGAAGAATGCCGCCGAGGCGATCGGCGAGACCACGCCGGACGGCGAAATCCAGATCACCACCGCATTCCGCCCGGGCGTGCGGCTCTCGATGCCGGGCCTGAAAACGCCGCGTCTCGCTGCCGCTCGAATTCTGCATCAAGGACAACGGGCCGGGCGTGCCCGAAGACCTGCTGCCCCATCTGTTCGATCCGTTCGTGACCACCAAGCCGACCGGCACGGGTCTCGGCCTCGCGCTCGCGGCCAAGATCGTCGGCGATCACGGCGGCATCATCGAATGCGAATCTCAGCCTCGGCAGACCATCTTCCGTGTGCTGATGCCCATGTTCACTGGTGACGGCGCCGGGCCGGCACCCGCTCGAAGGACCTGAGGATCCAAGAGGACCGAGAGGACCCAATGCCAGCGGGAAGCATTCTGGTCGCCGACGACGATGCGGCGATAAGGACCGTGCTCAATCAGGCGCTGTCGCGTGCCGGTTACGAGGTGCGCTCGACCGGCAACGCCGCGACGCTGTGGCGCTGGGTCAGCCAGGGCGACGGCGACCTCGTCATCACCGACGTGGTGATGCCGGACGAGAACGCGTTCGATCTGCTGCCGCGCATCAAGAAGCTGCGGCCCAACCTGCCGGTGCTCATCATGAGCGCGCAGAACACCTTCATGACGGCGATCCGCGCCTCCGAGCGCGGCGCCTACGAATATCTGCCCAAGCCGTTCGACCTGAAGGAGCTGATCGCGATCGTCGGCCGCGCGCTGGCGGAGCCGAAGGAGACCATTCGCGCCGCCAGCAAGCCGGAGGACCTCGAAGGCATCCCGCTGGTCGGCCGCTCGCCGGCGATGCAGGAAATCTATCGGCTGGTCGCCCGGCTGATGCAGACCGACCTCACGGTGATGATCTCCGGCAAGTCCGGCACCGGCAAGGAGCTGGTCGCGCGCGCGCTGCACGACTACGGCAAGCGGCGCAGCGGCCAGTTCGTCGCCATCAACATGGCGGCGATCCCGCGCGACCTGATCGAGTCCGAATTGTTCGGCCACGAGAAGGGCGCCTTCACCGGCGCCAACTCACGCAGCACCGGCCGCTTCGAACAGGCCGAGGGCGGCACGCTGTTCCTCGACGAGATCGGCGACATGCCGATGGAGGCGCAGACGCGGCTGCTGCGCGTGCTGCAGCAGGGCGAATACACCACGGTCGGCGGCCGCACCGCGATCAAGAGCGACGTGCGCATCATCGCCGCGACCAACAAGGACCTGCGCATCCTGATTCAGCAGGGCCTGTTCCGCGAAGACCTGTTCTTCCGGCTCAACGTGGTGCCGCTGCGGCTGCCGCCGCTGCGCGAGCGCACCGAGGACGTGCCCGACCTGATCCGCCACTTCTTCAACCAGGCGGAGCGGGAAGGCCTGCCGCAGAAGCAGATCGATCAGGCCGCGCTCGACCGGCTCAAGCGCTACCGCTGGCCCGGCAACGTCCGCGAGCTGGAAAATCTGGCGAGGCGGCTTGCCGCGCTCTACCCGCAGGAAACCATCACCGCCGCGGTGATCGACGCCGAACTGGTCCAGCCGGCCGCCCCGGCGACGGAACAGGCGCCGGTCGAGGACAACCTGATGGCGGCGGTCGAGCGCAACCTGACCAAGTATTTCGCAAGCTTCGACAATGGCGTGCCGCCGCCGGGCCTGTATCACCGGGTGCTGCGCGAGGTCGAATATCCGCTTGCTGTCGGCCGCCCTGGCGGCGAGCCGGGGAAACCAGATCCGTGCCGCCGACCTCCTGGGTCTCAACCGCAACACGCTGCGCAAGAAGATCCGCGACCTGGACATCCAGGTCATCCGCACCAGCGGCTAGGTCAAAGCCCAGCTATCTTCTGGATATCTACGCCCCGGAATTGTCTCAATCCGGCAACATTGTTGTATAAAAGCATCAGTGTGCTGCCTTAGCCGCAGGGCGTCGGCGCGACAGGCTTTCTGCCTGCAATTCTCTGCACGCCACAGCGTTACTTGCGCCCGCGATCGGGGGTTCATGACCAGCGCCTTGAGCGTCGACCAACCGCCGCGGCCGATCTGGCCGCGCCCGCTCCGACCGCCGGGCGGTCGATGCGGGTGATCGGCGGGTGTCGCGGCGCTGCTGTCGCTGTTCTCCGCTTTCATGACCTTCATCGTGCTCGCCGACCTGACGCCGATCGCGCCGACCCACCGGGTCGTCGTCACGCTGCTGCTGATCAATGGCGTCACCGTGCTCATCCTGCTCAGCGTCATCGCCCGCGAGGTGTGGCAGGTCGTGCTGGCGCGCCGGCGCGGCCGTGCCGCCGCGCGGCTGCATGTGCGCATCGTCGGGTTGTTTTCTGTGATCGCGGCGGTGCCGGCGATCCTGGTGGCGATCGTTGCGAGCGTCACGCTCGACCGCGGCCTTGACCGGCTATTTTCGACGCGCACCAAGGCGGTGATCGAGAACTCGATGTACGTCGCCAACGCGTATCTGCGCGAGCACGCGCAGTCGATCCGCGGCGACATCATGGCGATGGCGATCGACGTCGGACGCGCCAAGCCGCTGTTCGACCAGGATCGCGACCGCTTCCGCCAATTCCTCACCGCGCAGGCCAAGGTGCGCGGGTTGTCCAGCGCGATCATCGTCGGCCCCGACACCGAGGTCATCGAGCGCGCCGACGTCAAGGCCGAGCACGAGAACATCATGCCTTCGGCGGCCGGCCTTGCCTCGACCAGCGAAACCGAGCCGCGCATCGGCATCGTGTTCGAGGCCAATGCGGTTGCCTCGATGGTCAAGCTGCGCGGCTACGAAGACGCTTATCTCCACGTGACCCGCCCGCTCGACCCGCAGGTCGTTGCGCAACTGCGCGAGACCCAGGCGAGCGTCAGCGACTTCGCCAGCCTCGAAGTCGCGCCGGCTCGGCGTGCAGCTTGCCTTCGCGCTGATGTACACCGTGATCGCGCTCACCGTTCTGCTGTCGGCGGCCTGGCTCGGACTTGAATTTCGCCAACCGCCTGGTCGCGCCGATCCGCCGCCTGATCGGCGCAGCCAACATCGTGTCGACGGGCAATCTCTACGTTCAGGTGCCGATCCAGCGCTCGGAAGGCGATCTCGCCCAGCTCGGCGAGACCTTCAACAAGATGACCTAGGAGCTGCGAACCCAGCGCGACGACATCATGCGCGCGCGCGATCTGATCGACCAGCGCCGCCGCTTCACCGAGGCCGTGCTGGCGGGCGCCAGCGCCGGCGTGATCGGCGTCGACGCGGAAGGCCGCATCAGCATCCTCAACCGGTCCGCCGAGCGGCTGATCGGCCAGTCGCAGGCGGAGGCGGCCGGCCGGCTGCTGACCGACATCGTGCCGGAGCTCAAGGAGATTTTCGCCAACGCGCAATCCGGCGTGCAGCGCCTGGTGCAGGACCAGGTGACGATCAGCCGGGAGGGCGCGAGCGCAATCTCTCGGTGCGCGTCACCACCGAGCAGTCGGGCGACCCGGAGCATGGCTACGTGGTGACGCTCGACGACATCACCGAGCTGGTGCTGGCGCAGCGCACTTCGGCCTGGGCCGACGTCGCGCGCCGTATCGCGCACGAGATCAAGAATCCGCTGACCCCGATCCAGCTCTCGGCCGAACGGCTGCGACGCAAGTACGGCGCAGCATCACCGACGACCCCGCGGTGTTTCACCAGTGCACCGACACGATCATCCGGCAGGTCGACGACATCAAGCGCATGGTCGACGAGTTCTCCAAGTTCGCCCGTATGCCCAAGCCGGTGATGGCGGCGGAGGACGTCGCCGACACGGTGCGGCAGGTCGTGTTCCTGATGCGGGTCGGCAATGCCGACATCGACATCGAGCTGGAGATCGCCGAAGACCCGATGCTGGCGCGCTTCGACCGCCGGCTGATCTCGCAGGCGCTGACCAACATCATCAAGAACGCGACCGAGGCGATCGGCGCGGTGCCGCCGGCCGAGCGCCACAAAGGCCGCATCCGCGTCACTGGCGACCCGCAATGGCGGCGACGTCATCATCGACGTGATCGACAACGGCATCGGCCTGCCCAAGGAGAACCGCAACCGGCTGCTGGAGCCCTATGTCACCACGCGGGAAAAGGGCACCGGCCTTGGCCTCGCGATTGTCGGCAAGATTCTGGAAGACCACGGCGGCGTGATCGAGTTGCGCGACGCCGCCGACAAATTTCCCGGGCAGCGAGGCGCCTGGGTCAGGCTGCGGTTCGCCGCGACCCCGATCGGCGGCGGCGCCGGAGGCCGCCAAGACCAACCCGCCACAACCCGTATTGAGCACAAGTGAGCACTAGGCATGGCGTCTGACATTCTCATCGTCGACGACGAAGCGGATATCTGCGAGCTGGTCTCCGGCCTGCTGCAGGACGAGGGCTACACCACCCGCACCGCGCGCGACAGCGACGCGGCGCTGGGCGCGATCGCGAACCGGCGCCCCAATCTGGTCTTCCTCGACATCTGGCTGCAGGGCAGCCAACTCGACGGACTGCAGCTTCTCGGCATGGTCAAGGAGCAGCATCCCGACCTGCCGGTGGTGATGATCTCCGGCCACGGCAACATCGAAACCGCAGTCGCGGCGATCAAGCAGGGCGCCTACGACTTCATCGAGAAGCCGTTCAAGGCCGACCGCCTCATCCTGGTCGCCGACCGCGCGCTGGAAACCTCGCGGCTGCGGCGCGAGGTCAAGGAGCTCAAGGCGCTTGGCGCCGCTGCCGTCGAGCATCGTCGGCCGCTCGCCCTCGATCAACTCGCTGCGCCAGACCATCGAGAAGGTCGCGCCGACCAACAGCCGCATCCTGATCGTCGGGCCCTCCGGCGCCGGCAAGGAACTCACCGCGCGCACGCTGCATGGCCTGTCGTCGCGGGCGAACGGACCGTTCGTGGTCATCAACGCCGCGGCGATGACGCCGGACCGCATGGAGATCGAGCTGTTCGGCGTCGAGCAGACCAACGGCGCGCAGGCGCGCAAGGTCGGCGCGCTCGAGGAGGCGCATGGCGGCACGCTGTTCATCGACGAAATTGCCGACATGCCGCGCGAGACGCAGAACAAGATCCTGCGGGTGCTGGTGGACCAGACCTTCCAGCGCGTCGACGGCTCGACCAAGGTCGCGGTCGACGTGCGCATCGTGTCTTCGACCAGCCGCAATATCGAAGCGGAAATCTCCGGCGGCCGCTTCCGCGAAGATCTCTACCATCGGCTCTCGGTGGTGCCGGTCCGCGTGCCGCCGCTCGCCGACCGGCGCGAGGATATTCCCGACCTCGTGAACTACTTCATGGAGCAGATTTCGCAATCGACGGGCCTGCCGCAGCGGAAGATCGGCGCCGACGCCATGGCGGTTCTGCAATCGCACGACTGGCCGGGCAACGTCCGGCAGCTGCGCAACAACGTCGAGCGCCTGATGATCCTGGCCGGCGGCGACCCCAATGCCGTGATCAGCGCCAGCATGCTGCCGCAGGACGTCGGCTCGATGGTGCCTTCGATGCCAAACGGCAGCGGCGGCGAGCAGCTGATGGGACTGCCGTTGCGCGAGGCGCGCGAATTGTTCGAGCGCGAATATCTGTTGGCGCAGATCAGCCGGTTCGGCGGCAACATCTCACGCACCGCCGAGTTTGTCGGCATGGAGCGTTCGGCGCTGCATCGCAAGCTCAAGGCGCTGGGCATCGGTTAGCCTTAGGTTCAGGGACAACACATGTCGCGCATTGCCTATGTCAACGGCCGCTACGTTCCGCTGCGTGACGCGGTGGTGAACGTCGAGGACCGCGGCTATCAGTTTTCCGACGGCGTCTATGAAGTCTGCGAGGTGAAGGGCGGCAAGCTGGTCGACGAGCGCCGGCACCTGGAGCGGCTCGCGCGTTCGCTGAGCGAGCTTCGCATTAAGATGCCGATGTCGACGCAGGCGCTCGGCGTGGTGTTCCGCGAGGTCGTGCGCCGCAACCGCGTGCGCTGGGGCATCGTCTATCTGCAGATCAGCCGCGGCGTCGCGCGCCGCGATCACGCATTTCCGCCAGCCGGCACCGCGCCGAGCATTGTCGTCACCGCCCGCAATCTCGATCTTGCGGCAGCCGAGAAGCTCGCCGCCGACGGCGTCGCCGTCATCACGCTGCCGGACAACCGCTGGGACCGCGTCGACATCAAGTCGGTGTCGCTGCTGCCCAACGTGCTCGCCAAGCAGGCGGCGCGCGAGCAGGGCGCCCGCGAAGCCTGGTTCGTTGACGACAAGGGGCTCGTGACCGAGGGCTCGTCGAGCAACGCCTGGATCGTCACCCGGGACGGCAAGCTGGTCACCCGGCAGGTGGACAACGCCATCCTCAAGGGCATCACCCGCACCGTCGTTCTGGAGGTGCTGAAGGTCCAGGGAATAGCTCTGGAAGAACGCGGCTTCACGGTGAAAGAAGCCCAGGAAGCGCGGGAGGCTTTCATCACGTCCGCGAGCCAGATCGTCCTTCCGGTGGTGCGGATCGATGGCCGCCCGGTCGGCAACGGCGCTCCCGGCCTGGTCGCCACGGCGCTGCGGCGCGACTTCCATGACCACGCGGAAGTGGCCTGAAAATCCAGGTTTTTTGCGGGGATTGTGAGCGGTTTCCGCCGCAACCGCCGCCATCTTGTGCTTGCGCCACCCCCGGCCGTGCCATCTAATGGTGGTGCCCCAAGCCCCGGCATAATTCCAAGAACGCCGGCGGCTTGAGAACAACACCTCGCGGCAGGGGTCCGCGGGCAAAAATGGATCACGGCAATGGCAGCCGAACGCGCGCAAAATCTACAAGACACGTTTCTCAATCACGTCCGCAAAAGCAAAGTCCCCCTCACGATCTTCCTCGTGAACGGCGTGAAACTGCAGGGCGTGGTGACCTGGTTCGATAACTTCTGCGTGCTGCTGCGTCGGGACGGTCACTCGCAACTCGTCTACAAGCACGCCATTTCAACGATCATGCCGGGTCATCCGATCCAGCTGTTCGAAGGCGCCGAGGAAGCGCCCGCCACGGAAAAAGTTTAGTTGGAGCCGCGGCGTCGCGACACGCGAAAGGATCTCCTGAGCCCATCGGGTTCGGGAACCGGCCGCGCGATCGTCATCGGCCCCTATCGGCGGCGTGCGCCGGCACGCCCGTCTCCAGCGCAACGCCCGGACAACGATCGCGCGCCCGCCGCAAGGCTGGAGGAGGCGATCGGACTCGCCCGCGCCATCGATCTCGACGTGATCGAGGTCGGCATCGTGCCGGTCGGCGACATCCGGCCGGCAACCTACATCGGCAAAGGCAAGGTCGACGAGATCGCCGGCCTGGTGAAAAGCCTCGAAGCCGGCATCGTCGTGGTCGATTGCGCGCTCTCGCCGGTGCAGCAGCGCAATCTGGAGAAAGCGTGGGGCGCCAAGGTGCTCGACCGCACCGGACTTATTCTCGAAATCTTCGGCCGACGCGCGCGCACCAAGGAAGGCGCGCTGCAGGTCGAGCTCGCTCACCTGACCTACCAGCGCACCCGCCTGGTGCGGTCGTGGACGCATCTGGAGCGCCAGCGCGGCGGCTTCGGATTCCTCGGCGGCCCCGGCGAGTCGCAGCTCGAAATCGATCGCCGGCTGATCGAAGAGCGCATCGTGCGCATCGAGACCGAGCTCGAGAAGGTCAAGAAGCGGCGCAAGCTGCATCGCGACAGCCGCGCCCGCGTGCCGTACCCGATCGCCGCGCTAGTCGGCTATACCAACGCCGGCAAGTCGACGCTGTTCAACCGCCTGACCAAGGCGAGCGTGCTTGAAGCCGACATGCTGTTCGCCACGCTCGACCCGACGCTGCGCGCGGTGGCGCTGCCGTCCGGTCTGAAAATCATCGTCTCGGACACGGTCGGATTCATTTCCGATCTTCCGACCATGCTGGTCGCCGCGTTCCGCGCCACGCTCGAAGAGGTGATCGAAGCCGACGTCATCCTGCACGTGCGCGACGCCTCGCACGCGGACACGGAGGCGCAGTCCCACGACGTCGAGGAGGTTTTGCGCGCGCTTGGCATCGAGATCGGCCAGGACGAGCGCCTCATCGAAGTGTGGAACAAGATTGACCGGCTCGATGCCGAGAGCCGCATCGCGCTCACCAATCTGGCGGAGCGCACCGATCGCAGGCCGGTCCTGGTTTCCGCGCTGACCGGGGAGGGGGTCGACACGCTCGCCGCAGTGATCGAAACGCGGCTCGGCGCGCGCCGCGTCGTGCTCGAGCTGACGCTCAATCCGGCTGACGGCGCCGGGGTGAGCTGGCTGCACCGCCACACCGAGGTGCTGGAAAAGTCTCTCACTCCCAACAACGATCTCGCGGTCACGGTGCGGGTCGATCCGGCAAAGGCCGCGACCGTGCAGGCCAGGTTCGGTGGCCGCAAAGCGGGGTGAAGCTATTTTTCCGCGGCCTTCGCCGCGTCCCAGAGCGCGTCCATCTCGGCCAGCGTCGCATCCTTCGGCGTCTTGCCGTTCGCTTCCAGCGCGCGCTCAATCGCGCCAAACCGGCGCTCGAACTTTATGTTGGCGGCGCGCAGCACCCCCTCCGGATCGGCGTCGAGATGGCGCGCCAGATTGACCACGGCAAACAACAAGTCGCCGACCTCGACCGCTGCCTTGGCTTTGCTGCCGCTTGCGATTTCGGCTTCGATCTCGTCGGCCTCCTCGCGGATTTTGGCGAGCACGGCGAGCGGATCGTTCCAGTCGAAGCCGACCTTGCCGGCCTTGGCCTGGAGCTTGAGCGCCCGGGTCAGCGCGGGCAGGGCGACCGGCACCCCGGCCAGTGCTTTGGTGTGTTCCGGCGCGGACGGGCGCTGCGCCTTTTCCTCGGCCTTGATGCGATCCCACAGCAACTTCACTTCGTCCGGGCGTCGCGCCCTGCGCCTCACCGAAAACATGCGGATGCCGGCGCAACAGCTTCTCGGTAATCGCCATCACAACGTCGCCGAAGTCGAACCCGCCCTGCTCCTGCGCCATGCGGGCGTGGAACACGACCTGGAGCAGGAGGTCACCCAGCTCGTCGCGTAAATCGGGGAGGTCGTTGCGTGCGATCGCGTCAGCCACCTCGTAGGCCTCTTCGAGCGTATAGGGCGCGATGGTCGCGAAGTTCTGTTCGAGATCCCAGGGGCAGCCGCTGCCGGGCGTGCGCAGCGCCGCCATGATCTCGATCAACCGGGCGATGTCACGGGACGGTTTCAAGGAGGGCCTCGCATGGCAGGAACGCTAGCGCATGATCCGGAAAAGTGGGAACCGGTTTCCCGAAAAGATCATGCGCAAACGAAAGAAAAGCGGCGCGGGACCGGCTGCGCCGAATCGCCTAGAGATCGCGGCCCATGGGCTCAATCCACAAGCCGCCGGTTTCGAACCTGGCGCTCGCGCTGGCGCAGGCCGGAGGGCTTAAGCTGTTTGTCGAAACCGGCACGTTCCAGGGGGACTCGCTCAAATGGGCCTCGCAACATTTCGAACGGGTATGGACGGTTGAGATCAGCGAGCAATACCAGGCGGAAGCCAAGGCAAAAGTCGGAGCATTGCCGAACATCGAGTTCGTCCTGGGCAATTCCGCGGAACAACTGCGCCGAATCTGTCCGACGTTGACCGGACCAACGCTGTTCTGGCTGGACGCCCATGCGGGCGCAGGCTTCTTTGGAGCGGCCGACAATTGCCCGTTGCTGGCCGAGCTTGAAACCTGCCTGGTCGAGGCGAAGGCGGACCATTGCATCCTGATCGACGATGCGCGGGCCTTCGTGGCGCCGCCGCCACCGCCGTTCGATCACCGCAAGTGGCCGAGCCTGGATGAGGTTATTGCCGTGGTTTTGCGCAGGGGCGGCTACCACGTCGCCGTAATCAGCGACGTGATGACCGTGGTCCCGATGGCGCTGCGCGACGTGGTCGCGCAGTACACGTTTCAGGTCCGGCCCAAGATTTAAGGAGCCGGGCGGGAGCAGGGGCGGCTAGCGGCCGTCCTGGTCGGCCGACCGGCTGGCCTCGAACAGGAACCAGAGGCGCTTCTCGGCCTCGTCGATCCACATCTCGATCAGGCTCGCCGTGGCGATATCCTCGTGGTCGTCGCAGATGCCGTGCGCGTCGCGCATGAATTTCACGATCTTCTTGTGGTCGTTCATCAGCTCCCGGAGCATGTCAGATGGGGCAACGAAGTCCTCCTCGTTGTCCTCGATGGTCTGCTCCTTGGCGATCTCGCCGATCGACTTGAGGGTGCTGCCGCCGATTTTGCGGACCCGCTCGGCCACGTCGTCGGTGTTGGCCAGGATGGCCGCGGCCTGCTCGTCGAAAAGCAGATGGTAGTCCCGGAAATGCGGCCCGCTGACGTGCCAATGGAAGTTCTTGGTCTTGAGGTACAGCGCGTAGCTGTCGGCCAGGATCGTGTTCAGGGCGTCGGAAACGGCCTTCACGGCCTCCGGCGCGAGATCGGTCGGGGTATCGAGCGCGGCGGCAGGCTTATGCCGCGGCTTGAGCTTGGTCACTTTGCTGCTCACGGGATCACCTCAGGGTCAGGGAATGGGCATGCGGGAGTACGCGGCCACCGGTTGGCGCCACGGATCACAATGCTCCGGGGAACCGCTGGTTCCCAAAGATCAAATTCGCATAAGACATATTATGGAATATTTACGGGGCCGACTGCAGGTGAAGCCATCGGGCGAAGACGCGCCAAACCACTCAAAACATTCAAAGCATTCTAAAGATTGATAGCTCGGTTCGTGGGACCAATGCAAAAATGCAAAAACCAATAAAATACAATGTAATATCTCATATATCTCAGCGAACGAATCAGAGCCCTTAGTTTTCACTTGAAGTAATTGACAGGCCGTCAAAGGCCGGCTCGACGTTGGGCGGAAGCTTGCCGCGCAAGACCTCGTAGTCGAGATCGGAATGCAGGTTCGTCAGGATGGCCCGCCGGGGCTTTACACGCTCGATCCAGCCGAGGGCGTCGGTGAGCGAGAAGTGGCTGGGATGCGGCGCGTAGCGCAACGCATCGACAATCCAGACGTCCAGGCCTGCCAGCGCCGCCATGCTCTCCGGCGGAATGCCGCTCACGTCGCAGGAATAGGCGAGGCTGCCGAACCGGAAGCCGAGCGAGGGGATATTGCCGTGCTGCTGCAGGACCGGCAGCACCTCCACCGGACCACCCTGCCCGGCAATCGTCAGGCGCTGGCCGGCCTCGATGCGATGCTCGGTCAGGATCGGCGGGTAGTCGCTGCCCGGCGGCTTCTGGAAGCAGTACCCGAAGCGTGCCATCACGGCGCGGGACGTCGGCTCGTCCAGATAGGCATCCAGCCGGCGGCGGGACTTCACGAACAGCGCCCGCAGGTCGTCGATGCCGTGGGTGTGGTCGGCATGGGGGTGCGTGAAAAGCACGCCGTCCAGCCAGTCCACCTCGGCATCGAGAAGCTGCTCGCGAAGGTCCGGCGAGGTGTCGACCAGAATCCGGGTGCGGCCGCCGGCCGCCGGCCGCTCGACCAGAAGCGAGGTCCGCCGGCGCCTGTTTTTGGGATTGGCGGGGTCGCAGTCGCCCCAGCCCAAAGCCGGGCGCGGGACGCCCATCGAGGAACCACAGCCGAGGATCGTGAAATGCAGCGTCATGCAGCGGCGACGGCCGCGGGGCGCGGCACCTTGCTGAACAGCCGGAAGAAATTGTCCGTGGTCTGCTGCGAAATCTCCGCGAGGCTCACCCCACGCGTCTCAGCCAGGACCTTGGCCGTCTCGACCACGTAGGCCGGCTCGCAGCGCTTGCCACGGAATTTTCCGGGCGCCAGGTAGGGCGAATCCGTCTCAACCAGGATGCGGTCCGCCGGCAAAGCCGCGGCGATCGCTCGCAGATCGTCGGATTTCTTGAACGTGAGAATGCCGGTGAACGACACGTAGTGGCCCAATTCGATAGCTTCGAAGGCGAGTTCGCGGCCGCCGGTGAAACAGTGCAGCACGGCCTTGAACGCCCCTGCCTTGGTCTCCTCGCGCAGGATGCGCGCCATGTCGCCATCCGCCTCACGGGAATGAATGACCAGCGGCAATCCGGTTTCGCGGGCAGCGGCGATGTGAGTGCGAAACCCCTGCTCCTGCGCGTCGCGCGGGCTGTTGTCGTAATGGTAGTCCAGCCCCGCTTCGCCGATTGCCACCACCTTGGGATGGCCGCCATGTGCGGCCAAATCCGCGGTGGTGATGTCGAGTTCCTCGTGAGCGTGGTGCGGATGCGTGCCGACCGAGCAATAGACGTCGGGAAAGCGCTCGGCGATGGCGATGAGATCAGCCTGCCGCCGCACCCGCGTCGAGATGGTAACGAAGCGCGAGACACCCGCAGCCTGTGCGCGGTCCACCACGCCGTCCAGATCGTCCTTGAAGTCAGGAAAATCGAGATGGCAATGACTGTCGACCAGTTGAGGCATGGGCGGGAAGGTATGCTGGAATGAGCGTCCCGGTAGCCCTACACTCAATTCCATTCGGGCCGCCAGCCCTATGACCCTCTGTCATGAAATTGCTGGGATTGATCATTCTGCTGACGTTGGGGCTGCTCGGCGCCGGTCGCGCGCAGGATTCCGCGCAAGGCAGCAGGGAACTCCGGTCGCCCGACCAAGCTCCAATCGATCGGCAAGTCAAAGGAACGGCCGGCCGCGACATCCGCGTTCTGGTGCTCACCAATGTCCGGCCCAACTGCACGTCCGGCCCGCTGCCAACCGTCCGGCTGGTTGCGCCGCCCGCCAACGGCAAAATCACGGTCAGGCGGGTCCGCTTGAGCGCCACCAACGTCAAGCAATGCCTGTCGTTGGAGGTCCCGGCGCTGGTGGCACTCTACCGCTCCGCGCCGGAGTTCGAGGGCAGCGACACGATGACCGTCGAAATCCGTCCCGACGAAGGCGTGCCGGAACTCCGGCGGATCATCATCAACGTGACCAAGACCGATCCTGGCCGCAGCATCTGACCGCGCTCAGGCTTTCGCGGCAGCTTCGGGCTCGACATAGCGCGGAAACACCGGCGCAGGCGGCGGCAGCGCTGTCCCGGGCGCGAGCCTCTTGGTCCCGCCGAGCATGTCAAAGCCGCGCTCGGTCGCCGGCACGCCGAGCAGATCGAGCAGCTTTCCGGCGGAGGCGGGCATGAACGGTTGGCACAGGATCGCGACCTGACGGATCACCTCGGCGGTGACATAAAGCACGGTGCCCTGCTTCGCCGGATCGGTCTTGGCCAGCGCCCAGGGCGCCTCACCCGCGAAATAGCGGTTGGCGTCGGCAACCACGGCCCAGACCGTGTTGAGCACCTGGTGGAGCTGCTGCGTTTTCATGTGTTCGCGCGCCGTTGCGATCAGCGCGTCGGCCGCGGCAAGAATTGTCTTGTCGTTATCGCTCCATGCCCCCGGCTTCGGCAGCACGCCGCCGAGCTGCTTGCCGATCATGGTCAGTGAGCGCTGCGCCAGGTTGCCGAGGTCGTTCGCGAGGTCGGCGTTGATCCGGTTGGCGATCGCCTCATGGCTGTAATTGCCGTCCTGGCCGAACGGCACCTCGCGCAGAAAGAAATAGCGAAACTGGTCGACGCCATAGGCATCGGCGAGATCGAACGGGTCGATCACGTTGCCGACCGATTTCGACATTTTTTCACCGCGGTTGAACAGGAACCCGTGCGAGAAGATGCGGCGCGGCACCTCGATGCCAGCCGACATCAGGAACGCCGGCCAGTAGACCGCATGGAAGCGCACGATGTCCTTGCCGATCACGTGAAGATCGGCCGGCCAGTAGCGCTTGAACTTGGCGCTCTCGGTGTCGGGAAATCCGGCCGCGGTGATATAATTGGTCAGCGCATCGACCCACACATACATGATGTGCTTGTCATTGCCGGGCACGCGGATGCCCCAGTCGAACGTGGTGCGCGATACCGACAGGTCTTGGAGCCCGCCCTTCACGAAGCTTGCAACCTCATTCAGCCGCTCTTTCGGCAGCACATAGTCCGGATGCTTTGAATAGAGGTCGAGGAGCTTCTGCTGATACGCGGAAAGACGAAAAAAGTAGCTCTCCTCCTCCACCCATTCGACCGGCGTGCCAGTCTTGCTGGCGAGCCGTACCTTGTGCTCGTTCACATGGGTTTCGTCCGCGGCGTAGTACGCTTCATCGCGCACCGAGTACCAGCCGGCGTATTTGCTTAGATAAATGTCACCGTTCTTCTCCATCCGCTCCCAGATCGCCTGGGAGGAACGGTGGTGGCGATCTTCGGTGGTTCGGATGAAATCGTCGTTTGAACAATTCATCCGCTCGACCATGGCGCGAAAGCGCAGCACGTTGCGATCGACCAGCTCCTGGGCGGTGATGCCTTCCTTGGTCGCGGTCTGCTGGATCTTCTGGCCGTGCTCGTCCGTCCCGGTCAGAAAGAACACGTCGTAGCCGTCGAGCCGCATGAAGCGGGCGATGGCATCGGTCGCGACCACCTCATAGGCATGCCCGATGTGCGGCGGCCCGTTGGGATAGGAAATCGCGGTGGTGATGTAGTAGCGGGGTTTATCGGGCATTCTTCTTCCTTCACCTCCCTGAAAAGAGAGGTCCGCCGCGCGCAACGCGCCGGAAGGCAGTTCTTAACTGACGGAATACGGATTGAGTACCCCCTCTCCTCATCCCTCCCTTTGGAAAGAGCGGAAAGCTCAACGCGCGCCACCGGGGCAAAGCAACGCCAATTTCGATCACAGCTTCAAGCCTCCTTTGCAGTGACCCATCTCCGCCGTTGGGCCGGTTCTCAAAGTGGATTGACTTTTTTTGCATTTCACCACTCACAGAATGCTAGGCTTTTGCCGATTGAAACAAGGCAACTCCAAGAGTGCCTTTGCAACGACGCGAGTTCATCACGCTTATCGGCAGCGCGGCAGCGGCATGGCCACTTGCTGCGCGCGCCCAGCAAGGCGAGCGCATGCCACGCATCGGCATGCTACTTCCCGCAACTGCTGACGATTCCGAATATCCCACGCTCGTCGATGCATTCGTACGGGGACTGCAGCAATTGGGTTGGGCCGACGGCCGCAACGTTCGGATCGACATCCGCTGGGCGGGCGGTGGTGCCGACTCCAACCGTAGATATGCAGCCGAGTTAGTCACGTTGGCACCGGATGTCATCGTGGCAGCCGGCAACTCATCGGCGGGGCCGTTGCTTCAGGCGACACGCACCATACCAATCGTGTTTACGATCGTTCCCGATCCGGTCGGCGCCGGACTCGTCGACAGTCTGGCACGACCCGGCGGCAACGCCACGGGATTCACGAGTTTTGCATATGATATCGGCGGGAAATGGCTGGAGTTACTCAAGGAGATCGCGCCTCGCGTGACGCGAGCAGCAGTGATCCGCGATGCGGCAACCACTGCTGGAGTTGGTCAGTGGAGTGCGATTCAAACGGCGGCGCCATCATTCGGGATGGAGGCGAGCCCGATCAACTTGCGCGACGCTCGCGAGTTGGAGCGCAGCGTCGCAACATTTGCGCGCTCGGCGAATGGGGGGCTGATTGTGACGTCGAGCGGTTTGGCGATAAGCCATCGCGATACGATCGTCATGCAAGCTGCCAAGCACAGAATTCCGGCTGTGTACTATAGCCGCGCCTTTGTTGCGGCCGGGGGACTGATCTCCTACGGGTCAGATCGGGTCGAACAGTTCCGGAGCGTGGCGGGCTACGTCGATCGCATCCTCAAGGGCGAGAAGCCGGCTGACCTGCCGGTTCAGGCGCCGACCAAGTACGAACTGGTGATCAATCTGAAAACCGCCAAGGCGCTGGGTCTCGCTGTCCCGACGTCGCTGCTCGCCCGCGCCGACGAAGTGATCGAATGACGTCACGTCCTATTCCCGCGCCGCCTCGGCAAGCGCGCCGAACGCCGAGAACACGAACGGCCGGCGGTCGAGATTGTATTCTTCGATGTCGCGGCTGGCGCGGTTGACCTGGTCCCAGGCTTCGGCGAGCCGTGCCATGCGGCGATTGTCGCGCGGATCAACGGCAAGCTGTCCGCTGAGCCAGGCGTTCACCGTCTCCATGAACGCCAGCAGCGGGGCGGCATCAACTCCGCCCAATTTATCGCCGAGCGCGTGAAGCGCGCGCTGATCGACATGGGGCAATCCATCGAGCAGACCGAGGATGCGCTGGCGCAGTTCCAGCGCGGGCCCGTCGAGGAACATCAGCGCCCGTGAAACCGAGCCGCCGGCGGCCTGCGCCGCGGCCAAAATGTCAGCGCTGTCAGCGCCCTGGTCCAGCACGCTCGCGGCGGCGCGGGCGACGTCCTCGACCGATAACGGGCGCAGCATCAGCAGCCGGCAGCGCGAGCGGATGGTCGGCAGCACGCGGCCCGGCGCTTGGCTGATCAGCAGGAGAAGACAGCGCGGAGGTGGTTCTTCCAGTACTTTCAACAGGGCGTTCTCGCCGGGCTTCTCGAGTTCTTCCAGGCTATCGACGATCGCCACCCGCCAGCCGCCCTCCCCGGCGGTCGACCCGAAAAACGACACCGTGCGCCGCACGTCATCGACCCGGATCGAGCTGAACAGCTTGCCGGTCTTCTCGTTGAAGATGCGCTCCAGAGTCAGGAGATCGGTGTGGGACTGCCCGGCGACACGACGCGCCACCGGGCGGTCCGCCGGCACGGCGAGCGACGTCGCCTTTTGCACCGCCGGCGCCGCCGGATCGGGATGCGCCAGCACGAACGTCGCCAGACGATAGGCCAGCGTCGCCTTGCCGATTCCCGCCTCGCCGCCGATCAGCCAAGCGTGCGGGATGCGGCCGCCCCGGTAGGCCTCCAGCAGCGTCCGCTCGGCCTCGGCGTGGCCGAACAGCGCCGCGGTCTCGCGCGGATGCGGCAGCGCGTCTTCGTCCTCAAGGTCTTTCGCCGGGCTCATCGCAAAACAGGTAGTGCACCCGCCTTACATACCGCAAGGGCGTCCGTCATTGCGCCGCAATTTCCTCCCGCAATATTTCGAGTTCCAGCCACTGTTCTTCAGCAGCGGCCAGTTCCGCCTGCGCGGCGGCGAGTGCGGCGGACGCCTCATCGAACGCTTTGCGGTCGCGCGTGTATAGCTCGGGCTCGTCGAGACGCCGATGCAATGCCTTGATCTTCGACTGCAGCGCGGCCATCGTGGCCGGCAGGGTTTCGAGCGCGTGCTTTTCGTTGAAACTCAGGCGCCGCTTGCGTTCCGGAGCGGCCGCTTTGGGGCTGACTCGGGGCCTGACGTGGTGCCTGACTTGGCGACCTTCGGCTCATCATCCACCGCGTCGCGGACTCAGGTCCGCGCCACGTTGGGCCAGCATGTCCGGAATAGCCGCCGGCGTACTCGATCCAGCGGCCGTCGCCTTCCGGCACGATCACTGCGTTGACCAGCCGGTCCAGAAAATCGCGATCGTGACTGATGAGCAGGATGGTGCCGGCATAATCGCTGAGCATCTCTTCAAGCACGTCGAGCGTTTCGAGGTCGAGATCGTTGGTCGGCTCGTCCAGCAGCAGCACGTTCGATGGCCGGGCCAGCGCCTTCGCCAGCATCAGCCGGCCGCGCTCGCCGCCCGAGAGCCTGCTCAAGGGCGTGCGCGCCTGCTCCGGCTGGAACAGAAAGTCTTTCATGTAGCCGATCACGTGCCGTGTCTGCTCGCCGACCTGAACATGATCGCCGCGGCCGCCGGTCAGCGCTTCGGCCAGCGTCACGTCGGGGTCGAGGCTGTCCCGGTGCTGGTCCAGCGCCGCTATGGCGAGATTGGCGCCAAGCCGAACGCTGCCGCTGTCGGGCGCCAGCGTGCCGAGCAGCAGATTGGCGAGCGTGGTCTTGCCGCTGCCGTTCGGTCCCACGATACCGACGCGATCGCCGCGCTGGATGCGGGTCGAGAACCCGGCCACAATCGGTCTTCCCTCGTAGGATTTGCCGGCGTTTCTGGCTTCGATGACCAGCTTGCCCGAATTGTCCGCCTCTGCCGCTTCAAGCTTTGCGCTGCCCAATGCACCGCGATAGGTGCGCCGCGCCTCGCGCAACGCATGCAGGTCACCGAGCCGCTTGACGTTGCGCTTGCGCCGCGCCGAGACGCCGTAGCGCAGCCAATGTTCTTCGGCGACGATCTTGCGATCGAGTTTGTGCTGATCCCGCTCCTCCTCCGCCAGCACCTCGTCGCGCCACGCTTCGAACGAGGAGAAGCCGCGCTCGATCCGACGCGTCTGTCCGCGATCAAGCCATACGGTACTGCGCGACAGATTGGCGAGGAACCGCCGGTCGTGGCTGATCATCAGCAGCGCCGCGCGGCGGCTGGCGAGCTCGCGCTCGAGCCATTCGATGACGGCCAGATCGAGATGGTTGGTGGGCTCATCGAGCAGAAGGATGTCCGGCTGCGGTGCGAGCACGCTTGCGAGAGCCGCACGGCGCGCCTCCCCGCCCGACAGTTGCGAGGGATTTTCCTGGCCGCTCAGCCCCAGTTGTTCGAGGGTGTATCGGGCCTGATAGGGATCGTTGTCGGGACCAAGCTTTCCTTCAACATAGGCTAGCGTGGTCGGCGTATCGCCAAATCAGGCTCCTGCGGCAGACAACGGATGCTCGCGCCCGGCTGCACAAACCGCGTGCCGCTGTCCGGATCGACCAATCCGGCGGCGATCTTGAGCAGCGTCGACTTGCCCGACCCGTTGCGGCCGACCAGGCAGACCCGCTCGCCCGCGGAAACTGACAGCTCCGCGCCGCTGAGCAACGGCGTGCCGCCGAACGTCAGCGCGATATCCTTGAGTTGGATAAGAGGCGGCGGCGCCATTCCAATCCTTACGGCGACGCGCCCTCCAACTGCACCGGCGCGGTCGCCGGATCGAGCCGCTGGCTTACGATGCGCCAGATCTGCTCGGCTACGTCGTCCTTCGGAACCGTTGCGTCGATCAGCACGCAACGCTCCGGCTCGCTCGCGGCCAGCATGAGGAACCCGTCGCGAAGCTTCTCGTGAAACGCCAGCGCTTCGTCTTCGAAGCGGTCGGCGCCGCGTATCGCCGCGGCGCTTGGCGGCGCGCTGCATCCCGACAGCCGCCGGCACGTCCAGGATGAAGGTGAGATCGGGCTTGGTGTCGCCGACCACGATGCGCTCCAGCGCGCGGATCGAGCGGGAATCGACCTCGCCGGCAACGCCTTGATAGACGCGGGTCGAGTTCGGCAAAGCGGTCGCAGATCACCCAGACCCCACGCTCCAGCGCCGGCCTGATCACGGTTTTGAGATGATCGTCGCGGGCCGCGGCAAACAGCATCGCCTCCGCTTCAGCGCCCAGCGGCTTCGCAACGCCCGACAGGATGACGTAGCGCATGATTTCCGCGCCCGGCGAGCCGCCAGGCTCGCGGGTCAGATGAACGCCGACGCCGAACGCCTTGAGACGCTCAGCCAGCAGCGCGGCATGGGTCGACTTGCCGGTGCCCTCCCCGCCCTCGAAGGTGATGAAGCGTCCGCGCATCCGTGTCAGGCCTCAACTGCCCCGTAGTGTAAGAGTAACAGCCGGCGAACGCCACCCGGACTCGACCGAAACTGGGGACATCTGGAGGAAAACTAGATCTTGCCGACGCCAGCCCGGAACACGCCGATGAACAGTTCGGTCGCGGCATCGAAGGCGCGCCGCGCGGTGCCGCCGGTGCCGACGTCCTCGGCCGCCTGCAGCGGCGCTTCAAGCGCCAGGGTGTCGTTGCGCCACACCTGCAGCTTGCCGATCGGCTGGCCCTGCTGGATCGGCGCGCGCACCGGCCCGGTGTAGACCATCTTGGCGGTGATCCGGTCCGACACGCCGCGCGGCACCATCAGATTGATCGGCCCCTTGCCGGTCAGCGGCACGCTGCCCTTGGCGCCGCCATAGACCTTGGCTTCGGCCACGGTCTGGCCTTCGGCGAACAGGAGCCGGGTCTCGAAGCCCCGGAAGCCCCATTCGAGAAGCTTCTTGGCCTCGTCGGCGCGCTCCTTCTCGTGCTTGGCGCCGTTGACCACCACGATCAGGCGCAGTCCGTTCTGCACCGCCGAGCCGACCAGTCCGTAGCCGGCCTCTTTGGTGAAGCCGGTCTTCATGCCGTCGGCGCCGATGTTCATGACGAGCAGCGGATTGCGGTTCTGCTGCCGGATCTTGTTCCAGGTGAACTCGCGCTCGCCGTAAAGTTTGTACTGCTCCGGATAGGTGTGAATGATGTGCTGCGCGAGCTTCGCCAGCTCGCGCACCGTGACGCGCTGCTGCGGATCGGGCAGCCCGGTCGAGTTTGTGAAGTTCGACTTCTCGAGGCCGAGCTCGCGCGCGCGGTCGTTCATCAGCCGCGCGAACGCGGCTTCGTTGCCGGCGATGCCTTCGGCGAGCACGATGCAGCCGTCGTTGCCGGACTGGATCACCACGCCGCTGAGCAGATCGCGGATTTTGATCTTGCTGTGGATCGCCGCGTACATGGTCGAGCCGCCCGACGGCGCCCCGCCCTTGCGCCAGGCGTTCTCGCTGACGACGAACTCCTCATCGAGCTTGATGTTGCCGAGCGCCACCTGATCGAACACGACCTCGGCGGTCATCAGCTTGGCGAGGCTGGACGGCGGCGACGAGCTGGTCGGCGCCCTTTTCGAACAGCACCGTGCCGCTCTCGGCTTCGATCAGGATCGCGTAAGGGATCGACGTCTGGAAGCCGCCCGGCCCGTTGGAGCCGGCGCGGCATAGGCGGCGGCAAGCCGGCGAAACACGCCGCCGCTGCAAGCGATCTGAGCCACATCGGATTGGACATGGATATGGGTCGAAGCCCTCTCCTTGCGGCGCTGACTTAGCAAGCCTTCATGGGCAAGAAAATGGCCGAAACGGCGGAGTTAATAGATGCCGCGGCCTGTCATGACGCCATCAAACCGGGGCGCAAAGGCCGACCGCCGGCGCGGCGGCGGCGCCGCCGTGGCGTGCGGGGCCGAATCGGGTTTCGAACGAGGCCGGGCCATCGGCCGGGGCGACGCGCGGCGCCTGAACCGGCTGCGAGCGCTCGGACGCAACCGCATAGCCGGGAGCGGCTGGCGCGCGCCCTGTCGGTTGAGGCGCAACGGCCGGCGCTGCTCGCACGGTGCGGACCGGCTCGGCCGAGGGCCGCTGCGGCTGCGTTCGGCGCGCACGATCAGGCTTGGGATCGAAATATTCCGGCTGGTATGGCCGGCTCGGCTTGGCGGACGCCACCCTGGTTGCCGGGACCGGCGCCGGCGCGCCGGTGCTCAGCGTTGCCGCGAGCTTGGCGTCATCGGAGCCTTCGAGCGCGGCGCGGCCGACATACTCGACCTTGCACCCGCGTCACACCGATACCGATGGAAGCCGAGCAGCTTCGCAGCGCGCACCGAAACGTCGATCACGCGGTTCTCGTGAAACGGCCCGCGGTCGTTGACGCGCACGATCAGCGATTTCTGGTTGCGCAGGTTGGTCACCCGCACGTAGCTCGGGATCGGCAGCGTCGGATGCGCCGCCGAGATCGAATTCATGTCGAACACTTCGCCGTTGGCGGTCAGCCGGCCATGGAATTCGTCGCCGTACCAGGACGCCATGCCTTCGGCGTCGTAGTTGGTGTTCTCCTCGGGAACGTAGGTGCGGCCCGCGACCTGATAGGGTTTGCCGACCCTATACGTGCCGCCGCCCTTGGGCACCGGCTCGCCCGGATCGACCACGCGGCGGCTCGCCGCCACGCCGTATTTCGGATCAACGTTCGATCTGCCGCAATTCGCGAGCGCGAGCGCAATAGCCGCGAGCCGCGCCGACGCGCGCGACCTGGCCATACATGCCCATCCCCGGCACACCAGCCGCCCCATCCGGCCCTCAAACGCAACACGAGGGCGCGCCAGACGCGGCCCCGCCCCATTACTCAGCCGCCATCATAACCCGGCCGAAACGAGGCGGAAATGGGGCTCGGCCGCATCGGCTAGCAGGGATGGAGTAAATGACAGGTTGCCGCGCGGCAGGCCTGGCCGACCGTGGCACAGACGGCAGACCGGACGACGACGCCTTACGGCGCGGCTACGGCGGCGTCTTCTTCCTCGTCGTTCTCCGGGACCATGTTGCGCAGCGTGCCGCTCGCCAGCGTGATCCTGCGGCGCCCGACCGGATGGGCGGCGACGCGCGGCGCCTCGGATTCGCCTCGCGCGATTTCGCAAACAGCACGGCGCCGGCGTTGCCGCCGTGGCGCGTGAGATCGTCCTCGTCGCAGGTCGCCGCGATCGCCGAGCGCGATCGAAGCAAGATGCGCGCGGCGATAGCAATACATCGCCAGCATGCCCCGCACCGCCGGCGGCACCGAAACGATCAGCTCGTTCAGCCCGTGCGAATTCGCGCGATACATTTCACCGAGCACGTCGTCAGGGACGGGACAGGCCTCGTCCTCGAACATGCGGCGTTCAGGCAGCATCATATCCCCCCGCGGTGGTTGACCACCGGGGCAGCATCCGACGCAACCTCTTAATGCCGCGTTAACCCTGCGCGCGCGGCCGACGCGAGTCAGGCGACGCGATCCTTCTCCGGTCTCGGCGACGCTGAGCGCCCGCCAATTGGTGGTCTTCGGCACGATGCCTTCGTAGGAGCTGATCCGGGCGAAAGGCGTCTTGCGCTCCTTGGTGCCGATCGCCGGCCCGCCGTCGCGCACCCGCTTGTGCCGCCTCCACCATCATCTTGCGGAATTCCACCACGGCGAAATCGCTGGCGCCGAGCCGCTCCTTGGAACGGTCGACGATCGGCCCCATGGTTTCCCACATCGCGATGTCCTGGTTGGGAATGCCCTTGATGCCGGTGAAATCGCCGAGCTTCATGGCGTCGCGATTCTGCTGATAATTGTTCTCGAGCGTGCGCTTGTTGTTGAAGTTCTCGGTCGAGGTCGATGCCCGGCATCGCCTTGTTGAAGATGCGCCACGTGTCGACGTCCACGCCGGGCTTCGATGCGTCGTTCCAGGCCAGGAAATAGAAGGCGGTGTTGTTGTCGTCGGTCGGACCCAGCACCGTCGTGACGTTGTACATGTTGTTGGGCGGAATCAGCGCGATGAACGGCGCGACATAGACCGTGATGCGCAGATAGTCGTGGGTGTTGGCGTTCTGGATCGGCCGGCGGATCGCCACATAGCGGAAGCCGAAATCGGTGCGCTCCGACTGGTAGCGCGGCGCGCGGTCGGTCGACGGCCGCAGCCAGGTCTTGTTGTCCGCCTTGGCGCCGTCGACGCGCGCCGGCACCATGTCGGACGAATGCAGGCTGGAGCTGTGGGCGGAATCGATCTGCCCTTCCATGACCTGCGCCCAGTTCGCCTTCACGTGGATTTTCAGGATGCTGACGTTGAAGTCCGGCGTCGGCGCGAACGGCGGCGGCTCGAACTCCGGCATTTCCGCGGGCGGGCCCATATAGGCCCAAACGAAGCCGCCGGCCTCGCGCGCCGGATAGGCCTTGTGCTTCACCTTCTCGACGAAGCCGCTCTCCGGCGGCTCGGAGGTCATCTCCACCACGTTGCCGTCCACGTCCATCTTCCAGCCGTGATAGAGGCAGCGCAGGCCGCATTCCTCGTTGCGGCCGAGCGCCAGCGAGACGCGGCGGTGCGGACAGTATTCGTCGAGCACGCCGAGCTTGCCGTCGGTATCGCGGAACACGACGAGATCCTCGCCGAACAGCCGCGCGCGAACCGGCGCGCCGTCGGGCACCGCGACCTCCTCCGAAAGACACAGCGGCGCCCAGTGGCGGCGCATCAGCTGACCCATCGGCGCGTCGCCTTCGACGCGGCACAGGATGTCGTTGTCTTCGCGGGTCAGCATGACGCTTTCTCCCTGTCGCCCCGACCGGCGGCGTTGATTACTTAGGTCTCTAAGTTTATTGTAACGGCGGCTCCGTAGCGCGTCAACAATGAGCCGGACGATGGCCGACGAGATAACCCCTTCCCTCGCCTTGAGAATTGTCCGCACGGCGGCAGCGGCGAAGGACATCCGGCTGTTCGAGCTCAGGCGCGACGACGGCGGCGAACTGCCGGAGTTCACGCCCGGCTCGCACATTTCGCTGCGCGTGCCGAACGGGCTGATCCGGAAATATTCGCTCTGCAACGATCCGGCCGAGCGCGACCGCTATGTCATCGCCGTGCTGCGCGAGACCAGGGGCGCGGCGGATCGGTCAGCCTGGTGGACGAAGCGAAGGACGGCGACGAAATCCTGATCGCGCCGCCGCGCAACGATTTCCCGCTGGTGAAAAGTCCGGCCGGCTACACGTTCATCGCGGGCGGCATCGGCATCACGCCGATCATGTCCATGATCCGCCACCTGAAGAGCACCGGTGCGCCGCTTCAAGCTTTACTATTGCACGCGCTCGCCGGAGCAGACCGCGTTCCGCGACGAGCTCGGCGGCCCCGAATTCCGCGGCCAGGTTGTGATCCATCACGACGGCGGCGATCCCATCGCGCGCGCTCGATCTCTGGCCGGTGCTGGAGCAGCCCAAGGGACACGTCTATTGCTGCGGGCCGCGCGGCCTGATGGAAGCGGTGCGCGACATGACCGGCCACTGGTCGCCGTCGGCCGTACATTTCGAGGCGTTCACCGAGCCGCAGAAGCACACGCCCGACGACCAGCCGTTCCGGGTGCGGCTGGCGCGCTCCGGCGCCGTTGTCGAGGTGCCGGCCGGCACCACCATCCTCGACGCCATCCGCGCCGCAGGGCATCAGGCCGCGAGCTCCTGCGAAAGCGGCACCTGCGGCACCTGCCGCACCAGGCTGATCGCCGGCGACGCCGACCATCGCGATCTGGTGCTGGCCGACAGCGAGCGCGCGGACAACATCATGATCTGCGTGTCGCGCGCGCGCGGCGACGAACTCGTGATCGACATGTAGCAACGCAAGCGATGATGCAATGAAAAAATCCGCGCGATCCGCCTCGCAGCAGCGACACGCAAGCCATGCTCAAGCATTGGCAGGAGGCCGTGCCGAACGACCGGCTGGCGCATCTGGTCAAGGACGTGACGCGCGCCTTTGTGCGAGCCCTGCAAACGCGCCTCGACGAGCATTCGGTTCCATTCGGCCATTGGGCGTTCCTGCGCATCCTGTGGGAGCGCGACGGGCTCAACCAGCGCGAGCTGAGCGATCAGGCGGGCGTGATGGAGCCCACCACGTTCTCCGCCATTCAGGCGATGGAAAAGCTCGGGCTATGTCATGCGCGTGCAGCGGCCGGACAACAAGCGGATGGTGTTCATCCACCTCACGCCCAAGGGGCGGTCGTTGAAAAGCAAGCTGGTGCCGTTTGCCGAGGCGGTGAACGGCATCGGCATCCGCGGCATCAAGGCGGCCGACGTCGCGGTCACCCGGCGGACGCTGCTCGCCATTCTCGACAATCTCGCCGCAGATGAAACGCAGTCCTCGAGCTCGCAGCGGCGAGCTCCGCCCCGCCGCGTCAAAATCAACCGCGATATGAAATCCGACGCAGCGGATGTGTGAACGCGAGTCCGATCTGCGCCGGCTCGGAGCCAAGCAATCCAAGCGAGCCGATGTGGCGCCCGAACTCGTCCCCACACGGTCATGATGTGCGCGTGCACGAACCTCCAGCTTGGTGTTTTCCGGGGCTGGAACTTTCGACGGTGCCATAGGAAGCTGTCAATCAGCACGATGGGGCAAGTCCATGGAACGTTCGCAGGTTGAGCAGATCACCGTCGGCGCCGGCCCCGTTGCCGGCGTGAGAGCCGTCGCAACGGGACGGCTGCCGCGCTGGCTCAGAATTGTTTCTGTCGTCGGCATTGTCGCAATAGCCGGCGGTGTCGGCCTGTTCGCCTATCGCACTTATTCGGCTCCGACCACGCTGACGATTGCCGTTGGGTCGCTCGACGCCGATGCAAACAAAATCATGTCGGCCATCGCCACGCGGATGGCGTCGGCGAACGCTCCGGTGCGGCTCAAGGTTCTCGACAAGGGAACCGCGCCCGAAGCCGCGGCGGCATTTTCAGCCGGCCAAGCCGATCTGGCGGTGGTGCGGGCCGACACCAGGAATATTCCCGAAGCGCGCACGGTGGTGCTGGTAACGCACGCCGTGGCGTTGCTGATCGCGCTGCCCGGCAGCTCGATCGACGACATGGGCGATCTTAAGGGCAAGACCGTCGGCGTGGTCGGCTCGGCGGTCAACCAGAATGTGGTGGCGGCCCTCACCAAGGAGTACGATCTCGATCGGGCGAAGGTGAATTTCAGGGATATCCCGCTGCAGGACCTGCCCCAGGCCATCAAAGCCAGGCAAATGCAGGCGCTGCTGGTGGTCGCTCCCATATCCGAAAAATATCTCGGCTTGCTGCGCGGACTTTGGCCTCGGCATGCCAAGCTGGCTCTCGTCGCGATCGAGTTCGGCCGGCGCCATCGCCGCCGCCAATCCGGCGTATGAAAGCTACGAGTTGCCGAAAGGCACGATCCGCGGCTCGCCGGCGATCCCGGACGACGATCTCACGACGCTGCGCGTTCCCCTGTATCTCGTTGCCAACAGGAAAGTCGACGACGACACCGTTTCGGCGCTGGCCAAGGCGGTGATGGAGAGCCGGCGGGAGCTGGTAGGCGAATTTCCGGTGCTGTCGCAGATCGCTTCGCCGAGCACCGATAAGGACGCCTTCATTCCGATCCACGCCGGCGCGGCGGCGTACTTTGACGGCGACCAGAAGACGTTCTTCGACAAGTACGGCGATCAGTTTTTCTACGGCTCGATGCTGCTCGGCACGCTGACGTCGATATTTGCCGCGGCCTGGAAGTTCATGACCAAGGATTCGAGCCACCCGGCAGAACATCCGCTGCGCCGGCTGCACGGCTTGACCGAACAAATTATCAAAGCTGGCAGCGATACCGAGCTCGACGCGGTCGAGCGCAGCATCGACGATGTTTTGAGGGCGGAGCTTGAGAAGTCCGCCGGCCAAGACGGCGACGCCAACGAAACGGCGGCGCTGTCCTTGATGATCCACCGCCTCGAGCACCTTATCGAACAACGCCGGGCCGCGCTTCATGCCGCGGCGCCACAGGCGTCTTGACCGCGAATACCCAGACCTTACGGCCGCGACTACACGAAGGATGAAATCCGTCGCCGTCAGCACCAGCGGCTTGTTGTCGAGCACAAAGATCCGTTCCGCAGCGGTACCCCCCACGCCGTCGACGTCATAGAACACCTCGCCGCTGTCGGTGTCGTAGAGGATGGCGGGCTCGCCATCCGGTGCGGCGGGATTGTCGTTCGAGACAAACACCGTCGGCAGGTAGGGCATCAAGAGCGGCGCAAAAAGAGCCTGGCGGAAGGGGTGGGGATTCGAACCCACGAGAGAGTTGCCCCTCTGGCGGTTTTCAAGACCGCTGCCTTAAACCACTCGGCCACCCTTCCGTCTAGCATTTCAATCACTTAGCACGCGTTAGATAAATTCGAATTCGCATTTTCACCGGATTGCCACCGCGGGGGTAGCAATCCGTTATCATTTTGATCGCAGCGGGCATGCATCACTTGCTCGCTGCGCCGGGCGCAGCCTCGCTCAGTTTTTCGCCGAGGTCCGGTAATGTCATTAGGCATGCGCGTCGTAGGCGCTGGCCTCAAGCGCCACCGTCACACTGCACCCATACAAAACCAGTCGCACCCCGACCATCCATCAGTAAACGGTTGACCGCTCTCAAGCATGCATCCCGCCCAGCCGCATTTGATCGTCGTCATTTCGCAGTCCTTCTCTCTACTTGGAGAATGTCGTTCCGTGATCTGTGCTGCGCGATCGTCGGTGTTTGGAAACTGTTGGCCGTAAACTTTTAGCGTAATCGTTGGCCAGCCATGGAGCCCCAGTGCTGATCGTCAGCACGTGCTTGCCGACCTAAGCGTTCTGTCATGAACGTCGGTGGTGTAGTCGTCGAAGTTATAGGCCGTCAGATCGATCATGTCGTCCTGCCCGGCCGTAACCGCTGTCGGCTCTTGAACGTCAGGTCGGTGATCGTGTCGGCGCCGCCGGTGACCACGAAAGTGTCGGCGCCGGCGCGGCCAGCAGATCGTTGAGCGCGCCGCCACCGATGATGTCGTTTCCGGCGCCGCCGCGCAGATCGCCGGCCCAGGCATCGGAGCCGATCAGCGTGTCGTTCCCCGCGCCCGCATCGAGGTACCTCAAGTTGGTCACACCGGTGAGCCCGCTGAAATCGAACGTCTCGCCGGCGTTGGTGCCGAGCAGACGGTTGAACGAGTTCGCGATGGCCAACCAGCTTTGCAGGGCCTGCCCCTGCCGCAGCTCGATCGAGACTCGCGGTGGCGTCGAATCCGTTCAACGTCACCGATGATCGATGGCGAGCAGCGTGTCGGTGTCGGCGCCGCCCTTGAGCACGTCGAACTGATCGCCGCCGTTTTGCACCACCAGCATGTCGTTTCCGTCTCCGCCATGATCGTGATGCTCCTATCGTTAAAGATCGACTCTGAAGCGTGATCGTGAATTGCAAGCCAACGAACGGAGGATCAGACGAAGACAATGATGTCGCCATTCGATGGAATGTGGATCGGTTCGCGCAGCGCCGTCTGCCTCAAACGCATCGTGTTGTCGAGATAGGTGGTGACCGTAAAGGTGGTCATGGCTAGTCCCCGTGCCTGATGAAATGAATGACGCGCGCCGCCCGGCGGCGCGGCTGATCAGTTGATCGACAAAAATATGAAATGTCGCATTGCTGCGGCATCAATCGACACACCCCCACGACGACCGCGGTTCCCCGCCGCAGGCGTCCATAGGCCAGCCGCTCGCTGATTGTTATTTTTGTTGTGGTCGCGGTTACGCCCCATGGTTGTAACGCAAAACAAGTCGAAAAAAGAGCCCCTGCGTTCGTTATCCATTAAAGGTTAGGCTATGGGACCTAGGAATACCGTCCTGCTAACCGTGGGCGAAGCCAAGGATAAGGCCAAACGGACCTGACATGCGGCCTTCGCTCGCCATCGTCGGCGCGGGCATGGGCGGGCTCACGCTCGCCGCGGCCTTGCATCAGCGCGGCTTCGCGGTGCGCGTCTACGAGCAGGCGCCGCAGTTCGTGCGGCTCGGCGCCGGCATCCAGATGAGCCCCAACGCCATGCGGGTGCTGCGCGGCATCGGTCTGGAAGAGCGCATCCGCGCCCGCGCATTCCAGCCCCGCTCGTGGACCAACCGCGAATGGGACAGCGGCGCGATGAAATACGAGCTGCCGCTCGGCGCCGACGCCGAGGCGAAATACGGCGCGCCGTATCTGCTCATGCATCGCGGCGACCTGCACGAGGCTTTGGCCTCGTGCGTGCCCGCCGAATTGATCTCGCTCGACAAGAAGCTCACCGACGTCGACTGGCGCGGCGACGGCGTCACGCTGCGGTTTGCCGACGGCACCTCGGCGCAGGCCGACGCGATGATCGCCGCCGACGGCATCCATTCCCGCGTGCGCGAGCTCTGGCGCGGCACGGAGCGGGCCAACTTCACCGGCCGCGTCGCCTACCGCACCACCTTTCCGGCCTCGCTGCTCGGCGGCCACCCGATCGACGAATGCTGCAAGTGGTGGGGCCCGGACCGCCACATCGTGATCTATTACGTCACCGCCAGCCGCGACGAAGTCTATTTCGTCACCAGCGTGCCGGAGCCGGAGTTCACGGTGGAATCCTGGTCGGCGACCGGCGACCTCGCCACGCTGCGCGCGGCGTTCACCGGCTTCCACGAGCAGGTGCGCCGCGTGGTCGAGGCCTGCCCGCGCGTCCACAAATGGGCCATCGTCGACCGCGATCCCCTGCCCCGTTGGGGCGAAGGCCGCATGGTGCTGCTCGGCGACGCCGGCCATCCGATGACGCAATACATGGCGCAGGGCGCGGCCACCGCGATGGAGGATGCCGTGCTGCTCACCCGCTGCATCGAAGCCGCGCCGGACGATATTCCCGCCGCGTTCCGCCGTTACGAGAGGGTGCGCCGGCAGCGCACCTCGCAGATCCAGGGCACCTCGCAGAAGAACACCTGGATGCGCGAGGCGACCGACCCGGACTGGGTCTATGGCTACGACGCCTGGACCGCGCCGCTCGATCCTGCGCCCTCGCCTGTTGCGGCCTAACGCAATCTCTAGAGCCGCATGCGCGACAGCCGCAGCGCGTTGCCGACCACGCTGACCGACGACAGCGCCATCGCCGCGGCGGCGATCATCGGCGACAGCAGGATGCCGAACGTCGGATAAAGCACGCCGGCGGCGATCGGCACGCCGGCGGCGTTGTAGATGAAGGCAAACACCAGGTTCTGCCGGATGTTGCGCATCACCGCCTTCGACAGCCGGCGCGCCTTGATGATGCCGGTGAGATCGGGCTTGAGCAGCGTGATGCCGGCGCTCTCGATCGCGACGTCGGTGCCGGTCCCCATCGCGATGCCGACATCGGCCGCGGCCAGTCCCGGCGCGTCGTTGATGCCGTCGCCCGCCATCGCGACCACGCGTCCTTCGCGGCGCAGCCGCTCGACGATCTGCGACTTCTGCTCGGGCAGCAGGTCGGCTTCGACCTCGTCGATGCCAAGCTGTTTCGCCACCGCATTGCGCCGTGGTGCGGCTGTCGCCGGTCAGCATGACGATGCGGATGCCGGCGCGCTTGAGCGCCTTGAGCGCGGCGAGCGCGGTCTCACGCACCGGATCGGCGACCGCGATGACGCCCGACGGCCTTGCCGTCGACCGCAAGGAAGATCGCGGTCGCGCCGTCCTGCCGCAGCCGCTCCGCCAGCGGCTCCAGCTCCGCCGCCGCGATGCCAAGCTCCGCCAAGGAATCTGGCGCTGCCGAGCGCGACACGATGGCGCTCGATCATGCCGACCACGCCCTTGCCGGTCGGCGAATTGAAGCCGCGCACGTCCGGCAGCTCGATGCCGCGCTCGGCCGCCGCCGCGACGATGGCATGCGCGATCGGATGCTCGCTGCGGCTCTCGACCGCGGCGGCAAAGCGCAAGATCTCCTTCTCGTCGAGGCCGTGGGTCGGGGTCACCGCGACGACCTTGGGCTTGCCTTCGGTCAGCGTGCCGGTCTTGTCGATCACCAGCGTGTCGACCTTCTCCATGCGCTCCAGCGCTTCGGCGTTCTTGATCAGGATGCCGGCGCGCGCGCCGCGCCCGACGCCGACCATGATCGACATCGGCGTCGCCAGGCCGAGCGCACAGGGACACGCGATGATCAGCACGGACACCGCCGCGACCAGCCCGTAGGCATACGGCGGCTCGGGGCCGAACCACGCCCACGCGCCGAACGCGACCAGCGCGACGGCGATCACCAGCGGCACGAACCATCCCGACACGCGATCCGCCAGCCGCTGGATCGGCGCGCGGGAGCGCTGCGCCTGCGCCACCATCTGCACGATCTTCGCCAGCATGGTGTCGCGGCCGACCTTCTCGGCGCGCATCATGAAGCTGCCGGTGGTGTTGAGCGAGCCGGCGATCAGTTTCGCGCCCGGCGCCTTGTCGACCGGCATCGGCTCGCCGGTCAGCATCGACTCGTCGACCGCCGACTGACCTTCGGTCAGAACGCCATCGACCGGGATCTGCTCGCCCGGCTTGACGCGCAGCATGTCGCCGGCGTTGACCGCATCGACCGCCATGTCGCGCTCGTAGCCGCCCGGCAGAATGCGGTGCGCGATCTTCGGCGTGAGATTGAGCAGCGCCTTGATCGCGCCGGAGGTGCGCTCGCGCGCGCGCAGCTCCAGCACCTGGCCGAGCAGCACCAGCACGGTGATGACCGCGGCCGCCTCGAAATAGACCGCGACCGCGCCGTCGTGGCCGTGAAACTGGTGCGGCAGCAGATGCGGCGCGATCGGTCGCGAACGCGCTGTAGGCCCAGGCGACCAGCGTCCCCATCGCGATCAGCGTGAACATGTTGAGGTTGCGCGTCAGGATCGACTGGTCGGCGCGCACGATGAACGGCCAGCCGGCCCACAGCACCACCGGACGTCGCGAAGATGAACTGCAGCCAGTTCGACCACGGCTGGCCAACGAACTGCAGGCCGAACACGTGCTGCCCCATATCCAGCACGACCACGGGGAGCGGTGAGCGCAAGTCGCGATCCAGAACCGGCGCGTCATGTCGGCGAGTTCGGGATTGGGCCCGCTGTCGGCCGTCACCATGTCCGGCTCGAGCGCCATCCCGCAGATCGGACAGCTTCCCGGGCCCACCTGGCGGACCTCCGGATGCATCGGGCAGGTGTAGACCGTGTCCTCCGGCATCGGCTTTCCGGCTCGGCCTTGGCGCCGAGGTACTTCTCTGGCTCGGCGGCGAACTTGGTCCGGCAGCCGGCGGAGCAGAAGAAATACGGCTTGCCCTGATGGGTGTGCCGGTGCGGCGTGGCCTGCGGATCGACCGTCATGCCGCAGACGGGATCGATCACCCGGCCGGCAACGGGTGCGGAGGCGTGATGAGGCTCAGACATGGCCGGCAGCGATCCTGACTTTCAAACCTTGGCCTTAGATAGCTGCTTGAGCTTGATCTCGCCAGCGTTCGCCTATAGCTCCTCCCCGTGCGATCCGACAACCCGAAATCAACCGGCGACAAGCCCGCGCCTGTCGTGAGCTTCGTCTCGCTCGGCTGCCCCAAGGCGCTGGTCGACAGCGAGCGCATCATCACGCGGCTGCGCGCCGAGGGCTACGCGCTGACCCGCGAGCACAAGGGCGCCGACATGGTGATCGTCAACACCTGCGGTTTCCTCGACAGCGCACAGGCGGAATTGCTCGAGGCGATCGGCGACGCGCTCGCCGAAAACGGCAAGGTGATCGTCACCGGCTGCATGGGCGCCGAGCCGGAAAAGATCACCGAGCGCTATCGCAATGTGTTCGCGATCACCGGGCCGCAGCAATACGAGAGCGTGCTCGACGCCGTGCATCGCGCAGCACCCCCGAAGCACGATCCGTTCCTCGATCTGGTGCCGCCGCAGGGCATCAAGCTGACGCCGCGCCACTACGCCTATCTGAAAATCTCCGAGGGCTGCAACAACCGCTGCACGTTCTGCATCATCCCGAAGCTGCGCGGCGATCTGGTGTCGCGGCCGGCCGGCGACGTGCTGCGCGAAGCCGAGAAGCTGGTCGCGGCCGGAGTCAAGGAACTGCTGGTGATCTCGCAGGACACCTCGGCCTACGGCGTCGACATCAAATACGCCGCGAGCAAATGGCAGGGCCGCGAGGTCCGCGCCAAGTTCCTCGATCTCGCCCGCGAGCTCGGCACGCTCGGCGGGCCTGCTAAGATATTTGGGTGCGGCTGCACTACGTCTATCCCTATCCGCACGTCGACGAGGTGATCGGCCTGATGGCGGACGGAAAGGTGCTGCCGTATCTCGACATCCCGTTCCAGCACGCCTCCCCCGAGGTGCTCAAGCGCATGAAGCGCCCCGCCGCGCAGGAGAAGACGCTCGGCCGCATCGCGCGCTGGCGCGAGCAATGCCCCGATCTCACGCTGCGCTCGACGTTCATCGTCGGCTTCCCCGGCGAGACCGAGCAGGACTTCGACATGCTGCTGGACTGGCTCGACGAAGCCTCGCTCGACCGGGTCGGCTGCTTCAAATACGAGCCGGTGCGCGGCGCGCCGGCGAACGATCTGGCCAAGCCGGTGCCGGCGGACGTGGTCGAGGATCGCTGGCACCGCTTCATGGCGCGCCAGCAGGCGATTTCGGCGAAGCGCCTCAAGCGCAAGGTCGGCTCGAAGCAGCAGGTCATCATCGACGAGGTTGGTCCATCGGTCGCGAAAGGCCGCTCCAAGGGCGACGCGCCGGAGATCGACGGCGCGGTTTATGTGAAGAGCAAGAAGCCGCTGCAGGTCGGCGATATCGTGTCGGTGAAGATTCAGAAGTCGGACGAATACGATCTGCACGGGACGGCGTAGGTCAGAGCACAACCTTGACGATCGCACCCGTCAACTTGCTCAACTCATCCGCCTCTATCGTGAAGCTCGGCGCCAGATAGATCATATTGCCGAACGGCCGGACGAACACGCCCTCCTCCACGAACCGCGCGCGCAACGCGTTGACGTCGGCGATCCGCCCCATCTCGACCACACCGATCGCACCTTTCACCCGAACGTCCTTGACGCCCTTGATCTCACGGCATGGCGCAAGCTCCCGTGCCATCTGCTCGCCGATTGCCTTCACTTGCTTCAACCGCGGCTCGCGCTCGAACAGATCGAGCGAAGCGTTGGCAGCAGCGCAACCGAGCGCATTGGCCATGTAGGTCGGCCCGTGCATCAACGCGTGGCTGGAATCGTCCGACCAGAATGCATCGAACACATGCCGCCGCGCCACCGTGGCAGCAAGCGGCAGCGTGCCGCCGGTCAACGCCTTCGACAGCGTGATGATGTCCGGCACCACGCCTGCCGCTTCGCAGGCGAACATCGTGCCGGTGCGGCCGAAGCCGGTGAAAATCTCGTCGAAGATCAGCAGCACCCCGTGGCGGTCCGCCAGCGCACGCAACCGCTGCAGCACCTTCGCGTCGTGAAATTTCATGCCGCCGGCGCCCTGCACCAGCGGCTCGACGATGATGCCGGCGATCTCCTCACCGTGAATCTGCAGGAATGCCGACAGCGCGGCGTCGCTCGCCGCCGGCAAATCCAGAATGAAGTGCTCCGGCAGCAGGCCCTTGAACGCCTCGTGCATCCCGGCGTCCGGATCGCTCACCGCCATCGCGCCGGTGGTATCGCCGTGATAGCCGCCGCGGAACGCGACGAACTTCGAGCGCGAATGCTCGCCGCGGTTGCGCCAATACTGCACCGCCATCTTCATCGCGATCTCGACGGCGACCGATCCTGAATCGCTGAAGAACACGCGATCGAGATCGCCCGGCAGCAGCGCCGCGAGCCGCCGCGCCAGCGTCAGGGCCTGCTCGTGCACCAGCCCGCCGAACATCACATGCGGCATCGTGGCGAGTTGGCGTTCCACGGCGTCGCGGATATGCGGGTGATTGTAACCGTGGCAAGCGGTCCACCAGGACGCGATGCCGTCGATCAGTTCGCGCCCATCCGCCAGTACGATGCGGCAGCCGTGCGTGCGAACGACCGGCAGCGGCGGCCGCATCGTCTTCATCTGCGCATAAGGCAGCCAGACGTGCTCCAGGCCCGGCCCATACCAGTGGTTCTCATCCATGGGCCCGTACTATAAACGGCAAACATGCCGTCACTCGATGATTTCGCGAACGAGAAGCTCGCCGAGCTGGAGAAGGCGCATCTTCGCCGGACGCTCGCCGAGACGGAGCGCACCGACGGCATCTGGGTGGTCCGCGGCGGCCGCCGGCTGCTGTCGTTCTCGTGCAACGACTATCTCGGTCTTTCGCAGCACCCTGCCCTCAAGGCCGCTGCCATCGCGGCGATCGAGCGCCACGGCGTCGGCGTCGGCGCCTCGCGGCTCGTCACCGGCAATCATCCGCTCTATGCCGAGCTTGAGACGCGGCTCGCGCGGCTGAAGGGCGCCGACGCCGCTTGCGTGTTCGGCTCCGGCTACCTCGTCAACGCGGGAGTCACGCCCGCGCTCGCCGGACACGAGGACCTGGTGCTGATCGACGAACTGGCGCATTCCAGCTTGTGGACCGGCGCGCGGCTTTCGCCGGCCACCGTTCATGCGTTCAAACACAACGACCTCAAGCACGTTGAAGCGCTGATGAATGACTATCGCGCCAGGCATCGCCGCGCGTTGATCGTAACCGAGGGCGTGTTCTCGATGGACGGCGACCGTGCACCGCTCGCCGAGCTCGCCGCACTGGCGGAGCGATGGGAAGCGTGGCTGATCGCCGACGACGCGCACGACCTCGATTTCGGCGCCGCCGCGCGCGCCGGCGTGCCGCTGCGGATCGGCACGTTGTCGAAGGCGTTCGGCGCGTATGGCGGTTATGTCGCGGCCTCAAAGCCGGCCATCGAGCTGATCCGCAACCGGGCCCGCACGCTGATCTATTCCACCGGACTGCCCCCGGCGACCCTGGCGTCGGCGATTGCAGCCCTCGACTTGATCGAAGGCGAGCCCAGTCTGCTGGCGCAACCACTCGCCAAGGCCCGCGCATTCACGCGCGCCCTCAACCTCCCGGACGCGCAGAGCGCGATCGTTCCTATTGTCATCGGCGAGGCACAGGCCGCGCTCGGCGCATCGCGATTGCTGGAAGACGAAGGCTTTCTGGTTGTTCCGATCCGGCCGCCGACGGTTCCCGAGGGAACGGCACGGCTGCGGCTGACCTTCAGCGCTTTGCATACGGACCTGGACATCAGGCGCCTTGCCGAAGTCGTACGCGTCGCGCATAACTGCGAAACGATGAGCGCCTTCTTCGTCACTGCGACCGGCACCGACATCGGCAAGACCTTCGTCACTGCCGGTCTGGTCCAGCATTGGCGCACCGCCGGACAGGCGGTCGAGGCGCTCAAGCCGGTGATCACCGGGTTCGATCCGGCTGAAGCTGAAGGCAGCGATGGCGGACTATTGCTGAAGGCGCTCGGCCATTCCGTCACGCCAGAAAATGTCGAGCGCATCTCGCCCTGGCGCTACACCGCACCGCTTTCGCCCGACGTCGCGAGCCGGCGCGAGAACCGTTCCGTGCCGTTCGACGAGCTGGTCGCTTTCTCGCGGCGCGCCATCGAAAACAATGCAGGCAAGCTGCTGATCGAGGGCGTCGGCGGCATCATGGTGCCGCTCGAGGACCGTCACACCGTGCTCGACTGGATGACTGCGCTGGACGTGCCATTGGTGCTCGTGGCCGGCACCTATCTCGGCACGCTGAGCCACACGCTCACCTGCCTCGACGTACTCAAGCGCCGCCAGCTTGCCGTAAAGGCTTTGGTGGTGAACGAGACGCCCGGCTCATCGGTGCCGATCGCCGACACGATGGAGCGTCTCAAATGCTTCGCGCCGTCAGTCCCGATCGTCGGCCTCAAGCACAAGCCCGATCCGGCCGCGTTCAAGACGATCGCCGACTTACTTTGACAGCATGTCCCGGAGCGTCGCCTCGACGATCTTGGTCGCGGCTTTCAAATCCGACAGCTTGACGTGCTCGTTGGCAGCGTGGGCATTGGCCTCGAGGATGGAGCGCGGGCCGGCGCCGTAAAGCACGGTCGGGATGCCGGCCATCGAATAGTGCCGCGCGTCGGTGTAGAGCGGCACGCCCTTCACCGGGATGGCGACTTTCAGCTCGCGCTTGGCGTGGCGGCGGATCGGCTCGACCAGCTTTTCGACGCCGGCGACCGGCCTGAGCGGCTCGGCGAGGATGATGCGCCGGATATCGACCGAGATGCCTTTGCCTTTCGCGGCGCGCTTGATTAACGAAATCAGCGCCTTCTCGACCTTCGCGCCATTCTCCTCCGGGATCAGGCGGCGGTCGAGCCGCATGGTGACGAGGTCCGGAACCACGTTGGTGGCAAATCCTCCTGAGATGAGACCGACCGTGAGCTTGGCCGAACCGATGCCGGGCGACTTCGATTTCAACTTCGCGAGCCGTTTGCGCTCCTTGTAGAGTGCCCCGAGGACGCCGGTCGCGGCTTCGAGCGCGTCGGCGCCGCTTTCCGGCAAAGCGGCGTGAGCCTGGCGGCCCTTCACTGTCACTTCGAGATGCAGCACGCCGTTGTGCGCGGTGACCACCGCGTAGGAAAAGCCGGCGCTGATCGCGAAGTCCGGCCTGGTGATCTTCTCGTCGAGCAGCCACTTCGGGCCGACGAAACCGCCGGTTTCCTCGTCGTAGGTGAGATGCAATTCGACGGTGCCTTTGAGGCCTGCGGGGTTGTCCTTCAAAGCCAGCATCGCGAACGCATAGGTGGAAAAATCCGACTTCGACACCGCAGCGCCGCGGCCGTAGATTGCGCCCTCCGTGCTCGACCGCGCCGTAGGGATCGTGCGTCCAGCCCTGGCCCGGCGGCACCACGTCGCCATGCGCGTTGAGCGCGATCACCGGCCCCGGGCCGAAACGCTCACGCACCACCAGATTGGTGACCGAGGCCATGCCATGTTTTTTGGTGAGCGCGTCCGGCACTTGGTGCACCTCGACCTTGAAGCCGAGCTTCTCCAGCAGCGCCTTCGCCGCCTGCGCATGCGGCGCGCAATCGCCCGGCGGATTGTCGGACGGCACGCGCACCAGCGCCTTGAGCAGGTCGACCTGGCGATGAAAATTGGTCTCGATGAAGTCGCTCATCTCGTTCCTGGATCAAATTGTTCGACGAAGCGGATCAAGGCGGCGATCGCGAGCCCCATGTCGGCAACGCTCGCGAACTCCGCCGGATTGTGGCTGATGCCGCCCCGGCAGCGCACGAACAGCATCGCCGACGGACATAACTGCGTCATCACCTGTGCATCATGGCCGGCGCCGGACGGCAGCCGGACCGGCGTGTGACCGAGCGCCGTGATCGCCGCAGCAAGCCCATCCTGCAAGGCCGGCGCGCAGTGCGCCGTGGCGATTTCATGGAAGGTTTCCATCGAAAAGAGCAGGCCGCGCTTGCCGGCGATGCGTTTCGCTTCGGTTTCGAATGCTTTCAGCGCCGCCAGCCGCAGCGCGTCGGTCAGCGAACGCAGGTCGATGGTGAAGGTCACCGTCGCAGGAATGATGTTGACCGCGCCGGGCAGCGCCTCGATGCGGCCAACGGTGGCGACCATGCCGTCCTGCGTCTGATCCTTGGCGATCGCTTCCAGCGCCAGCGCCATTTCCGCCGCGCCCGCGAGCGCGTCATGGCGCAGCCCCATCGGTACGGTGCCGGCGTGACCGGCTTCGCCTGTGACGGTGACGCGCAGCCTGGTCTGGCCGCAGATGCCGGTAACGACGCCGAGGGGCTCGTTCTTCGCCTCCAGCACCGGGCCTTGCTCGATGTGCAGTTCGACGTAACCGGCGACATCCTCGCGGCGATACGCGGCGGCGGATATCTGGCCAGCGTCCTTGCCATAGGCTTTCAACGCATCGGCGAACGTCGTGCCGGCCTGGTCGGCCAGATGGAGCGTGTCACGCTCGAATATCCCGGCGCACGCCGACGCCGACGAATGTGTCGAAGGAAACCGCGAGCCTTCCTCGTCGCCGAACGCCAGCACGTCGATACCGAACGGCAGTGTTCGACCGGATTTGATGAAATGCTCGGCCGTCAGAATGCCCGCGACCACCCCGAACGGTCCGTCGTATTTGCCGGCGTCGATCACGGTGTCGATGTGCGAGCCGATCAGCAGCCGCCTGCCACTCGCCAGTGCGGCCCTTCACGGTGCCGAGCGCGTCCTCGCTCACCGCTAGGCCGGCCTCACGCATCCACAGTGCGACCAGATCGGCGGCGCGCCTGTGCTCGGGCGTGAGGAAGAGCCGCACTCTTCGATCAGGTTCGGCCGAAATCGCGCCAAGCTCCGTGAGCATCGCTTCGGCGCGGGCTCCCAGCGCCAGCGGGTCCGGCGCGCTCATTTCGCGCCGTTGACCCAGCGGCCGAGCATCTCGCGCTCTTCGTCGGTCATGCCGGTCTGGTTGCCCATCGGCATCGCGCGGTTCTGGACGGTCTGCGCGACGATCAATTTGCCCCAGCGCCGCATCTCCGCGACCGTTTCGAGCGAGACGTTCTTCGGCGGCTCCCGGAAGGCGACATGACTCGGCGCCTTGGCGTGGCACATGTTGCAGTGCTTGGTGGTGATCGCGAGCGCCTGGGAGTCGGTGACCGGGGCACCGGCCGCCGCGGTGCGCGCCTGCGGCGCGGTGACGTAGATCGCAGCGATCAGCGCCATCGCGGCGGCCGGCAACGCCCAGCCGTAGCCGTCCCAGTCGTCGCCGGCGTCGAGCCGGTTGAGGATGTGCCGCACCAGCCCGCCGCTGATCAGGATCAGCGCCACCACCAGCCACGACTGCGGATGGCTGAACAGGAACGGATAGTGCTGCGACACCATCATCAGCAGCACCGGCAGCGTCAGGTAATTGTTGTGGATCGAGCGCTGCTTGCCGATCAGGCCGAACCGCGCCTCGGGCGTCTGCCCGGCAATCATCTGCGCGATCATCTTCTTCTGGTTCGGGATGATGATGGCGAACACGTTGGCCGCCATGATGGTGCCGACCAGCGCGCCGACGTGGATGAACGCGCCGCGGCCGGAGAACACTCTGGTGTAGAGGACGGACGCGAGCAGGATCAGCGCGAACACCGAGAGCGCGAGCCACACCGTGTGCTCGCCGACCTTGGTGCGGCACAGCCCGTCATAGATGAACCAGCCCGCGGTGAGCGAGACGACCGAGATGGCGATCGCCTGCCATCTGCGTCAGCGGCATCACCGCCGGATCGATCAGATAGGCCTCGGCGTGCACATAATACTGCACGATCAACAAGCCGAAGCCGGTGACGAAGGTGAGATACGCCTCCCACTTGAACCAGTGCAGCACGTCGGGCAAAGCCGGCGGCGCCACGGTGTATTTCTCGACGTGATAGAATCCGCCGCCGTGCACCTGCCAGGCGGTGCCGTACACGCCCGGGTTCATGCGCTCCCGCTTCATCAGCGTGTAGTCGAGCGCCATGAAATAGAACGACGTGCCGATCCAGCCGATGCCGACCACCATGTGGGCCCAGCGCAGCATCAGGTTCAGCCATTCGCCGAGGAAGACGTCCATCAGCTTCCCCGATAGGTCGAATAGCCGTAGGGCGAAACCAGCAGCGGCACGTGGTAGTGCGCGTCCTCGGCGATGGCGAAGCGCAGCGGGATCACGTCGAGGAAAGCCGGGTCGGCGAGCGCGGTGCCCGCCTTGCGGAAATAATCGCCGACGTGGAACGTCAATTCGTAGCGCGCCGCCCTTGAACGCGCCGCCTTCCAGCAGCGGCTTGTCCAGCCGGCCGTCCGCATTGGTGGCGGCTTCGGCCACAACCGCCGCGTCGCCGTCGCGGCGCAGCACGACGCGAACGCCCGCCGCCGGCTTGCCGGAGGCGGTGTCGAGCACGTGCGTGGTGAGGCGGCCCATGCGCTCATCTTAAACGCGGCTGTCATGCCCCGCGCAAGCGGGGCATCCAGTAGCCACAATCGTCAGCGAACGGGCTTTATCAAGCACCGTGAATACTGGATCGCCCGCTTGCGCGGGCGATGACAGCCCAATTTTTTGCAACCGTTACGGGATCAGGATGGTCGAGCCCGTGGTCTTGCGGCCTTCCAGGTCCTGGTGCGCCTTCACGGCATCCTTCAGGGCGTACTTCTGGTTGACCGGGATCTTGACCTTGCCGCTTGACACCACGTCGAACAGGTCCTTGGCGGTCGCCAGCAGGTCCTCGCGCTTGGCGACGTAGTTGTTGAGCGTCGGCCGTGTCGCAAACAGCGACCCCTTGGTCTGCAGGATGTTGATGTTGAAGGCCTCGACCGGCCCGGACGCGCTGCCGAAGCTGGCAAACGTGCCGAGCGGGCGAATGCAATCGAGCGAAGCCGGAAACGTCGTCTTGCCGATGCCGTCATAGACCACGTCGCAGAGCTTGCCGCCGGTGATCTCCTTCACCTTCGCCGCGAAATCCTCGTTGCGATAAAGGATGGTGTGGTGCGCGCCGTTGGCCTTGGCGAGCTTCGCCTTCTCCTCGTCGCCGACCGTGCCGATCACGGTGGCGCCGAGCGCATTGCCCCACTGGCACAGGATGACGCCGACGCCGCCCGCCGCGGCATGCACCAGGATGGTGTCGCCCTTCTTCACGTTGTAGGTGCGGCGAAGCAGATATTGCGCGGTCATGCCCTTGAGCATCATCGCGGCGGCCTGCTCGTAGGTGATGCTGTCGGGCAGCTTCACCGCGCGGTCGGCCGGCATCACGCGCTCCTGCGCGTAGCCGCCGAGCGCCGTCACGTAGCCGACCCGGTCGCCGACCTTGATGTCGGTGACGCCGGGCCCGACTGCGATCACCTCGCCCGCGCCCTCGTTGCCCGAGGTGAACGGCAGGCCCACGGGCGACGGATACATGCCCATGCGGAAATAGGTGTCGATGTAGTTCACGCCACAGGCGTGCTGCTTGAGCTTGATCTGCCCCTGGCCGGGCGCCGGAATATCGACCTGCTCGAAGGTCAGGACTTCGGGACCGCCGGTCTTATGGACGCGGACTGCTGCAACCATGACTTAACTCCCATTCAATGACGCAAAAACTGTACGGATCGCGCGCGATCATAGGGTCGCGTTCGGCTGGTGCAAGAACTATCCGTCATTCCGGGGCGGCCGCAAAGCGGACGAACCCGGAATCCAGCAGCATGCTCTGAACTTCGCGTCTGGATTCCAGGCTCGCGCCTTCGGCGCCCCCGGAATGACGAACGACTACCGCCCTCCCGCCACCCGCAGCACCGTGCCGCTGATGTAGGACGCCGCATCTGACAAAAGGAACATCACCGCCTCCGCGCTTTCCTCCGGCTTGCCCACCCGCCCCATCGGAATCATCGGAGCCACCTTCTGCAGCTTCTCCGGCGTGCCGGCGTCGGCGTGGATGCGGGTCTCGCTGGCGCCGGGCGACACGCAATTGACGCGGATGCCGTCGCCGGCGAGCTCCTTGCTCAAGCCATAGGTGATCGACTCGATCGCGCCCTTCGAGGCGGCATACCAGACGTATTCGTTGGGCCCGCCGATGTCGGCCGCGACCGACGACAGCAGCACGATCGCGCCGCCCTGCCCGCCGTGCTTCTTCGACATGCGGCGGATCGCGTGCTGCAGCGACCACAGCGCGCCAAGCACGTTCACGTCCATCACCTCGCGCATCATGGCGGGGCTCGCGGTATCGAGCCTTCCGGCTGTGCCCGGTATGCCGGTGTTGTAGACGAAATGCGTCAGCGGCCCGAGCTTGTCGTCCACCGTCTTGAACATGCGCTCGACGTCGGTTTCCGACGCCATGTCGCCGGGGATCGCGACCGCCTTGCGGCCCTGCGCCTTCACCGCATCGACCACGGCCGCGGCCGACCCAGCGTCGGACTTATAATTCACGCCGACATCGAAGCCGCGCGTCGCGGCGAGCTTGGCGGTCGCCGCGCCGATGCCCCGCCCGGCGCCGGTAATGAGAAGAACTGGCATCAGACCCCCGATTTGCGCCGCGCGCGCCTGCGGTTGCGGCCGGCGATGATGTTGAAGGCTTCGACCGCAGCCGCAAACGCCATGGCGAAGTAGATGTAGCCGCGCGGAATGTGAACCTCGAAGCCGTCGGCGACCAGCGCCATGCCGATCAGCACCAGGAAGGCCAGCGCCAGCATCTTGGTGGTCGGGTGCTCGGCGATGAAGGCGGACACCGGACCGGACGCCGCGTACATCACCGCCATGGCGATGCAGACCGCGGCGACCATGATCTCGATGTCGTTCACCATGCCGATCGCGGTGATGATTGAGTCGAGCGAGAAGATCAGGTCGACCGCGATCAACTGCAGCACCACGATGAAGAACGATTGCGAGACCGCGCCCGGCCCCGCTTGCTCATCGCGCGCCTCGACCTCGCCGTGAATCTCGTGGGTCGCCTTGGCGATCAGGAACAGGCCGCCGCCGATCAGGATGATGTCGCGCCAGGAAATGCCCATGCCGAACATCGAGAACAGCGGCGCGGTCAGCTTCATCAGGAAGGTCAGGCCGAACAGCATGATGATGCGGAACACCAGCGCCAGGCCGAGGCCGATCTGGCGCGCGCGCTTCGCCTGCTTCGGATCGCAGCGCGACACCAGAATGGAGATGAAGACGATGTTGTCGATGCCGAGCACGATCTCGAGCACCGTCAGGGTGACGAGCGCGGCCCAGGCGTGGGGGTCGAAGAGCAGTTCGAGCATGTGCGCTATCTATGATGAACGGCGTTCGGGCAACAGGCCGATGACAAGAAAATAGAGTGCGATGGCGCACAGCGCCGCCGTCACCCACGGCTCCGGGTGCGAGATCGCTCAACACGCGCCACCAGCGCCAGCAGCGGCCCACAGCGCCAGCATCACGATGGTAGCGGACGCGCATCCTGCGCACGCGGAACGGGATGGACGAATTTCACCGGCACGAAGGTCAGCACCGCCAGCACGGCAATCACGGCCGCCGCAACCCACGCAGGCGGGCTTGAGCAGCAGCAGATAGAACGCGATCAGGTTCCATACCGCGGGAAAGCCGCTGGAAGTGATTGTCGGCCGTCTTCATGTTGCCGTCGGCGAAATAGAGCGCCCCGGTCACCACGATAGCGAACCCAGCCGGCAGGCCAAGCGCCAGCGGCATGATGCCGCTCGCCACGATCGCGTAGGCCGGCACGAAAACGTAGGTGATGAAATCGACCACCAGATCGAGCGTGTCGCCGGACCAGCGCGGCAGCCGCTCGGCCACGTGCAGCGCGCGCGCAAACGTGCCGTCGATGCCGTCGACCAGCAGGGCGAGGCCGAGCCAGAGGAACATCATCGCCCATTCGTCGCGCACCGCGGCGAACAGCGCGAGCAGCCCAAGCGCGGCGCCGAGCGCCGTGAAGATATGAACTAAGAAAGCGAGAGCGCGCACGGGGATGTTTTAGCCGATCTGGTGGGATGAGAGAAAGTGCCCGATTGTTTCGTCGATTGTCGTTCTCGCTCTCTCATTTGTCGCCCCCGCGAAAGCGGGAGACCAGCAACCACCGGCATTTACTGAAGGCTGAAATCGCGCGTTTCCGGAGCAAAACGCACTTATCCCCGCCCCTGAAATCCTGCCGCATCATGCGCGCGCTTTGCTTGATCGAGGGCGTTGTCATGAGGCGATCTGATGGTGGAGCAAGGTGCGGCGCCTCCGTCGGTGTTTCGCAAACACTGAGTCCGGGAGCGCTTCGGGTCACCGTCCGTCCCTACTATGAGGGGCTGCCCTTCAGTGGGCTGGTGGGGACCGGAGGAAGGACGGCGAAAGCCGGCCGATCCCGAGGTGGAAGGTCCACCCATCCGGTCCTGAAAGCTACGGTTCCGAAGAACCACAAGATCGCCGCGGTGGAGCGCCGGCAGGCGGCACGCGCTCCGATAACGGGCGTGGTCGCCGCCCCGCCTCCGCTCACTCCGTGAGCTTCGTCGGGCTTAAGTCCGCCGAAGCGCGGAGCGCGAAGGCGGAAAGGCGATGTCTGAGAAGGAACGCCTCCCGGCGCTCCGCCTCCCTCACTTGGAAAGAGGGAGGAGAAGACAAGGAAGGCGGGCCCGGTGCCTCAAATCCGGGCAGCGGAGCGTTGGCTGTTTGACATTCGAATCGGAACCGTGCGCTACGGCGCGCGGGCGACTATTTCTTCTGGTTGCCCCAGTCGAGCTGGCAGATTTCCGCCGAGCGGCCCTCGAAGTTCCAGTTGCGGCCGAACAGGCGGAAGCGCGACTTGTCGGCGCGCGACACGATGATGTCCGGCGCGATCCAGTATTCGCTGTTGCGGATCGTCACGTTGCCCTTGTCGCTGCCGCGCACCGGCGTGATCGCGCCATCGACGATCTTCTCGATCTTGACGATGCGGGTCTCGCCCTGAAGCTCGTAGGTGATCGGCACCTGCCGCACGCCGAGGAAGCTGCCGGCCAGGATTTTCAGCAGCGCGGTCGAGCCGCCGGCGCGGCCGGTCATGATCCAGGTCAGCGCCTTCACCGCGTAGGCCGACGCCTTGTCGTCGACGAACAAGGCGACCGTCCAGTTGCCGCGGCCGAGCCGGCCCGGAATGTCGGCCATGAAGCCGAACTTCACGCCGGACAGATCGGTTTCGCCGAAGCGGCCTTCGTCGATCCGCACCCCGGCCCAGGTCTGGCAATAGCCTTCGGTCGGCGCGTGCTTGCCGAGCGACAGCACGCAGGGACAGAACACCTCGCAATTGCACGACAGCGCGAGCTCGCCCCGCAGGTACCAGGGATCGACCACGCGAAGCTCTTCGATCATCGACATGTCAACGCACCAATCCCATCGCAACAATGCCAAGGCCGACCGCCACGAACGCGATCCCGACGGCGTGAGAGAACCGCGGCGTGGTCGCCATCTTCTCGATCGTCATCAGCACGCCCAGCGCCGCCATCCAGATCACGTTCATGGCGCCGGCGGCGAACATCACCAGCATCATCGCCCAGCAGCAGCCGAGACACGACAGTCCCTGCCGCAAGCCGAGCAGGAACACGCCGCGCGGCTCCGCCGTCCAGTTGGCGAAGAAGAACGGAAACGGCCGCTGGCACTGCGTCAGGCACGCGTGCTTGAGCTTGGAGAACTGATAGAGCCCGGCGCCGAGAAAGATCGCGCCGGCCAGCCAGGGCTCGCGCGGCCCGCGTCGAGCAGCGCGAATTGCGTCAACGCGAATTGCAGCGCGGTCGCAACGACGGCGAAGCCGAGCCACACCGCGACATAGCCCGCAGCGAGCAGCAGCGGCGACGCCGCCGGCTCGCCCTTGCGCGCCGCGGTGTCGGCGATCTCGGCATAGGTCAGGATCATCGGCGCGGCGGTCGGCAGCATCATCGCCAAGCGTCATCGCCACCCACATGGCGAACACCAGCGCCAGTTCCAGTCCGCCGCCGGCGCCCATCGGCTGGCAGAGCGCGATCCAGATGTCGGCATCCGCCGCCATCAGGCCGAGCGCCGCCCAGCCCGAGCGCGGTCAGCGCCACCACGCAGGCGATCGCGATCCGCCGCGGCCGCGCCACGGCAGCGGTGAGGCGCGTCTCGGCCGGCGAGAGATGGCGCAGCGCGAGTTCGTGAGGAATATCGGTCACTTGCCAGTGATAACGCATCGGCGAAGCGGGCGGAAATGCGGCGCTCCGGATCATGGTTTCCGCCGCTCGTTTTCGCGTCCGGACGCGTTAGGAACTGATCATGGCAAGCAAGACGCCCCGTTAACCGTTCAGGTGGCGGTCGTCGGCGGGGGCCCGGCGGGGCTCACCGCGGCGATTGCGCTGGCCGAAGCCGGCATCGAAACCGCGCTGATCGCACGCGCCGCCGCCGACGACCACCGCACCACCGCCCTGCTGGCCGGTTCCGTGACCGCGCTCGACACGCTCGGCGTCTGGGCGCGCTGCCGGGACCACGCCGCCCCCCTCAAGGTGATGCGGATCGTCGACGACACCTCGCGGCTGATCCGCGCGCCGGAGGTGAGTTTCGCGGCGGACGAGATCGGCCTCGAAGCGTTCGGCTACAACATCGAGAACCGTCACCTGCTGGCGGCGCTGAACGCGCGCGCCGACGAGTTGCCTTCGCTCAAGCGCATCGAGGACGAAGCCCGCGCCGTCGAAACGAGCGACGATCAGACGTCACCATCCGGCTGCGTTCGGGCAAGGTCGTCACGGCGAAGCTCGCGATCGGCGCCGACGGCCGGCGCTCGCTGTGCCGCGCGGCCGCCGGCATCGAAACCGACGGATCGAGCTATCCGCAGATCGCGCTGACCTTCAACCTGTCGCACACGCGCCCGCACAACGACACGTCGACCGAATTCCACACCGAGAGCCGGCCCGTTCACGCTGGTGCCGCTGCCGGGCCAACGCTCCAGCCTGGTCTGCGTCGTCGATGACGACGACGCCGAACGCATCTCGCGACTCGACGACGCCGCGCTGGCAGACGAGATCGAGCAGCGCTCGCATTCGATCCTCGGCAAGATCAGCGTTGAGCCGGGCCGCGGCGCAGTTTCCGCTCGCGGTCGCAGACCGCGCGGCAGTTCGCGCGCAACCGCATCGCGCTGATCGGCGAAGCGGCGCATGCCATCCCGCCGATCGGCGCGCAGGGCCTCAACCTCGGTCTGCGCGACGCCGCAACCATCGGCGAGCTGGCGGTCGAAGCTTGCCGCAGCGGCGGCGATGCTGGCGCGCCCGACGTGCTCTGCGCGCTACGACGCCGCACGCCGCACCGACATCAAGAGCCGCACGCTTGGCGGTCGATCTGCTCAACCGTACGCTGCTGTCGGACTTCCTGCCGGTGCAGGGCGCGCGCGGCCTCGGCCTCTATCTTATCGACCGGATCGGCCCGTTGCGCCGCGCCGTCTTGCGCGAGGGCGTCGCGCCTTCCGCTTCGCAGCCGCGCCTGATGCGCGGCGAGGCGCTGTAGCGAGCTTGTCGTCGGCGCCGAGCGCGGGCAGCGGCTTGGTCTTCTGCCGGGCACGGAACGCCGGATCGATCGGCACCGGCAGCGCCGGCATGGTCGCGCCCGACGCGCCTGAAACCTTGTGCTCGAACAAGCCGCGGCCGATGAAATGCGGATCGCGCAGCGCCTCCTCCAACGTCGCGACGATGGTGACGCAGCAATCGGCCTTGGCCAGCACCGGTTTCCATTCGTCGGCGTTGCGGCTCGCGATGATCTTTGCCACCGCCGATCTCGTTGCGGCGGGATCGCGCCGGTCGTCGATGAACTCCGCCGCCAGCCCGATCGCCGCAGTGAACGCCAGCCAGAACTTCTGCTCCAGCGCGCCGCAGGCGACCAGCTTGCCATCCCTGGTCGGATAGAGCTGATAGCGCGGCGAGCCGCCGGTCAGCCGCGCGCCGCCCGCGCCCGGAAATGCGCCGGTGAGATGCCCGATCGCCAAGCGCATGGCCGCTGAAGGTGAACATCGCATCCGCCATGGCGATGTCGATCGTCGCGCCTTTGCCAGTGCGGTCGCGTTGCCGCAGGGCGAGCAGGATGTTCATCACCGCCGGCAGCGTGCCGCCGCCGATGTCGGCGATCAGCGCCGGCGGCACGTTCGGCCGATCCAGCGGACCGGGCTGCAGCGCCAGCAGTCCGGTATGGCCGATGTAGTTGATGTCGTGCCCCGCCTCCGCGGCGCGCGGGCCGCTCTGGCCGTAGCCGGTGATCGAGCAATAGATCAGCCGCGGATTGATCTTGCGCAGCGCCTTGGGCCCGAGACCGAGCCGCGCCATCACGCCGGGCCGGAACTGCTCGACCAGCACGTCGGCGCGCTTCAGCAGCGGCATCAGGCGGGCGCGGTCGGTTTCGTTCTTGAGATCGAGCACCAGGCTCTTCTTGCCGCGGTTGAGCATGGCGAACATCGCGCTCTCGCCGTCGAAGCGCGGCTCGTAGCGGCGCATGTCCTCGCCGCCCGGCCGCTCGATCTTGATCACCTGCGCGCCCGCCTCGGCGAGCATCAAGGTCGCGAGCGGCCCCGGCAGGAGCGTGGTGAAGTCGAGCACCAGGACGTCGGCGAGCGGCTGCATGGGCTTCCCGATCAGGGAATGCAGAGAATGCGGCAAGCCGTCCTGTCGCACCAGTTCGGAATAGCTGGAAGCACGGTACGTCCCGGCTTGGCGCGGCGCTTGCATTGCTCTAAACGGCAGACCGGCGTTTTGGAAGGACGGCCAAGGAACGATCATGAAGCCCCCGCGGCAGTTCTATCAGCCGCTGGCGATCGGAGCCCCCGCCCCGCTGCGCGAGCTGCCGGTGCGGCTCGAGCGCATGATCCATTTCGTGCCGCCGCACATCGAGAAGGTCACCGCCAAGGTGCCCGAGCTGGTGCGGCAGGTCGACGTGGTGCTCGGCAATCTCGAGGACGCCATTCCCGCCGACGCCAAGGTTGCGGCGCGAAGCGGCTTCATCGCCATGGCCAAGGCAGTCGAGTTCGGCGCCACCGGACTGTGGACGCGGATCAACGCGCTCAACTCGCCCTGGGCGCTGGATGACATCACCGAGATCGTCGCCGCGATCGGCAACAAGCTCGACGTCATCATGCTGCCCAAGGTCGAGGGCGTGTGGGACATCCACTATCTCGATCAGCTCCTGGCCCAGCTCGAGGCCAGGCATTCGGTCAAAAAGCCGATCCTGATCCACGCCATCCTGGAAACCGCGCAGGGCGTCAACAACGTCGAGGCGATCGCCGCGGCCTCGCCGCGCATGCACGGCATCAGTCTGGGGCCCGCCGACCTCGCCGCCTCGCGCGGCATGAAGACCACGCGGGTCGGCGGCGGCCATCCGGACTACTTCGTGCTGGCCGACGCCGTTAACGTGCCGATATCGGGTAAACCCGACATCGGTGACGGCGCCGCGCGAAAAATTTCAGCAGGATCTCTGGCACTACACCACCGCGAAAATGGTGGATGCCTGCGCCGCCGCCGGCATCAAGCCGTTCTACGGGCCGTTCGGCGACTTCTCCGATCCGGATGGCTGCGAGGCGCAGTTCCGCAACGCCTTCCTGATGGGATGCGCGGGCGCGTGGTCGCTGCACCCCTCTCAGATCGGGATCGCCAAGCGGGTGTTCTCGCCCGACCCGGCCGAAGTCGCGATGGCCAAGAAAATCCTTGCCGCCATGCCCGACGGCAGCGGCGCGGTGATGATCGACGGCAAGATGCAGGACGACGCCACCTGGAAACAGGCCAAGGTGGTGGTCGATCTGGCCAGGCTGGTTGCGTCGAAGGACCCCGACATGGCCGCCCGGTACGGACTTTAAGACTGTTGTCCGCCACAATTGCATTCTAGAGTCGCAAACATGTCAGACGAGATCAAATTCAAAATGCGGATCGCCAAGTACAAGCTCGGCGACGTGGTGAAGCACCGCGTGTTTCCATTCCGCGGCGTGGTGTTCGACATCGATCCGGTGTTCAACAACACCGAGGAATGGTGGCTGTCGATCCCCGCGGAGGTGCGGCCGCGCAAGGACCAGCCGTTCTACCATCTGTTCGCCGAGAACGCGGAAACCGAGTACGTTGCCTATGTCTCGGAGCAGAATCTGCTTGCCCGACGCCTCCGGCGATCCGGTGCGTCATCCGCAGGTTTCCGAAGTCTTCACCAAGGACGACAAAGGCGGCTACCGCCCGCGCAACTCGGTGCTGAACTAGAACCTTGAATCAAAACGGCCCCGGCATTCGGCCGGGACCGTCTTCGCTATTCGTCGTATCTCGTAGCTTACTTCTGCTGGCTCTCGAGACGCTTGCGCGCGTCCTCCGCCCGCTTCTGCAGTTCGTCCTGCAGCTTCTTCTGCTGCTCTTCGAACACCTTCGGATCGGTCGGCGGCCCGTCGTAGGCCTTGGCGAAATCCTTGAGCTCGAGCTGCGGGCTCATCGGCTGGCCGTTCATGTGGATGGCCTGCACGGTGAGAAGCTGCCCCTTCTTCATGCGGTTGATCGTGTCGACCGTCGCCTCGTAGTCGGCGATGCAGCCGCCCGGCGGAACGACCGGCGGCAGGCAGGTCACGAACGGCGCGGTGGCCGGCGTGCCCTGGTCGACGATCATGCGGGTGCCATGCGTCAGCGCCACGCCGTAAGGCAGGCTCATGCGCATCAGCTTGCGCTGGTCGCCATCCATTTCGATGATCGCGACGCTGACCACCAGCAGCCCGGACTCGACGCGGCCGTCCTTGACGGTGACGCAGACCCGCTTGGAGTTGGGATCGGGGTCCTTGTTGCAGAGCTTCACCCACGGCGAAAAGATGAGCTGCGGTTGCTCGGCCTGCTGCTGTTGCTGCGGCTGCGCCGGCGCGGGCTGGGCCTGCGGAGCGGGTTGCGCAGGCTTCGCCGGCTGGGCCGGTCGCGGCGCCGGACGCTGCTGCTGCGCCGGAGGCTGTTGCTGCGCCGGCGGCTGTTGCTGCGCGCCGGCGTCGGGCGCGACCGCAAGAGCGAGCATGGCGGCCGCGCTGGCCGCCAACATCCTGCCGATCATCCGCGGGCCGGCGGACTGGATTCGATCAGTCATGAACTGTGTTCCTCTTTTTCCCGCTTCGGCAAATCGGCCCGTGCGGACGTCCCCGCGCCTGTCTCGGTGCCAATCAAGGCAGCACCATGACATGGAATCCGGGCCTGATTAGCCGAATTCGCCGCCCCGATAAAGCCTGATGGATGGGGATGGTAAGCGCTCCGGGCGTCTCTCCCCAGAGCATGCTGTGATAGACAGGCCAGACCCTCGATTCCAACGATCGGATGTGGCGGCCTTGACCGCGTCCAGACGCCGCACGCAAAGCCATGCCCGGGCTCCGGCTTGCGCCTGCCGCGCACCTGTCGTTCTGCTCGCCGCCGCTGCTCGCGGCGCCCGGATCGAGCGCGCCAGTTCGGCACAGGTGCCGCTCGCCGGGCAACGGCAAGCACGGCATCGCCATGCATGGCGAGCCGGCGCTCCAGGCGGGCTCAGCCTCCGCGCTACGTCAATCCGGCCGCGCCCAAAGGCGGCCGCATCACCCATGGCGTGGTCGGCACGTTCGACAGCCTCAACCCGTTCATCGTCAAGGGCCTCGCCCCCACCCAGATCCGCGGCTACGTGATCGAGAGCCTGATGGCGCGCGGCTACGACGAGCCGTTCACGCTCTACGGATTGCTGGCGCGCTCGGTCGAAACCGACGCCGAGCGCAGCTACGTCACCTTCGAGCTCAATCCGGCGGCGAAGTTTTCCGACGGCAAGCCGGTCACCGCCGCCGACGTGATCTTCTCCTGGGAAATCCTGCGCGACAAAGGCCGGCCGAACTTCCGCACCTATTACGCCAAGGTCGCCAAGGCCGAAGCGCTGTCCGAGCGCACCGTGCGCTTCGACCTGACCGGCGCCGACGACCGCGAGCTGCCGCTGATCCTCGGCCTGATGCCGGTGCTCGCCAAGCACGCGATCGATCCGGCCACGTTCGAGGACACCACGCTCAAGCCGATTGTCGGCAGCGGCCCCTATGTGATCGCCGACATACGCGCCGGCGACAGCGTGACGCTCAAGCGCGATCCCAACTACTGGGGGCGCGATCTTGCGATCCACCGCGGCTTCTGGAATTTCGAAGAGGTGCGCACCGACTTCTACCGCGACGCCAACTCGCAGTTCGAAGCGTTCAAGAAAGGGCTGTTCGACGTGCGCGCCGAGCACGATCCGGGCCGATGGGAGACCGGCTACGACGTGCCCGCGGTGCGCGACGGCCGTATCGTCAAGGAGCAGTTCCCGACCGGCATGCCCAAGGGCATGTCGGGAATGATCTTCAACACCCGGCGGCCGATCTTTGCCGACATCAGGGTGCGCGAGGCGATCGGCCTGCTGTTCGACTTCGAATGGGTGAACCACAATTTCTTCTTTGATCGCTACAAGCGCACCGCGAGCTATTTCGAAGGCTCGGAGCTCGCCTTCCGCGGCCATCCGGCCGACGCGCCACGAGCGCGCGCTGCTCGCTCCGTTCGCGAAGGACGTGCGCGCCGGACGTGATGGACGGCACCTGGGCGCCGCCGGTAACCGACGGCTCGGGACGCGATCGCGACACGCTCAAACGCGCGCTCGAGCTGCTTCGACGCCGCCGGCTTCGAACTCGTCAAGACGGTGCTGCGCGACAAGCAGACCAAGAAGCCGTTCGGCTTCGAGTTTCTGGTCACCACCAAGGAGCAGGAGCGGCTGGCGATCGCGTTCTCGCGCCACCTCAAGCGCGCCGGCATCACCTTGCGCGTGCGCGTCGTCGATGCCGTGCAATACGACCGGCGGCGCATCTCCTACGATTACGACATGATCGAGTATCGCTGGGACCAATCGCTGTCGCCGGGCAACGAACAGGCGTTCTACTGGGGCGCCGCGGCCGCCGATGAGCAGGGCACGCGCAACTACATGGGCGTGAAGAGCCCGGCGATCGACGCGATGATCGCGGCGCTGCTCAAGGCCCGGGAGCGCGAGCGAATTCGTCTCCGCCGTGCGCGCGCTCGACCGCCTGCTGATCTCCGGGTTCTACGTGGTCCCGCTGTTCCACCTGCCCGAGCAATGGGTGGCGCGCTGGACCACCATCGCGCATCCCGAAACGATCTCGCTGTTCGGCTATCTGCCGGAAACCTGGTGGCGGCGGCCATGATCCTCGGCGACCCACAGGCAGCGCACGTCCAGGCAGGCGAACAGGTCACGCTCGACGATCTGTTCCGCCAGGCGGCCGCGCGCCGGCCGGACGCCATCGCGCTGTGCGATCCGCCCAACCGTTCGAGCTTTACCGACGGCGAACCGCGCCGCCTCACCTATGCGCAGGCCGACCACATCGTTTCCGCGATTGCCGGCCGGCTGCGCCGGCTCGGACTATCGACCGACGCAGTCGGTCGGCACTGCAGCTGCCGAACACCGCCGAAAGCGTGCTCGCGCTGCTCGGCGTGCTGCGCGCCGGAATGATCGCGGCGCCGCTGCCGCTGCTGTGGCGCCGCATCGACGCCGCGGCGGCGCTCAACCGGGTCGGCGCGCGGGCGATCATCACCAGCTCGCGCAGATCGGCGCAACCGATCATTGCAGTCTCGGCCAGGACAGTCGCGGCCGAGGTTTTCCCGATCCGCTACGTCTGCAGCTTCGGCGAGAACCTGCCCGATGGCGTGATCCCGCTCGACGATCTGCTGGCCGCCGCGCCCCTGCTCGATCCGCCTGCCCCAGTCGACGCGCAGGGCAATCCCGCCGCTCATGTGGCGGTCGTGACCTTCGAAGTAACCGCCGACGGGCTGATGGCGGTCGCGCGCAACCACATGGAGCTGATCGCGGGCGGCGCAGGCCGTGCGCCTGGAGGCCCAACTGCGAGGATGACGCAACGATCCTCGCTTCGTGCAGCAACAGCTCGTTCGCGGGGCTGGCTGCGAGCATCGTTGCCGTGGCTGCTGACCGGCGGAACGCTGTCGCTGCACCAGCCTTTCGACGCCGCTACGTTCGCCGAACAATGCCGGAACGATCGCTGCGATACCGTCGTGCGTGCCGGGCCCGCTGGTGACGCGGCTCGCGCAGGCGGGCCTGCTGACGCACGCGGAGCTGAAAACCATCCTGGCGCTGTGGCGCGCGCCGGAGCGGCTGGCCGCCGGTTCGGCCTGGCGGCATTCGCAGGCCGGCTTGATCGATGTCCTGGCGTTCGGCGAAACCGCGCTGATCGCTGCGCGCCGCGGCCCGGCCGGCGAGCCCGGCCGAAATTCCGCTGGGCCACGTTTCGGCGCCGCGCGGCGCATCCGGCGCCGGATCAGTGCTCGAAACCGCGGTGACGCGACAGCCGGCACGCTGGCGCTGCGCGGGCCGATGGTGCCGCGCCATCCCTTCCCGCCCGGCGCGGAGCGCGCGCCGATGCGCTGCTTCATGCCCGACGCCGCCGGGTTCGCCGACACCGGCTATCCGTGCCGTGCCGACCGCGACAGCGCTGAACTGTCGATCACCGGACCGCCGCCCGGCATCGTCAGCGTCGGCGGCTATCGATTCAGGCTGGACCAATTGCAGGAACTGGTCGGCCGCGCCGACCCGCGACGCCATCCTTGCCGCCCTGCCCGACGCGCTGGCCGGCCATCGGCTTGCCGGCAGCGCCACTGGAGCGCGCCGCGCTCCGGCAAGCGCTCGACGAGCTTGGCGTAAACCCGCTCGTCAGCGCCGCGTTCGCGCCAGCGCCGCAGAATGCTGCAGCGGCTGATCATAGTCGTTGACGGCCCGTTAACAGCCAACCCGTAGATTCCGCGCTTTCCGCTCCCGCGTGAAAGCGTGCTGTCCGTCCATGTCGCTGCAAGGTCCGATCGTCGTCGTTGCCGAGAAGCCGGCTGAGGGCCTCGTGCAAGCGTTCACCGCTCGCCGGCGCGTTCCCGGTGGTCGAGGCGCGCTGGGCCGACGCACCGGGCGCCGTCGCATCGATCAAGCCGTCGGCCGTCGTGCTGGCCGAGCCGCAGGCGCCGGATGCCGCCACGGTGCGAGCCCTGGAGGCGCAGATCGCCGCCAGCGAAGCCTACATGCCCGTCGTCGCCCGCACGCGCGAGGACGACGCCACACCACTTCCCAACGCGCTGCCGGTCGCGGAAGACGCCGATGTCGCAGCGGCTGGTTGCACGGCTGACGTCCGCGCTGCGGCTGCGCTCGCTGCACGCGACGGTGATCGGCCGCGCCCGAACGCTGCTGTCCGAACGCAACATCATCGCCGAGCTGCCGCCGGGCGATCCGATCGAGGACGCCACCGTGCTGGTGGTCGGCCGCGGCCGCATGCATCCGACGCTCAGCGTCGCGGTCGGCGAGCGCATGGGCGTGATCGGCGCCATGAGCGTCGACCTCGCCGCGCGCTGCCTCAATGTGCGCGACATCGACGGCATCGTGATCGGCGACGGCCTGTCGCCGAAGATGGTGGTCGCCCTGCTGGTGGTGCTTGGCCGAGGACACGCGCTTCCGCGATCTGCCGGTCGCCATGCTCGGCCCCGAAGAGCGCGTCGACGAACTGCCCAACATGGTGCACGCCCGCGACCCGCACCGGCTGATCGAGCGGCTGATCCCGATGGTGCGCCAGCGCGCCTTCGAACAGCGGCTCAAGCGCCTGCTCAAGTCGATCGAATCCAAGGGCATGATCGACCCGCGCACCGGGCTTGCTCAACCTCGATGCGTTCGGCCGCGATCTCGCCCGCGCCATCGACGATGCCGGCGAGCGCGGCGTCGGCCTCTCGGTCGCGCGGTTCTCGTTCGAGGAGGCGCTCGATCTTCGCACCAGCATGGACGCCGCGCGGCTGGTCGGGCCGGCTGCTGCGCAGCATGGACTTCGCATGCCGGCAGGACGACGGCTCGATCGTCGCGGTGTTCAGCGGCGCCGACCTGAGGTCCGCCCACGTGGTGGCGCGCCGGCTCGCCAGCGTGATCAAGCACACACTGCTCGGACCGGATCGCAAGAATGGGCGCCGCGCAGGCCAACGTGACGCTGGCCGCGCTCAAGCCCGGAGACACCCCGCTCACCCTGATGGCGCGCGTCGCGCCGCGGACGGTTGCCGCCGAGTGATCGGCGGCTTAACTGTAGCGGGCCAACCAGCGAGGCCCGCCATGTCATCCGACCAAGCCAAGCCCCGTCACGATCGACGTCGTCTCCGACGTCGTCTGCCCCTGGTGCTTCATCGGAAAGCGCAGGCTTGAGAAGGCCTTGGCGCTGAAGCCGGATATTCCGGTCGAGGTGCGCTACCACCCCTATTTCCTCAATCCCTGGGTGCCGCGTCGAAGGCATGGCCCGCGACGAGTATCTCACCACCAAGTTCGGCTCGCCCGACAAGTACAAGCAGATCGCCGGGCGCGTCTCCGCCGCGGCCGCCGCTGAAGGCCTGACCTACGCGGTCGACAAGATGAAGCGGCAGCCCAACACCCGCGACTGCCATCGCCTGATCCTGTGGGCGCAAGCGTCCGGCAAGGCGCCGCAGATGAAGCAGCGCCTGATGGACCTCTACTTCACCGAAGGCGCCGATCTCTCCGACCGCGACGTGCTGGTCAAGGCCGCCGCCGATGTCGGCCTGGATGCCGACACGGTGCGCACAAGCTGGCGAGCGACGCCGATGTCGATCGTCGTGGAGCAAGCCGCCAATTCCGCCAAGGAAGCCGGCATCGACGGCGTGCCGACCTTCATCATCGGCGGCGTCGCGGCGATCTCCGGCGCGCAGGACCCTCAGGTGCTGGCGAACGCGATCGAGCAGATCGCCAACAACCGCGACAAGTTCGTTGAGGAAGCGCGGGCGGCCCAGGCCGCGTCCTAACGGACGAGGCGCAACGCCAACACCAGGATTGCGCTGGCCGCGATCCATGAGCCCAGAATGCGGGCGCCGACGCGCGCCCAGCCGGCCTTGAGGCGGGACGCGATAGCAATCGTGAGGATCAGCAGCGCCGCGGCGCCCAGACCCGTGCCGATCAGCATCAGGTTGGCCTCGGCGAGCGAGATCGCCTCGGGCGGCGAGTCGAGCGCGATACAGAAGCCGAGCAGAACCGCCAGGATGCAGCCCAACGTTTCGGGCACAGGACGGTCAAGCGCGGCCAGCAGCCCGGCGATCAGCGCGCCACCCAGCACAAGCTCGTTCATCCACGACGGTACGACGCCGAGCGTCATGACGCCGAGCCCCGCCGCCAGCCCCAAGATGAACGACAGCGCTGCCAGCCGCGCCCAATCCGCCTGCTGTCCGATCAGCAGGCCCAGCGCCAACACCGCCATCGCGTGCGCGGGCACGAACAACGGATGGATCAACCCACCGGGAAATCCGCCGATGCCGAGCGGCGGCCGGATGCGCGAAGGCCGGTTGCGCCGACAGCACGAAGGCCGCCGCGGCAAGCAGCCAAGCACGCGCGGTCATGCCAGCCGCGCCAGAAAGATAACGCCGGCGAGCGCGATTAAGCCGCCGGCTCCGCGCACCGCCAAGCGGCCCGCGGGCCAGCGCGCCAGCAGGCCGAGCGCGATGCCGGCAAGATGCAACAGCCCGGTCGCCACCACGAAGCCCACGCTATAGGCCAGCGCGTCGGCCCCCGCCGGCAATTCCGCGCCATGCGCGTGGCCGTGGAAGATCGCGAACACGCCGACCAGCACGGCCGCGATCCAGATCGGCGGCCGCACCGCGAACACCACCGCAAGACCCAGCAGCACCGCCGAAATCGCGATGCCGATCTCGGTGCCGGGCAGCGGCACGCCCAAAATGCCAAGCGCGCCGCCGAACGCCATCACCAGCGGAAACACGACCGGCAGCAGAAAGATCGCGGGAGGCCCGAGGAACGCGCCCCACAGCCCGACCGCGACCATCGCGGCGACGTGATCGGGCCCGAGCACCGGATGCGCCAGCCCGCCCACGAAGCCGCCCACGATGTCGCCGGTGTGCGCCAGCGTGGGCGTCGCCGCCAGCAGGCAGGGCAGCATTGCAATGAACGGGGTTACACGCCGCGTCATGTCCGCCACTATAGCGCCGCCGCACACAAGCGGCAGCGAGGGAGTGAAATGCCGGCCGTTACCATCGACAAGATCGATACCTTTCAGCTTCGGATTCCGCTCGACACCTGGGCGCCGCCGCCGATGTTCGCCGGCCGGCCGCGCACCCATGTCGAGATGTTCCTGGTGCGTGTCACCTGCAGCAACGGGATCGTCGGCTGGGGCGAAAGCTACGGCAGCAGCCTGCCCTTGCTGAATGGCGTGTTCGACGCCTGGGTCAAGCACCTCGCCGTCGGCCAGGATCCGACCGACACGCAGCTCACGGCGCGGATCGAGCGGCTTCTGCACGGCATGGGCCGTGCCGGCTCGACGGTCCACGCCATCAGCGGACTCGACATCGCGCTGTGGGACATCCGGGGCAAGCTCGAAGGCGTATCGGTTTCGACGCTGCTCGGCGGCGCCAAGCGCAAGCGCGTCGAGACCTATGCGTCGCTGCTGCAATACTCCGGCAATGTCGATCACGTGGCCCGCAACACGACGCGCGCGCTGGAGCGCGGCTACAAGCACATCAAGCTGCACGAGCGCACCGCCGAGGCGGTCGCCGCCTCACGCAAGGCGGCGGGGCCGGACATCCCGATCATGGTCGACACCAACTGCGCCTGGACGCCGGCAGAGGCCGAGAAGCCGGTCGCGGCAATGGCGCCGTCGAAGCCGAAGTGGGTCGAGGAGCCGATTTGGCCGCCGGAGGATTTTGAATCGCTGGCGAAGCTCCGCAAGGCGACCGGTGTGCCGCTGGCGATGGGCGAGAACGCCACCGGCGTGCTCGACTTCCGCAAGATGGTGGCGGCCGGCGCCACCGACTTCGTGCAGCCCAGCATCGTCAAGATCGGCGGCCTGACAAACCTCTGGCAGGTCGCCACGGAGGCCGAGAAGGCGGGCGTCAATTGCACGCCGCACGCGTTCTTCTTCGGCCCCGGCTATCTCGCCACGCTGCACGCCATCGCCTGCAAGGAAAAGACAAGCGTGCTGGAACGCCTGTTCGCCGACGTCGCCTTTGTCGCCTATTCCAAGACGATCCCGGACGCGAACGGCGGCGTCGATGTGCCCGATCGCCCCGGACTTGGCGCCGATCCCGAGACCGAGTTGTTGGAAAAATTCAAAATCTGAAGACGACGGGAGAAAACACAATGACAATCGCTCAATAGACGCGCGCTGCTCGGCGGCGCAGCCGCGCTCACCGGCACGGCGCTGCTGCCGCACTCTGCCACCGCGCAGCCCTATCCCCAGCGCGCCGTGCGGCTGATCGTGCCCTATGCGCCGGGCGGCGGCACCGACGTGTTCTCGCGGCTGCTCGCGGCGCGGATCGAAAAGGAGTTCGGCCAGACTCTGGTGATCGACAACCGGGCCGGCGGCGCGAGCGTGATCGGGACGCAAGCCGTCGCGAACGCGCAGCCTGACGGCTACACCATCGGCATGATGGACTCGGCCTTCTTCACCAATCCCGGACTGCTCAAGGACAAATTGCCCTACGACACCCGCAAGGACTTCATCACGGTGTCGCTGCTGTCGCGCACCCAGCTTGTGCTGTGCGTGCATCCGTCCTCGCCGTTCAAGACCGCGAAGGAGCTGGTGGATCACGCCAAGGCCAACCCCGGCAAGCTGACGTTCGCATCAGCCGGCATCGGCACCGGCATTCATCTGGCCGGCGAGCAGTTCCGCCAGGTTACCGGCATTGAAATCGTGGTCGTGCCCTACCGCGGCGGCGCGCCGGCACTGCAGGACTTCCTGGCCGGCAAGACCGACTTCACCTTCGGCGCGGTGCCGACCATCAAGCCGCACATCGAGGGCGGCAAGGCGCGCGGCCTTGGCGTGACGCGCGGCCGGGCGCCGCAACTGCCCGGCATTCCGAGCATGGAGGAGATCGGCTACGGCAGCGTCGATTCTGCGAGCGAGATGGGTCTCATCGTGCCGAAGTCGACGCCGGACGACGTGGTCGCCAAGCTGCAGCGGATCAGCGCCAGCGCGGTCAAGGATCCCGAGTTCGCCAAGAAACTGGTGGAGCTCGGCTTCAATCCGATCGGCACCACGTCCGACGAATACCGCTCCCATGTCGACCGCGAGATCGAGAAATGGATCAAGATCATCGCCGCCGGCAACGTGAAGATGGAGTAGCGGCACAGCGGGCGTTCCTGTGTTAGCCTTCGGGTAAAAGCGTCATGGAGGCACGGGAATGACAAGAACAATCCTCGCCATCGCTTTGACGGTGCTGTTCAACGTGGCGCCGGCGCAGGCTCAGTCCTATCCGTCGCGGCCCGTCACCATCGTCGTGCCCTACCCGGCCGGAGGGCCGACCGACCTGGTGGCGCGCCAGTTGGCTCCGAAATTCTCCGCCAAGTTCGGCCACAACTTCGTCGTCGAGAACGTCAGCGGCGGCGGCACCAACATCGCGGGCCAGCGGGTCGCTCGCGCCGCACCCGACGGACACACGCTCTACATCGCCAATCTGCAATTTTCCGCCAACGTCGCGCTCTACAAGACGCTGCCGTTCGACACCGAGAAGGATTTCGCGCCGATCGGGATGATCAACAACAACCCGCTGGTGCTCACGGCTCGAAAGTCGCTTCCCGCCAACACGCAGACCGAGCTCGCAGCCTGGATGAAGGCCAACAAGGCCAGGATGGCGCATCCCGGCACCGGCAGCACCGGTCATCTTGCCACATTCCTGATGGCGCAGGCGCTCGGCGCCGAGGTCACGCACATTCCCTATCGCGGCGCCGCTCCCGCGCTACAGGACATTCTCGGCGGTCATGTCGATCTGTTCTTCGCCACGCCGCAGCAGGTGGTCGGGAACGTAACGGCCGGCGAGATCAAGGCGTTCGGCATCACGGCGCGCGAGCCTTCGCCGCTTTTGCCGCAGGTGCCGAGCTTCGTGCGATCCTATGGACCGAAACTGGAGATCCTGTTCTGGCACATCATGCTGGTGCCGGCGGGCACGCCCGCGCCGATCATCGATGCGCTCAACGCCGCACTGCGGGAAGCGGTCGAAGATCCTATGATCCTCGCGGCCTGGGCCAAGACCGGCGTCAGCGCTTATCCCAAGGAACAGCAATCGCCGGCGGGGGCCGCCGCTTACCTGAAAAAAGAGATCGCGCATTGGGGGCAGGTCGTGCGCGACAATAATATCGAGGCGCCGGCCAACTAGCCGGTCTACCAATGGCGGGAAGCCAATGAGGGGAATTCCATGAAGACGCTTCTGCTCTCAATCACGCTCGTGGTGGGCGGCATCGCCTCCGCCCAGGCGCAGAGCTATCCGGCGCGTTCGGCCACCGTGATCGTCCCGTTCGCGGCCGGCGGCCCCGCCGATATCACCGGGCGCATCGCCGCGGACATTTTTTCCAAGGCGTTCGGGCAGCAATTCGTGGTTGAAAACGTCGGCGGCGCCGGCGGCACGACCGGAAGCACCCGTGTCGCGCGCGCAGCGCCGGACGGCTACACGCTGGGCCTCGGCCACGTCGGGACGCACGCGGCGGCGATCACCCTGGTGCCGAACCTCGCTTACAAGCCGCTCGAGGACTTCGAGCCGATCGGCCTCATCAACACGCAGCCGGTCATCCTTGTTACGCGCAAAGGCCTGCCCGCGGCCAATCTCAAGGAATTTGTCGCCTACGCTAAGGCCAACGCAGGCAAGCTCAACCCGGCCCACGCCGGCATCGGGTCGGTGTCGCACACCACATGCCTGCTGCTGAACCACGAGATCGGCATCAAGCCGACCTTCGTCCCGTTCACCGGCACCGCCCCGGTGTTGAATGCCATGCTCGGCGAGCAGGTCGACTACGTCTGCGATCCCATCTTGGGTCCCGCCGGGCATATTCGAGCGGGCACGCTCAAGGGTCTCGCCATCGCGAGCGGCAAGCGTCATCCGCTGTTGCCGGATGTGCCAACCTCCGCCGAGGCCGGCCTGCCGGGTTTCCAGGCCGCGCCGTTCTACGCGATCTATGCGCCCAAGGGCACGCCGCAGGCCGTGGTCGACAAGCTGGCCGAAGCGCTCGACAAGGGACTCGACGACGAGGCCGTGCGTAAGCGCCTGACCGACCTCGGCGCGGAAGTCACCGAGAAAAGGGATCGGGGACCGAAACCGCTCACCGCGCTGATGAAAAGCGAGATCGCGCGGCTGACGCCGATCCTGAAGGCCGCGATGTCGCAATAAGGCGGCATCGCGTCATGGACATCACCGCCGCCGTCGTACCGGAAAAATTCAAGGACTTCGAGATCCGCAAGGTCGAACTTGAAGAGCCGCGGCCCGACGAAGTGGTGGTCCGCATCGCTGCGAGCGGCATGTGCCAAACCGACCTGCACGCCCGCGACGGCTACTACCCGACGCTGAAATATCCCGCGGTATTCGGACACGAGGGCGCCGGCGTGGTGGCTGCTGTCGGCTCAGCGGTGCGCAAGGTCGCGCCCGGCAACCACGTCATCATCTCGTTCCCTTGGTGCGGCGCGTGTCCGAACTGCCGGCAGCACGCGCCGGCGTATTGTCTCGATGCGCGCAAGTTGAAGTCGAGCGGCACGCGGGCTGACGGCTCGACGCTGATGTGCGTCGGCGAAGATCCTGTCTACAGCGCGTTCTTCCAGCAGTCGTCGTTCGGCACGCATGCGATTTCGAATGAGCGTTTCGTCGTCAAGGTCAGGAAGGATGCGCCGCTCGACCGGCTCGGGCCGTTCGCATGCAGCATCCAGACCGGCGCCGGCGCGGTGCTCAACGCGATGCGGCCGAAGCCGGGCGACAGCTGCGTGGTGTTTGGCGTCGGCGCGGTCGGCCTGTCGGGCCTGATGGCGGCGAAATACGCCGGCTGCGATCCGCTGATCGCGGTCGACTTGCACGACAGCCGCCTCCGCTCGCGCGCGAGCTCGGCGCGACGCATGCGATCAATCACGCGGGCAGCACCGACGTGGTGACCGAGATCAAGCGCATCACCGGCGCCGGCGCGCGCTTCGCGCTGGAGACCTCGGCGCTCCCCGCCGTATTCCGCGAGGCGGTCGAGGCGCTGATGCCGGTCGGGATGTGCGTGCTGGTCGGCACCGCGCGCTCCGGCACCGAGGTGACGTTCCCGATGCCGGTGATGCAGAACGGCCGCACCGTGCGCGGCGTCATCCAGGGCGACAGCGAGCCCGACGAGTTCATCCCCAGGCTGGTCGATCTGATGATGGACGGCAAGCTGCCGGTGGAACGCATGATGACGTTCTACGAGCTCGCCGACATCAACCGCGCCGCGAAAGACTCCAGCGAAGGCCGCACCATCAAGCCGGTGCTGCGCATGCCGCATTGAGCGGCGGCGTGCAACTCTTCAGCTTCTTGAACTATCTGAACCGATAGTTGAACGCCGCGCGGACGATCGAGCCGCGTTCTCGAAATTCGGATTGAACAGCGCGGTCGGCGCGAGATTGTGCGGAACCGAGAACGTGGTGATCGCCGAGATCGTAATAGAGATACTCGCCCTTCACCGACCACGGCCCAAAGCCATACTCGATGCCGCCACCGAGCGTCCAGCCAACTTCAACATCGGACTGGCTGCCGAAGATGTTGATGGCGCCGAACCGATCGCGTTGGTCTGCCAGTAGGTGTATTTCACGTTGCCGAAGGCGAGACCGCCGGTACCGAAGAACAGCCAGTTGTTGGCGGCACAAGCCGATGCGTCCACGCAGCGTGCCGAACCACTCCATCTCTTGCGAAACCGATGACGTGTTGGGGAACGCAAAACCGATCACGTGGTCGTCACCGTGCTCGAGCCCTCGATGCCGGTGGCGCGAGAAGTCAGCTTCGACGCCCCAGACCCAGGCGCCGCTCTGGAAATTGTAGCCAACCTGCCCGCCGGCAACGTATCCGTCCCGGTTTGTAGGAATAGCGCACCGGGAAGATACCGAGCGCCGCGGCACCCTGCAAAATGCCGGCCGCATCGGTCAGGCCGATGTTCGTGTCGCTGTCGCCCCAGCCGTAGCCAGCGTGCAGCGCCAGCGTAGAAGCCGGTCCAGTTGTACATGGCCACCGACCGCCGCCGGCGCCCTGCGAACCATCGGCAAATCTGCCGCGACGGCACGGTCAGCACACAACGCAAGCCCGATTGCAGGAACCAGAGCGGCAACGGCGATACGCATCGACAACCCCTCACTCACATGTGATCGCCACTGTAGCCGACAGCAAACGTAAATCTGTGACCGATCGACCACACTCGACCGGAATCGCCTTGGCGCACAGGCAAATCGCGACTTAAGCCGCCTTGGCCGGCTCGGCGAGCCGCACCAGGTTGCGCAGCACCGCCGTGGTGCCGTGCAGCCGCTGGCTCGGTTTCTCCCAGTCGTAAAAGAACACCACCTTTTGGTCGGGCCGCACCCGCGCCGCCGCGCCCTGCTTGGCGATGAACGCGATCAGGCCTCCCGGATTGGCGAACGTGTTGTCGCGGAACGACAGAACCGCGCCCTTCGGCCCAGTCTCGATGCGCTCCACGTTGGCGCGCCGGCACAGCGACTTGATGGCGACGATCTTGAGCAGGTGCTGCACCTCCTCCGGCAGCGCGCCGAAGCGGTCGACCAGCTCGGCGCCGAACGCCTCGATCTCCTGCTCGTCCTCGATATCGGCGAGGCGGCGGTAGAGCGCGAGCCGCACCGAAAGATCGGCGACATAGTCCTCGGGAATGAGGACTGGCGTGCCGATGGTGATTTGCGGCGACCAGCGGTCGGCAACCGGCGCGGAAATCCCGGATTTCAGCGCGAGCACCGCTTCTTCCAGCATTTCCTGGTACAGTTCGAAGCCCACTTCCTTGATGTGGCCGGATTGCTCGTCGCCGAGCAGATTGCCGGCGCCGCGGATGTCGAGATCGTGCGAGGCGAGCTGGAAGCCGGCGCCCAGCGTGTCGAGCGATTGCAGCACCTTGAGGCGGCGCTCCGCCTGGCCGGTGATCTTGCGCACCGCCGGCAGCGTGAACAGCGCGAAGGCGCGCAGCTTCGAGCGCCCGACCCGGCCGCGCAACTGGTAGAGTTGGGAGAGCCCGAACATGTCGGCGCGATGCACGATCAGCGTGTTGGCGGTCGGGATGTCGAGGCCGGATTCGATGATGGTGGTCGACAGCAGCACGTCGTACTTGCCGTCATAGAACGCCGACATGATGTCTTCCAGCACCGTCGACGGCATCTGGCCGTGCGCGACGGCGACGCGCACCTCCGGCACGACCTTGTCCAGAAATTCCTTCACGCCCGCGATATCCTCGATGCGCGGCACCACGTAGAACGACTGCCCGCCGCGATAGCGCTCGCGCAGCAGCGCCTCGCGCACGCTGAGCGGATCGAACGGCGCCACGAAGGTGCGCACCGCCAGCCGGTCGACCGGCGGCGAGGCGATGATCGAAAGGTCGCGCACCCCGGTAAGGGCCAGTTGCAGCGTGCGCGGGATCGGCGTCGCAGTGAGCGTGAGCACATGAACCTCGGCGCGAAGCTGCTTGAGCTTTTCCTTGTGCGCGACGCCGAAGTGCTGCTCCTCGTCCACCACGACGAGGCCGAGATCCTTGAACCTAATCGCTTTGCCGAGCAGCGCATGCGTGCCGACGACGATGTCGAGCGTGCCGTCGGCCAAGCCCTCCTTGACCTTCTTGAGTTCCGCCGCGGTGACAAGCCGCGATGCCTGGCCGACCTGCACCGGCAGGCCGCGGAAGCGTTCGGTGAAGGTCTTGGTGTGCTGGCGAGCCAGCAGCGTGGTCGGCACCACCACCGCCACCTGTTTGCCGTTCATCACCGTCATGAAGGCGGCGCGCAGCGCCACTTCGGTCTTGCCGAAGCCGACGTCGCCGCAAATCAGCCGATCCATCGGACGGCCGGTGTTGAGATCGTTCACGGTCGCGTCGATCGCGGCCTGCTGGTCCTCGGTCTCCTCGTAAGGGAAGCGCGCCGCGAATTCGTCGTAGAGGCCGTGCCCGACCGCCAGCCGCGGCGCCTCGCGCAGCATCCGTTCGGCGGCGATCTTGATCAGCTCGTGGGCAATCTCCTGGATGCGCTTCTTGAGCCGCGCCTTGCGGGTCTGCCAGCCGCTGCCACCGAGCCGGTCCAGCTCGACGTTGGTGTCCTCCGAGCCGTAGCGCGAGAGCAGCTCGATATTCTCGACCGGCAGGAACAGCTTGGCGCTCTCGGCGTAGTGGATTTCCAGGCAGTCGTGCGGTGCGCCCGCCGCCTCGATGTTCTGTAAGCCGATGAAGCGGCCGATGCCGTGATCGACGTGGACGACGAGATCGCCAGCCGACAGACTCGTCACCTCGGCGATGAAATTCTCGGAGCGCTTGGCGGCGCGGCGCGGCCGCACCAGGCGGTCGCCCAGGATGTCCTGCTCGCTGATGACGGCGGCGTCCGCGGTCTCGAATCCGGTTTCCAGGCCCAGCACCGCGAGTGCGATTTGCGGCTTCGGCAGCGCCAGCGCCTCCCGCCACGACGCGACGTTGGAAAGGTTGCCGAGTCCGTGATCGGCCAGCACATGGCCCATGCGGTCGCGCGCGCCGTCGCTCCACAGCGCGACCGCGACCCGCCTGCCCTGGCCCTGCAGCGCCTGCGCGTGCCTGACCACGGCGTCGAACACGTTGGCGTTCTCATCGGTGCGCTCGGCGGCGAAGTTGCGCCCGGTCCGCGCACCGACGTCGATCACGCCCTGCGCCTCTGGCACCGCGAACGGCGTCAGCCGCGCCAGCGCCGATGCGTCGAGCCGCGCCTTCCATTCCGTGTTGGTCAGGTAGAGCCGGCCGGGCGGCAGCGGCTTGTAGATCGGGCCGCTGCCGTCGCCGACGATCTCCTTGCGGGCATCGTAGTAGTCGGCGATCTGCGTGAGCCGCTCGCCGGCCGCCTCTTCGTCCAGCGGCTCCAGCACAACCGGCGTGCCGGGCAGGTAGTCGAACAGCGTGTCCATCCTGTCGTGAAACAGTGGCAGCCAATGCTCCATGCCGGGATGGCGGCGGCCTTCGCTCACCGCTTCGTACAGCATGTCGTCGCGCTCGGCGGCGCCGAACGTCGCGACATAGCCGGTGCGGAACCTGCGGATCGTCTCGGTGGTGAGCTGGAATTCCGAGACCGGCACGAGATCAAGCCCGCGCATGTCGAACGCGGTGCGCTGCGTCTCTGGATCGAAGCTGCGGATCGTCTCCAGCGTGTCGCCAAAGAAATCGAGCCGCACCGGCAGGTCCATGCCCGGCGCGAACAGGTCGAGGATGCCGCCGCGGACCGCATAGTCGCCGGGCTCGCGCACGGTCGAGGCGCGGATGAAGCCGTTGAGCTCCAGCCATTGCATGACTCCCGCCATGCCCAGCATGTTGCCGGGCGCCGCCGACAGCGCCTGCTTGGCAATGGTGTCCTTGGTTGGCACGCGCTGCAGCACGGCGTTGACGGTGGCGAGCAGCACCGCGGGCTTGTCGCGGCCGGTGATGCGCGCGAGCCGCGACAGCGTTGTCATGCGCTGCGCCACGATGCCGGCGTGCGGCGATACGCGGTCATAGGGCTGGCAGTCCCAGGCCGGAAACTGCAGCACCTCGAGGTCGGGCGCGAAGAATGCAATCGCCCGCGCTAGCGCCGCCATGCGCGGCCCGTCGCGGCAGATCGTCAGTGCGCTGGTTGCTGGCGCGTTCGTTCGCGCCGCCACCGCGCGCGCGAGCTCCGCGATGACCAAGCCTTCGGCACCGTCCGCCACGCTGGCAAGCGTCAGCGGCCGGCCCGGCGACAGAAATTCGGCTGGAGATTTCGCCACCACTCTCACCTATCGATCCGGTGGTTGAAATCGCGCAGCCGCCGGAACAGTGGCGTGTCATAGGCCGCCGGCACCGCAATAGTGCCGTCGATCCATGACAGAAGTTCCTGATCACGCAATTCCATCAGTGTCTCGTAGTCGTCGAGCTCGCGGTCGGACAGTTCGGCGATGTGGGCATCGCTGAAGCGGCCCATGATCAGATCCATTTCCTTGATGCCGCGATGCCAGGACCGGAACAGCATCCGGCGGCGGCGCGCGTCCAGGCCGTCGCTCGATCTCGTGCTGCCCGTCATGCCGTCTCCGAAACGCCAAAAGCCCGGCAGGAGCCGGGTGCGGGTTTTATATAGGGGTGAAGCTGGTCGATGTCAGCGGACGCAGCGATCTATTTGGGGATCGCCCCGCCCGCGCGGATCGCATCGCCCCACTTGGCGAACTCCGACTTTACGAAGCCGCCCAGATAGGCCGCCGTGCGTCGCTCCGGCGCGACCAGCGTGGCGGCTAGGCCGTCGAGCTGCTCGCGCAGGCCGGAACCGTTCATCGCGTCAAGCGTCGCCGCGTTGAGCTTGGAGACCACCGGCGCCGGCGCTAGCTTCGGGGCGAACACCGCGGTCCAGGTGTAGGCTTGCACCGAAGGCAAGCCCTTCTCCACCGCGGTCGGCAGGTCCGGCAGCACCGGGGAGCGCAGATTCGACAGGTTCGCGAGTCCCTTCACCATGCCTGACTTGATGTTCTGCACCGCCGTAACGGCAATCTCGCAAAGGAAATCGATCCGGCCTCCGATCAGGTCCTGCATCGCCGGAGCCGTGCCCCGATAGGGAACGTGGGTGATGCTGGTTGCCATCGCGCGCTCGAGCATCACGCAGCCGAGGTGCGCGGCCGAGCCGACGCCGGCCGAGCCGTAGTTCATCTTGGCCTGGTTCGCCTTCGCGTAAGCGACGAACTCCTCAAACGTGCTGGCGGGAAAATCCTTGCGCGTGATCAGGATCAGCGGGATCTCCGCGATCAGCGCGACGGGCGTGAAGTCAGCCATCGGGTCGTACGGCGGCTTCTCCGTCAGCAGTTGCGGATTGGCGTGGGTTGCAATCGTCCCGAGCAAGGTGGTGTAGCCATCGGGCTCCGCGCGCGCAACACGCTGGGCGCCCAAAGTGCCGCCCCCGCCGCCGACATTTTCGATCACGACGCGCTGGCCCAGAGCCGGCGACATGCGCTCGGCCATGATGCGCGCAAACACGTCGATCGGCCCGCCCGCCGCCGCCGCAACGACCATATTGACCGGTCGGTTGGGATAATCCTGCGCCACAGCCGGCGCACCGGCGCTTAGCGCTGCGGCGAGCCATCCGGCCACAATCCAACGGCAAACCATCGAGCGCTCCTTCAAGCTGATATCGGAGCGACCATACGCGCCGCCGTCCAGGCGTCAAACATCTGTGCAACGCATGTGCCATTGCGCTTGCAACATGGCGCAATGCTGCAGGACCATCGCGTTATGCGCCCATCTCTTCTCGATCCCATGTTTGCGTCGCTGACCGCGCTGCCGGGCATCGGGCCGAAGCTTGAACGGCTGTTCCGCAAGTTGTTTGCCGATCCCGAGCGGCCGGCGCGCGTCATCGATCTGCTGCTGCACATGCCCTCGGGCGTGGTCGACCGCCGGGCGCGGCCGATGCTGCGCGACGTGACGCCGGGCACCGTCGTCACCGTGGCGGTCACGGTGGACCGCCACCGGCCTTCGCCGCCGCACCGGGCGCGGGCGCCCTATCGCATCGAGACCTCCGACGACAGCGGCACGCTGACGCTGACCTATTTCAACGCGCGGCGCGACTATCTCGAAAAGCTGCTCCCGGTCGGCGAGCGGCGGTACGTCTCCGGCACCGCCACGCTGTACGACGGCATGCTGCAGATGACGCATCCGGATCGCGTGCTCACTGAAGCCGAGCTCGACAAGATGCCATTGATCGAGCCGGTCTATCCGCTCACCGAAGGCCTCGGCTCCAACCAGGTGCGCAAGGCGATCGACGGCGCACTTGGCAAATTGCGGGACCTCACCGAGTGGCAGGATGCGAGCTGGCTCAAGCGCAATAAATTTCCGGCCTTCGCCGACGCGCTCAAGACGTTGCACCGGCCTGCCGATCTCGGCGACCTGCTGCCGGAAAGCCCGGCGTGGTCGCGGCTCGCCTACGACGAATTACTCGCCGGGCAGCTTGCGCTCGCGCTGGTGCGCGCCCACCAGCGCCGCCAGCCCGGCCGCGGCAGCTCGGGCGAAGGCTTGTTGCGCACCAAGGTCGTTACAGCGTTGCCCTACTCGCTGACGCCGTCGCAGGCCAAGGCCGTCGAGGACATCGTGACCGACCTCGCGCTGCCGCACCGCATGGTGCGGCTGCTGCAAGGCGACGTCGGCTCCGGCAAGACAGTGGTCGCGCTGCTCGCCGCCGCGACCGTGATCGAGGCGGGACGGCAGGCGGCGCTGATGGCGCCGACCGAGATCCTGGCGCGGCAGCATTTCGCGACCATCGCGCCGTTCGCTGAGCAGGCCGGCATCCGCGTCGCCATCCTGACCGGTCGCGACCGCGGCAAGGAACGCAGCGAGACGCTCGACCGTCTGGCTGGCGGCGACATCGATCTGGTGGTCGGCACCCATGCGCTGTTCCAGGACGAGGTTGCGTTCCGCGATCTCGCGCTTGCCGTCATCGACGAGCAGCACCGCTTCGGCGTGCACCAACGATTGGCATTGGCGCGCAAAGGCGACGCCGTCGACATGCTGGTGCTCACCGCAACGCCGATCCCGCGTACGCTGGTGCTGGCGTTCTTCGGCGACATGGAGATTTCGGAATTGCGCGAAAAGCCGGCGGGCCGCCTGCCTATCGACACTCGCACCGTGCCGCTGGAGCGGATGAGCGAAGTGGTCGCGGCGGTCGGGCGCGCGCTCGACGGCGGCCAGCGGGTGTATTGGGTCTGCCCACTGGTGGAGGAATCGGATGCGAGCGATCTCGCCGCGGCGCAGGAGCGGTTTGCGCAATTGCAGCAACAATTCGGCGAACGCGTCGGTCTCGTGCACGGTCAAATGAAAAGCACCGACAAAGACGCCGTTATGAACCAATTCGCCGGCGGCGAAAAGCAGCTTCTCGTTGCGACGACGGTGATCGAGGTTGGCGTGGATGTGCCTGAGGCCACCGTGATGGTGATCGAACACGCCGAGCGTTTCGGCTTGGCGCAGCTTCACCAGTTGCGCGGCCGAGTCGGCCGCGGCAGCGGCCGCTCGACCTGCCTCCTGCTCTATCGCGCGCCGCTCGGCGAGACAGCTAAGGCCCGGCTCGCCATCCTGCGCGACACGGAAGACGGCTTCCGCATCGCCGAGGAAGACCTGCGGCTGCGCGGCGAAGGCGACGTGCTCGGCACGCGGCAAAGCGGCATGCCCGGCTTCCACGTCGCCCGCATCGAGGTGCACGGCAAACTGCTGGCGCCCGCGCGCGACGATGCCTCGCTCGTTCTCTCGCGCGACCCGGAGCTGACGTCCACGCGGGGCGAGGCGCTGCGTCAATTGCTCTATCTGTTCGAGCGCGACGACGCGATCCGCCTGCTCAGAGCGGGATGATTATTTTGCCGACGCAGGCTCGCGGCGGTTGGTGCGCGCGGCATCGGCGAGCGCAGCAAGCTTCTTCTGTGCGTCGGCATGGGGCTGCACCATGCCCGCTGACATGATCAGCCCCATCGCCTCCTCGACGGTGATGTCGAGTTCGATCACCTTGCTGCGCGGCGCGTAGAAGAAAAAGCCCGTTGTCGGGTTGGGCGTGCACGGCAGGAAGCACGAGACGTACTCGGGTCCAGGCAGCCGCTCCGCAATGTAAGCGCTCGGCGACGAAGCCACAAAAACCACCGACCACATGCCAGTCGGAAACTCCGCCAACGCGACCTTGCGAAAGCTCGACCCGCCTTTCGCGAACAGGGTCTCGAAGATTTGCTTCATCGTCTTGTAGATCGGCCGCACCACCGGCATGCGGTTGAGGATCCGCTCGCCGGCTTCGACTAGCGTGCGGCCCACCAGGTTGGCGGTGAGAAAGCCAAGCAGCGTCAGCGCGAAGAAGGCGGCAACCAAGCCGATGCCCGGAATGCGATAGGTCAAATAAGTTTCGGTGCGCAACCAGACCGGAATGAACGGCCGCATCACGTCGTCCGCCCAATTGATCAGCCACCAGGTCAGATTGATGGTGATGTAGAGCGGGCCGACCAGGATCAGGCCGGTGAGGAAATAATTGCGCAGCCGCGCGGCCGGACCGGAGTGATGTTCCTCGACGTCGTGGAGCACCACCGGCGGCTGTGGGTCGGGTTGTTGGTCGCTCATCGGCGCGCGCTCACTCCACCGTCACTGATTTGGCGAGATTGCGCGGCTGATCGACGTCGGTGCCGATTGCAACCGCGGTGTGATAGGCCAGGAGTTGCACCGGGATGGCATAGACCAGCGGCGTCACAGTGGAAGCCATCGAGGGAAGCGTCAGCGTGACGGTCGAATCGATCGTCGCCTCGGCCGAGCCCTTGGGGTCGGTCATCAGGATGATGCGCCCGCCGCGCGCCGCAACCTCCTGCATGTTGGACACCGTCTTGTCGAACACCCGATCGTACGGCGCGATCACGATCACCGGCATGGTTTCGTCGATCAGCGCAATCGGTCCATGCTTGAGCTCCCCCGCGGCATAGCCCTCGGCGTGGATATACGAGATTTCCTTGAGCTTCAGTGCGCCTTCAAGCGCGATCGGGAAGCTGGTGCCGCGCCCGAGATAGAGCACGTCGCTGCATTTCGAGAGCGTCTGCGCGAGCTCCGCGATCTGCGGCTCGAGCGCGAGCGCCGCCGCCATGAGGCGCGGCACCTCGATCAGCGCGCGCACCAGGTTTTGCTCGTCGGTTTCCGAAAGCGTGCCACGGGCCCGCCCGGCGGCGACCGCGATGCAGGCGAGCGCCGCAAGCTGGCAGGTGAACGCCTTGGTCGAGGCTACGCCAATCTCGGGGCCGGCGAGCGTCGGCATCACCACGTCGCTTTCGCGCGCGATGGTCGAGGTCGGAACGTTGACCACGGAAAGCACGTGCTGCTTGTTCTGCTTGGCGTAGCGCAGCGTGGCGAGCGTGTCCGCGGTCTCGCCGGATTGCGAAATGAAGATCGCGAGATCGCCCGGCGACAGCGGCGCCTCGCGATAACGGAACTCAGAAGCGATGTCGATTTCGACCGACAGGCGCGCAAAGCGCTCGAACCAATACTTCGCCACCAAGCCGGCGTAGTAGGCGGTGCCACACGCGGAAATCGACAGCCGGTTGAGCTTCTTCCAGTCGAACGGCAGTTTCGCAGGGAGGCGCACCCGCTCGGTCGTCATGTCGATGTAATGGGCGAAGGTATGCCCCACGACCTCGGGCTGCTCGTGGATCTCCTTGGCCATGAAGTGCTTGTGGTTCCCCTTGTCGACCAGCGCCGCGGATGCGGTGGTCTTCACCGTGTCGCGCTTGACCACCGCGCCCTTTTCGTCGCGGATCTCGACGCCCTTGTGCGTCATCACCGCCCAATCGCCGTCATCGAGATAGGTTATCGTGTCGGTGAACGGCGCGAGCGCGATGGCGTCCGAGCCCCAGGTACATCTCGCCTTGGCCGTGGCCGACCGCGAGCGGCGAGCCTTTGCGGGCGCCAATCATCAAGTCTTCTTCGCCCGCGAACAAAAACGCAAGCGCGAAGGCGCCGCGCAATTGCCCGAGCGCGGCCTCGACGGCCTGGACCGGAGACTTGCCCTTGTTCATCTCCTGCGTGACCAGGTGAACGATCACCTCGGTATCGGTTTCGCTGCCAAACTTCGCGCCGTTCTTGCTGAGCGCTTCGCGCAGCTCGCGGAAATTCTCGATGATGCCGTTGTGCACGACCGCGACCCGCTCGGTGGCGTGCGGATGCGCGTTGAGCTCGGTGGGCTTGCCATGCGTGGCCCAGCGGGTGTGGCCGATGCCGACAGTTCCGGCAAGCGGTTCGCTGGCGAGCCGCTGCTCCAGGTTCTTGAGCTTGCCCTCGGCGCGCCGGCGCGTCAGCGTGCCGCGCTCGAGCGTCGCAACGCCGGCGGAGTCGTAGCCGCGATACTCCAGGCGCTTGAGCGCATCGACGAGCTGACCCGCAACGGGCTCACGGCCCAGAATTCCAACGATCCCGCACAAAGTGGCCTCTACCCCTCGCCTCAACGGGCGCACGGTGTTGTCTAAGCGCCGCAGCCCGGTCCGCGGAAATCAAAATGCATGTCCGGATGTGTCAGTGAACTTGGCACAAGGTGAAGGCGCAACCGTGCCGGTCAACCGGACCTTTTGCTCCTACTTCTTGCCTGCGGATTTAAGGCTGCGCAAGCGTTTGGCCCAGCCTTCCTTAATGGTCTGCTGGGAGCGCTCCAGCGCCAGCGCGTCGGCTGGGACGTCCTTGGTGATGACCGACCCCGACCCGATATAGGCGCCGTCGCCGATCTTGACCGGCGCAACCAGCGCCGTATTCGAGCCGATGAAGGCGCCCTTGCCGATGTCGGTGACGTGCTTGGCAGACCCGTCGTAATTGCAGGTGATCGTGCCGGCGCCGATGTTGGCGCCCTCGCCCACTCGCGCATCGCCGATGTAGGTCAGGTGGTTGGCCTTGGCGCCGGCTTCGAGCGTTGCCTCCTTGACCTCGACGAAATTGCCGACGTGAACCTTCTCGCCAAGCTTTGCGCCGGGCCGCAGCCGCGCGTACGGACCGACAATCGCGTCCTTTCCGATATGAGCGCCATGAATGTGCGAAAACGAGCGGATCGTCGCTCCGTCCTCGACGGTGACGCCGGATCCGAACACGACGTAGGGCTCGATCGTGACGTTGCGGCCGAGCCTGGTGTCGGCGGCCAGGAAAACGGTTTCCGGCGCCACCAGCGTGACACCGGCATCGAGCGCTGCCTGACGCAGGCGTTGCTGGACTTGGCCCTCGGCGGCCGCCAGTTGCGATTTGCTGTTGATGCCGCTCACCTCATCCTCCATCACCTCAGTCGCCACCGTCTTCAACCCCATACGCCGCGCAATCGCCACCGCATCGGTCAGATAGAATTCCTTCTTGCGATTGTCGCTGCCGATCTGCTCCAGAATTTCCAGCGCATGCGAGCCGGCAAATCCCATCAGGCCGGCATTGCACAAGGTGATGGCGCGCTCGGCCTCGCTGGCATCGGCGTGCTCGCGAATGGCGACGACCTCGTCACCCTCGGTGATCAGACGCCCGTAGCCTGTGGGATCGACGGGATGAAAACCCAACACAGCCACCGCGGCACCATCCGACAGCGCGCTGCGAAGCTTGGCGAGGGTTTGTGGCCGGATCAGGGGCGCATCACCCACGAGAACCAGAACATCGTCGGCGCCCTGGGCGATCGCAGCCTTCGCCGCAAGCACCGCATGCGCGGTGCCGCGCCGCTCGGTCTGCACGAAAATCTCGGTGTGAGGGATGACGGCTTTCGCCTCGGTTGCGACCGCTTGATGACCCGGACCGATCACCACGGCGCTTTGCATTCCACCAGCCTCCCGCACGGAAAGCAGAACATGAGACAACAACGTCCGCCCGGCGATCTGATGCAGCACCTTGGGCAAGGAGGAATGCATGCGGGTGCCTTCGCCGGCCGCCAACACGATCGCCAGGCACGTGCGCCCGCCTGCTCCGCCAGCATTCATCCGCGATGTGTTCCCCTGATTTGCCAACTCAGGCCGTCATAGCTGAGCGGTGTTAAGGAAAAAAGCCGCGAGCGGCGCCATAAAACGCACGATCAAGCGAGGCCGAAGCGAATCTGCTAACGTTTTCAACGATCTGATTCGTGCTGGAGACGCGATCAATGGTGGAAAAGCCGCGCGGCGAGGCGCTTGCGCCGCAACGGCGGGGCTTCGAGATGCGCGACCTTTCGCGAGTCGCGACCTGGGGCTTGGCCACATTGGGCGCACTCACGATTGCTGCCTATGCGGCATCCTCCGAGGTCGGCGAGGATCGGCTCATTGTGGCGGTCGCAAACTTTCGCGGCGTGCCTCCACCCGAACGCCTGGCGCGCGCCCCCTCGGACAGCCTGACCCTCCAGCTCACCACCACGGTTCGCGAGTTGTCCGCCGACCGCGAGCAATTGCTGGCACGCTTGGACACACTGGAGCGCAACGTCAGCGACGTCACCGGATCTATTGCTCGGGTCGCGAACCCGCCGGTTGCACCGGCGCCCGCTCCAGCCACCTTGCCGCCGGTTATCGTCCCCGACCCTCCCCCGGCTCGCGCGACGCAGCCAGCGCAGACCGACGAACCCGCCGCCCCAAAAACCGAATTCGGCGTTGACCTCGGCCGCGCAAATTCGGTCGACGGATTGCGCCAGCTCTGGAATACCGTGAAGGGCCGGCACGGCGGCGCGCTGGAGGGACTGCGGCCCATCGTGGCAGTGCGCGAGATTGCGCGATCCGGCGGTGTCGAGGTGCGGCTTGTCGCCGGTCCGCTGCCCAATGCCGCAGCAGCCGCGCGGATCTGCGCGCTGCTGCCAGGCTCGGCATGTCATCCGACGGTGTTCGACGGGCAACGGCTCGCGTTGCGCTGACGATCACGGCATGATGGCTCATGAGCCGGCCGCTGTTTCGTCCATCGCTGCACCGGACCGCATGGCTTGCCGCCATCGCGCTCGTCTCGATCGGCTACGCGCTCTATCTGCGCCACCAGGTGATCGAGCAGTCCGCGGTCGGCATCGCTTGCGGGACGGGATTGAAAACGTGGCTCTGCACCAGCCGCAACGCCGCGATATCGCTGTTCACGCCGTCCGTATTTGGACTGGTCGCGGTCGGAGCGGGAGTGCTCAATTTGATTCGGCCGTCGTTTGTGCTTTGCGCGGTTGCGCTCATCGCCGGCGGCCTCGGTATCGTGCTCTACAATGTAGCGCTGTCTGCTTTGGCTGTAGCTTTGCTTATTCTAAGCCTTGCGCGAGCCTCGCCCGAGCCAGACTGAGCGCTACCGCGGCCAGCGCCGCGCAGCACCAGACCGCCTGCCAATTGGTGAAGCCCTCGACGATCGCTGTCGCAACAGCAGCCAACATGAGCACCAAGGCGGCCACAGTTTCGGCCGCCGGACGCTGCCCCGCAGGGCGCGGCACAACAAAGGCGACCAGCAGGAGCGGTACCGCGGCGCAGGTCAGCGGGGCAAACGGGAAGTCGCGGTAGCGCGGATCGAACGCAAGCGACAAAGCGGACTGCACGGCAAGAATGCAAAGCGCCAAAAACAACCATCCCAATGCGCGAGGCAGCCGGCCCTCCACGCGCTGGTCCTTCGGGCCGATCAGCCGTGCGAAAGCCGGCAGTGAAACATTCGCGGCAAGCGCCGCAGAGCATACGATGGGCACCACAGCCGCCAGCGAAGCAAACGCCAGGGAGCGTATCCAGCCACCGAGGCCAAAACTTTCGAGTGGAATATTCTCGATGGTCCAACCGATCAGCACGCCGCTCACAGCCGCAACGACCGAGATCGCAATCCACTGGACGAGCGTCGGCTGCTGTGCCGACGGCGCGTAGCGCCGCACGGCAAACACCGCGCCGAACACCAGCGCCGCAAAGACAACGCCGACCGCGGCCTGCCAACGCCAAAGCGGGTGGTTTGAAACCGGCGCGCCCCACTCGAACTTTTGCGCGCGCGGCGGGTCCGTGATCACACCCCAGTGGCCGCCGACCGTGCCCTCCTGATAACGCTTCCACGGCTGGTCGAACGCTTCGATGATGTTGACGCGGAAGTTCTCGCGCTTGCCGCGCGCGAGGATGTCGTGAAGAACCAGCGCCTGATTGGCCGGCGACGGCAGAGCGCCGGAACGCATGCGGCCGGCGCTTGGCCAGCCGACCTCGCCGATCAGCACCTCCTTGCCGGCGAACGCCGCGACGACCTGCTTGCGTATCGAGTCGACATGGTTCGCCGCCTCATGTGCCGCGATCGGATGGTCCTCCCAGTACGGCAAGATATGAACCGTGACGAAATCGGTCACGGCGGCGAGTTCGCGATGACGAAGCCAGAACTCCCAGACGTCGGCGTAGGTCACCGGCACCGTCACCTGCGACTTCACCGTGCGGATCAGATTGGCGAGCGCCTCGGGCGCAACCTCGCCCCGGAGCAGCGCTTCGTTGCCAACGATCACCGCGCGGACGACGTTGGGAAACCGCCTGGCGAGGGCGATGCCGGTATCGACCTGGTACTTGGTGCGGTCGGCATGGCTGGATACCCATAGCCCGAGCAGCACCTTCAAGCCGTGCCGTTCGGCAATTTCCGGCACCCGGTCCAGCCCGAAATCGACCGAATAGATGCGCACGCAATCAGTGAGCTTGGCCAGCAAGGCCAGATCTTCGTCGATTTGCCAGGGCTCGATCCGGGTCGACAGGCCGAGCGGGGTCTGCTGGCCGCGGAACGGGGCATACGACACGCAGTAGAGTTTCTCGCCCGAAGCGAGCGGCGACGGCGGCATCGGGATCGGCCTGCCCAGCCACCACCAGGCGCCGGCGATAACCGCCGCTGCGAGCGTGAACAAACTGACAGCTTTTTGCATCCGTTACCGGCTCAACCGCCCCGCAGTCCGGCTTAGCCGCTGTCGGGAAACCTGCCAAGGTGCGGCACTTTAAGCACGTTGACGTACCCCGCTGGACAACTGCCGGTGCGGTTCGGCATCTTGGTGATGTTCGGATCAGCCGGCACGTCGCAATGCTGACCCATTCGTTGTCCAGAGACGTCAAATCGTCAGTCGCGAAATTCAACGAACCATAAAAACCGGCGCGGTCATGTCCCTTTTCTCGCGTGTTTTGCCACTGGTGCTCGCGGCAGCGTTGCTCCTGTTGGCACCGTTGGCCGCGCAGGCACAGTCCGCCGACCCCAAGCCGGGCGACAAGCCCCCGCAGGCCGGCCAGACCGGCGATCCTGCCAAAGATTCGCAGCGCCGCGCCGATGAGTTCGCGGAAGCTGCCGCCCAGGTCAGCGGTCCCGCCGGGAATCCGGAGTGCGTCTGGCTCGGCCGCCGCGTCGTCAATCTGCTTTGGCGCGACGACCTCGATACCGCGTTCCGGCATCTCGACCTCTACGACCGGTTCGGATGCCCGGGCCAGCACATTCAGGCCACGTTCAGGTGCGTGGTGCGAAAGGGCACCATCGATCCGAAGGCGCCGGAAAGTCTTGGCGCCAGGGTCCATGCCTGCTGGTTAAGTCCGGCGTCGCCGCCCGCGCCGGCGACGTCCGCATCAAACCCGGCACCTGCGGGAACCACTACGAAGTGACGGCGTTCTATTGCGGTGTCTTAAGACGTGAGACGTGAAGAGCTTGGGAATCGCTGCTGAATGACTACCTTCGAGGCATGTTGCCTCGTCGCCCACGCCGACCCAGGGGACGGGTTGGCGTCGACAAAATGCCGCCCCGTCCGGTCGCTTTGATGCGCATTGTTGCCCTTGTCGGCGCGTTCTTAGCCTGCATGCATGCTGGTTTCTGGGCTCTCTCCCGAGAGCAGGCCACCGCTCCAGACTTCACCGGCCAGCTCGCCAGCATGTCCTACACGCCGTTCGACGGCTCGGCGCATCCGGACAGCGGCACCCGCACCTCGCCCGCGCAAATCCGCGCCGATCTCAAGGCGATTGCGCCCTACACGCGCATGGTCCGCACTTATTCCGCGACCGGCGGCGCCGAGCTGATCCCATCGATTGCCAACGAATTCGGCCTGCGCACCTCGGTCGGCGCGTGGATCGACAAGGACGATCGCCGCAACGAGCGCGAGCTGCGCTCGGTCATTGATCTCGCGCGCCGTGGTGTTGCGATCGACAGTATCGTAGTTGGCAACGAAACCATCTTCCGCGGCGAGCAGACCGCCGAAGAGCTCATCAAGAAGATCCAGCGCATCAAGCGCGAGACGTCGCTGCCCGTCACCACCGGTGAAATCTGGCACGCCTGGATCGAGCATCCCGAGCTTGCCTCTGCGGTCGATTTCATCGCCGCGCACGTGCTGCCCTACTGGGAAGGCGTCTCCGAGAAGGCCGCCGTCGAGCACACCATCGCGATCTACAACAAATTGCGCCAAGCCCATCCCGGCAAGCGCATCGTGATCGCCGAATTCGGCTGGCCGAGTGCGGGCTACAACCGCCGCGACGCCTATCCGGGTCAAATGGCGCAGGCCGAAGTGCTGCGCGACTTCGTCACTCGCGCTGAAGCGCTAGGCATCGACTATAATATCATCGAAGCCTACGACCAGCCGTGGAAGACCTTCGAAGGCGGCGTCGGCCCTTACTGGGGCATGTTCGACACCTCCCGGCAGTCGAAATTCTCCTGGACCGGGCCGATCACCAATCCGGATCACTGGAAGCTCGCCTCCCTCGCGGTGCTGATCGGGGTGCTGCTGTCGGTGCCGGTGCTGACACTGGCCAGCGCCACGTTGGGCCAGGCTGCGATGCTGACGGCGGCCGCGCATGTGGTCGGCGGCTGGTTCGCCATCGTGTTCGCCTACTGGAACGGCCACTACTTCGTGCCCGGCGCCGTGTTCGCGTTTGCGCTCGGATTGCTGCTGCTGGTGCCGCTGATCCTGATCGCGCTGGGCCGCATCGACGAAATCGCGGCGGTCGCGTTCGGCCGCGGGCCGCGCCGGCTGATCGCCGCGCCGCCGCTGGCCCCGGACCTGCCGTTCGCCCCGAAGGTGTCGATCCATATCCCGGCCTACATGGAACCGCCGGAGATGCTCAAGGAGACGCTCGATTCCGTGGCGCGCCTCGACTATCCGAATCTTGAGTGCGTGATCGTCATCAACAACACGCCGGATCCGGCGTTCTGGCAGCCGGTCGAGGAGCATTGCCGCACGCTTGGCGAACGCTTCAAGTTCGTGCGCGACGACAATCTGCATGGCTTCAAGGCCGGCGCGCTGCGGCTTGCCCTCGCCCATACCGCGCCCGACGCCGAGATCATCGGCGTGCTCGACGCCGACTATGTTGTGCATCCCGACTGGCTCAAGGACATGGTTCCCGCCTTCGCGGATACCAAGGTCGGCCTCGTGCAAGCACCGCAGGACCACCGCGACGGCGAGCGCAGCGTGATGCACCACGCCATGAACGGCGAGTACGCCGGCTTTTTCGATATCGGCATGGTGCAGCGCAACGAGGCTAACGCCATCATCGTGCACGGCACCATGTGCCTGATCCGCCGCACCGCGCTGGCGCAGGCCGGCGGCTGGTCGAGCGACACGATCGTCGAGGACACCGATCTCGGCCTGACCATCCTCGAGCAGGGCTGGCTCGCGCACTACACCAACAAGCGCTACGGCCACGGCCTGCTGCCCGACAATTTCCAGCAGTACAAGCGGCAGCGTTACCGCTGGGCCTACGGCGGCTTCCAGATCCTGAAGAAGCACTGGCGGTTCTTCCTGCCGGGCGCGAGCCGCCTCACCCGCGAGCAGAAGCGCGAATTCGTGCTGGGCTGGCTGAGCTGGCTCGGCGCGGAGAGCCTCGGCGTGGTGGTCGCGCTGCTCAACCTGATCTGCGTGCCGTTCGTCGTGTTTGCGGGCATTGCCGTGCCCGACAAGATTCTCACCATTCCAATCCTCGCCGCCTTTGTGGTGTCGGTCGCGCATTTCGCGGCGCTGTACCATTTGCGGGTGAAAATCCCGGCGGGACAGGCACTTGGTGCGGTGTTCGCAGCCATGTCAGTGCAGTGGACGGTGGCGCGGGCGGTCGGATTCGGATTGGTCAAGGACAGCCTGCCGTTCATCCGCACGGCCAAGGGCGGCAACTCGCGGAAAAGTCAGGACTTCCCGGCGTTCTGGGAGGCGGTGATCGCCGGCCTGCTGCTCGCCAGCGCCATTTTCGTCTATGCCACCAACTGGGAAAAAGTGCGCGAAATCAACTTGTTCGCGCTGGTCCTTGCAGTGCAGTCGCTGCCATTTCTCTCCGCGGTTGCAATTGCGGCGCTAGAGTCCTCGCGCGCCAACGAATTTGCCGCCTGGCGCACGCTGGCGACCGGCCTCGCGGGGCTTTTGCCGCAGCGCGGCCCGATCGTCGAGACGCCCGCCACGGCGGCCGTCGAGAAGCGCGTCGAGCAGCCGAACTAGCGCTGCTCCGGGATTGCCCGGCGAAACCCCGGCCGGTGCTCGGAGCCTCGCCTCTCTTCCTCGGCGTTGATCTGACTAGTTCCTGGCGGTCATGCCGAGGATCTTGGCGATCTCGGCGGCGCGCTGCGCCTGCTGCTTGAGCGTCTGCGCCATCTGCTCGGGACCGCCGGTCCTCACGTCCTGCCCCGACGCCGCGATCTTCTGCGAGATCGCCGGATCGTTCGTCACCTCGATCACGTCGCGGCCGATGCGCTGGCGCAGCTCGAGCGGCATGCCGCGCGGCCCGTAGAACCCCGACGTGGTCTCGATCTGCAGCGACGGGAAGCCCGCCTCGGTGACGGTGGGGACACCCGGCGCAAGACTCGTGCGCCCGCCCACCCCGACCACGCGGACCTTGCCGGCCTCGATCAGCGGCTGCACCGCCGCATACGACGACACCAGGAACTGGATGCGGTTCTCGCCGAGGTCGCGCCCGCCCTGCATCACATCCTTGTAGGGGATCTTGCTGATGCCGAGGTTCTCGCTCTTGACGAACGCCATGGCGGCGAACTCCGGCAGGCCGGCTGCGCCCGCGAAGTTATGCTTGTCAGGCGCCTTCTTGGCTCCCTCCACGAATTCGCGCAGCGTCTTGTAGCCGCTCGCGGCCGGCACCGCGGCCGACAGCACGGTGTCGCTGACGCGGGCGATCGGCGCGAGGTCGCGCTCCATGTCGTAGGGCACCTTCTCCTGGGTGTAGGGGTGCGCGATGAAGCTGGCGCTCGACGCGTACAGCAGCACGTGGTCGTCGGCTGCCGAGGTGAAGGCGTTGATGGCAAGCAGCCCGTCGGCGCCCGGCCGGTTCTCGACGACCACCGGCTTGCCCCACTTGGTGGCGAGCTTGTCGCCGATCAGCCGCGCCGCGATGTCGGTGGCGCTGCCCGGCCCGAACGGCAGGATGAACTTCACGCCGCGCTGCGGCCAGGGTTGGGGCTGGGACTGAGATTGCGCCTGCGCGGCAGCGGGCAGCGCGGCGAGCAGCCCTGCGAATGCCGCGGATAGCATGAGCTTGCGGATGGTGGTCATGGTGCCCTCCCTAGAATTTGAGGGCAGTCTACCACCGTCGCGGCATTCGCAAACCTTGTGTCCCGGGCGAGCGAAGCGAGACCCGGGACCCCGGTTGCTTTCTGTGTGCCGCTAACCGGGGTCCCGGCTCGCGCTCGCAAACGCTCGCTTGGCCGGGACACGGAGAGAATTCCCGCGTAGCAGCCCCTACCCCCGCAGCGCCGTCTCCACCAGCTTCACCCAGTACGACGCCCCGACCGGAATCAGCTCGTCGTTGAAGTCATAGGCCGGGTGGTGCAGCCCCGCGGTGTCGCCATTGCCCACAAAAATAAACGCGCCGGGCCGCGCCTCCAGCATGTAGGAGAAATCCTCGGCGCCCATCACCGGCGCCACCGCGTCGTCGACGCGGTCCTTGCCCACCACGTCGCGCGCGATCTCGGCGGCGAACGCGGTCTGCCGCTCGTGATTGCGAGTCACCGGATAGTCGCGCTTGTAAACGAGCTTCGCCTTGGCGCCGTAGAGCTTCGCGGTGCCCTCGATCACCTCGTGCAGCCGCTTCTCGACCAGGTCGCGCACCGCCGGATCGAGCGTGCGCGCGGTGCCGGACAGCTTGGCGGTCTGCGGAATGATGTTGTCGGCGGTGCCGGCGTGGAACTGGGTGATCGACACCACCGCCGACTCCAGCGGATCGACGTTGCGCGACACCACCGACTGGATCTGGTTGATGATCTGCGCGCCGACCAGCACCGTGTCGATCGAGACATGCGGGCGCGCCGCGTGGCCGCCGAGCCCCTCGATGTCGATGTACAGCCTATCCGCCGAGGCCATCATCGGGCCGGGCCGGATCGCGAAGTCGCCGACCGGCAGGCCCGGATAATTGTGCATGCCATAGACCTCCTCGATCTTGAAGCGGTCCATCATGCCTTCCTTGACCATCTCGCGGCCGCCGCCGCCGCCCTCCTCGGCCGGCTGGAAGATCACCACCGCGGTGCCGGCGAAGTTGCGCGTCTCGGCGAGATACTTGGCGGCGCCGAGCAGCATCGCGGTGTGGCCGTCGTGGCCGCAGGCGTGCATCTTGCCGGCGTTGGTCGAGGCGTAGGGCAGCCCGGTGATCTCGGTGATCGGCAGCGCGTCCATGTCGGCGCGCAGCCCGATCACCTTGTCGCCCGCACCCTTCTTGCCGCGGATCACGCCGACCACGCCGGTGCGGCCGATGCCGGTCACGATCTCGTCGCAGCCGAACGCCTTGAGCTTCTCCGCCACCACGCCGGCGGTGCGGTGCACGTCGAACTGCAGCTCCGGGTGCGCGTGGATGTCGCGCCGCCAGGCGGCGATCTCGGGCTGCATGTCGCCGATGCGGTTGATGATGGGCATTCAAAGCTCCTGAAATCTGGCGCTCGCGCGCATCCGGCTTCAGGCCCGCGAGCCAGCAAGCAAACGCCAGCGAACCGGAGCGGTCAACAGGCTGGAAATATAGGGCGAATTTGGTTGGAAAGCCGGCCCCTATGGCCTAGATATCGCCCCGGCGAGCGCGTAGCTCAGGTGGTAGAGCACGTGACTTTTAATCATGGGGTCGCGGGTTCGAAGTCCCGCCGCGCTCACCAAGTATTTCTGAACTGATGCTAGCTGTCTCGGGGTCGAGCATACAGTGAACCGCCATCTGTCCCTATGGCACCTTCTCATGAGCGTCAGATAGGTGCATAGCGCGATTGGTCTGTATTAAACCGTCTTGATCTCGCTCGCCTTCAGAGTGTGAACGAAGCGCTTTCTGAACAGCGCGACTTAACGCTCGATCAATGTGGTTCGCCGGCAGACATCGTGCACGTTTTGCAAGAATTTCAGCACTCACGAATTGATCTGGCGCCTGCAGTTCGCTTGCCGCGCCAATGGCAGCTCCGAGAAAAGTGGACTTACGACATTAAGCTGCTGCGGTATCCGTCGTGATCGGCTTCAGGGTGTGCTGTCACCGCGGCCTCCTCTTCCAATGCCAAGCGCACTTAAGAGGCCATGCGCATGAACTCTCTGGATGCGCCTCCGCCGTGTGAAAAGCCGATCTGCCGGAAGTATTCAGCCGACACGCAGTGTCATTGTCGATCCGCAAAGTCGCTGTTCATACCAGAGCGCGAACGCACGACGGACGGCCCTTGACAGAACGATCCACGTCAAGGTCATTTTTCAGCAGCTTCCAGCAGACCTCACGGCAAAGTCGTTACGATAATCGTCTGGAAATTCGGCGGCTTTTTCGCATCGCCACGTCTGATGTTAGCTCAGTGTACACATCGCGAGGTGGCTTAATGAGAACTCGGATACCTGGCGAATTTCCTCCGCCACGACACACCCAAACCTCCGCCTGAAATTCTCCGCGTCCGCCTCCTTCTGAAAACAAAACACCTCGCCGCGCACCTCGACCGCGAGCCCCTCGCAGAAATAGCGCGCCAGGTAGTAGTCGCCGCCCCGCAGGACAGGCCGGATGTGGTGGGGAAACTGATCCATCTTGACTCTTGTTCACTATTTGTTCTATATGCTCCTCCTCGCGAACGGAACGGGATTCTCAATCCCCGTCGAGCCCGCGGGGACGAGCAGCCGCCAGACGGAAACCGTGTTTTTCACCGAGTGCATGAGGATTTGAAAATGGGAGCAGCAGCGCATGTCATTCCGACTGTGGCGGATACGCTGGAAGGCGATATTCAGGAGGCGCTGACGATCTGCGGCGGCGACGCGATCGCGGCGCTTCGCATCACGCTGATCGCCAATGCGTTTCTCGAGGCGCAGATCGACGAGCTGAAGGAGCAGGTATCGTCAGGCTTCGGGCGTGGAAAGGTCAGGAAAGCAGCGGCGAAGGAACACTGAATGTGGCGCGTTATCGAACATACCGAAAGCTTCATGGTCGAGGATGATGCCAAGTGAAAACTGGCATTCGTCTATTTCAGCGACGACAAATCCCGCGCGCACAGCATGGGCCGCCCGATGCGCGATGAAGCCAAACAGATCGCCGAGGGCATCGCGCGGCTCCCTGAACTGATCAAGTGGCCCTGAGATGTCCGTCACCTATTTCGTCGCCCTGCCCTTCGTGCAAGCCGAGGACGGCCTTGCGCCGGGACAGCCGCAGGAGCTGCCGAACGAGCATTCCGCCATCGTCAAGGCGGAGGCGCTTTCGAGACATCCGGAGAACGCGGGCGCGCTCGCGTTCAAGCGCACCGGCGATCCCAACATGGGCCAGTTCGGCGACGCGCAGGTGCTGCGGACGTTCGGCAAGGTGCCGGACAATCTCGACGAACTTTAAATCCGCCCTCCTGGCCTTCGCCCGAGAAGGTCACGATTTGGCGGGCACGCGTGGAGAGGCTGGATGGCCCTGCCACGCAAAAGGCCCGGCCGCGATGCCGGGCCTTCTTTTTGTCGAGCCAGCTCTCCGCTGTCATGCTCCGCTTTCGCGGAGCATCCAGTAGCCACGGCTCTGCCGTTTGCAACGGACGAGCGAGATATCAACGCCGGTGTTTGCTGGATCACCCGCTTTCGCGGGTGATGACAGCCGGGATGGGCCGGACGGCGTCAAGTTGGGGCCAAGCCCGCTACGCCCTTGGCGGTCGCCGCCGCTCGCTGAACCACGCGCGGTACTTGGTCATCTTGGCGCGCTGCGCCGACGGCGCCTGCCGCTTGCAGGTCGAGCCCTCGTCGCTGCGCGCCGGCGCGCCCCAGCGCAGCTCGACGCAGTCGTTCGGGTTGTACGCCATCTCGAGGTCGCCCGCGCGCTCGGCCACGTCCTGGAGCGCCAGCGTCCAGGGCGAGCCGTCGCTGCGCGGATACGAGAACTTGCGCGACGCCAGCTCCGAGGCCAGCACGCCCTGCAGCTCGGCCTTGACGTCGGCTGTGCTCTTGCCCCGCGGCATCGCGTAGCGCTCGGGCCGCCGCGCCACGCGGTCGGGGAAGGTGCGCACCACGTCGATCGCGATCAGCAGGCGCAGATCGCGCGACGGCGTCGAGAAGTCCTCCCACGCGCCGGTCGTCTCGAAGATCGCCGGGCCGTCCGGCATGGTCGCCTCGCCCTTGCCGCTGTTCTGGAACTTGCGCCCGTTCTCGACCGAGGTGACGCGGGTCTTGACCTGCTCCTCCAGCGAGGTGATCGCCTCCTGCATGGCGCGCAGCGGATCGAGCGGCTGCGGCGACATCACGTCGTCCATCCGATCGTAGAAATCGTCGACGCTCATCTTCGCCTGGTCGAGCGAGAAGTCGGCGTACAGCGGGTTCTTCGCGATCTGCTCGTTGGTGAGGCGGCGCAGCACGCCGTCGGTGCCGCGCACCACCGGCCGGAAGCGCTTGAAGCCGGGACCGCCCAGCGCCGGATCCTGCGCGAACAGGAAGTTGCCGCGCCAGAAGCGCTTGCGCGCCACGGTGCCGTCGGGCTGGCCGTCGACGGCGAGGAAGACGCCGGCGCCGCCCTCGGTTTGCGGCACGCGCTTCACCAGCATCAGGATGTGGCCGTACGGGTCGGCGTAGATGGTGCCGGGCCGCAGCGTCTCCTGCGACAGCGGCACGGGATAGTAGTCGGTGTTGTTGTCGGCGTTCGCCGTGCGCGCCGAGCCGGAGTGCACGCTGTCGCCGACCGTGCGCATGAAATCGCCGAACGAGCCGGCGAGCCCGAGCCGCGGCTTCGGCGCGGCGGGCGGCGGCGGTTGCGGCGCCGGCGCGTTGAACGCCGCCGGCGTGCCGGGCGGCGGCAACGGCGCGGCGGGCGGCGCAGGACGCGCCGCGTCGGCGTTCTGGATGCTGAACCACTGCGGGCAGGACGGCGCGCGGCCGCCGCCGCCGCGCGTGCATTTCGAGAAGCCGAACGGCAGCCCCAGCTTGAAGGCGAAATAGGCGCGCAGGAAATACGGCAGGTCGGCGCAGTCGGGGCGCAGCACCATCTTCATCTCGTCCTCGCCGAGGCCGAGATGGTTGAACAGAATGTTGCGCGACGGCTCGCGCAGCACGAAGTGCAGCGCCGGCCACGACGGCGCGGCGTCGAGCGGATCGTCGAACAGCTTCTCGATCCAGGCCGAGAACAGGTTCTCCGTCTCGCGGTTCCAAACGCCGCGCAAGGGCCAGACGCTGCCCTCCACCGTGCCGGGCCGCGGCGGCGCCTGGGCGCGCACCGCAATCTCGCGGGTGACGGCGCCGCAGCCGGCGCGGGTGAGCGTCGCGCGCCAGGTCCCGGCGGCCGGCGACTTGACCTCGGCCAGCCAGAAATACGGCGGGCCGCCGTGGCGCTCGCCCGAGCGCACGGCGACGCTGCCGTCGGGCGCGATCAGCGCAAGCTCGCCGTCGAGCCGGCTTTTCGGCGGTGAACAGCACGCGCAGCGGCGCGCCCTTCCACGGCATGATCGGCGACGGCAGCATCGCAAGCTCGGCCGCGTCGTCGCAGGCGCCTTGGGCGCGCGAGTCCGTGGCCGAGAACACAAGCGCGAGCAACGCGAGCGGCAGCACGGCCGTCATCGCGGCAGCAAACCGGCGCGCTTCGGAACAATGGGGCCACCTTGGTCTCCCTCGACCGCTCAGCGGTTAAGCGCAAGCTCTGGCTAATCATGGCACAATTCGCCCGCAGGCGCAGCAGACGCGACACCGCGCCTCACCGCACCTGCAGCAGCACGAACCATTTCTTGTCGTTGAGCGAGCACTTGGCCGATGCGCCCGGGGCGCCGGCGGGCTGCGGCAGGGTCCAATGGCCCGCGCCGCCGCAATGGCTCTTTTGCGCGCCCGCGAACTTCAGCCCGCGCTTGAGGTTCAGCTTCCGCGCGGTGACCGACTGATTGACGTTGCCGCCGATGGTGTACATCTTGCGCGCCCGCCCATCGATATACGCCACCACCTCGCAATGGGTGCGCCGGATCGAGCGCGCCTCGGCGCCCGAGGCGAGCTCCATCCGGATGCGCTCGCGCACCGCCTCCTCGCTGGCCCCCGTCAATGCGGGCTCGCGCTGCTGGCAGAGCAGATCGCCCGCGCGAGGCTTCGTCGTGGCGAGCGGGCACGCGCGATAGAGGCGCTCGCCGGCCTGCTTGGCCGGATCGGCCGCGGTCGCGGCGAACGCGTCGTAGATGTAGACGCGATGGGCGTTGGCGAACTGGAACGCGTTGGGCGGCGCGCCCGACTGCCGGATCACGTAGCTGACGAAGGCCGCCGACCACGAGGTGTCGATGATGGCCGCGCGCAACGCCGCCTCGCGCAGCATTTCGCGCTCGGCCGGGTCGGACGCGCTGTCGGCGAGGCGCAGCAGCCGCGCGGCGGAGGTCCGCAGCAACGCCGCGATCTGCGCCTCCTGCGTCACGGCCGAGGCGTCGCGATAGCCGCGCACCTCGAGCTTGTCGGTGGGGTCGTTGTCGTACAGCGAGCGCCAGTATTTCATCACCTGCCACCAGCCGAGATGGCCGACGCTCGCCTGCCCGCTGCCGCCGTCGTCCTCCTCGTGCTCCGCCTCGGTCAGTCCGAAATGGAACAGCCGGCCGTTGGCATCGATCCGGTGGCCGCCGAAGCGGGTGAACTCGTCGATCGCGGTCTGCGCGATGCGCTTGCCAAGTTCACCCGGCGGCTTGGCGGCGGCGGCGTCGCAGGTCGCCCGCGCGGTTTTCCAGAACGCCGCCGCGCTGCGGTCGGCCTGCTGCGCGAACGCCGGCGGCGCGGCCGAGGCCATCATGGCCAGGCTGATCGCCACAACCAGGGCGCAGACAGGGGCACGCATGATCCCTCCAAGGCGGGTGAACGGCACGCCGCAGTATAGCGCGCCGCACAAGCGGAGGCCCCGATGCGCCAAAAACAAAGGGCCCCTTCCGGGGCCCTTTTTTCTACACCGCCATCTTGGCGGCTTTGACCGGTCTGGCCCGCACGATCTTCCGCGCCGGCTTGGCCTTGAACATCATCTTTTCGCCCGTGAAGGGATTGGTGCCCTCGCGCTCCTTGGTGGCGGGCTTCTTGATGACGACGAACTTGGCGAAGCCGGGAACGACGAACACGCCGTTCTTCTTTAGCTCCTTGTGGCCGACCTCGGTCAGCGCCTCCATCATGGCGCGCACGTCCTTCTTGGCCAACTCGCGCAGCTCCGCGATCTTCTCGATCAGTTGCGACTTCGTCATCTGGGTCGGCATTGTCTCTCCTTGAGTTGGAGGCCGGACCATATTGCGAGATTCGCAGCCCGGAAGCCGCAGGCCTGGGGATTTGCACAGTTTTGTATGGAGGGGGCCGGCCGCCGCCGCACTGCGGAATCGGAACTTTTGTGACCGCCAGCACATCCGCCAGGGCTTGTCGGCCAGAAGATATCCTCAAACGGGGGGCAACTGGGGTTGCCCATGGGCGAGAACACAAGGCGGCGCTATGAAAACTCCGATTTCCGCAAGGAAAAGCTGGTGGCGGCGGCCTGGCTGATGCTGTTCGCGGTGCTGATCGGCGGATCGGTCTACAACAAGCTGGGACGGCCATCCCTGGACGCTGCAAGTCCGGCTGTGGCCGGCGTTACCGTCGATCCACGGTAGGAAGCGGACGTCTGGCCACATTTACCAACGAGCAAGCATCCGTCTCTAGGCTCCATTCGAATCGCGAGGAGCCTCGATGGTCGAGCACCACTGTCCCGAATGCGGCAAGCCCATGACGCTGGTGCGGGTGCTGCCGGCGCTCGACGATAATCCAAGGCTCGGGGCGTTTTACTGCCGGCCGTGCGAATTCGCCGACACCATCCCGGTGTTTACCGAGAACCAAGTGCCGGCGCTGGCGCCGCGCTAAAGGCTTCGCGTACGCAAACAGACCCGCCCTACGGCCCTCGCGCCGCCCTGGCGCCCATCAGACCCATGATGAGGAGCACCAGGAAGATGACGAGGAAAATGTAGAACAGCACGCGAGCCACGCCCGCGCTCGCAGCCGCCAGATCCGTGAAGCCGAACAGTGCCGCCAGCAGCGACACCACGAGCATGATCAATGCCCACTTCAGCAATGACATGACGTTGCTCCTAGATGACGCCGAAATACGACACGGCCATGAATGCCGCGGCGAGCACCGCGCTGACGATCAGCACGGCCAAAACCGGACGGTCGAGGAAGCCTGCCCTCGCCTCGACCGCCGTTTCGACCACCTGCTCGCCCTGCTTGCGCATCAGAGCCTGCCCATGAGCACCAAAATCAGCAGGATGACGATGACGAGGCCAAGCCCGCCGCCGCCCCAATAACCGGTGCCGTAGAATGGGCCGCCGCCGACGCCGCTGAAGCCGCCGAGAAGGGCAATAACCAGAATGATGAGAATGATTGTGCCGACGCTCATGATAAATCTCCTTGAGACTGGCGATCCAACTCCGTTGCCTTGAATGGGTTCCATTGCCGCCGCCGATCGGGCCTGAAGCACCAAAACGGCCCGAAAATCAGCGCAATTGGCCTATTCGTAGGGAGCCATGAACACCGCCCGCCATCTCTCACTCGCCCTGCTTGCCCCCCTCCTCGCGGGATGCCTCACCTCCACCCCGCAGGTCACGCAAAGCAACGACGCCCGCTGCGCCGCCCGCGGCCACAAGCCCGACACGGCGGCGTTCAGCGAGTGCATCGCCTCGCTGGAAAGCGTGCGTGAGCGGCGCATGGACGCGCGCCGCAACGAGATGCTGGAGCGCTCGAACGTGCCGGCTGCCGCCAGCCGGAACTGAGCGCGCCCCACCGGCGAGATCGCAGCAGCCACGGGGCATCGCGTGAATTGTTAACATCCTGCGGGACAAAAATAGCAATCTCCATGCTGCGTTGCGGCGGTCACCGGCTCTTCACAATGGCGTCGCGCTCACGCCACAAACTCCCTGCAAGAGTCCGGGCGTGAACAGAAAATGGATGAAGGCTCAGCCCAACCGGACCAAGAGGAGGACGTCATGTCACTACAGAGTGCGACGCCCGTTGTTCTCGCCTTCGCACGCTACTTTGCCCGCCCTGCCTGCCCGCAATGCGGCGAGACGCAGTTCGCGCCGGAGCATTCCGAGTTCGTGCGTGATGGGTTGATCCACCACAGTTGGGCTTGCGATTCCTGCGGCCACCAATTCCGCACCACGGTCGAGATCGAGCGCGACGCCGCGTAACGGCAGACACGGTACACGCACGGAAAAAACCGCGCGGGAGGAACACGACGAGAAGGCCGCGCCGGTGACGGCGCGGCCTTCTTGTTGGTGGAATACGCGAGGCGGCCTACTGCTTCTCAATCCCCGCCTTCTGGATCACGTCGCTCCACTTCTTGATGTCTCCAACGAGACGCGCGTGCGCCTCAGCAGGCGTCGAGGGCTTGAGATCGATGCCCATCGCGAGCGCGCGCTTCTTCAGCGCCGGATCGGCCAGCACCTCGCGCAGCGCCTTGTTGAGCGTGTCTATCACCGCCTGCGGCGTGCCGGCCGGCGCCGACATCGAGTTCCACGAAATCACCTCGAAGCCCGGCACGGTCTGCGCCGCGGACGGAACCTCCGGCATCGCCGGCGACGGCACCGGACCGCTCCAGGCGAGCGCGCGGGCCTTGCCGTCCACCACGGTGCCGCGCAACGCAGCGTAGAAGTCGATCACCATGTGAACGTCGTCGCGCAGCAGCGACACCACCGCCTCGCCCGAGGTCTTGGTCGGCACGATGACAAAGTTCAGGTTGGCGGTCGACTTGAAAAGTTCCGCGGTGAGGTGCTGCGTCGAGCCCGCAGTGATGGTGCCGACGTTGAGCTTGCCCGGCTGCTCGCGCGCGGCCTTCACCCAGTCGGCCAGCGTCTTGTAGGGCGAGCCGGCGTTGACGATGAACAGGCAGTCGAAGGTGCCGATGCTTGAGATCGGCGCAAAATCCTTCACCGGGTCGAACGGCAGGCTCTTGAACAGCGCGGCGCTGATGGCGTTGCCGTTGGTGATCAACGCAACAGTGTAGCCGTCGTTGCCGCCGGCGAGCGCGGCGCGGGCCGCTGCGATGCCGCCCGCGCCGGGCATGTTCTCCACCACGAAGCGCTGGCCGAGCTTCTCGCCAAGCTTTTCCGCGACGAGGCGCGAGGTGACGTCGGCGACGCCGCCCGCGCCGAACGGCAGGATGAACCGGATCGGCCTGCTCGGGTAGGATTGCGCTTGCGCGAAGCCGGCGGGCAGCACCGCGACCAGCGGCGCCAGCGCCAGCGTTTTGCAGATGTCACGGCGCGAGGCCTTTGACGCGCGCGAACCCTTGTCTTTCATGATCGTTCCTTCACTACATGGAATAGGAGGCGCGGATTTATCTCGGTTCGCCGCCCGATCACAAGATCGCGCCCCGCGCTTCCATCATGCTAACACGGCATGGGAACCGCGGCCGGTTGGGCGTATTGCCGCGCCTGAAAAGCGAAAGCCGCGCCCAAGTGTGAGCGCGGCCCCGCAATGCGACGTGTGGTCTAGCCAAGCGCCTTCTTCACGCGATCAGGAGTGAACGGCAGATCGCGGATGCGCTTGCCGGTGGCATTGGTGAAGGCGTTGGCAATCGCCGCCACCGCCGGTCCTTGTGAGCCTTCGCCGGCACCCATCGACCGCTCGTTCGGCCGGTTGATCAGCTCGACCTCGACCTTTGGCGCGTCCGGCATGGTCATGATGGGGTAGCTCGCCCAGTCGCGCGAGAGTATGCCGTTCTTGTCAAACTTCACCTCCTCGTACAGCGTCCAGCTCGCCGACTGCACGAACCCGCCCTCGATCTGGGCTTTCAAACCGTCCGGGTTGATGACGAGGCCCGCATCGGTCGCGGCCCAGGCACGCGGCACGCGGACCTTTCCGCTTGCCCGATCGATCTCAACCTCCGCCACGCAAGCGACGTAGCAGGCCAGGTTCTTGTACTTGGAGAATGCGATGCCGCGGCCGCGCGTGCCGTTCCCCTTCTCGCCCGGCTTCCAGTCGGCCATGGCGGCGACCTTCTCGATCACCGCGCGCGCGCGCGGGTCCTTCATGTGCGCGAGCCGGAACACGACCGGATCGGCATTCGCCGCCGCCGCCAGTTCGTCCATGAAGGATTCCGAGGCGAACACGTTGGCGTAGGCACCGAGCGTACGCAGCGCCGACCCGCGAAGCGGCATCTCCTGCAGGAAGTGATGCACCACTTTCTGGCTGGGGAAGTCATAGAGCGGGATCGCGTTGCGGTCGCCGCCGCCTGCCGGCTGCGGCGGGCTTGTGAACGCTCCCATCGTCTGCGGCTCGGCGACATACCAGCCCGCCAGCACATTGGTGCCGGTGGTCGAGGTCGGGCGCGTGGAATGCGTACTGCTCCACAGTTCGTACTGCCAGTCGGCGATCTTGCCGTCACCGTCGAGCGAGGCCTTCGCCTGCATCACCATCGCCGGCCCATAGGGCTCCCAGGCGAACTCGTCCTCGCGCATCCATTGCAGACGAACCGGCCGTCCCGGTGCACCGCGCGCCAACAAGGCCGCATCAACCGCGACGTCGTCGGCGCCGTTGTGGCCGTAGCAGCCCGAGCCTTCGATATGGACGCACCGGATCGCGTCGGCCGGCATCTTCAGCACCTTGACCAGCTCGACGCGCAGCGGGAACACGCCTTGTGAGTGCGTCCACACCGTCAATCTGCCGTCGCGCAATTCGGCGAGCGCGGCGGACGGGCCGATCGAGGCGTGCGCCTGGTAGGGTTTGGTGTAGGTCGCCTCAAGCGTGTTGGCACTGGCCAGCGCCATGCCCTGCTTGACGCCGATCTCCAGGTCCTTGCTCGGCAGCGTCTTCAGATGCGCGTAGAGGTTTGCAGGATCGGGCAGTTCGGGCCCGAGCTTCCACTTGGCGCTCTTGATCAGCGCCTCCCGCGCTTTGATCGCCTGCTCCTCGCGCTCGGCGATCACGCCAAGGAACGACCCATCGCGCACCACCGCGATTACGCCAGGCAACTTCTTGGCGCCCGCCTCGTCAAAGGACTCGAGCGTCGAGCCGGCGCGCGGCGGCCGCACCACGCGACCATGCACCATGCCTGACGGCCGCATGTCCTGCACATAGATCGAGCCACCAAAAACCTTGGCGGGGATGTCGAGACGGGCGATCGATTGGCCGACGATCTTGTAGGCGGCCGGCGATTTCGGCGGCACCTTGGCGGATGCTTCGCGCTTGAGATCGACCTCCGACGCAAGCTCACCGTAGGTAACCTTGCGGCCGTCGGCCGTGCTGATCGTGCCGTCTGCCACCCTCAGTGTATCGGCGCCGACGCCGAGCTTCTTGGCGGCGAGATCGATCAGGATCGAACGCACCTCTGCACCGGCCAGTCGCAGCGCCAGTCCGCTGTTCTCGATCGACTGGGAGCCGGCGGTCATGCCCTCATTGGGCGTTTGGCCGGTATCGCCGGAAATCATTTTCAGCCGCGCGATCGGCAGATCGAGCTCCTCGGCCGCAATCTGCGCGAGCGAGGTCAGGATACCCTGGCCCAGCTCGACCTTGCCGGTGAACACGATCGCGGTGCCGTCGGCGTTGATCCGGAGCCAGGCATCAAGCATGCGGTTGTTGTTGAGGCTGCCGGGCAAGCGGGCCGCCGCACCTTGGGCGAGCAAATTGGCGGGCGCCAACGAGAAGGCGAGCACGATCCCGCCAAGCCCTTTCGTGAATCTGCGGCGCGAAAGCATGGGAGCATTCATAATCAGGTCCTCCCCATTTCACGGCCGGCGCGCAGTACGGCGCCGATGATGCGGTTGTGGGTGCCGCAGCGGCAGAGATTTCCGGCGAGCGCCTCGCGCACGTCCGATTCGGTCGCGCGTGGGTTGCGGTCGAGCAGTTCCTTGGCCGACATGATCATGCCGGGGATGCAATAGCCGCACTGCGCGGCCTGCTCGTCCACGAATGCCTTCTGCAGCGGGTGTGGTTTGTCCGGCGTGCCAAGACCCTCCAGCGTCACGATCTCGGCGTTGCCGAGCGTGCCGATGGCGGTTACGCAGGACGGCGTCGGCTTACCGTTGACCAGCACGGTGCAGGCGCCGCACTGGGCTACTCCACAGCCGAACTTGGCACCGTTGAGTGCAAGATCGTTGCGCAGCACATAGAGCAGCGGCGTGTCCGGTCCGGCCGGCACGCTTCGGCTGACTCCATTGACCTTGAGATCGATGGCCATGGTCGCTCCCTTTGCGCGGCGCCTTCGTTGAGCGCCGTCGTTGTTTGGATAGATTCCATTCTGCGCCCGCGAACGGGGCTGCGTCGAGGGCTTCGGCGCAGGAAAAAGTCAAAAGGGCGCGATGTCGCCGCGCTCCCAGCCTTCGCGCGTCACGGCGCAGAAATCCGCGAAGCGGCCTTGCACGATCGCTTCGCGCATCCCGGCCATCAGGTCCTGGTAATAAGCGAGATTGATCGGCGGACAGCAGCATCTGGCCGAGCATTTCGTTGACGCGGACGAGATGGATGCAGATAGGCGCGCGAATAGGTGCGCGTTGCCTCGTGCTGGCTGGCCTCGTCAAGCGGCCGCGGATCGTCACGGTGCCGCGCGTTGGCGAGATTGAGCATGCCGAAACGGGTGAACACCGCGCCGTGGCGGCCGTTGCGGGTCGGCATCACGCAATCGAACATGTCGATGCCGCGCGCCACCGCTTCGATCAGGTCCTCCGGCATGCCGACGCCCATCAGGTAGCGTGGCTGGTCTTCCGGGAGCGCCGGCGCGGTGTCCTCGACGACCTTCAGCATGACGTGCTGCGGCTCGCCGACCGCGAGCCCGCCGATTGCGTAGCCGTGAAACCCGATACTCGGTGAGCGCCCTGGCGCTTTCGGCGCGCAGCGCCGTGTCATCGCCGCCCTGCACGATACCGAACAGCGCGCGGCCGGGCGACGCGCTCTCGAACGCGCGCTTGCAGCGCTCCGCCCAGGCGAGCGACAGCCGCATGGCGCGCTCGATCTCAGGCCGCGGCGACGGCAGCTTGATGCATTCGTCGAGCTGCATCGAAATGTCGGCGCCGAGCAGCGACTGGATCTCGATGGCGCGCTCGGGCGTCAGCTCGACCATGTTGCCGTCGATGTGGGAGCGGAACGTGACGCCCTGCTCGGTGATCTTGCGCAGCTCCGACAGCGACATCACCTGGAAGCCGCCGGAATCGGTCAGGATCGGCCCGTCCCAGTTCATGAACGTGTGCAGGCCGCCAAGCGCGGCGATGCGCTCCGCGCCCGGGCCGCAGCATCAGGTGATAGGTGTTGGCGAGCACGATGTCGGCGCCGGAGCGGCGCACCTCCTCGAACGTGACGCCCTTCACGGTCGCCTGCGTGCCGACCGGCATGAACGCCGGCGTCGCGATCGTGCCGCGCGGCGTCGATATCTCGCCGCGGCGCGCCGCGCCGTCGGTGGCAATCAGATGGAAGGAGAAGGGGGCGGTCATGCGCCCGAACAACAAGCATGCGTCGCCATAGGAATAGAAACGATAGCCCTGCCGCGATCGCATGCGCATAGGCGCGCTGCATCGTCTCGAGCCCGCAGAACGCCGACACCAGCATGAACAGCGTCGAGCGCGGCAGGTGGAAGTTGGTCAGCATCGCGTCCACCGCCTTGAAACGGTAGCCCGGCGTGATGAAGATCGAGGTGTCGCCGGCAAACGGCCGCAGCGTGCCGTCATCCGCCGCCGCGCTTTCCAGCGTGCGCAGCGCGGTCGAGCCGACCGCGACGATGCGCCCGCCGTTCGCGCGCGCGGCGTTGAGCGCGGCGGCGGTCTCGGCGCGTCAGCACCGCGTGTTCCGAATGCATCTTGTGATCGGCGGTGTCGTCGGCATGCACCGGCAGGAACGTGCCCGGCCCGACGTGCAGCGTGACCTTGTGCAGCGCGATGCCCCTTCGCCTTTAACCGCGCCAGCAGATCGTCGGTGAAATGCAGCCCCGCGGTCGGCGCGGCGACCGAGCCTTCGTCGTGCGCGAACAGCGTCTGATAGTCGGCGCGATCGCTGCTCATCGGGCGCGCGCTTGCCGGCGATATAGGGCGGCAGCGGCATGTCGCCGCGTTCCTCGATCGCCTGGTCGAGCACCGGCCCGTGGAACGCAAACGACAGCGTCACCTCGCCGCCCTCGCCTTTCGCTTCCACCGTGGCGTCGAGCTGGCCGAGGAAGCAGACCTTGCCCTCCTCGCCGAAACGAACAATGTCGCCGGGCTCGAGCTTCTTGGCACCCTTGACGAAGGCGTGCCAACGCGAGCCGTCGAGCCGCTTGGTCAGCGTCGCTTCGATCGTCGGCTCGGCGCCGCGGCCGATGCGGCGGCCCGTGAGCCGCGCCGGGATCACCTTGGTGTCGTTGACCACCAGCGCATCGCCGGCGCGCAGCAGCTCCGGCAGATCGCGCACGCGTCGCGATCCTCCAGCGCGCCGCCCGGACGCACCACGAGCAGCCGCGCCGCATCGCGCGGCGACCGCCGGCCGCAGCGCGATGCGGTCGGGCGGAAGGTCGAAGTCGAAGAGATCGAGGTGCGCATTGGAACGTCCGGTGTCATCGCCCGCGACAGCGGGCGATCGCGGTAACCACCGAGCGTACCGGATGCCCCGCAATGGCAGCAAGCGACGCCGGCCTTCGGACGGCTACGCCGGGCGCATGACAATCGACGGTTGCGGACGAGAATTATGCGCCTACGCCCCCATCGTCGCCTTGACGATCTTGTCGGGATCGCGCACCGGCTCGCCGCGCTTGATCTTGTCGACGTTGTCCATGCCCTCGATCACCTTGCCCCAGGCGGTGTACTGGCCGTCGAGGAAGGTCGCGTCGTCGAAGCAGATGAAGAACTGGCTGTCGCCGGAGTTCGGGTCCTGCGCGCGCGCCATCGAGACGGTGCCGCGCACGTGCTTCTCCTTGTTGAACTCGGCCTTGAGCTTCTTGCCGGAGCCGCCGGTGCCGGTGCCGTGCGGGCAGCCGGTCTGCGCCATGAAGCCGTCGATCACGCGATGGAACACGACGCCGTCGTAGAAGCCTTCCTTGACCAGCTCCTTGATGCGGGCGACGTGGCCGGGCGCGAGGTCGGGCCGCATTTCGATCACGACGTTACCCTTGGTGGTCTCCAGGGTCATCGTGTCTTCGGGCTTTGCCATTGGTGCCGCCTTCCTTGTTCTGTTCTGCGATTACTTCTCGATCGTCGCCTTCTTGACGAAATCCATGCGCGGATAGTCCTTCGCCAGATAGGCGTTGCCTTCCATCTGCAGGCGGCCCTGGTCGGGACCGCGGCCGCGCGGCGCGCCCTCGCCGTACTCGGCGTTGAGCTTGTCGACCACGTCCATGCCCTGGATCACCTGGCCGAACGGCGAGAAGCCGCTGGCGTCGAGGCTCGCGTTGTCGGCGAAATTGATGAACACCTGGCTGGTGCGGGTGTTGGGACCGGCCATCGCGTAGGTGATGAAGCCGCGCTTGTTGCTCTGCACGACCTGGTCGTCCTGGATGCGCGCCTCGCGCCATTTCGCGGAGATCGCCGGATCGCCGTTGATGCCGAACTGCACCATGAAGCCGGAGATCGACGCGGAAGAAGCGGACGTTGTCGTAGAAGCCGTTCTTCACCAGGTTGTAGAAGCGGTCGGCGCCGTTCGGCGCCCAGGCGCGGTTCACCTTGACGACGAACACGCCCTTGGAGGTGTCGAACCGCGCCTTGTAGGTCGCCGGCGCCTGCTCCTTCAGCGTGGCGGGTTCGGCGAGGTTGCCCTGGCTGAATGCGGGCGAAGCGAAAGCGCACAAGAGCGCGAGCGTGCCGGCAATGAAACGGAACATGGGTTCTCCTGGGACCTTACTGGATTGGGATGTGGGATCAGCCGGCCTTGCCGGCAAACTTCTTCTTGAGCTGCGCGGCGACCGGGCGCCGGCACGAAGGCCGAGACGTCGCCGCCCATTGCAGCGATCTGCCGCACCAAAGTGGCGGTGATCGGGCGGACCGCCGGCGACGCCGGCAGGAACACGGTCTGGATGCCGGGAACCATGGTCCCGTTCATGCCCGGCCATCTGCATCTCGTAGTCGAAATCGGTGCCATCGCGCAGCCCGCGGATCAGCAGCGTCGCGCCCGCGCGCTTCGCCGCCGTCACCACCAGATCAGCGAAGGTCGTGGTCGAGATTTCGCAGCCCTTGTCGCGGCCGACCGGCGCGCAAACCGCCTCCAGCATCGCCAGCCGCTCCTCGGCCGAAAACAGCGGCGCCTTGCCTGGGTGCGTCGCCGATCGCCAGCACCAGCTTGTCGGCGAGCCCTGCCGCCTGCCGGACCACGTCGAGGTGGCCGTTGGTGACCGGGTCGAACGATCCGGCGTAAAGCGCGATCCGTGGCATGCCCCGGGAGATACCCTGCCAAACCCTCCCGGACAAGGCCGGCCGGCCTGGAATGGGCCGTTTTATGGGGCATTCGGCGACTTTGAACCGATCGGCCACTGGCCGCGACTAACGCCTGAGAAGGCCGACAAGGCCTCCACAAGGGGGTGCGTCATGCTCAGCGTTGCAAAAACCTTTTCCGTATTGATTGCCGCAGCCGTCATCGTCGGCGGCGCAACCGCCCTTTCAGGCGCCAGTGAAAAGACGTCCGTGACTGTGGTCATCAGCAAGGCCGATCGGCTCGACGCGCGTTTCACCGGCCTCGACTGCTCGCAGCAGGCTTGGCCTTACTACGAGGCGAGCTGCGTGAAGGATCGCCGTGAAGCGACCAGCCAGGCCAAGCCGGCCCGCATCGTCACCGCCGACCGCGTGCCGGCCACCGTCAAGCGCTGATCACTCGCACCAGCCGCCGTCCACCAAGCCCGCCGCCACGACAGGGCTGGCCTCGTCCATCCGCGCCGGTTCGCGCACCGGCGCGAAGGCGATGGCCTGCGCCGGCACGGCAAACATTCTCGGCGCCCCGTTGTTGGGCGACATCGCGACGTGGATGCCGGCGATCTGGATCTCGTCGTCCGCCCCGCTGACCAGGATCGGCGCGCCGGAGTAGCCGCGCATGCCGCGGCAGGTGTGGAGCATCATCCTGCCGCCGCCCGCCCTCAGCGCGCAGTCGCGGTCCGCCGTCATCTTGTGGGCGCGGTCCTGCGGATAGCCGGCGATGATCGCCCTGGTGCCGGCCGGTGCCGCCGCCTGGCTCAATTTGAGTGGCGCGATCTCCTCCGGGAGATTTTCAGTGAGCGTCAGGATCACCCAGTCGGAATCCATCGTCTCCGTCCAGCGCAGCGGGTCGTAGCCCGCCCCCATCTCATATGACGCAACGCGCGCATGCACCGCGGCCTGACCGCTGCGATAGCCGACCATGAAGTGCAGCGCGGAGGCCGGCAGGAAACGCCGCGTGCGCTCGTTATAGACGCAGTGCGCCGCGGTGAGGATCTTGTCGCGCGCAATGATCGCGCCGGTGCATGAGCCGCCCGCCTCGTTGAACAGCTTGCCGATCGCCGACCACGGATAGCTCGCGACATCGACGGCCTCGCGATGAACCGAGCCCGTGACATCGGTGTCCGCCGCCGCAACCGGCGCAATCGTGCCGAGCGCCGCTGCCAACAGGCAGCGCGTGAGTTTGCCGACCATCCCCGTATCCCGTCCGGCGTCTTGAAGACGCTCTGATCGGGCGGATGATCTCGCTTTCGGATTTCAGTCCCGTTGAGAAACAGGATGTGCGCTTGGTTTAGAAACAGCGTTGCGAATGCGTTGCGCGACAGCGTTGCGGAGTCATTAACGCCGTCATTCCGGGGCGCGAGCGAAGCTCGCGGGCCCGGAATGACGGCTGCTACACCGGCACACTCGTCGCGTCGTAGGTGAACAGCCACTCGTAGCGCTGCTTCACCTTTTCTTCCTGCCATTCGCGCGTGACGTAGGCTTCCGCGCCGGCGGCGTGTGCCATGTCCGGATTGTGGAAGCGCTTGGCATTGTCCGCGGAGCCGCTCACAGCGCGGTTGGCACGCTCGCGGCGGACAGCTTCGTAGGCATGCAGCGCCTCGGGAGCCGCACCGTGCCTGGCGATGCTGCGCGCGATCACCAGCCCGTCCTCCAGCGCCATCACCGCGCCCTGCGCCAGCATCGGCAGCATGGAGTGACAGGCGTCGCCCAGCAGCGTGACGCGGCCGTTGGTCCACGCCGGCATCGGCGGGCGGGCGAATAGCGCCCATTTGTATGGCACGTCGACGCGGCGGATACATTCGTGGATCAGCGGATTCCAGTTGCGGAAGTCGTTGGCGAACTCGTCCTTGGTGCCTTGCACGGTCCAGCTTTCGACCCGCCAGTCGTCACGCTCCAGCAGCCCGACGAAATTGAGAAGCTGGCCGCCGCGCACCGGATAGTGCACCACGTGGCCGCCCGGCCCGACCCAGTTGGTGCCGACGTCGAGCTTGATGCCAGCCGGCACCTGATCCTTCGGAATGAGTCCGCGCCACGCAACGATGCCGGTGAACTCGGGCCGGTCGGCGCCGAATACGGCAAGCCGCACGCGCGACTGCACGCCGTCGGCGCCGATGACGATGGATGCGTGCGCAGGTTCGCCGGTTTCGAACTGGATCGTGACCCCATCGCCGTCCTGCGTGATGCCGGTGCATTTGCGGTTGAGATGAATCGCGTCCGGCCGCTCGCGAAGTATCGCGTTGAGCAATGCGGCATGCAGGTCGCCGCGATGGAACATCATGTAGGGGAATCCGTAGCGCTCGACCGAGATCGCGCCGAGGTCGAACAGCTTCCAGGTCTGCCCGGTGCTCCAGAGCCGGATTTCCTTGCCGGCCACCACCACGCCGGCCTTCTCGATCGCCTCGCCGAGGCCGAGCGCGTACAGCACCCGCGTGCCGTTCGATGAAATCTGAACGCCAGCGCCCAGCTCCTTCAGCTCCGGCGCCTGCTCGTACACGTCGACCGCGATGCCGTGGCGGATCAGCGCCAGCGCGGCGGTTAGCCCGCCGATACCCGCGCCGACGATTGCGACGCCCTTGTTTGCCGCCATGCTGCCAGTCCACAATTGTCATGCCCGCGCGTGGTTTGTCGGGCTTCGGCAGGATTGTCATGCCCGCGAAAGCGGGCATCCAGTAAACTCGATGGTTGCGAAGCAAAACTCAAGGCTTGCGTTTACTGGACCGTCCGCTTTCGCGGACGATGACATCGAGAGTTGCACGGCCATGCGTATCCTTCTCGCATTCGTTCTATTTCTGACCTTCGGTGCAGCGGCGCACGCCCAAACCGCGCCGACCGCCGACGAGATCCGCGTCTATGCCGGGCTGCACGAGGCCGCCGCCAAGGGCGACGCCGCCGAGATCGAGAAGCTGGTCAAGGAGGGCGAGCGGATCAACATCCAGGATTCGCGGAGCCGCACGCCGCTGCACGTCGCCGTCTATATGAAGAAGCACGACGCCGCGCGACTGCTCCTGAAGCTCGGCGCCAACGCCAACGCGCTGGAGATCGACCGCTACGACATCGTCACCATCGCGGCCGTGGCAAACGATCTGGAAGGCCTCAAGCTCGCGCTCGACGGCGGCGCCAGCGCCCGCAACATCACCAGCCGCTACGACGGCACCGCGCTCATCGCGGCGGCGCATCTCGGCCACGCCGAGGTGGTGCGCATGCTGATCGCCGCCAGGGCGCCGCTCAACCACGTCAACAACCTGGGCTGGACCGCACTGATGGAATCGATCGTGCTCGGCAACGGCGGCAAGAACCACACCGACACGCTGAAGGCGCTGGTCGATGCCGGCGCCGACGTCAACATCGCGGACCGCCAGGGCACCACGCCGCTGCAGCACGCGCGGCGGCGCGGTTACGTCAACATGGCGCGCATATTGGAGGCGGCCGGTGCGCGGTAACGTGCTGGCAGTGTTGCTCACGTTCGGCTTTGCCCTTCCCGCACAGGCCCAGACTTATCCCTCCCGCGCCATCACCATCGTGGTGCCGGTGGCGCCAGGCGGCGTGTCCGACACGCTCGCCCGCGCGCTGGCGCTGCGGCTTTCGCCCGCGCTGGGCCAGCAGGTGGTGATCGAGAACCGCGGCGGCGCGGCGCACACCATCGGCGCAGCGGCCGTGGCGAAGGCCGCGCCCGACGGCCACACCCTGCTGCTGACCGAAGGCACCGCGCTGATCCCGAACCTGTACAAGAGCCTGCCCTACGATCCGGAAAAGGACCTCGTTCCGGTCAGCGGCCTCATCACCATCAACCAGGGCGTGGTCGTGACGCCCGCCTTGCCCGTGAACAACGTCGGCGAGCTGGTCGCGCTGGCCAAGTCGAAGCCGGAGGGCTTGAGCTACGCCAACTTCGGCGCCGGCGGGCAGCTCAACATGGCGATGCTGTCGGGCGTCACCGGCGCCAAGTTCGTCGGCGTGCCTTATCGCGGCTCGGGTCCGGCGATGAACGACGTGATCGCCGGCCATGTGCCGATGATCGTGGCGAGCGTCGGGATCGTGGCGCCGCTGGCGCGCGCCGGCAAGGTCAGGCTGCTGGCGGTGACGGCGTCGAGACGCGTGCCGCAACTGCCCGAGGTGCCAACCATCGCCGAAGGCGGATGGCCGGCGTTCGAAGCGACGTTCTGGTTCGGGCTGTTCGCGCCGCGCGGCACGCCGCCCGAGATTGTGGCGAAGATGAACGCCGAGGTGCAGCGCGTGCTGGCCGACGCCACATTCCGCGAGCGCTCGCTCGATCCGTACATGTTCCAGCCGCTGGCGGGCTCGCCGCCCGAATTCGCCGAAACCATCCGCGCAGATGTCCAAAAATGGGACCGCGTAATCCGCGAAGCCAACATCAAACTCGACTAGTGTCCCGGACCCGAAGTTCGCACGATTGCTCAGCAGGCACTTTTGCGAACTTCGGGTCCAAAGGGACACTAGAATCATAGACTTGCCCGTGTCGCTTTGGTTCGGAAGTTCGCTTCGGAGCAAGCCGAGAATTCAGGCGAACTTCCGAACCGCGACACTAGTGAACGCAAAGTTGCAAACGCCCATTGCGCCGGCGTTTGCGCGGGAGGAAACTGGCGGCATCGACTGGGGACTATGGAGGGTCATATGCGTACAGCCCTGTTCGGTATACTCGCTGCTACCTGTCTCGCGGCCACGCCGCTCACGTCTCAACCCGCGAATGCGCTCACGCTGCCGTCCGTTGCCGGAATGATTACGGCAGCCGACGAAGTGAGCATCGCGCCGCAAACCGTCTACTACGGGTATGGCGGGTATTACCGGCCGTGGCGGCCGGCGTACTACGGCGGCTACTACCGGCCATGGCGGCCGTACTATCGGCCCGTGTACTACGGCTACCGGCCGTGGCGGCCGTACTACCGGCCGGCCTATTACGGCTATTACCGGCCGTACTATCGGCCCGCGTACTACGGCTACCGGCCGTGGCGGCCGTACTTTCGCCCGGCGTTCTACGGCGGCTTCAGGCCGTTCTACGGCGGCTGGCGCGGCGGCTGGTGGTAAGGCGGCTGACGATGGTGTAAGGCGAGCGTGCGCGCTCGCCTTACGAACCGTTCTCGTCGCCTTCTTCGCCGATCCGCTCGACCGACACGACCTTCTCGTCGTCGGCGGTGTTGAACACGATCACGCCCTGCGTCGAGCGGCCCGCGATGCGGATGCCGTTCACCGGGCAGCGGATGAGCTGGCCGCCGTCGGTGACCAGCATGATCTGGTCGGCCTCCTCTACCGGGAACGAGGCGACCAGGCGGCCGATCTTGTCCTTGATCGTCTCGGCGCCCTTCTTGCCTTCCCAGATCGCCATCGCGACGATGCCTTTGCCGCCGCGGCCGGTGATCCGGTACTCGTACGACGACGAGCGCTTGCCGTAGCCGCGCTCCGACAGCGTCAGCACGAACTGCTCGGCTGCCGACATCTCGACGTAGCGCTTCTCGCCGAGCTCGATCGTGCTCGCCGCCGTATCCTCGGCGTCCGCCGCCACCTCTTCCGGCTCGTCGCCGCCGCGCCGCACCGCGTTGGCGCGCTTGAGATAGGCCGCGCGCTCCTCGAAGTTGGCGTCGATGTGGCCGAGGATCGACATCGAGATCACCTTGTCGCCCTCGTCGAGCGCGATGCCGCGCACGCCCATCGAGGTGCGGCCCTGGAACACGCGCACGTCGGTGACCGGGAAGCGGATGCACTGGCCGCCGGCCGCGGTGAGCAGCACGTCGTCCTTCTCGGTGCAGATCTGCACGTCGACGATGCCCTCGCCCTCGGCGAGCTTCATGGCGATGATGCCGGAGCGCCGCACGTCGACGAAGTCGCTGAGCTTGTTGCGCCGGACCGTGCCCTTGGTGGTGGCGAACATCACGTCGAGGTTGCCCCACGTGCTTTCGTCCTCCGGCAGCGGCAGGATCGAGGTCATCAGCTCGCCCTGCTCGATCGGCAGGATGTTGATCAGCGGCTTGCCGCGCGCCTGCGGCGCCGCGATCGGCATGCGCCAGACCTTCTCCTTGTAGACGCGCCCGAGCGAGGTGAAGAACAGCACCGGCGTGTGCGTGGACGCCACAAACAGCCGCGACACGAAATCCTCGTCGCGGGTCTGCATGCCGGAGCGGCCCTTGCCGCCGCGGCGCTGCGCGCGATAGGTCGACAGCGGCACGCGCTTGACGTAGCCGACGTGCGAGACGGTGACGACCATGTCCTCGCGATGGATCAGGTCCTCTTCGTCGACTTCGTCCATTTCCTCCGCGATCACGGTGCGGCGCGGCGTGGCGAACTCGTCCCTGACCGCGGTCAGCTCGTCCTTGACGATCGACTGGATGCGGGCGCGCGAGCGCAGGATGTCGAGATAATCCGTGATCTCGGCGGCGAGCTTGTCGAGCTCGCCCTTGATCTCGTCGCGGCCGAGCGCGGTCAGGCGCTGCAGGCGCAGGTCGAGGATCGCCTTGGTCTGCTCGAGCGTCAGCTTTGCGGTGCCGGCCGGCGAAACCCGATGGCGAGGGTCGTCGATCAGCGCGATCAGGTCGGCGGCGGTGGTCGCCGGCCATTCGCGCTCCATCAACTTCTCGCGCGCCTCGTTGGCATCCTTCGAGCCGCGGATCAGCTTGATGACCTCGTCGATGTTGGCGACCGCGATCGCCAGGCCGACCAGGACGTGGGCGCGGTCGCGCGCCTTGCCGAGCCGGTGCTTGGTGCGCCGCGACACCACATCTTCGCGGAAAGCGATGAACGACACCAGCATGTCGCGCACCGTCATCGTCAACGGGCGGCCGCCATCGAGCGCCACCATGTTGGCGCCAAAGCTCGATTGCAGCGGCGTGAAGCGGTAGAGCTGGTTGAGCACCACATCCGCCATGGCGTCGCGCTTGAGCTCGATCACCACGCGATAGCCGTCGCGGTCGGATTCATCGCGCAGCTCGGCGATGCCGTCGATCTTCTTCTCGCGCACCAGCTCGGCCATGCGCTCGATCATCGTCGCCTTGTTCACCTGATACGGAATCTCGGTGATGATGATCGCTTCACGCTCCTTGCGGATCTCCTCGATCGCGACCTTGCCGCGCATCACGATCGAGCCGCGGCCGGTGTGATAGGCGGAGCGGATGCCGGCGCGGCCGAGGATGATGCCGCCGGTCGGGAAATCCGGCCCCGGAATGATGTTGATGAGATCGTCGACGCTCAGCGCCGGATCGTTGATCAGCGCCACGCAGGCGTCGACCACCTCGCCGAGATTGTGCGGCGGTATGTTGGTCGCCATGCCGACCGCGATGCCGCCGGCGCCGTTGACCAGCAGATTGGGGAAGCGCGCCGGCAGGACGACCGGCTCGTGTTCGTTGCCGTCGTAGTTCGCCTGGAAATTGACCGTGTCCTCGTCGATGTCGGTGAGCAGCGCCATCGCCGGCTTGCCGAGCCGGCACTCCGTGTAACGCATCGCCGCCGCGGGATCGCCGTCGACCGAGCCGAAGTTGCCCTGCCCGTCGATCAGCATCAGGCGCATGGAGAAATCCTGCGCCATGCGCACCAGCGCGTCGTAGATCGCGCTGTCACCGTGCGGATGGTATTTGCCCATCACGTCGCCGACCACGCGCGCCGACTTCACGTATTTCTTGTCGGGCGTGTGGCCCTGCTCGTGCATCGAGTAGAGGATGCGCCGGTGCACCGGCTTGAGGCCGTCGCGCACATCCGGCAGCGCGCGAGAGACGATCACGCTCATCGCGTAATCGAGGTACGAGCGCTTCATCTCGTCGACGATGGAAATGGGGCGGTGGTCGGTGGGCGGATTCCCTCCGGACGGCGGATTTTCGAGGTCAGCCAAGTGCGAATTCCTGGTGGTCGGTGGACGAACTGGGAGCGGCCTGCCGGGCCGCCCGATGCGCGCATTTCACGGCGGATTCGAGAGCGAATCTCGCGTTGATTTCATAGCTGAATTCAGCGCCTGGAAGCCAACCGAAAGCGCCAAAGATACATGGGGATTTTCGGTGCTAATTCAACAGCTTGAGGGTCGCCTCGCACGGGGCGTCCCAGTCATTGTGAAGCTTCTGTGGCAAGCCTTGACGGCAGCGAGTTGACCGCGCATCGCGCGCGGTTCGCGGGCTAATTTCCCAATACCATCGCATGCATGATGCGGCCGGGCATGAAGGTGAACGCACCGGCGATCACCAGCCCGCCGACGAAGATCGTGATCATCGCCCACCTGTGGTTCGGCACGCGGTGCCGGCGCGCGTGCAGCACGGCGAACGGCAGCATCGCCAGCGTATAGATCGCCAGCAGATGGATCGGGCTCCACGGTCCCCACAGCCTGATCTCATGGATGAAGAATGCGCTGACGCCGACGATCGTCATCAGCACGACCCAGATCCAGCCGACGGTGCGATGTGGAATGGTGCCTTTGGGCGCGGCGAACTGAACGAGACCCAGGCCGAACGCTGCCATCGCAGCGACCGCGTGAAGCTGAATGGCGGGACTGGCGTTCAGCAGTGGGGCCAACGTCATGCCGAACTCCAAAGTGTCATTCCGGGGCGCGGCCATAAGCGCGTTGACGCGCTGGAGGCGGCGTCCCGGAATGACGGGCTAAGAGTTTTTCCGCAGCCGTTAGAACGGAATCTCGTCGTCCATGTCGCCGCGCTTGCCGCCGGCGCCGGCCATCGCCGGCTTGCGCGCCGCGGACGGGCCGCGCGAGCCGAAATCGTCGCTGCTGCTGCCGCCGAAATCCTCAGCCCCGCTCGAGCCGCCGCCGCGCGCGTCGAGCATGGTCAGCGCGGAGTTGAAGCCTTGCAGCACCACCTCGGTCGAATATTTCTCGACGCCTTCCTTGTCGGTGTACTTGCGGGTCTGGAGCTGGCCTTCGAGATAGATCTTGGCGCCCTTCTTCAAATACTGCTCGACGATCTTGCAGAGCCCTTCGTTGAAGATCACCACGCGGTGCCACTCGGTCTTTTCCTTGCGCTCGCCGGTGGTCTTGTCGCGCCAGCTTTCCGACGTCGCGACCGACAGGTTGGCGATCGGACGCCCGTCCTGGGTGCGCCGGATTTCCGGATCGCGGCCGAGATTGCCGACCAGGATCACCTTGTTGACCGAACCTGCCATGGAAGCCTCCAACCGCCACTCGACCGGCGTCCGCCGGTGCGCACCATCCGCGCGATGACCGGGCTAACCTAAGCCTCGGCCCCGCGCCGACAAGGAAGACCGCAGCAACCACCGGCGTTTTCCACCGTTGCGGGAGTCGCGGCCAGCTATCGTTCTCTTTTTGTTCTAGTCACTCATCGCGTTTTACGCAAGCCCCTTGTTGCTCGGCCATCGGCCTATCGCGCGGCGCTTTCCCGTTCGAGTGTTGCTTTTTTGGCACCCGCGCGGGCCGCGACTCAGTCTTCTCCCTGTGGATAACGGGCCACGGCCTGTGGACAAAAGGGAGACTGAAAAATGCGGTTTGCTCTTGCGGGCCTCGGCTTGATCGCACTCGGCGCGGCAGCGCCTGCCAACGCTGCCGACATCCGGATACCTCGGAAGGCAATGCCTGCCCCGGCTTATGTGCACACCTATTACAACTGGACCGGGTTCTACGTCGGCGCCCACGTCGGCTACGGATGGGCCGATTTCAGCGGCACCGATGCGCTGCTCGGCGTGGTGGGCGGCTCGACCACCGCCAATGGTTTGATCTACGGCGGCCAAGTCGGCTTCAACTATCAGCTCGGCTCCTGGGTGCTCGGCATCGAGGGCGAGTTCTCGTTCGGCGACGTGAAATCGTCGCAAAGCTTGCTCGGCATCGCCACCGGCGAGGTCAAGCTCGACAGGATCTACACCGTCGCCGGCCGCGTCGGCTACGCGTTCGACCGCACCATGATCTACGGCAAGTTCGGCGGCGCCTGGACCAACGAGGAATACAATTTCACGCTGCTTGGCCTGACCGCTGCCACCGGCTCGGCGGACCGCACCGGCTGGGTGCTCGGCGCCGGCGTCGAATACGCCTTCCTGGGCAACTGGTCCGCGAAGCTCGAGTACAACTACATGGACATGGGCAGCAAGCCGGTGACGCTGACCACCCTGGGCGGGCTGGTGGTCACGCCCGCCAACGTGGACCTCACAGTCCAGACGATCAAAGCGGGCATCAACTACCGGTTCGGGTGGGGCGGCTTCTGATCGTCACAACCGGTTCGACAATGCGGCGGGGCGGCGAACAGCCGCCCCGTTTCGTTTGGCCGCGCCGCATCATCCGGCCGACGGAACCGTTCATCATGTCTCGTCCGAGGATTATCCACAGGCGCACAATTGCGTTCTGTGAACGCCATCAACACCCGCGTCCATGGTCCTGGCTGGGCGCGAATGCAGGCCCGGTCTGAATTTTCCTTCCATCACTCTTAATTCGGCGCGTTTCGCGCAGCATCTCGCGAAGCTTTTGCGGCGGCACCATCGCAATTTGGCGGGGGCGTGCCGGTCGCGACTCACGTAATCCACAGGCCGTCCACATCAGGACCGGCGACGACCGCAGGGAGCGGACCAGGAGGCAGCATGAAAAAGCCCAAACTCAAAAACCTGTTGCTTGCGATCGTCGGGGTCACGGCGCTCGGCGTTGTCACGGCGGAAGCCGCCGACCTGCCGCGGCGTCCCTTGCCGATGCCCCGGGCACCCGTATTTGTGCCGTTCTTCACCTGGACCGGCTTCTATGTCGGCATCAACGCCGGCTACGCGTTCGGTGACTCGAGCTGGACCGACACGACCTTGGGCATCACCACCGGCAACTTCAATGTCGATGGGTTCATGGTCGGCGGCACCGCGGGCTATAACTTGCAATTGGGCTCGGCGGTGGTGGGCGTCGAAGCCGACATCGACTGGAGCGGCGTCAAGGGTTCGACCACGGTCAACTGCCCGCTGGGCTGCGAAACCAAGAACACCTGGTTCGGCACCGCGCGCGGCCGCATCGGCTACGCCTTTGACCGGTTCCTGCCCTACTTCACCGCCGGCGCCGCGTTCGGCGACGTCCAGGCCAACACGCCGGGCTTCAGCGGCACCACCAAGACGCAGTTCAGCTGGGTGCTGGGCGGCGGCCTCGAATACGCCTTCATGAACAACTGGTCGGCGAAGATCGAATATCTCTACACCGACCTGGATACGGTGCAGTGCTCGGCCGTCGCCTGCGGGACCGCGGTCGACACCACGCTGAAGCTCAACATCGTGCGCGGCGGCCTGAACTATAAATTCTGACGCAGTTCGACTGCGCACAGCGGAAAGGCCGGCTTCACGCCGGCCTTTTTGTCTGTGACAGCCGCTTTTTCAACGATTTCCACCGGGCCAACGATTTCCTCAGGCTGCTCTGGCAATCCTCTCCCGTTCTTCCTACGTTCCGATTACGCTTCCATCCCGAACCGTCCTGGAACTCGCGGCCGCGCCGCCGCCCGATAGCGTGATGAACGACCTATTCGACAAGAGCCGGCGCGCCCGTGCTTCCGACGCCCGCCGGGCCGAGGATCGCCGCGTCATCGCCATCCGCGGCGCCCGCGAGCACAACCTCAAGGGCATCGACGTCGAGATCCCGCGCGACAAGCTCGTCGTGTTCACCGGCCTGTCCGGCTCGGGCAAGTCCTCGCTGGCGTTCGACACCATCTACGCCGAGGGCCAGCGCCGCTACGTCGAGTCGCTGTCGGCCTACGCCCGGCAGTTCCTCGAGATGATGCAGAAGCCGGACGTCGACCAGATCGACGGCCTGTCGCCCGCCATCTCGATCGAGCAGAAGACCACCTCGAAAAACCCGCGCTCCACGGTCGGCACCGTCACCGAGATCTACGACTACATGCGGCTGCTCTGGGCGCGCGTCGGCGTGCCCTATTCGCCCGCGACAGGCCTGCCGATCGAGAGCCAGACCGTCTCGCAGATGGTCGACAAGGTGATGGCGCTGCCCGAGGGCACGCGCTGCTACCTGCTCGCCCCGGTGGTGCGCGGCCGCAAGGGCGAGTACCGCAAGGAGCTCGCCGAGTACCTCAAGAAGGGCTACCAGCGCGTCAAGATCGACGGCAAGTTCTACGAGATCGCCGAGGTCCCCGCGCTCGACAAGAAGTTCACCCACGACATCGACGTGGTGGTGGACCGCATCGTGGTGCGCGCCGACGTGGCGACGCGGCTCGCCGACAGCTTCGAGCAGGCGCTGAAGCTCGCCGAAGGATTGGCGGTGATCGAGCTCGCCGACGCCGCGGCGGCCGAAGGCGCCAAGGCGAACAAGCAGCGCAACGAGAGCGCCGGCCGCATGGTGTTCTCCGAAAAATTCGCCTGCCCGGTGTCGGGCTTCACCATCCCCGAGGTCGAGCCGCGGCTGTTCTCCTTCAACAATCCGTTCGGCGCCTGCCCGAAGTGCGGCGGCCTCGGCGTCGAGCAGCACATCGACGCCGACCTGATCATCCCCGACAAGGACGCCACGCTGCGCAAGGGCGCGATCGCGCCGTGGGCGAAGTCGTCGAGCCCGTATTACCTGCAGACGCTGGAATGCGCTCGGCAAGCACTACAAGTTCGCGCTCGACGTCACGCTGGAAGGACCTGCCGAAGAAGACCCAGGACGCCATCCTCTATGGCTCCGGCGATGACGACATCAAGTTCTCCTACGACGACGGCATGCGCGCCTACCAGACCAAGAAGCCGTTCGAGGGCGTCATCACCAACCTGGAGCGGCGCTGGAAGGAAACCGAGAGCGACTGGGCGCGCGAGGAGCTGCAGAAGTATTTCACCGACGTGCCGTGCGACGCCTGCAAGGGCTACCGCCTGAAGCCCGAGGCGCTGTGCGTCAAGGTCGGCGGCGCGCACATCGGCGAGGTGTCCGAAATGTCGGTGAAGCGCGCCGGCGAATGGTTCACCGAGCTGCCGAAGCGGCTCAACCCCAAGCAGACCGAGATCGCGACCCGCGTGCTCAAGGAAATCCGCGACCGGCTGCGGTTCCTGGTCGACGTCGGGCTGGAATACCTCACCCTCGCGCGCGCCTCCGGCACGCTCTCCGGCGGCGAGAGCCAGCGCATCCGGCTCGCCTCGCAGATCGGCTCCGGCCTGACCGGCGTGCTGTACGTGCTGGACGAGCCCTCGATCGGCCTGCACCAGCGCGACAACGCGCGGCTGCTCGATCACGCTCCAGCGGCTGCGCGACCTCGGCAACACCGTGATCGTGGTCGAGCACGACGAGGACGCCATCCGCACCGCCGACCACGTGCTCGACATCGGCCCCGGCGCCGGCATCCACGGCGGCGAGATCATCGCCGAGGGCCAGGTCGACGACCTGATCGGCAATCCGAACTCCATCACCGGCAAATATCTCTCCGGCGAGCTGAGCGTCGCGATCCCGGAGCGCCGCACCCGCGACGCGCCGCGCCATCAAGGTGGTCAACGCGCGCGGCCATAACCTGAAGAACGTCACCGCCGAGATCCCGCTCGGCCTGTTCACCTGCGTCACCGGCGTGTCCGGCGGCGGCAAGTCCACGCTCCTCATCGACACGCTCTACAAGGCGGTGGCGCGCAAGCTCAACGGCGCCTGCGAAGCCCCCGCCCCGCACGACAAGATCGAGGGGCTGGAGCACATCGACAAGATCATCGACATCGACCAGTCGCCGATCGGCCGCACGCCGCGCTCAAACCCCGCGACCTACACCGGCGCCTTCACGCCGATCCGCGAATGGTTCGCCGGCCTGCCCGAGAGCAAGGCGCGCGGCTACGAGCCCGGCCGCTTCTCGTTCAACGTCAAGGGCGGCCGCTGCGAGGCCTGCCAGGGCGACGGCGTCATCAAGATCGAGATGCACTTCCTGCCGGACGTCTACGTCACCTGCGACGTCTGCAACGGCAAGCGCTACAACCGCGAGACGCTCGACGTCACCTTCAAGAACAAGACCATCGCCGACGTGCTCGACATGACGGTCGAGGAAGGGCTGGAGTTCTTCAAGGCGGTGCCGCGCGTGCGCGACGTGCTCAAGCTGCTGCACCGCGTCGGCCTCGACTACATCCACATCGGCCAGCAGGCCACGACGCTGTCCGGCGGCGAGGCGCAGCGCGTCAAGCTGGCGAAGGAGCTCTCGCAAGCGCGCCACCGGCCGCACGCTCTACATCCTCGACGAGCCGACCACCGGGCTGCACTTCCACGACGTCGAGAAGCTGCTCGAGGTGCTGCACGAGCTGGTCGACACCGGCAACACCGTGGTGGTGATCGAGCACAACCTCGAAGTGATCAAGACCGCCGACTGGATGATCGACCTGGGCCCCGAAGGCGGCGACGGCGGCGGCGAGATCGTCGCGCAGGGCACGCCGGAGGATGTGGTGAAGGTGAAGCGGAGCTATACGGGGCAGTTTCTGGCCCCGGTGCTGGGGCGCGGTCGCGAGGGCGAAGAAGAGGATCGAGGCGGCGGAGTAAGATTCGACCGTAAATCCTAGTAGCGATCAACTTCTTAATTTCTCAAATACGTCCGGAGCGATCCTTCAGCCCTCGCCGACCTTCGATTTCGAGTATGCGGTTCGCGCTTCCATCCGTCGCGCACGTACGAAGCTGCGCTTCGCGGTAGACTGCTAGTCGCATCTCGAATTGGCCGATCGCGCGAATTGCTTGGTTGAGCACGCGATTGAACTACGACTAGCCGATGCCTCGCCGATGACCGAACGAAAAGTACGCGACTGTCATCGACGCAGATAAGCGTCGGGATCGGCGGCCGGCTTGCTCTTTTTCATGGCTCGCGCATTTGAATTGATTGTGTCGCACTGGCGCTTACCAAGCCTAATGCATAGTCGCAGCATTCCGGACTTTGCGCGCGCACATTATCCCTCCAGCGCGTTGTGCTTTGGCGGCAGCGTCCACGAGGAACACAACGGCACGCTGCGCGATGCTGGCCGGAGGTTTCGATGTTGCGCACAGCAGCGTCCGTACTGATTGCGATGTCGATCAGCGTCCTTCCATCCTCGCCCGCCGGGGCGGGATACTGCGGCCCCGGATACGACTGCTATGTGTATCCCGATCCCTGCGGTTATCGTGGCGACTGCGACAGGAAGTACGGTTACCGGGCCGGCGCCTACCGGAGCGTCTATGACGCGCCGCGATTCTATGGTGCTGCCGATCGGCCCCCGCGTATGGCGCCCTACTACGTCAACGGCTGCTACAACGGTCGTTCCGCCGATGGCGTCTATTGTTATTATCGCTATCGTTGCCCGTACTACGGATATCGATACTAGAGCGCTTTCCAATTCAGCCTTCGGCGGGTTTCGCTCCGCTCAACCCACCCTACTTGCTCAAATAATTCTTCTCCAAAAACTCGCTCCTGAATCTCTGCGGCGGCGTGTCCCGGTCCGGCCGGCCCTCAGGCGTGAAGTCCATCAGGTTCCAGTACGGCCACACCGTGTCGACGTGGTTCGATCATGCCCTCGGTGGACCAGAACAGGAAAATCTTGCCGTCCGCTTCTTGAACACCAGCATCACCGGCTGCTGCATGTCGTCGTTCTCGCCCTGGCATTTGTAGTCCGCCTGGAACGGCGACTCGTAGCCGGACAACAGCGGGATCTGCGACCAGCCGCGCTGCTTCGCCCACGCGTCGATCTTTTCGGCCGGCGCCTTGGCGATCGTCGCGAACGCGGCGTCCTGCGCGACCGAATACCAGGCGCGGTCGAACCCATCCATCAGCGACGTGCAGGACGGACACGGCTTGTCCCAGTTCGGCCCGAACATCCACGAGTAGAGGATGCAGCGTGGTCTTGTCGCCGAACAGCTCGGAGAATTTCACGCGCGCGCCAGCTTCTGCCGACCTTGCCGTCGCCCGCCCACTGGAAGACGTAGTCCTCCTTGAGTTGCCCGCCGGGCGGCAGCTTGCGGCGCTTGGCCGCCAGGGCTTTCGTCTTGTCGACCAGCTCCTGCTCGTCCTTGAGCAACGCGTCGCGCGCATCGCGATACGCCTGGCTTTCGTTCGGATAGCGAAGTTCGCTCATGGCCGTCTCCTCTCACACTTTTTCACTATTTTAGCTGGGGTCGAGGCCCGTCAACGCAAGCGCAGGGATCGGGCGCCCGGCAGCGCATCGACACGGCGGATTTCCGTCCCGCTCCCCACTCACCGCTTCGTGACCGCTTCCCGCTGCGGCCATCGAACCTGCGGGGCCGCCGCGGCGACCCACCGGTGAGCCCATTCCGGGAGAGGAAACATGACCCGACGCATATCCCCGTTCGCGATCGCCGCCGCGCTTGTGCTGCTCGCCCTGCCCGCGCAGGCGCAGACCTACGCACCGCCCGCGCCGAAAACGCCGAGCCAGATTTCTCGGCGCGCATATCCAGAAACCTCCCGCCGGTCCGGTATCGCGGCCGGCCGGCAAGGGCGGCGCCAACATCGGCCAGGCGTCGCAGTCCGGCTCCTCGAACCTGACGCCGCAGGAGTGCCGCAAACTCGGCGGCACGACCTCGGTCGACGACGGCGGGAGCTGCAAGCTGCGCATGCGCTGCACCATCATCCACGCCAACGGCGACGTGAACTCGATCTGCATCGACGAGGCGGGCTGACCGCCCGGCCATAACCAGACACAGCAGGAGACGACCCATGAACCGCAAGCTCTTCATCGCGTTCGCCGCCGCCACGGCGCTCACCGCCTCGATGGCCGGCGCGCTCGCCGAAAGCGCGCCACGGCAGGCGCCCCCCGGCGCCGCGGCCGCTCCGCTGTCGCCGACGCTGGCGCGGATCGCGAGGCCGGCCGCCGCCCCCGCCAGCCCCGTCCAGGGCGCCGGCTTCTCGGCGCTGACCGCCGATGAATGCAAGAAGCTCGGCGGTGCGGTCTACACCGCGCCGCAATGCAAGAAGACCGGGACGCGCTGCGTGATGCGGCTCCCGGGCGGTGTGATCAATGCGCCGTGCATCGACGAGGTGAGCTAGTTGGCCTGCAGCAAGCAAGCTTCCCGCATTTCGCTTCGCTCCCGCGGGCCACAGGCTGCAACCTCCCTGCCCCGAGCGTGTTGTTAGACATTGCAGGGAGCATTTCATGCCAAACACCAAGCTTGCCACCCTCGTGGCACTCGCGATCGGAGCCGGAATTTTGCCGGCGCCCGCACAACAAGACCCGGCCAGCAATCCGGGTCAGGCACAAACCGACCCGACCGGAAAACCGGCGGGCGACACCACGACGAATACATTGGTCCCTTTTGGGGTGAACCCGCCCGTCCCGGACACCTCCACGCCGAAACCGACCGACAGCGTGAGGCCGCCGACGACCGCAGAGAAAATTCCGGTGCCGCAGGGCAACTTCGCGTCGGAAAGCGGAAATCCCGCGAGCGGAGGAAGTCCGCAGGCACCGCCGGCCGTCACGGATAAATAATCCGCCCTTTTGCATCTGCAGTTCGACGACGTCGACCAGAGCTTCCTCTTTACCGGCGGCGGCGTGACGCTGGCGTCGCAGGTCCGCGCCGACACTGGGATCGACACCGTTCGCGTTGCCGTCAATTACCTGTTCAACGGGCGTTAGCAAAAGCCTAGCCCGGATGAGCGAAAGCGATATCCGGCGTGCGCGTTCATCTTGCCTCAACTGCCGGATTGCGTGACCATTGGCGGCCGGCTTGAACGCGGAGACCCGCCATGCGTTTCGCCATCGCCCTGCTGTCCGGATCGCTGGCGCTCATTGCGCTTTTTCCGGCCACGCCCGCGTCCGCGCAGACCTATCCCACGCGGCCGGTCCGCGTCATCGTGCCCTTCCCGCCCGGCGGCGTGACCGACGTCGGCGCGCGGCTGGTCGCGCAGAAGCTCGGCGAGGCGCTCGGCCAGCCGATGGTGGTCGAGAACCGCGCCGGCGCCAGCGGCACGCTCGGCGTCGACGCGGCGGTCAAGTCGGCGCCGGACGGCTACACCCTGCTGATGACCACCGGCGACTTCGCCACCGTCACGTCGCTGATGCCGAAGATGGCGTTCGACCCGCACAAGGATCTGATTGCCGTCACCCGCTTCGCCACCGTGCCGCTGCTGCTGCTCACGCATCCGGCGAGCGGCGTCGGCTCGGTCAAGGAGCTGATCGAGAAGGCCAAGGCCGAGCCCGGCAAGTTCGCCTACGCCTCGCCCGGCCCCGGCACCATCAACCAGCTCGCCGCCGAGTGGTTCGCGCTCGAGGCCGGCATCAAGCTGCTGCACGTGCCCTACCGCGGCGGCGCGCAGATGGCGACGGGCTTGGCCGGCGGCGAGGTGCCGCTCGCGGTGACCACGCAGGCCACCGTGCAGGGCCCGCTGGAGGCCGGCAAGATCAAGGCGCTGGCGCTGCTCGGCCGCGAGCGGCCGTCGTTCCTGCGCGAGGTGCCGACCATGACCGACAGCAATCTCAACGTCGACGCCGGGCTGAACGTCGGGCTCTACGTGCCGGCCAGCACGCCTCCCGCGATCGTGTCGCAACTCGACGCCGCGGTGCTGCAAATCCTGAAGGACGAGGCGCTGCGCAAGCGCTTCAACGAGCTCGGCATGGAGGTCGCCCCGGTCAGCGGGCCGGCGCTCGCCGAGCGCATCCGCGCCGACGCGGCGCGCTACCAGCGCGTCATCGAGCAGACCGGGGTGAAGCTGAACTGACTCATACACGCTGTCGTCCTCGCTTTCGCGGGGACGACAGCGGAGCGTATAACTGCCATCCTACAGCCCTAACGACACACGGAAGGAACACCCATGCCCACCACCGCCAAGCAACTCGTCGACGCCGCCAACGCCGTGGTGCCGAAGATCACCGGCAAAGAAGCGCAGGAGATGGCCGCCAACGGCGCGGTCATCGTCGACCTGCGCGACAGCGCCGAGCTCGCCGCGACCGGCAAGGCCGCCGGCGCGGTCCACATCCCGCGCGGCTCGCTGGAGTTCAAGGCCGATCTGTCCTCACCCACCGCCGAGAAGAGCCTGGCGTTCGACAAGCCCGTGATCCTGCACTGCGCCTCCGGCGGGCGCGCGGCGCTGGCCGGCAAGCTGCTCAAGGATATGGGCTACGAGAAGGTCTACAACCTCGGCGGCTTCAAGGACTGGGTCGAGGCCGGCGGCAAGGTCGACAAGTAGCGCCCATCGCGCCGCCGCGCCTGCTATCGTGCCCCGAGACATCCGGGGCGGCGGCGTGATGGCGAGGCAACGGTCCAGGCTGCAGACGTGGCGGCAGACGCTTCACCACTATTACGAGTTCGAACGCCCGCGACGCCCACCGCTTCCGCTACGCGCTGCTGGCGTTCGATCTCTTCACCATCCTGTTCATCGTCGTCACCTCGTTCCTGCCGCGCGGCCCGGTGATCGAGTGGCTGGACATCGCCTTCGGCCTGATCATCCTGGCGGACTTCATCGCCCGCCTCGCGATCAGCCCAAAGCCGCTGCGCGAGTTCCTCTATCCCGCCACCTGGGCGGACATCGCCGCGATCGTGTCGTTCCTGGCGCCGATCGTCGGCGAGGCCGCGGGCTTCCTGCGCATCCTGCGAACGGTGCGGCTGCTGCACTCCTATCAACTGCTGGCGCGGCTTCGCCAGGACAGCCCGTGGTTCCGCCAGCGCGAGGAGGTCGTGCTGGCGGTGGTGCATCTGTCGGTTTTCATCTTCGTCATGACGGGTGTCGTCTACGAAACGCAGTACGCCACCAACAAGGACATCAAGAACTACGCCGACGCGCTGTATTTCACGGTGACCGCGCTGACCACCACCGGGTTCGGCGACATCACGCTGCCCGGCACGCTGGGCCGGCTGATCTCGGTGGTCATCATGATCCTCGGCGTGACGCTGTTCTTCAACCTAGCGCGCGCGCTGCTGCAGCCCGCCAAGGTGCGGTTCCGCTGCCCGGATTGCGCGCTGCTGCGCCACGACCACGACGCGGTGCATTGCAAGGCCTGCGGCGCGTTGCTCAACCTGCCCGACGAGGGCAACAGGTTTTGAATGGATGGCATGCGCGATAGGAGCGCGCCCGCACCGGCGGACTTAACCGTCCGGCAACCATAACCAACCGTTGCCCGGAACGAGACAAGTGTCCGCACATTGTCCGCGCAACGAAGCCTTACGGAGCGCGCCATGAGCGAGACTGTCCTGATCCTGCCCAACATGCGTGGCGGCTGCGCCACCGTCGACAACAAGGTGCACACGCTGTTCCGCATGACCGGCCGGCGACCCCGCCCGCTTGCCGGCACGACGGTGGGCAGCGAAGACGCCGCGACAAGCCCCGGTCACGCCAGCCCCGGTATCTCCACCAGCAGGTAGAAGCCGTTGATGGTGAGCAGGACGCCCGCGGCGCCCACCGCCCCGCCGAGGAACGCGAGCCAGGCGACGCTGGCGATGATCGACACCGAGATCAGCACGATCGCGATCTGCAGCAGCGCCTCGGCGTAGTCGAAGTACGGGTCCTGCTTGAGCGCGCGGTCGCGCAGCTGCTCATGATCGCGGGCGCGCGCCAACAGCTCCTTCTTGCCCTCGTTGGTCGAAGGCTCGGATTCGTAGCGCGCGATGGTCGCCTTGTAGCCGGCGAGCTTGGCGCGCATCGCCTGCTTGGCGGCGTCGGGCAGCGCCGGATCGTTGAGCCAGCCCAGTTCGATCTCGTCGGCGGCGAGCTCCAGCGCGCTCTGCCGCGCGTTCTTGGCCTGGTAGAAGCTGAAGTAGTTGGAGGCGAGCACGTTGTTGTTGACCGCCTCCTTGCCGGCGTTCGAGCCGCCGAGCCCGCAGATCGCGAGCACCATGGCAAAGAACGCGATCGCCACCGCGGCGCGCTGCTTGAAAGTGTCGGATTCCTTCTGGGATTCCATCATCTCCGCGGCGTCTTCAGCCTTCATTCCTATTCTCCCTGTCCGTCCGCGCGAGCCAGACTAATCGAACGAATAACGCTTCGTCACGGCGGGACAACACCGGCTTTGGAGGGAGAATGGCTCACACCCAGCGCGACGCCTCGGCCTCGGTCGGCATGCGCCCGTCCGGGGTGAGCTGATCGACCAGATCGGGCAATTGCTGCTGCAAGCCGGACAAGAGATCGTCGCGCGACAGACCGGTCTGGCCTGCCAGCGCGTCGATGTCGTCGAGGCCGATTGAGCGCGCCAAATCGTTGGTGGAAATCGCCCTTGTTCGGCCCTCTGCTGACCCAGGAGTCCGCGACGTCGCCGAGGCCGTTCTGCTGAAACTGCTTGAGCAGCCCGTCGAGCCCGCTGCCGAGCACGCTGCCGGCCGCGCCACCCGCGAGCAGTCCGCCAAGCCCGCCTTTCAGCAGATCGTCGAGCCCGCCACCTGACGGAGCCGCCGCGCGTCCGCCCGGCAGCCGGCCCTGCGGCGCGCCGCCGGCGAGCCCGCCAAGCAGCCCGCCCAATCCGCCTTTCAGCAGATCATTGAGCCCGGCGCCCATTCCGCCGCCCGGAAGATTGGCGTCGATGGTGTTGCGATCGGGAATGCGGCCCGGCGCGGGTGCGGGCGCCGGCGCGCCGGTGCCGATGCCGGACTTCTGGTAGGCCTTGTAGGCAAGCAGCGCCAGGATCGCCATGGTGATCGGCGACATGCCGCCCTTGGCATTCGGATCGGTCTGGCCGCGCGGGCCGTTCTGCATTCCATTGAGGATGTCCATCAAGCCCATCGACGCCTCCTGTGCTCTGGAACGATAAGAACGCGCCGTGATTGTGATGGTTGCATGGCGTGGATGAACGCCTGCGACAGATTGCGGCGCGCCCGACCTGGTCCTAGGCTGAGCCGGTCGCCAATCAGCAGGAGACGGACATGCTCTGGATCTTCATTGTCGGGCTTGTCGCGGGCATCGTTGCGCGATTTCTATCGCCCGGACCAAATGACCCGAAGGGCTTCATCCTGACCGTCGCGCTCGGCGTCGCCGGCGCATTCCTGGCGACCTTCATCGGCCAGGCGGTCGGCTGGTATCGCGCCGACCAGGGCGCGGGCTTTATCACCGCGACGATCGGCGCGCTGGTCGTGCTGTTCATCTGGAACCGGCTGGTCGTCGCGGGCAAGATCCGCGATCCGGGCGCCGGCCCAATGGCGTGAACGAAGCCGCTTCCGCAGTCTCCGCCGCACCGGCGGAATGTCCACGCTGCCGCAAGCCTCCGGCGCTCTGCGTCTGTGACGGCGTCACGCCGTTCGACAACAAGGTGGCGCTGCTGGTCCTGCAGCATCCGCAGGAGCAGGACCGCACGCTCGGCTCGGCGCGGCTGGCGGCGCTGCACTTCAGGAACTCGCTGTTCAAGGTGGGGCTGTCGTGGCCGTCGCTGTCGAAGATTCTCGGCCGCGACGCAGACCCCAAGCGCTGGGCGGTGCTCTATCTCGGCTCGTCGAAGGCAGAGGCGCTGGCGCCCGGCCGGGACGTCGTGGTGCTCAACCGCAAGGGCGAGGCGCTGCCCGACCAGGATCAGGCACTGCGCGGCATCGAGGGCGTCATCCTGCTCGACGGCACTTGGAGCCAGGCCAAGGCGATCTGGTGGCGCAACGCGTGGATCCTGAAATGCCGGCGCGTGGTGCTGGGGCCGCGCCAGCCGTCGCGCTACGGCAATCTGCGCAAGGAGCCGCGCCGCGACGGGCTCTCAACCCTCGAAGCGGCCGCAATGCTACTGTCGCGGCTGGAGCGCAAGCCGGAGATCGAGACCGCGCTGGTCGCGAGCTTCGAGCGCATGCTGGCACGCTACCGCGAGGCGCGCGGCTTCAAGGCGGAGGCATCGCGCGGTTGAGCTTGCCGGCGTCGCCGCCTACATGTCCGTCATGCCTGTCCGCAACAACACGGCCCTGTCCCGCTTCGAGCTCGACGCCGAGGGCGGCACCGCCGTCGCCAACTATCGCCTCGACGATGGCGTGATGACGTTCTTCCACACCGAGACGCCGGCGCACCTGCAGGGCCGCGGCATCGCCTCGCAGCTCGTGCGGGGCGCGCTCGACGAAGCGCGCGCCAAGGGGCTCAAGGTCAAGCCGCGCTGCTCGTTCGTCGGCCAGTACATGGCGCGGCATCCGGAGACCCACGACCTGCTGGCGTGACGCGACTCACACCCGCAGGCCAGGCTTGCCGCCACCTTCCGACTTCGAGGGCACCTTCACCAGCGCTTCGCCATCCAGCACCACGTCCTCGCCGACCCGGCACACGCACGACAGCCGTGCGCGGCGCTTTTCAGGGATGAGCTCGGCGACCGTGACCGTCACCTCCACCGTGTCGCCGATCTTGACCGGAGCGCGGAAGTTCAGCGATTGGGAAATATAGACGGCGCCCGGCCCCGGCAGCCGCGTGCCAAGCACGGCGGAAATCAGGCTCGCCGTGTAGAGGCCGTGTGCGATCCGCTTCTTGAACTGAGTGCGCGCGGCGAAATGCTCGGACAAATGGATCGGATTGCGATCGCCGGTGATCTGCGCGAAGCCGATCACGTCCGATGACGCGACCGTCTTCGACAGCGTCTCGCTCATCCCAACCGTCAGGTCCTCGAAATAAAGCAGCCGCAGCTCGAGCATCGGCAGCCTTCAGTCAGTCGCCGGCAACCTTCGGCGCATGGTGCCGCAGCGCGCGCGGGCCGTCGATAGCTCACTTCCCGGCCAACTCCTTGTCCTTGGCGTCCGCGCGCTGCGAAGCCGGACGCGCCCGAGCCGCTCGACATAGGGCCTGAATTCGGGCCGCTCGGGAATCAGCTTGAACATTGTGCCCCAGCGGATCCCGGAGCCGACCACCACGTCGGCGGCAGTGAACTGCTCGCCCATCAGATAAGGCCCCTTTGCCACCGCCTTGGCGACGATATCGGCGAGGGTGTCGATGTCGCGATAGCCGATGGCGCTGGCACGCGGCGGCTCCTTGCGCGGAAAGGCGCGGTCGGAGATTGCAGGCTCCATGCAGCTCGGACCGAAGAACAGCCATTGCAGGTAGACACCGCGGCGCGGATCGTTCGCCGGGACGGCGAGCTTGGCATTCGGGAACGCATCGGCAAGGTAGGTGCAGATCGCGGCGACCTCGGTGAACACCACGCCCTTGTGCTTGAGCGCCGGCACCTTGCCCTGCGGGTTGACCGCGAGATACTCCGGTTTCTGTTGCTCGCCTTCGCTCAGCTTGAGCAGATGGACGTCGTAGGGCTCGCCAACCTCCTCCAGCATCCAGCGAACGGTCGCCGAGCGCGACGGCACGGCGTGGTAAAGCACGAGGTCGGCCATGGTCGAATTCCTTTCCGTAACGTGTTCCGGCACAGCCCTAGACGGCGATTGTGCAGCGAATGCGACCAGCTTACGCTGCCGCACAGGCAAGGCCATAACAGCGGAGGCGCGCATGACCGGCAAGACCATCAAAGTGACGTCCAGCAAGGGCGGCGCATTCGACTGCTACCTCGCCCTCCCCGCCGGCGTCGGAGAAAGCACCCGCCATCGTGCTGGCCTGCGCCATCCACGGCGTCGATAAGGACCTGCGCGACATCGCCGACGAGTTCGCCTCCAAGGGCTTCATCGCCGCAGCGCCCGATCTGTTCTGGCAGTCGATCCCCGGCCCGATGGGACAAGACGACAAGCGCGCCGCCGAGCGCGCGCAGCCTCGGCTAGAGAAGATCGCTGCCGGCGAGGCCGACATGGCGGACACGCTCGCGCATCTCAAGACGCTTCCGCAGTTCAACGGCCGCGCCGCAGCGATCGGCTTCTGCTACGGCGGGCCCTACGCGATCCTCGGCCCAAAGCGGCTCGGCTACGCCGCCGGACTGTCCTGCCACGGCACGCGGATGCAGGACTTCATCGGCGAGCTCGACGGCGTCACCCAGCCGGTCTGTATCATGTGGGGCGACCAGGATCATGTCGCGCCGAAAGAGGTGCTCGACGCCTACCGCGCCGTGCCTTCGCGCCAGAAGAACGTCGAGGTGCACATCTTCCCGGGCATCCTGCACGGCTACATGATGCCGGAACACGTCAAGGCTTACGACGCCAAGACGCGGGCGTTCTCGATGGGCCGGGCGCTGTCGATCCTCGAAGGATTGAAGGGCGAAGGCTTGCGGCAGGCGTCGTAACGGCCGCACTTAACCAATCGTTAATTGCGCAATAACGCGCATTGGACCGCGTTGTAAGCCGTTCAAGGCTTCGTTAACACGGCCTCGCTAGTTTGCCACAAATGCTCGCGCTGGTTGGCACATGGTAAACGCGCCACTGCTGCTCGATGACGATCTGGAAGTCGTCGACTGTCGCACCGACCTTCGCATTGTCCTCAGTGTGCCCGGACGGCTCACGCTCGCGAACCGACGCGACATGGACGGGAAGCGCAAGGAAGTCCCTTGCCGTGCCATCAACATGTCCTGTCATGCAGTGACCTTTGCGACGCCGGTAACCGGCAGCAGCGTGGGCGACCGCGTCATCGCACTCGTTGATCATTTCGGCAAGCTGGAAGGGCCGATCATGCGCGTGATGGACGGCGGCTTCGTCATGGAGATCATCGCACCCAAGCGCGAGCGCCGCCGCCTGGCGGCCAAGATCGAGTGGTACGAGAAACACAAGAACCACGACGCTGACGATCTTCGCGAGCACGTGCGGTTCATTCCGCGCAACCCCTATTCCACCCTCGTGCTCGCCGACGGGACCACGACCGAGTGTCTGGTGATGGATGTGTCGGCCTCCGGGATCGCGGTGTCTGCGGACGTCATTCCGGACATCGGCACTCCCGTCGCTGTCGGCAAAGTCGTCGGCCGCGTGGTGCGCCACTTCAACGACGGCTTCGCCGTGCATTTTGCCCAGCTTCAGGAGCCGGACCAGATCGAAGACCTGGTCGCCCCCCTCCGCTAGACGCCAAATCCAGCACCGCCCCTCAATCGACGCGGCAAAGCGCGCCGTGGTAGCGTCACCACGCCACGGGAGCGCGTATTTTTCATCGCGTCGGTTTTGGGCGACTTGCCCCGCTCGGGACAGCGGTCCATCGTTCTCCGACCGGATGGTCGACGCCGTGACATCTCGCGATATCCCACATCGCGAGCGCGCTTCACTCAAGCAAGGACGGACGTGATGGCCAAGGATTTCGCAGCGGCGTTCCGGGTCAGCCCGGGCAAACAATTCAATCTCGCCGGGCGCGATCCAGGCGACGTCTCGAAAATCGGCATCGACGACAAGAAAGCTGCGCGCGAGCGCACCGAGAAGGACGCCGAGGCGATCGACGTGCTGCAGGATCGTCTCTATGCCGAAGGCAAACGCGCACTGCTCGTCATTCTGCAGGGCACCGATACGTCGGGCAAGGACGGCACGATCCGCGGCGTGTTCAATACCGCCGGGCCGCTCGGCGTCACGGTGACGCCGTTCCGCCGGCCCAGCGAGGAGGAATTGGCGCACGACTTCCTGTGGCGCGCTCACCTCGCCGCGCCGCGCCGCGGCTTCATCGGCATCTTCAACCGCTCGCACTACGAAGACGTGCTGATCGGGCGGGTCCGCAAGCTGGCGCCGGCCGCCGACATCGAGGCGCGCTACGGCCAGATCAACGCGCTGGAAAAGATCCTAGTCGAGAACGGCACGACCATTCTCAAATTCATGCTCCACATCTCGCGGAAGGAACAGGGCGAGCGGCTTAAGGAGCGGCTGGCCGAGCGCAAGACCCAATGGAAGTTCAATCCCGGCGACCTCGACGACCGCAAGCTCTGGAACAAATATCAGCAAGCTTACGAGATCATGCTGCAGCGCTGCTCCACGGCTCATGCGCCGTGGCACGTCATTCCGGCCGATCACAAATGGGCGCGCAACATGGCGATCGCGCGGATCGTTCGCTCAACGCTCGAGACGATGAACCCGCAATATCCGCGGCCGCCGTGGAATCCCAAGGCGTTCAGGATCAGCTAGCGGCCGCGGTCTTTCGAACGGCTAGTTGCCGACCGAGTCGGCGATGCACTTCTTGTTGTGGCTGGCGGCTGCAGCGCCCGCGAGTTTCTTCGCCGCGGAATTGGCCTCGCACCTCGCCTTCGCATCGCTTTCGCACTTCTTCATATGGCTGGTGGCGGCGGCACCAGCGAGCTTCTTCGCAGCGGTGTCTTCCTTGCAGGTCAGCGCGGATGCGCCGCCGGTGAAAGCGAGCGACAGGGCGGCAGCGAGAACGAGCGATTTCATGATGTTTCCTCCTTGAAACCTGGCTGGCGAATGGGCCGGTAAAAATGTACCGGAACGAATGTGATAAAGGTATGACCTGTTGTTTGGTTCCCCAGTCACAGCTGAATTGGTTGACCGAGGCGACTTCCGCTACGCCGGCTCCGTGCTGGCATTGGTGGCAGGCATGGGCTTGGTGGGCGCTGGCTTAACAGGCGCTGTCTTGGCGGGCGCGCGGCGCGGCTTGGCGAACCGGGCGCGGGCCCAATCGACCGCCGCCACCATCAGTCCGGCGGCGAGCACCGCCCAGCCCGGCCGGATCGAATACGGATCGAAGTCGAACGCCATTTCCAGCACCCGGAGCGGCGAGACGTTGAACGCGATCCCGATACCGACCGCCTCGGCCAGGAAGGTCAGCACGGCGACCACAACGGAGAGCCCCACCAAGGTCAAGCTCGACAGTTCGCCTCTCTCGGTCTTGCGCCAGATCAGGATGCGATAGCCCATCAGCCAGCCGAACAGACCGGCGACGAAGGTCGGCAGCCAGACGTCCGCCTTGGTTTGCTGAAAGAAGTGGATCAGCACCAGCAGGCTGAGCACGTAGACGATCTGGTGCAGGCGCTGCCAGCGCTTGCCGCCGAGGCGCCGCACCATGCCGTCGGTCGAGGTGATCGCCAGCACCGCAAGCCCGGTCAGCGCGATGAACCCGATGGTGAGATAGAGCCGCAGCACGATCTCGCTGCCGACCTTCCAGAGATTCCATTTCTGGTCGGCCATGTAGAGCACGATGTGCGCAGCGGCATAGACGAACGCGCCGACGCCGATCATGCGGCGCACGTCGAGCAGCTTGCCGAACCGCCCTACGCGGCGGAACGGCGTCACCGCCAGCGAAATCATCACGAACAGCAGCGCCCAATAGCCGGTGCGGTGAATGACGTCGTTGATAGGCCGAGGGCCAAAGCCGACCGTGCAGTAGTCGTAAACGGCAATCGCAGCGGGCAGCAGCAGGAACAAAAGCGTGCCGATGCGAAGCGCCGACAGGCCGCCGCTGGCGTCGCGCCAGACCTCCCACGATCGCTTTTTCTTCGCCATCGCCATGGGCATGCGGGTAGCACGGCGCCGGTCCGCTCGCCAATCACGGCCCGGCTATCGTTTCGATAGCCGCGCCTGACGCGTTCGTGATCGCGCGGCTACAGCCCGAGCTTGTCCGCAAAGTCTTCCAAATTGGCGCCCGCGACATCGACCGTGGTCTTTGGCGCGGCCTCGCCGGTTCCGGGGCCGTATTCGTTTGGGCGTGCGATGTGCCCGGTGCGCAGCCCAGTCTTCGCCGCCGCGGCGAGATCGTGGGAATGAGCCGCCACCATCATGCACTCGCCGGGCGGCAGATCGAGCGCCTCGCAGGCCGCGAGATAGACCCGCGGCTTGGGCTTGAAGTCGCCGGCGATCTCCGAGCCGAGAATCGCGTCCCACGGCATGCCGGTGTATTTCGCCAGATCGACCATCAGCGCAATGTTGCCGTTCGACACCGGCGCGATGATGCACTTGCGCTTCAGGCGCGTGAGACCGGCCACGGTGTCCGGCCATGCCGGCAGCCGGTGCCAGGCGCGGTTGAGATGCCGCATGGTGTCCTCGGGCAGGCCGGACACCTTGAACTGCGGCAGGATGGTTTCGAGGTTGCGCCGGTGCAGCACGTCGAGCCGGCAGAACGGGATTTCGCCCGACCGCACCTTCTCCATCGACGGCTGATACTGGCCGCGCCAGGCGTCGGCGAATGCGATCCAGTCGAGCGAATGGCCGAGCGGCTTGAGGACTGCCTCGGCTCTCGCGGGCGATGCCGGTGCGCCAGTCGACCAGCGTGCCGAACACGTCGAAAAACAAAGCCTTGGGAAGTGTTGTCATGCGGCGATGATCGCCAATTGCCGGGGCCCGGCGCAAGGCGACCGCCTGGCTTTCAACGACTTTGCAGCCCTTATGGGGTTGCTATAGTTCGCCCACCATTCACCGTGCGTACCGGGGCTATCATGTCATATCCCAACATCACCGGCGAAACCGTCTCGTTCCAAGGCACACAACGGCGACAAGGGCGAAGCGTACTACGCGCGTCCGGGCAAGCCGGGCCGCGTCGGCGGCGTGGTGCTGATCCACCACATGCCGGGCTGGGACGAATGGACCATCGAGACGACGCGCAAGATCGCGCATCACGGCTTCGCCTGCATCTCGCCGCATCTCTATTTCCGCGACGGGCCGGGCAGCCCGGACGACGTCGGCGCGCGGGTGCGCGCCGCGGGCGGCGTGCCGGACAACCAGGTGGTGGGCGACGTCTCCGGCGCGATCGCATTCCTCAAGTCGCAACCCAACTCCAACGGCAAGATCGGTCTGATCGGCTTCTGCTCCGGCGGCCGCCATGTCTACCTGGCGTCGTGCCTGCTCGCCGACGGCATCAACGCCGCGGTCGACTGCTGGGGCGGCAACGTGATCGTCGACGATCCCAAGCAGCTCAACGCCAAGCGCCCCGTCGCGCCGATCGAACTGACCGGCAAGATGACCGCGCCGTTGCTCGGCCTGTTCGGCAACGACGACGAGAACCCGAACCGCGATCAGGTCAACCGCACCGAGGCGAAGCTCAAGGAGGCGGGCAAGAACTACGAATTCCACCGCTACGACGGCGCCGGCCACGCGTTCTTCAACTACGCGCGCGGTCCCGCCTATCGCGCGGAGGCCACCGCGGACGGCTGGAAGAAGGTGTTCGCGTTCTACAACAAGCATCTCGCGGCGCGGCATAAGGAGAACTGATCATGTGCTCATACATCGTCGAAAAAGCCGCGATGCACGGCAGCGCCAAGGGGCCGAGCGGCTGGATGCGGATCGACACCGCCAACGTCTATTACGACCACCCGTTCCACGCGCCGCTCGACCACGCGCTCGGCATCGACTTCATCTGCGAGGCCGACGGCGGGCGCGAGCGCGTCGCGGTGGAGATTTCGCGGGCGTCGGCGCTGGAGCTGATCGAGACGATCAAGGCGGCGCTGGCGTCGGGCGATGCTGCGCACGGCATTGCGGTGGCCTGCGAGCGCCCGGCGCTGGCGGCGTCGCAGGGCGAGGTTGCGAGGTTGTTCTAGAACCGCCACCATCTCCGCCCTCACCTCGCGCGGCAGCGTCGCTGGCTCCGCCACCTCGCCGTCCTCTAACTCATAGCCGACGGCGCGCAGGATGCCCCGCGCCGGACACATCTCGACGCCAAGCCGCGTGTACTTGTTGAGCACCGGCGGCTCGACCCAGGCGAAGCCCTCCTGTGCGAACGCGCCCGGCCAATCGGCCAGCGCCTCGCGGCGGGCGCGGCTGCGTTCGGCGGCTTCTTCGTAGGACTGCGTCAACAGCTCCGCGCTGCCGACGCGACCCTCCCACATCGGCTTGGCGTGAAGCCAGTCGTTGGCGGCGCCGGTGGCGTCCTCGTAAACCTGCGCGCCGGTTTCGGTGCGCTCGATGACGCAGCGCTCGCCGGGATGGCACCCGGCCAGCGTGTAGATCACCGGCCGCGCGATCGGCATTCGTTCCAGCACGGTCCTCGCCTCGCCGTAATCCCGGCAGGTCTCGAAAACCTGCCGCAGCAGCTGATCGGGCGGAATGTGCCGCACTCTGAAATAGGTCCGCACCGCATTGGCGGCGATGTCGCAGCCGCGCAGCCACGGATGATGGCTGCGCCGCTTGAGCGGCGCCTGGTTGACCGCGGCGGCAAAACGGCCGGGCGCCATCGCGGTCAGCGCGCCGACGTAGCCCGGCCAGGTGACGTTGAAGAACTCGCCGGCTGGGCCGCGCATGCGCGCGATCTCGACGTGGCGGCCGAGCCCCGGATAGGGCCAGTCCAGCGTGCGGACCAGCCACGGCGCGCCGTCCTCCTCGCGCGCCAGCGACGTGCAGCTCCATTGATACGATCCATTGAGGAACCAGACGCCGGGAAAGCCGAGCATGCCGGCGATGGCTCGGATTTCCGCGATATAGGGCGACTGCGAGCGCGTCAGCCAGCGCCGCGCCAGGGCGTCGATCAGCGGCACCAACGGCCGCGCGACGCCGGGAAACCAAGCCACGCATTCGTCGCGCAGCGCCTTGGCCCGCGCCTCTCCTTCGCGCGCATGCCTCACCGTGCCACCGTCGCGAACGTCCACCAAAGGAATCGGCATGAGCGCGGTCGGATCGGGCATCGAGATTATCGCGTCGCCGTCTGACGCCAGTTTCATCGGCGCATGACCCATGCAGATTCCGAAACGGACCACCGCCGAACTCTTGCTATCAGAGTCTCGTGCCGCCGCGCAACGAACGCGGCGGCCACTGGGAGGATTTCGATGATATCGATCGTGCGAACCAGCTTGGCTACGGCGTTGTTTTTCGCCGGCCTGTCACACGCGGTGGCGCAAACCTTCCCCAGCAAACAGATTGACCTGATCGTGCCGTTCGTCGCCGGCGGCACCACCGACTCGGTGTCGCGCCTGATCGCGCAGCGCATGAACGACAGTTGGGGCCAGCCTGCGATCGTTCACAACCGGCCGGGCGGCGGCAGCACGATCGGCACCAACATCGTCGCCAAGGCCGCGGCTGATGGTCATACGCTGCTGGTCACCACCATCGCCTTCGCAATCAACGCCAGCCTGCAGAAGACGCCATACGACCCGGTCAAGGATTTCGCGCCGATCACCGAGCTCACTTCGATCCCGATCATGCTGGTGGTGCACCCGTCGCTGCCGGTGAAAAGCGTCAAGGAGCTGATCGAGTATTCCAAGGCGCAGCCGGCCGGCGTCGACTACGCCTCATCGGGCGGCGGCACCTCCACCCATCTGGCGGCTGAGATGTTCAACAGCCAGACCGGCGCCAAGCTGGTGCACGTGCCGTTCAAGGGCAACGCCGAGGTGCTCAACGCGCTGCTCGGCGGGCACGTGAAGGTGCATTTCGCGCTGTCGGCGTCGACCTTGCAGCACGTGCGCAGCGGCGCCGTGCGCGTACTCGCTGTCACGACGGAAAAGCGGATGGAGGCGCTGCCGGACGTGCCGACGATTGCGGAGCTCGGCTATCCGGAGTTCGAAATTTCGTCATGGCAGGCGATGTTTGCGCCCACCGGGACGCCGAAGGACGTGATTGCGAAGATCAACGCCGAAACCACGAAACTGCTGGCGACGCCGGAGGTGCGAGCGCGCATCCAGAAGGAAGGCGCCGATCCGGTCGCCAGCACGCCCGAGCAATTCGACAAGCGCATCCGCAACGAAGTCGCGAAGTGGGAGAAGGTGGTGAAGGCCGCGGGCCTAGGACCGAAATAATTCTCAAACCCGCCGATACGCCAGCCACAGCACGCCGATCAGAACGACGTTGAGCGCCGCCAACGCGGTAAGCACGGCCATCGTCATCCCGGCGCCCTGCCCCTCAATCAGCAGCGCCACCGCGGACGGTGCCAGCGCCTGCACGATGAGCGCCGGAAACGCGAGCCGCCCGATCAGCGTGGCGTAGCGCTCCGCGCCGAACAACGCGAGCGGCAGCGTGCCGCGCGCGATCCACATGATGCCGTAGCCGCCGCCATAGATCAGGATGGTGATCGCCAGGATCGGAAATCGACCCAGCAGCATGAGCAAGCCCGCGAGCATCAGCGCGCATGACGCGATCATAGTCCAGATCGGATGATAGTGACTGCCGAACAGCCGCTCGACCACGCGCGCGCCAACCTGCGCCGGACCAAACAGCGTGCCCAATGTCACCGCCAATGCGAGGTCGGCGCCTCTCGCCTGCAGGAAGATCATGAAGTGGACGATGACGCTGGAGCCGATCGCGGAAGCAATCGCGAGAATGAGCGCAAGAAACAGAAAGAGCTGGCGCTCGCGCGCCGTCAAGCTGACGGCTTCGCGTTGCCCGGCGCTCATCGCCACGGCGCCCGGTGCGCGCGTCCTTGAATGGCGGCATCACCGCCATCTGAAGCGGCAGCGCGATGAGGATGTGGAGCGTTGCGTAGATCAGGCATGCGCCGCGCCAACCCAAGCTCTCGGCGAGCAAGGCGCTGAGCGGCCAGCAGATCGTGCTGGAAAACCCGCCGAACAACGTGAGGTTGGTGATTGGCGCGCGCGCTTCCTCGCCGTAAAGCTTGCCAAGGGCCGCGAACACCGCGTCGTACAGCCCCGTTCCCATGCCGCCGCCGAGCAGCACCCAGCCGCCCAGGTAAACCGGCAAGTTCGGCGCGAGCCCAATCACGGTCAGTCCGGCTGCATAGAGCAGCGACGACAGCAGCAGCACCGGCCGGCCGCCCTTGCGTTCGATGAAAGCTCCGACCCGCGGCGAAATCAGCCCGGCCACCAACAGCCCGATCGACGTGCCGCTCACCACCCAGAACAGCGACCAGCCGGTGTCGGCAACGATCGGCCCGGCCAGCACGGCCGGAAAGTAGAACGAAGTGCCCCAGCCAAGGATCTGGGCAATGCCGAGCGCGGTGATGGTGACGGGGCGCGACGCGCGCATGGGCCCGCAACTTTGGACGCTGCGGCGCCCCATCGCAAGGAGGAATCCAGCAGGTTCGGCCGTATTTCACACCGGCGAATCTGGTGCATTGCAAAAATCGCAGAGGTCCGTTGGCTTGATAAGGCGATCCACAAGGAAAAATATGACGCTTGGACGAAATTTTCACAGAAATTATTTTTTTCAACACGCAGAGCGACGAATAATTCACTATTCGGTCATATCCGTTAACCAGCAGTAAAGATTGATATGCAAAATATGCAAAGCTGCATCGCACCATAAAGGCTTCTGCAATGCACCAATGGGAACTATGTTCCCTGTCGAAAGCGCAGGAGATTCGCTCCTGCCGACAAAGGGTTAACGACCATGCTTCTCCATATCATCAGCGCCTACCGTCAGTGGCGGCGTTATAATCAGAGCCTCTCTGAGCTGAATCGGCTCGGTGACCGCGAACTGGCCGACATCGGCATCTCCCGGGGCGATATCCCGCGGGTGGCTTGGGAAACCTCCGAGCGCTAAGCCGAACGGCCCTACATTGGATACAGCGCCCGCCCTCGTGCGGGCGCTGATCGTTTAAGGCTTAGTCTTCCTTGAGCCACTTCTGCGACGGTCATGACGTCCGGAAGCTCGCCATAAGCCTTGGTCCACAGGTCGACCACCCATTCCGTCCCGCTCTTGCTGTCCTTCAGCACCGCCGTGTTGTGGGGTGTCTGGCCGAGCAGGAACCGGCCGCGGTACTCCGGGTCCGCGATCGAGTGGTGCCTCAACAGGCCCCACTCCCGGAGCACCAGAAGCAGGCTGACGGCGTTGCGGGTGGTGTCATAGCAATCGTAGTTGCGGTCGTCGTCCCGGTGCCGGAAATCCGCCCGCGCCAGGCGCTTGGTCGTGTTCAGAACGGGGCCCAAGCGTCGGTCCAGCCATTGCACCGCCAACTGCACCGCTTTGCGTTCGGCTTCCGGCGAGGCCTTGCCCTTGTTGAGGATGTCGGTCAGCGCCCGCCGGTCCCCGGGAGTAAAGTCAAAGATGTAGCGCAGCCGGCAGACGAAGCCGTAGCAGATCGTCATCCGGCTGGCGGTCGGCGGCAGGATTTCCACCGAAGTGTAAAGCTGGGCGACCTGCGGCGACATTTCGACCGCCCTCGCCGCGCCGGCTCCCGCTGCGAGGCTGGCAGCCAAAGCCCCCGCAGCCACAAACTGGAACCGCATTCCGCCACTCCGCTCAGTGATGACCGGTTCCCACTTCGCCGGCCCATGCGCTAGGTATTGTTCATGGCACCGGCACAGAAGCAAGCCGTTCACATTGTCGGCGGCGGCCTCGCCGGCAGCGAGGCCGCGTGGCAGGTCGCTGCCTGCGGCGTGCGCGCCGTGCTGCACGAAATGCGGCCGGTACGCGCCACGGAGGTCCACAAGACCGACGGCATGGCCGAGCTGGTCTGCTCCAATTCGTTCCGATCCGACGACAGGGAAACCAACGCCGTCGGATTGCTCCATGAGGAAATGCGCCGGCTCGGCTCGCTGATCATGCAGACCGCCGACAGCCACCAGGTTCCGGCCGGCGGCGCGCTGGCGGTCGATCGTGACGGCTTTTCAGCGGCCGATCACGCATGCGCTGTCGTCCCATCCGCTGATCGAGCTTTGCCGCGAGGAGGTGGCGCTGCCGCCGGACGATTGGGACAGCGTCATCGTCGCCACCGGCCCCCTCACCTCGCCCGCACTGGCCGATGCGATCCGCGCGCTGACCGGCGAGGATGCGCTGGCGTTCTTCGACGCCATTGCGCCGATCGTGCACCGCGATTCCATCGACATGTCGGTGGCCTGGTTCCAGTCGCGCTACGACAAGGCGGGACCGGGCGGCTCGGGCGCCGACTACATCAACTGCCCGATGGACCGCGCGCAATACGAGGCGTTCGTCGCCGCGCTTAACAGCGGCGACAAGATGACGTTCCACGAATGGGAAAAAGCACGCCATACTTCGACGGCTGCCTGCCGATCGAGCTGATGGCGGAGCGTGGCCCGGAGACGTTGCGTCACGGCCCGATGAAGCCGTTTGGCCTGACCAACGAGCACAAACCGCAGGACAAGCCCTACGCCGTGGTGCAGCTACGCCAGGACAACAAGCTCGGTACGCTGTTCAACATGGTCGGCTTCCAGACCAAGCTGAAGCACGGCGAGCAGACCCGCATCTTCCGCACCATTCCGGGCCTCGAGCGCGCCGAGTTCGCGCGGCTCGGCGGGCTGCATCGCAACACGTTCCTCAACTCGCCGGCGCTGCTCGACGCCACGCTGCGGCTCAAGGCGATGCCGCGGCTGCGCTTCGCCGGCCAGATCACCGGCTGCGAGGGCTATGTAGAATCCGCGGCGGTCGGACTGATGGCGGGACGTTTCGCCGCCGCCGAGCGGCTCGGCCAGGCGCCGAGCGCCCCCCCGCCCACCACGGCGCACGGCGCCTTGCTCGGGCACATCACCGGGGGCCATATCGAGACCGTCGACGCGGGGCCTCGCTCCTTCCAGCCGATGAACGTCAACTTTGGCCTGTTTCCGCCGCTGGCGCAGCTTCCAGCCAACAAGCCCGACGGCAGCCGGCTGCGCGGTGTGGAGAAGTCTCTGGCCAAAAAACGTGCCATTTGCGCTCGTGCATTGGCCGATCTAGAGCAATGGGCGCCTGGCTATCCGGCCGCCGCGGAATGAACGCCTCGGCAACGATTTAGCCCTAGGTTTCAAGCCTATTCGCCGCCCCAGCGGCGGTCTGTCGTTCGGGTGGAGTGGGTTTTTGAGTATGGGTCGCAGTGCCCTGAGTGCCATCGCGGGCCGCTGGCAAGCCGGCCCCGTCCTCAAGCAGGACGTGTTCTCGACCATCGAGCGCGGCCGGTTCGTGACGCCGGCGGGCGAAGTCGACGCCGTTATCCGGCATCTCGATGACGTGCCGTGGTGGAGCCGGCCCCTCGCCCGCTTCCTGATGGCGCGCGAGCGCCGCGCGCTCGAGCGCGCCGGCGAACTCGGCTTTACACCGACGTTGCTGTTTGCCGGAGACGGCCTGCTGGTGCGCGGCTGGATCGATGGCCTGCCGTTGCAGGTCGCGCAGCCGCACGGCGACACTGCCTATTTCCGTGATGCCAGGATCGCGTTGCGCCGGCTGCACCGCCGCGGCATCACGCACAACGATCTCGCCAAACAGCAGAACTGGATGCGCGGCCGCGACGGCCTCGCGTATCTGATCGACTTTCAGCTTGCCTCGCGCTTCCGGCGCCGCAGCAAATTGTTCCGGATCGCCGCTTACGAGGACGTCCGCCATCTGCTCAAGCACAAGCGCCGCTATGCCGAGTCCGCGCTGACCGCCGCGGAGCGCCGCATCCTGTCTCGCAAGAGCCTGCCCACGCGGATCTGGATGGCGAGCGGCAAGCGCGTCTACTACTGGATCACCCGGGGCGTGTTCAACTTTGCGGACCGCGAAGGCGGCGGATTGCGGCTCATTCAGGACGCGCCGTCGATTGCGACCCAGCTCAGGTCTTTCCCCGGCGTGCGCGAGGCGGCCGTCGTCGCGTTTCCGGATCGCCGCACCGGCACCGGCCTTTATGCCTTCGTCGAAGCCGCGCCCGCCGTGTCCGAGCGCGAGCTGATCGACCACATCTCGGAAGGTCTTGGGCCTGGGATCGTGCCCGAACAGCTTCAGGTGGTGAACGAATTGCCTCGCAAGCCGAGCGGCGAGGTCCGCACCGAAATCCTGCAGCTCGTGGCGCTCAACCAGATCGATCTGCTGGATAGTCTGATCGCCAACGAAGATGAGCGGGCCAAGGTTGCGCGCATCGTCGAGGATCGTCGGAACCTGCGCGATCGTTCGCTTCCCACCTAGCCGAAAATGCGCACCGGTTTGCGGGCCGCGCGCCACAGCAGCCACTGGCGACGCCATTGTGGCAGCTCCAAAGGCGCGAACGGCCGATAGCTTCGCCGCTCCATCCGATCGAGCGCCGGTCGCACCAGCGCGACCGGCAGCAGCGCCGGCATGATCGTGGGAGGCGCCGCGGCAGCGAGATCATCCGCCGCGGTGAGATGCTGGCGGGCGCGCAACCGGAGCTCTGCAAGCGCGGTGCGCAATTCGGTGGTGGCCTTGCCAGCGAACACATCTTCGGCCTGCGCGCCGTAGCGCTGCATCAGATCGGCCGGCACATAGAGCTGGCGGCGCCCCGCATGCACCGGCAGCGCGCGAAGCAGTCCCGCAATCGCGTATGCGATACCGGCGTGACCGATCAGATCGACAGCGCCCGGCTCCTTGCCGTCACGCAAAATCCGCGCCGCCAGATCGATCAGCGCCGAGGATGTCTGCGTGGCATAGGTTTCGAGTTCCGCGAGGCTCGGCATCGGATCGTCGTAGAGATCGAAGGCGCGCGCATCGATCAGGCCTGCCAGCGCCGCAGGCGGCAGGCGGTAGCGCACCACGACCTCGCGCAGCGCGGCGACGACCGGGTGCGATGCCGCCTCGCCCTGCCCCGCGCCCAGCAGCGCGTCGCGCCACCATTGCAGCCTGATCTCGCCGGGCATCGGCTCCCGCGCCAGTTCGCGAACCCGCGCGACCTCCAGGTTGAAGGCGTAGAGCGCGTAGAGCGGACGGCGATATTTTTCCGGTGCGAACAGCGTGGCGAGAAAGCGGTCCTTGTCGCCCGTCCGCACCATCTCCTGGCAATGATCGAACGCGTCAGGCATATCGACCACGATTTGGCGACCATGTTTGGCGGAGATTCAATCCACCGCGATCAGGCCCGCCGCCACGCGGCGGCCCTCGCCGAGCAGGATATTGTAGGTGCTGACCGCCGTCCCGGTGCGGGCGACCTCGACGGAAATCTTCGCCTGATGAAACCGCAGCCGCAGCGGGTCAGGCATGATCCAGGCATCGCGGCCCGCGCCGATCAGGAACAGCCCGATGTCGGAAGCCTCGGCGAAAACCCGCTCGAACGCGGCTTCGGTGAGTTCCGATGGCTGCACCGCCGGCCAGGCCCATATGCCGCTCGGCAGGCACAGCAGCGAGCCCCGGTGGGACATGCCGGCGAAGCTGAAGCCGCCCTTGCCGTAGCCGTCGATCGCCGCGCGGTGCGGAAGGTGCGGCGTCTCGGCGGCGTGGACCAAGGTCAGGGCTTGGCTGGCGCCGGTCTGGCGGATGCCGCAGCCGCTTCGTCCGCGCGCGCCTCCCGCTCCCGGGCCAGGCCAACGCCCAGGTAGATGAGAATGGGCGACGCGATGAAGATCGAGGTGTAGGTGCCGACCAGCACGGCGCCGAACGTCATCGCCGCGGTGAAGCTGTGGATGGTCGGGCCACCGAACAGCAGCAGCGACAGCAGCGCCAGCGTCACGGTGACGTGGGTGATGATGGAGCGCGCCAGCGTGGCGTTGACGGCAACGTTGATGAGCTCGACCGTCGGCATTCGCTTGTAGCGCCGCAGCATCTCGCGAATACGGTCGTAGATCACCACCGTGTCGTTGAGGGAATAGCCCAGAATGGTGAGCAGCGCGGCAATGCTGCTCAAGTCGAAGTCGAGCTGAAACAGCGCCATGAATCCGATCGTCAGGACGATATCGTGGATGTTGGCGATCATGGCGCCAAGGGCGAACTGCCACTCGAAGCGGAACCACAGGTAAAGCAGAATGCCGATGATCGCGAGCATCACGCCCAGCGTGCCGTAACTCAACAGCTCGCTGGAAACGCGCGGACCGACCACCTCGACGCGCCGGTAGTCCACCGAATCGCCGAGCGTGGCACGCACCTTCTGAACGGCCTGCTGCTGCGCCTCCTCGCCGCCAGGCTGCTGCGGGACGCGGATCAGCACGTCGTTCGGGCTGCCGAACTGCTGCAACTGCACATCGCCGAAATTCAGCGCGTTAAGCTGGGTCCGCATGCGGCTGAGGTCGGCCGGACCCGACTTCGACTGGACCTCGAGCAGCGTGCCGCCGACGAAGTCGATGCCGAAATTCAGGCCGTACGTGAAATAGAGAACGATGGCGAGAATCGACATCACGGCAGACAGCGGAAAGCTGATGTGCCTGAACCGCATGAAGTCGAATTTAGTGTCGTCGGGAACGAGGCGAAGCAGGCGCACGTAATATCCTCGCTCAAATCGGAATAGTCTTGGGCCGGAACAGGGCGAACCACGCGGCGATCATCAGCCGGGTCAGCGTGAAGGCCGTGAACACCGTGGTGATGATGCCGATGCCAAATGTCAGCGCGAAGCCGCGCACCGCGCCGGATCCGACGAAAAACAGCACCGCGGCGGCGATGAAGTTCGTGGTGTTGGAGTTGATGATGGTGGCGAGTGCTCGCGTGAATCCCGCGTCCAGCGAGCTGATCACCGAGCGGCCGCCGCGCACCTCTTCCCGCACGCGCTCATAGATCAGCACGTTGGAGTCGACCGCCATGCCCACCGTGAGCACGATGCCGGCGATACCCGGCAGCGTCAGCGTCGCGCCGAACAGGGACAGGATGCCCATGATCATGACGACGTTGATCGCGACCGCGACGCTGGCGATGACGCCGAACAGGCCGTAGGTCGCGATCATGTACAGCGCCACCATCAGCGAGCCGATCCAGGAGGCGCGGATGCCCTTTTCGATCGAGTCCTGGCCGAGCCCCGGGCCGACGGTGCGCTCCTCGATGATGGTCAGCGGTGCCGGCAGTGCGCCGGCGCGCAGCAGGATCGCGAGGTCGTTCGCTGCCTTGCACCGTGAAGCTGCCGGAAATCTGGCCGGAGCCGCCCAAGATCGGCTCGCGGATCACCGGCGCCGAGATCACCTCGCCGTCCAGCACGATGGCGAACGGGCGGCCGACGTTCTCCTGCGTCACCTGGGCGAAGCGCCGCGCGCCGTTGTTGTTGAAGCGGAAGGTCACGATCGGCTCGCCGTTGCGCTGATCGAAGCCGGGTTGCGCGTCGGTGAGGTCTTCTCCCGACACCAGGACGCGCTTTTCGATCAGGTAGGGTGTTTTACCCTCGGATTTGGTGCCGGGCAGGATTTCCGATTCCGGCGGCACCCTGCCGCCTTGCTGCGCCTGGTCGGCCGGCATGGATTGGTCGACCATGCGGAAGGTCAGCTTGGCGGTCTTGCCGAGCAATTCTTTGAGGCGGGACGGGTCCTGCAGGCCCGGCACCTGGACCAGCACGCGGTCGACGCCCTGCCGCTGGATCGACGGCTCCACGGTGCCCAGTTCGTTGACGCGGCGCTCGACGATCTGGATTGATTGCTCGATTGACTGGCGAATACGTTCGATCAGCGCCGGCTCGGTGGGCGTGAGCCGGATCAGCCCGCCGCCGGCATCGACGACATCGACCGTGCGCTGTCCCGTCGCGCTGAGCAATCCGCCAAGCGGCTGCGACAGCTCGCGCAGCTTGGTCAGCGCGAGTTGGCGATCGACGCCTTCGCGGGCGCGAAATTCGACGGAATTGCCGCGCACCACCGCCGCTGCCGGGCTGCCGAGCCGGTTGTCGCGCACCACGCGGCGCACGTCGTCGCGCAACGATTCGACCTTCTCCCTGCGCACCGTGTTGGTGTCGACCTCGAGCAGGATGTGCGAGCCGCCCTGCAGATCGAGACCAAGCACGATCTGCCGCTGCGCCCATTTCGGCCAGGACTGCACGACTGTCTCAGGCAGGAAATTCGGCACGACAAAGAAGCACACGACCAGCGTCGTGAACAGGATCGCCAAAGTTTTCCAGCGCGTGATGTACATGCTTGGCCGCCGTTTTGGATCGCCGCAGCGATCAGGTTGCGGCGCTCTCTTCCTTCACCGGCTCGCCCTTGGCGCGAACGTCGGCAATCATCGAGCGCATCTGACGCACACGGACGTCGCTGGCGACTTCGACCTCGACCTGGTCGTCGTCGATGACCTTGGTCACCTTGCCGACCAGCCCCCCGGAGGTGACGACGGTGTCGCCGCGGCGGATGTTCTTGACCATCTCGGCGTGCTGCTTCACCCGCTTCTGCTGCGGGCGCAGGATCAAGAAATACATGATTACGAAGATCAGGATGAACGGCAGCAGCGACACCAACATGTTGTCGCCGCCGAAAGCGCCGCCTTGCGCGAAAGCAGGCGTAATCAGCATGAAATGGCCCCTGGCTGCGGCGGCTGAACCGTCGGCGCCTGCCGCCGCGGCGGCGCCTCAAATGTGCGCGGAATATAGCCAGCGGCGGCCCAATTGCAACGCCGCCGAGGTCGCGCCCTTCCGGCCAAATGCCTTGATTTTCCCGCCGTTTCAGCGGCATCGACTTGCGGCACGGAAGCCCACCCGCTAAGGAGCCGCGACCGAAGGTTCCCATGGCAAAGTCGAAATCCCGCAAGCCCGGCAAGGCCGCCAGATCCACCATGGATTCGAACCGCGCCGACGTGCTGGAGCGGATCGCCGCAGGTCTCGAGCGCCTCGCGCCGCCGCCCCCGTCGCCCGCCGATCTTGCCGCTGCCGACGCATTCGTCTGGCACCCGAAGAGTTCGCAACTCGCGCCGGTGAAGCGCGTCAACCGCGTCGAGATGGCGCTGCTCAAGGGCATCGACCGGGTGCGCGACACCCTTGTGGAGAACACCGAGCGATTTGCGCGCGGCCTGCCGGCCAACAACGCGCTGCTGTGGGGCGCGCGCGGCATGGGCAAGTCGTCGCTGGTCAAGGCGGCACATGCCGGTGTCAACGCGGCGATCAAGGGTTCCCCGCTCAAGCTCGTCGAAATCCACCGCGAAGATATCGAGAGCCTGCCCGATCTGATGGCGCTGGTGCGGCACGCGCGCTATCGCTTCATCGTGTTCTGCGACGACCTGTCGTTCGACGGCGACGATACATCGTACAAGTCGCTCAAGGCGGTGCTGGAGGGTGGCGTCGAAGGCCGCCCGGAGAACGTGATCTTCTACGCCACGTCAAACCGCCGCCATTTGATGTCGCGCGACATGATGGAGAACGAGCGCTCCACCGCGATCAACCCCGGCGAAACGGTCGAGGAGAAGGTTTCGCTGTCGGACCGGTTTGGCCTGTGGCTCGGCTTCCACCGCTGCAGCCAGGATGAATTCCTCGCCATGGTGGAAGGGTATGTGAAGCACTTCCGCATCCCAGTGGCGCCGGACGACATGCGCCGCGAGGCGCTGGAATGGGCGACGACGCGCGGCGCACGTTCGGGCCGCGTGGCTTGGCAATACGTGCAGGATCTCGCCGGACGGCTCGGCGTCAAGACCTAGAACAAACGGGTTGCGTCGGGCGTCAGACCGCAACCTTGCCGAGGAAACTTTCGATCTCGGTGCGCAGATTCCGGACCGATGTGTCGACCGATGTCGACGCGGTGAGGACCGTCTCGGCCGCGGCGCGCGTTCCGATTGCCGCCTGGGAAACCTCGCCGAGAACCGCCACGACCGCGCTGGTGCCGCGCGCCGCGTTCGTTGCATTCCTGGTAATTTCAAAGGTTGCCGCGTTCTGCTGCAGCACCGAAGAGGCGGCACTCGATGTCCGCAAACTGATTTCGCGCATGTGCTCCTGAATGCCTCGCACCACCTCGATCGCGCCGCTGGACGATGCCTGGACGGCCTGGATATGGCGGGCAATGTCCTGTGTTGCCTTGGCGGTTTGCACGGCGAGCGACTTCACTTCGGACGCAACGACGGCAAACCCCCGGCCCGCTTCGCCGGCCCGCGCCGCTTCGATGGTCGCGTTGAGGGCGAGAAGATTTGTTTGCCCGGCGACGTTCTGGATCAGCTTGACGACGTCGCCGATCTTTTGCGCGGCCTGTGCAAGCCCCGCGTATTCATCGTTGGTCGCTTCCGACTCGCTCACCGCGTTGCCGACGATTGTCGTGGTCTGGGCCAATTGCTGATTGATTTCTGCGATCGATGCCGACAATTGCTCGGCTGAGGCCGCGACCATCGCGACGTTCGCCGAAGCTTCGTTCGATTCACGCAGGGCCTCTTCGGCGCGCTGCGTGGTCTGGTCCGACGAGCCCAGCAGCGCCGTCGCAGTCGATTTCATGGCATTGCTGCCGTTGCTGACGGTCCCAAGCAGTTCCTCGGCCCGCTTGCGGAACGATACGATGGCGCTATCGATCGACACATGGCGCGTTTCCTGGGCGGCCAGGCTCTCGCGCTGTTGTTCGAGCCGCTGTCGCTCCGTAACGTCCTCGTGGGTGGCCACCCAGCCGCCTCCGGCCATCGGCTGCCGCGTGACATAGATCAGGCGTCCATCGGCGAGCTTGTCGATCCGGCTTGACTTCGCGGTCGCCGACAAAGCATCCAAATTCGCAAGCTTCTTCTTGACGGCACCTTCGCCTTTGTCGCCGGCCAGTAGGCCGCTCGAGATGCGATGCGCAATAATGGCGTCATGGGATGTCCCCTCCGTCAACAGCTCCGGCGGCAGACGGTACATCTCGGCATAGCCGTTGTTGCAGAGAACCAAACGCTTCTTCGAATCGAACATGCACAGGCCATGCGGCATGTTATTCAGCGCAATAAGCGTTCGCGTGCTCTGATCGCGCAGCCGGCGGTCCATCATCGAAGCGACGAGGCTCATCCCCAGCACGGCTATCGCCGCACTCGCAATCCCCAACGCGAGCCCCAGCGGCGCGACCGACAGCAGGCCGGTGGCGCGAGTTGGGTCTGGGACGATTTCAACGGCCCCCATCGCGGTGAAGTGATGCGATACGATCGCAAGCGCGAGGACAGCCGCAGCGACGTTGGTGTTGAGAACCGTATCGCGGCGCGACGCGATGGTGAACGCGGCTGCTCCGAGCAGCACGCCCAGCGCAATCGAGGCCACCACCAGATCCGTGGCCCAAGCGATGCGGCCGGGCAATTCCAGCGCCCACATTCCGAGATAGTGCATCGTGGCCACGCCGGCGCCGACGATGCCGCCGCCGACCGAGACTGCCCAGCGAGACGGAATGTAGATGGCAATGCAGAGGCCGCCGCAGGTGACGGCCACCGCCATCAGCAGAGACAGGGTGGTGAGACCAACGTCGTACGAAATCCCGATCCCGGGATCGTAGGCCAGCATCGCGATAAAGTGCGTTGCCCAGATGCCGAATCCGGCCGCAAGACTGGCGATCAGCATCCATGTGGCGCTGGTGCGTCCTCGCGACGTGCGGGCGCGATTGAAAAGGGTGATAGCGCAGGAGCTTGCGATGAAACAAATCAGGGCCGCGACCGCGACGAAGCGCCAGTCGTGCTGAACTGTGAGACAAGTGAGAACCCGGAACATGCCCTTCCCGCGCGTCGTGATAGTGTGACGTTATGGAGTTCCAGTTTCGTCTTTAACGTTTGATTTAGTATTAATTTTCGCTCAACCGGCCGCAGCGCCGGCAGGATTTACCCATCCTGCAGCACGCAAACTCCGCAAAGAACTGCGAGACTTAGATGTTCCCGCCCTTGTCGAGATAGGGCATCGGATCGACCGGCGACGAGCCTTTTCGGATCTCGAAGTGCAGCTGCGGCGCCGTCACATTGCCGGTCTGCCCGGACTTCGCGATCACTTGCCCGCGCTTAATCGGTTCGTCGCGCTTGACCATGATCTCGCTGGCGTGCGCGTAGGCCGTGACGTAGCCGTTCGAGTGCCGGATCAGCACGAGATTGCCGTAGGACTTGAGCTCGTTGCCGGCGTACGCGACCACGCCGTCGTCGGCGGCCTTGACCGGCGTGCCTTCCGGCACCGCGACGTTGATGCCGTCGTTCTGCGCGCCCGCGGTCTTGGGGCCGAAGCCGTTGATGACGCGGCCGCGCACCGGCCAGCGGAAGGTCGGCATCGTGGCAGCGGTTGTGACGGGCTTGGTCTCCGGCGGCGCGGGATTGTCGGTCGCGGGGGTGATGCTGCGCGCGGTGCTGACCGGCGCGGCGGCGGCGACCTTTTGCTGCGGCGGCGCGATCACCGGCTGCTGCGCGACCGGACCGGACGTTGCGGGCTTTGCCGCCTGTTGCGCGCGAACGCCCGGAATTGTGAGCTGATCGCCTATCTTGACCTGGGTGTGCGGCTCGATGTTGTTCGCCTTCGCGATCGAAGGCAGCGGCACCTTGTAGGTGCGCGAAATCTTGCTCAGCGTCTCGCCGGGGGCGACGGTGTGAACATGCGGCCCGCCGGCAACCGGCGCAGCCGCCTGCCGGGGCTGCTGCACGCTGCCGGTGATGATCGGCGCCTCATAGTACTTCGGAATGACCAGCCGCTGACCCGGTTTGATCGCCAGCGGGCCTGACAGGTTGTTGGACTGCACGATCACGTCAGCTGGAACCTTGTGGCGTTGCGCCAGCGTATAGGCGGTATCGCCCTGCCCTGCGGTCACAGCGGTGCCGCCTTCCCAGCTCCAGGTCGGCTGCGGCGCGGGCTGAGCAGCAGCCCTCTGCGGCGCGGCCACGGAACCAGTGACGTCACGGCTCGGCAGTGACGGATTGTAAGACGCCATGCCGGCCGAGCCGCCGGCGGTCGAGCTGACATACGGGCCGGACGGGCGGGTCTGCGGCGCGCTGGCGCTGGGCGGCGGCAGCGCACTGCTCTGGATCGCAGGCGACGGCTTGCGGGACACCGAGCCGGTGACTTCGCTCGGCGAGTTGCTGCTGCGCGACGAGAACAGGCTGTCGTTGGCGAAGCGCGAGGAGTCCGAACTGCAACTGACTAGGCTCACGGCAGTCGCGGCGGTCAGCACCAGACGCGACCAAGACAGCGAGCGAATCGGCTCGGCGACGCAACGCATTGGACACTCACCCGAAAAGCAACAGGACACGTGAGTGAAACACCCTGCGGTAAATAAATTTTTAAGTTTGAAACGGTCTCTCAACCCTAACGAAAAGGCGCTGCTTTCCTCGCAATTTCGCCATTTTCACAATTCGCGGGCGCGGCCGGGCAAAAGCGGAACGAAGCGCACCGCGATCAGGTTCTGCCGGCCGATCTCCCCGTGGGTCTTGGTCAGCTTGACCAAGTCCTGGGGCCCGCCGTGGGGACCCAGCGGCAGCACCATGATGCCGCCTTCGGCCAATTGCCCGGTGAGCGCTTGCGGAATCTCCTCCGCCGCGGCGGTGACGATGATGCGGTCGAACGGCGCACGCGCCGGCAGGCCGACCAGCCCGTCGCCCAGCACCACGTCGACGTTGCGATAGCCCAGCGTCACCAGCCGCCCCCGCGCCACATCCGCCAAGGTGCGGTAGCGCTCGACGCTGACCACCTCGCGAGCCAACCTGGACAGCACCGCCGCCTGGTAGCCCGAGCCGGTCCCCACTTCGAGCACACGATGCGAAGGCCCGACCGCGAGCTGCTCGGTCATGTAGGCGACCACATAGGGCTGGCTGATGGTCTGGCCGCAGGCGATCGGCAGCGCCTGGTCCGCGTAGGCGGAGCCGGCCTGCAGCGGATCGACGAAATGCTCGCGCGGCACCTCGTCCATGGCGCGCAGCACCGCCTGGTCGACGATTCCGCGCTGGCGCAGCGCCAGCAGGAATTCCATGCGCTCGACGCTCTCGTCTGCCGGCCGTTCGGGCACTGCGATCCCCTCGCCGCCTCGCTTGATGCTCTATTTCGATTTCGCGGGAAAAATCTCCGCCAGCTTGGTCATGAACGGCTCGTCGGTGAGATCGAGCCGCAGCGGCGTCACCGAAATGCGGTTGTCATTGAGCGCGGAGAGGTCCGTGCCGTTGCGCCCCGTCGGCTGCACGCCGCGCGCGAACGCGATCCAGTAGTACGGGTGGCCTCGCCCGTCCATGACGCGGCTCGATTTTGATCAGTTGCTGGTCGCGCTTGCCCTGGCTCGACACCGCGACGCCCTTCACCGCGCCGGGCGCGCAATCGGGGAAGTTGATGTTGATCAGCACCTCGCGCGGGATGCCTTCCTTCAGCACGCGGTTGATGATGTCGGGCGCGTGCGCGGCCGGCGTCGCCCAGTACGGCTCCTGGCGCGTCGCCGACGAAAACGCCTGCGACAGCGCGAACGACGGAATGCCGAGCACCGCCGCCTCCTTCGCCGCCGCCACCGTGCCCGAATACAGCACGTCCTCGGCGGCGTTGCGGCCGCGGTTGACGCCGGACAGCACCAGGTCCGGCATGTCCTTCATGATGTGGCGCGCGCCCATGATGACGCAGTCGGTCGGCGTGCCCTTCACCGCGTAGTGGCGGTCCGCGACCTGGCGCAGCCGCAGCGGATCGTTGAGCGAGAGCGAATGCGACACGCCGGACTGGTCGTACTCCGGCGCCACCACCCAAACCTCGTCGGACAGCTTGCGCGCGATCTCCTCGCAGACCTTCAGGCCCGGCGCATGGATGCCGTCGTCGTTGGTGACCAGGATGCGCATCTATTTCTTTTCGATTGTTTTGATACCGCCCATATAGGGCGCGAGCGCGTCCGGCACCATGATCGATCCGTCGTCCTGCTGATAGGTTTCCATCACCGCGATCAGCGCGCGGCCGACCGCGACGCCAGAGCCGTTCAGCGTGTGGACGAACTGGTTCTTGCCGTCTTTGCCCTTGAAGCGCGCGTTCATGCGCCGCGCCTGGAAATCGCCGCACACCGAGCAGGACGAAATCTCGCGGAACATGTTCTGGCCCGGCAGCCAGACCTCGATGTCGTAGGTCTTCTGCGAGGCGAAGCCCATGTCGCCGGTGCACAGCGTGACGACGCGGTAGTGCAGATCGAGCTTCTTCAGCACCGCTTCGGCGCAGGCCAGCATGCGCTCGTGCTCGGCCATCGACTGCTCAGGCGTGGTGATGGAGACGAGCTCGACCTTGGTGAACTGGTGCTGGCGGATCATGCCGCGGGTGTCTTTGCCGGCCGCGCCTGCTTCAGCGCGGAAGCATGGCGTGCAGGCGGTGAGACGCATGGGGAGCTTGTCGGAATCGACGATGGATTCGCGGACGAGATTGGTTAGCGGGACTTCGGCGGTCGGGATCAGCCATAAATGACCGAACTGCGTACGAATTTCTCAACTCGGTGATCGGCCTTCGCTAGGAGTTCAGCGCTAAAGCGAAAAGGCTCTTGGTTCCAGTTGAGCGCGTCAGCAAGTTCCTTCCATTCGTCGCGTCCGTCAACGCGCGATGTGCCGTAAACTGATCATCCTTGAACTTTGGCAACTGCGCAGTGCCGTACATTGTTTCGTTGCGGACAAGCAACGGGGGATTGACCTCCTCGTAGCCATGCTCGCCGGTGTGCATGTCGAGATAACATCTGCCCCAGCGCGCGCTCCATGCGCGCCAGCGAGCCTCTTCAGCACTACGAACCGCGCGCCTGACAGTTTCGCCGCGGTCTCGAAGTCCATCATGCCGAGCGCTTCGCCCAGCTCGAAATGCTGCTTGGGCGTGAACGCGTAGTCACGCTTCTTGCCCCACTGGTGATGCTCGACGTTGCCAGTCTCGTCCTTGCCGTCCGGCACTTCGGCGAGCGGCAGGTTCGGGATGGTGGCGAGGATCTTGTCGAGCTCTTCCCCGGCCGCCTTCGACTCCGCTTCGAGCGCCGGCAGCGTTTCCTTCAGCTCGTTACCTCGGCCATCAGCCTGCTTGCCGTGGTCTCGTCCTTCTTCGCCTTGGCTTGGCCGATTTCCTTCGAGGCGGCGTTCCTGCGCGCCTGCGCCTGCTCGGATTTCAGGATCGCGGCGCGGCGGCGCTCGTCGATCGCGATCAGCTTGTCCGCCTCGCCCGGCAAGCCGCGGCGCGCGAGCGCAGCGTCGAAGGCGGCGGCGTTGTCTCTGATCCAACGAATGTCGTGCATGAAAATAGCTCGGCAGAATCGGCGTTGTTATAGCAGCGCGGCGTCTGATCGTTACCGCTCCAGCCCTTGTGGGGAGGGTAAAGCGCCCTACTCCGCCGGCGCGGCTCCGGTCGGCGGTGTCGGCGGGCCCTTGCCTCCACCATCTTCACCGACCAGATCGACAGCTCGTAGAGCAGCATCAGCGGGATCGCCAGCGACATTTGGCTGAGGACATCGGGAGGGGTCAGCACCGCCGCGATCACGAAGGCGCCGACGATGAAATAGCGCCGCTTCTCCCGCAGCGTCTGCGAGGTGAGAATGCCGATCTTGCCGAGCAGCGTCAGGATCACCGGAAGCTGGAACGCGACGCCGAACGCCAGCACCAGGCTCATCATCAGCGACAGGTATTCGCCGACCTTGGGCAGCAGCGCGATCTCGGCGTAGCCGTCGCCCGGGCTTTGCTGCATCCCAAGCGAAAAGCGCACCAGCATCGGCATCACGAGGAAATAGACCACCATCGCGCCGAGCAGGAAGAAGATCGGCGTCGCGATCAGGTACGGCACGAAGGCATGACGCTCGTTGCGGTAGAGGCCGGGCGCCACGAACATGTAGATCTGCGTCGCGATGATCGGGAATGCGAAGAACGCCGCGCCGAACATCGCGAGCTTGAGCTGGGTGATGAAGTATTCGAGCAGCGCGGTGTAGATGAACTTGGTGTTCTCGAGGCCGGCGATCCAGACGTAGGGCCACACCAGCACGTTGTAGATCTGCTTGGCGAAGAAGAAGCAGATCACCGCCGCGATGAAGAAGGCGAGCACCGCCTTGATCAGCCGCGAGCGCAGCTCGACCAGGTGCTCCATCAACGGAGCCTTGCTGGCCTCGATCTCCTTCTCGTCGTCTTCGCTGCGCATCAAGCGCCGCTCCCGACCTTGGGCTGCGGCGTGGCGGCGCCGGATTCGGCTCGGCGTGCTGGACGAGGGCTGCACCGTCGCGTTGTCCTGCGGCACGGTGTTGCGCCGGCGCGGGCCTCGGACGGCGTCGCAACCGCCGGCTCGCCCGGCGTGGCGGTCTGCGCCGGCTTATCCTCGATCGCGGTCTCGAACTGCTTGCTGATGTCGCCGAGCGGATCGAAGTTCGTTACGCTGGCCGCGGAGGTGGTGATGTCGTCGACCTGCTTCTTGATGTCGGCCATCTCGGCCTCGCGCATCGCGTCCTGGAACTGGCCCTGGAACTCGGACGCCATGCGGCGCACCTTGCCCATCCACTGCCCGACCATGCGCAGCACGCCGGGCAACTCCTTCGGCCCGATCGCGATCAGCGCAACGACGCCGATCACCAGCAATTCGCTCCAGCCGATGTCGAACATGGATTACCATGCTGCGCTCCGGGACGCGCGAGCGCGCCGAATTCAACATTCGCATATGCGATGGGCGCTCGCCTTCGCGGCCGGAAGACGCCTCCAACATGATCAACTAGGCGCTAGCATCCGCCGGCGCCCCTCATTCAACCCGACGCCGTCGAACGGTGTCGCCTAGCCCGCGGTGCCCTCGAACTTGCGCTCGGTCTTGGCCTGCTGGGCCTGCGCGTGTTCGCGTTCTGGTGATCGATCGTCTTGGAATCGATGGTCTTGGGATCGGCCGGCGGCGTGTCGGTCTTGGCGGTTTCGTCCTCCGACATGCCCTTCTTGAACGACTTGATGCCCTGCGCGACGTCGCCCATCAGCTCGGAAATCTTGCCGCGGCCGAACAGCAGCAAGACCACGGCGATCACCACGATCCAGTGCCAGATGCTCATCGAACCCATCGAAAGTCCTCCAACCGACCGGCTTTTTGCGCCGTCCCCACTCGGTTTTTTGAGAACCTAGGCCCCCAGGGGGCAAAAACAAGGTTAACGGTCGATGCGCTGTAGCGCTCGTCGATCATGGATAATCGGCCGAAACACGGTCATTCCGGGCGCCGCAAAGCGGCGAGCCCGAAATCGATCGCGCGTCGGACGCGCTGGATTCAGGCTCGCGCCCCGGAATGACGGAGAGACTATTCCTCCGACCCGTTCCGGCGGCGGCGCGAGCCCCAGATCGAGATCGCCCGGCTCCAGCGGATCCTCGTCGTCGCGAAGCGCCGGATCGTCCGACGGCGCCGGCACCGCGAAGCCCGGCGGCAGGCGGCCGTCGAGCAGGCCGGACCCTTTCAGCTCCTCGAGGCCCGGCAGATCGGTCAGCGCCTCCAACTGGAAATGCGACAGGAAGGTCTCGGTGGTGCCGTAGGTGATCGGACGGCCCGGCGTTTTGCGGCGGCCGCGCGGCCTGATCCAGCCGGTTTCCATCAGCACGTCGAAAGTGCCCTTGGACATGACGACGCCGCGAATCTCCTCGACCTCGACGCGGGTGACCGGCTGATGGTACGCGATCACCGACAGCGTCTCGATCGCGGCGCGCGACAGCTTCTTCGGGATCACCGCTTCCTTGGTGAGGAGCCAGGACAGATCGTTCGCGGTGCGGAACGCCCACTTGGTTCCGACCTTGACCAGGTTGACGCCGCGCGGCGCGTATTCGGCCTGCAGCGCGCGCAGCGTCTGGCGCAGATCGACGTCTTCCGGCAGCCGCGCGCCGAGCGTCTTCTCGTCGAGCGGCACCGACGCGGCGAACAGCAAAGCCTCGAGCAGCCGCAAATGCTCCGGGCGCGGCTCCGCCGCCTCGCTGTCCTTGCGTTCTTTCCGGGACTTCAGTTCGTCGTGAGGGATGATACGTCGTTCCGCCAAGGCCGCCATGCCTCCGCTCTCCTTGCAAAATTCATTCAATTGTGCGCGGCGCGGTATCGCTCGATGCCGCCGCCACATGTCCGATGACTTCGCGCTTGCGCAGATAGATCGGCGCAAAGGCGCCCTGCTGGTGCATTTCGATCACGCCCTCGCGCACCAGTTCCAGCGTCGAAGCCAGGCTCGAGGCGAACACCGTGGCGCGCATCGCGGGCTCGACCATGTACGAGATCAGATACTCGTCGAGCCGGCTCCAGTCGCCGGCCCGCCCGATCAGCCGCTCCAGCGCCTCGCGCGCCTCCTGCAGCGACCAGACGTTGCGCTGCTTGAAACTGACATGGCCGAGCGCGCTTTGCTGCCGCTGCGCGGCGTAGGCTGACAGCAGGTCGTAGAGCGTCGCCGTCCATTCCGGAGTTCTTGATGTCGGTGATCGGCTCCGGATCGCCGCGGCGGAACACGTCGCGCTGGAGCTGCGGCCGGTCCATCAGCTTGGCGGAGACTTCGCGGAACGCCTCCAGCCGCTTGAGCCGCCACGCCAGCGCGTTGGCCATCTCCTCGGCGCTGGGGGAGTTGGGATCGGCGACCTCGGGCAGCAGCAGGCGGGATTTCAGGTAGGCCAGCCACGCCGCCATGACCAGATAGTCGGCGGCAAGCTCGAGCCGCAGCTTGCGCGCCTCTTCGATGAACGCGAGGTACTGGTCGGCCAGCGCCAGGATCGAGATCTTGGCGAGGTCGACCTTCTGGTTGCGCGCGAGCGAGAGCAGCAGGTCGAGCGGGCCTTCGAAGCCCTCGACATCGACCACCAGCGCCGGTTCGTCGCTGGCGCGTTCGGCTCCGATCTCACCTTCAAAGCTCAGGGCATCGCTCATGCGATACGGGTCTCCATCAGCGCGGCAAACTCGCGCCGCGCTTCGGCCAAGTCGATCGGCGACGGTTCACGGCGGCGCGCGAGCGCCGCGCCGGCGCGGCGAGCGGGCTCACCCGCAAGTTCCGGGGCTTCGGCGGCAACGGCCTGCATCTCGTCGAGCTTGCCGTTGCAATGCAGGACCAAGTCGCAGCCCGCGGCCAGCGAAGCGCGGCTGCGCTCGCCGATCGAACCGCTCAATGCGCCCATGGACACGTCGTCGCCCATCAAAAATCCGTCAAAACCGATGAAGCCGCGAATCACTTCGCGGATCATTGTGGCCGATGTGGTCACAGGTAGCACGGGGTCGAAGGCCGTGAAGACCACGTGGGCCGTCATCCCCAGCGGTAATCCCTTGAGCGGCCGGAATGCGGCAAAATCAATGGCTTCCAGTTCGGTTTTCGAGGCGCGGACCACCGGCAGGCTGCGGTGGCTGTCGGCGTTGGCGCGGCCGTGCCCCGGAATGTGCTTGAGCACCGGGAGAACGCCGCCGTCCTCAAGCCCCTCCGCCGCCGCCGCCGCCAGCGCAGCGACCTGGTCCGGCGTCTCGCCGTAGGCGCGGTCGCCGATCACCTGATCGGCGCCACGCACCGGCACGTCGGCCAGCGGCAGGCAATCGACGTCGATGCCGAGCGGCTTGAGATCGGACGCGATCAGCCGCGCGCCAAGCCAGGCCGCGCGCAGGCCAGCGGCCTTGTCTCGCTGATAGAGCGCGCCGTATGCCGCGCCGGGCGGATAGGCAGGCCAATGCGGCGGGCCCAGGCGTTGCACCCGGCCGCCCTCCTGGTCGACCAGCACGGGGGCGCCGGCGATGCCGATGGCTTCCTGGGAATCCCGCACCAGGCGCGCGACCTGGGCTTTGTCCTCGATGTTCCGCTTGAATAGGATGAGGCCCCAGGGACGGGCCTCGCGCAGGAAGGCGCGCTCGTCCGCCGTGAGCGCCGGGCCGGATAGCCCCGAGATGAAAGCGCGCGCCGCCATCGGCGCGCCTTAGCTTGCGTCGGCGTTGGGGGTCAAGCGAAGCGCGTCAGTTGGCCTGGACAACGCAATCGCCGCCCGCCGCTTTCAGGCTGCTGCAAAGCTGGATCGCCTGATCGCGGGTGGTGAACGGCCCGACCATGGCGCGGTAGTAGGTGCCCTTCCCCGCCAGATCGGCGCGCCGGATCACCGGCTGACGATCGCCGAGCACGCTCGAATACTTGGACTTGACGCTGCGGAACGCGGCCTGGGCATCAGCCTCGCTGCGCTGGGACGAAACCTGCACGAGGTAGCTTCCGTTGCCCGACGCGGTCGGAGCAGCCGGAGCCGACGCTACGCGGGTCGGCGCCGCCGCACGCGCGGTGCCGGGCGGCGGCAGCGGGGCATTTTCCGGGGCTAGCGACAGCGGCGCATTGGCCGAAGCCGGCGCGGGCGCCGGCCGCACCGCAGGCGGCGGCGTCTGACGGACCGCGGCGCGGGCCTGCTGCGGCGGTGACGCGGGATTGGCGAGATCGAGCGGCGCGCTGGATGGCGCGACCGCGGCTTGCCGCACCGGCGCGGCAGGGGCCTGCTGCGTCACCATCGGCGGGCGCGCGATGGAATTGTCCGGCGCATCCGGACGGATCGTCACGGTACGGACGCGCTTGGGATCGGTCAGCACGCTCGGCGGCGTACCGCCGTGGGGTGTGGCCGCAGAAGCTTGCTGACTCGGCAGCGGCACCGTGGACATGGCGGAGCCGGTTCGGGTCGCATCCCTGATATCGACCGGCTTTTCTTCACGCAGCACGACCTTCTCGTTCTGGCCGCGATCGCCGAACCGGTCGTAGCTGATCTTGTTGGCATTCGGATCGACTGCGGGGGCCGGAGGCGCAACCTTGGCCGGCTCGGCGCTGGCACGGATCACTGCCGGAGCCGGCTTCACGCTCGGACCGCCAAACCAGGTGCGATAGCCGAACGCACCCGCGGTCCCGACCACCGCGAGCATGAATACCGCGGCGACGGTGATCAGACCTCTGCGGCGGCCGCCCTGCGGGGCGTCGTCGTAATATCTCATCGAGCGGCGGCGGAGAAGGCACGCGGCCGGATGCCAGGTGGAACGGCGGCGACGGCATGCCCGACCGGCTCATGATGGGAAGGCGCGGCGAACGGCGCATCGGAAGGCGGCCCATCGGACGAGGATGAGTTGGGAAGCCGCGCCTGCTGGGAATGCAGCGACGGAAATGAGAACTCGGCGGGCGAAGTGCGCTGGAGTGGCGGCTCCTGATAGCGATCAGCGGCGTGCGGTTCCGGCCCGCGGGAGGACGCCGGGGCGAACGGATCGAACGGCGGCTGCTTTTCCCAATCCGAGACCGGTGCAGGCTCCGAGGGAACCGGCGCGGGCTCAGCAAAATGAGGCGCAGGGTCAGCGGCGATACGGAGCGTCGTAACGCGGATCGTGAGCCGGCTGGTCGTCATACGGCTGCGGTGCGCGCGGCGGCTCTGGGTGCTGCTGCTCGCGAGCACGGTCGGCAAACGGGTCGTTCTGGCCGATCAAGCGCGCCAATTCGGCAAGCGGATCGCTGCCATGCCCGCCTTGATCCGGCGCGTGGGCGAAGGGGTCGCTCGATCGGTAACGTGCGTTGTCGTCCGTCATGACGCTTTCCGTGTCCGGTACGACCGATGGGATGAACCGCGCTTGCGGCGATTTCACGTCATCGGCGGCGAGGCTAGCGCATTTCCGCGGGCGCCTCGACGCCCAGCAGCGCCAATCCAGAGGCAATTACCGTCACAACACCCTGCACAAGGGCCAGACGCGCCGATGTCATTTCTGGATCATCTTGGATAATGAAGCGTAAATGGGGCGCATCATTGCCGCGGGTCCATTGCGCATGAAATTCGCTTGCTAGTTCATATAGATAGAACGCAATCCGGTGCGGTTCATGGGCCTCCGCGGAGGCTTCGATCAGGCGCGGGTAGAGCGCGAGCTTTCGCATCAGGGCGAGTTCCGCCGCGTCATCAAGCCGCGTCAATTTGGCCTGCGCGAGGGCGGCCGCGCGGGCCACCGGTTCCGTCGGCAAATCGGGCAGCACCGGCGCAGCATTGCGGAAGATCGAATAGCCGCGGGCGTGGCCGTACTGCACGTAGAACACTGGATTTTCGCGTGACTTTTCGATCACCTTGGCGAGGTCGAAGTCGAGCGGCGCGTCGTTCTTGCGGTACAGCATCATGAAGCGCACGGCGTCCTTGCCGACTTCATCCACCACTTCACGTAACGTCACGAACTCCCCGGATCGCTTGGACATTTTCACTTCGACGCCGGCGCGGGTGAGCTTCACCAATTGAACGACTTTGACGTCGAGCTCGGCGGCGCCGGCGCTGACCGCTTTGACGGCGGCCTTCATGCGCTTGATGTAGCCGCCGTGGTCGGCGCCCCAGACATCGATCATGTCGTTGAAGCCGCGCTCGAATTTCGACTTGTGATAGGCGATGTCGGAGGCGAAATAGGTGTACGAGCCGTCCGATTTCTTCAGCGGCCGGTCGACGTCATCGCCGAACTCTGTGGACCGGAACAGCGTTTGCTCGCGGTCTTCCCAGTCTTGCTCCGGCGCTCCTTTGGGCGGAGGAAGCCGTCCTTCGTAGACCTTCTGGCTCTTCCGTAATGCCTCAATAGTGGCGCCGACCTTATCCCCGCCCTCGACCAGCGAGCGCTCGGAGAAGAACACGTCGTGCCGCACGTTGAGCGCGGCGAGGTCGTCGCGGATCATGTCCATCATCATCGCGATGGCTTTGTCGCGCACCGGCGCGAGCCACTCGGTGTCCGGCTTGCCCTTGAACCTGTCGCCGTACTCCTTCGCCAGCGCTGCGCCGACCGGCTTGAGGTAGTCGCCGGGATAAAGCCCCTCCGGGATCGCGCCGATGTTGTCGCCGAGCGCCTCGCGGTAACGCAGATACGCCGAGCGCGCGAGCGCATCGACCTGCGCGCCGGCGTCGTTGATGTAGTACTCGCGCGTCACCTGGAGTCCGGCAAACGCGAGCAGGTTCGCCAGCGCGTCGCCGAACACCGCGCCGCGGCAATGGCCGACGTGCATCGGCCCGGTCGGATTGGCGGAGACGTACTCCACATTGACCTTGTGATGGTCGTCGCCCTCGCCTCGCCCGTAATCCACTCCGGCCTTGATCGCCGCGGCGAGCGCATCGCGCCACACCGCCGGATCGAGCGTCAGGTTGATGAAACCCGGCCCCGCGATCTCGGTCTTGGTGATCTCCGGCCGCTTCTCCAGCTCCGCAGCGATCTTTTCCGCGAGGTCGCGCGGCTTGAGCCCCGCGTCCTTCGCCAGCACCATCGCTGCGTTGGTCGCGAGGTCGCCGTGACCAGCCTCGCGCGGCGGCTCGACAACGATGCGATCGAGCGCGGGCGCGGCAGGAAACACGCCGGCCTTCGCCAGCGTATCGACAGCGTTGCGGACGTGCGTGGTGAAGAGACGGAATACGTTCATGCGGCGCGGTGCTTAGCAGATCAGATGGCACAACGCACCTATCCCGCCCTCATCCTCAGGATGAGGGCGGAGAGAGAACGCCGGCTCGATCCGGTCGCCGTGGGGCGCGGCCGGAATCCGCCCTAAAGCGCAAACCAGCTCGCGTCGATCGTGTGGACGCCCGCGAGGCGAACCATGGCCTCGACGCCAGCATCCGCATCGGTGTTGAACATGATGTAGGTGTCTGTGCCGTCGCCATACCAGCTGATCTGGCCCGCCGCGGTGAACGGATTGCTCGCGGCGTGGCCGAGGAAGGAAAACGCGGTGTCGCCGTTCGCGGCGTTGCCGTCCGCGTCGATCCCGCTGACCCTGAGCAGGTCGCCCGCCTTGCGGTCGAAGTCGGTCACGACATCGGCGGTCCATCTCGTCGCACCCGTCTCTCTGATGCTTTGCCACACGAACGTGTCGGCCCCGATGCCGCCGGTCATCGCGTCGGTGCCCATGCCGCCGGTCAAGGTGTCGTTGCCGCCGAATCCGAGCAACAAGTCGTTGCCGCCGCCGCCGTTCAATACGTTGGCGTTGTCGTCGCCGAACAGCCCATCGCCATGGGACGAGCCGGTGAGATTTTCGATGCTGATCAGCGTGTCGCCTTCCGCATCGCCGAAGGATCCTGTGCCCCGCCTGAGCGAAACGACCACGCCCTCGCCGGAGCCGGCGTAGCTTGCGGTATCGGTGCCCGAACGGCCGTGCAGCACATCGGCGCCGCTGCCGCCAACGAGGAGGTCGTTGCCGTCGCCGCCGTCGAGCGTATCCGCGCCGCCGCCGCCCCAGAGACCGTCGTTGCCGTGATAGCCGTTCAGGTAGTTGGCGCCGGCGTTGCCGGTCAGGATGTCGCCGTGCGCAGAACCGGACAGATTCTCGATGTCGACCAGGGTGTCGCCGTGGGCAGTCCCACCCACGCCCCGGCCGGTTTCCAGGCTGACGAGAACGCCTCTGGCGGAGTTGTAGTAATCGGCCCAATCACTGTTGCCGGCGGCGCCATCGAGATGGTCTGCGCCCGCGCCGCCTTTCAGAATGTCGTTGCCGTCGCCGCCATTGAGGATGTCGTTGCCGCCACGGCCGAACAGGACATCGTCACCCTCGTACCCGAACACGCTGTCGTCGCCATCGGTCACGCCGCTGGACGTGTCGATGCCGTCGGCGAACCTGGTTCCGAAAATGGTTGCCACGGCCGTCTCCCCGCGTGAAAGACCTTCCGCATAGTTGTCGCGCCAACCGCTCCTAGAGTTCACGTCGAACAAGGCTTTGAAATCGCGGGAATTTTGCAGAGCTTGTCAGCGCAATTCCGGGGTATTTCCGATCAGCCGCTGGTGTTCGACCATGGCATAGCGATCAGTCATGCCCGCGATGAAGTCCGCGATCCGCAATGCGCGGGCGGCGGGATCATCCGGGCCCTGCCGCCATTCCGCCGGCATGTCGCGCGGGCCGTTCGACATAGTGGGCGAACAGGTCGCGCACCACCTGTTCGGCGTCGTTCATGATCGCCATGATCCGCGCGTGGCGGTAAAGCCGCTCGTAGAGAAAACCCTTGATGGCGCGGTCGGCCTCCGCCATCGCCGGAGAGAACGTAACCATCGGCCCGTCTGCCGAACGAACGGCGGCAGCGGACCCGATGCCGCGCTCGGCGACGTTGCGCAGCGTCTGCGCGATCACATCCTCGATCATGCGGGTGATCAACCGGCGGCGCAGCTCATGAACGCGGCGGCCCGCATCGACGCGCGGATGATCCTTGTCGATGCCATGCAGGATGTCGCCAATCAACGGCACCGCCGCGAGGTCATCGATGCCGAACATTTCAGCCCGCAACCCGTCGTCGATGTCATGGGCGTCGTATGCAATGTCGTCGGATATCGCGCCCGCCTGCGCCTCGGCGCTCGGATAGCTCCACAGTTCGAGGTCATGGGTGCGGCCGTATTCGGCGATGCCGCGCGGCAGCTCGCGTTTGCCGTGCCGTTCGATCGCGTGGCCGCTTCGATCGGTCAGCGGGCCGTTGTGCTTCACCAGCCCTTCGAGCGTTTCGAAGGTGAGATTGAGGCCGTCGAAACCCGGATAGGGCCGCTCCAGCGCCGTCACCACCCGCAAGGTCTGCGCGTTGTGATCGAAGCCGCCGAACGCGGCAAGGCAGTGATCCAGCGCGCGCTCGCCCGCGTGGCCGAACGGCGGATGGCCAAGATCGTGGCCGAGCGCCGAGCCCTCCGCGAGATCCTCGTCGAGGCCGAGCGCGCGGGCGAGCGAGCGCGCCACCTGCGCGACCTCCAACGTGTGGGTCAGCCGGGTGCGGAAATGGTCGCCTTCGTGAAACACGAAGACCTGGGTCTTATGGGCGAGACGCCGGAACGCGGTGGCGTGGATGATACGGTCGCAATCGCGGCGGAACGCGCTTCGCGTGCCGCTGGCCGGCTCGCCGTGCAGCCGGCCCCGGCTGTTGCGCACATTGGAGGCAAAAGGCGCGGACACCGTGACCGCCATGGCTGGACCTTTGTCCGATTGACGTTGCGCGCCGGCGCACTTAACTATCACACAGGCCAAGCGACTTGCAGCCCGGCGGCTGCGAATTGGAGCTGATATAAAGGGCCGGCATGACCAACGTCACTGTCACAGAGCGGGCGGCGCGGCGGATCGGCGAAATCCTCAAAGCCGAGCCGGCTGGAGCCATGCTGCGCGTCAGCGTGCAGGGCGGCGGCTGCTCGGGCTTCCAGTACAAGTTCGACGTCGAGCGCGCCAAGGCAGCCGAGGACGATATCGTTGTGGCGCGGGACAACGCCACTGTGCTGATTGATTCGGTGTCGCTGCAGTACCTGGCCGGATCGGAAATCGACTTCGTTGACGACCTGATCGGCGCCGCGTTCAAGATCAACAATCCGCTGGCCAAGGCCTCCTGCGGCTGCGGGACCAGCTTTACGCTTTAGCGCGCCCGCGAGCGCAGCCCGTTCAGCAGGTGTACGACTTGCGGAAGCCCGCGGCCTGGGCTTCTTCTTCCGAGCAGAACCATCGGTGCGTCGGTTTGGTGCGGGCATAACTGCGGCAGCTCGCCAGATGATAAATGCCGCGATAGCCCCCCATCTGCGAGCGCAGAACGGACTTTCCCTTGATGTCGCATCCGGCCGGCATGGCGGGGAATTCCGGAAACAGCATTTCACGGATCCGCCAGTTGCTCGCTTTCGGGCACGTGGCGCCCAGCAAGCCTGCCGTGCTGATCGTGATCCGCCTCAAGTCATCGGGTGCTATGAAGCAACCGTTCCAAAGCCCCAGGCGCTTGGCACTCGCACTGTCCCTGTCGGATTTGAAACGGCCCTTCGCGGAGCGGTCGGCATTCAGCGCCCAACCCTGCTGAACCATCCATTGATTTAGGCTTGTGGGCTCGCCCTCGATCCAACACTCGCCGACTCGCCTCTTGCGAAGAATGCTGTCTGCGCCCCGGTCCGTGCAACGGACGTCGCGTTTTCGGACGTGCTCGTGCAAACGTTCGCGTGCCGCGATACCGCATGTCCAGGCAGCTCCTTTGTCGTCCAGGCATGTCTGGTCCGTCTGCGGCGCGTCGATCCCTTCAAGCCTGTACGTCACGCCATTGAGGATCACGGTGTTGCCGTCCGGAATGGTGGCTTCCGCCGCGAGCCCTGGCGTCGTGGCTGCAATAAGAACGGCGGCGATCAAAGCACGCATGGAGAGAGCGGCAGGAGAGAAGCTTGAATAGAGGGGAGGGTGGGGGGGCAGGTTCTGAAGGGAGGGGGGGAAGAGTTCAGGATGGCTGGCGTGACAATCACCACGCCGCACACCAAACGCAAACGCCCATGACTACTCCGCCGCCACGGCGGGCTTGATCGGCTCGGGAACCTCATCGAGCTGCGGCTCGAGCCGGCGCTTGATGCGCCGGTCGATGCGGTCGAGGTAGAGGTAGACGACCGGCGTGATGTAGAGCGTCAGGAGCTGCGAGAGCAGCAGGCCGCCGACCACCGCGACGCCGAGCGGCTGGCGCAGCTCCGCGCCGGCGCCCGAGCCGATCGCAATCGGCAGCGCGCCGAAAATCGCGGCGAAGGTCGTCATCATGATGGGGCGGAAGCGCAGCAGCGCCGCCTCGCGGATCGCGGCCTCGGCGCCAAGGCCGACGCGTCTTCGCTCGATCGCGAAGTCGATCATCATGATCGCGTTCTTCTTGACGATGCCGACCAGCATGACGATGCCGATCATGGCGATGACCGAGAGATCCATGTTGAACAGCATCAGCGTCAGCAGTGCGCCGATGCCGGCCGACGGCAGGCCGGAGATGATGGTGAGCGGGTGGATGAAGCTCTCGTACAGGATGCCGAGCACCACGTAGGCGGCGAAGATCGCGGCCAGCACCAGGATGCCCTGCCCCTTCAGCGATTCCTGGAACACCTGGGCCGAGCCCTGGAAGCCGGTGGTGATCGAGGCCGGCAGACCGGCCTCGCGCTCGATGCGCTGAATCTGGTCGACCGCGTAGCCGAGCGACACGCCGGGCGCCAGGTTGAACGAGATCGTCACCGCCGGCTGCTGGCCCTGATGGTTGACCTGCAGCGGCCCGACCGTCGGCACCAGCTTGGTGACGGCCGACAGCGGGATCGATGGTCCGGTCAGCACGCCGGTGCCGCTGGCGCCGCCGCCGACCGCGCCGGCGGCGGGATTGTCCGCGCGCGTCTTGAGGAAGATCTTGGAGAGCGCCGACGGGTCGGTCTGGAACTCCGGCATGCTCTGCATGATGATCTGGTAGTCGTTCGACGGCGTGTAGATGGTTCCGATCTGGCGCGAGCCGAACGCGTTGTAGAGCTCCTGGCGGATCTGATCGACGGTGATGCCGTAGACCGCCGCCTTCTCGCGGTCGATCTCGACGACCATTTCCGGATTCTTGATGTAGAGGTCGGTGGTGACGTCGCGCAGCCCCTCGACCTTCTCGACCATGGCCTGCAGCTCGGGGTGATCCGGTAGAGCGCCTCGGTGTCGCTGGATTGCAGCGTGTATTGGAACTCGCTCTTGGAGATGCGCGCGACGACGCGGATGTTCTGGATGTTCTGGAAATAAACCGCGACGCCGGGCACCGTGTTGGCGGTGCGGCGCAGGCGCTGGATCACCGCGGTGGAGTTCTCCTTGCGCTCCGCTCATCGGCTTGAGGCCCAGCAGCATGCGGCCGTAGTTCGACGGTCGGATTGGGGCCGCCGGTGCCGACCGTCGAGTTGAGATATTCGACCGCCGGATCCTGGCGGATGATCTCGGCGACCCTGCGCTGCAAGTCGCCATCGCCGGGAACGCGATGTCGCTCGGGCCCTCGGTCGTCACCGCGATGTAGCCGGTGTCCTCGGCCGGGAAGAAGCCCTTCGGGATCGCCATGTAAAGCCAGACCGAGCCGCCCAGCGTCGCGAAGCGTAACGGCCAGCATGATCGCCTTGTATCGGATCACCCAGTCGAGCGACCATTCGTAGGCGCGCAGCCAGCTGCGGAACATCGCGTCGAACCAGCGCAGAATGAAGATCTGCTTTTCGTCCTCCTGGTGAACCTTCAGCACGCGCGCGCACAGCATCGGCGTCAGCGTCAGCGAGACGAAGCCGGACACCACGATCGCCACCGAAATCGTCACCGCGAATTCGCGGAACACGCGGCCGACCATGCCGCCCATCAGCAGCACCGGGATGAACACGGCGATCAGCGAGAAGGTGATCGAGATGATGGTGAAGCCGACCTCGCGCGAGCCCTTCAGCGCCGCCTCGAAAGGCCGCATGCCGCCTTCGATGTGGCGCGCGATGTTCTCCAGCATGACGATCGCGTCGTCGACCACGAAGCCGACCGACAGCGCGAGCGCCAGCAACGTCATGTTGTTGATCGAGAAGCCGAACGCGTACATCGCCGCGAACGTGCCGATCAGCGACACCGGCACCGCGAGCGACGGGATGATCGTGGCCGACGCCTTGCGCAGGAACAGGAAGATCACCAGGACGACCAGCGTGATCGAGATCGCCAGATGGAATTGCACCTCGGCGACCGAGTCCGCGGATCGACAGCGAGCGGTCGAGCAGGAACTGCATCTCGATCGCGGCCGGCACCTGGGCGCGGAACGCGGGCAACCGTTCGCGCACGGCGTCCACCACCGCCACGGTGTTGGCGTCGGGCTGGCGCTGGATCGCCAGCACGATGGCGCGCTCGTCATTGAACCAGCTCGCGACCTTGTCGTTCTCCACGCTGTCGAGGACGCGCGCCACCTCCTGAAGCTTGACCGAAACGCCGTTGCGGTATGCCACCGTGATCTGCTTGTAGTCGGCCGCCTTGGTCATGGCGCCGGAGGCATTGAGCGTGATGTTCTGCGTCTCGCCGGACAGCGTGCCGACCGGCACGTTGGAATTCGCGCGGCTCACCGCGTTGCGGATTTCGTCGAGCGAGATGTTGCGCGCCGCCGCGGCGGACGGATCGACCTGGACGCGGATCGCAAAGCGCTGCGAGCCGAAGATCTGCACCTGGGCGACGCCCTGGATCTGGGAGATCTGCTGGGCCAGCACGGTTTCGGCATACTCGTTGACGACGTGCAGCGGCAGCGTGGCCGACCGCGTCGAAATGAACAGGATCGGGAAGTCGCCCGGATTGACCTTGCGGAACTGGGGCGGCGTGGTCATTTCCGGCGGCAGCCGGCGCGCCGCCGTGGAGAGTGCGGTCTGCACGTCGAGCGCGGCGCTGTCGATGTCGCGGACCAGCTCGAACTGAATGGTGATCGAGGTCGAGCCTTGAGTTGACGACGAGGTGATCGAGCTGATCCCGGAAATGGTCGACAACTGCCGCTCGATCGGGGATGCGATCGATGCGGCCATCGTCTCGGGGCTCGCTCCCGGCAATTGCGCCTGGATCTGGATGGTCGGGAAGTCGACGCGCGGCAGCGCGGCGACCGCCAGCAGCCGGTATGCGAACACGCCGAACACGATGAACGACGCCGTGATCAGCGTCGTCAACACCGGGCGGCGGATACAGAGCTCGGATAGGTTCATGGCTCAGGACCCCGCCGGCGCGCCGGCCGCGCGCGGCGCGACTCTGGCGCCGTTGGTGAGGCGGAGCTGGCCGTCGGTGACGACGGTCTCGCCGCCCTCAAGGCCGCTTTCCAGGATGGTTTCGTTCTGCTGCACGCGCGCCACCTTGACCGGTTGCACGGTGGCGACGCCATTCTTGACCACGAAAATGAATGAGCCGGTCTGGCTGAGCTGCACCGCAGTCGGCGGCACCACGATGGCCGTCTCCTCGCGGAACGTCAGCAGCACCCGCACCAGCGTGCCCGGCCAGAGCAGCCCGTCGGCGTTCGGCATGGTGGCGCGAACGGTGACCGTGCCGGTGCCCGCGTCGATGGTGTTCTCGATCATCGAGACGTGACCGCTGCCGCGCCTCGTCTCGCCCGGAATGATCGCCTGGATGGAAGCGGTTTCAGCCGCCAGAGCTTCGCGCAACGCAGGCAGATTGTTCTGCGGCAGCGCAAACGCGACATAGACCGGCGCGGCCTGGATGATGGTGGCGAGCGGCGCAACGTCGGCCGGCCGCACGAAGTTGCCCACCTTCACCGCGGCCATGCTGGCCCGGCCCGCGATCGGCGCGCGGATCGTGCAGTAGGACAACTGCACCTTCAGGTTCTCGATCTTGGCCGACGGTCGAGTTCGCGGTGGCGCGCCAGACGTTGACCTGGGTTCTGGAGTTGTTGAGCTGCACCTGCGTGGCCGCGTTCTTGGCGACCAGCTCGGTGTAGCGCTCAAGATCGCGCTCGTTCTGCTCGAGCTGCGCCTTGGCGCTGACCAGCACGGCCTCAAGGTCGCGGACCTGCGCCTCGATGGCGCGGCCATCCAGCGTGAACAGCAGGTCGCCCTGCTTCACCATGGCGCCATCGTTGAAATGCACGCCGACGATCTCGGTTTCGAGCCGCGACTTGATGGCGACGCTGGCAATCGGCGTCACGGTGCCCAGCAGCTCGACCTGGAGCGGCACCGTCTTCTTTTCGGCAACGGCGGTGATGACCGGCACGCCGCGCGCCTGCGGGTTCGGCCGCGGGCGCCTGCGCGACGGCTCCCTGCGGATTCCAGATGTCCCGCGTCACGACAGCGCCGCCCGCCAGGGCGAGCACCACAGCCACCCCCACAAGCCAGGTCCGCTTCCTCATCCTCTGAAAACTCGCTATCGGGCCGGCCCACAGCCGGTCCGCTCCAAACGTGCCCCGCCCGCGGCGTCCACGCCGGATGGGCCGATTGATACCATAACGCCGTCAAGGCGCATCTGCCGCCCCTCAGTAGAACACCAATATTCCCTGTTGCTTGCAGTGCTTCCGGGTGTTCCGAGCGGCATTCGAGTTGGTTAATTGGCGCCTGCGCCCGCGGGACCGCAAAGCCCCAGAAAGCCCCATGCGCATCGCCACCTGGAACGTGAACTCCATCCGCCAGCGGACCGAGCACCTGACGGCATGGCTTGCCGAGCGCAAGCCCGACATCGTCTGCCTTCAGGAAATCAAGTGCATGGACGACGCCTTCCCCCGCCAAGCCTTCGAGTCGCTCGGCTACAACTTGGCCGTGCATGGCCAGAAGACCTTCAACGGCGTGGCGATCCTGTCGCGCTTCAAATTCGATGAGGTGACGCCGCGGCCTGCCCGGCGACGACGGCGACGACCACGCCCGATTCCTTGAAGTGACGGTGTCCACCGCGACCGGCGTGGTGCGCGTCGCCTCGATCTATCTGCCCAACGGCAACCCGCCCGACACCGACAAATATGCCTACAAGCTCAACTGGATGGAGCGGCTTTCTCACTACGCGCAGGAACGGCTTCAACTGGAAGAGCCGCTGATCCTGGCCGGCGACTACAACGTCATCCCGACCGCCGACCGACGTGCACAATCCGGCGGCATGGGTGAATGACGCGCTTTTCCTGCCGCAGACGCGGGAGAAGTTCCGCTCATTCGCCAGCCTCGGGCTGACGGACGCGATCCGGGCCGCCAGCGACGATCCGCGGCCTCTACACGTTCTGGGATTACCAGGCCGGCGCCTGGCAGAAGAACTGGGGCATCCGCATCGACCACATGATGCTGTCGCCGCAGGCCGCCGACCGGCTCACCGCCGCCGGCATCGACAAGCATGTGCGGTCCTGGGAGAAGCCGTCGGATCACGTGCCGGTCTACATCGATCTGGCGATCGATCCGCCTGACCGCACGACATGCAGCTTTGAAGGCTTACTGGCGCGCGGCCTTCGACCCAGCGCTCGAGCAGCACCAGCGCCGCCTCGCGCTCGCGGTCGGTCGCCTGCTTGAACGCGCTCGCGCGCAACTCGGCGATCCACGCCACTCGCAGCCGCCCGGCCCGTCGCTGGCAACCGTGAGCCACATCAGGCCCGAAGCCGGCTGGCGCACGCCATGCTCGCCGCGGAACAGGATGCGGCCGAGCAGCGCCTGCGACTTGTAGTGGCCCTTGTTGGCGGCAAGCGTGAGCCATGGCACCGCGCGCTTGGCGTCGCGGCCGACGCCATTGCCGTCGACGTAGAGCGTCGCAAGCTGATACTGCGCCTCGGGATCGCCGAAGTACGAGGCTGCGTGATAGAACATCCGCCGCGCCCGCTCGGGATTGGCTTCCACCGGCGAATTCGGAATGCCGTCGAGATAGTAATGGCCGAGCGCCACGAAGGCGTTGGCGACGAAGCGCGAGCGCGGCGCCGCCGGATGGTCGTCGGCATGGCTGTCGGCGAACTTGCGGAAATATTCGAAGGCGCGGCGATCGTCGCGCACCACGCCGTCGCCTTCGGCATACATGCGGCCGAGCTGCCAGAGCGCGACGCCGTGGCCGTGATCGGCGGCGTATTGCAGCGAGGTCAGCGCATTCTTGCGCTCGCCGCTCTTGAGCGCCTCGGTAGCGCGGCGGAACGCGTCGCTCGGCGACAAGCGCGGCATTGGGACTGGCGCGAGCGCGGCCTTCGGCGCGGTGATCGCGGATCGGGCGCCGCCAGCGCGGCGGCAGGCACCGCGGCGGCGTTCGGCGACGGCGTGCCGTCGAGCGACAGCGACGGCGGCGGCGTCCAGCCAGACGGCGAGCCCGGCCACGGCGGCCAATCCTATGAGACTTAGATATCCGCATAGGTCGTCTTCTCGGCAGCGCCGCCGGGATGGGTCACCGCGCCGTTGAGCGCGGAGCCCACCTGCTGGGCGTATTTCCACAGATAGCCGGAGCTGGCGTCGCTCTCGCGCGCCTTCCAGGCCGCCTTGCGCTTGGCGAGCTCGTCGGCCGTCAGCTTGACGTCGAGCGTGCCGTTGTCGGCATCGATGGTGATGATGTCGCCGTCGCGCACGAGCGCGATCGGGCCGCCGACCGCCGCCTCCGGCCCGACATGGCCGATGCAGAAGCCGCGCGTCGCGCCGGAGAACCGGCCGTCGGTGATCAGCGCGACCTTGCCGCCCATGCCCTGGCCGTAAAGCGCGGCGGTGGTGGACAGCATCTCGCGCATGCCGGGGCCGCCCCTCGGGCCCTCGTAGCGGATCACCAGGACCTCGCCTTCCTTGTATTTCTTGTTCCGCACCGCCTCGAAGCAGGCCTCCTCGCCGTCGAAGCAGCGCGCCGGGCCGGAGAACTTCAGATTGTCCATGCCGGCGACCTTCACGATCGCGCCTTCGGGCGCGAGATTGCCCTTCAAGCCGACCACGCCGCCGGTCGGGGACAGCGGCTTGTTGGCCGGCACGCACCACGTCCTGGTCCGGGTTCCACTTCACCTTGGCGAGGTTCTCCGCGATGGTCCGCCCGGTGACGGTGAGGCACTCGCCATGCAGATGGCCATGGTCGAGCAGCGTCTTCATCAGCAGCGGAATGCCGCCAACCTCGAACATGTCCTTGGCGACATAACGGCCACCCGGTTTCAAATCCGCGACATAAGGTGTTCTTTTGAAGACCTCGGCGACGTCGAACAGGTCGAACTCGATGCCACATTCGTGCGCGATGGCCGGAAGATGCAGCGCGGCATTGGTGGAACCGCCGGAGGCCGCCACAACTGCGGCGGCGTTTTCCAAAGCCTTGCGGGTGACGATGTCGCGCGGGCGGATGTTGAGCTTGATGAGCTCCACCACCTGCTCGCCGGCCGTCATGCAGAACCGGTCGCGGATTTCATAAGGCGCCGGCGCGCCGGCCGAATACGGCAGCGCGAGGCCGATCGCCTCGGAAACGGTCGCCATGGTGTTGGCGGTGAACTGCGCGCCGCAGGCGCCGGCCGACGGGCAGGCCACCTGCTCCATCTCGTCGAGGTCTTCGCTCGGACAGCGAGCCGACCGAATGCCGGCCGACCGCCTCGAACATGTCCTGCACGGTGACGACCTGGCCGCGGAAATTGCCGGGCAGGATCGAGCCGCCATAGATGAAGATCGACGGCACGTTGAGGCGGACCATCGCCATCATCATGCCCGGCAGCGACTTGTCGCAGCCGGCGAGGCCAACCAGGCCGTCGTAGCCGTGGCCGCGCATGGTGAGTTCGACGCTAGTCGGCGATCACCTCGCGCGACGGCAGCGACGGAGTACATGCCGGCATGGCCCATGGCGATGCCGTCGGTCACGGTGATGGTGCAGAACTCCCGCGGCGTGCCGTGGTTGGCCGCGACGCCCTTCTTCACCGCCTGCGCCTGGCGCATCAGGGCGATGTTGCAGGGGGCGGCTTCGTTCCAGCAGGAGGCGACGCCGACGAACGGCTGGTGGATCTGCTCTTTGGTCAGACCCATCGCGTAATAGTAAGACCGATGCGGCGCCCGCGCGGGACCTTCGGTGACATGCCGGCTGGGCAGCCTGGACTTGAGATCGGTCTTGGCGTCCATCGACGTTCCGGGCCCCCCGGCCCTTCCGCCCGCCAATTCCTCCCGGGAAACAGCGCGCTTGCGGTTACTGTGTCGTTCCGGCCACTGTCCGTTCCGGCAGGAAAAACCGGAAATCTCGCAACGGCTTGAGAACGGCTGCCAACTGCGGCGAATGGTATGGCCAAATCGCGGCATGACCCTCCAAGTCGCAGCCTGATGGCCAAATGTTCTAAGGAATGTTGCCGCGCCGCCACAGATCGCGTTGCGCTGCAACACTTTGGCAAGGACTGAGGCGGGGCTAGGACCGGGCGGTCGTCAGATCGCCGAGAGCCGGTACGCCGTGCCGTAGCGGCCGAAATCGTGGCTGGTGACGCCGTTGCGCACCGAGCCCTGATACTTCTGCAGCGGCGCCACCACCGTCACTTTGACGATCGCGGTCTCGTCGGCCTTCACCAGGCCGGCATGGACCGCGGCCACCGCCAGGCTGGAATCGCCGGTGTAGATGTCGGTGCCCCAGAGCGAGCCCTGAGCCGCGCCGCGTGACCCGGAAATAGAACGTCGCGCCGACCGGATCGCACAGGTCGATCATGGTCGCCGGCGCGTCCGCCGCCAGGAAGCCCTGGTCGAGCAGCCTGCGCAACTGGCGCGGCGACAGCGCTGCCGCGACGATCGAAGTAAGCGACAAGCTCCTGCACGGCCTTCATGGCTCTGCCCTCTGCATGGTGACGACGTGCCCGTAAGGCGGGCGGAAATGCGCGCTGCCGTGCGACGGCAGCACCCACAGCACGCCGTAGGGCATCTGCTCGCGCCGGATAGGCGATGTCGCCGTCGGTGACGATCAGGCAGGCGGTGACGCAGGGATCGTCGGCAAGCGCCAGCATGGCGGGCCGAGATCGCTGCCGCCATAGCCGCTGACCTGATAGTCGGCGAGTTCGTTCGGCGACAGAACCTCGTCGGACGGTCACGGCGGTGTCGCACTGCACGACGCGGATCTGATCGACCGCGACCGCATCGCAGAAGTCGGCGACCGCGCCGAGCACGCGCGGAATCTCGTCGGTCATCGAGCCGGAGGTGTCGAGCACCACGTTGAGCATCCAGGATTCCCGCCTGCGGCCCGGCAGCACGATGTCGTCGCGGTCGGCGCCGCGGCGCGACGGCCGCGTGAAGGTGCGCTCGCCGGGCGCGACCGATTCCATCCAGCGCTGCAGGCTCGATCTCCCACGGCGTGCGGTAAAGCCCGCGCAGCGCGGTGACCACCTGATGCTGGGCGGCCGAGCCCTCGCCGCCCCTGCCCCTTCATGGCGCCCATCGCCTTGGCCAGCGCCAGGCTTCTCGGCCGCCAGATCGCGCAGCGCCTTCGACGCGCTCGGCCTGTTCCGCCGCTTCGGCCGGGAAACAGCTCGCGCTCGGTCTTGTCGTCGAGCACGTCGCCGGCGTCCTGCTGGTCCTGCGGCTGCGCCCGGAGCCCGCGCCGAACACGCGGCGCAGCGTGACGTGCTCGCCCTCGAACACGCGGGACTTCGACGCCATCTTGTCGGCGTTCCTGCGCATCTCGAGCACGATCTGCTCGGCGGACTTCTCGCGCGCGCCCGGCATGTCGAGCCCGCCGGCCGGGATGCCGGTGAAGCCGAGCGCGACGCGCAGGATGTCGTTGATGATGTAGTCGTGCGCGTAGTTGAACTCGAGCCGGCCGGAGCCCTTGGCGCGGTCGTGGGTGCGCAGCGCCAGGTGCAGCAGCTCGTGCGCCAGCACGAAGATCAGCTCGTTGTCCTTGAGCCGCGCCACGAACGCCGGATTGGCGACCATCCGGCCGGAGGCGAACACGCCCATGGTCGGCACCCGCTCGTCGATGCTGACGCGCACGGCGGCCGCCAAGCCCGGCGAGGTGCGGCAGCGGCGCCGTGACCAGGCGCAGCCCGCGCGCGATGCGGTCGAGCGTCGCGCGATCGGACGGGACGGTAGCGGTCGCTGGCGCTCACAGCGCGGTCACCTTCTTCAGCAGATCGAACATCGCCCGGTCGGCGCCGAGCGCGCCCCATTGCTCGACCAGATCGGTGAGCACGGTGAGCTGCTGCTCGGGCTGCAGCGCGCGCAGGAAGCGGTTCACCGCGCGCGGCTTGAGATGCGAGAGCCGGCCGTCGCGCACGTGCTGGCGCACGCAGTTGAGGATGAACCAGCGCGCCGCGTCGGTCTGCGGCAGGAAGCTCGGCTGCACGATGTAGTCCTCGATCGGCCGCATGGCGCCGATCTGCTCCTCGGCGAGCGCGCAGAACACCGCGGCGTCCTCCGCCGAGACGCGGCCGAACGCCAGCGCGCGCCGGGTCTCGCGGTTCAGGATGCCGGCACCCTCGGCGAGATCGAGCGCGCGCGACAGCAGCGCCCAGGCGCGCGGCGTCGAGAACGGCACCGGCTCGGACGGCACCGGCCGCATCAAGGCATCGGGCATGTGGGAGACGAAGTTGCGGATCTCGGCGCGCACGCCGTTCTTCGCGGCCCAGGCCTGCCATTCATCGGCGTCGACCCGCAGGTGCAGGATGGTGACGCGGTTGACCAGCGCCGAGCTCATCGAGCGCACCAGCGCGCGGTCCTGCATGCGGTTGCCCGCCGCGACCACCCAGGTGCCGGCGCGGCAAGGCGTGCTCGCCGAGGCGGCGCTCCAGCAGCAGCGAGTAGAACGCCTTCTGCACGTCGGGCGCGCAGGCCGGCAGCTCGTCGAGGAACAGGCAGAACGGCTCGGGATTCTCCGGCAGCAGGATGCGCGGCGGGCAGAACACCGACCGCTCGCCGACAATGCGCGGCACGCCGCTGACGTCCTCCGGCGCGATTTGCGTCCCCAGCAGCGACCGGCACGGCAGGCCGGCTTCCGCCGCCGCCTGCGCCACCATCTCGGACTTGCCGACGCCGGGCGCCGACAGGAACAGGAAGCTCTGCTCCTGCGCCATGCACTGGATCAGCTTCTTGGCCTGGCTGAGCGTGATGGTTTCTTCGTTCGCCGCGACGGTGTCCATGGGTGAGCCTCCTGCCCCGGATAATTCGGCGCGATGTGGTGGCCGCTTTCGCTATCACCAGACCCGGCGCAAAAAAGATTTTCGGAGCGGCGGCCACGCGATAAACAAACGTTCATGCCCGCCCGCCTGCACCGCCGCTTTTTCGACCGCTCGGTCCACCAGGTCGCGCCCGAGTTGATCGGCGCGACGCTGCTGTTCGACGGCGTCGGCGGGCGGATCGTCGAGGTCGAGGCCTATCACCACACCGACCCGGCCGCGCACAGCTTCAACGGCCAGACGCCGCGCAACGCCGTGATGTTCGGGCCGCCGGGCTTGGCCTACGTGTACCGCTCCTACGGCATCCACTGGTGCCTCAACTTCGTCTGCGAGAAGGAAGGCTCGGCGAGCGCGGTGCTGATCCGAGCCATCGAGCCGCTGGAGGGGCTGGCGAAGATGCGCCGCCGCCGCGGCGTCAAGGACGAGCGGTTGCTGTGCGCCGGACCCGGCCGGCTGTGCGAGGCGCTCGGCATTTCAATCGCCCACAACGGCCTCGCGTTGGACAAGCCGCCATTCAAGCTGATCGCGCGTGAGCAGACGCCCGAGATGCTGGCCGGCGTGCGGATCGGCATCACCAAGGCGGCGGAATTGCCTTGGCGCTACGGACTGAAGGGCTCGCGGTATCTGAGCAAGCCGTTCCGCTGAACCACATGACAGGCATCAGGCTAATCTAATATCATTGCCGCTCCGCCAATAGGAAACTCTGTCAGTCGGGAGGCCGCTGATGAAGTTCGTGTCGCGTCGAGCTTTCGTTTCCACCATTCCATTTCTGGCTCTTGTTCAGGGTCTTGGGCTCTCTTCAGCAGTTCTTGCGCAAGCACCTGTGCCCGCGCGCGACGCCGCAACCTTGTTTCAGAATGTGCGCATCTTCGACGGCAAAAGCGGTGCGCTCTCGGCCCCTTCCAACGTCTTGGTGAAGGGCAACATCATCGAGCGCATTTCGGCTTCGCCGATCGCAGCCGACCCCGGCGTGACGGCCGTCGCGGGCGGCGGGCGCACGCTGATGCCTGGCCTGATCGACGTGCATTGGCACGCGATGCTGATCCGGGCGACTCCGGCGCAGGCGTTCGGTGACGTCGGCTACAACAATCTCGCGGCCGGCGACGAGGCGACAGACACCCTGATGCGCGGCTTCACCACCGTTCGCGACGTGGGCGGGCCGGTGTTCGGTCTCAAACAAGCCATCGACGAAGGCATCGTCAAGGGCCCGCGCATCTATCCGTCCGGCGCCATGATCACGGTCACGAGCGGGCATGGGGATTTCCGCCAGCTCACCGATCTGCCGCGGACGATCGGCGGCATGCTCACCCGCATGGAGCAGATCGGCGGCGCCGTGGTTGCGGACAGCCCTGACGAGGTGCGCGTGCGCGCACGCGAACAGCTCATGCAGGGCGCCTCGCAGGTCAAGTTGACGGCGGGCGGCGGAGTGTCGTCGCCCTTCAGTCCGCTCGACGTGACCACCTTCACCGAGGCTGAACTGCGCGCGGCGGTCGAAGCGGCGGAGAATTGGGGCACGTATGTCGTCGCGCATGCCTTTACGCCGGCTGCGATCCGGCGGCGCTATCGCGGCCGGTGTGAAGTGCATCGAACACGGCACGCTGATGGACGAAGCAACCGCCCAACTGATCGCCGAGAAGGGCATTTGGCTGAGCCATGCAGCCGCTCCCCGACGCGATGAGGCTGGGCTTTCCGGTGGGCTCGGTTCAGCGAGCCAAGGCGGACGAGATCTGGCCCGGCATCGCCAAGTCCTACGAGCTGGCGAAGAAGTACAAGATCAAGACGGCGTGGGGCACGGATGTTCTGTTCTCCCGCGCGCTGGCACAGCAACAAGGGGCAATTCTGGCCTCGCTGACCCGTTGGTACACCCCCGCCGAAGCGCTGGTCATGGCAACGTCGACAAACGCCGAACTGCTGGCGCTGTCCGGCAAGCGCAATCCCTATCCGGGCAAGCTCGGTGTCGTGGAACAGGGTGCGCTCGCGGATTTGCTGCTCGTCGAGGGTAATCCACTGGAGAACATCAACTTGATCGCCGATCCCGCCAATAACTTCAAAATCATCATGAAGGACGGCACTATTTACAAAAATTCGTTGACCAAGTGAGGGCCAACTGCGCCACCTTTTCGGATCGCTGCCCCGGATTATCGGCCGGGTAATCGCGAGAGGAATCTGGTTTCTCTTCAGCGCGTTGCTCATCTTATGGGCTGCGCTCGCCATCCATTATTCCAACCTGCCGTGGGCATGGCTGCGCTTGGTGCTGGCGATAGCCTTCGCAGCGTTTGCGATCTGGGCGCTCTGGCTGTCGCGTCCGAGGCGGACGATCGCATTCGCCGCGCTGTTTCTTGCCGTGGTCGCGTGGTGGATAACCATCGCTCCCTCGCACGATCGCGAGTGGCGAAAGGAAGTCGCGGTGATGCCGCGGGCATTCATCGACGGCGATCGCGTGCGGCTCACCGGGGTGCGCAACTTCGACTACCGCAGCAGGAACGATTTCACGGTGCGCTATGAAGAGCGCGAGGTGTTGCTGTCGCACCTGACTGCCCTCGATTTCTACGTCTCTTACTTTATGGAGGGGCCGGTCGGACACACGTTCGTGAGTTTCATCTTCGACAACGCGCCGCCGCTGAGCATTTCCATCGAGACACGGCCGGAGGTGGGCGAGGGCTTCGCGCCTGTCGCTTCGATGTTCAAGCAATTCGAGTTGATTTATGTGGTCGGTGACGAGCGCGATCTCGTGGGAGTGCGCGCCAATCACCGGCACGAGCCGATCTATCTCTATCGTCTCAATACCCGGGCCGAGGATGCGCGCCGACTGCTTCTGGTCTACCTGGAGCGCATCAACGAACTCGCAGATCGGCCGGAATTCTATCACCTGCTGACCAACAGCTGCACGATCAACATCGTGCGCTACGCGAACGCCGCCGGCCGGGAGGGCCGGATCGACATCCGCCACATCCTCAACGGCCTCGCCGACAGCTACCTCTACCGCTCGGGCCGGATCGACACGACGCTGCCGTTTGACGAATTGCGGCGGCGCTCCCTGATCAACGATGCCGTGCGCGCAGCCGATGGCGCGCCCGATTTTTCACAGCGCATTCGCGCATCACTGCCGACGATCCCCCGCTGACAGCACGCGTTCCGCGGCGGTCCAGCTACAGCGCGGAACTCGATGGCCCGGAGCAACTGGAAGCGTAGCGCGCCGTTGTTGCTCTTGAGCGAGATCACGAAGCGCACCTGCCCTTGACTCGACGTGCTGGTGTAGCCCGCGAGCGTACGGACGCCGTCGAGTGTGCCGGTCTTGTACGCAGCACCACCCTTGCCGCTGACCAGCAAGGCGGTATGCGGTGCAAAAAGGTTTAGCACCTTGGCGAGGCCGCGCGCCGTGAAGCGGTTGCCGTGGCTGATCCCCGACCCTTCCTCGAGTTGGATGGCACCTGCAAGGCCGTGCGCGGCGAGAAGCTCGTTCGTGACCTGAAGCGACTTCTCGAGGCTGACGGGACCGCCGCGGCGGTGCGCTCCGATCTCCAGGAAGACCTGGTTGGCAAGATAGTTGTTCGAGCCGCGGAGCATCTCGGCGAGGATCACGGTCATGGGGCGCGACTGGCGGTGAACGTAGACCGGCATCAGTGCGTCCACGCCCGTTTTCGACGGGCTATGGCTCGCGGGCACCGGTCCGGTCGAAATCTTGCCCTTCACGCTGCCACCGGCTCGGGCGATGAACGCGGCGAGCAGTTCGCCGGCGTACCGCACGCTCACCGCGGGATCCTGACTCAGGCTGATGCGGCCCCGGCCGTTCGGCCCTCGCGCCCGGAACTCGCTGATCGCCAGCGGAGTGATCGGCGTCTGCTTCTCGGCGGACTGGACTTTGTTGCCGCTGCGCACGGCGTTGATCGTGTTGAAATTCACCGCCAGTGCGGAATTGATAGCGTCGTAGGACCTGTTGCTGTCCTCAACGCCCGGGATTTGAAGGCCAGACGGATAGTAGCTCGTGTCGATGACCATGCCGGTGAGCGGGTCTTTGCCGACCGCGGCGACCAGCGCCGGCGCGAGCAGAGCCAGCTCTTCCGAAATCAGGAAGGGATCGCCTCCCCCGCGCACATAGAGCACCCGGTCGCGGTCCAGATAGAAGCTGGTCTGGAAGCGATAGTCGCCCCCCAGGACCTGCATCGCCACCCAGGCGGTTACGATCTTGGCGACGGAGGCCGGCACGAAGGGCTGGTCGGCGTTCTGAGCCACCAGTTCCTTGCCCTCCGCGTCCATCACGAGCACCAGCCCAGAAGGAGCGAGCGCCGCGACCTTCTCCTTGGGGCTGGCCAAGGCGTGGACCGGCAGCAGCAGGAAAGCCAGAAGCAATAGGCGAGACCACATGGCAATTCTCGCAAGGAATTAGGTCAGCGAACAATTCCGCATCGCGGAGATTAACGGCTTGCCACTCCTATGGACCACTTTCTTATGCGGCCCGCTGCGCGTTGGTGTCCTTGATGTCCGTGAACACGATGCCCGGCGCGCGCTCGCTGGTGTAGTTGAGGCGGAACTGGTTGGCGGCGAGGAACACCACGTCGCCGTCGAGGTCGTCGGCGATGCTGAGCGGATACGCCTTCACGAACGTCTCCAAGACCTTGGGGTCGTCCGACGAAATCCAGCGCGCCAGCTCGAACTCCGCCGAGTCCCACATAACGTCGAGACCGTACTCGTCCTTGAGCCGCACGCGCAGCACGTCGAGCTGCAAGGGGCCGACCACGCCGACCAAGGCGGGCGAGCCGTCGTGCGGGCGAAACACCTGGACCACGCCCTCCTCCGCCATCTGCTGCAGCGCCTCTTTCAGCTTCTTCGCCTTCATGGCGTCCGGCAGCCGCACGCGGCGCAGGATTTCCGGCGCAAAGCTCGGCACCCCGACGAAGTTCAAGTCCTCGCCCTCGGTCAGCGTATCGCCGATCCGCACCGCGCCATGATTGGGAATGCCGACCACATCGCCGGCGTAGGCTTCGTCGGCGACCGACCGATCCTGCGCGAAGAAGAACTGCGGCGCGGTCAGCGAGATCGACTTGCCGGTGCGCACCTGCTTGACCTTCATGCCGCGGGTGAGCTTGCCCGAGCACAGCCGCGCGAAAGCGATGCGGTCGCGATGGTTCGGATCCATGTTGGCCTGAATCTTGAACACGAACGCCGACATTTTCGCTTCTTCCGCGTCGACCACGCGCTTGTCCGCCTTCTGCGAACGCGGCAGCGGGGCGATCCTGCCGATCGCGTCGAGCAGATCGCCCACGCCGAAGTTCTTCAGCGCCGAGCCGAAGAACACCGGGCTGAGATGGCCTTCGAGGAAGGCCTGCAGATCGAACTTGCGGCAGGCGTCGCGCACCAGCTCGAACTCGCCGGTGATTTCGCCGGCGTCGAGATTGGGATTGAGCGCGGCGACCTCGGCGATGCTCATGGTGCGAAGCGTGCCGGCCTTGCCGGCGTCGCCCTCGACGAGGCGCACGCCGCCGCCTTCGATGGCGATGGTGCCGACGAAATCGCGGCCGCGCCCGACCGGCCAGTTCACCGGCGCGGTGTCGAGCGCCAGCGTCTTCTCGATCTCGTCGAGCAATTCGAACGGATCGCGGCTCTCGCGGTCCATCTTGTTGATGAAGGTGAGGATCGGGATGTCGCGCAACCGGCAGACCTCGAACAGCTTGCGGGTGCGCGCCTCGATGCCCTTGGCGGCGTCGATCACCATCACCGCGCTGTCGACCGCGGTGAGCGTGCGGTAGGTGTCCTCGGAGAAATCCTCGTGGCCCGGCGTGTCGAGCAGGTTGAAGACATAGCCGTCATATTCGAACGTCATCACCGAGGTGACCACCGAGATGCCGCGCTCGCGCTCGATCGCCATCCAGTCGGACTGGGTGGAGCGGCGGTTGCGCTTGGCCTTGACGTGACCGGCGAGCTGGATGGCGCCGCCGAACAGCAGCAGCTTTTCCGTCAGCGTGGTCTTGCCCGCGTCCGGATGCGAGATGATGGCAAAGGTCCTGCGGCGCTCGATCTCGGCCGCCAGCGGCGAGCGGTTGTGGCCGGCGCCGGGAATCTGAACGTTCATGCGGGGTATTTACAGGTTGGGGGGATGGATTCAAGGCCGGCTGTCATTCCGAGGCGCGAGCGATAGCGAGCGAACCCGCAATCCAGATGCAGGTTGCGGAGCGTGGTTCTGGAATCCGGGTTCGCGCCCATAGTGCGTCGAAGACGCGCGTAAACGCGCTGATGGGCGCGTCCCGGAAATGACATCACCTCAACCTAAACCCCGCCTCGAACCCCAGTTCGCGCTTGGCTTTTTCGCTCGAAACCGAGCCGTCGTCCTCGGCGATGTTGTAGATGCCCTGCCCTTTGGTCACGGCGAGCAGCGCGGCGTGCGCCGCAGCGTCGACATGCAGCGCGCCGGGGCCGCTCGCGCCGGCGTACCAGGTGCCGGGGCCATAAAGCCGGCCATAGCGCAGCACCACGCCGTCGATGCCGGGCGTATTGAGAACCTGGTCTTCCAGCGACACCACCGCGCCCACCGTCGCGGCGCGCGCGCCGTCCGTGTCGAGCGGATTGGTTTCGACCCGGGGGCCCGGCCCCGCCCGATAGGCAAAGGCGATACTCTGCGCCAACACGCGGCCGACGCCGACCACTTGGGCCGCCGCAATCAGATTCTTCGTGCCTTCGATGCGAAGCCGCGCGTTGGCCTCGAACTCGGTCGGCCGCCCGCCGTCCAGCGAGCGCGGCAGGTCGGTGAGCTGATGGATCACCACATCCGGGTACGCGGCCGACATCGCCTTGAGCAGCGCGCGGGCGTCATAGACGTCGACAACGACGCCGTGTGCACCGAGAACGCCGAGCGCACTCGCCTTCTCTTCCGACCGGGACGTGCCGGTGACGGTGTGGCCGGCGTCGCGCAACAGCGGCACCAGCCGCCGCCCGATGACGCCCGTCGCTCCGGCGAGAAAAATATTCATGCATGAGGATCGCCCGGACACAAAGTCCAGGGCAAGCCTTTCCGATCAGCCGCTAAGCGACCGCCGCGAGCACCTGCGCGGTGTCATAGAACTCGAAGAACTCGACCGCCTTGCCGTTTTCGAAACGCCAGGAGTCCGCCTTCTGCGTCCACACCACCTTGCCGGTCTTGCGGTACTTCCAGGCCAGCGGCCGAGCATGACGACGCGGTCGCCCTGCGCGACGAAATGATCGACCTCGTACTCCATCATCTCCCAGTCGCGCGCGAGACCGGCAAAATAGCCCTTCAGCTCGTCGCGCGCCTGGTAGGCGGTGAGATAGGCGGAGCCAGGCGGGCCGTTGGCCAGCGAACCGAACGCGATGTTCTCGGCGCAAATCTCCAGCCAGTGGTCGGAGCTGGCGCCGCGCGTGTTGCTCCATACACCATAGGCCTTGCGGAGCTGTTCGACGTTGCGCGCTTCGTCCGACATGCGCCTCTCCCCGAACCGGTGTTGTTGCCGGCTATCAAAACCCAAGGTTGCGGCGGTTGCAATCGGCCGGAACGCCGGGGAACGCTAGGCCGCGCCCTTGAGCCGCTCCAGCGCCTCGACGATCTTGCCGCGGCGGTCATCCGCCTCGTCGCGCTTCTCGCGCTCGCTCTCGACCAGCTCTTCCGGCGCCCGCGCCAGGAAGTCCGCGTTTCCCAGTTTGGCGTCGAGCCGCTTGATGTCGGCCTCGACCTTGGCCATTTCACGGTCGAGCCGTGTGCGTTCGGCCGCGAAGTCGATCACGCCCTTGAGCGGCATGGCGACCACCTCGCCGCGCACCAGGAGCTGGACCGAGCCCGCAGGCGGCGCATCGGCGGAGGAAATGTCGGCGACGCGGGCGAGCCGCTGCACGAATTCCTTCCAGCGCTCGGCCCGCGCCTTGGTCTCAGGCGACGCGCCGGCCAGCACCAGCGGGATCTGCGCCGTGATGTTCATCTCGGCGCGCACCGAGCGCACCACGGTGACCAGATCGATCACCCAGCCGATCTCGGCTTCGGCCTTGGCGTCGTCGAGGCCGTCGAGCCGCGGCCAGTCGGACAACACCAGCAGCGCCTCACGCTTCGGGCCCTGCTCGCCGGTGACGCGCCACAGCTCCTCGGTGATGAACGGCATGAACGGATGCAGCAGCTTGAGGATTTCGTCGAGCGCCCAGGCGGCGGTGGCGCGCGTCTCGTCCTTGGCCGCGCCGTCCGGCCCGGTCAGGAACGGCTTGGACAGCTCCACGTACCAGTCGCAATAGACGTTCCAGACGAAGCGGTACGCCGCGTTCGCCGCATCGTTGAACTTGTGCTGCTCCAGCGCCTCGGTGATCTCGCGCGATGCCTTCGCGGTTTCGTGTGCGATCCAGCGGTTGAGCGTTTCCTTGGCGGACTTGGGATCGAAGCCTCCGACGCGCGCCGCGCCGTTGAACTCGACGAAGCGCGCGGCGTTCCACAGCTTGGTCGCGAAGTTGCGGTTGTTCTCGACGGTCTGTGGCGACAGCCTTATGTCATGGCCCTGCGCCGCGCCGCGCGCCAGCGTGAAGCGCAACGCGTCGGCGCCATAGTCGTCGATGATGCCGAGCGGGTCGACCACGTTGCCCTTCGACTTCGACATCTTGGCGCCCTTCTCGTCGCGGACGAGCCGGTGGATGTAGATGTCCTTGAAGGGAATATCCTTCATGAAATGGAGGCCCATCATCATCATGCGGGCGACCCAGAAGAAGATGATGTCGAAGCCGGTGACCAGCGTCGAGGTCGGATAGAAGCGCGCGAGCTCCGGCGTCTTGTCCGGCCAGCCCAGCGTCGAGAACGGCCAGAGTGCTGACGAGAACCAGGTGTCGAGGACGTCCTCGTCGCGCGTGAGGTACTGCCCCACAAAAGCGGCGCGGCGCGCCGGGTCAGACCGCGATATCGCGGCCATCATGGACAGTGATCTCCCCGTTTTCCGTGTAATGCGCGAGAGCGTCCGCGATGACCTCGTCTTCGTGCTCTGCGACGAATACTTTTCCATCCGGCCCGTACCACGCCGGGATCTGATGGCCCCACCAGAGCTGGCGCGAGATGCACCACGGCTGGATGTTTTCCATCCAGTTGAAGTACGTGCTTTCCCAGTTTTTCGGGATGAATGTCGTCTTGCCGCTGCGCACTGCCTCGATCGCCGGCTGCGCCAGCGTTTTCGCATCGACGTACCATTGATCGGTGAGGAACGGCTCGATCACCACGTTCGAGCGGTCGCCGTGCGGCACCACGTGGGTGTGCGGTTCGACCTTGTCGAGGAAGCCCGCCATCTCCAGCCGCTCGACGATGGCCTTGCGCGCCTTAAAGCGATCGACGCCATGCAGCTTCATCGTCTCGTCCAGAGCCGGAGTGGACGGCACGCCGTCGAGAAACGCGTCGTTTCCGCTGAGCGCGAGCTTGCCTTCGATGTCGAGCACGCTGATCTGCGGCAGATCGTGCCGCTTGCCGACATCGAAGTCATTGAAATCGTGTGCCGGCGTTATCTTGACCGCGCCGGTTCCCTTCTCGGGGTCGGCGTAATCGTCGCCGACAATGGGAATGCGCCGTCCGACCATCGGCAAGACCGCGGTCTTGCCGATCAGGTGCTTGAGCTTTTCATTTTCCGGATGCACGGCGACGGCGACGTCGCCCAGCATGGTTTCCGGACGCGTGGTGGCGACCACGATGGATTCGTCCGCGCCCTCGACCGGATACTTGATGTGCCAGAGGTGCCCGCGCACCTCGATCTGCTGCACCTCCAAGATCCGAGATTGCGGTGAGCAGCTTGGGGTCCCAGTTGACCAGCCGCTTGTCCTTGTAGATCAGCCCGGCGCGGTAAAGCTCGACGAACACCTTGAGCACCGCACGCGACAACCCGTCGTCCATGGTGAAGCGCTCGCGCGACCAGTCGCACGACGCGCCGAGCCGTTTGAGCTGGCGGGTGATGGTGCCGCCGGACTCCGCCTTCCACGCCCAGACCTTTTCCAAAAACTTCTCGCGCCCGATCTCACGTCGCCCCGGCTGCTGGCGCTCCATCAACTGCCGCTCGACCACCATCTGGGTCGCGATGCCGGCGTGGTCGGTGCCGGGCTGCCACAGCACGTCTTTCCCGCGCATGCGCTCGAAGCGGCACAACACGTCCTGCAGCGTGTTGTTGAGCGCGTGGCCCATGTGCAGCGAGCCGGTGACGTTGGGCGGCGGGATGACGATGCAATAGGGCGGCGCACCGGCGCGCTCGGGGCGCCCGGCGCGGAACGCGCCGGCATCTTCCCAGGCCGAGTAGATGCGGGCTTCGACCTCGGCAGGCTGGTAGGTTTTGTCGATCATCGCGGGCTAGAAACCCCGCCGCTGGCAGGCTGTCAACGCCAGTGCGGGCTGCGCCGGGCCGCGTTTACTGGCGGCCGCGCGAGACGCGCTCGATCTCGGCGCGCACGATGCGCTCGACCATGCTGGGCAGGTTGTCGTCCAGCCAGGACTTCAGCATCGGCCGCAGCATCTCGCGCACCAGGTCTTCCAGGGTGCGGGCGTTCTGCACCAGCACGGTCTGCGCCAGCGAGTTGAAGGCGGAATCGACGGCAGCGCTGGTGTTGGCGGAAATGATCGACCGCTCGAAGGCGGGAGGCGCGGGCTGAGGCGGGGGCTCGTCATACGCACGTTGCGGCTCGGCGGGGCGGAGCGTCGGCAAAAACGACGTCAGGCTGGCCGTCGATGGTCTGGAAGCTTGTGGCTGAAGGTTCCGGCTCTGCCATCGCTTCGGTGAGTTCGAGGACGTCTTCCGGAACCTGCGACTGGGATCAGGCGGCCGGGCCGGCTGGCGGCCGGCGAGCATCGCATCAATGTCAGCTTGGTTCAGGGCGGCCGCAGGCGGAGGTGCCGGCCGGGGCGCTGGCGGCGGCGGAGGTGGCGGCGGAGCAGCGACGCGCGGCGGCGGCGCTGCCGGCCGTGGCGCGGCGGGAGCGGCCGCAGCGCGGCTTTGCCGGCGGCTTGCCGGTGTCGTCGTCGGCAATGATGCGGCGAATGGAGGCAAGGATCTCCTCCATCGAAGGTTCTTGCGCCTTCGCCGGCTGGCTCATGTGCTCGCGTCCCTGTAACCCACACGACGCCCGCGGGAATCCCCGTGCCCGCGTCGAATCGCTCCGCAACTGCAATATGTAACAGGATCGGCGCAAGTATTGCACTTGGCCGTTCGAACACAATCACCCATGTGGATAGAATTGGAACCGCGCAGCGAGGGCGCGCCTCACCTGCCGTCCGGCGTTCGCACTCCGAACCAGTTATCGCGCACCTGATGGTAATGAACAGCCGAGATCGTAGATCGGCACATTGAGGCCGAGAACCTGGGGCGACAGCCGTCCCACCGACGCCAGCAGCGTATAGGAGGCGACCACCCGGTCGCGCTGCGCCGTCACCACCGCGACGCGGGCGTTGACCAGTTCCTGCTGCGCGTTGAGCACGTCGAGCGTGGTGCGCTGGCCCACCCGGGCCTCCTCGCGGACGCCGTTGAGGGCGATCTCGGAGGCGTCGACTTGCGCCTGGGTCGACTGGATTTGTGCCTTGGCGGCCAGGAGCTGGCCCCAGGACTGCACCACCGTCTGCTGCACGATGTCGCGCTGATTGTCGAGGTCGACGCGGCGCTGGCCGAGCGTCTCCTTGGCCTGGCGGATCGCCGCGTACTCCGAGCCGCCCTGATAGAGCGGCACCTGCAGATTCTGGCCAGCAATCGACGCCGCAGTCTGATCGAGTGTCGTCAGCGTTAGCGGTCGAATTGATGGTCTTCTGCGCGCTGACCAACCAGGTTCAGGGTCGGATAGAGCGCGCCTTCGGCGATCTTCACCTGGAACAGCGCGGCATCGATGTTGAACATCGCGTTCGTCACCAGAGGATGCCGCGCCCGCCCCTCCTGGATTGCCGCGCCGAGCACCGACCGGCGAAAAGCGGTCGACCGGCTGGCCGGGCGCCAGCCTGCCGGGCTCGACGCCGATGATCTGCCGGTACGACGAGCGCGAGGTGTTCAGGTTGGATTCGGCGGTGAGCAACTGGGAGCGGCCCTGGGCGAGCCGCGATTCCGATTGCGCCACGTCGGTGCGCGTCACCTCGCCGACGTTGAAGCGGTCGCGCACCTGGCGCAGTTGCTCCTGCAGCACCTCGACGTTGCTGCGCTGCAGATCGAGGATCGCGGTGTCGCGCAGCAGGTTCATGTAGGCGGTGGCGGCTTGGAGCAGGATGTTCTGCTCGGTCAACCGGAGATTCTCGCGCGCCGCCGACACCTGGCTCTCCGCCTGCCGCGTGCGGTTGGCGGTCACGAAGCCGTTGAACAGGGTCTGCGAGACCGTCGCGCCGTAGGAATGCACGCTCACCGTGCCCCTCTGGTTGACGTTCGGTCCGGCTGGACTCACTGCCCGCGTGGTGGTGTCGAGGTACTGCTGGGTCGCAGCGTAGCTGCCGCTGGCGCGCGGCCGGTAGCCCGACAGCGCGGTCGGCACGTTTTCGTCGGTGGCGCGAACGGCGGCGCGCTGCGCGCTGATCTGCGGATTGTTCTGGTAGGCCTGGATCAGCGCCCAGGGCAACGTGTCGGCCACGGCGCCGCGGCGCAAACGCCGCAACCGCAACGACGACCGCGAGCGCACGCGATCCCCGCCGCCAGTCAGACAGCACCGAGGGCAATCCAAACGACCGCACCTGCACGCACCCCGCACCGCAACGCCAGGAAATCAAGAAATCCCCGCCGCGCCGAGACTTCGCCCCGCAATCCATCAGCTTACGAGGCCATCGAGCGGATTGGAAACCCTGGCGAGGCCATTCTTGCACAGCTTGCACAGTGCGGGCGGACATGATGCCGCAAGGCCACAGCATCGGCGCACAGCAGATGTGTGGTTAGAAAACGAAGCTCGGCGCCCGCTTAAAGCCCGGCAACAGGGGCGCCGCGGCATCGAACATCGGCCGCCCGCTGACGTCGCCGTCGGTATTGCGGTACAGCATGGCCTTGCGTTGCGGTCCGGGCCCGAGAATGCAGACCAAGCCGGCCGCCATTCTTGAGTTGGCGCAACAGCGTTGCGGGAACGATCTCGGTCGCGCCCTGCATCAGGATCACGTCGTAGGGTCCGCCACCGGCCAGCCTGCCGTCGAGCGGCCCGCATCACAACCTTGACGTTAGGAGCGTGCGGCCAAGGCCTGCTCCGCCGCCCGCGCCAGCGCGCGATCCTCCTCGAGCGCCACCACCGAGCCCGCCAGTTGCGCGAGCAGCGCCGACGAATAGCCGGTGGCGCAGCCGACATCGAGCACGTGGTCGGTCGCCGCAATGTCCGCGGGCTGGATCAGCTTGGCCAGCACCATCGGCTTGAGCAGGCAGCGGCCGGCGCGGCCCTCGCCGGCCGGCAGGTCCAGATCGAGATAGGAGAGCTCGGCCTTGCTGGCGGGAACGAAACGCTCCCGCGGCACGTCGCCCATCGCCGCCAGCAGCCGCAGGTCGGTCACGTCGGCGGTGCGGACCTGGCCGTCCACCATCATGCGGCGCGCGGCGGCAAAATCGATCATGCACGATCCCTGGAGAGGCCCGGAAGCCCGCGACTTTTGCGGCAAGGGCCTGCAAAAGGCAAGCTGGCCCCGCCTCCGGATGTCCACCGTGGTTGTCCGTTAAGAGCGGCTCCTATATAGCGGGCGCGGACGGCCACGTGGCGGAGTGGTGACGCAGCGGACTGCAAATCCGCGTACCCCGGTTCAATTCCGGGCGTGGCCTCCAGCCTTCGCCACTTCGGTTGCAACAGCTCGGCGGCGCGCCGGGCGAGGCGGGCTGCCGGCCAAAGCCGCTTCGGCAGAAGGCGGAGCTGACCTCGCGTTCAACTCACTTTGCAAGGCCTTAATCCTTTTGTTATAGGCCGAAGACTCCTGCTACGCGCATGTTCCCCGGTAGCTCAGCGGTAGAGCAACCGGCTGTTAACCGGTTGGTCGCTGGTTCGAATCCGGCCCGGGGAGCCACGTAGCATCGGCTTTCTTCCTCTGTTCGCGCTTTGAATTGTGATCGGGGTACGCCCTGCGTCCCGGATGGATTCGAATGGCAGTCAAGCTTGATTGCTGACTTTCGATCCATGGTCCTCTCGTCAAAAAAGTAGTGGCGCGATCCGATCAGAAGCGATGGAACTGAATGGCCTTTGCGGAATTAAGGGCACAGTCCGCAATTGGCCGGCTCAGCTCTGTTGGAGAGACTATGCGAAAAATCCGCAGGTTTCTCATTGCCGCCGGCTTTTTCCTTGCCGCCTTCGCGCCTGCACAGGCGATGCCCTTGATGGGTTGCACGCTCCCGATGGCTCAAGAGCAGAATTTTACGCCAGTCCAATACAGCGGCAACCTTTGCGGCAACTGGCATCAGGAGTGCGCCAGGCTTTACGGCCATCGAACTTATCGCTGGCAACAATGCATGCAACAGCCGCAAGCCCTCGAGGATTGCGGAAGGGGTGGCTACCGCGGCTATCGCGGGCAGACGTCATCGAGCCTGTGTGGCAACTGGCATCGGGAGTGCGCCCGGCTTTATGGACGCGGGTCCTACGAATGGCAGCAGTGCATGCGACAGCCGGCAGCCATTTGGGACTGTCAGCGGGGCCGCTAGCACGGCATCGCGCCTTCGCTCAAGCGGATCGGACGGTGCGGTCGCGGGCTAGCGGCCGCCTTGCCGGCGCATCGGCAGCACTTTGGCATAGAGCGATTTAGGCTTTTCCGATTCCTGCAGGTCGCATTCCAGGACTGTGCGCTCAAACCCTTCCTGTTCGCTCTTGATGCGATACTTGCGGTCGAACGCACGAAACTCTTCCGGCATCTGACGGATCACGGTGTAGAGCCCCAGCATGCCGCCGGTCGGCTTGTATTCCACCGCTTGTCCGGTGCTGAACTTGAAGCTCATGCGATGTCCTTTCGCTCACTGACGAACTCAATAGAGAATCTTGGACGGCCGCGTAAACGACGACGGCCGCGCGGGATGAGATTGGGCAAGCACGCCGCATGATGAGGCGACGTCGTGCAAGTCCTAGCTCCTAGAATCGCGGTGGCGGCCGTGTTCGATTGCCAAACGCGGGCCGCCCTGCCGCCTTGTCAGCCTCGAGTTTCTTCTTGCGCGGATCGGGCAGCAGTCCCTCGCGCTGCAGCTTCTTGCGCGCGACCTTGCGCGAACGCCTGATCGCCTCGGCCTTTTCCCGGTTCGTCTTCTCGGACGGCTTTTCGTAGAACCGCCGCTGCTTCATTTCCCGAAACACGCCCTCACGCTGCATTTTCTTTTTCAAGAACCGAAGTGCTTGATCGATATTGTTGTCGCGGACGAGGACTTGCAAAGGCGTGCTCCTTTGTTTGAGGCATGAAGACGGCAAGGAGTGCGCGACTGGCGACGCCGGCCGCGGGACGAGACAAATGACACGCTCCCTGCCGTCGGCAGGAGCGGTCGTGCATGCGGACTGGCGTGCTATTTCGCCAAGGTGCTGAGCAGCTCGGCGCAGGCTTGCGCCACGCCCTGGTTCGGCTCGGCGTTGCCAGGCAACGTCGCCCAGCCGCCTTTGCTAACGTAGGTTCCCTTGTCCCACGAGTAGCTGATCGCGTTCAGTTTGCCGAGATTTTCGTTGACGTTGCTGGCGTGCCTGAACTTGTCGACGCAGATCGGCGCCAGCGCGGCAATCACCGCCTTGTCAGCCTGCTGCCTGGCCATCTCCGTTGCCTTGCCGCCGGTGACCCAGCCGCCAAACATGAAGCCGATGAGCGCGAGGCCTGCGGCACCGCCGGCGACGCCCCACAGTCCGGCCTCGATTTTCGGTGTCAGGGCAAAATTCATGACGAATCCTTTCATCCCGATGAACTCGGGGCGAGAGCGCGGACACCGGCTGATGCCCGATCGGCTGGCAATTTCCAGGCTGGCTTGGCGAACGCGACGTGCGGCGTTCGAATGTGGCGACGCTACGCGCGTGAGTCCCCCAAGTCGAGGCAAATCGGGTCAAACAGCCAGATTGCAGCGACGGGCGCAGCGAAATCCGTGGTGCCTTCGTCACATCTCGTTAAGCGCGACGATTGGTTCGACTCAGCGATTTGCACGCTTTAGCGGCCGTTTGCAGTCAAAGCCGTCGTTAACGATTGTTCGCAGGTTCGAATTCGGGCTGCGCGGAGCAAGCTTGCGCAATTGGTGCCTTGAAAAGACCACGGATACCTGCCATCTACCGGCAGTCGGAACTGACCTGATCTTAGGTCGCTTACGGGCCGCGTGTACGAAATCCGCGCTTTGGTTTTCAGCCCGACCTTCCGGCTTTTACCTGACAGCCCTGACCACGCGGGATGTCTCAACCCCGCGATCCATTGCGCGCGTTCCAACGCGGCGCACGGGCTCGCTTATAGAAAGTTCTTGAATTGAACTCTTTTAACGACTTCGGCCTCGCAGAGCCGATCACACGTGCCCTTACTGAAGAAAAGTACGTCACTCCCACCCCCATCCAGGACAAGGCGATCCCGCTGGTGCTCAGCGGCCGCGACCTGATCGGCATCGCGCAGACCGGCACCGGCAAGACCGCCGCGTTCGCGCTGCCGATTCTCAATCGTATTGCCGCCAACCGCATCCGGCCCGAGCGCAAGACCTGCCGCGTGCTGGTGCTCAGCCCGACGCGCGAACTCTCCGGGCAGATCCTCGACAGCTTCCGCACCTACGGCCGCCACCTGCGCATCCAAACCGCGCTGGCGATCGGCGGCGTCTCGATGGGCCAGCAGGTCCGCTCGCTGCTCAACGGCGTCGACGTGCTGGTGGCGACGCCGGGCCGCCTGCTCGATCTGGTGCAGAGCAACGCGGTGCGGCTCAACGCGATCGAAACGTTCGTGCTCGACGAAGCCGACCGCATGCTGGACATGGGCTTCATCAACGACATCCGCAAGATCGTGGCGAAGCTGCCGCAGGTGCGGCAGACGCTGCTGTTCTCGGCCACCATGCCGCAGGACATCGCCGACCTCGCCAAGCAGATGCTGAAGGACCCGGCGACGGTTGCGGTGACGCCCATCGCCTCCACCGCCGAGCGCATTGCGCAGCGGGTGGTTCACATGGACCGCGGCGCCAAGCAGGCCGCACTTGCCGATCTCCTTCGCACCGAGCCGGTCGACCGCGCTCTGGTGTTCACGCGCACCAAGCACGGCGCCGACAAGGTGGTGCGCGGACTTGAAAAGAGCGGCATCCGCGCTGCCGCGATCCACGGCAACAAGTCGCAAGGCCAGCGCGAGCGCGTGCTTGCCGATTTCCGCGGCGGGAAGATCCGCACGCTGATCGCGACCGACATCGCTGCCCGCGGCATCGACGTCGAAGGCATCAGTCACGTCATCAACTACGATCTGCCGAACATCCCGGAGAGTTACGTGCACCGCATCGGCCGCACCGCGCGCGCCGGCGCCGAGGGCATCGCGATCTCGCTGTGCTCGGGCGATGAGGTGGCGTTTCTCCGCGACATCGAAAAGCTGATCAAGATGGCGATCCCGGCGACCGGAGAGGCGCCGCAGCGGACCGCGCAACGGCCGGCTCAGCACCAGGCTCACAACGGCGGCGGCGGCAATCACCGCGGCGGCCGGAACGGCCGGGGCAAGCAACGCGGCCGGCAGGAGGATCGTCCCCATGATCGCTCCCATGGCGGCCGCCAGGCGCAGGGCCGTGGCGGCAAGGGCCGCGGGCATGGTAATAATGGCGGGCGCGGCCACGAACGGCCGGCGGCGCAACAGAACGGTGAGATCGGAACCGTCGCGTTCATGCAGCGTAAGGACGACCGGCGCCCGGTGGCATCCACCAGCCCGATCCAGCCGACGCGCTGACACACGCAACGAACGACGCAGTCGAGACATAGGGCGACACATGGCAAAAGAAGAGCTTCTCGAGTTCGAAGGCATGGTCACGGAGGTGCTTCCCGACGGCCATTTCCGGGTCAAGCTGGAAAACGAACACGAGATCCTCGCCTACACCGCCGGCAAGATGCGCAAGTTCCGCATCCGCACCGGCGTCGGCGATCGCGTCATCGTCGAAATGTCGCCCTATGATCTGTCGCGCGGCCGTATCAGCTTCCGTCACAAGTCCGACAAGCCGCTGCCGTCCGCGACCGGCCAGCGCCGCGCGCATTTCCGCCGGCGCTAGCCCTTCCCCGTCCCTTTCGACAACGGCAGCTTCGCGATCTCGCGGATGGCGTCGCGGTTGGGCTCGAAGCCGAGCCCCGGCGCGTCCGGCATCGTGAAGTACCCATCCGCCGGCATCGGCAGATCGCGATAGATCTGCTTGTAGAGCTCGACCGCAAGATAATGGTGCTCGACCAGCGTGCCGTTCGCGACGCCGGCCTGCAGATGCATGTTGTGGTAGCCCCAGGCGCCGCCGTTCGCCATCGCCACGTTGAATGACGAGGCCAAGCCCGCAATGCGAAGGCATTGCGTAAAGCCGCCGGTGATGCAGACGTTGGGCTGCACGAAATCCACCGCCTCGTGGAGCAGCAGGTCGCGGAAGCGGAACGCCAAACCCTCGTTCTGGCCGCAGGCCAGCGCGATGCCGGTGGCTCGGCGGAGCAGCGCCATCTGCTGCGCGTCGTTCTGGGTCAGCGGCTCCTCGAAGAACGATATGCCGAGCGGCTTGATCATCTCGATCAGCTTGGTGGCGTGATAGAGATCGAGGTTGCAGTTGCCGTCGATGTAGATCTCGATGTCCGGCCCAACCGCCTCGCGCACCGCCTGCACACGCGCGGCGTCCTCGCGGATCACCTCCATCAACGGCCGCTTATCGCGGTTGCGTAGCGCGCCGTCGCCGACCGTCATCTTGATGCGTTTGAAGCCTTGGCCGACCCATAGCTTGGCCGCTGCGGCAAGCTGGTCGCGACTGAAGAAACCATAACCGAAGGTGGCGTAGACCGGCGCGCGGTCGCGGGCGCCGCCGAGTAGCCGCCACACCGGCTGGCCGAGCGCCTTGCCCTTGATGTCCCACAGCGCCACGTCGATCGCGGCGAGCGCGTGGGCGGCGTATCCGGTCTGGCCGCGCGGCATCATGGTCCAGTAGAGCTTGTCCCAGATGCGCTCGTGGAGGAGCGGATCGTCACCGAGGATCGCAGGACCCGCGACGCCGTTGACGATCTGGGCGATGACGTCCTCCTCGGTGATGCTGGTCAGGCCGGTGCCGACGATTCCAGTATCGGTCTCGACGTCGACCAAGCAGCACGACAGCGTGGTCTTGTGGTCGAGACCGACCAGCTTGATGTGCAGCGGCACGTTGAGCGGCGTGGCCGTGACGCGGGCGATTTTCATGACGATTCCTCAGACGTGCCGGTGCAGCCGGCGATCAATCACAAGCAGAACGCTGCTGATTGTCGCGGCGAAAACGATCAACAATAGCGTGACCGCCATGATCAGGTCGACGTTATGCAACCCGATCGCGTTCATCAGCAGAAAACCAAGCCCGCGCTGGGCGGCGAACATCTCGCCGAGCAGCGTGCCGATCAGTGTGAGCGAAAAGCCGACCCGCAACCCGGTGAAGATTTCCGGCAATGCTGCCGGAAACAGCACGGAGCGCACCAGATCGACAGTGCCCAGCCGGTGCATGCGTGCGGTCTTGATCAGGATCGGCTTGATGTTGCGCACCGCGTTGATGGTGAAGAGCGCGATCGGAATGATGCCGTGGATCGCGCCGAACGCGATCTTCGCCGGCATGCCGAGGCCGAACGCCAGCAGCAGGATCGGATAGAGCGTGATCTTCGGGATCGAATAGATCGCCACCAGCATCGGCTCGAACACCTGCCCGGAAAAGCGGTGAAAACCGAGCCAGAAGCCGATCGCAAGCCCGATGCCGATGGCGATCGCGAGCGCAACGGCAAAAGCGCGCATCGTCTCGGACAGGTGCGGCCAGAACGCCTCACTCGTCACCAGCTTGCCGGTGTACCGAAACGTCTCCAGCGGCGAACGCAGCGCCGCCTCTCCCGCGAACCAGTACAGCGCCTGCCAGGCGGCCAGCAGGCCGATCAGCAGCACCATGGCGTTGCGCGCGCCCTTCCAGCGGTCCGAGTTCACAGTCCTCTTCGCGCCAGCAGCACGCGCTCCCACCACGACAGCGACGCGTTGATCGAGATCGACACCGCGAGAATCAGCACGATCAGCGGGTACATCGTCGCGTTGTCGAAGTTGTTGTAGGCGAAGCTGATCTCGTAGCCCATGCCGCCGCGCGACATGATGAACTCGGCGCCGATGATGCCGATCAGCGAATAGGCCACCGCGAACTTGGCGCCGGTCAAAACATAGGGCGCGGCGTAGGGCAGTTCGACCTTCAGCGCGGTCTCGATCCGGCCGAGCCGCTGGATGCGCGCGGCTTTCAGAAGCACGCGCGGCACGCGGTCGAGACCGTTGAGCGTGTTGACGATCACCGCAACCACACCGAGCATGAAGCCGATGCCGATCTGCGGCGCGTCGCCAAGTCCGAACAGCACGATCAGCAGCGGATAGAACGCGAAGATCGGCACCGCGTAATAGGTCGCGAACAGCGGATCGAGCGTCTCGCGGATCGCGCGATGGCCGTGCAGCGCCACGGCGGTGGCAACGCCCACGATCAGCGCCAGCCCCAGCGCGATCGAGGCGTTGGTCAGCGTCTTGGCGATGGCGGCGTTCTGCTTGCCGGAAATCAGAATCACGCCGAGGTCGTAGAGGATGCGGTGCGGCGGCTGCATGGTGATACGGTCGATCACGCCGGTGAGGCACAGCACCTCCAAGGCCAGAACCGCCAACGCGACCACCAGCACGCGATAGAGCATGATGCGCGTCATGTCGCCTCTCGCCCGATGGTTTTCAGCGACTCTTCTCGCAGCGACTGCCACAGCCGCGCGGTGACGCCGCCGAAGTCCGGCCGCGAGACGATGCGGCTGTCGCGCTCACGCGGCCAATTCGTCTCCACCACGTCGATCAGCCGACCCGGCCGCGCCGACATCACCGCGATGCGGTCCGCCAGCATGGCCGCCTCATCGAGCGCGTGGGTGATCAGGAACACGGTCGCCCCGGTTTGCCGCCACACCCGGAGTACCTCGTCGCCCATCAGGAGCCTCGTCTGCTGGTCGAGCGCGCCGAACGGCTCATCGAGCAGGATCAGCCGCGGCTCAAGCACCAGCGTGCGCGCGATACAGACGCGCTGGCGCATGCCGCCGGAGAGCTGCGCCGGATAGCTGCGCCCAAAATCGCCGAGCCCCATCAGGTCGATGACGTCGCGCACGCGGCGGCGCTTGTCGTCGGGCGACAGCGACGCCTTGCGCAGCCCGAAGGCGACATTGTCCTGAACCGACAGCCAGGGAAAGCAGGCGTCCTCCTGAAACACAACCCCGATGCCGTCCGGGATGTCGCCCGCGATGCGGCGGCCCTCGAACTCGACGGTGCCGGCGCTCGGTGACGAAAGCCCCGCGATCAATTCCAGCAGCGTGGATTTCCCGCAGCCGGACGGCCCGACCACGGCGAAGAATTCTCCCTTGTGCAATTCGAGATCGACCGGACCGAGCGCATGCAAGTCTTCGCCGCCGGCCGCGGCCGGAAAGACCTTGGTGACGGCGCGCAGCGATACGTGTGCGGGCGTCCCGCTCACCGCCGGAAAACCTACTGCTTCGGCGTCTTGATGTCGTCGGGCAGGAAACTGGTGTCGATCATCTTGGCCAGATCGAACTCGCCTGAGATCGCGCCGACCATCTTCTGCACGTCCATCATGCGCTTCATGCCGTCGAGGTGGAACTGGCCGTTGCCCCAGTACGGAATGCCCTTGGTGCGGCTGGCGGTCAGGCTGCGCACCGCGCTACGCGCCACCGCCGGCTCGATGTTGTACGCCTTGGCGACGATGTCGCCGGCTTCGTCCGGATTGGCGTTCATGAAATCGACCGCCTGACGCCGGGCCCGGATCACCGCACGGATGAAATCGCCGCGGCTCGCGGCGGCCGCGCTGGTGGTGACGCCGACCACGTTGTCGAGCGGCGGCAGCACGTCGCTTGCCGCGACCACGGCGCGATATTTGCCCTTGAACTTGGACCACACCGGTTCCGCCATCGGCGCCACGTCGATTGCTCCGATGTCGAGGGCTGCGACGCCCTCGCCGAAGCCGCCGGTGCGCACCAGCTCGGCGTCGGTGGCCTGCAGCCCGGCCGCCTGCAGCAGCAGGATGGCCAGCGCCTGGCTGGTCGAACGCGGATTGGTGTAACCGATCTTTTTGCCCTTGAAGTCCTTGATGCTCTTGATCGGGGAGTCCGGCTTCACCGCCCAGACGAATTCCGCCACCGTGAGCACGTTGTCGCTGACGATCTTAAGATCGGCGCCCTGCTGGATCGCGACCGCGGTCGCGCCGGGATTGGCTTCCGCATAGGCCACACCGCCGGCCAGCATGTTGCGGATCGACGTGCCGCCGCCCTGCGATGAGATGATTCCGGTCACGTTGGCGCCTTGCGCCTGATAAAACTTCTTCTCCAGCGCGACCGCATAGGGCATCGCGTTCGCGGCAACGCCATAGTTGCTCACCGCGATGTTTTCGGCGCTGGCGGACGACAGCAAAGCCGCGCTGAGCGCCACCACTCCAAAGATCCGGCTCAGACAGTCGCGCATCGCCACCTCCCCTACACCGCGGCGGCGCCTGTTACCGGCACCTGCCTGGACTCATGGTAGAGAATCCGCCTCAGCCGTTCCAGCAAGACCGGCACTTCGAGCGGGCGGTGGCCCACCCAACTCGATGTCAGACCGCCGTGCCGCCCCGGTTCCAGCCGCGGGCGCCCTCGCCGTAGATGTCGAAGCCGGCATCGGTGACGATCACCGTATCCTCCAGCTTCACGAAGCCGCGCTTGGGATGCGCCAGGGTGGTCTCCACCGAAATGACCATGCCGGTCTCAAGCGGCCGCTTGGCGTCATAGTCGTCGTACGGCACCGGCCCGCTGGCGGTGAGCCGCGGCGCCTCATGGCTGACCAGGCCCATGCCGTGGCCGAGGAAGTGCATGTTGTTGTGGAACTTCGACTTGGCGAGACGCTCCTCGCCCATCCGGTAGATCTCGCTGGCCATCACGCCGGCCTTGATCGGCTTCATCGCCGCGCGCTGGACCTCCTCGATGTCGCCCAACATGTCCTGCAACTCGGCGTCGGGCTCGCCGTGGATCGCCATGCGGCAGATGTCGCCGATATAGCCGTGATAGTTGCCGCCGGAGTCGAGCGAGAGGATGTCGCCCTCACCCCACACCTGATTGGACGGCGCGCGGTTGAGGCTGGTGCCGGCGGTGATCAGGCAATATTCGAAGGTCAGGCCACGGTTGGTCTCCTCGCGGCGCAGCGCCTCGGTCAGCTCCGCCTTGGTGGTGCCGGGCCCATGATTGGCGATCACGGCCTTCATGGAATCGAGCACCGCCTCCGAAGCCACCTTGAGCTTCGCGAGCTCGTCCGGCGTCTTAATTGCGCGCATGCGCTCCAGAACGAACAGCGCGTCCTTGATGGCGGATTCCGGGAACGCGCTCTTGAGCGCGGAGCCGGCATCCATCGGCAGGAACGCCGTCTCGACCCCGATCGAATTCGCCTTCACGCCCGATTTCTTGATGTGGTCCACAGCCTTCTGGGTGGTGTCGAGCGAGCCGGAGCAGTTCGCCATCTGGGTTGGCATCCAGAACGGAGTGATCTCGCGCTGGAAGTTCTCGAGCCGATGACCGAAGAACGCCGCCTTGTCCGGCGCACCCTTGGGATAGATCACGATCGGCAGGTAGCGGCTCACGCCCATCGCATCCATGTAGTCGAAAAAGAAGGCGCGATGGCCGCCGAGCAGATACTGCACGTTGTGCTTGGAGCTCGCGACCAGCACGTCGATGCCGGCCTCGTCCATCAGGCGGTCGAGACGGGCGGCGTCGAACGGGATGGCGGACGACCTCACGGGCGCGTTCATGGCAACTCTCCTGCGGCGCAATCGGGCGAACGTGGCGGCAGTCTAGCGCACCCCATGGGCGCGTAGAAGGAGCCCGGCTACTCGATCCTGAGGTTCGCCTCGTTGGCGAGCCGCTTCCAGGTCTCGTACTGGCGCGCGACCAACGCCTTCATTTCTTCCGGCGTGGTGGCGCGCGGATCACCGCCCATCGCCTCCAGCTTGCTCTTCACGTCGGGCACGGCGAGCGCGCGGCGCAACTCCGCATTGAGCCGGTCGACGATCGGCTTCGGCAGATTGGCGGGACCGGCAAGCCCGGTCCAGGAGATCACCTCGAAGCCCGGCACCGCCGCTTCGTGGACCGTCGGCACGTTCGGCAGGTCGCGCCAGCGCGTCATGCCGGTCACCGCGAGCGCCCGGAATTCGCCAGAATGGATGCGCGGCGTGATCGGCCCGGTCGTGGCAGCGATGAAGTCGATGTCGCCGGTCAGCATTCCGGTGAGCGCCGGCGCCTCGCCGCGATAAGGCACGTGCAGGAACTTGGTCTTGGTGTCGTTGCCGAGCAATTCGACGGTGGTGTGCAGGATCGAGCCGACGCCGGCCGAGCCGTACTTCAGCGCTCCCGGATTGGCGCGCGCCTCGTCGATCAATTGCTTGAGAGTCTGGAAGCGGGAATCCTTCCGCACCGCAGATCAGGAACGGATAGAAGCTCGCGACTGAAACCCAGGTGAAATCGTCGACCACCTTGTAGCGGACGTTCTTCGACAGCGCGGCATACGCCGGATGCGCGCTGGCCAATACAAGCAGCGTTGTAGCCGTCGGGATCGCTGCGCGCGATGGTTTCCGCCGCCAGCGCGCCGGCGAGCCCGGGCTTGGCCTCGACCACGATCGACTGGCCGAGGCCCTTCTCCATCTCGCTCGCCAGGATGCGCGCGATGATGTCCACGTTGCCGCCGGGCGGGAAGCCCTGCATGAACTTGATGATGCGGTTCGGATAGTCTGCGCGGACGCAGCGCCGAGCGCGGCCAGCAGCGAGGCTGCAGCAAGCATCAAGCGGCTCATGGCGCACGCCCTCCGTGAATCGTCCAGTCCTCGTCCTGGCCGGATTCCGCGCCGGTTTGCCGGCGTCTGTCAACGACGCCAAAACGCCTTGCCGCCGGACTAACGCTCGACCGAAATCTTGTTGGCACGCGCCACGCCGGTCCAGCGCTTGATCTCGGCCGCGATCAGCTTGCCGAGTTCCTCCGGCGGTCCGCCGGCCAGGATGAGGCCCTGCTGGTCGAGCTTGGCCTTGATGTCCGGTTCGCGGATGATCCGCGCGATCTCGCCGTTGAGCTTCTGCACGATCTCGCGCGGCGTCCCGGCCGGCGCATAGACGCCGACCCAGGTCACCGCTTCGACATCGGGATAGCCGAGCTCCGCCATGGTCGGCACGTCGGGAAATTGCGGATCGCGGGTCAGCCCGCCGGTCGCCAGCGCCCGCAGCTTGCCGGACGCAATGTGCGGCGCGGCCAGCAGCGACGAAATCACGGTGAGCTGCGTCTCGCCGGCAACCGTCGAAAGGATCGCGGGTCCGCCGCCCTTGTAGGGCACGTGCTGGATGTTGATGCCCGCCAGGCTGCTCCAATAGGCGATCACCAGATGCGCCTGGCTCGCCGCACCCGGTGTCGCGTAGTTGAATTTCTCTGGGTTCGCCTTGGCGAGCGCGATGAACTCGCTGACGGTCTTGGCCGGCACGCCGGCGTTGGTGAGGAACAGCATCGGGCTCTTGCCGACCAGCACGATCGGCTGCAGATCCTTCTCGGTGTCGTACGGCATCGAGGTGGTGACGGCGGGATTGACCGTGGTCTGCGTCGCCATCGAGATGCCGAGCGTGTGCCCGTCGGGCGCGGCCTTCGCCACCATTTCGGTGCCGATCGTTCCGCTCGCGCCCGGCCTGTTCTCGATGATGATCGGCTGGCCCAGCGCTTTCTCAAGCGGCGCCTGCAACAGACGCGCGACGATGTCCGCCGCGCCGCCCGCCGCCAGCGGAACGATCAGCCGGATCGGCTTGCTGGCATAGGACTGCGCATGCGTCGCCGCCGATGCGGCGAGCAGCAAAACGCCGGCAAGACAGAGACGCGGAAATGCTTTGACCATCGGTTTCACCCGCCTTTCCGGCGCAATTTCCGCTAGACTGGTGCGTCCGGTCAATTGCGGCGCAATACATTTCATTCAGGGAGGACACCATGTCTCATCGCATGATTGTTGCGGCGTTCGCGTTGGGTTTGATCGGCGCCGCGCCGGTTGCGTCGGCGGTCGAACTCAATCCCAAGGCCATCGCCATCCGCCAGGCCGACCAGTTGCAGTGGCGCGACCCCACCGGCGCCGCCCCCGTCAACCAGGTGGTGCTGTTCGGCGATCCGACCAAGCCCGGCTTCTACATGGTGATGAACCGCTTCAAGCCCGGCACCTTTTCGCGGCCGCACTTTCATCCCAACGACCGCTTCATCACCGTCATCAAGGGCACCTGGTACGTCGGCACCGGAAACAAGTGGGACCAGGACGCCACCATTCCGGTGAAGGCTGGCGGCGCGGTGACGCACTTCGGCAAGGAGGTGCACTACGACGGCGCCAAGGACGAAGAGGTGATCGTGCTCATCACCGGCGAAGGTCCGGGCACCAACACGCCGGTGGAGATTGCCAAATGATCCGCCCGCTTCTTGCATTGCTCGTGATGTCGACGCTGCTCGCGGGGCTCTGCGACGCCAGCGCGCGCGACAAACGTCACCGCGTTGCCACGTATGAACCCAGGATCATCTGCGGCCAGACCGGCTGCTTCGAGATCAAACCGGGCTGCAGCGGTGAGCTTCGCCGCACCGGCAGAAGCGTGGTCGCGGTGGTGTGGTGCGACAAGAAATAGCGCGAGCTCCGGCAGACGCGCGGTTCCGCGCCAGGCCCGGAACAACCGCCTGCAGGCTTCCGCGGACCCTGGTAGCGTGATAACCACCTGATCCCATCATCCGGGGATGACAGAACAAGCCTTCGCGGGGAGCCGTATTGCTGTTTCCGACCGACCTCGCTTCGTTCCTTGAACTCATACGCCAGCACGGCGATGCGGCCTACAGCCTCATGTTTGCCTATGCGGCCTCGCATAGCTTGCTGCTTGCGCTGTTCGCAGGCTACGCCGCGCATTCGGGTGCTCTAGGTTTCGGCACGCTCGTTGCGGTCTGCTGGTTCGGCAGCTTCACCGGCGACGTGATCCGCTTCTGGATCGGGCGACGCTTCGGCACCCGCTGGCTCGGAAGCTTGCCACGGCTTGAACGTGCGGTCCTGACCGCAGCGGAGCTGGCCAACCGCCATTATGTCTGGATGATCCTGATCCATCGCTACCCGCACGGCATTCGAGGTGTCGCGGGTTTTGCCTACGGGATGTCGCGGCTGCCTTGGTCTACCTTCCTGATACTGAATTTTGTCGCGGCGGGCCTGTGGTCCTGCGCCGTCGTCTCGGCAGGCTACGCCTTTGGCCAGGTTTCGGAGAAGGTCATCAGCGATGCCTCCTCGGGCCTGGGGTTGGTGATGCTGATTGCGTTCCTCGGCCTGTCTTGGGTTCTGAGCAAAAAGCTCGAACGTGTCATCGAGCGCAGTTAAGGCGCGCTGGAATCTGATTGAGCTACACAGCCGCGTCTTAGGTCTTCGCCCAGCCCGGCGGCGGCGTCTTGCCGGGATGGATGGCGCCGCATTTCTTGCAGGTGCGAGCCTGCTCGTCGTTGTAGAACGCCTCATAGAGCGGCGGCAGGTCTTTCACCAGGTGCGTCACCTTCACCTCGATGCGGTTCACCAGTGAGTTGCACTCGAAGCAGTACCATTCGAACGCATCCATCTCGTCGTCGCCGCGTGACGGCTCGACGACCAGGCCGATCGAGCCCGCCGGACGCTGCGGCGAGTGCCGCACGTGCGGCGGCAACAGGAACACCTCGCCTTCCTTGATCGGCACGTCGTAGAAATTGCCGTTGTCGCCGACCTTGAGCACCATGTCGCCCTTGAGTTGGTAGAAGAATTCCTCCACCGGATCATCGTGATAGTCGCAGCGCTCGTTCGGGCCGCCGACCACCTGCACCGTCATGTCGCCGTCCTCGAACACCTTCTTGTTGCCGACCGGCGGCTTCAGCAAGTGCTGGTTCTCGTCGATCCACTTCTTGAAGTTGAACGCCTGCAGCCGTCCGGTCGCCATTGCCGTTCGCTCCCCGCGCTACGCTGCGGATGATTTGAGTTGACCATCGAGCTTGAGCCCGCAGGTTTCGAACGCCTTGCGGGTCGCCTCCTTCTCGGCCGCCGTCAGTTCGAGCATCGGCGGACGGACGCGGCCGCCCACCTGCCCCATCAGCTCCTGCCAGTATTTCGAATGCGCGGGCGGCTTTTCCGCCGGACGCGAGCGGCGGAACGCCTCGCGCACCGGGTTGAGACTGTCGCGGACAACCTTCGCCTTCGCCACCTCGCCCTTGAAAGCGAGATCGGTGTACTCGCGCATCCGGCGATCGGCCTTGGTCTGGAACAGGTACGGCGGCGACGAACACAGATACAGCCGCCAATTCAGCTCGACGATGTTGTCGAACCACTCGGCCTCGGACGCCGTGCTGACCTGGATCTTGTCACCAACCATGCGCGACAGCCGCACGTACATCTCGCGCGGGACGCTGTACTTGATGGCGACGATGTTGGGCAGCTCGGCGATCCGCGCGCACAGCTCCGGGCTCATCAGGTAGCCGGAATCCTCGTGGCTCCACATCGCGATGCCGATGTCGACCTGCTCGCTGATCGTCTTGTAGTACTGGTAGAGCGTCTCATCCTGCTTGTTCAGGAAGTGCAGCACCGGTGCGTGCACCACGATATAGGGCGCGCCGATCGCCTGCGCGTGCTTGGCCAGCTCGATCACGGTGTCCATGTTCTGGTCCGAACATGACGCAATCACGCCGGCTTTGCCGCCGACCTCGTCGACCGTGATCTCCATCGAGCGCTTGCGCTCGGCGATCGACATCGAGAAAAACTCGCTTTGCTTGCCGGCGATAAAAATGCCGTCGATGCCAAGATCGTCGACCCAATGCCGCAGGTTGCGGCGGAAACCGGCCTCGTCGATCGACAGGTCCTCGGCAAACGGCATGAGCGCCGCCGCCCAGATGCCCTTCATATGAGCGCGGGCGTAGTCCTTGGCCTCGGTCCGGCGATATTTCATGGCGGAATCCCTGCAAACCGGCGCCCAGCATGCCACGAAATGGCGCGGCCGAATCAACCGAATTTGACGCATACCGCGGTGTTAGCCATACCCTTCCTGTTCCCTGCAAAACCTTGTGAATATGGGCTATTCTGGTTTGGGGTTGCGGAGGCCACGCGCCTAGGATCAAGTCGCTGCGCGGGGTTGGGTTGGGACGATGCATAAATACTTGAAAGGGCGAGCCATGCTGCTCGCCGGCGTGTCTGCCGTTGTGCTTGGCGGGGCGATACCGTCGTCCGCCAATACTGTCATCTGGGGCTCCAGCAAGACGCGGGACATCATTGTCCCCGAGCCCGCCATCTCGAAGAAAAAATCTAAAAAATTCACACCAACGGTGACGCGCACCGTGGTGACACGGACCATCATCACCGGCACGGCCACCACAACCAACGTGATCGAGGCGCCGCCCGTCCCTGCAACGCCGGGCGCGGCCGAGAATCCGCGTCGCGAGACCGTCGGACTGTCGAGCAGGCCGTTCGATGAGATAATGAGGGCGACCAGGGCGCCAAGGTCCGCCAAACGGCCCAAGACCAAGGCCGTGGAAAAGGCCGAAAAGATTCCGTCCTCGATTCCGCCCGGTCCGCTGCACGTCATCGTCTCGGTCGACCAGCAGCGCGCCTCGCTCTATGCCAACGGCCAGTTCGTCGCGAGCACCAAGGTTTCGACCGGGACAAAATCCCATCCGACGCCGATGGGCGTTTTCAGCGTGATCCAGAAGAACCGGCATCACATCTCGAATCTCTACGATGCACCGATGCCATACATGCAGCGGCTGACCTGGTCGGGCACCGCCATGCACACCGGGCCGCTGCCCGGCTATCCGGCCTCGCACGGCTGCATCCGGCTGACCGACAACTTCGCCCAGATGCTCTGGAAGGCGACCAAGATCGGCGCGCGCGTCATCGTCACGCGCGATGACGTCAAGCCGGTCGAGTTCTCGCACGCCAAGCTGCTCACGCCCAAGCCGCAGGTCGCAGCGCCGCCGGCTGCTCCCGCCAAATCGCCTGAAACCACCGGCGCGCCGATCCGCACTGCCGACGCCACTGGCACCGTGAGTGGCGAGCCGGCAACGTCCGCCCCACCGGCCGTTGTCTCCGAAACGCCGAACGTGGAGCGCAAGCCCGACGCGCGCATCAAGGTCACCGAAGCGATGCCGGGCTCCAAGGAGGTCGAGCGGCGCAACAGCCCGGTGTCGATCTTCGTCAGCCGCAAGGACGGCAAGCTCTACGTCCGCCAGGCCATGCAGCCGCTGTTCGACCTGCCGGTGACGTTGCGCGATCCCGAGCAGCCGATCGGCACGCATGTCTACACCGCGATGGAACTGAAAGGCGGCGCGATGCGCTGGACCGCGGTGACCATCCCGAGCACGTTCTCCCTACAAGCCCGAGAAAAAAAGCACACGCGGCAGGAAATCCGAGGCTCCTGCCCCGGCCGTGCTGTTGCCGCCGTCGAATGCCACCGCCGCTCTGGAGCGGTTCGACATGCCGCAGGAGGCGGCGGAGCGGCTCGCCGCCATGCTGGTCCCCGGCTCCTCGCTGATCGTGTCGGACAACGGGATCGGCGGCGAAACCGGGACTTATACCGACTTCATCGTGCTGACGCGCTGATCGCCGCAGCAGGAACCGTCACACCTCCACCACCTGATGGCGCGCGTGAAGCTGCCGCTTGCGCGGCTTCGACAGCGTCGGCGGGCAGAGCGGCGTCGGCACCGGCGTCTTGGTGAAGGCCGGGCCGTTGCCGGTCTCGCAGAAGTCGACCCAGACCAGCCAGTCCTTGTCGTCGCGCTGGTCATGGTCCTCGCGGAAATGGCTGAGCCTGGATTTGGTTCGGTAGAGCGAAGCGCCGAGGATGAAGCGCGCCGCCAGCAGCATCGCCTCGGTTTCCTTGAGACGCACCAGCTCATGGGTGTGAGGCGCCGAGAGGTCCTTGAACTCGTCGTCGAGCTCGACCACGCGCTCGAACGCCTGCTTGAGCCGGTCTTCGCGCTTGAGGATGCCGGTATCGTAGGAAAACATCACGCCCTGCAGGTCGCGCAGGATGCGATCGGACTCGGCCTCCGCCGCGGGCTTCAACGGCGCATGCGTCTCGGCGTGCAGCGCCCTGACCTCGGCGGCATCGAGCGCGGGCGGCGGCAACCGATCCAGGTCCTCGACCGCCGAACGGCCGGCGATCCAGCCGTTGCCGATGCACAGCCCGATGTGGAAACCGGCGAAATGGTTGGCGCAGCCGGCCTGCGCCAGCCCCGCCGACAGCAAGCCGGGCACATCGGATCGGCAATCCGAACCGGTGCGGATGCCCATCTTGGTCATCTGGTTGAGCGCGTAATACGGCGTCTTGCCGAACATGTCGGTTTTCGCCTCATTGCCGAGCTTGCGGAAGAAGCTGTCCATCCACGGCACCTTGCTGCGGATGAAGTCATCGCGCATGTGCTCCGGGATCGCCGACATATCGAGGTAAAGCGGCGCATCGCCCTTCTTGTTCTCCAGCGCCATCGCGCGTGCGATGCGCGGCACGTCCGCTTCATCGGCCCATTCGGGCTCGTGCCGCTGCATGAACGCCTCGCCCTTGGCGTTCACCCACTGCGCGCCCTCCTGGATCGCGAAGGTGATGCCCTCGAAATAGAACTTCGGCGTGCCGGGCCGCACGTAGCTGAACTCGGCATTGCGGAGCGCGGCGCCCGCCTTGTAAGCGAGCAGCGTGCCGGTGCCGGTGATGTCGCGCACGAAGCCGGAGCGAAACGTGATGGCGTTGGTGGAGACGATCGTCGCGCGCGCCTTGATGGCGTGGAACTGGCCGGTGCGGGTGTTGATGCCGGTCGCCCCGGTGACACGGCCGGAGCCGCCGCCGGTCAAACCCGTGATGAACAGCCGGTCGAGCAGTTGCACGCCCTCCGCCTCGAGCGCACGGCGCAGCGTCCAGGTGAAGGCCATGCCGCCGCCGTCGGGATGCATCACACGCGCGAGATCGAGACCGCGCGTTGGCCGGCGCTTGTATTGGCCGTTTTCGTCGCGCGCGAACGTCATGCCGATCGCCTCGAAATCCTTCAGCCGCGCGTGGGAATCCTTCAGCGCCTCGCGCACCAGGATCTGGTCGGCGATGCCGTCGTTGCCGGCCACCACCTCATGCAGGATGCCGTCGAGGTCGTCATCCGGAAGCACCACGATGGTCCAGGCATTGGAGAACGCGCTGTGCCCGGTGCGTCCGATCAGCCAGGAATCGCAGAGCGTGACTCGGGTACCGGGCGGCGCGTGGCGCTTGGCGGACAGTGCGGCGACCAGGCCTCCCGCCCCCGCTCCAATCACCAGAATGTCGGTGTCGATCAGCACGCCGTCGAGATCGGTCCCTGCCATCGTCGCTACCACGGCCGCGGCCGGTTCTTGACCGACGGATGCACGTCCACGATCTGCTCGGGGCAATAGATTTCGCAGCTAAAGCAGGTGATGCAGTGCTCGCGGAATTTGATGACCGGTAGAAGCTTGGTCTGCGTCAGCCCCGCCACTCCGAGACCGGCGACCGGCTCCATGTGGATCACGTCGGCCGGACACACCACATCGCAGATCCCGCAGCCGGTGCATTTCGCGATCTCGATGCTCTCGATCATTCCGTTTCATAGCAAATGCCGCCTTGCCCCGACAGTGGAGCGGACGCATAGGCCTCGGCTTAAGACGATCAGGCCGCGGATTGAGCGGCGACGCGCGGTTCGCGGGTCATGGCCTCGCGGGCGCGCTCCATGATGAGCTCCAGCGAGGCGACTTCGACGCGGTTGCGGCCGCGCTCCTTGGCGCAATAGAGCGCCTCGTCGGCCTGCGCCAGCATCGCCGCGACGTCGAAAGCACCGTCACAGATCGCCATGCCGACGCTCACAGTGCCGCCGACCGGGCGGCCATCCACGTCGAAGGCGGCCTCCTCGAACGAAATCCGGATGCGCTCGGCGATGGCGACCCCGCTCTCGCGGCCCGCGCCGGTCAGCACGACGGCGAACTCCTCGCCGCCGAGCCGGCCAAACAGATCGTTCGGCCCGAGCGCGGCGTTCACGTTCTGGGTGAAAACCTGCAGCACATGGTCGCCGACCGCATGGCCGAACCGGTCGTTGATCGATTTGAAATGGTCGAGGTCGGCGAGCAGCATGACGGTTTGCTTGGCGTCGACACCCTTGGCCAGCAGCGCGGCGTTCTCCAGGAATGCGCGGCGGTTGGCGATGCCGGTCAGCGGATCGACCAGCGCGGCGGTCTTATGGCGGAGCTCGGTGCGCTCCTTCGCCATCGCCAGCAGGATGAAGGCGATCGCGATGGTGAAAAGGAGCGCCTCGAACGAGAGCACGGAGAGCCAGACGCTGTCGAACACCTGATTGGTCGGCGACCAAGGCAGGATTTGCGACAGCGGGGTGCGCAGGAGAAACAGCGCGCCATGCGCGAACAGCATGAAGATTGCAGGCCAGCGCGACACCAGCGGCTCGCTGCGGCCGCGCCAGAATTCATAGGCCGTCGCCCAGGTGTAGGCGGTGATCAGGCCCGACGAGAGCAGCACCCGCGCGTCCATCGACTCCTGGAACAGCGGAGCGCGGCAGGCGATCAGCCACACGATGGCGCCGCCGAACAGATAGACCGGCTGCACCTCGCGGCCGTCGAACACCCGCGCGCCCGTCCAGGTTACGGCGAAGGCGGTGAACAGAATGGCGTTGGCAAGGTCGATGGAGATCGCTTCCGACACCGAGCCGTACATGCCGAACAGCATGACCGAAACCGCGCGCAGCAGATGCGCGCAGCCCCACCATGCTACGGCGTGAATGTTCGCGTTCTGGATCCACGCGAACAACAGCAGCAGGCCGAGCATCGCCTCGACATAAATCGTGACGAGGAACAACGTATTGACGTCGAGGCCCATCGTTGGTCTTCCGTGAAGGCAGCCGGTGCAGAAAATGCGTCCCAGATCGGAAAACTGCGCCTTTGTTGGAAAAGAATGGATGAAGACACGACGCGGTCCCCATGCATTGCGAAGGGTATGGTTTCGGCAATCTTTCCAGTTTTTCTGCAATTCAAGTGGCCTTGTGACGGCTCCGGGGGTCCTTTAGTTTCGGGCCCGCAAGGAATTGGTGTTTTTGACATGCAAACCCGCGACGGCGCCGTCGAAACCATCGGCAACACGCCTTTAATCAAGCTCAAGCGAGCGTCCGAAGCCACCGGATGCCTGATCCTCGGCAAGGCCGAGTTCATGAATCCGGGCGGCTCGGTGAAAGACCGTCCGGCCCGCCAGATGATCCTGGAGGCGGAGCGGCGCGGCGAACTCAAGCCCGGCGGCCTGGTGGTCGAAGGCACCGCCGGCAACACCGGGATCGGTCTCGCGATGGTGGCGGCGGCGCGCGGCTATCGCTGCATGATCGTGATCCCCGACACGCAGAGCCAGGAAAAGAAGGACATGCTGCGGCTCTGCGGCGCGGAGCTGATCGAGGTGCCGGCGCTGCCGTACAGCAATCCCAACAATTACCAGCACGTCACGCGCCGGCTCGCCGACGAGCTGCGCACAACGGAAAAGAACGGCGTGCTGTTCGCCGATCAATGGAACAATCTCGACAACCGCAAGGCGCATTATCTTTCGACCGGCCCCGAGATCTGGCAGCAGACCGAGGGCACGATCGATGGATTCATCTGCGCGGTCGGCACTGGCGGCACGCTGGCGGGCGCGTCACAATATCTGCGCGAGATGAAGAAGGACGTGGTGATCGGCTGCGCCGACCCGCGCGGTGCCGCGATGGTCACGCTGTTCTCGACCGGCGAGGCCAAGCCGACCGAGGGCGGCTCGATCACCGAAGGCATCGGGCTCGGCCGCGTCACGCCGATCATCGACGGCCTCAAGGTGGAAAAGCCGTATCTCATTCCCGACGAAGAGGCGGTGCCGATCATCTTCGATCTGCTCGAGCACGAGGGGCTGTGCCTCGGCGGCTCATCGGGCATCAACGTCGCCGGCGCGATCCGCCTGGCCAAGGACATGGGACCGGGCCACACCATCGTCACCGTGCTCTGCGATTTCGGCACGCGATATCAATCCAAACTGTTCAATCCGCAGTTCCTGCGCTCCAAGAAGCTGCCGGTGCCGGAGTGGCTGGAGCGCAAAACCAACGTGACCGTTCCGTTCGCGAAGGCGTGACATGCCGACCGAGTGCCTGTTCCGCGCCGACTCCTATCTGAAGGACTGCGGCGCGACCGTGGTTGGCGTAACGCCCGAGGGCGGCGTCGTGCTCGACCGCACGGTGTTCTATGCCGCATCGGGAGGCCAGCCGGCGGACCGCGGCACGCTGATCGGCAGTTCGGGCGGCAGCATCGCGCTGGCAAACGTCGTGTTCACCGATCCCGGCAAGACCGAGATCGCGCATATTCCGGCTGCAACGCCTGGCGCGGCGCCATTTCAGGTCGGCGATCAGGTGCAGGCGGTCATCGACTGGGAGCTGCGCTACGCCCGCATGCGCATGCACACCGCGCTGCATCTTCTCTCGGCTGCGCTGCCTTACCCCGTCACCGGCGGCTCGATCGGCGAAGCGGAAAGCCGGCTCGACTTCGACATCCCGGACGCCGGCCTCGACAAGGACGCGATCACCGCCAAGCTCGCGGAGATGATCGCGGCCGACGCCAAGGTCACCAGCCGTTGGATCAGCGACGCCGAACTGGAGGCCAACCCCACGCTGGTCAAAACCATGTCGGTGAAGCCGCCGATCGGCACCGGACAGGTTCGGCTGATCGAAATCGCCGGCTTCGACCTGCAGCCCTGCGGCGGCACCCATGTGCGCGGCACCGGCGAGATCGGCGCGGTTCGCGTGACGCAGATCGAGAAGAAGGGAAAATTGAACCGGCGCGTACGTTTGGCGTTGGTGTAGGAAGGAATTTCAGCACATGACCGACATGCGTCCCCCCGCTTCCAAGAACCTCGTCACCACGGACTGGCTCGCCCCGCGGCTCGGCAAAGCAGGCATCGCGGTGGTCGATGGCTCGTTCTACCTGCCGGCGCTCAAGCGCGATGCGAAAGCTGAGTTCCTTGCCGCCCATATTCCAGGTGCGGTTTTCTTCGACATCGACGCGATCGCGGACCATTCCACCGAATTGCCGCACATGCTGCCGGGCGCGACAATGTTTTCGGAAGAGGCCGGCAAGCTCGGCATCAGCCAGGATGACACCATCGTGGTCTATGACGGCGCTGGGCTGGGCGGCGCGCCGCGGGTGTGGTGGACGTTCCGGATTTTCGGCGCCAAGAACGTTTTCATCCTCGATGGCGGAATGCCGAAGTGGAAGGCGGAAGGCCGGCCGACCGAATCCGGCGAAGCCAAGCCCGAACCGAAAACATTTGTCGGAGAACTCGAAACCGGCAAGGTTGCCAACGCGGACGAGGTTTCGTTCGCGCTGATGAACAAGGACGCGCAGGTGGTCGACGCGCGGCCGGCGGAGCGCTTCCGCGGCGAGGCGGCGGAGCCGCGGCCCGGCGTGCGCTCCGGCCACATGCCGGGCGCGTTCAACGTGCCGGTCACCGGACTGATCGAGAACGGCCGGCTGATCGCGCCAGAGAAAATCGCCGAAAAATTCAAGGCCGGCGGCGTCGATCTCGACAAGCCGACGATCACGAGCTGTGGTTCGGGGTCACCGCGGCGACGCTGTGGTTCGCGCTCGACGCCATCGGCAAGGCGCCGAAGCAGCTCTACGACGGCTCCTGGACCGAATGGGGCAGCCGTCCCGATCTGCCGATTGCGACCAAGGATTAGCGCCTCGCCGATGACCCGGGCGCCGCCGTCTGCCTGTTGAGCGCGATCTGCACGCTGATGACGTAGGTTCGCTCCGGCGTGAGCGACACCGTCTGCCGGTTGCCGGTCGTGGTCAGCGTGATGGGGCTGGTGAACTTGTCGCCCTGCGCCACCGCCGTGATGCGATTGCCGGCCACGCGCCCGCTGATGGTCCCGGACACATTGTAGCTTGCTTCGCTCCACTTGCCGGAAATCTGGCCGCGCCGTTCGACCACATTGCTGGTCAATTCGAACTTGTAGTTGTCGCTTGAGCATCTGATGTTGATCGAAAGGCCGTTACTGGCCTGCGCGAAGTTGTGATTGGCGCGGCAGCGCAGGTTCTCCTTGATGTCGTTGGTGAGCATGATCACGCCGCCGCCGGTCCAATTGCCCGCAATCGCCGCAAACGGGTGCGCGTCGGGCTGGGCCGGAGCGTCCGCGGGCGCCGGCTGCGCAACGACAGCCCCGTCGGGCGCTTCCGCCGGTTGGGCGGCCGCCGGCGAGGCCGCCAATGCCAGCAAAAGCGCGGCCGCGCCGCGGATAAAGTCCGATTTCATGGTCCCGCCCCTCGAAAAAAGATCTCTCGCGTTCATTGGTATATCGGGAGAAGGACCCGGTTCAAACTGGGCCCGTTATTTTCCTCACTTCGGCGGGGTGAATTGTTTGGCGATCGGCCGCCAGGCATCCATTTCGTCGCGGATGTACTGACCGGTCTCAGCCGGCGACAGGTGCCGCACGTAGGTCGCGCCCGTCTCGAAGCGCGCACGGACCTCGCTCTGGTCCAGCACGCTGCGTAGATCGCTGTTGATCTTGCGCACCACATCATCGGGCATGGGCGCCGGCGCGATCACCGCGAACCAGCCGCGCGACTGGAAGCCCGGCAGCGTCTCCGCGACTGTTGGCAGATTCGGATAATTCGGCAGACGAGCCGGCGACGTCACCGCCAGCGGCTTGACCGAATTTGATGCCATCGGACCAATGAAGGCGGCAATCCCCTCCACCATCATCGACACGCGGCCGCCCAGCACGTCTTGCAGGCCCTGCGGCGCGCCTGGATACGGCACGAACGTCACGTCGATATTGGCAGCACCCTTGAGCATCTCGCCGGTCATATTGGGCAATGAGCCGCGGAAATTGGCAGCGTAGGTCAATTCGCCGGGCTTTTTCTTCGCGAGCGCGATCAGCTCCGGCAACGTGCTCACGCCGATCTCGTTGTTGGCGACGATCAGGAACGGCTGCTCGCCGACCAGCCCGATCGGAATGAGGTCCTTCGCGATGTCGATCGGCAGCTTCGGATTGGTTTCCGGCAGCACCACCAGCGACGACGACGAAGGCCAGTAGAGCGTGTGGCCGTCGCGTTCCGCGGCGGCCAGCGCCTGCATCGCGATCAGGCCGCCGGCGCCGGGCCGGTTCAGGATCAGGACCTGTTGGCCCCAGAGCTGGCCCAGACGGTCGGTGACGATGCGCGCGATCACGTCGGGGGCGCTGCCGGCAGCGGTCGCCATGATGACCTTCACCGGCCGGTTCGGCCAGCTCTGTGCGTGCGCGGGCCCGGCGACCATCGCGAATCCGACCAGCGCCATCGACACCCAACGGCCAACACCCATGCGTCCTCCCCCAATACCGGCGCCGCAGTCTAGCAACACCGCCGAATTCCGGCGGGCCGCGATCGCCGCAGTGCCGCATAAATTTGCCGTGGATGCGGGCCTTGGCGCAATGATCTTCTCTAAAATGGCGATCTATAGTTGAGACATGCCAAGAACCCTGCCAAGTCCCGCCGTCACCGGCTTCTATCACGAGCCATCCGGCAGCATCGCCTACATCGTCCGCGATCCGGCGAGCGCGCACGCCGCGATCGTCGATCCGGTGCTCGACTTCGACGAGAAGGCCGGCCGGGTATCGACCGAGTCTGCGGACGCGCTGATCCAGGCTGTCCGCGCCGACAACCTCACCGTCGACTGGATTCTCGACACCCACGCGCACGCCGACCATTTTTCGGCGGCGGGGTATCTCAAGGACAAGCTGGGCGCGCCGACGGCGATCGGCGCGAAGATCGTCGACGTGCAGAGAATCTGGCGCGATATCTACAACCAGCCGGACTTTCCCGCCGACGGCTCGCAGTGGGACCGCCTGTTCGGCAACGGCGACACGTTCTCGACCGGCGGCCTGCAATGGTCGGTGATGCATTCGCCCGGCCACACCTCTGCTTCAATCACCTATCGGGTCGGCGACTGCGCTTTCATCCACGACACGCTGTTCCAGCCCGACAGCGGCACGGCGCGCTGCGACTTCCCCGGCGGCAACGCCGGGCAGCTCTATGACAGCATCACGAAAATCCTAGCGCTGCCTGATGAGACGCGGCTCCTCACCGGTCACGACTACCGGCCGAACGGACGTTCGGCGCAGTGGCAGTCGACCGTCGCCGAGCAGAAGCGCTCCAACACTCACTTCAAGGACAAGCCGAGCCGCGAAAGTTACGTGGCGATGCGCGAGAAGCGCGATCGCACCCTGCCGATGCCGAAGCTGATCCTGCACGCCCTGCAGGTCAACATTCGCGGCGGCCGCCTACCCAAACCGGAAAACAACGGCCGCTCCTACCTGAAAATCCCAGTCGGCGCGCTCTAGTCGCCCAATGGTGTCCGCCGCTGAGGGATAGGCCATTGATCTGGGGCCATCTGAATTATCGTTCAATGAACGATGCCTACTTCGCGCCCAGCCCTGCCCGCTTGATCGCGTCGGCGCTGGCGACCGAATCCTCATCGAACATCTTGCGGAACGCCGCGCCCGGCAGATAGCGCGGCTCTGCGCCGAGCCGCTCGACGATCGCCTTGTATTCCGGCGCGGCGGTCGCGGTGGCGCAGGCCTTCTCCAGCGCGCTGACCGCGGCGTCCGGCGTCTTGGCCGGCACGATCAAACCGCCGGCGGAAAAGCCCTGCGCCGGGAAGCCAAGCTCCTTCATGGTCGGCACGTCGGGCAAACCCGGAATGCGCGTGTCGGTCAGCGCGGCGAGGATCGGCAGGCTGCTCGCCTTGGCGACGGGCGGGCTCTCGGTGATCGCCATGATCGTGCCGCCAAGCAAGGCGTGCGACATCGGTCCGGCGCCTTGGAACGGCACGCCGAGCCCGTCGGCGCCGATCGCCTTGAGCACGCCGAGCATCACCAGATGCGGCTGTCCCGCGACGCCCGGATGGCCATAGACCACGTTCTCGGGCTTCGCCTTGGCGAACGCGACGAACTCCTGGAACGTCTTGAACGGCGCCTTCGGCCCTGCGATCAAAACGTAGGGCGTGTAGTAGGTGAGGCAGACGTAGCGGAACGTATCCATCCCGTAGCGCAGCTCCTTGTTGAAGTGCGGCTGCGCGGTGATCGGATTGTTCGGCGTCATCGCCATGGTGTAGCCGTCGGGCTCGGCGCGCACGAGATCGAGGATGCCGATGGTGCCGGCCGCGCCGCCCTTGTTGCTGATGATGACCGACTGGCCGAGCGCCTTGGTCAATTCGGTCTGCAGCGCCCGCGCCATCAGGTCGGTGTTGCCGCCGGGCGGAAACGGCACAACCATGGTGACGGGGCGGGAGGGATAGCTCTGGGCAAGCGCGGGCGAGGCGAGCGCGAGGAATACGGCGAATGCAGAGAGCCCAGCGCGGACCATGAGGTTCCTCCCACGTAACGTTGTTGCCGAGAGTGCGACGTTCCGACGGGAATTGCCACTCAGTCGGTGACGCGACTTCCCGTCCCACGCGTTCGAACCGTCACGCCCGCCCGTCACGTCAGAAACTTCACTTTCCGGCCTAAAACGCACTTATCCCCGGTCTCCGGAACGGCCTTATCATGCGCGCGCCACGTTCGGTACGAGGGCGTCGTCGATCGCGATGCTGGATGACGGAGCGAGGTGCGGCGGCCACATATTGCCGTCGCGATGGAGCCCCGGGAGGCGCAGGGCCTCTCGCAAGGGCCCGCGTGTCACGGGACCCCCACCCCCTCGAATACCTAGGGCCCCGGGATACGCAAACCGGACCTCGCAAGTCCGGAAAGGGAGCCTCGCAAGCTCCCTGGCGCCTCCCGGCGCTCCATCCCCCTCGTGGGGAAACGGAAAATGGGACCGACGGGCGCCGAACGTCGCTAAACAACCGGCGGGCGGAGCGTTGGCTAATTCCGGCGCGAGATGATCAATGCAAAATCTGGCTCAGAAACAGCTTGGTTCGCTCGTGCTGCGGGTTGTTGAAGAACGGCTCCGGAGCGTTGATCTCGACGATCTGGCCTTCGTCCATGAACACGATGCGGTTCGCGACCTGCCGCGCGAAGCCCATTTCATGCGTGACGACCAGCATGGTCATGCCGTCCTGCGCGAGTTCGACCATGGTGTCGAGCACCTCCTTGACCATTTCGGGGTCGAGCGCGGAGGTGGGCTCGTCGAACAGCATGATCTTCGGGCTCATGCAGAGCGCCCGCGCGATCGCGACGCGCTGCTGCTGGCCGCCGGAGAGTTGGCCAGGATATTTGGCCGCCTGCTCGGGGATTTTCACGCGGCGCAGATAGTGCGTCGCGATCTCCTCGGCGTCGGCCTTCGGCATCTTGCGCACCCAGATCGGCGCCAGCGTGAGGTTCTCGAGCACGGTCAGGTGCGGAAACAGGTTGAAGTGCTGGAACACCATGCCGACGTCGCGGCGCACCTCATCGATCTTCTTGACGTCGTTGGTCAGCTCGACGCCGTCGACCACGATGCGGCCCTGCTGATGCTCCTCGAGCCGGTTGATGCAGCGGATCATGGTCGACTTGCCCGAGCCCGACGGACCGCAGATCACGATTCGCTCGCCCTTGCCGACACGCAGGTCGATATCGCGCAGCACATGGAAATCGCCGTACCACTTGTGCACGCCGACCAGATCGACCGCGACCGCGGAGTTGAGCTGCGCCGGCTTGAAGCGGGATCGTGCGGGTGCGGTGGCGTCCATCAAGGCCCCTCAGCGCCGGTCGCCCGCCCGCAGGCGGTGCTCGACATAGCGCGCGTAGCGCGACATGGCGTAGCAGAACACAAAATAGAACATCGCTGCAAAGGCATATCCGGTGATGCTGGTGGTCGGCGCCGCCCAGTTGACGTCGCCGCGCGCCGCTTCGATGGTCTTCAGGAAATCGAAAATGCCGACGATGAAGACCAGCGTGGTGTCCTTGAACAGGCCGATGTAGGTGTTGACGATGTTCGGGATGGTGATTTTCAGTGCCTGCGGCAGCACAATCAGCCGCATGGCCTGCCAATAGCTCAGGCCCACCGCCATCGCGGCCTCGTACTGACCCTTCGGAATGGCCTGCAGTCCGGCGCGCACCACCTCGGCCATGTAAGCCGAGGCGAACAGCGCGACACCGATCAAGGCGCGCAGCAGCTTGTCCGGCGTCAGGTGTTCGGGGACGAACAGCGGCAGCATCACGCTGGCCATGAACAGCACGGTGATCAGCGGCACGCCGCGCACGAACTCGATGAAGATCACCGAGGCCATCCTCACCACCGGCATCCGCGAGCGCCGGCCCAGCGCAAGCAGGACGCCGAGCGGCAGCGACACCACGATGCCGACCCACGCAACCACGATGGTGACCAGAATGCCGCCCCATTGCGCGGTGCTGACATAGGGCAGGCGCAGCGCCGGCAATCCGACCAGCAGGAAGAACGAAAGCAACGGGACGACGATAAAAAAGTAGATCATGCCGAGGTCGCGACGCGGCGCGTCGAGCCAGGTGATCCAGCCGATCCCGAATGCGAGCAGCGCGAAGAACACGTCAACCCGCCAGCGCTGGTCGGCCGGGTAGAACCCGTAGGTGAAAAAGCCGAGCCGCTCGATCACAAACGCCCAGCAGGCGCCGACCTCGGGGCGCTGCGGGGTCGCGATGCAGTCCGCACGGCTGGCGCCGTCCCAGACCGCGTCGATGATCAGAAATTTAACAAGTGGAGGGCCGAGCCACGCGATCATCAATACGCAGAACGCGGTCAGCAGGATATTGAGCGCACTGGAGAACAAATTATGCCGCAGCCAACCGATCGCACCTGAATTGACGATCGGCGGCGGCAGCGGATCGAACGGCTTCGTCCGCACGAAGGCCAGCCTGGCGTCGGTGGTGGTGGCAATGTCGCTCATTATCTTTCCGTGAGCGCCACGCGGCGGTTGTAGAGGTTCATCAGCATCGACGTGACCAGGCTGATGGTCAGGTAGACGCCCATGGTGATGACGACCACCTCGACGGCCTGGCCGGTCTGGTTGAGCACGGTGCCGGCGAAAATCTGCACCAGATCGGGATAGCCGATCGCGACCGCCAGCGAGGAATTCTTGGTGAGGTTGAGATATTGGCTGGTCAGCGGCGGCACGATGACGCGCATCGCCTGCGGGATCACGACCAGCCGCAGCGTCGGGCCGGGACGAAGCCCGAGCGAGTACGCGGCCTCCGCCTGCCCCTTGGGCACGGCCATGATGCCGGCCCGCACCACTTCGGCAATGAACGCCGCGGTGTAGATCACCAGCCCGAACAGCAAGGCCATGAACTCGGGCAGCACCTCCATGCCACCGCGGATGTTGAAGCGGCCCTTCTCGGGATAAAGGAAGTCGACCGGAAATCCGGTCAGCAGCAGCACCAAAAGCGGCAGCCCGAACACAAGCGCGAGCGTCACGCGCAGCACCGGCGACTGCTGGCCGGTCTGGATCTGCCGCCGCTTGGCGAAGAAATGGTACGCGACCGACACGACGATCGCGACCGCCAGCGCCGCCAACATCAAGCCGAAGCCTTCCTTGAATACCGGCTGCGGCAGGAACAGCCCGCGGTTGTTGAGAAATCCGCCGCCCGGCAGCAGCAGGCTGTCGCGCATCTCCGGCAACACCTTGAGCACGGCGTTGTACCAGAACAGCAATTGCAGCAGCAGCGGCAGGTTGCGGATCACTTCGACGTAGACCGCGGCGAGCCTGGCCACCAGCCAGTTGGTGGACAACCGCGCGATGCCGATGATGAAGCCAAGCACTGTGGCAAACACGATGCCCAGCGCCGCAACCACCAGCGTGTTGAGCAGCCCAACCCAGAAGGCGCGGCCGTAGGTGGACGTGGTGCTGTAGTCGATCAGGTGCTGGCTGATATCGAAGCCGGCGGTGTTGTGCCAGAAGCCGAAACCCGAGGCGATCTTGGCGCGCGCCAGGTTTTCGATCGCGTTGCTCGCCGCTGCCCAAATCAGGAATGCGATCGCAGCCAGCAGCACGGCTTGGTAAACGAAGCCGCGGACCCTTGGATTGTAGATCAGCGCAGTCCCGGGCGCAGTTTTGGGCTTCGCGGTGTCGGTAACGCTCATGCGGCCCGCCCCAGCCGACGCCGGACTGCTCCGGCCTCGCTCAATTCACTGGCCGAGCGCAGCAAGCGCTCAGCGGATCGGCGGCGCGTACTGCAACCCGCCCTTGTTCCAGAGCGCATTGATGCCGCGGCTGAGTTTCAGCGCTGAGCCCTGACCGACATTGCGTTCGAACGCCTCGCCGTAGTTGCCCACGTGCTTGACGATCCGGGCCGCCCAGTCGTTGGGCAGGCCGAGCGCTTCGCCATGCTTGCCTTCGCTGCCAAGCAGCCGCTTGATGTCCGGGTTGTCGGACTTGGCCTGATCGTCGACGTTTGCCCGGGTGATGCCCAACTCTTCGGCGGTGACCATGGCGTAGTGGGTCCATTTCACCACGTCGAACCACTGATCGTCGCCGTGCCGCACCACCGGACCGAGCGGCTCCTTCGAGATGATCTCCGGCAGGATGATGTGATCGCCGGTGTTGGCGAGACGCAACCGCTCGCCCGCGAGCCCGGAGGCATCCGTGGTGTAGGCGTCGCAGCGGCTCGAGTCGTAAGCCTTCAGCGCCTCGTCCGCGGTTGCGAACGTCACGGTCTTGAGCTTCATCTTGTTGGCGCGGAAGTAGTCCGCGAGGTTGAGCTCCGTCGTGGTACCCTGTTGCACACAGATCGCCGCGTCGTTGAGCTCAAGCGCCGAATTCACCTTGAGGGACTTGCGCACCAGGAAGCCCTGGCCGTCGTAGTAGTTCACCGCGGTAAAGTTGAGCCCGAGCGAAGTGTCTCGCGATGACGTCCAGGTCGTGTTGCGCGCCAGCACATCGACCTCACCGGACTGCAACGCGGTGAAGCGGTCCTTGGCGGTCAACGGGCACGAACTTGACCTTGTTCGGATCGTTGAAGATGGCGGCCGCGAGCGCCTTGCAGAAATCGACGTCGAGGCCGGCCCAGCGGCCCTGCGCATCCGGCAGTCCGAAGCCTGCGAGCGTGCCGTTAGAGCCGCAGTTCAAAGAGCCGCGCTGTTTGATGGTGTTGAGTGTTTGGGCTGTCGCCGCCGACGCGGCAACGCCAAAAAACGCTGCCAATGCAACGCAGAGGATACCGCGCTTCATGACCAAAATCTCCCACAACCACATGGCCACGGTCGGCCAAGCATTTGGCGCCCGCGTCCCACTTTCCCCTCAGTGAAGCCATCTGAAGCCGGTCTGACAGACAGGTCAAGGGGTTGCGATTACCGGAGAGGATGCGTCAAATGCCGCGGACGGCGAGGACGATGATGACCAAAGCAGCAGGCGGCGATGTCCCCAAGGCGGAACTCAAGCCGGACACCAAGCTGACGACGGGGGGACGCGATCCGCATGCCCATCACGGTTACGTCAATACCCCGGTCTATCACGCCTCGACGCTGCTCTACCGGACGGCCGAGGACTTCCTGGCCCGCCGCGGCAAGTATTTCTATGGCCGCCGGGGCACGCCTACTTCCGAGGCACTCTCACGCGCCATCCAGGAGATCGATGGGCCGGCCTGCGCTGGCGTCGCGCTTGCTGCCGTCCGGGCTCGCCGCGATCTCCACAGCACTGCTTTCGGTGCTGCGCGCCGGCGACCACGTTCTGCTGACCGACAATTGCTACGGACCGGCCCGCAAGTTCTGCGACAGCGTGCTGAAGCGGTTCGGTGTCGAGACGACCTATTTCGACCCGGCGATCGGCGGCGGCATCGGCGCCCTGATGCAGGCGAACACCAAGGCGGTGTTCTGCGAGGCGCCCGGCTCGCTGACGTTCGAGATGCAGGACATTCCGGCGATTGCGGCGGTCGCCCATGACCGCGGCGCGCTGGTGCTGATGGACAACACCTGGGCGAGCCCGCTCTATTTCCGCGCGCTCGAGAAAGGCGTCGACCTTTCGATCCAGTCCGCCACCAAGTATATCGGCGGCCATTCCGACCTGATGATGGGCACGGTGTCCGCCAACGAGAAGGCCTGGCCCCAGCTCAAGGACACGGTGTTCGCGGCCGGCCTTTGCGTCGGGCCGGACGACATGAACATGGCGATGCGCGGCTTGCGCACGCTCAGCGTCCGCCTCGCCCGCCACCATAAATCCGGGCTCGAAGTGGCACGCTGGCTGGAGCAGCGGCCCGAGGTGCTGCGCGTGCTGCATCCCGCCCTGCCCGGCGCGCCGGGCCACGACATCTGGAAGCGCGATTTCACTGGCGCCTGCGGGCTATTCGCGGTGGTGTTCAAGCCGGTGCCGGAGAAAGCACTGCTCGCATTCCTCAACGCACTGACGCTTTACGGCATGGGCGCGTCATGGGGCGGCTTCGAGAGCCTTGCGATTCCCTTTGACGTCACGCCGTATCGCAGCGCGACGAAATGGGCGCCAGGCGGTCCGTGCGTGCGGATTCACATCGGGCTCGAGGACGTCGGCGATCTGATCGCCGACCTCGAGCGCGGCCTTGCCGCGATGGCCGCAGCCAAATAACGCGGCGATGGCCAGTTCCGACATCGTGATGATGGACGCGCTCGCGCTGTCGCGCGCGATCAAGTCCAAGCAGGTTTCCTGCGTCGAAGTCATGAACGCCACGCTCGATCACATCGAGCGCCTCAATCCGCACGTCAACGCCATCGTGTCGCTGCAGGACCGCGGCGGGCTGATCATGCAATCGCAAGGCGCGCGACGCACGAGCTTGCGCGCGGCGAGTACTGCGGCTGGATGCACGGCTTCCCCCTCGCCGTGAAGGACCTGATCGCCACCAAGGGCATCCGCACCACGCAAGGCTCGCCCATTTTCAAGGATTTCGTGCCGGCGGCCGACGCCATCGTGGTCGAGCGCATGAAGCGGGCCGGCGGCATCGTGATCGGCAAGACCAACACGCCGGAATTCGGGCTCGGCTCGAACACCTACAACGACGTGTTCGGCCGCACGCTGAACGCCTACGACCAATCGAAAACGTCGGGTGGATCGAGCGGCGGCGCCGGCGTCGCAGTCGCGCTGCACATGCTGCCCGTCGCCGACGGCAGCGATCACGGCGGCTCGCTGCGCAATCCCGGCGGCGTGGAACAACGTGTTCGGCTTCCGGCCGTCTTACGGCCGCGTGCCGGCGCAGGGCCTGGACGTGTTCTACGCCTATATGGGCGTGCAAGGCCCGATGGCGCGCACCGTGCCGGACCTCGCCATGCTGCTGTCGGTGCAGGCGGGCTACGACCCTCGCCTGCCGCTGTCCAACCGCCAGGATCCGGCGCACTTCGCGGGCGACCTGCGGCGCGATTTCAAAGGCGCGCGCATCGCTTGGTCGGGCGACTTCGGCGGCGCCGTCCCGTTCGAGCCGGGCGTGCTCGACCTGTGCCGGTCCGCGCTCAAGATGTTCGAAACCCTGGGCTGCATCGTCGAAGAAGCCAGGCCCGACTTCCCGATCGAACAGGTCTGGCAGAACTGGCGCACGTTGCGCGCCTGGCAGACCGGCATCGCGCTCAAGGACCTCTACAACGATCCGGCCAAGCGCGCGCTGATGAAGCCGGAAGCGCATTCGAGGTCGAGAGCGGCGAAAAGCTCTCGGCGTTCGAAATCTACGACGCGTCGGTCGTGCGCACCGCGTGGTATCAGGCGGTGCGGACGTTCTTCGAGACGGTACGACTACTTCGTGCTGCCGGCGGGCCAGGTGTTTCCGTTCGACGCCGACGATGGATTGGCCGAAGACGATCAACGGCAGGACCATGGACACCTATCATCGCTGGATGGAGGTGATGATCCCGGTCACCATGTCGAGCTGCCCCGCGCTCGCGGTGCCGGTCGGCTTCAACGACCGCGGCCTGCCGATGGGAATGCAGATCGTCGGCCCGAACCACGGCGAGCTCGCCTGCCTGCAGCTCGCCCACGCCTACGACGAAGCGACCGGCTGGGTCGCGAAGCGGCCGCCGCCCCTGCTTGCCAGGACTGGCTAAAGCTCGGAAACCTCCGGCACGCGCTTCCGGCGGCGGATCAGCCACCACACGCCGAACAGATCCATGATCCCGATCCAGAGCCGGTCCCAGAAGCCGTAGTTCGACACGCCATGGCAGCCGCGGCCGGTCGACCACGTCGACGTAGCCGATCTCGTAGCCCTCGCGCTTGACCAGCGCCGGCAGGAAGCGGTGCAGCCCGTCGAAGTAAGGCAACGCAAGAAACAGATCGCGCTGGAAACGCCTTGAGGCCGCAGCCGGTGTCGCGCGTGCCGTCGCGCAGGATCGCGCCGCGCACGCCGTTGGCGACGCGCGACTGAAATTTCTTGAAGCCCGTCGCCTTGCGGCCGACCCGCTGGCCCGCAATCAGCCCGACGCGCGGAGCGCCCGACTGCAGCGCCTCGATCAGCTTGGGAAGGAACGCCGGATCGTTCTGGCCGTCGCCGTCGAGCGTGACGATCAGCGGCGCGCGCGCCGCCGCCACGCCGCTGCGCAAAGCGGCCGATTGCCCGCAAGACTGCGCATGCCGCAGCTGAGCGCAGCCACGGCCGCTGCGCCATCAGCGAACGCAGCTCCGCCTCGGTGCCGTCGCTCGATCCGTCATTGACGTAGACGACCTCGTAGCGCCAGCGTCCATCGAGCGCGGCGGCGATCTCGGCCACCAGCGGCGCCACGTTGCCGGCCTCATTTCGCACCGGCACGACGACGCTGACGGCAGGATGGGTTGTCGCTTCGCCCATTTTGATTGTCGGTGTCGTTTCGTTCCGCGTTCTAAGCAGAGACCAGCCGCCCGGCAACCGCTTTGACGCGCCGCCACGACGGACCCGGCAGCTTGAACACGGTGCCGTCGGCCGCTCACCGCAAAGCCGAGCCGTCGCGACGCGTACCAGTTGCGCACCAGCAGCGCGCCGATCGCGCCGACAATCGCGCCGGCGATGACGTCGCTCGGATGGTGCGCGGTGACGATCACCCGGCTGACCGCGATGACGACGGCATAGGTCCACATCACAGGGCGCAGCCGCGGCCACAGCGCGCCGATCGCGACGGCCGCGGCGAACGCCGTGGTGGCGTGGCCGGACGGAAAGCTCGCGTAATCGGGCCGCCAGACCAACAGCATGCGAGGTCCAGGGATCCTCGCCGGCGACGAACGGCCGGGCGCGCCCGATCAGCCGCTTGACGATCGCCACGAACAGCCCCGGCACGGCAATGCCATGAAAATAAAGCCGAGCCGCACCGAGATAGCCGCAAGCACCTTGCGCGAGAACTTCGGCAGCGCCAGGCGAATCGGCCGCCGCAGCCGCCAGCAGCAGGAATGCGGTCGGAAAGAGAAACCAGCCCGACAGTCCCAGATCGGTGATGTGCCGGAACGGCCACACCAGCGCGGCCGGCAAGCTGCGCGCACCGGCCACCGAACGGGCGTCCAGCACCACCACCGCGACAGCCACAATCAGGATTGCGGCCAGCGCGCCCGAGCGCCAGCCTGCCGTGCGGCGGCCATGCGGGCCGACGGCCCGGCGCCGCCGGCGGCCGGAAGAACAAGGCGACCGCGCCGCGGATGTTCGATGCGAACCGCCAGCCAGCCGTGGCGGGACTTCGTGCGCTCATCGACCCGTCGTCCGCCCGATAGATCGCGATCGACACCGATCGCCCGGTGCTGATAGTTGTATCCGTCGATGCGCGGCCCCGGAGCGTAACGCAGTCCGATCGCGTCGGCGCGCCGCAGGAAACCCCGCTCGTGCCGCGCTTCCACGAATGCAAAGCGGCAGCCGCCCGGGCGCAGGAAGTCGGCAGCGCCGGCGCCGTCCAGCAATCGTGGTCGACGTGCCGGCGAGATACACCAGGCTTGGCTCGTGATAGCCGGCGGCGGCGGCGACCGGATTTTCGCAGCCCGACCGCCGCGCATGTAACGGCGAGAGCGGCAGGCTCGGGAACAGCGCGGATAGCGCCGGCAATACAACGCCAAACAGCCGCAATCGAGATCAGGATCGACGCGGCCATCGCGCGCAGCAGCGAGCGCTCGGCGCCATCGGCTTCGAACAGCCGCCACGCCAGCAGGCCGAGCATCACCGCACCGGCGGCGAACGGCCAGGCCAGCACGCCCAATTGCCGGCCGAACATGACGAGGCCGGCGACCATGCCGATCACCAGGACAACCGGCACCACGAACCACCATGCCGCGCCGCGCACCATCCAGTTCTTTCGCGCCAGCCGATGCAAATCGACAACGCCGGCGATCAGGATCGCGATCGCCGGATAAAGCGGCAGCACGTAGTGCGGCAGCTTGGTGATCACCAGTTCGAACACGATCCATGCCGGCACCAGCCACGCCAGCAGGAAGCGCGCGCCCTTCTCGCGGCGCGAGGCCCAGACCGCCGGCGCAGCCATCGCCGGCCAGCGTCGCCGCGGGCCAGAACGTCACCCAGAACAGCACGAAGTAGAGACCGGGCGGAGCGCCGTGGCCCTCCTGCCCGCCGAAAATCTTTGGCAAGCAGATCCTGCCCGACCGATTCCGCGACGAACGCGTCGCCGCTGCGGCTCAGGATGGTGACGAACCAAGGCGCCACCAGCACGCGCGAGCCAGACGATGCCGGGCAGCGGCCGCAGCAGCAGCAGCCAGCGCCATGCCCGGTCGATGCGATCAGCAATGTCGCAATGGTCAGCCCGACGAACAGCAGGATCAGCGGCCCCTTGATCAGGATGCCAGCCGCGAGCGCGGTCCAGAACACCGCCGGCAACGTCCATCCCGCAAGCCCGGGCTTGATGCGGTGTTCGCCGAGATAGGCTCGCGCCATCGCGCCCATCGCCGCGAGGATGGTTGCAAGCAGCATGGCATCGGTCTTGGCGAGCCGCGCCTCGACGCCGAGCAGGATCGCGCTCGCCATCATCAGTCCGGCCAGCACCGCGGCGCGGCGCGAAACAAAGGCGAGCGCGACCCAATAGGTCAGCAGCACCGCGCCGATCGCGCCGATCAGCGAAGGCAGACGGTAGAGCCCGATCGTCGTCAGCGCGTTGCGCTTGCCCAGCTTGTCGACGGCGTTGACCGGCCCGGCCTGCAGCCAGTAGATGCCGACCGGCTTCTTGTAGCGGGCCACGTCCTGGAATCGGATGTCGACGTAGTCGCCCGATTCGATCATCTGCTTGGTCGCCTGGGCGAAGCGCGCCTCATCGCGATCGATCGGCGGAATCGAGAACTGTCCCGGCAGAAACGAAAGCAGCGCCGCCATCGCAAGCACTGCGACGGCGCGCGCGTGCGAGGCAACGGCGAAGTCGATCACCGTCCTCAGGCCGTTGGCTCGCCAAGAACCTGCTGACCGCCGCTGGTGGTTGTCGCCATGCTGTCCCCGAACCGGGCGGACAATAGAGAAAAGGCAGCGGCCAACAAGACGCGCCCGTCCGATCCTCTAAACCATTGTTATTGCATGTTTAAGTTAGATCGGCCCGACCCTCAATTCTTGTAGGACGGATCGCGCCGGTCCAGCATGCGCTTGAGCGCCGGCCACTCCAGAGAGCCATGCGGCCGCCGCTTGCCGGAGGCGTCCGGCGACGGCATCACCGTGAGCTGTGCATTCGACCTCTCGATGACGTCCTGCGGCGGCATCGAAATCTCGGAATTGCAGGCAAGCGCCAACAACTGCGTCTGGCAGGCGCGCTCCAGCCGGTAGATGTTGTTGAACGCCTGGCCGATGGTCGTGCCGACCGCCAGCAGGCCGTGATTGCGAAGGATCATCACCTCGCAATCGCCGAGGTTCTCGACCAGCCGCTTCTGCTCGTCCCTGTCGACCACCACGCCCTCGAAGTCGTGATAGGCGACCTTGCCCCAGCGCATCGCGGTCTGCGTCATCGGCAGCAGTCCGCATTTGAGCACGGACACCGCCATGCCGGCGTTGGTGTGGGTGTGCAGCACGCACCCGACGTCGTGACGCGCAGCATGAATCGCGCCGTGAATCACGTAGCCCGGCAGGTTGATGGTGTATTGCGGATTGGCGTTGGCGATGATTTTGCCGTCGATGTCGATCTTGATCAGCGACGACGCGGTGATCTCCTCGTACATCATGCCGAACGGATTGATCAGGAAGTGCTCTTCCTTGCCCGGAACGCGCGCCGAAATGTGGTTCAGGTGCAGGTCGGTCATGCCGTAAAGATCGACCAGCCGGTAGCATGCCGCGAGATCGACCCGGGCTTCCCATTCCGCGGGATCGATGCCATTCGCCGGCTGCGCTGTGGCGGTGTCGATTTTAGGGATCGTGTTCATGATGATGTCCTCCTCAGCAGGCACTCCGATCATTGCGGCTGTATGTTTGCGCCGTCAATAACCTTACGCCAGCAGTTCAAGTTGGTCTTGAATATTTTCTGCAGATCGTTCCGGCGAGCCAGTCAGCGGGTCGAGATTGAACAGCTTGCGCAGCGTGCCGATGCGAACGGGTGCAGGTGCGATGATCCATCAGCATTGACCGCTCCGGCCGGAATGGCGATCGCCTCGTCGAATGAAACAAACCGGCCGCGCAGACGTCGATTCCGAAATGCTGCAAACCGACCTTATTGCAGCCGCACCATCACGCTGTCGGTCGCGCCCTTGGCGTCCATCACGGTCAGGCGCAGGAAACCCGGGCCCTCGGGATCGACCAGCAGCGTGCGCTGCCCGGCCTGCGCCGCGACCGGCACGCCGTTCGCCAGCACGGTGAGCGGGCCGACGCCGCCGGCGATCTTGAGCGCGACCGGATCGGGCTTGCCGTCCGACATCGCCAGTTCGATGCGCGCGCCGTTCGGCGGATAGAGAATGCGCAGCGACGGCTCGGCGCTGTCGCCCGGCAGGCGGCCGGGCCGGAAGCGCTGCAGCGGCGGCGGCAGCTTGGCGTTCGTGGCGAACACCGCGCCCTGCGGCGCGCCGGCCAGCGGCGCGACCGGCCTGGCCGGTCCGCGCGAAGGCATCGAACAGGATCGGCGCCGCGGCCACGCGGCCGATCAGTCCGGGCACCGGCGCGCCGTCCGGCCGCCCGACCCAGACGCCGATCGTGCGGCGTGCCGTCGAAGCCGACCGACCAGGCGTCGCGATAGCCGTACGACGTGCCGGTCTTGTAGGCGATGCGGCCGCCCGCGGCGTTCTCCGGCGGCGGCGTGCCGATCAGCACGTTGCCGACATACCAGGCGGCGACCGGATCGATCAGCCGCAGCGGCGCACTTGGACACGCGGCTCGTCCAGTGCGCTCGACCAGCGGCAGCGCCATGCCGCCGCGCGCGAGCCCGGCGTAGAAGCATGGTGAGGTCGGTAAGCTTCACGCCGACGCCGCCGAGCGCCATGGCCAGACCCGGGCGCCTCGCCCTTGGGCAGCACCAGCGGCGCGCCGGCCTGCGCGAGACGCGCCGACAGCCGGCTCGCGCCGACCTTTGTCGAGCAGCGCCACCGCCGGCACGTTGAGCGACAGTTGCAAGCGCGCGCCGCGCCGACACCGTGCCCTGGAAGGTCATGTCGAAATTCTCCGGCGCGTAGACGCCGTAGCGCACCGGCCGGTCCTCGATCAGCGTTTCGGGATGCACCAGGCCATCCTCGAACGCGAGCCCGTAGATGAACGGCTTGAGCGCGGAGCCGGGCGAGCGCAGCGCCTGGGTCATGTCGACCTGGCCGGCGCGGCGCTCGTCGAAATAATCGGCGGAGGCGACGCGCGCCAGCACCTCGCCGGTCGCGTGGTCGACCGCGACGATCGCGACCGACATGATCGGGGCCGAGCGCCCTCGCCCGCTCGCGCGCCAGCTCCTGCAGCGATCTTCTGCAGCGGCGCGTCGATGGTCAGGCGATGGATTTTGCGCAGCGGCGCCGCCGCGATGGCCTGCTCGGCGGCGTGCGGCGCCAGCGCCGGCATCGGCTTGCGGCCAGTCGGCACGCCGTCGAGCTTGGCGAGCGCGACCTCGTCGGCGGGAATGCGCCCCGCCGCGGCGATGCGGTCGAGCACGCGGTCGCGCGCGGCGCGCGCCGCCGCTGCCGAGCGGTCCGGCCGGCGCAGCTTCCGGCGACTGCGGCAACGCCACCAGCAGCGCCGCCTCGGCCATCGACAAACCGGCGCGGCTCCTTGCCGAAATAGGCGAGCGAGGCGGCGCGAATGCCTTCGAGATTGCCGCCATAGGGCGCGAGGCTCAGATAAAGCGCCAGCACCTCGTCCTTGGTCAGAACGCGCTCGAGCTGGATCGCGCGCACCATCTGCCGAAGCTTGGCGGCGAGCGTGCGCTCGCGTCCGCGGCTCCAGCAGCCGCGCCACCTGCATGGTGATGGTCGAGCCGCCCGACACGATGCGGCCGCTGGTGACGAACTGCAGCGCCGCGCGCGCCATCGCCAGCGGATCGACGCCGGGATGCGAGCGGAAGCGCCGGTCCTCGTAGGCCAGCAGCATGTCGACATAGCGCGGATCGACATGCTCGAGCGTGGCGGGCAGCCGCCAGCGGCCCTCGGGCGTCGCGTAAGGCCGCAGCAGGCGGCCGTCGCGATCGACCACCAGGGTCGAATGATCCAGCGCCTCGCCGCGCGGCACAGGTCCGAGCGAATGGACCCACCACGCGCCGCCGAGCGCCGCGGCAAGAACCGCGGCGCCGGCGGAGCAAAGAATGAGGCGCCGATCTTCATCGCAGGCTCACTTCGCCGACGATCTCGATCGTGCCGGTGGCGGTGCGGCCGAAGCGGTCCGGCCGGTACATGTCCTCGACGTAGGCCTGCGGCAGCACGTAGCTGCCCGGCGACACCGCGCGGACCACGTAGGCCACCGCGAACACCGGCTTGTCGCGCGAGCTGCGCTCGAACGCCGCGCTGAAGCGGTCGTCGCGGAACTCCGAGTGCACCGGCGTCGCCGCGTTCTCGATCCACGACAGCGTTCCGGTGTCGCCCGACGACACCAGCCGCGGATTGTCGATCTCGAAGCCGGCCGGCAGATAGTCGGCGACGATCAGGCGGCCGAACTGCGGCTGCGCCCTCGGTGATCTCGCAGCACCACCGCGAAGCGCTGGTTCTGCTTGGCCTTCGACGGATCGGCGGGCTTGGCCGTCGAGCGTGTAATAGAGCCGCTCGATCTTGAAGCCCCGCTCCGCCGCGGGCTCCGGCGTGATCGGCGCGCCGGTCACCGACACCACCGCCTGCACCGGGCCGTCGCCGGTGTTGGTCACCTTGAACGCCTGCGTCAGCTCGCTGGCCTTCATGTTGCGGTAGAGCGAGCCCTTGCGCTGCTCGCCGTTGGCGTCGATCGACATGCCGCCGGTGTCCTTCGCCAGCGCACGCGCGGCGAGCACCAGCCAGGCCTGCTCCTGCGTCGACGTGTAGGACGCGTTGCGAACGCACCTGCTCGACGCGCTGCACGGCGCTGACGATGGTCGGCCGCGAGCCGCCCGCTTCGCTCGCGAGCGTGATCAGCGCGGCGGCGTCGCGCAGCGTCGAGCCGTAGTCGGCGCGGCTGAACAGCTCCGGCTGCGCCGGCGGCTTGATATGGTCGAGCGCCGAGGCATAGACCCGCTCGGCGCGCACCCGGTCGCCCAGCATGCCAAGCGCCGCGGCGATCTGCGCCTTGGCGATCGGGGTTGCCAGATCGTTGAGCTTGGCGTCGGCGAGGTAGCGCAGGTCGCCGAGCGGCGCGACGCCGTTCCTCGCCAGCACGTAGAGCGCGTAGGCGAGATCGCGGCCGCCGTCCTTGGAGACGTCCGGCGCGTTGTTGACCTCGTTGCGCAGCCGGTCGAGCGCGAGCTTGAACGCGGTGTCCGGCACCGCGAAGCCGCGCTCCCGCGCCCGCGTCAGGAAGTCGGTGACGTAGGCGTCGAGCCAGCCGTCGTCGCCGCCGACGCCCCAGAGGCCGAACGAGCCGTTCGACGACTGGCGCGCCAGCAGCGCGGTCGATGGCGTCGCGGATGCGCTGGTCGATGCGGCTGTCGAGCGCCAGATGCTGCTCCGCCGCCAGCTCGTTGACGTAGAGCAGCGGCAGCGCGCGGCTGGTGATCTGCTCGGAGCAGCCGAACGGATAGCGGTCGAGCGCCTTGAGCAGCGTCGCGGCGTCGAGCGCGGTCGAGGGGCCGACCGAGAGCGCCACCGCGCCGGTGCCGGGCACCAGATCGGCGAACAGGTCGTTCGAGAGCGTGAAGCTTTCGTTCCTGGCGAGCGGCCGCACCGTGCGGCGCGTCAGCACCTGCGTCGCCGGCTTGACGTTGAGCGCATAGCTGCGCTCCAGCGCAAAGCCGCCGGGCCCGGCGATCCGCACCTGCGATGCCGACCGCGCCCGCCGTCGACGCTCGATACCGGCATCGTCATGCTGGTGCGCTGCTTGGCGGCAAGACGCAGCTTCTGCGCCGTCTGATTGCCGAGGTTGAGCGCGCCGTCGGCGCGGACCGTGACGGTGTAGTCGCCGGCCGGGCCTTCGACGTTGTCGAGGTCGAGATGCATGGTGCCGCGGTCGCCGGTCAGCAGGAAGCGCGGCAGCGTCGCGGTGAGCACCACCGGATCGCGCACGGTGACGTCGCCGATGGCGCGGCCGACCTTGTCCTTGCTCCAGGCCACCGCCATGACGCGCACGGTGCCGGCGAACGCCGGGATGTCGAACGACACCTCGGCGGTGCCGTCCGGCTTCACCGTGACGATGCCGGAATAGAGCGCGAGCGGCGCCTGCGACGGCGGGCTGCCGTCCAGCTCGGCCGGCGGCGTCGCCGCCGGTCTTGATCTGGCCGCGGGTGCCCTGCATGCCGTCGATCAGCTGGCCGTAGAGATCGCGCAGCTCGGCGGTGAGCCGGCGCTGGCCGAGATAGTAGTCGTCCGGCGCCGGCGGCTTGTAGTTGGTGAGATTGAGGATGCCGACATCGACCGCGGCGACGACGATGCGCGCCTCCTCGCCCGCGGCGAGCCCGTCGACCTTGACCGGCACGCGCAGCGTGCCGTTCGGCCGCTGCAGCTGCGGCAGGTTCAGATCGACCTTCAGCGTCTTGGCCTGGCGGTCGATCGAGAACCATTGCACGCCGATGGCGCGGCCCGGCATGCGCTGCGCCTTGGCGTCGAGCGGACGGCGCAGGGTCGCGACCACGTAGGCGCCGTTGCCCCAGTCGCGGCCGACCGGCACGCGCAGGCTGCTGCGTGCCTGGCCTGCACGTCCTGGGTCGTCGAACTGATCAGCCGGTCGCCGATCACGTTGAGCGTGACGCGGCCGGCGGTGCGCGCGGTGACCGCGACCGTCATGGTCTCGCCCGGCCTGTACTCCGGCTTGTCGAGCGCGATCTCCAGCATGTCGGGCGTGTCGGCGGTCGCCTCGGTGTACCAGCCGGCGTCGAACGCGATCGAGGTGACCGGCCCGTTCGGCATCGGCGCTCGACACTTCGAGGCGGTAGCGGCCCCACTGCACCGGCACCGCGATGCGGCCGGGCTTGTCGGCCGCGACGTCGATCTGGCCGTCGGCGACGCGGCGCGTCAGCTTGATCGGCTCGTAGCCCCAGCTGCCGTCGCGGCGATACCACTGATAGCGCAACTCGATCTTGAGCAGCTCGTAGCGCAGGCCGTTGCGCGCCAGCGTCTTGCCGTCGGGCGCGGCGAGGATCACGTCGAAGGTCGCGGTCTCGCCCTCGCCGAGCGAGCGGCCGGAGAACAGCGGCTTGACGCCGATCATGTTGGCCGCTCGGCACGACCGGCAGCGTGAGCTTGCGCTCGACCGCGCGGCCGCCGGATTCCGCCATGCGCACGATCACCTGCGCCTCGAGCGGCCGGGTCGCGGCCGGCACCTTGTCGAGCGCTGACGGTGAACGTCGCCGTGCCCTTCTCGTCGGTCTCCGGCAGGTCCTCGAGCGGCTGCGCGGCTGCGTCGTGACCTCTTCGTCGGCGAGGCCGAACCTGATAGCCGGCGAAGCCCGGCCGCTCCTTGGCGGGGCCGATCACCACCTCGCCTTCGAGCGACAAGCCCGGAGGCCGGCGCGCCGTAGAGATAGCGGCCGTCGACCGTCAGCTCGGCCGGCGCGGTCTTGGACAGGCGCCCGGCCGGCGCGGCTGAGCTCGAACTCCATCCGGTCCGGCACGTAGTCTTCGACCAGGAAGCTCGCCTCGCCGATCGGCGGGCGCTTGGGATCGGCGAAGGCGCGCACGCGCCAGGTGCCGGTCGAGGCGGCGGAATTGATCGGCACGCTGAGCGAGCGGCCGCCGAGGCCCTGATCGTTCACCGCGACGCGGCGGTATTCGAGGCCGTCCGGCCGCTCCACCACCAGCGTCAGCGGCAGGTTGAGCGACGCCACGCCCTGGCTGTCGCGCAGCAGCGCGGTGATGTGCACCGTCTCGCCGGAGCGATAGACGCCGCGCTCGGTGTAGACGAAGGCATCGAGCCCGGCCGGCGCGGTGCGGCCCGACACGCCGCGGTCGGACAGATCGAACGCCGGGCCCTTCAGGCTGAGGAAGGCGTAGTCGCCCTTCACCTCGGCGCGACCAGCATGGCGGGCGCAAGCCCGCCCTCGCCGCGCGTCAGGCCCGGCTTCGAACTGACGCGGCCGGCCGCATCGCTGCGCTTGGTCGCGAGCATTTCGTTGTTGCGCGCGATCAGCCGCACTTCGACCTGGCCCTTCGGCTCGGTGGTGGCCAGCGAATTGACGAACACGTTGATGCCGTCGTTGCCCGAATAGGACGCGAGCCCGAGGTCGGAGACGATGAACCATTGCGTCGCGAGATTGTCGTGGCGGCGCTCCGGCTTCGAGCCGGCGGCGGATCGCGGTCATCACATAGACGCCGGGCGCAAGATCGCCGACCGCCTGATCGACCGGGAACGCGGTGGTGACCTCGGCGTTGAGCGTCTGCTCGACGGCGAGCTCGCCCTTCCAAACGCTGACGCCGCTTGTCCTCGGCGAGCCGCTCGACGTCGGAGCCGTCGAGGTTGCGCTGGAAGTCGTTGCCGAGCACGGTGTCGAGCAGGTTGCGGTCGCCGATGCGATAGATCTCGATGTTCACCGCCCTGGTGTTGACGGTGACGACCGGAATGCCGCGCTGGCCGGTGCGCGGCAGCACGTAGGCCTTGGCGGAGAAGCGCACCAACGGCGTGCGGTCGCGCACGTAGATCGACAGCTCGGCGGACTTCGCCAGCGTCTCCTGCACGGTCGACGGCAGGCCGGCGCGCAGCGTCACGCTGTAGCGCTCGCCGTGCTTGAGCCCCTCGACGCAGAGCTGCTTCTGCTCGGCCGACAGCGCCGGCTTGTCGATGCCGGCGACCGCGACGAACGGCGAGAAGTCGGTGCGCTTGGCCGGCAGCGTTTCCGAGAACTGGAAGCAGGCGCGCGGCGACGCGGCATCCGCGTCGACCGAATAGTCGAGCATGCGGAAGCCGTGGTCGCTGCGCATGCTCTCATAGAGCGCGCGCACGTCGGCGACCTCGCGAATCTCCAGCGACAGCCGCAGCGCGTCGAGCGCCGGGCGCCATTTCTTCAGGTCGGCCTGGGTGCGGCCGACGATCAGCAGGCTGTCGGCCTCCTCGCCGCGGTTTTTGGTGCAGCGTGTAGGCCTTGTAGGCGGCGGTGCCGGCGCGCTCGAGCAGCAGTGCGCGCTCGCGCTCGTCGGCCGGCCTGATCTGCTGGATGGTGCGCGCGAGCCGCAGCCAGCCCGCGCTGTCGGCCGGCGCTGCGGCCACGAGCTGGCCGAGCAGCACCATGCCGTTGCGGACGTCGTTGCGTTTGAACGCAGCGTCGGCTCGCGGCGAATCTGCGCGAGCGGCTTGCCGGCAGCACCTGCCTCGCTCTTGATCTGCGCTTCGAGCTTGATCGCCGCTTCGGCGAGATCGGCGCGCTCGAACGGCTTGTCGGCGGCAACGGACATGGCGGCGCAAAAAATGGACGCAAGGGTGACGAGCGCGGCAAAGACGCCGGCGCGGATGAGCGAAAACATGGGCGGGATCCCTCCTGACCGAACGGCTTCCCCGGCCGACGGTCGACATGGCAAGCAGAATTCTGAATCGTGTCGAGGTCGTGGCCAAATCGCAACGCCGGCTATCCATTTGACGCGGCGCGGGATTTTGGATTCACAGCTCCGTCACGGACGTTGGCGCAGGCAAGCCGCTATCGTCGCCCGCCTTGCTGAAGGCGGCCGCCGATAGTGACATTCCTGGCGTGGTTCTGTCGCGCGGTGCCGTTTCGAGGTTCAAACGATGCAAACCTCACGCTCAGCCTCACTGCGCGACCCTGCAGCCTTTAGGGAACTGTCCTCCGCTCAGCAGGTTGCTTAAGGAGCACGACCTACAGGAGCTGCCAAAATGACCTATCCAAACGATAACCCCCGTCTCGATCCCGTGCCCCCCCGGCTCGACCCCACGCCCCCCGAAAACAAGGACAACACCGGCATGTGGATCGCCGGTATCGTCGGATTGTGCCTCGTTATCGGCTTGGTGTTCTGGGCCGCGAACCGGAATCCCAACACCGCCATGACAAACGCCCCAGCAACGAATTCGGCGTCCACCGGGACCACGACCACCACCGGCTCAGGCGCAACAACCATCCCGGCGAACCCGGGCGGCACGGCCGTTCAGCGTGACGTTCCGGCCTCGAAGCCACCTGCCACAAATCGGTAAGACGTACGCTCATCGTCCCAGGCGACACCCGCTCGGGGGATGTCTGAACCCGACTCTGCAGGAGGCTCCGGCTTAAACGCCGGAGCCTTTTTTTGAAAACCTCACGGACAGTGGCGACACTGCCGACCCATGCGACGATAAAATCTCAGTAGAGCTACGCTAGCTCCGGACCAAGGAGCGCTCTTCGATCTGCTGCGGCACGATCGACGGACTTTCGGCCTCCGGCACGGCAAGCTGCATCGCTTTGCCCACGACCGGGTCCATGAGAAGCGCCTCCAGCCGCTCGATGGTCCAATCGGGTGTCGCCGCGCATCGAGGATCGCGATAGCAATGAAGCTCCAAACGCGCGAGCCGCAACGCCTCTACAAGAGCAATCACACTATCCTTCATACGCAATCCCTCACGCGCAACTGCACAGACCACCGATAACGCGCGGCGGCCGCATTGGTTCTAGGAACTAAGGTCCGCGATTCCCCACATTCACGAGGCCGAGCTCAACCGCAATCGCCACCGCGTTGATGCGATTGACCGCGCCGAGCTTTCGCATCGCGATGCGCGTCATGTCGAAGATAACAGACTTACGTAATTTTATGAGCGCGCAAATTTCGTCCGTCGTTTTCGCGTTTGCAAGGTGGGTCAACACCTCGACTTCGCGCGGTTCCAAAGTACGAGGGATCATGGAAAGCGCACGTATGTATCGTGCAATTCGACGCCAGCACATGACTGGAATTTAATCTGTCGCCTGCTGCTGCTGCGCCCGCTCGTACACCATCAGGCGCAGTTTGCCGAAGTGCGATGAGAAGGAAATGTCGTTCGACTGTGCGCCGATCGGGGCCAAGCAGGCTCGCTTGCGTCAATGGGAAATCGATACCGGAGCGTGCAAAGCCCTCGTTCGGCGTTGGCCTGTTCACAGAAGCCTATGGTATTAAGGCGGCAGGCTGCAGGCCCCCGGGGGCGGAATGGGTGCTAGATGTACCCCGCCTCTCGGGAAGCCCGCATGACCCCGTAGCTCAGTTGGATAGAGCATCAGCCTTCTAAGCTGAGGGTCGCAGGTTCGAATCCTGCCGGGGTCGCCAATTCCAGACTGGGCCCGTGCACCTTACAACCCGCAACCAGATGAACGGGAAATCGACGCGTGCGTAAGGCTTCGCAACATGATCACGCGCCTTGAGGGCAGAACAGCAGGCGTTCGGCAGTTAGTGCGTAGGATGGGTTGAGCGAAACCCATTACCTCTGTTATCTGTCAGCGTCGAGTCCTGCACTCCCGCCAGCCATCGCAAGCGACGCAGCGGTGGGTTTTGCTGCGCTCAACTCCCCTACAGACCATGCAAGATGATTGACCGCTCGAACTCTTAGCCGACCACCAGCCGCGCGTGCTCGCTCTGCCCCTCGGTGAGGCCGCGCGCCTTCATCCAGTCGTAGGCGCGGCCGAACAGGGTCAGATCGTAATAGTCGACGTGTTTGTAGCGGATGAACGCGCGCAGCAGTTCGTTCGGCTTCAGCGCGCCCTTGGCGTGCGCGGTGACGTGGTGGGCGTACTTGTAGAAGTCGGCGTTGATCAGATCGACCGCCTTGTTCTCGGCCTCGTAGAACGCCTTGCGCTGCTCGTCGTCGAGGCCGGGCGCGACCACCTCGCCGCCGCGATAGAACGATGCGGCCACGATATGCGCGCCCTCCTTGAGCGCGAGACTGATGAACGGCTCCATCACGGTGACGGCGCGATAGGTGCCGTCTTTCAGGCCGTTCCAGCGCATCTGCGGCAGCCGCCCGTTGATCAGCTTGATGTGCTCGGGCCCGATCGCGCTCTCCAGCATCTGCACGGTGGTGTAGTGCGAGCCGGTGAGCTCCTGCACCACGACCGGCACGTCCGCCATGTCGCGCGGGACCTGCAGCGTCTCGTCGAAGGTGACGATCGCCTGCGCCGCGACGGCAGCGCGCAGCGCCGCGATGTTGCCGCCGCGCTTGCCGCGCTCCAGGCGGTCGATGCTCGCCCATTCGCAGACGTTGTAGCTGTCGGCCTTGCCGCCATCGAACTGCTGCTCCTTGAGCCGCGACATGATCGGCCGCTCGGCGGAATCCTTCTCGCGGTCGGCGTGGGTTGCCGAGAAGCTCACGTCGAGGCCGGCCTTGGCGAACAGCCCCTCCTCGATGCCGACGATGACCGGCAGGTCGAACACCTGGTTGTTCGGCGCGATGCGGATGACGGGGTGCGACATGGCGGTCTCCGTGCAGTGATTTCGCCGCTGTATTTATCATCCAGGTGACCGCTAGGCCATGGCAATCGCGGATGGCAGTTTCGCAATCCCGAATGCACTCCACTGTCATCGCCCGCGAAAGCGGGCGATCCAGTAACCCCGACAGTTCCGTGAGTACTGGATGCCCCGCTTTCGCGGGGCATGACACCGAGAGCTACGGACTCACTTCCCGTGCGCGCGCACCTGGATCTTCAGCTCGCCAAGCTGCGGCAGCGATTTCAGGCTGATCCAGTCGCCGGGCTTCACCGGCCCCACCCCTTCCGGCGTTCCGGTGTAATAGATGTCGCCGGGATAGAGCGTATAGAACGTCGAGGCGAACTCGATCAGCCGCGGGATGTCGAAAATCAGAAAGCTGGTGTTGCTCTCCTGGCGCTTCTCGCCGTTGACGGTGAGCGTGAACGGCACGTCCGCCGGGTTGGGGATCTCGTCCGGCGTCACCAGCCATGGCCCGAGCACGGTGTAGCCGTCGATCGACTTGCGGAAGCTGCGGTCTTCCTGGCCGCGCGCGGTCATGTCGAGGCCGAGCCCGTAGCAGGCGATGTGCTCGTACGCCTTCTCCTTCGGGATATCGCTGCCCTGCTTGCCGATCACGATGACGAGCTCCGCCTCATGGTCGTTGCGCCGGTCGGGAAACCGCATCGGGATGCCCTCCGACGGCCCGACCAGCGAGGTGTTGGACTTGAGAAAGATGCCGGCCTTCTCGATGTCGGGCGAGAATCGCGCCAGCCCTGGCACAGTGTCGCGGAACTTCTGCATCTCCTCGATATGCTTGCCGTAGTTGGTCGGCGCCGCCAGGATTTTCGGCGGCCGCGCGACGGGCGAAAGCAGCTTGACCTGCGACAGCGGCTGGCCGGGCGCAGCCTTCGCCATCGCTTCGAGCTTGCCTCGCCACTGCGGCAGCGCGGCGATCACCGGATCGGCCTTCGCCGTGTAAGGCGCCGCCGCCCGGATCTCGGTCTGCGCGGCGGTGACGTCGTGCACGTTGTCGCCGATCACGATGCCAAGCTTGTCGTCGTCATAACGGCAGATTTTCATTTCCGATCCTCAACGCGGTTACAGCGAGAAATCCCTGGTCTCCTGGGCGCCGAACATCGCCGCGCCGGAGTTGCGCCCGATGGTCTCGTACTGGTTCGAGACGTGCTGACGCGCGGCGGTGATGTCGGCCAGAATCCGGCCGAACGGCATGTCAGCATAGATGCCGGCCGCGCCCGCGGCGCGGAACAGCTTGGTCGCCAGCTCGGTGCAGCGTTCCGCCGCCGTCGCCGAATGGAACTTGAAATGGATGCGCTCGGCATATGACGGCAGCTCGCCGCGCGCGGCGTAGCCTTCCAAAAGCGCCAAGTTGCGGTGCAGGATCGTCTTCATCTCGTCGAGCCCGACGGCCACCTCGGCGCATGTCATCTGCACCATCGGATCGTCGAACGCCTTGGTGCCGAACATCCGGTTCACGCGCGACTTGCCGTACTCCAGGAAGATATCGAGCATGCCCTGCAGCGCGCCGATCGACGCCGTCGCGACGCCGCGGAAGAACACCTGCCCCCACGGCAACCGGTAGAGCGGCGACGCGTTGACCGCGAGCCCGGGGGCGACACCTTTGAAGTTATCGGAATAGCGGATCATCCGGTGCGCGGGCACGAACACGCCTTTCACCGCGATGTCGTGGCTGCCGGTGCCCTTGAGGCCCGAGACGTGCCAGGTGTCGATGATCTCGTAGTCGCTGCGAGGGATCAGGAACAGGCAGCGGTCCGGATAGCCGCCCGCCCCGTCGCCTTCGATGGTGGCGCCGAGAAAAGCCCATTCGCAGTGCTCGCAGCCGCTGGAATAGCGCCAGCGGCCCGACACTTGGTGACCGCCGGAGACCGGTTTCGCGATTCCCGACGGCATCAGCGACGACGAGATCAGGACAGAAGGGTCCTTGCCCCAGACATCGTTCGCGGCACGGTCGTCGAACAGCGACAATCCCCAGGGATGCGTGCCGACCACGCCATAGACCCAGGCAACCGACATGTCGCCCTCGGCCAGCGCCATCTCGATATCGAAATAGGTTGCGATCGGAAGCTCGAAGCCGTTCCAGCGCTTCGGCTGCAGCACGCGGAACAGCCCCGCCTCCTGCATATCGGCGATGGTTTCCTTGGCGATCCGCCGGTCCTTCTCGCCCTGCGCCGCACGTTCGCGCAGCGCCGGGATCAGCGCACGCGCGCGGGCGATCATCTCGGCAGCGGTCGGCGTATCGGTCTTGGCGTCCATAGCGCGGCCCGCTGGCGCGGCTTCTACGTCTCGAGCTCGACGGTCTTGAAGTTCGCCGGCATGACGATCTCCAGCACCTCGCAGTCGGACGAGTAGTCCAGCACCTTGTGCTTGATGCTGTGCGGCTGCAGCCAGGCGTCGCCGGCCTTCATGGCGTGCGTGCCGTGTCCTTCGAAGCTCGACACCATCGAGCCCTTCAGCACGTAGATCATCTGGAACTCGGCCTCGTGGAGATGCTCCTTGGACACAACCTTGGGATCGCACGCGCCGATAAAGCGGATGACATGCGCCACCGCCATGCCGTTGGTCGCGTCCTTGATGCCGAGATCGCGGTATTGCGCGTAGCTGCGCAGCCCGTCGGTCTTGAAGTCCTCCGGCCGCAGCCGGCTGACGACGAACTTGTGCGCCTTGCGCTTCGGCTTGGCTCTTGCGGCGAGTTTCGCGCTCCGGCGCACCATCGGCTTTTTGGCGCGGGCTTTGACGGTTGAACGGCGGGCGGCTTTGCGTCGGGCGGCCATGATCAACGCTCCTCCGTGGCGATTGTTCGGATCATGCTGCCTTGACGGTCTCGCCACGGCAAGCGGTGCCGACCTCTTTTTCGGGCGGCGCAGCCATGCCAAGACTGAGTTATGACAGAGGTCATGAAAGCGATCCGCTTCCATCAGCCCGGCGGTCCTGAGGTGCTGCGCTTCGAGGACATGGAGCTTGCCCCGCCCGGTCCCGGCGAGGTGCGCATCCGGCACACCGCCGTGGCGCTCAACTTCCGCGACATTCTGGTGCGCCGCGGCCAGCACGCGGTGAAGCTGCCGTCGGGCCTCGGCACCGAGAGCGCCGGTGTGATCGAGGCGGTCGGCCCCGGCGTCACCGATTTCGCCACCGGCGACCGGGTGGCCACCGTATGCCGGCCGGACTGCGCCTACGCGGAGGCGCGCAACGCGCCCGCCGCGCGCGTCCTGAAGCTGCCGGGCAACATCGACGAGCGCACCGCCGCTTCCATGATGGTGCGCGGCTTCACCGCGCGGTACCTGCTGCACGCCACATACAAGGTGAAGCCGGGCGACACCATCGTGATCCACGCCGCGGCGGGCGGCGTCGGCCAGATCGTCAGCCAATGGGCGAAGCACCTCGGCGCCACCGTGATCGGCACGGTCGGCAGCGCCGACAAGGCCGCGGTCGCCAAGGCGCACGGCTGCGACCACGTGTTCTCGCTACGACGACTTCTCCGGGAAGGTTCGCGAGCTGACCGGCGGCAAGGGCGTGCCGGTGGTCTACGACTCGGTCGGCCGCACCACATTCGCAGGGCTCGCTGAAGTGCCTGCGGCCGCGCGGCATCCTGGCTTCGTTCGGCGAAGCCTCCGGCGATCCCGAGCCGGTGTCGGTGCGCGAGCTTGGCCACATGGGCTCGCTCTACGTCACGCATCCGAGCCTGATCGACTACACCGCGAGCCGCGCGGAGTTGGTCGAAACGGCCAACGACCTGTTCGCCATGGTCGGCAGCGGCAAGATCAAGGTCGAGGTCAATCACATCTATCCGCTGCGCGATGCCGCGCAGGCGCATCGCGACGTCGAGAGCCGCAAGACCACGGGATCGGTGCTGCTGATCCCTTGAGGCGCGCCCTTGAGGCGCAGCGCGCGATCCTGCACCATCCGCCGATGCCGCATTCCCCCCGCCGCGAGTTCCGCGAACTGCTCAAGTCTGGCGCGGCCCTGCTGCTGCCCGGCGTCGCCAACGCGCTCGCCGCGCGCGTGGTCGCCGACACGGGCTTCGCCGCCGCCTACGTGACCGGCGCCGGCATCGCCAACACGCACCTCGGCATTCCCGACAACGGTCTCGTGACGCTCACCGAGCTGACCGACCACGTCCACGCGATCCGCGATGTGTTTCCCGGACCGCTGATGGTCGACGCCGACACCGGCTTCGGCAACGCGCTCAACATGGGGCGTACCATCAAGGTGCTGGAGCGCGCCGGCGCCGACGCAATCCAGATCGAGGACCAGGTGTTTCCGAAGCGCTGCGGCCACTTCGAGGGCAAGGAGGTCATCCCTGCCGCCGAGATGGTCAGCAAGATCAAGGCCGCGGTCGATGCGCGCACCGATGCGCGACCTGATGATCGTCGCGCGCACTGACGCGATCGCGGTCGAAGGCTTCGACGCGGCGATGGACCGGGCGCACGCCTTCCGCGAAGCCGGCGCCGACGTCGGCTTTGTCGAGGCGCCGACCACGCCCGAGCAGATCGCGGCGATCGGAAAATTGCCGTGGCCGCAGCTCGCCAACATCGTGATCGGCGGCAGGACTCCGGAGCTGCCGAACGCCAAGCTGCGCGAGCTGGGCTTCGCCGGGGTGATCTATGCCAACACCGCATTGCAGGCCGCGGTGCTCGGCATGCAGCGCGCACTCGCCCATCTGAAGGAAACCGGTAGCATCGGCGACAAGCACAGTCTGCTCGCCACGTTCGCCGAGCGCCAGCGGCTGGTGGACTTCGCGGGCTTCCAGGAATTGGAGCGCAAATACAAATGACGCCCCGCCTGCCGGTGCTGATCGTCGGCGGCGGGCCGGTGGGTCTGGCGCTCGCCGGCGACCTCGGCTGGCGCGGCGTCCCCTGCACACTGATCGAGAAGACCGACGGCGCGATCGAACAGCCCAAGATGGACCTGGTCGGCATCCGGACGATGGAATTCTGCCGGCGCTGGGGCATCGTCGACTGGGTGCGCGACGCGCCCTACCCGCCCGACTATCCGCAGGATTATGTCTATCTCACCGCGCTCAACGGCTATGAGCTCGGCCGCGAGCCGTTCCCCGGCCGCGGCTTCGAGCCCTGCCCGCCGGAGAGCCCGCAAAAGCGCGAGCGCGTGCCGCAGGACATGTTCGATCCGATCCTGGCGCGTTTTGCGCGGTCGTTCCCGCACGTGACGCTCCGCTATGGAGCGGAATTCGTTGCGCTGAAGGAAACGAAAGACGAAGTGATCGCCACCGTGAAATCCAGCGGCAAGACCGAAACGATCGCCGCGCAATACGTGGTCGGCACCGACGGCGGCGCCAGCACGGTGCGCGAGGCACTCGGCATCGGCATGAGCGGCAATCCCGCGCTGACCTACACCACCAACGTGATGTTCCGTTGTGCCGACTTCCACAAGCTGCACGACAAGGGCAAAGCCTACCGCTTCATCTTCATCGGACCCGAGGGCGTGTGGCTGACCATCGTCGCGGTCAACGGCGCCGACCGCTTCCGCATGTCGATCGTCGGCTCGCCGCAGAAGATCGAGCACAGCGAGGCCGATATCCGCGCCGCGCTCAAGCGGGCGATGGGGCGTGACTTCGATTACGAAATCCTCTCCGTGATGCGCTGGGTGCGGCGCGAGCTGGTGGCGGACCGCTACGGCACCGAGCGCGTGTTCATTGCAGGCGACGCCGCGCACCTGATGTCGCCGACCGGCGGCTTCGGCATGAACACCGGGATCGGCGACGCGGTCGACCTCGCCTGGAAGCTCGAAGCCGTTCACAAAGGCTGGGGCGGCCGTGGGCTGCTGCAAACCTACGACGCCGAGCGCCGTCCGATAGGGTTGCGCAACGTCGCCGAGGCGAGCCGCAACCTGAAGCGGATGCTGTCGACGCGCGAGCGCCTGCCCGGTCCGGACATCTTTGCGCCCGGCGCGGCGAACGACGCGGCCCGCCAGGAATACGGCGGTTGGTTTGCAGGTGTCATGCGGAAGGAATGGTTCGCTAACGGCGTGATGCTGGGCTACCGCTATGACCACTCGCCGATCATCGTGCCGGACGGCACGCCGGCGCCGCCGGACCTCTCGCATCCTTACACGCAGACCGCGCGGCCGGGCGCGCGGGCGCCGCACGTCATGGCTTGGCGATGGGCGTTCGACGCTCGATCTCTATGGCCGCGGTTTCACGCTGCTGCGCCTCGGTGAGAATATGCCTGCCGGGAAATCGATCGAAAATGCAGCACGGCAACGCGCCGTTCCCCTGCAAAGCGTCGCGGTTTCCGAGCCGCAGGTGCTCGACGCCTACCAACGCCGCCTCGTGCTGGTGCGTCCCGACGGCCATGTCGCCTGGCGCGCCGACCACGAGCCAAACGACCCCGGCGCGCTGATCGATGCCGTGCGCGGCGAGAAAATTTCCGTCAAACAACAACAGGAATCCGTGTCATGACCGACAAGCTCCGCGAGAAGATGATCAACGCCGGGCGCGTTCTCGTCGACGAAGGCCAGGGCGACTACGTCTGGGGCCACATCTCGGCGCGGCTGCCCGGACAATCCCAACCGCTTCCTGATGAAGCCCGGCTGCGTCGGCGTCGAGGAGATGACGCCGGACAACATCATCACCGTGGACATCGAAGGCGAGCGGGTCGCGGGCGAATGGCCGCGCCACAACGAGGTGTTCATCCATTCCGAGGTGTTGCGCGCGCGGCCCGACATCAACTGCGTGATCCACACGCACCCGGAAAACGTCGTGGCGTTCTCCTCGCTCGGCAAGCCGCTCGCCGCGATCAGCAACGACGGCACCATGTTCTCGGCCGGCGTGCCGGTGTTCTCGGAGACCACCGACCTGATCACCGACCAGCCGCGCGGCAAGGCGGTGGCGAAGACGCTCGGCCAGGGCGGCATTCTCATCTTGCGCAACCACGGCCTGGTCGCGGCAGGCCGCACCATCGAGGAAGCGGTGTTCCTGGCGGTGAAGCTGGAAAAGGCATGCCGCATCCAGATGCTCGCCGAGATGGCGGGCGGCCCCAAGCTGTTCGTCAAGGAAGAGGAGCTGGCGGCGAAGCGCGCGCGCACCAACCGCGGCGACTCGCAGGGCAACGCGTTCAGTTACATGGTGCGGCGCTGGCACCTGCGCTGCGGCTGCGAGGTGCCGCCGGAGTATCGCGCCGACCTCGCGAACTTCGACCGCTCGGGATACAAGGGCGGCTGACCTCGGACTGCAGGAGCCGCACGTGACCGGTACCGGACGGGTCGAGCGCCTGCTCGCGTCGATGACGCTCGAGGAGAAGCTCGGCCAGCTCAACATGATCGACGCCAGCGCGCCGCCGATGGGCGAGCCTGAGATGGAGCGCCAGGTCGCGGCGGGCCGGATCGGCGGCCTGCTCAACATCCACGGCGCCGAGCGGCTGAACCGGCTGCAAGCGATGGCGGTTGGAAGCCGGCTGAAAATCCCGCTGATCTTCGGGCTCGACGTGCTGCACGGCCACCGACACGATCTTTCCGCTGCCGATCGCCGAGGCCTGCGCGTTCGATCCGGATCTGTGGGAGCGCACCGCCAGGGCGTCGGTCGAGGAGACGAGCCGCGCCGCCATCACGCTGACGTTCGCGCCGATGCTCGACGTCTGCCGCGATCCGCGCTGGGGCCGCATCGCGGAAGGTCCGGGCGAGGATACGCTGGTCACGAGCCGCTACGCGCAGGCCAAGGTGCGCGGCTTCCAGGGCACGGATTTGCGCGACGGCGTCGCCGCGACCGCCAAGCACCTGGGCGCCTATGGCGCGGTCGCCGGGGGGCGCGACTACGGGTCCGCCGATATCTCGGAGCGGCAGCTCGCCGAAGTCTTCCTGCCGCCGTTCGAAGCCGCGGTGAAGGCGGGTGTCGCCGCCATCATGCCGTCGTTCAACGATGTCGCCGGCATTCCGGCGACGGCGCACGGCGAGATACTGAACGATCTCCTGCGCACGCGCTGGGGCTTCGACGGCATCGTGGTGAGCGACTACACCGCGGTGGTCGAATTGATCGCGCATGGCGTCGCGGGCGACGTGGCGGAGGCGTCGGCGCTGGCGCTGAAATCCGGCGTCGACATCGACATGCAGGACGAGGCCTATGTGCGCGGCCTGCCCGATGCGCTCAAGCGCGGCCTGGTGACGATGGGAGACATCGACCGGGCGGTGCGGCGCATGCTCGCGCTGAAGGAACGCCTCGGCCTGCTCGACGACCCCTATCGCCGCACGTCAGCCCCGCCGCTCCCTGCCAACCACTACGACCGCGCTGGCGCGCGACGCCGCGCGGCGCTCGGCGGTGCTGCTGAAGAACGAAAAGTCCGTGCTGCCGCTCAAGCCCGATACGCGCCGCATCGCGGTGATCGGGCCGCTCGGCGACGATCCGCTGCAGATGTTCGGCTGCTGGTTCGCGGCGGCCGGAATGGATTCGGCGACCATCGTTCGCGGCCTGCGCGCGGCGCTGCCGCAGGCCGAGATCCTGCACGAGATCGGCGCGCATATCGAGGAGCCGGGCGAGACCGGAATCGCAGCGGCCGTCGCCGCCGCGCGCAACGCCGACGTCGTCATTCTGTGCGTCGGCGAGACGAAGGAGATGACCGGCGAGGCGCAAGGCCGCGGCCGGCTCGAGCTGCCCGGCAGCCAGCGCGCGCTCGCCGAAGCCGTGCTGGCGGTCGGCAAGCCGACGGTGGCGATCCTGTGCGCGGGCCGCCCCCTCACGCGTGCCGTGGCTGTTCGAGCGCGCCGACGCTGCGCTCGCGGCCTGGTTCCTCGGCTCGGAGGCCGGCCACGGCATCGCCGACGTGCTGACCGGCGCCTGGAATCCGAGCGGCAAGCTGTCCGTGACCTGGCCGCACGATGTCGGGCAGATCCCGATCTTCTATTCGCACCGTGCGACCGGGCGGCCGGCGGTCCCCGACGTGTATTACTGCAACCGCCACATCGACCTGCCGATCGAGCCGCAATTCCATTTCGGCCACGGCCTGTCCTACACGCGGTTCGCGGTGACGAAGCTCAGCGCGACACCGGAGGAGATTTCCGGCGATCAGTCCGTGACCATCGAAGCCGAAGTTGCCAATGAGGGCGGCGTGGCGGGCGAAGAGACGCTGTTCCTGTTCCTGCGCGATCCGGTCGCGAGCGTCGCGCGGCCGGTGCTGGAGCTGAAGGATTTCGCCAAGGCCACGCTCAAGCCCGGCGAGCGCAAGACCGTGCGGTTCACGCTGGCGCGCAACGACCTGGCGTTCCTCGGCCGCGACCTCAAGCCGCGCGTCGAGCCGGGCGAGTTCCAGATTTTCGTCGGACCCAGCGCCGAGCGAGCCAGGCTGACTTCGACGACAGATCCGCTACCGCTAGCTCGCTACTCGATCCTCACGCCGACCTCGCGCGCGACCTTGCCGTATTTCTCGTGGTCGCGGCGGATCAGTTCGTTGAATTCGGCGGGCGGCAGCACCAGCGGATCGAGCGCGCCGGTGACGTTGAGCTTCTTCATCAGCTCCGGATCGTTCAGCGCCTTCTGCACCTGGTCGCGCAATAGCGTGATGATCGGCTCCGGCGTTCCGGCCGGCGCGAACAGACCGAGCCAGATCGTCACGTCGTAGCCAGGATAGAAGTCGCCGACCATCGGCATCTCGGGGAACAGCGGCGAGCGCCTGCGGCCGGTGGTGGCGAGGCCGCGCAACTGCCCGCCCTTGAGCAAGCCGGCGCTGGAGGCGCCGGCGAGCACGACCGCGGTTTCGCCCGCCACCGTCGCAGTGCCGGCCGGCCCGCCGCCGCGATACGGCACATGCACCAGATTGATGCCGGCGCGCTGCTTGAACATTTCCATGCCGAGCTGATGCTGGCTGCCGTTGCCGCCGGACGCATAGAACAGCGGCGGGTTGGCCTTGCGCGCGTATTCGACGAACTCCGGCAGCGTGTTGACCGGCAGCTTGGGATTGATGGAGAGGAAGAACTGGTTCGACGCGATGCTCGATACCGGGACGATGTCTTTCAGCGTGTCGAACGGCATCTTGGCGTAGATGTGCGGATTGATCACCACCATGCTGTCGCCGGCGAGCATCAGCGTGTAGCCGTCGGGCGGCGCGTTGGCCAAGGCTTCGCCGGCCAGATTGCCGTTGGCGCCGGGCCGGTTCTCCACATAGACCGCCTGCCCGATCGTCTCGGTCAGGCGCTGCGCCAGCAGCCGGGCCGCCAGGTCGGGCGCGCCGCCGGGTGGAATTCGACACCAGCACCTTGATCGGCCGCGTCGGGAATTGCTGCGCGGCGGCCTCGCCGCCGAGCACGCAGCCAGCACAGCAACGAAGGCCCAATTCCGCATCGCCTTCCTCCATTGGCTCGGGCGCCAGCCTAGCACCGAATGCCGCCGCCGGAACCGCCGGGGCTTGCGACGAAATGTACCTGCCCATAGCGTCACGCCACCACATTGGGAGGAACGACATGGCACTCAAGGTTCGCCGCGTGATCACCGGCCACGACGCCAACGGCAAGGCGATCGTCAAGATCGACGAGGTCGTCAGCGACCTCAAAGTCGGCCGGCCCGGCGCGATGGTCGCGCCGATCTGGACCACCGAAGGATTCCCCATCAACAACGACGGCCAGGACGACGCCGCCAAGCGCCAGGTCGGCACCACGCTGCCCGGCGGCACGATCCTGCGCGTGGTCGAGTTCAGCCCCGGCGTGCAGTCCCGCAACCACCGCACCGACTCGATCGACTACGCCATCATCATGTCCGGCGAGATCGACATGGAGATGGACGGCACCATGATCCACCTCAAGGCCGGCGACGTGCTGGTGCAGCGCGGCACCATCCACAACTGGATCAACACCGGCACCGCGCCATGCGTGATCGCCTTCGCGCTGCTCGACGCCAAGTCGGTTACGACGCCGAGCGGCAAGGTGCTCAAGGCGGAGGGGTAAGCGCGCTCACTTCGCCAGCATCACGATCGCTTCGACCTCGAACAGCGCGCCGTCGCGCGCCAGCGCCGGCACGCCGATCGTCGTGCTGGCCGGCGGCTGCGAGGTGTTGACGTACTTGTCGCGGACCTCGCGGTAGGCCGCCGATGTTGGCCGGGATGTCGACCAGGTAATTGTTGAGCTTGACCACGTCGTTGAAGGTCGCGCCGACCGCGGCGAGCGCCGCCTTGAGGTTCTCGAACGCCTGCACCGCCTGGGCGCGGAAATCGCCGGCGATCTTGCCGTCGGGCTTAAGCCCGAGCTGGCCCGCGATGTAGACGATCCGGCCGGGGCCGGTGATCTCGACCACGTGCGAGTAGCCGCCCGGCTTCGCGATGGCCTCGGGATTCATGAAACGCAGGTTCGAGGACATGGTTGCCGCCTACAAATGACGCGCGCCGCCCAGCGCGGCGCGTTGCAGCATCAGTATAGCGACCGCGGCGGTCCCCGGCAACCGATTATTAACCGCTTGCAGGTTCAATTTTGAGCCAAATGTCCGAGCAGTCCCAAACTGGCCCCGAGCGACCGCCCGCCGCCGACGCCGCCGCGTCACCGTGCCGCGGCCGGTGCCGCGCGCGCACGCCGCTCTGCTTCATCATCGACGAAGAAAGCAGCATCCGGCATTTCGTGTCGCTGATCCTGCAAGGCATCGGCATCGATACGATGGAGTTCGCCGACGGCGACGCGTTCCGCGCCGCGCGCTCGCCCGCGCGCCCGACCTGATCTTCCTCAACATCAGCCTCGACGCCAACGACGCGATCCAGTCGATCGAGGCGCTGGGCAAGCTCGGGTTACACCGGCGCGGTGCAGCTCATGAGCAACCGCGGCTCCGCGGTGCTGGAAAACCTCAAGCACATCGGCGAGCAGCACAAGCTGCGCATGCTGCCGGTGCTCAAGAAGCCGTTCGAGACCTCGGCCATCCAGAAGATCGTCGCCGAGCAGAAGCTCGGCTTCTCCCCGCCGACCGAGGCGCGCGTCAGCCTCGCCGAAGCGCTGGCGAACGACTGGGTCGAGTTCTGGTATCAGCCCAAGGTCGACATGCGCGCGCAAGCAGCTCGCGGGCGCCGAGGTGTTCGCGCGCGTGCGGCACCCGCAGCACGGCATCATGATGCCCGGCAGCTTCATGCCCGGCGCCGACGACGCCAGCCTGGTGACGCTGGCGGAACCAGGCCTGGTCGATGGCGCTCAAGGCCGGGGTCAATTTTTCCAAGCTCGGCGTCAATCTGCGGATCGCGATCAACATCTCGATCGCCGCGCTGGTCAAGCTGCCGGTCGGCGACATCGTCCGCGCGCATCACCCGGACGCCGACAACTGGCCGGGCCTGATCCTCGACCTCACCGAAGAGCAGATCGTCAAGGAGATCTCGCTGGCCTGCGAGATGGCCGAGAAGCTCGCGCCGCACAACGTCCGGCTTGCGATCGACGACTTCGGCCGCGCCTACTCCGCGCTGACCAAGGTCAAGGAACTGCCGTTCGCCGAGATGAAGCTCGACCGCTCGTTCGTCACCGACTGCGGCACCGACAAGGTCAACGCCCCGATCTGCAAGACCGTGATCGATCTCGCGCACAGCTTCGGCGCGCTCGCGGTCGGCATCGGCATCGAGAAGGCCTCCGAGCTGACCGCGCTGGTCAGCATGGGCTGCGACCTCGGCCAGGGCTTCCTGCTCGGCCAGCCGATGCCGGCGGAGCGCTTCATCTCGCTGTTGAAGCAGCGCGCCAACGTGCGCCCGACCGTCACCTCGATCAGCCTGCCGAGTGCAGGCCGGCGCCGACGGCTGGCCTGAGCGTTTTCGATCGAGCCGCTTGAACTTAGTGGGTCCACGGAGCCGCGGCGCGTGAACGCAAAATTGTCGCGCGTAGGACATGCCGCGGCGCGCCGTCTTCTTTGCTTCGGCCACCTGATAGGGAATGCCGTGGCGCTCGCAATAGGCCACCGCCTCCTCCTTGCTGGCAAAGCGCAGGCGAAGCTGGCTCTTCATGTCGCCGGAGCTGGTCCAGCCCATCAGCGATTCGACCACGCGCGGCTCCTCCGGCTCGTAGTCGAGCACCCAGTCCTTGGTCTTGGCTTGGCCGGATTGCATCGCGGTCTTCGCCGGCTTGTAGATGCGCGCTGTCATGGTCGTTTCGATCGTGGATCGGTTCGATGGTCGGGGCAGCAGGATTTGAACCTGCGACCCCCTGCTCCCAAAGCAGGTGCGCTACCAGGCTGCGCCATGCCCCGGCCGGGGTCGTGGATCGCATAGCAGCCGTGTCGGGTCAATGTGCGAGTCCGCGTAGCCAAACCATGCAGCTACAACACGGCTTGCCACTTGCGGCGTGATCGCCTGACACAGTAACGCTTGGTCCCGTGAACGATGCACAGGGCAAGATCCCGGCCGGGCAGGCGTTGCCGCGCGCGCTGGCGGCGCGGGTGCCCTTCTATTACGGCTGGATCGTCCTCGCATGCTTGTGCTGCGCCGGCTTCGCGCGGCAGGGGCCGGCGGTGGCGACCTTGTCGATCTTTGTCGAGCCGCTGACGCAAGAGTTCGGCTGGTCGCGCACCGCTCTGTCGGGCGCGGTTTCGCTGGGCGGCCTCTTGGCCGCGCTGGTCTCGCCGCTGATCGGCCCCCTGCTCGACCGCCGCGGCTCGCGGCTGGTGCTGTGCCTCGCCGTCCTGGTCAACAGCGCCGCCCTGCTGCTGTTGTCGCTCACCCCGTCCCTGCTCGTCTTCTACCTGCTGTTCTGCATCGCGCGGATGAACTGGGCAGGACCGTTCGATCTCGGCATCTACGGCGCGCTGAACAACTGGTTTCTCGCGCGGCGGACGCTCGCGTCCTCGATCGCCACCTTCGCGCAGGTGCTTGGCCTCGTGGCATTGCCGCTGATCGCGCAGTTCGCCATATCGCATGACGGCTGGCGCGCCGGCTGGGTTGCGCTCGGCATGGTGACCTTGATCGTGGGCTTTGTCCCGGTCTGGCTGTTCCTGGTGCGCCGGCCGGAGGACCTGGGCCTGCAGCCCGACCAGCGCAGCCCCCGCCGTTCCGCAGCCCGGAGCAACCGCCGCGCCGCCCGCCGAGCCTGCTTTCTCGCGCCGGCAGGCGATGCGCACCTCCGCCTTCTGGCTGCTGATGCTCTATACGGTGACGGTCTATCCGGTGCAGGCCGGGGTCAGCCTGCATCAGGCTTCGCATCTGGTGCAGCGCGGCCTCGACCCGGTCACGGCGGCGCTGATCGTCAGCAGCTTCTCGTTTATGTCGATGCTCGCGACGATTGCCTGCGGGTTCCTGCCGCGGCGATGGCCGATCCGCTTTCCGCTGGCGCTGACCGGACTGCTGGCAGCGCGCCGGCACCTTGCTGATGCCGGGCATCGGCTCGGCGGCCGATGGCTACCTCGCCGCCGGCCTGTTCGGGTTCGGCATCGGCGGCGTTCTGACACTGTTGCCGGTCGCCTGGGCCGATTATTTCGGGCGCGCCAACTACGGCGCGATCCGCGGCATCGCCCTGTCGGTGCAGGTTCTGGCGCAGGCGACCGGTCCCTTGCTGTCCGGTGTCCTGTACGATCTGGACCGGCAACTACACGGCTTCGCTGCACTGCTTCGCGGCGCTGTCGGTGCTCAGCATCCTGGCCGCGCTTGCGGCACGACAGCCGCGAAGCTCCCCTTGAAATTTCAATTGCGCCCCTGCCACTCCGCCGGCGCGAACCGTACCACCGCGCCCTCGAAGGGAGGCCGCGTGTTCTGGAACGCGCCGCCTGCATAGAGATTGCCGGCGGCGTCGAACGCCACCGTGTCGACGAACGGCATCGACACCTTCAACGTGTTGAGATGCTTGCCGCTGCGGTCGAACAGGTGCACGCGGCCTTCGCCGTATTCGGCGGCCACGAGCAATCCCGGGCGCAAAATCAGGCCGTCGGGCCCTGCCTCCGGATAGGAGAAGTCTTGGTCGCGTCGTGCTGGGCGAAGTCGGCGAACACCCGCGTCGCCGTGACGCGCTGGCGGGCATCGAGCGTGAGCGCCAGGATGCGCCGCGCCAGATGCTCCGACACATAGAGCGTGCGCGTCTCCGCATCGAAGGCGACGCCGTTGGCGTATCTGATGCCCGAGACGACTTCGGTCATCACGCCCATGGCGGTGAGGTGATAGACGCGGCCGGTCGCCGGCGCGCGCGCGCTGAAGATGCCGGAGTCGGAGAAATACACGCCGCCCTGCCCGTCGCCCGCCGAGGCGTTCGGGTCGCCGATCTTCCTGCCGCCGGGCGCGTCGCGAAAGCGCCGGCCGGCGACGCCCGCGGCCGTCACTTCGACGACGTGCTTGCCGAGATGGCAGTTGACCAGGAAGCCGCTCGGACCGAACGGGCTGATCGCGGTCGGCCCGCAGCCGGGATCGCGCCAGAATTCGCGCGTCGTGCCGTTCTCGATGATGCTGACGCGGTCGGCGCCCATCTCGGTGAAATACATGCGGCCGCCGTGCCAAAGCAGACCTTCGGGATAGGCGCCGGACGCAACCACGGCCGGCTCGGCCTGCGCGCCGGCCGCGAAAGCGGCGAGCAACAGGCCGATGCAGCCGCGCGGTCATGCCTTCTCGCCGCGCAGGAACCGGCGCAGAGGATCATGACCAGGCCGCAGAGCGCCGTGATCGCGGCGAACGCCATGGTGAGCGCGCGCGAGCCGAACATCGGCACCAGCGTGAACGTCGTCACCAGCGTGCCGAGCACGTTGCCGACCGTGGAGACGCCATAGACATAGCCGACCAGCCGTCCGCCGAAACTCACCGACGTGAGCAGCAGCCGCACCGCGAACGGCGTGAACACGCTCATCAGCGTGAGCGGCAGCAGCAGCAGCACGGTCGCCGCCAGGATGATGCCGGCCATGCCGTCGCCGACGCTGCGCAGCATCCAGGCGAACAGCGGATCGACCCACAGCGGAATGCTGAACAGATAGACGCCGGCGACGATCAGCAACGCGCCGCACAGCCGCGGGCTCATGGTGCGGTCGACCAGCGCGCCGCCGATCAGGTAGCCGAGCATCAGCGCGATCAGCACCGTCGCGATCAGAGACGCCCAGGTGTTGATGCCGCCGCCGAAGTACGGATAGAGGTAGCGGCTCGCCAGCATCTCGAAGCCCATCAGCGCGAAGCCGAGCACGATGGCGATGACGAACAGCAGCAAACCGCGCAGCAGGGCGGGCGGCATCAGCGGGGCGCTTCCGTTTGGTCCTTCCACTTTTCGTTGTTCTGCTCGATGGCGCGCATGGTTTCGACCGGCGCAAAGTCGTCGGTCAGGATCTTGCCGGTCGGCCGGCTGAGCACGCGCCGGCCGGCCACAATGGTGCGCAGATCGTAGCGCAGATTGTAGCGGCGCCTGCATCGCGGTGGCGCGCGCCACCAGATCCGATTGCCGCATCGACGGCCCGTCATAGCCGACAGCCACCACGTTGCCGCCGCCGTCATAGAGATCGACCGACGGGAACACGCTGTTGAGCGTCGCGGTCGCGGAATCGAACAGCATGGTCGAGGGCTCGATGTTCTGCACCACCACCCCGCCCGGCGCGAGCCGCGACTTCACCAGCGTATAGAACTCCTTGGTGAGGAGGTGGAACGGCACGAACGGCCCGCGGTAGGCGTCGATCAGGATGATGTCCCAGCGGTCGTTGTCGCGCATCAGGAACGACCGGCCGTCGGCCACCACCGCGCGCATGCGCGCCGGACTCCTTGAAGCCGAAGTATTTCTTCGCGAGGTCGACCACGTCCTTGTCGATCTCGACCGCGAGGATCGCGCTGTCCGGCAGCGAGGCATTGAGATAGGTGACGGTGCGGCCGCCGCCGAGCCCGATCTCCAGGATGCGCTCGGCCTTGGGCGTGTACGCCAGGCCCACGGTCATCAATTGGGTGTACGTGACAGTCAGCGCGCCGGGATCCGAGAGCTTCATGCCGCTCTCGGTGTAGTAGCGCTTGTTGTGGCCGAACGTCATGGTGACGCTGTCGGTGTCGCCGAAAATGAAGATGTTGTTGTAGATCGACTCGCGCTTCTCCAGCAGCCCGGACTGCGCCGCGGCCGGTCCGGAGGAAACGATCAGCAGCGCGGAAACTGCCGCGAAAAGGGCAGAAGAATTCATCGGAAACTCGCCGGAGGTCGCGTATTTGGCGGGTCAACCAATAGCAAGCCGGGGCGAAAAGACAACGAAGGCCGCCATCTCAGCGCGGGCGGAATATCGGGTGAATCACCGTGTCTCCGGGCCTTATTCCGAGCTTCCGGGCGCTTCCTCCGATCACTTCGAGCACCGCCCGCACCGGAGGTCCGGACATGATGTTCTCCAGCGAGTGCGGCTTGGTTTTTTCCGCGATCTTCACGATGGTGCCGTCCGACCGGATGAAAAGCATGTCCAGCGAGATGTAGGTGTTCTTCATCCACATTCCGACCGGCCGGTCCTGCTTGAAGTCGAACAGCATGCCGCGGCCTTCGGGCAGCTCGCGGCGGTACATCAGGCCGCGGTCGAGTTCCTCGTCGGTGGCCGCGAGCTCCACGGAAAAATTCCGCACCCCGGCCTTGGTGACGATCTCCAGCGGCTGCAGCTCGGCCGCATGCAGCGGCCGGCCGGTCGCGGGACCGAGCAGCATCAAGGCGGCGGCGAAGACGGCAGTCGCAAAACGCATCGCGCCCCATTAGGGGCGCGACGCCGTCAACTTCAAGAGGGTTTAGTGCGAGGCCGGCCCGTGCGGCCCGGTATCCGGATGCACCTCGGCCGCCATCAGGCCCTTGGGACCCGGCCCGAACCGGACCAAAACGGTCTGGCCGGGCCGAAGCTCGGCGATGCCGTAGCGCCGCAGCGTCTCCATATGGACGAAGATGTCCGGGGTGCCCTCCCCGCGCGTCAGGAAGCCGAAGCCGCGCAGCCGGTTGAACCATTTGACCAGGGCCCGCTCCAGCCCGCTGGTCGGCGTGACCGAGACATGGGTGCGCGCCGGCGGCAGCGTCGAAGGATGCACCGCGGTCGACTCGTCCATCGAGAGGACGCGGAAGGCCTGCAGGCCCTTGGGCCGCTGCAGCACCTCGCAGACCACGCGGGCGCCCTCGTAGGCGGTCTGGAAACCGTCACGGCGCAAGCAGGTCACATGCAGCAGAATATCCGGCATGCCGTTGTCCGGCAGGATGAAGCCATAGCCCTTGGCGACATCGAACCACTTGATGACGCCGGAGAGTTCGATGACGCTGGCTGCTTCATCGCCGGTGACGTCGTCACCTGTTGCGGGTCCAAGCCCCAGACCCTTTGGAATTCCGTCCGACGCCATGATGACGTTGGTTTTCTTTGCTAGGGGCGTCGCTTGTTGGACGCTTCGACAAATCTGTTGACCTCCGAGACTTTGCACCCGCGTCCCGGATTTGCGCAACGGAATGGTGGGAGTTGTGAACAACCCTTGGATATGGACGAATCAGTGCGCGATGAACGGCGCGAGCACGTCGCCGATGTCGTGGTGCACCACCAGATCGGCGACGTCGTCGAACTCCGTCGGGTCGCGATTGATGATGACGAGGCGCGCGCCGTTGCGCTTGGCCACGAGCGGAAAGCCGGCGGCCGGCCAAACCACCAGCGACGAGCCGATCGCGATGAAAAGATCGCAAGATTCTGCAAGCTCTTGCGCCCGGCGCATGGGAGCGTCGGGCATCGACTGGCCGAACGACACGGTCGCGGTCTTGATATAGCCGCCGCAGTCGGGCAATCGGGCGCGCAGCCGTTGGCGCGGTCCATCCGCGCCTTCACCCAGGGCAATTCGTACCGCTTGGCGCAGTCGAGGCAGGTGGCATAGGTGGTGTTGCCGTGCAGCTCGACCACGTCGTCGGCGGCAAACCCGGAGGTCTGATGCAGATTGTCGATATTCTGCGTCACCACCGCCGGAACCTTGCCGGCCCGGTAGAGGCTCGCCAGCGCCCGGTGGCCGCGGCCGGGTTTGGCCCCGCCGAACTGCTCCTCCATGGCGAAACGCCGCCGCCAGCTTTCGTTGCGCATCTCCTGGCTCTCCAGGAAGTCGCCGAACTCGATCGGCCGCATCTTGGTCCAGATGCCGCCGGGAGAGCGGAAGTCGGGGATGCCGCACTCGGTCGAGATGCCGGCCCCGGTGAACGGCACGATGACCCTGGCGTCGGCGACCAGGCCGCGCAGGCGCTCGACGGCGGTCTCGAGGTCGGGCGCAATCATGTCGGGCGCGGTCATATTGGCCGGACGGGAAAAATGCTAAGAAGCGGCATGTCGCAATTCAAACAGGCGTGAAATGTCGAAGCAACAGGATCGCGAAGAAACCGAGCGCCTGATCAGAGAGGCGATGGAGCGCAAGGCCATCACCATCAAGCAGGGTGACACCCGGATCGAGGCCACTTGCGGCAAGTGCGGCGCCAAAAATCGCGTCTCGGCTCCGCCCGGCACGGTTCGCGCGCCGTTCACCTGCAAGGAATGCGGGCATAAGCAGAAAACGTTGTGAGAATCGCCGCAGTCATGCGGCGCTAGGGCCCGAACCCGAAGTCGCATGATTGTGCGGCAGCTTCGACTTCGGCGACTAGACCGATGCATCCAAGGACTTCAGCACGTATTCAGCGACCAATGCGCCCAACCGCCGGCCTCACAGATAGCCGTAAAGGCAGACCACGTTGGCCAGGCTGGCTGCGGTCAGGCCGAACACGATGGAAATCACGTACATGGCACGCTCCTCAGAATTGCTGCCGGCAGCCTGAGCGAGAATCGGCGAAGAGTCCCAGAACTCTATTTTTCGCGGGATTCACCTCTCGTTTACGCGCCGGAGTCCGTGTGCCGATTCTGCCCGGAAATTCGCCAATGAAAGCGCTTGGCGGGAGCCGCCATCGCTTGCCAGAATGAGCCATCAAGGGAGAGTGATATGCGTTTCCTGCACACCATGCTGCGCGTGCGCGACCTCGACAAGGCGATGGCGTTCTACCAGGGCCTGCTCGGCCTCGAGGAGGTCCGCCGCCGGGTCGACGACAAGAACCGCTACACCCTGGTGTTCCTGGCGCGCCCGAGGATGCGCCGGCCGCCAAGGAAATGCTCAAGGCCGGCAAGCGGGACGGCTCGGTGATCGAGCTGACCTACAACTGGGACACCGAGGACTACGGCGAAGCGCGCTACTTCGGCCACCTCGCCTATGAGGTCGAGGACATCTACGCGGTCTGCGACAAGATGATGAAGGCCGGCGTCACCATCAACCGGCCGCCGCGCGACGGCAACATGGCGTTCGTGCGCTCGCCCGACAAGCATTCGATCGAGCTGCTTGCAGCGGGGCAAGCCGCTGCCGCCGCAGGAACCCTGGGCCTCGATGCCGAATACGGGGAAGTGGTAGGAGGCCCTCCTTGCTTGCCCGCCCCGGCGAAGCGCCTTATAGGTGCGCCGCCGGGCGCCGACGTCCCCATCGTCTAGCGGTCAGGACATCACCCTTTCACGGTGAAGACCGGGGTTCGATTCCCCGTGGGGACGCCACACTTTTGGGTTCGGCCAGGTGCCGGCTCCATGAAAATCTCAATCCTCGACGACTACTTCGACACGCTGCGCACGCTCGACTGCTTCCGCAAGCTCGACGGTCATGACGTGACGATCTGGAACGACCACGCGCAGGACGTCGATGCGCTGGCGGACCGCCTCAAGGACACCGAAGTCCTGGTCCTGATCCGGGAGCGCACCAAAATTCGCGGCGCGCTGCTGGATCGCCTGCCGAAGCTCAAGCTGATCAGCCAACGCAGCGTCTATCCGCACATCGACATCGACGCCTGCACGCGGCTCGGCATCGTCGTATCGTCGAGCCAGCATCCCGGAACGCCGTCCTATGCCGCCGCGGAACTGACCTGGGGCCTGATCCTTGCGGCCGTGCGGGAGATCCCACAGCAGATGGCGTCTCTCAAGGCGGGCAACTGGCAGATCGGCGTCGGCACCACGCTGCGCGGCAAGACGCTGGGCATCTACGGCTACGGCCGGATCGGCGCGGCCGTCGCCGGCTACGGCAAAGTGTTCGGGATGAACGTGGTGGCATGGGCGCGGCCGCAATCGCTGGCGCAGGCGCGCGCGGACGGTTACGCGGTCGCCGCCAGCAAGCAGGAATTCTTTGAGAGCTGCGACGTCATCACGCTCCACATGCGTCTGGTGGATGCGACGCGCCGCATCGTCACCGCGGACGACCTTGCGCGCATGAAGCCGACCGCCCTGCTCGTCAACACCAGCCGCGCGCCGCTGATCGAGCCCGGCGCGCTGGTCGCCGCGCTCAAGGCCGGACGGCCGGGCATGGCCGCGATCGACGTCTTCGAGGACGAGCCAGTACGCGACACCGCTCATCCGCTACTGAACATGCATAACGTCATCTGCACGCCACACATCGGCTACGTGTCGCGCGACGAATACGAAATTCAGTTCGCCGACATCTTCGACCAGATCACCGCCTATGCCGGCGGCAATCCAATCAATGTGGTCAATCCGGATGTGCTGACTTCTTCGAACCGGCGGCTCTAAAGGTCACTCGGGGCGCGAGCGAAGCTCGCGAACCCGCATAAGCGCAAGCTCTCCTCTCAACTCACGCTACCCGCAGAGTATCATCGGCTGATGGCCGACGTGCGCCGGAAGGACGTGACCACGCCTTGCGAAAAATGCGGGGCAGCGATGGTGGTCGTGAGAGTGTGGCCGCTCCCTGACGATCAAGATCTGGAACTGCACATGTTCAAGTGCGAGATTTGCTCAGCGTCCGCCTTCTTCCGGTTCAAAAAACCCGTCGTGAAATGAAACGCACGGCAGGTCATATTCCTAAACGGGATGGCCGGCACATAGGCGAGCGAAGCGACGCCGTCCTTCGGACGGCTATGGCCGGGATGAAGGCGATGGATTGGTGCAAGCCAACTGGAAATCGCTCTAGTGGAGATTGCGCGATGGGCAAGGATTCGCCCAGGTGCACTGCTGGTGCTCAAATCCGCTTGAGCGGGGAACAGAACGTCGACTGACCTGCTCGGTGCGCTGCTTGGATTTCTTGGCTGTCGCAGCGAGCGCAGGACTGTCAGAGAGCATCAACTCGGCTGAAATCACCCGCAATGCCCACTGCCAGCGCGGCGGCCAACGTCAGACATGAGCGCATATTCGCCTCCCTAAATATGCAAACTCTTCATCTGCCCTTCCGGGTAGCGCGTGCCCTTGGCGGCGCCGGGCGGCACGGCGGCCGAGAGCGATGCGACGTCGGCCGGCGTGAGCTTCACGTCGAGCGCGCCGAGGTTCTCGGCCAGGCGCTTCGACTGCTTGGTGCCGGGGATCGGCACCAGGTCCGGGCCCTGCGCCAGCACCCAGGCGATCGCGAGCTGCGCCACCGTGCAGCCCTTCTGCTTCGCCATCGCCTCGACCTTCTGCACCAGGCTCTTGTTGTGCGCGAGGTTGTCGCCGGAATAGCGCGGCTGCCGCTTGCGGGTGTCGCCGTCGGTCAGCGTCGCCGGATCGGCGATCTCGGCGCTGAGCAGCCCGCGGCCGATCGGGGCATAGGCGACGAACGAGATGCCGAGCTCGCGGGTGGTGCGCAGCGCCTCCTCGGCGGCCTGCCGGTACAGCAGTGAGTATTCGCTCTGCACCGCCGCGATCGGATGCACCTTGTGAGCGCGGCGGATCGTCTCCGGCGCGGCCTCGCTCAGGCCCAGCGCCCTCACCTTGCCCTGCTCGACCAGCTTCTTCATCGCGCCGACCGTATCCTCGATCGGCACCTCGGGGTCGACGCGGTGCTGGTAGTAGAGATCGATCACGTCGATGCCGAGACGCTTCAGGCTCGCCTCGCAGGAGCTGATGACGAACTCCGGCCGGCCGTCGGCGAACTTGCCGCCCGCGCCGCCGAGATTGCCGAACTTGGTGGCGACCACCACGCCGGCGCGGCGGCCCTTCAGCGCGTTGCCGAGCAGCGTCTCGTTGTGCCCTTTGCCATAGGCATCGGATGAATCGAGGAACGTCACGCCGCGGTCGAGCGCGTCGTGGATGAGCGCGATGCCGGCGGCATCGTCCGACGGACCATAGGTGCCGGACAGCGACATCAGGCCCAGGCCTTCGGCGGACACCTTGATGCCGCTCTTGCCGAGTTCGCGTTGCGGTAAAGCCATGACGTTCCTCCTTGATGAGGTTGATCTGAGGTGCCCGCGAGCGGGCTTGGAAGTCGATGCTGCGCCGTCTATTCGCGTTGCCGCAGATAGTCCGGCGTCGGCGGCGGGCCCCAGACGTCGGTCGGCATCTGCCAGGTCTTCGGCTTCTGCGGGCGGTCGCGATGCCAGGGCCGCGGATCGAAGTAGCCGAGCTTCTCGTCCAGCATCTTGTCGAGCTCGCAGAACGTCTCGATGATCTGGTCGTCCGGATTGCGGTGATAGATGTAGACGTTGTGGCCCGGCCCGTGGCGGCCGGGCCCCCAGATGATCGGGATGTTCTTGGAACCGAGGAAATCGCAGGCCGCCAGAAGCTGCGAGGTGTCGCGCAGCTCGAACGCGATGTGATGCATCTTGGTGGTCTTGCCGCGCACGAAGTTACGGTGTGGTGGTCGGGGCCGCAGCGCATGAACACGAACCAGTCGTTGATCCAGTCCGAGACGCGGAAGCCGAGCACCTTGCTGTAGAAGTCGGCGAATACTTCTTCGGGTCGTCGACGACGAAGGCGAGATGGCCGAGCTTGAGCGGCCCGATGCCGGGCACGGAGGCCTGCTTGCCGGTGATCGGCGTCTGCTCGGCATAGACCTCGATGGCGGTGCCCTTCGGGTCCTCGAACGCCACCACCTTCGGAATGCCGGGGCTGGTGTCGTTGCGCGCCTCGCAGCGCACGCCTTCGGCCTCGATGCCCTTGCGGATGTCGTTGAGCTCGGTGCCGGGCGCGACCTGGAAGGCGAGCCTCGCGCAGCGCGACACATCGCCCTTCTCGAGCTGGACCGAGAGATCGCCCACCTTGGTCGCGAGGTACGCGCGGCCGTTCTGCCGCTCCGCCAGGACCAGTCCGACGACCTGCGTGAAATAGTCGATCTGCCGGTCGAGGTCCGGTGTCTCGAAGGTCGCGTGGCCGATCCGCTTGACGTCGATCATTCCGGTCTCCAATTCCACAGTCGCAGGCTTGTCAGCGCGAAGCTTGGCAGCGCGACGAATTGGCAGGATAAACTATGCGGCAGTCCAGGGTCCACGGCCCGTGCCGCCGCAAGACGCCTCGTAGCTCAACTGGATAGAGCACCGGACTTCGAATCCGGGGGTTAGGGGTTCGAATCCCTTCGAGGCGGCCATTTCCGCGATTCAGGCTGTCCCACGTTTTTTATCGCATCAAGGCGGCAACCCCTCGCCCGGCCGCGCGTTTTTCCGGTAGTTTGGCGCCCGAAACGGACGCCTGCGGGGAGCAACCTTGAGAACCGTGCCGTTACGGCTTGCGCTGTTCGCGAGTGTGCTGACCGGCTTGGCCGTCTCCGCGGGCTCCGCGCAAGATGCGGCCCAACCGGACACGCCGCAGCAGGCGCTTCAAGAAGCGCTGCAAGAAACACCGCAAGAGACGCGGCGCGAGCCACGTCACGAGATGCGGCTGCCGCAGATCACGTCGGCCAAGGTCGACTGGCCGGCCGCGCTGGCCTCGCTGTCGGACGTCGCGGAGCTGCGTTCCACGGCGCTCACCGTGCCGGCCCGGCAGGCGCGCAGCAGCGCAAGCCGGCCGGTGCCGCGCCCGCTCGCGCGGCTCAACGCCGCGATGGCGCAGCGCCTGCCCGGCATCACCCGAAGCCCCGTGCCGGTGTTGCTGCCGTTCGATACCGAAGCGCTGATGCGCGACCTCGCGGCCGGCACCGCGGCCGACGGCAACGAGCGGTATCTCGCCGGCTTCCAGGCCTCGAAGTTCTTCTATCCCGGTCCGTCCGGCTATGACGCGGTGTTCTCGCTGCGCACGGCAGAGGTGCCGGAACTCGCCGACATCAGTTACCCCGAACCGATCGACGTGCTGATCTCGGGCTCCGCGCTACTGTACGATCTCGACGACCCGACGCCGCCCGCAGCCGCTCCGGCCTCGGCTTTGGAATCGGAATACCCCGGCATCCAGCGGCTGATCCACGAGCATCACCTGCGCTACACGTTCGTGCGCTTCGGCGTTCCCTATGTCGTGTCCGCCGCCTGCTTCGATTCCAGCGTGTCGCGCTACAAGATGCCGACCTGCCGCGCCGCCGACCGCGTTCTGCAGCGGTTCCTGCGCGCGTTGCGCGTCGCCGGCGGCACGCCGGCACCGCCGCGCATGGTGCAACTGCTTGGGGTCGAGCGGCCGGCCCAGATGTCGCCGGCCTTCACCTATCACGCGCCGGGCCGGCTGTTGCCCAGCACCGGCTTCCGCGGCCGCAGCGGACGCGCCGACACCACGGTCTATTCGCAGATCCGCTTTCCGCTCGCCGATACTCCGGCGTACGTGAACTCGCTCATGTTCCAGCGCCGCAACCGCGGCCAGGAACCCTCGGCAAGCCACGCCTATCCGTGGCGCGACAATTTCTGCGAGCGGCGCGGCTTTCCGGTCGGGCAGTGTCCGGGCGGCCACGGCCATCAAGGCCAGGACATCCGCACCCAGGCCTGCGCACCCGGCCTGATGGGCGAGCGCTGCTACGGCGATCGCAACCTGGTCGCGGTGCGCGACGGCGCGATCCTGCGCCGGCCGAAGCAGGAGGCGGTGTACCTGTTCGTCAACACCGCCAACGAACACATCCGCTTCCGCTACCTGCACATGCTGCCGCGCAAGATGGACGAGGACAGCCTGCTGAGCGGGCGCCGCGTGCACGAGGGCGAGGTGATCGGCCACATCGGCAACTTTCATAAGCGCGAAGGCGGCACCAGCTATCACCTGCACTTCGACGTCCAGGTTCCGACCCGCGACGGCTGGGTGTTCGTCAACCCCTACATGACGCTGGTCGCCGCCTACGAGCGGCTGATCGGCGGCCGCGGCGAGGAGATCGTGCCGCCGGTCGCGATCGCCACCACCGATCTCTCGGCCACCGGCACGGCAGCGCCCGCGAGCATCGCAATCGAGCCGGAACAGGCGCAGCGGCCGCGCCGCGGCGACCGCGCCAGCAAGAAGCGCAAGGCTGGCAAGCACGCCAAGCATCAGAAGCGGAAGAAATACCGCCTCGCCCGCCGCTAGCTCCGCGTCCACCTGACCTCGCGTTCCAAACCGCGAAATTTTTCGTTGTTTCGACACGTCTCCCCCGCATACAAAGCCTCATGCTCGACTCATTTGAATCGCCGCGCCTGGCTGCAGGGCGCGCTGGCCACCCTCCTCGGCGCGAGCGACGCGCTGGCCCAGCAATCGAGCGCGCCGTTCGAGCAATGGGTCGAGACGTTCCGCGCCAAGGCACGCGCCAAGCGCATTTCCGACGCCACCTACGACCGCGTCATGAAAGGCCTCAAGCCGGACAAGCAGGTCTTCGCGCTCCAGGCCGAACAGCCGGAATTCCGCGAGCAGGTCTGGCAATACATCAACCGCCGCGTCTCCGAATGGCGGATGATCACCGGCCGGCAAAAGATCAAGGAGCACGAGGCGCTGCTTGCGCGCATCGAGAAGGACTACGGCGTCGACCGCTATCTGCTGCTCGCGCTGTGGGGCATCGAGTCCGCCTATGGCGATCCGCTGGTGCAGCAGAACCACATGCGCCCGGTGTTCCCCGCGCTCGCCGCGCTCGCCTGGGGCGAGCCGCGCCGCCGCGCCTATTGGGAAAAGGAGCTGCTCAACGCGCTCACGATCGTCGAGCGCGGCTGGAGCACGCCTGCGGAGATGCGCGGCTCATGGGCCGGCGCCATGGGCCACTCGCAATGGATGCCTGAGGTCTGGCTCAACGTCGGCATCGACTATGACGGCGACGGCCGCGTCTCGCCGTTCGGCAAGCCCGACGATGCGCTGGCGTCCACCGCGAAATACCTGCTGTCGCGCGGCAAGTACCGCCGCGGCGAGCGCTGGGGCTACGAGGTGACCGGCGTCACCGTGCCATTCCACGCGGAGCGGACCTACGAGGCGTGGCTGGCGGCCGGCGTGAAGCGCGTCAACGGCCAGCCATACCCGCAGCCCAAGGCGAAGGCGCGGCTGTTCGTGCCGCAGCCGGGCGGCCCGTCGTTCCTGCTGGGCCAGAATTTCTATTCGGTGCGCAGCTACAACCCGTCGATGAACTATGCGCTGGCGATCGCGCACCTGAGCGACCGGCTGCGCGGCGAAGGCCCGTTCACCAAGGAATTTCCCAACAGCGAGCGCACGCCGACGCTCGCCGAGATCACCGAAATCCAGGACCGCCTCACCAAGGCCGGCTTCAACACCGGCGGGGTCGACGGCCGGGTCGGCAACGACACCATGAAGGCGGTGCGCGACTATCAGCGCAAGGTCGGCCTCGAGCCGGATGGCTATGCGGGCCTCAAGGTGCTGGCGCGGCTGCGGCAGGGCGGCTGATCCCTCCGATGCTCCTCAGCATGAGGCCGGCAGAGAGCCGAGGCTAAATCTTGAAGCTCTCCAGCGTCGAGGGATGAAACAACTCCTCGACCTTGACGAGCCGCGACGACAGCCCTTGCGAATGATGGTGGCGCAGGAACGTCTCCAGCGTCTTGCGGTTCGACTCCACGCCGTAGCTCCAGTAGTCGTCGCCCATCAGCTCGCGCGCCTCGGCGACGCGCTCTTCCACGAACGGCAGCGTCACCTTCGTGGCCGATGTGTCCCACAGGTGCGCCATCGCTGCCGCCTTCGACTGCTCGAAGGCCTTGAGCACGGCGGCCGGCAGCCAGGGATGCTTTTCCGCGAGCGTCCGGCGCACGCCGATCAGATGCATGATCGGGAAAATCTTGGTGCGCTGGTAATAGTCCTTCGCCGCCGCGACCGGATCGCGGAACAGCCAGCCGATGTTCTTCGACGCGACCGCAGGAGGCCGCGGCGCGATGAAGCCGTCGATGTCGCCCTTGGCGAGCAATTCCGAGATGGTCTTGCCCGCCGGCGCGCTGTCCATCCGCACACCCTTGGGCAACTTGATGGTGATCTTCTCCGGCCGGCCGGCGTGCTCGATGCCGCCGCGGATCCAGTGCATGTCCTTCGGCTTCACGCCGAAGTCGTCCTCCAGGATGGCGCGCGCCCAGACGTTGGCGGTGAGCTGGTACTCCGGCACGCCGACCTTCTTGCCCTTGAGGTCCTGCGGCTTCTTGATGCGGTCGGTGCGCACATAGATCGAGGTGTGGCGGAACATCCGCGACACGAAGGCCGGCACGCCGACGTAGGGACAATCTTTCGCCGCGGTCTTCACCGTGAAGCTCGACAGCGAGCATTCGCAGATGTCGAAGTCCTGGTTGCGGAACGCGCGGAAGAAGATTTCCTCCGGGTACAGCTTCATGAAAACGGGGTCGACGCCGTCGATCTGCACCGCCCCGTCGATCAGCGGGCGATTGCGGTCGTAGTCGCCGATTGCGACGGACAGGTTGAGCTTGGCCAAGTGATTTCTCCCCGACTTTGACCATTGATAATCCAGCGAGGCGACCGATGTCCAATGGCGAGAGTGGCTACGCGACTCCGCTGGCGACCGTGTCGGTGCCGGCGACGTCGCTGATCCGCAACTGCACCCGCTCCGCGCCGTTCCAGCGATCGACGGACAGCGTGCCGGCGGTGTGAACCTGGCGCCCGCGGTTGCTCATCAGCGCCTTGCCCAACGGCTGGTCGTGCGCGCGGAACGCGATCGCATCGACCACCGCGCCGTCGCCGGACTTGAGCCGCGCCCGCACATGATTTTCGCCGACCTTGTCGGCATAGATCACGGTGTGGCCGGGAAGTGCGATCACCGGCTCGGGATTGCTGGAGCCGAACGGGCCGGCGCGTCCCAGCGTCGCGATCAGCGCCGCGTCAGCGCCCGCCGCGCTGACCGCGCCGTCGATCAGCAGCGAGCGGTCGAGCCGCGCCGCATCGACGTCGCGGGCGAGCGCATTTTCGAGATAAACGCGGAACGCCGCGAGGGCGTCGCGCTTGAGCGTGACGCCCGCCGCCATGGCGTGGCCGCCGCCCTTCAGGATCAGGCCGTCCGCCACCGCCTGCCGCACCACCCTGCCGAGATCGACGCCCTGGATCGAGCGTCCCGATCCGGTGCCGGTGCCGCCAGCCTCGAGCGCAATGGCGAAAGCCGGCCGGTTGAAGCGCTCCTTGAGCCGCGCCGCGATCAGCCCGACCACGCCCGGGTGCCAGTTCGCCGCCGCGGTGACCACCACCGCGCCCTTCTCTTCCAGGCCGAGCGCGGCCATCGCCTCGGCTTCAGCCTCCGCCAGCATGCCCTGCTCGATGACCTGGCGTTCGCGGTTGAGGCGATCGAGCTCGGCGGCGATGCGGCCGGCCTCGATCGGATCGTCCTCCATCAGCAACCGCACGCCGAGGTCAGCGCGGCCGATCCGTCCGCCGGCGTTGATCCGGGGACCGAGCAGAAAGCCGAGATGCCACGGCTCCGGCGGGCCTGAGAGGCGCGCTGCGTCCATCAGCGCGGTGAGGCCCGGGCTCTCGCGACGCCGCAGCGCGATCAGTCCCTTGGACACGAACGCCCGGTTGAGACCCTTGAGCGGCACCACGTCCGCGACCGTGCCGAGCGCGACCACGTCGAGCATGGAAAGAAGATCCGGCTCCGCCCGCGCCTCGTTCCAGAAGCCGCGCAGACGCAGCACCCGATTGACCGCGACGACGGCGAGAAACACGAGCCCCACCGCCGCCAAGTGCCCCAGCTTGGAGAGATCATCGAGCCGGTTCGGATTGACCACCAGCGCATCGGGCAAGCGCTCGTCGGCCTGGTGATGGTCGATCACGATCACGTCCATGCCGAGCCGCCGCGCCTCCGCGAGCGGCTCGATGCTGGTGGTCCCGCAATCGACCGTGATGAGCAGCGACGCGCCGCGGCCGGCCAGTGAGCGGATCGCTTCGGAATTCGGTCCATAGCCCTCGAAGATGCGGTCGGGGATATGGATCATCGGATCGAGCCCGGCCGCACGCAGAAACCGCGCCAGCAGCGCCGATGAGGTCGCGCCATCGACGTCGTAGTCGCCGAAGATCGCAACCTTTTCACCGCGTGTGGCGGCGTCCGCGATGCGCACCGCGGCCTCCTCCATCGCGGTCAGCGTGTAGGGATCCGGCATCAGCCGCTTCACGGTCGGGTCGAGGAATGCCTCGACATCGTCAACCTCGACGCCGCGGCCGGCGAGGATGCGCGCCAGCAGCTCCGGCGTCGCGTGGCGTTGCGCGATCGCGAGCGCCCGCGCGCTGCCGCGTTCGTCGAGCCGCGACCGCCACGCTCGGCCACTGGCCGAGCGCTCGACGCCGAGAAAAGGGCGATTCATTTGCGGTGTCTGCATCGATGATTTATTCGCGCCAGGGGCGGCGAACCAAGTGATTCGCTGATGGCGGTAGTCTGCACCGTTCCGCAAGGTGGAAATTGCACCTCTGTGGAAAACCGCCGCCCGGTGTGCGGGATGTGGCGTCGAGGTTTCCAGATGTCCACTCGGTTTAACCGAAAGAGTTCATGCACGTTCGGGCGCTGGCGCTCGGTTTTGTCGGCGTGGTGCTGTTTGCCGCCTCCACGTCGGCCGCGGAGCGAACGCCGACGCTTGCCGTCGGCGTTGACGGCTCAGTTTCTCTGAACAACTCGGACACCACCTATCGCAACCCTAGAGGCCGCTCGGACTATCTGACGTCGCCGTATCTCCGTCTGTCGGCCTCCGGCAAGCTGGTCCCCGATCTCTCCTATTCTTTCTACGCCAGCGGCGGCTTCGAGAAATATCCGTTCCGCCAGGACGGCGACAACACCTACGCATCGCTCGGCACCAGCCTGACCAAGAAATGGGGCGACCTCAGCCTCGGCGGCTATTACGAGCGCAACCACGCGTTCGACGGCATCTTCGGCCGTTTTCTCTATGTATCGAATGACGTCGGCATTTACGGCCGCTACGCCTATGCCAATGTGGCCGACAACGTGCGTCTCAAACCTGGCCTTTCGATATCGCGGCGTTTCGCCGACGATCCATCGGAGGACAGCTTTATTTACTCGTTCAAGCTCGATGCGGAGCGCAAGATTATTGAGAAATGGTGGTGGACGCTGACGCCACGCATCCGCCGCCAGCATTTCCTCGGCGGCGAGAACGTCGGCCGCGTGGACACGATCTACTCGATCTCCACCGGAGCGCGCTACACGATCAACGAATACTTCCAGATTTCGGCCGGATTTGGCTACGACCACCGGGAATCGACCACGGCGGCCAGGGGTTATGACAGCTTCAGTTTCGGCGTCAGTCTCGATTTCAGCCACACTTTTGCGAAGCTTCAGCGGTAGATCGAGGGCAAAGGAGCAACCGAAATGAGCAAGTTCTTTGTGATCGCAAGCCTGCTGCTGGCCGCCTGCACAAGCGGCGCGGGCGCGCAAGGACGCGACGCCGGCGACCGCGCATTGGGCTCAGAGCTCGCACGCGACAAGGCGGAGACGCGGATCGACCGGCTGCGCCAGGATCAGCGGCAGAAGGAAGACCGCGTGCAGCCCCGCGCGCAGAAGCTGCCGCCCGAAAACACCACGCGCCAGCAACAGCAACAGCGCTGAAGTCAGAACAGCTTCCGGTACTGGATGAACCCGGGCCGATCCGCCAGCGTGTCGTAGAGCGCACGAGCGGTCGCGTTGGTTTCGTGCGTGAGCCAATGCACGCGGCTCGCGCCCTCCTCCTTCGCGACCTTGTACACCGCTTCGATCAGCGCGCGGCCGAGCCCCAGCTTGCGGCTCTCTTTAGCGACGAACAGATCCTGCAGATAGCAGTAGTCGCCGACCGTCCAGCACGAGCGGTGATAGAGGTAGTGGACGATGCCGATGAGCCTGCCGTCGACATAGGCGCCGAGCACGTACATCGGCTCAGCCGGGTCTTGCAGCCGCGCCCAGGTGGTGTCGTAGGTCTCCCGCGACACCTTGGCTTCGTAGAAATCGAGATAGCCTTTCCACAGCGGCTCCCATTCGGCGCGCTCGGAGGCAGTAACTGGCTTGATGACGATGTTTGCGGCACTCATGGCGCCACCTCGGAACATGCAACGCGTGCTATCGGCGATCTAGTCGAGATGGAATTTTTCGAGCTGGCGGTGCTCGGCGGTGATCCGGCGCACCGTGCCGGTGACGGAGCGCATCACGACGGTATCGGTCAGGATCAGGTCTTTCTCGAACTTGACCCCATTGAGCATCGGCCCCGTGGTCACGCCGGTCGCGGCAAACAGGCAGTCGCCGCGCACCATGTCCTCGATCTCGTATTTCTTCTTGGCGTCCTTGATGCCCATCTTCAGCGTGCGCTCGCGCAACTCCTCGGAATCGATCACCAGCCGGCACTGCATCTGGCCGCCGATGCAGCGCAACGCGGCCGCCGCCAGCACGCCTTCGGGCGCGCCGCCGATGCCGAGATACATGTCGATTCCGGTCTTCGGCTCGGCGCAATGGATCACACCGGCCACGTCGCCGTCGCTGATGAGCGCGACCGCAGCGCCGGTCTTGCGGATCGCCGCGATCATGTCCGCATGGCGGGGGCGGTCGAGCAGGATCGCGGTGATCTCGGACGGCTTGACGCCTTTGGCCTTGGCCAGGCTGAGGACGTTCCGGTCGGCCGGCGCGTCGAGATCGATGGTGCCCTTCGGATAGCCCGGACCGATCGCGATCTTGTCCATGTAGCAATCCGGCGCGTGCAGCAGCGTGCCGGCGTCCGCCATCGCAAGCGTCGCGATGGCGCCCGGCATGTTCTTGGCGCACAGCGTGGTGCCCTCCAGCGGGTCGACCGCGATATCGACCTTCGGCCCGCTCTTGTTGCCGACCTTCTCGCCGATGAACAGCATCGGCGCCTCGTCCAGCTCGCCCTCGCCGATCACCACCGTGCCGTCGATCGGCAGCTTGTTGAGCTCGCGGCGCATCGCATCGACAGCGGCCTGGTCGGAGCTCTTTTCCTTGCCGTGGCCGCGCAGCCGCGCCGCCGACACCGCGGCGCGCTCGGTGACGCGCACGATCTCGATCGAGAGAACGCGCTCCAGCAACTGGCTGGATTGAACGGTGATCGACGACATTCGCGCGCTCCCCTGGCGGTCCGGACTATTGTCAGTTTTTTTCAATACGGATCAATTGCGGCTCGCCTGAGATTACCTTGTCGCGCTTGACCGCGGCCAGCGCCTTGCGCACCGCATCCTCGGCGGTTGCGTAAGTAATCAAAATCACGGGAACGGAGCCTTTGCCCTGCCCCGGCGCGCCGGCCTCCGATTCCCGGTGGCGCTGCACAATGGATTCCATCGAGATGTTCTGCTGGGCCATCCGCTTGGCGATGGTGGCGGCGGTGCCTGGCTTATCGACCGCCAGCAGCCGGATGTAGTAGCCGCCCTCGTGGTGCTGCATCGGCGCCTTCTTGCTGGTGGTGAGCCGCGCCACCGGCCGGCCGAACGGCGCGGCGCGCACGCCGCGCGCGATGTCGGCAATGTCGGCAACGACCGCCGATGCCGTCGCCATGCCGCCCGCACCGGGCCCGACCAGCGTGATCGGCGCGATCCCCTCGGCATCGACGGTGACCGCGTTGGTGACACCCATCACCTGGGCGATGGCGGAATCCTTGCGCACGAAGGTCGGGTGCACGCGCTGCTCGATGCCCTGGTCGGTCTTCACCGCGACGCCGAGCAGCTTGACGCGGTAGCCGAGCTCCTCGGCAGCTTCGAGATCGGCCGGCGCGATGGAGGAGATGCCCTCGACATAGATCGCGTTCGGATCGACCTGGATGCCGAACGTGAGGCTCGCCAGGATCGCGAGCTTCTGCGCGGTGTCGTGACCGTCGACGTCAAACGAAGGATTGGCCTCGGCGTAGCCAAGCCGCTGCGCTTCCTTGAGGCACTCGGCGAAGGTCAGCTTCTCCCGCTCCATCCGCGTCAGGATGTAATTGCATGTGCCGTTGAGGATTCCATAGATGCGCTGGATCGAGTTGCCGGACAATCCTTCCCGCAGCGTCTTCACGATGGGGATGGCGCCGGCGGCCGCGGCTTCGAAATTGAGCGCGACCTTATGCTTTTCGGCGAGCGTCGCGAGCGCAACGCCGTGCGCCGCAAGCAGCGCCTTGTTGGCGGTGACCACCGACTTGCCGGTCTTGAGCGCCGCGCTCACGGCCGCGCGCGCCGGATTGCCGTCGCCACCTATCAGCTCGACGAACACGTCGATCCCGGGATCGGTCGCGAGCTTCACCGGGTCGGCCACCCAGCGCAGCGATTTGAGGTCGATGCCGCGGTCCTTGCCGCGCGAGCGGGCGGTCACGGCGACGATCTCGATCGGCCGGCCGCAGCGCTGCGCCAGCGAGGTGCGCTGCTCCGCGATCAGACGCACCACGGAGGCGCCGACCGTGCCGAGACCGGCGAGACCCACTTTGAGCGGGGCAACCATGGAAAATCCGAAGCTGTTCAGCGCCGCGTCGCGAGAGGAACCACGTTGTGCAACTTTTCCGGCGCGCTTTCAAGGAAGCGGCGGATGTTGCGCGCGGCCTGCCGGATGCGCTGCTCGTTTTCCACCAGCGCAATGCGGACAAAGCCCTCGCCGCGCTCGCCGAATCCGGTGCCCGGCGACACCGCAACCTCCGCTTTCTCGACCAGCAGCTTGGAGAATTCCACGCTGCCGAGCGTCTGGAACGGCTCCGGGATCGGCGACCAAGCAAACATCGAGGCGCGCGGCGGCGGAACGTTCCAGCCCGCGCGGCTGAAGCTTTCAACCAGCACGTCGCGCCGCCGCCTGTAGGTTTCGCGCATCTCCTTGATGCATTCGTCCGGGCCGTTGAGCGCGGCGGTCGCGGCAACCTGCACCGGCGTGAACGCACCGTAGTCCAAGTACGACTTCACGCGCGTCAGCGCGGCGATGATGCGCTCGTTGCCGACCGCAAAGCCCATGCGCCAGCCGGGCATCGAGTAGGTCTTCGACATCGAGGTGAACTCGACGGTGATATCCATCGCACCCGGCACCTGCAGAACGGACGGCGGCGGATTGTTTTCGAAATAGACCTCGGCATAAGCGAGATCGGACAGGATGAAGATGCCGTGCTTCTTCGCGAAGAGCACTAGGTCCTTGTAGAAGTCGAGATCAGCGACGAACGCTGTCGGATTCGACGGATAGCAGACGACGACGGCGATCGGCTTGGGGATCGAATGCACGATCGCGCGCTCGAGCGTGGTGAAAAAGTCCGGCGTCGGCTGCGACGGCACGGATCGGATCACGCCGCCCGCCATCAGGAAGCCGAAGGCGTGGATCGGATAGCTCGGGTCGGGCACCAGCACGACGTCGCCCGGCGCGGTGATGGCCTGCGCGACGTTGGCGAAGCCCTCCTTGGAGCCGAGCGTGGTGACGATCTGCGTGTCGGGATTGAGTTTCACGCCGAACCGGCGCGCGTAATAGGCCGCCTGGGCCTTGCGCAAGCCGGCAATGCCCTTCGACGCGGAATACCGGTCGGTGCGCGGCTTGCCGAGCGTCTCCTTGAGCTTGTCGAGGACATGCTGGGGCGCCGGCAGGTCCGGATTGCCCATGCCGAGATCGATGATGTCCGCGCCCGCGTTGCGGGCCGCCGCCTTGGCGCGATTCACCTGCTCGAACACGTAGGGCGGCAGGCGGCGGATGCGGTGAAATTCTTCCATCGTTCGATCTCTACGAACCGGTCCTTATGAGCCGGTTCTGGCCAATTCGTGTTGTTTTACCACGGGTTCCGCGGCGCGCTAATAGATCATCCGGCTGCTGGAGGGCGGCGCAGGCATCGAAACGGCGGGTTCAGCCTGGGGCGCGGGCCTGGCGCGGGCCGCAACCGCGGGCTTTGCCGCCGGTTTGGCGGCTGGTGCGGGAGCCGGTTTGGGGGCGGTCTTTTGAGTTGTGTCGCGCGCAGACACCAGTTCGCGCTCCATGGTCCGCTGCTCGTCGGCGGTGAGGACCGCCGTGGTCCGCTGCGGCGGCATGTCATGGACCGCAGGAAACGCCAAGGTTTCCGCGGGACGCTCCGGAGCGTTGGCCGGCAAGCCGACCAGCGGCATGGTGGACATCGTCTGGGACATCTTGTCTGACATCGAGGCGCAGCCCCCGAGACAGGCCGCGGCAAGAACCGCCGCGGCGAGCCGGGCGAGCGGCCGCGTGCGCCGCAGCACACCGGCCTTTTGCAACGCTCTACGTCCCGCCATCCGCCCCACAGGCGTCACCCCACCCGGCATTTCATCGCGGTCACTCCCCTCGAAAGGTGCGTGCCACCGGTGAAAATGTCGTAAACTCAATGAATTGAGCCGTTTCGCTAGCCCGCCAATATGTCCAAAGCGTGGACGGCGGGAAAGCGAGGACAGCCTCGCCCTGTCATAAGCTGTCTCGGAAACCATGTAGGGTGTGAAGACTTGTCGTGACCAACTGCCCGGGCGATGTCTGGACGCACTGGTGCGGGGCGGCGGAAGGCGATGAAGGACGACGTTAAGCCAGGACCCGTCGAGGTCGGCAGCCTCAATATCGAGGCGTTCGCCAACAACGTCGCCCGCCTCGTCGAGGGGGGCGGCAAGGCGCTCGCCGCCTACATGAAACCGCGCGAGACCGGCGCCGTGCCTGGCGGGATGTCCGACGAGACTCACCGACGTCGTCAAGACGTTGGGCGAAGTTGCGGAATACTGGCTGTCGGATCCACAGCGCGCGGTCGAACTGCAGCGCCATCTCGGCAAGGCCTATCTCGAACTGTGGGGCTCGGCGGTCAAGCGCATGGCCGGCGAGAGTACGGAGCCGGTGGTGGCGCCGGACCCGAAGGACCGCCGCTTCGCCGATCCGGAGTGGTCGTCCAACCAGTTCTTCGACTTCGTCAAGCAGGCCTACCTGCTCGGCACCGGATGGGCGGACCATCTGGTTCAACATGCCGAGGGCCTCGACCCTCACACCCGGCAGAAGGCCGAGTTCTACGTCAAGCAGATCGCCAACGCGATCTCGCCGTCGAATTTCGTGCTGACCAATCCGGAGCTGTTCCGCGAGACGGTCGGCTCCAACGCCGAGAACCTGGTGCGCGGCATGCACATGCTCGCCGAGGACATCGAAGCCGGCGGCGGCGATCTCAGGATCCGACAATCCGACGCCTCGAAGTTCGAGGTCGGCCGCAATCTCGCGGTGTCGCCCGGCAAGGTGATTTTCCAAAACGAGCTGATGCAGCTCATCCAGTACGCGCCGTCGACCGAGACGGTGCTCAAGCGGCCGCTGCTCATCGTGCCGCCGTGGATCAACAAGTTCTACGTCCTCGATCTCACGCCGGAGAAATCCTTCATCAAGTGGTGCGTCGACAACGGCCTCACCGTGTTCGTGATCTCGTGGGTGAACCCGGACGCGCGCCAGGCCGAGATGGGCTTCGAGGAGTACATGAAGCTCGGGCCGATCGCCGCGCTCGACGCGATCGAGGAAGCGACCGGCGAGAAGCAGGTCAACACCATCGGCTATTGCGTCGGCGGCACGCTGCTCGCGATCACCCTCGCCTACCTTGCCAAGCAGAACGACAAGCGCATCGCGTCGGCGACGCTGTTCACCGCGCAGGTCGACTTCACCCACGCCGGCGACCTCAAGGTGTTCGTCGACGAGGAGCAGCTCAAGGCCGTCGAGGAGCGCATGAAGGAGCGCGGCTATCTCGAAGGCAAGAAGATGGCGAACGCCTTCAACATGCTGCGCTCGAACGACCTGATCTGGCCCTACGTCATCAACAATTACATGCTCGGCAAGGCGCCGACGCCGTTCGACCTGCTGTACTGGAATTCAGACTCGACGCGCATGCCCGCGGCCAACCACGCCTACTACCTGCGGCACTGCTACTGGGAGAACTCGCTGACACGCGGCCGCATGACGATCGCCAACGTCAAGCTCGACCTCGCGAGCGTGAAGGCGCCGATCTACAATCTCGCGACCCGCGAGGACCATATCGCGCCGGCGAAATCGGTGTTCGTCGGCTCGAAGTTCTTCGGCGGGCCGGTGAAATACGTGCTGGCCGGCTCGGGCCATATCGCGGGCGTGGTCAATCCGCCGGCCAAGCAAAAGTATCAATACTGGACCGGCGGCAAAGCCGGCGTCGGCACGCTGGAGAACTGGATCGCCAAGGCGAAGGAAAATCCCGGATCGTGGTGGCCGGACTGGCTCGCTTGGATCAAACAGCAGGACGACGCGACCGCTCCCGCGCGCACGCCTGGCGGCGGCAAGCTGAAAGCCATCGAGGACGCGCCAGGAAGTTACGTGAAGGTGCGGAGATCTCAGAAATTGTCACGTCATTCCGGCGGGTTCGCCTACGGCGCGCCCCGGAATGATAGCGGAGTGATCTGCTAACCCCACACCTCGCGCGCCACCTCCACCACCAGCCGCAGCTTCGCGGCCTGCTGCTCGATCGTCAGCTTGTTGCCGGCGACCGTCGATGAAAATCCGCACTGGGTGCTGAGCGCGAGCTGATCGAGCGGGCAGAACTTCGCCGCTTCGTCGATCCGCCGCTTGATCGCGTCCTTGCCTTCCAGCCCGCCCTTCTTGCTGGTGACAAGGCCCAGCACCACTGTCTTGCCCTTGGGCACGAAGCGCAGCGGCTCGAAGCCGCCGGCGCGCTCGCTGTCATATTCGAGGAAGTAGCCGGTGACGTCGGCCTCGTTGAACAGCACCTCGGCGACCGGCTCGTAGCCGCCCGACGCCACCCAGCCGCTCTGGTTGTTGCCGCGGCACAGGTGCATGCAGACCGTCATGTCCTTGGGACGGCCCGCGACTGCGCCGTTGATCATGGCAACGTAAGTGCGCGGCAGCGTCTGCGGATTTTCGCCCAGCGCCGCAACCTGCTCGCGCAACGCCGGGTCGCAGAGGTAGGCGATGTACACTTCGTCGATCTGCAGATAGCGGCAGCCGGCGGCGGCGAGGTCATGCACCTCCTCGCTATAGACCCGCGCGAGGTCGGCGTAGAACTCCGCCATGTCCGGATAGGCCCTCTGGTCGATCGCGGCACGGCCGCCGCGGAAGTGCATGTTGCTCGGCGACGGGATCGTCAGCTTGGGCGTCACTTTCGTCACCGACTGCACGAACTTGAAATGATCGACAAAGATCGGGTGCGGCCGGGAGAGCTTTCCCGTGACCTGCAGGGTTTGGGGTGAGTATTCGACCGGGCCCTGCTCGCTCTGGAACCGCGCCTTGATCTTGGAGGGGATGACCTCGACGTTGGCGAACTCCCTGAGGAAATCGATATGCCAGGAATCGCGGCGGAACTCGCCATCGGTCGCCGATTGCAGGCCGACGTCCTCCTGCAGGTTCACCGCCTCGCGGATCGCCTCGTCCTCCACGGCACGCAGTTGTTCCGCTGAAATCTCGCCACGCTGGCGCGCCCCGCGGGCCTCGATCAGCTTGCGCGGCCGCAGCAGGCTGCCGACGTGGTCGGCACGATAAGGCGGCGTGTTCCGTCGCGTCATGGTTCCTCCCCGTATTTCTTCCGCAGCCTAGCCCAGGGTCGCGGGATACGGCTATCATCGCGGCCACCGCGGCCCCAAAGGAGACATCGCATGTCGAGGGAATTGCTCTGGCTGACACTGACCATTGCGCTGACCGCGCTGATCTGGGTGCCCTACATCCTCGACCGCATCAACGTGCTCGGGCTGATGCCCACGCTGGCAAATCCGTCCCAGGACAACAAGAAACAATCACCGTGGGCAATCCGGCTGATGTTTGCCCACGACAATGCCATCGAAAACCTGGCGGTCTTCGCGCCGCTAGTGCTGATCACCGACGTGCTCAACATCCGCAACGGCATCACGGCGTTCGCCTGTGCGCTTTATTTCTGGTCACGGTTGGCGCACGTGGTGATCTACACCGCCGGCTGGCCGGTCGGCCGCACCCTGGCGTTCACCGGCGGCTTCATCGCGCAGGTGCTGCTGCTGATCGAAATCTTCCGCGGGGTTTACAGCTAGGCGCGACAGCTAGGGAAACAGCGCGACCTGCTCGAGGCCCATCGTCTCGGGATAGCCGAGCATCAGGTTCATGTTCTGAACCGCCTGGCCGGACGCGCCCTTCACCAGGTTGTCGAGCGCCGACACGATGATGGCGCGGCCCGGCACGCGGTCCTTGGCGACGCCGATGAAGGTCATGTTCGAGCCGCGGATGTGCCTTGTCTGCGGCGTCTGACCGAACGGCAGCACGTGGACGAACGGCTCGTTCGCGTAGAACTTCAAAAGCACTGCATGAAGGTCTTCGGGCGATTTGCCACGCGCGCCGCGCACGTAGATGGTCGACAGGATGCCGCGGTTCATCGGCATCAGATGCGGCGTGAAGCTCACCACGACGTTTCGGCCGGCGGCGATAGAGAACTCCTGGTCGAGCTCCGCCATATGGCGGTGATGCCCGACACCGTAGGCATGGGTTCCCTCCGACACCTCGGAGAACAGCATCTCCTCCTTGGCAGAGCGCCCCGCCCCGGTCATGCCGGACTTGGCGTCGATCACGATCTCATCGGGATCGATCGCCTTGGCCTTGAGCAGCGGCGTGATCGGAAGCTGCGCGCAGCTCGTGTAGCAGCCGGGATTGGCGACGAGACGCGCCTTCTTGACCTTGTCGCGATAGACCTCGACCAGCCCGTACACCGCCTCGCGCTGCAGCTTCGGCGCGTGGTGCTCGTGGCCGTACCACTTCGCATAGGCCGCGGTGTCGGCGAGCCGGAAGTCCGCCGAAAGGTCCACCACTTTGGTCTTCGGCGCCTTGTCCAGCAAATCGGCGATCACCTTCTGGGTCGTCGCGTGCGGCAGCGCGCAGAAAGCGAGGTCGAGCTTGACCTTCTTCCAGTCGGTGTCGTCGATCGAGACCAGCTTGGGCAGCTTGAACGGCGAGAACTGCGGAAACACCGCGCGCATCTCCTGCCCGGCGCGCCGGTCGGCGGTGAGCAGCACGAGTTCAGCGCGCGGATGGCGCAGCAGCAGCCGCACCAGCTCCGATCCGGTGTAGCCCGAGGCGCCGAGGACGCCGATTTTCGCTTTGGCAAGTTTTGCTGTTGAAGGCATGGCTCAATCCTTATCTGCGGCCGAACAATACGACCGGACAAGGCAGCTTGCGGAAATTTTCGGAAGAAAATGCCGCGGCGCCCGGTCCGGCGGCACGGCGGCGATCAACGATAGACCGCCCGTGCCGCGTGAATGCGGCGGCGGCGCAAGGCGCTATGGGCGATCATCGTCATCGGCCGGGCATATAGCGCCCGGCCGATGCAGGGTCAAGAAAGCCTCGTCACCGCGCGGGCGGCTGCGCCTCCGCCGCCAGACCCATTCCCAGCACGATCTCCGCCGCGCGCTCGGCGAGCGCGAGCGTCGGCGCATGGGTATTGCAGCAGGGGATTTCCGGCATCACGGAAGCGTCCGCGATGCGCAACTGGTTCACGCCGCGCACCCGCAGCGTCTCATCGACCGGCGCCGAAGCGGCCCGCCCCATCGCGCAGGTGCCGACGAAGTGGAAATAGGTCGCGGCGTTGGCGCGAACGTACTCGACGATCTGCGCCTTGCTGGCGTTGGGGATGCTGACCTGCTCCTTGCGCACGGCGTCGAAGCCCTTGCCGTTGCCGATCGCGGCGCCGAACTCGATGCCGGCCACATAGGCGTCGACGTCGGCCTGCTCGGCGAAGTAGCGCGGATCGACCAGCAGCGGCGCGTTCGGATCGGCCGAGGCGAGCCGTACCGTGCCCCGGCTCTTCGGCTTCATCAGCCCGGGCATGGTGAGATAGCCCATGTCGGGCGGCAGGTCCTTCACGTTGGGCGCGTTCTGGCGGCCGAACACCTGGATGTCCGGACCTTTGAGCGAGGCATTGCTGCGCATGTAAGCGATTCCGGAATGACCGGTGTCGATCTGCGGCGTGCCCTTGTCTTTGGTGGAGAACACAAGCCGCACCAGCAGATGGTCGTGCAGATTGGCGCCGACCTGCGGCGCATCGACCAGCACCGGGATGCCGATGCTGGCGCAGGTGCTCGGCCGGACCGACACCCGACAGCATGAGCAGTTTGGGCGATTTCAATCCACCAGCGCACATTACCACCTCGCGGCCGGCCGCGATGCGCCGCTCCTGGCCATCCACCATCGCCACCACGCCGCGGCAATTGCCGCCGCTGATGTCGAGCTTCGTCACCGTGGTACCCGGCAGCAGCGTCAGGTTCTTGCGCGACAGCGCCGGAAGGAGATAGGCGTGCGCCGCCGAGATGCGCCGCATGTTGGCATCGACGTTGATGTCCTGCTGACCGGCGGCGTCCAGCACACTGGCGGCGTTGTTGATGTCCATCTGCTCGGTCTTGCCGAGTCCGACCGCCGAGGCGACGAAAGAATGCGTCACGGGATGCGCCATCGCGGGCTTGCGCGTCGGGATCATGCCGTCGCCGCCACGGATCGCGGTCGCGCCGCCGGCATAGCGCTCGGCCTTCTTGAAATTGCGGATGATCGGCTCGTAGCCCCAAGCGGGCCCGGCCGCGGCCTCCCAGGCGTCGTAGTCGGCCTTGTCGCCCTTGAGCCAGACCGTGGCGTTGATGCTGGAGCCGCCGCCGATGATCTTGCCGACCGGCGCGACGATGACACGATTGTTGAGCGCTTGCTGCGGCACCGACTTGTAGCCCCAGTCGGTGTCGGAGCCGAAGTTGCGCGTGTAGATCATCGGGTTGAAGATTTTTTCCTGGTCGAGATTAGTGCCGCCGCCTTCGATCACCAGCACGCTGGCCTGGCCGCTCTGCGACAGGCGATGCGCCATCACGCAGCCCGCGGCGCCGGCGCCGACGATGATGTAGTCGTACTCGGAGCGCAGATTGGCGAGTTGCACCGCCTGGTTCGATTGCGCCTGAGCGGCCTGCTCCGCCATGTCGCGCGCCAGCGCAGCCGACACGCCGGCCGCGACCAGCAATTTCACAAAGCTCCTGCGGTCGAGCCGGCCGCGATACGCGGCGTCGATCATCGCGTTGATGGAATCGCCCGCGGACGCGCGCGTCTTGTCGCTGAAATTGTCGTGCATGGGTCGCCCTCCCCGGCCGCGATCGTGAGCGCCGCGGCCCATGCAGGGATGCTAGTCCCGGCTGCGAGGCCGCACCAGTTGGAACCCGATGGGCAGGCGACCACCGCAGACGACAGCCGGCGACTTGGGCAGCGGAATTACACCCCTTTGATCGGGACGGTGCGATAGCCGCCGCCGGCCTTCTCGATCATCCGCAGCGCCGGAAACGGAAAGTGGTACGCCTGCACCGGCAACTTCTCCGCAACCAGCATGTCGTAGACGCGCTTGCGCGTGGCCGCGGCCTTCGGCGGATCCTGATCGAAGAAGCCGTGCCAGTCCGGGCGCGGCGCGAACACGAAGGCGTTGTTGCAGACGTCGGACTGCACATAGACGGACTTGCCGCCGGAGGTGACGACGTAGGACGTGTGGCCGATGCTGTGGCCGGGTGTGCCGACCGCGACGACGCCGGGCGCCACCTCCTTGTCCCAGTCGTAAGACCGTGACTTTGCGGCCGAGCGCGTCGAACACGCGGCGGTTGTTCTGGAACAGCTCGGTCATGCGGCCCGGCGAGGCGCGGCTCATTTCGCCGTCATCCGTCCAGAATTTCCATTCGACGGCAGGCACTTTGATCTCGGCGTTCGGAAACGCCGGACTCTTGTTGTCGGCGGCGAGCAGGCCGTTCACGTGGTCGGCGTGGAAATGCGAGATCATCACGATGTCGATCTTATTGCGGTCGATGCCGGCGGCAGCGAGATTCTGGTTGAGCGTGCCGCGCTCGTTGTTGCTCTGCGCCGCGGCGGCCTCGCCGTTCCCGGTGTCGAACAGCACGAGCTTGCCGCCCGTGCGCAGCACGATCGGCGAATAGGTGTTCTTCATCTTGTCGGCGGCTGGCCCTCGGCCTTGAGCTGGGCCGCAAGGTCGTCTGCGCTGGCATTGCTGAGGTACTTGCCGTCGACCGGCACGTTGCGGAAACCGTCGGTCAGCACGGTCACCTCGATGTCGCCGATCTTGTAGCGGTGGAATTCAGCCACGGTTCACTCCTCATGATGCGGAGGCCGCCTTATGCAGGCGGCCTCCGGGACTTTCAAGTAATCGCGATCGTCAGATCGTCGGGTTCCACGAGATCGGAACCTCACGATAGCCGGTGCCGCTCTTCTCGATGTAGGCGAGCGCCGGGAATGGGTAGTGATAGCCCTGCACCAGCATCTTGTCGGCGACCAGCCGGTCGTAGATGCGGCGGCGCGTCGCCTCCGCTGCCGGCGCGTCCATGTCGAACATGACGTGCCAGCCGGGATTGCGCACGAACAGCTGCGGCAGGATGGTGGTGTCACCCTGGATCATCAGGCTGGAATTGCCCGACGTGACGATGTGGAGGGTGTGGCCGGGCGAATGGCCGTGTGCCGCGACCGACGCGACGCCCGGAGCGACGTCCTTGCCCGGTTCGTAGTTGGTGCGCTTGTTGCCGATGATGCCGAACACGCGCCTGACGTTCTGGAACGCGCCTTTCAGAGCCTCCGGCGCCTTGTTCATGTTCTCGTCGTTCATCCAGAAATTCCATTCCGGCGCCGGCACCATCACTTCGGCGTTCGGGTAGGACGGCTTGCCGTCGGTGACGAGGCCGTTGATGTGGTCGCCGTGGAAGTGCGAGATCACCACAGCGTCGATGGCGTTGATGTCGATGCCGGCGGCCTTGAGGTTGTTCTGGCCCTGCCCCATCGAGCCCTTGCTGGTTGCCAGGGCGCCGGGTCCGAAGCCGGAGTCGATCGCGATGAGCTTCGAGCCGGTGTTCACCACCACCGAATTGAACGGCAGCATGAACTGATCGGTCGACAGGTATGCCGCCTGGAGCGCGGCGATGACTTCGTCCTTGGTCTTGTTGCGGACGAAATTGTCCGGCACCGGGCTGATGCGGGCACCTTCGGAGATGACGGTCACCTCCGTGGTGCCGACCTTCATGCGGTACCAGCCGGGCGCCTGCGTGCCGGTTAGCGGCGCAGCCGCGTGAACCGGAATGGTGTCGATCGATGTCCAAGCGGTTGCGGCACCGGCCGCAGCCGCGCCAGTCAGCATAGTTCGTCGTGTCAGTGTGTTCATGACGTCCCCCTCGCGCCGCGCCACCTTTGACCACACCAATGCGCGGCAATGACGTAATGTTAGCGAGTTGCGAATGCGTTGTCGGAGTAAAAAAGAAGGCCGCCATCACCGGCGGCCTTTGCTGTTGCGAGTCGTTCTCGACTAGATTGTGGGACTCCACGGCACCGGAACCAGCCGGTAGCCGCTGCCGCTCTTCTCGACATAGGCCACCGCTGGGAACGGGAAGTGATAGCCCTGCACCATCATCTTCTCGGCCGCCGCCATGTAGTAGAGTTTCTTGCGAGTTTCGACGGCCTGCGCCTTGTCGGTGTCGAACAGGAACTGCCAGTCCGGATTGCGAACGAAGATCGAGGCGGCGCCGGCCGTGATGTCGGCCTGCACCAGCACCTTGCTGTTGCCTGACGCGATGACATGCGAGGTGTGGCCGGGCGTATGGCCCGGGCTCGCCACCGCGGTAATGCCGGGCACCAGCTCCTTGCCCGCCTCGTACCGCGTCACTTTGCTGCCGACCACGCCGAGCACGCGCTTGACGTTGCCGATCTGGCCGCGCGCGACCTCCGGCAGCTTGGAAGCGTTGCTCTCATCGGTCCAGAACGCATGCTCGACCGCGGGCACCATGATTTCGGCGTTCGGGAACGCCAGTGCGTTGCCCGCGCCGACCAGGCCGTTGATGTGATCGCCGTGGAAGTGCGAGATGATCACGGTGTCGATCTGGGCGGCGTCGATGCCCGCTGCCTTCAGGTTGCTGTGATACTGGCCGACAGCACCCTTGCTCTGCTCGAACATGCCGAGGCCAAGGCCGGTGTCGATCGCCACGAGCTTCGACCCGGTGTTGACCACCACCGGCGTGTAGTTGTGGTGCACGCGGTCCTGCGGAAGGAAATCGGCTGCCAGAGCCGCGTTCACGGCGGGCTTTTGCTGGTTCGCGACGTAGGCATCGGCCAGCGGGCTGGAGTTTGCACCGTCGGTGACGACGGTGACCTCGAAGCTGCCGACCTTGTAGCGGTAGAAGCCGGCGTTCTGCTTGCCGACCGGCGGCGCGGCAGCCTGCAACTGCGCGCTGCCGAGCGGCGTCAGCACGGTCGCGGCCGACGCTGCGACCGCGCCGGTGAGCAAGCCGCGGCGATTCAATTCCGTCATGATGTATCTCCTCCCTCGAACAGTCGTTTGGCGATGTACAAGCTTGAAAAAGAAGGCCGCCGTCGCTGACGGCCTCGGTGTCGGCTAGATGGTCGGGCTCCAAGGCACCGTCACTTCACGATAGCCGGTCCCGCTCTTCTCGATGTAAGCGAGCGAAGGGAACGGATAGTGGAAGCCTTGCACCATCATCTTCTCGGCGGCCAGCATGTCATAAACCTTGCGCCTGGTGGCTTCGGCCATCGCGCCATCCTGGTCGTACATGGCGTGCCAGCCCGGGTTGCGCACGTGGACGAACGGCACATGCGTCACGTCGCCCTGCACGAACACCTTGCTATTGCCGGACGAAATGATGTGCGAGGTGTGGCCCGGCGTATGGCCGAACGTCGCGACCGAGGTAATGCCTGGCACGATTTCCTTGTCCGGCTCATAGGGCGTCACCTTGCGGCCGATCGTATCGAACACGTTGCGCGCGCCCTTGAACACGGTGGTCATGCGCTCGCCGCTCGCGCGGCTCATCTCGCCGTCGTCCATGAAGAACTTCCAGTCGCCCGCCGGGACCAGGATTTCGGCGTTCGGATAGGCCGGCTTTTTGTCCGGCGTGATCAGGCCGTTGATGTGGTCGCCGTGGAAGTGCGAGATCACCACCATGTCGACCGCGTTGCGGTCAATGCCGGCCGCCTTGAGATTGGTCTGGAACTGGCCGACCACGCCTTTTGTGCGCTCGTAGTTCGCCTCGCCGGTTCCGGTGTCGATCACAATGAGCTTGCCGCCCGTGTTGACGACGACCGGATTGTAAGGCGTCGTGAGCTGATCCTTCGGATAGTACGCGGCTTCGAGCGCCCCGTTCATGTCGCCGCGCGTCTTGTTGGTCAGGTGGCCATCGGAAAATTTGAACGTGTTGGCGCCGTCGGTCACGACCGTGACCTCAATCGAGCCGACCTTGTAGCGGTACCACCCCGGCGCCTGCTTGCCGGCGGGCGGCGCGGCAGCCTGCGCGGACGGCGCAACGAGGGGGCCAAGCGCAGTCGCTGCCGACGCGACAGCGGCTCCCTTAAGAACGGTGCGACGGTTAAGTTCGTTCATGAGCTCCTCCCTGGTAGAAGCTTCGATTGTTACCGTGGGTAACGAAGCCTCTTGTAGCGTTCTATCTTAGCGTTGCGAGGCAGCCCGCGAAACCACGCCGCGCCGGTTAGGCCGTGAACCCCACTAGCACGGTTCTATTCCAATCCAATGACAGTCCACGGCTTGTTGAGGCAACAGGGCCAGCACTCTAGACTGCGCCGTCTTGCGGAGGTTCGCGCGTTGGGCACGGGCTTTGCGCAGGCGACAATTCGCACCGGCCGAAGCCGGGCGACGCTCATGGGGAGGTGTTTCGATGCGTAAAGCAATTCTAGCGTCACTGGCGGTTGGTGCCGCGATCCTGTGCGGCACCGCGGCGCACGCGCAGGCTCCGGCAGCACCTGCTGCACCTGCGGCACCGGCCGGCCCGCCGGAGTATGGCCCGGGCATGAACCTCGAAATCGCCACCAAGGCCGTCAACGCAGCCATGGCCGAAGCCAAGAAAAACGGCTGGAACATGGCCGTTGCCGTCACGACGAACGGCGGCCATCTCGTCCATTTCTCGAGAATGGACAACACGCAGTTCGGTTCGATCAAGATCGCGCAGCACAAGGCGCGCGCCTCCGCGACCTTCAAGCGTCCGACCAAGGCGTTTGCCGACGCCATCGCCGCCAACCCGGCGAATGTCGCCTTGCTCTCGCTCGATGACGTGATCGCCTCCGAGGGCGGCATTCCGCTCATGCTCGGCGGCAAGATGATCGGCGCGATCGGCTGCAGCGGCGCGACGGGCGCGCAGGACGGCGTCGCTTGCAAGGCGGGCGCCGACACGCATCAAGTAAGATCAGGTCAGGGCAGAATGGCTCTGCCGGACAAATCCCGGCAGAGTTTTTTACGCCAGCAGGCTGCCGATCCACTTGATCAACTTCGATGTCACGTCGCCGAGCGTCAGCAGCACCGCGCACCAAACGAAGGCCGAGCTGAAGTTTGCGATCTGGAAGCTGGTTTTCGGCATCGCGAAAATGCCGGCAATCAACGGAACGGTGGCACGCAACGGCCCGGAGAAGCGGCCGATGAAGATTGCCGCCGCGCCCCATCTTTTCACGAACTCCTCACCCTTCGGAATCATCTCCGGATTCCGCGACAGCGGCCACATGTGATAAACGCGCGTCTCGAGCTTCAGGCCGATCCAATAAGAAAGCCAGTCGCCGAACGCGGCGCCGAGCGAGCCGGCGATCCAGATCGGCCAGAAGTTCAGGTCGCTGGCGCCGATCAACGTGCCGATGCCAACGAGCGCGGCCCAGGCCGGGATCAACAGCGAGATGAAGGCGAGCGATTCCGCAAAGCACAGCAGGAACACCACCGGCGCCGCCCAGACGCGGTGGAGGCGCACGAAATCGATGATGGGCTGAGCGTAACTGTCGTAATCCATGGGATACCAGTGGCGGGCCGGTGCTAGCTTTAGCGTGCCGGCGCACGATAAGCCAGCAGGGCAATTTGCCATCCGGTCTAGTGTCCCGAAACCGAAGCTCGCATGATTGTGCGGCAGGCGTGTTTGCGAACTTCGGGTTCAAAGGGACACTAGAATCATTAGGTTGCTAGTGTCGCTTTGATTCGGAAGTTCGCTTCGGAGCTTGCTGAGAATTCAGGCGAACTTCCGAAATCGCGACACTAGGCAGGATATATCGATCCCATGGCTCGCCGTTATTTCAAATTTCCGATCAGCCGCGTCGAACTGACCGCGCGCAAGGCCTATTGCAACACCATGGCGTGGCTGGGCTACCGCGACTTCGTGGTCGCCGCCCAAGGCGCGCATTTCGTCGCTGGCATGGAAGATCTGATCGACCGCTCCATCGCGTTGTTCGGCATCTGGGAGGGCGAGCAGCTCGAAGACCTGGCCCGCGTCTGCGACACCCGGAAGGCCGATTATTTTTTCGACATCGGTGCCAATGCCGGAATTTACAGCGTGCTGGTCGCGACCAAGAAACTGGTGCCCCAGGTCGTGGCGTTCGAGCCCGATCCGGGAAACTATGCGCACCTGCTCGCCAACCTGCACGTCAATAACCTGACGAGCAAGATCCGAACACTGCCGCTGGCCGTCGGATCGCAGGCCGGCGAGGTCGAACTGATGGAAGCGGGCTCGCACAACCGCGGCGAGTCCTGGATCGCGCATCCGGACAAGCCGCCGGAGGAAGCGCCGGGCGTCGCCACCCACCGCGTCCGCCAAGTTCGCTTCGACGACGAGTTCGCCATCACCGGCAAGACGCTGGTCATCAAGATGGACGTCGAGGGCTCCGAATTCCATGCGCTCGCCGGGATGGAGCGCACGCTGCGGGACAATGCCTGCTACCTCCAGGTCGAGCTCTATTCGGACCGGTTCGACGATCTCAAGGCGCTGTTCGAGCGGCTGGGCTATCGATACTTGAAAACCTGCTACATCGACCATTATTTCACCAACATCCCGGACCTTTCATAGCGCCCACGCCCCTCCCCCTTGCGGCGAAGCGTCAGAAAATTCATGTGGCATATTCGGGTCACCCTTGGTGATTCGCCCCATCCAACGTGAGCGGCCCGGAACATGGCTAAATCCGCGAACAAGAACAAAAAGGTCGAGAAAAAAGTCAGCTCCGCGCCGGACCTGTTCGCCAAGCTTGAGCCCAAGCGCGGCTCGGCCAAGGCCGCGCGGGCGAGCCGCGTGAGCGATGCCGACAGCGCTTATTCCGCCAAGCACATCGAGGTGCTGGAGGGGCTCGAGCCGGTCCGGCGGCGGCCCGGCATGTACATCGGCGGCACCGACGAGAAGGCGCTGCACCACCTGTTCGCCGAGGTGATCGACAATTCGATGGACGAAGCGCTGGCCGGACACGCGAGCTTCATCGATGTCGAGCTTGATGCCGACGGCTTCATCACCGTGACCGACAACGGCCGCGGCATCCCGGTCGATCCGCACCCGAAATTCAAGAACAAGTCGGCGCTCGAAGTGATCATGTGCACGCTGCACGCCGGCGGCAAGTTCGACTCCAAGGTCTACGACACCTCGGGCGGCCTGCACGGCGTCGGCGTCTCGGTCGCCAACGCTTTGTCCGATCGCATGGAGGTCGAGGTCGCCCGCGGCCAGAAGCTCTACCGGATGGTGTTCGAGCGCGGCAAGCCGAAGAGCAAGCTGCAGGACGCCGGCAAGGCACCGAACCGCCGCGGCACCACTATCCGTTTCCATCCCGATCCGGAAATCTTCGGAGCGAAGGCGCACTTCATCCCCGAGCGCGTGTTCAAGATGACGCGCTCGAAGGCGTATCTGTTCGGCGGCGTCGAAATCCGCTGGTCGTGCGCCAAGGAGCTGCTGTCCGGCACCGAGGTGCCGGAAAAGGCGTCGTTCCACTTCGAGGAAGGGCTGCGCGACTATCTGTCCGAGACGCTCAAGGACGCGACGCTGGTGCATCCCGACATCTTCACCGGCAGTTCAGGCAAGGTCGGCCAGCACGCCGGCGCGCAGTGGGCGGTGGCGTGGACAGCCGACGCCGACGGCTTCCTCAATTCCTACTGCAACACCATTCCGACGCCGGACGGCGGCACCCACGAGTTCGGGGCTGCGCACCGCGCTGCTGCGCGGCCTCAAGGACCACGCCGAGCGCGTCGGCCAGGGCAAGCGCGCGGCTCCGATCACCAGCGACGACATCATGGTCGGCGCCGGTTGCATGCTCTCGGTGTTCATCCGCGAGCCGGAATTCCAGGGCCAGACCAAGGACCGCCTCGCCACCGCCGAAGCGCAGAGGATCGTCGAGAACGCGATCAAGGACCCGTTCGACCATTGGCTCGCCGGCAACCCGGTGCAAGCCAGCAAGCTGTTGGATTTCGTGGTCGACCGCGCCGACGAGCGCATCCGCCGCCGCCAGGAAAAGGACATCTCGCGGAAAGCCGCGACGCGCAAGCTGCGCCTGCCCGGCAAGCTCGCCGACTGCACCAACGGCCAGGCGGCGGGATCGGAAATCTTCATCGTCGAGGGCGACAGCGCCGGCGGCTCAGCCAAGCAGGCGCGCGACCGCGCCTCGCAGGCGGTGCTGCCGCTGCGCGGCAAGATCCTCAACGTGCAATCCGCCGGCAAGGACAAGCTCTCGCAGAACGTCCAGCTCACCGACCTCGTGCAAGCGCTCGGCTGCGGCACCGGCTCGCATTACCGCGACAGCGACCTGCGCTACGAGAAGGTCATCATCATGACCGACGCCGACGTCGACGGCGCGCACATCGCATCGCTGCTGATCACCTTCTTCTATACGCAGATGAAGGAGATGATCGACAACGACCACCTCTATCTCGCGGTGCCGCCGCTGTATCGTCTGTCGCACGGCGGCAAGACGTTCTACGCCCGCGATGACAAGCACAAGGACGAGATCCTCAAGAAGGAGTTCCGTGCCAACGCCCAGGTCGAGATCGGCCGCTTCAAGGGCCTTGGCGAGATGATGGCTGCCCAGCTCAAGGAAACCACCATGGACCCGAAGAAGCGCACGCTGCTGCGGGTCAAGCTCGTGGAAGCCGACGACAAGGCGACGAAGAAGTCGGTCGAGCGGCTGATGGGCAACAAGGCGGAGCTGCGGTTTGAGTTTATTCAGGAGAGAGCGGAGTTTGCGAGCGAGGCGATGCTGGATGTGTAGTCAGCGCGGGCCGGTGCTGTCCGGGGGACTGATCGCCTTCTCGATATGTGACTTGGCAACGATAGGTTTGCAGGTCGTCTCCCGACGTGTAACGCCAAGCCCCGCCATTTTTTCCGGGGGCTCGAACGACAGCGCACCCGCGTCAGTGGGCTTTGGCACCAGAATGACCGGGTATCCCGGCATGCAGACATCGACCAGCGCGACATCGAACACCAAGCCGGGCTCCGCCCTGAACTTTCCGATCAGCAATTGAGCGCCTTGCAGCTTGCGGGCCGGAGTTCGCTCGCATTGGCGCAGCCGTGATGGGTGGCGTTCGTAGGCAGTCTTGAAATGGCCGCTCTGCAAATGAATAGCTGATGTCGCAACTGGCGCCGCCGACGTATGTCAGCGCGGCCGGCTTGCCGTCCGCCGCGTTGCTCCGCTCCAGCACCGCGAGTTCGAAGTGCAGCTGGTCGCCGCCGCCGGTTTCCATTGGCTGCTCTGCTGGGCTCCACGCCCGGCTCCGGGAAAGGACGAATTTCGTCTTGGCGCCGCTTGCCGCTTTTTCTTCCACCACCAGGATTGGCCGGCGCGCCCACGATGCATGCGGCTTGAGAGGCTCAGTGTCGGCAAGCCAGCGCACGGCGAGCGGCTTGGCGGTGCCATCCTTCCTGAACTCGAACTCATAGATACTCAGCGTCTCCGCTTCGGCCTTTGTCCTCGCGTTTGTTTCAGCTATCTCCTTCTTCGCGCTCAGAAAGCGCAGGTCGTTTTTCGTTGCGTCTAGCCCTGCCAACGGTTCGAAACCGTCGTTAATTGGAAATTCGTTGTCGAAATCCACGGTTACGACGGCGGGTATCGGGTGATTGACCTCGAACGACAACACCCTAAGAAAGTGGCCGTGCGTCTTGTCACGTCGGCGGATGAAGAACGTCGCACGGTTGCCGCTGATACTCACCGCATTCTGGAAAACCGAAATCAGACTCCTGATCGGCTTGCCGGCACTATGAAGCACGCTGCACGACTTCTTGTCCTGCGCGACTGAGTAAATGCAAACGTTGACACCTCGCGATGCCGTCTGGTTCGTCAAACCGACCGACACCAAGTCCCATTTTGGCTCGTTGCTGGGCGCACTGGGCAGCGGGATAAGCATCGGTCGTGGCGACGACGTGAGAATATCCGCCGATGTCAAATCCAACCTGCCGCTGCTGCCGCCGTCGCATCCTGCCCCGTATGGCCTCGAATGCACCAGAAGCTTTTGCGGCTCAGCCTTGACGATGCAGGCGCCGGTGTTCTCGTCGCCCCCGCGATTGAGCCAAGTGAAAAACTGGGAGCCCTGCCCATCGGACAGCAGATACGGTGCCGCGTGAGTGCGCAGGGCGGGCAGCCAGATCGGGCGTTCTCGTCCGAGCCTCAACGACTTGAATGTTTCCAGGTCACGCTTTTCGCGCTCACTGACCGGCTCAAGATTCACTTTGGATTCGCGCAGCTCGTCGAGTTCAAACGTCCGGTTGGAGCAATTCTCGCATTTGACCGTGGCGCCCGATCTGCGAATTTGAAATTTCAACAGAAACTGCTGCGGGTCGCCAGCTCTCGGCGTGGTTTTTGGCAAGGATCCGAACGGATGATCGATGACGCGCGACGTATAGAACTGGAACGATCGAGACGGGCTCGGATCGAATTCGAAGAATGACGATTCGTTCCAGCCCATGAAATTCGGGCTGCCAAAAAAGGCGACACCGAAAAGAAACCGCTTCGCCTCGAGCTGGCACCGGTCGGCGGCGCTATGGGTCGTGTTGGCGTCCTGCCTGCCTGCCTGCACTGCCACGCTGACCTTGGCAACCAGGCAAATGCGATAGGAATGCTCTTGCAGCAACCGGTCGCAGTCGCTCTGCGTGTATCCATACGTCGCCAAGCCGTGGCGGTAGCAGAAATCGTGATAGACGCACGCTTGCCGGAAGCGGTGATTGACGTGGTCGTCCGGATCGTCGGGCGCGGTAAACAGCCGTTCGGCGAACTGCGGCAGACTGCAGTTCAGTCCCTCGCCTCCGCCTCCGAGTACCGCGACCTCATGCGAAGCGTTTGAGTACGACGTGACGGTGACGGGCATCTCGCCGTCGCTCGGATCGGCGACGTTCTTGTAGACGAATTGCACGATGCAATCGGCCGTACCGAAAAGGAAGGAATACTTGCTGTTGCCCAGCAGCCCGCAGCCGAAGAATCCCCGCGCCGCGAAAATCCCGGCCAGGGCGACAAAAACGCAGAGCGCAACGGCGATGCCTGCGCCCCATATAGCGCTCCGCAACATTCGCCGCCACCGGCGCGTCTTGACCCATGAAGCAGCGCGATCAAGAGACCACATCGCCCCCTCGAGGCTCGCGCAAATAGCCGTCGAATTACATAGTCAATTCGCGCATGCGTCAAGCGCGTGCCGCCGCCCTACTCCACCGGCAATCCCACGTAATTCTCCGCCAGCGACTTCGCCGCCGCCTCCGAACTCGTGACGTAATCGAGCTCGGCGATCTGCCGCCGCCGGTCGAACGGATTTTCCTCCGGGAACAGGTGCATCAGCCGCGTCATCCACCAGGAGAACCGCTGCGCCTTCCAGACGCGGCGCAGGCAAGTCTCGGAATAGCCGTCGAGCAGGTTTGTCGAGCCGTTTTTGTAGAACGCGGCAATGGCGCCCGAGAGCACCCGCACGTCCGCGAACGCGAGGTTCATGCCCTTGGCGCCGGTCGGCGGCACGATGTGGGCGCTGTCGCCGGCGAGAAACATGCGCCCGTGTTGCATCGGCTCGGCAACGAACGAGCGCATCTGCGCGACGATCTTTTCCACAATCGGTCCGCGCTTGAGCGGACGGGTGCCGCCGAGCCTCGTTTCAAGCTCGTCCCAGATCCGCGTATCCGGCCATTGACCGAGGTCTTCGTTCGGAGCGCATTGCAGGTAGTAGCGCACCAGCGTCGGCGTGCGCATGCTGAACAGCGCGAAGCCGCGCGGGTGATAGGCATAAATCAGCTCATCGGCGACCGGCGGCGCCTCGGCGAGAATGCCGAGCCAGCCGAACGGATATTCCCGGTCGTAGATGCTGATCGATTTGGCCGGGATGCTGGGCCGGCAGACGCCGTGGAAGCCGTCGCAGCCGCCGATGAAGTCGCAATCGACCTCCTTCGTCTCTCCGTTGTGGCGAAACCGGATTTGCGGCGCCTTGCCTTCGAAGCCGCGGACGCTGACGTCCGAGCAATCGAACAAGATCTGCCCGCCGTCGGCGATCCGTTTGGCGATCAGGTCCTTCACCACCTCCTGCTGGCCGTAGATGGTGACGCGCTTGCCGACCAGCTTGTGGAAGTTGATGTTGTGCAGCTTGCCGCCGAAGCAGAGATAGATGCCGTCGTGCACCACGCTCTCGCGCTTCATGCGCGTGCCGAGGCCGGTCTCGACCAGCATGTCGGCGGCCCATTGCTCGATCAGCCCGGCGCGGATGCGCGCTTCGCAATAGGCGCGGCTTCTCGCTTCGACGATGACGCTGGAAATGCCGGCGCGGTGCAGGAGATGCGACAGCATCAGTCCCGCGGGTCCGGCGCCGACGATGCCGACCTGGGTGCGCATCGCTCCTCCTCCAGCGCGCGATCAGCGTCCGGTCGCGCGCGACGTTATGGCGTTGGGATTGTGCCCGCGCCGCGCGGCCTGGCAATGGGACGGCTGCCGGAATCGATGGCACATTCGCAGCAGCCCTCAAAAAACACTCATGCCCCGCACATCGGGGCATGATCGTATTCGGTGCAAACCCAAGAAATTAGTTGTCGAACTTCAGGTTCGCCGCCTTGATGATCTTTTCGTAGCCCTGGATGTCCTGGTCGATCATCGCGCGGAACTGCGCAGCCGTCGTGCCCCCGCCCGGCGAAACCGCCATGCCCTTGAGCTTGTCGCTCACACCGGGGTCGGCGATCGCCTTGCGCAGCGCATCCTCAAGCTTCGCCGTGATTGCCGGCGGGACGTTGACCGGAGCGAAGAAGCCGCTCCATAGCGCCGTATTGACGCCCGGAAAGCCGGCTTCCGCCATGCTCGGAACATCCGGCAATTCGCCGGAGCGCTTCGAGCCGGTCACCGCCAGCGCCTTGACCTTATTGCCCTTGATCATCGGCATGGCGGGCGGGCCGTCCGAGATCGCCAGCAGCGTCTGTCCCTGCATGACGCTCAGGATCATCTCGTTGCTGCTCTTGTAAGGGATCATCGTGCCCGGCATCCCGCTCTCGAGCTTCAACAGCTCGCTTGCGATGATGAAGGCGGGAGAAGTTGCGGCGTAGTTGGACTTGTCGGGGTTCTTCTTCGCCCACTCGACCATTTCCTTTACGTCCTTCGCCGGATGATCCTGCGCCACCACGAGGATCAGCGGGAAATCCGCGATCATCGCCAGCGGAACGAAGGTCTTGGTCGGATGGTAGGGCAGGTTCGGATAGGCCGCCGCGGCGATCGACATCACGCCGCTGGCTCCGACGAACAGCGTGTAGCCGTCGCGCGGCTGATTCATCACGTATTCGGCTGCGATGCGGCCGCCGGCGCCCGGCCTGTTCTCGATGACGAAGGTCTGGCCGAGAATCTCACCGGCCTTCTGCCCGACCAGCCGCGCGAAAATGTCGTTGCCGCCGCCGGCGGCGAACGGAACGACGACGCGGATCGGCTTGTTCGGAAAACTTGCCGTGTCTTGCGCCGCCGCCGGGGCGGCGATTGCGGCGGCACATAGCGCCAGACCGCCCAGCAGCATGCGGCCGAAGTTGTCGATTTTCATTCTGATCCTCCCTGACGCGCCAATCTTGTTCATTGCAAGCCAGCCTAGCGGAAATCCGGTGAAAGTCGAATGCCGCCTTGCCGCAGCGGCCTACAGCACGGCGAGCGCCTGCTCGAGATCGGCGATCAGATCGCCGGCGTCCTCGATGCCCACCGAGAGCCGCACCAGCGTGTCGCCGATGCCGAGTTCCGCACGCACCGCCTCCGGCACGGAGCCGTGGGTCATCAGGGCGGGATGCTCGATCAGGCTCTCGACGCCGCCCAGGCTCTCCGCCAGCGCGAACAGCTGCGTCCGTTCGAGAAAGCGTTTGGAGCCTTCGAGATCGGAGTTCAGTTCGACCGAGATCATGCCGCCGAACGCCGCCATCTGCTTGCGCGCGAGCGCATGCTGCGGATGACTCTTCAGGCCCGGGTAGAACACGCGCTTCACCTTCGGGTGGGCTTCAAGCCGCTCCGCGATCTTATGTCCCGAAGCGCAATGGCGCTCCATGCGCAGCGCAAGCGTCTTCAAGCCGCGCAGCGCCAGGAACGAATTGAACGGCCCCTGAATCGCGCCGAGCGCGTTCTGCAGAAAACCGAGCCGCTCGCCGAACTCCTTGTTGTCGCCGACCACCGCGACGCCGCCGACCATGTCGGAATGGCCATTGAGGTACTTGGTGGTCGAGTGCACCACCACGTCGAAACCATGCTCGAGCGGACGCTGCACGTAGGGGCTGGCGAAGGTGTTGTCGGCTGCAGCGACGATGCCGCGCTTTCGCGCAACCGCGGCGACGCGTTCGAGGTCGGTGAGCTTGAGCAGCGGATTGGTCGGCGTCTCGATCCAGATCAGCTTGGTCTCCGGCCGGATCGCCGCTTCCAGCTTGGAAATGTCCGACAGATCGACATAGGTGACATCGATCCCCATGGTGCGGCGCTTGACGCGCTCGAACAGGCGTCGCGTGCCGCCGTAAAGGTCGTCCGACGCGACGATGTGCGCGCCGCCGTCGAAACATTCCAGCACGGTCGCGATCGCCGCGAGCCCTGAAGCGAACGCGCAGGCCCGCGTGCCGCCTTCGAGATCGGCAATGCAGCGCTCGAACGCCATCCGGGTCGGGTTCTTGGTGCGCGCGTAGTCGAAGCCTTTGTGCACGCCGGGGGACTGCTGCACGAAGGTCGAGGTGGCGTAGATCGGCATCATCACCGCGCCGGTGGCCGGATCGGCCTCCTGGCCGGCATGGATGCAGCGCGTCGCAAAGTCCAGGCGGTTCGATTTCGTCATTGCGCGCCCACTCGGAAATGATTGATGAGGTCGATGCGGGTGACGAGGCCGAGGAAGCGGCCGTTCTCCATCACGATGGCAACATAGTCCTTGCGGAACAGCGGCAGCAGATCGCGGATCGGCGCCTCGGCAGAAATCGTCTCAAGCCGCGTCACCATCACGTCCTTCACCGTCCGATTGAAGCCGTGGGCCGGGTCATCCGTGTCGGTAAGCAGCGCGGAGAGCAGATCGCTTTCGTCGACCAGGCCGACGATCTTGTCGTCCTCGATCACGGGAAGCTGCGACACGTCGGCGGCGCGCATCCGCGCAAATACCGTACGCAGCGTGTCCTGCGGCCGCACTTCGACGGCGCCGCCTTCCTCGTGGCGGTTGATGACGAGATCGCGCACCGTCCCCGAGCGCGTGCGCTCGATCCAACCCTCCTGCGCCAGGAACGAATCGTTGAACACCTTGGAGAGGTACTTCGCGCCGGAATCGCAAACCAGGCTGACCACGCGCTTGGGCTTGCTCTGAAGCTTGCAGTAACGCAGCGCAGCCGCGAGCAGCGTGCCCGATGATGAGCCGGCGAAGATGCCCTCCTTGCGCAGAAGATCGCGCGCGGCCGCGTAGCTTTCCTGGTCGGTGACCGAATACGCCGCTTTCACCAGCGAGAGATCGCAATTCGGCGGAACGAAATCCTCACCGATCCCCTCGACGGTCCAGCTTCCGGCCTCGATCATCTCGCCGGAGTTGACCAAGGGCGCGAGCACCGAGCCGACCGGATCGGCCAGGATCATCTCGGTTTTGGGCGAGACGCGCTTCATGAACCGCCCGATGCCGGTCAGTGTGCCGCCCGATCCGACGCCGACGACGATCGCGTCGACGTCGCCGTCCATCTGCTTGTGCAACTCCGGCGCGGTGGTTGCCTCGTGCGACGCCGGATTGGCGGGATTCTCGAACTGATTGATGAAGATGGCACCTTTGGTGCGCGACGTGATGGCCTGCGCGAGGTCCTGATAATAGTCGGGATGACCTTTGCCCACATCGGAGCGCGTGATGAGGACCTGCGCACCGAGCGCGCGCGCGTGCAGGATCTTCTCGCGCGACATCTTGTCGGGCACCACCAGGACGGTGCGGTAGTTCTTCTGACCGGCCACCAGCGCCAGACCGAGGCCGGTATTTCCCGCGGTCGCCTCGACGATGGTGCCACCGGACTTCAGGCGGCCTGCCGCCTCCGCCGCTTCGATCATCGCGCGCGCAGGCCGGTCCTTGATGGAACCCGATGGATTGGCGCTTTCGAGCTTGAGGAACAGCCGGCACGGCCCGCTGTCGAGCTTGGTGACTTCCACCAGCGGCGTGTTGCCTATGAGATCGAGCAGCCTTGCCATGACCTTACACCTGATAAGTCTTGGCTTACCACGGTCGCAACGCCATGAAAGCAAAAGAACAATCGTCATTTGCGACGATCCCGCAACAGCCGATATCGTTTGCTGACCGGCGTTTTGCGGCCGATCATTCCCCTCGACCGGCACCAGAGATTGCGGACCTTCGCGGCATTCGGTTGCACATTGCGCAACCCTGCAAAGCCAAAAAGCGAAGCAGCTAAGTTAACTTAGGAGGCACTGCAGCATTGACTTTCAGCCCTTCGACCCTATGTTCCGGGCACACGGTACGAACTGAGATTCGACCGCTCCTCCCGCGCATCACCGTTTCGTACTTGTCCGGCGCGGTCCCGGCGGTCCCGACCAGAGGTTTTATGTCCTTTTCCGAACTCGGCTTGTCCGACAAAGTTATCTCCGCCGTTTCCGCGGCCGGCTACACCACCCCCACCCCGATCCAGCAACAGGCCATCCCCCACGTGCTCGCGCGGCGCGACGTGCTCGGCATCGCGCAAACCGGCACCGGCAAGACCGCTGCCTTCGTGCTGCCGATGCTCACCATGCTGGAGAAGGGCCGCGCTCGCGCGCGAATGCCCCGAACGCTGATCCTGGAGCCGACGCGCGAACTCGCTGCGCAGGTCGAAGAAAGCTTCATCAAGTACGGCAGCCAACACAAGCTCAACGTCGCCCTCATCATCGGGGGCGTTTCTTTTGACAACCAGGACAGCAAGCTCACCCGCGGCGTCGATGTGCTGATCGCGACGCCGGGCCGCCTGCTCGATCATTCCGAGCGCGGACGGCTGCTGATGTCTGGCGTTGAGCTCCTTGTCATCGACGAAGCCGACCGGATGCTCGACATGGGCTTCATCCCGGACATCGAGCGCATCTGCAAGCTGGTGCCGTTCACCCGGCAGACGCTGTTCTTCACCGCGACCATGCCGCCTGAAATCCGGCGCATCACCGAGCAGTTCCTGCACAACCCGGTGAAGGTCGAGGTTTCGCGCCCCGCCACCACGGTCGACGCGATCAAACAACAGCTCGTCAAGACCGGCCGCGACGACCACGAGAAGCGCGACACGCTGCGGCGCCTGTTGCGTTCGGCCGAGAACTTCAAGAACGCGATCATCTTCTGCAACCGCAAGCGCGAGGTCGCGCAGTTGCACCGCTCGCTGGTGCGCCACGGCTTCAACGCGGCGGCGCTGCACGGCGACATGGACCAGTCCGCGCGCACAGCAGCCTTGGATGGCTTCCGCAAGGGCGACACCGCGCTCCTGATCGCGTCCGACGTCGCCGCCCGCGGGCTCGACATCCCGGACGTCAGCCACGTTTTCAACTTCGACGTTCCCCACCACGCCGACGATTACGTCCATCGGATTGGCCGCACCGGCCGCGCCGGCAAGACCGGCACCGCGATCACCATTGTCGCGCCGGCCGACAGCAAATCGTTGGCCGCGATCGAGAAGCTGATCGGTCAGAGCATTGGCTGGGCCGATGGCCCGCCGCCGGCTGCAGACGATGCCAGCCCCGGCGACCGCGAAGAGCGCGGCGCCCGGCGCGGCAGCCGCAGCCCGCGGCAGCGCGCGCCCCGCGAAGACCGTCCACGGCGCGACAGCCGCCGCGGACCGTTCTCTGAACAACAGCCGGAGCAACCCGCCGAGCGCGCGCCAAGCGTCGCCCGCATCGAGGAAGCACGCGCCCCGCCCGGCGCCCAAGCGTCATCGCGAGCCGGTTGCCGAGCCAGCCGATGGCTCACACCTCCCGGCATTCCTGCTTCGCCCGGTGCGCGCCAGGGTTTAGCCGGCGCGCAATGCCCGCCCCGCTAACACCGCATTTACCAGTCGTTCACCCCCTTGGAATACCGTCGGTGGCCTAATTCCGGGGCACTACACCGCCCGGACAGCGATAGCGAATTGGGGTAGGCCGGCGGCAGTTGCCCTCGGAGCAGGGAAGACCAAATGGCCGAAGGTGCTGCGGAGCACGAACGCACGCTTGCGTTCGCCGAAATTGCACTGGGCCAGATCAAGGCTCTGCGTCAGCCTGCGATCCCGCGCAACTATGAGGTCTGGTACGCCTACGCGACCGGCTACAATCCTTCGCTCAATCAGACCATCAACGAAACGCTGCAGAAGAACGGCAACCTGACCGACGCCGATCTCGAGAGCGTCTACACGACCTATCTCTCGCCGGCACGCCTCACCGACAAGCTCGACAAGGTCGGCAACCGGGTGATGGACGAGATCAACCAGGTCATGGCGATGGTCGACAGCCGCGGTCGGCTCGGCATCGACCTACAACGAGAGCCTGACCGGTCATGAGCGACAAGCTCGGCGACGCCAAGGACCGCGAAGGCATCCGCGCCATCGTCGAGAGCCTGGTGCAGACCGCCAACGAGATGCAGAAGAACAACAATACGCTCGAGGCGCGGCTCAACGCCTCGCGGCAGGAAATCAGCCAGCTCCAGCAGAACCTCGAGACGGTCCGCCACGAAAGCCTGACCGACCCGCTGACCAGCCTGTCCAACCGCAAGCACTTCGACACGCGATCGCCAAGGCGCTGCATGAAGGCGTCGAGCGCAACGAGCCGATGTCGCTGATCATGACCGACATCGACCATTTCAAGTCGTTCAACGACACCTGGGGCCACCTGACCGGCGACCAGGTGCTGCGCCTCGTCGCCATGTCGATGAAGCAGAACGTCAAGGGCCAGGACATCGCCGCGCGCTACGGCGGCGAGGAATTCGCGGTCGTGCTGCCCGAACACCGTGCTGCGCTCGGCGCGTGACCGTCGGCGATCACATCCGCCGCGCGGTGATGTCGAAGGAACTGATGAAGCGCTCGACCGGCCAGAACCTCGGCCGGGTGACGATCTCGCTCGGCGTCGCGACGGCGCGCAACGGCGACACCGTGCAATCGCTCATCGCGCGCGCCGACGGCTGCCTCTATGCAGCCAAGCGCAACGGCCGCAACCGCGTGATCTGCGAGACCGATCCGGAATTCGCAGTCAAGCGGCGAAGCCAAGGTCGCCTGAACCGCTAGCGCTTTCGCCTTTCGCCGCGCGCTTGGCCGCCGCTGCCACGCAGCCGCGACAAGCGCCTGGCGCCGCCCAGCGCGCCAGCTCATCCGGATCGTCGTAGAGCCGCTCCGGCATTCGCCAATACGACATCAGCGCGCGTCTGCCGGTCTTGGCGGTGTATGTGAAGGGCTCCAGCCCCTCGCGCTCGAAGCGCGGGATCGTGCTGTCATCGGCCTTCAGATAGATCGACGCCATCGCTGACCAGCGCGATCATCAGTCCATCGGCAAAGATGCCGGCGCCGCTGAACATGCGGCGCACCGCGACCGGCCCGAACGCGGCGAACAATTCGGCGATGTGATCGGGATCTTGGGCGGCGCTCAAAGCGGCCGGCCGGGACGCTCAGTGCGCCTCGGCGCCGCTCGTGGCTTGGCCGGCGTCAGCAGCAACCGACTCGCCGCAGCCGCAGGCCGAGGTCTGGTTCGGATTGTTGAACACGAACTGCGACGGACAGCTTGTCGGTCTTGTAGTCCATCTCGGTGCCGATCAGGAACAGCACGGCCTTGGGATCGATCAGGATCTTGACGCCCTTGTCCTCGACCACCTCGTCGGTCGGACCGACCGCCTCGGCGTATTCCATGGTGTATTCCATGCCGGCGCAGCCGCCGTTCTTGACGCCGACGCGCAGGCCGGCGACCGGGCGATCCATCTTCGCCATCAGCTCCTTGATGCGGCTTGCCGCCGCCTCCGAGAGCCGCATCACCTGTGGTCTTGGCCGCGCCGTGGCCATGTCAGTCTCCAGTTTCGTGGCCCGATGCGCCGTGTGGTAGATAGTCACTTCCTGCCAATTACCAAAGGTTCGGCGAGGCATTGCAGGTATTCTAACGTGTGCAGCGATGACAGCCGGTAAAAAACACGGCGCGCAACTCACCACATGTTGAGAACGAGCCGCGCCTCGTCGGTCATCCGGCTCTGGTCCCAGGGCGGGTCCCAGACCACGGCGACGTCGACCTTGCCGACGCCCGGCACGCTCGACACCGCGTTCTCCACCATCTGCGGCAGTTCCTGCGCGGACGGGCAGTTCGGCGTGGTCAGCGTCATGTCGACCTTCACCGAGCGGTCGTCGGCGATGTCGATCTTGTAGATCAGGCCGAGCTCATAGATGTCGGCCGGGATTTCCGGGTCGTAGACGGTCTTGAGCGCCGCCACGATCTCGTCGGTCAGGCGGGTGATCTCGGCCTCCGGCAGCGCGGATGCCTTGGTCTCCGGCTTTCGGCGTAGTCAGCGCTTGCTGGTTCGTTCGTCGGTCATGAGAACATGTCCTGCGCTTTGACCAGCGCTTGCGCCAGGTGGTCGATCTCCTCGCGGGTGTTGTAGAGCGCAAACGACGCCCGGCAGGTGGCGGTCACGCCATAGCGGGCAAGCAGCGGCATCACGCAATGGGTGCCGGCGCGCACCGCGACGCCGGCGCGGTCGATGACCGTCGCCACGTCGTGCGGATGCGCGCCCTTCATCTCGAACGACACGATCGGCCCCTTGTCCTTGGTGGTGCCGAAGATGCGGATCGAATTGATCTCGCGCAGCCGCTCGTGGGCGTAGCCACCAGGCCGGTCTCGTGCGCGCGGATGCGCGGCTTGCCGATCGAGTTGACGTAGTCGATCGCGGCGCCGAGCCCGATCGCCTGCACGATCGGCGGCGTGCCGGCCTCGAAGCGGTGCGGCGGCTCGCCATAGGTGATGCGGTCCTCGAAAACCTCGCGGATCATCTCGCCGCCGCCGTTGAACGGCGGCATTGCGGCGAGCAGATCGTACTTGCCCCACAGCACGCCGATGCCGGTCGGCCCATAGAGCTTGTGGCCGGTGAAGACGTAGAAATCGCAGCCGATGTCCTGCACGTCGACGTCGAGATGCACCGCCGCCTGGCTGCCGTCGACCAGCACCGGGATGCCGCGGGCGTGCGCGAGCTTCACCACCTCTTTGACCGGCACCATGCGTGCCGAGCATGTTCGACATGTGGGTGATCGCCACCATCTTGGTGCGCGGCGTCAGCAGCTTCTCGAACTCGTCGATCAGGAAGTTGCCCTCCTCGTCGACCGGCGCCCATTTGATCACCGCGCCCTGGCGCTCGCGCAGGAAATGCCACGGCACGATGTTGGAATGGTGCTCCATGATCGAGAGCACGATCTCGTCGCCGGCCTTGATGCGCTCGCGGCCGAACGTATAGGCGACGAGGTTGATCGCCTCGGTGGCGTTGCGGGTGAAGATGATCTCTTCCCGCCGCGGCGCATTGAGGAACGCCCGCACCTTCTCGCGCGCGCCCTCGTAGCCCTCGGTCGCGGCGTTGGCGAGATAGTGCAGCCCGCGATGCACGTTGGCGTATTCGGACGTGTAGGCCTGCTGGATGCGGTCGAGCACCGCCTTGCGGCTTCTGCGCCGAGGCGGCGTTGTCGAGATAGACCAGCGGCTTGCCGTAGACCTGCATCGCCAGGATCGGGAAATCCTGCCGGATGCGGCTGACGTCGTAGGTGCCGTTGGTGACCGCGGGATGCATCAGTTCTCCCCGCGCCCTGAGCCAGGCCACCACGTCCTCCATCAGCGCGTCGCGCAGGCCGGCGTGCTCGATGCCTTCGACCGCCTCGCCGACGAAGGCCTGCACCAGCAGCGCCTCGGCCTCCACCTCGGGAATGCCGCGCGCCATCAGATAGAACTTCAGGTTCTCGTCGAGCGCGCCCGAGGTCGCGCCGTGGCCGCACTGCACGTCGTCGGCGAAGATCTCCAGCTCCGGCTTCTGGTCGGCCTCGGCCTCGTCCGACAGCAGCAGCGAATTGGTCATCATCTTGGCGTCGGTCTTCTGCGAGCCCTGGCCGCACGATGATCTTGCCCTGGAACACGCTGCGGCTCTTGTCGTCGAGCACCGCCTTGAACACCTCGCGGCTCTGGCAGCCGCCGGCCACATGATCGGCGACCAGCGTTACGTCGGCGTGCTGGTTGCCCTTGAGCAGGGTCGCGCCGCGGATGTTGGCGAGCGTGCCCTCGCCGTCGAAGCGCACGAACAGCTGGTTGCGCACCACCGCGCCGCCGGTCGTGTAGCTGAAATCGTTGAACCGCGCGTGCGCGCCGATCGCCGCCATCAGCGACGAGACGTGGACCACGCCCGCCGTGCCGCTCGTGATCTTGACGTGGTCGGCGTGCGCCTTGTCGCCGACGATCAGCTCGAGCGCGGTGTTGATCTGGTGCTCGGCGCGCGCCCTCGTGGCTTTCGACCAGCATGACGCGAGCGCCCTTCTCGATCACCACCAGCGAGCGGGTGAAGATCGAGGCCGGCTTGTCGCCGGTCGCGGCGAACACCAGATGGATCGGCCGCTCGACCGTCGCGCCTGCCGCGACGCGGATCACCGCGCCGTCGCTCATCAGCGCGGTGTTGAGCGCGACCGCGCCTTCGCCGTCCGCCGGCACGACCTTGCCGAGATGCGCCGCGACCAGCGGATCGCCCGCGGCGAGCGCCTGCGCCATCGAGCGCACTTCGAGACCCGTCTCGAGCTTGGTCGAGATCGGACAGTTCCGGCACGAACGCGCCGTCGACGAACACCAGCCGGCGCGCATCCATGTCGCCGATCAAGCCGCCCGCCGACTTGGCGCGCGCCTTCGCGGCCGCGTCGGGCGGCGCCGGCCAGCGGCTTGGCGTCGCGCATCAGCGCGCGCAGATCGGTGTATTTCCACTCCTCGATGCGCCGGTTCGGCAGGCCCTGCGCCTCGAACCGCCGGAACGCGGCCTCGCGCAGCGCCACGACCTTGCCGTCGCCCGGCAGCTTCGGCTTGGCGGACGCATAGCTTTCCGCGAGCGCCAGCTCGGCGGCGGTCTTTACGGTGCGGAGTTCGGCTTTCATGACTACGCCGCGTCGTCCTGGAATTGCGCGTAGCCGGAGGCTTCGAGCTCGTGCGCCAGCTCCTTGCCGCCGGTCTTCACGATGCGGCCCTTCGAGAGCACGTGCACCACGTCGGGCACGATGTGGTCGAGCAGCCGCTGATAGTGGGTGATGACGACCATGGCGCGGTCGGGCGAGCGCAGCCGGTTGACGCCGTCGGAGACGATCTTCAGCGCGTCGATGTCGAGGCCGGAATCGGTCTCGTCCAGCACGCAGAGCCGCGGCTGCAGCAGCGCCATCTGCAGGATCTCGTTGCGCTTCTTCTCGCCGCCGGAGAAGCCGACGTTGACGCCGCGGCGCAGCATGTCCATGTTGATCTCGAGCTTGCCGGCGGCGTCGCGCACCAGCTTCAGGAACTCCGGCGTCGACAGCTCGGCTTCGCCGCGCTTCTTGCGCTGCGCGTTGAGCGCGGTGCGCAGGAACGTCATGGTGGCGACGCCGGGAATTTCGAGCGGATACTGGAACGCCAGGAACAGGCCCTTGGCGGCGCGCTCGTCCGGCTGCATCTCCAGCACGTTCTCGCCGTCGAGCAGAATCTTGCCTTCGGTCGCCTCGTAGCCGGCCTTGCCGGCCATCACATAGGCGAGCGTCGACTTGCCCGAGCCGTTCGGGCCCATGATGGCGTGCACCTCGCCCTTGTTCACGGCGAGGTCGAGACCGTTGAGGATTTGCTTGCCGTCGACGGTGACGTGCAAATTCTTGATTTCCAAGCATTGGCACTTCGAAGTTCCTTCTGACCTACAAGCTGAAATGCGAGATGATCTCGGCAATCAGCTCCTTTTTCTTCGCGTCCTTGTCGGGACCGCTGACAGGCCCGAGCGAACGCCCGCTCACATCGATCTCGCCCTGCTCGCCGACCACGATCATCATGGCTTCCGCGTAGACGCCTTCCTCCGGCTTCTGCAGCAGGATGCGCGTGCCGTCGAAGGCCGCCTGCACCCCGCTGTCCTTCAGCTTCTTCGACGTCGCGATGTCGGCGTCGAAAAACTCCTTCAGGAACGCGCTCGCCGCCTGATGGCGCGCCCGCCGTTCGGCTCTCCTCCCTGGTGCGCTTGGCGTCGAGCTCCGCGACCGCCTTGTCCAGCGCCGACATGCGCCCCGCCCCGCGCCGCGCTCAGCCGACCGAGCCTTCGAGGCTGATCGAGATGAGCTTCTGCGCCTCGACGGCGAACTCCATCGGCAGCTGCTGCAGCACGTCCTTGACGAAGCCGTTGACCACCAGCGCCACCGCCTCCTCCGCGGAAAGCCCGCGCTGGCGGCAGTAGAACAGCATCTCCTCGGAAATCTTCGAGGTGGTGGCCTCGTGCTCGAACACCGCGGAGGAATTCTTCGCCTCGATGTAGGGCACGGTGTGCGCGCCGCAGTGGTCGCCGATCAGGAGCGAGTCGCAGTTGGTGAAGTTGCGCGCGCCGGTGGCGCGGCGGTGCGCCGTCACCAGGCCGCGATAGGTGTTGTCGGAGCGGCCGGCCGCGATGCCCTTGGAGATGATGCGGCTCTTGGTGTTCTTGCCGAGGTGCAGCATCTTGGTGCCGCTGTCGACCTGCTGGCGGCCGTTCGAGATCGCGATCGAATAGAACTCGCCGGTGGAATTGTCGCCGCGCAGGATGCAGCTCGGATACTTCCAGGTGATCGCCGAGCCGGTCTCGACCTGGGTCCAGGAAATCTTCGAGCGCGCGCCGCGGCAGTCGCCGCGCTTGGTGACGAAGTTGTAGATGCCGCCCTTGCCCTCGGCGTCGCCGGGATACCAGTTCTGCACCGTCGAATACTTGATCTCGGCGTCGTCGAGCGCGACCAGCTCGACCACCGCGGCGTGGAGCTGGTTCTCGTCGCGCATCGGCGCGGTGCAGCCTTCGAGGTAGCTCACGTAGGAGCCCTTGTCGGCGATGATCAGCGTGCGCTCGAACTGGCCGGTGTTCTTCTCGTTGATGCGGAAATAGGTCGACAGCTCCATCGGGCAGCGCACGCCCGGCGGCACGTAGACGAACGAGCCGTCGGAGAACACCGCGGAGTTGAGCGTGGCGAAGAAATTGTCGGAGACCGGCACCACCGTGCCGAGATACTTCTTCACCAGGTCGGGATGCTCGCGCAGCGCCTCGGAGATCGGCATGAAGATCACGCCGGCCTTCTTCAACTCCTCCTTGAAGGTGGTCGCGACCGAAACCGAGTCGAACACCGCGTCGACCGCGACGCGCGGCGCGGGGCGTCGCCCTCCTCGCCGTCTGCGTTGGGCCGCACCACGCCGGCGAGCATTTCCTGCTCGCGCAGCGGAATGCCGAGCTTCTCGTAGGTCTTCAGGATTTCGGGATCGACCTCGTCGAGCGAGGTCAGCGCGCTTCTTCTTCGGCGCCGAGTAATAGTAATAATCCTGGTAGTCGATCTTCGGATAGTTGACGCGCGCCCAGGTCGGCTCGCGCATGGTCAGCCAGCGGCGATAGGCGTCGAGCCGCCAGTCCAGCATCCACTCCGGCTCGGACTTCTTGGCCGAGATGAAGCGGACGGTGTCCTCGGACAGGCCCTTCGGGGCCTTGTCGGACTCGATGTCGGTGACAAATCCGTACTTGTATTGGTCGACGTCGATGCGGCGGACCCGCTCGATCGTCTCTTGCACGGCCGGCATTCACTCTCCTCCGCTACGGCTTCAAGGGCCGCGGGTTGGATTGTCGGTTATGGTCGGTTCGCTTCCCGGTTGGGGTACCCTTCAGGCGGCGATATCCTGCTGTTTTCGCGACTTATATAGGCTCTCGGCCAGCTTGGCCCAAGCCTTTAGAAATGCTTCGATCTCGGCTCTCGTGGTCGAATAGCCCAGGCTGAGCCGGATCGCGCCCCGGGTCAGTCCGGCCGGCACGCCCATGGCGGCCAGCACGTGGGACGGCGTCACCTTGCCCGACGAGCAGGCGGCACCCGAGGACACCGCGACGCCTTCGAGGTCGAGGGCAATCACCGCGGTTTCCGCCTTCACGCCGGGGACGGCAAACAGCGTGGTGTTGGGCAGCCGGCTGGCGCCCTCGCCGAAAACGACCGCTTGGGGCGCGATCGCCTTGATCCCGGCTTCGAGCCGGTCGCGCAGCGCGGCCATGCGGGCCGCCTCGTCGCGCCAACGGCGGCTCACAGCCGCCGCAGCCGCGCCGAAACCGGCGATGCCGGGCACATTCTCGGTGCCGGCGCGCGCGCCGCGCTCCTGGCCGCCGCCCTTCAATTGAGGCTCCAGATCGAGCGCATCGCGCTTGATCAGCGCGCCCACGCCCTGCGGCCCGCCGATCTTGTGCGCCGACAGCGTCATCAGGTCGGCGCCGAGCGCCTTGAAATCGCAGGCGATCCGGCCCGGCCCCTGCACCGCATCGACATGCAGCAGACCGCCCGCGGCATGCACCATCTCGGCCGCCTGCGCGACCGGCTGCACGACGCCGGTCTCGTTGTTGGCGAGCATGATCGAAACGAGCGGCCGCGAAACGCCGGCAAGGCGACGCTGCAAGGCTTCGAGATCGACCGCGCCGTCGGCCGTGACCGGAATTTCCTCCAGTGCCGCGAACCGGCCGCCGCTGCGCACCGAAGGATGCTCGATCGCCGAAACCAGCAGCACGTCGCCCAGCGCTGGAGCGAGCGCCAGCGCATTGGCCTCGGTGCCGCCGGAGGTGAACACCACCTCGCGCGGCATCACGCCCACCAGCGCCGCGACCTGCTCGCGAGCCTGCTCGACCAGCCGGCGCGCGCCGCGGCCGGCGCCATGCACCGAGGACGGGTTCCCGCCGGTCTCCAGAGCCGCCAGCACCGCCTCGCGGGCCTCCGGCCGCAGCTTGGCGGTCGCGTTCCAGTCGAGATAGGCCTGTTCGGTCATCTTATTCCTGGGCAGGCCCCGGTTAAGCATCGGAACTCTTACCCCGCTCATTTTACTTGCTTTTGAACCCGGGCATCATGTTAGAAAACGCCGCTGTTCCGGTCGAGCCCACGCCCAAATGCGCGGCTTGCGCCGCGAAGGCTCCCGGAAATTAGAATAGTTCTAAATAGTTACGTGCGCCTGCCGTTCCCGTCAAGCGCGCTCCGCTCAACCGCCACGCCGGGCTTCCGGTTCGGCCGCCGGTCAAGGTTTTGAAAGCCCATGCCTGAAGTCATCTTCACCGGTCCCGCCGGCCGGATCGAAGGGCGGTACCACCCAGCGCCACAGAAAAACGCTCCGATCGCCATCGTGCTGCATCCGCACCCGCAGTTCGGCGGCACGATGAATCATCAGATCATCTACCAGATCTACTACGCGTTCGTGCATCGCGGCTTCGCGGCGATCCGCTTCAACTTCCGCGGCGTCGGCCGCAGCCAGGGCGCGTTCGACCACGGCACGGGCGAACTGTCCGATGCCGCGTCCGCGCTCGACTGGGCGCAGTCGATCAATCCCGAAGCGCGCTCCTGCTGGATCGCCGGCTTCTCGTTCGGCGCCTGGATCGGCATGCAGCTCCTGATGCGCCGGCCGGAGATCGAGGGCTTCATCTCGGTCGCGCCGCCGGCGAACCTCTACGACTTCTCGTTCCTCGCGCCCTGCCCGTCGTCCGGCCTGATCATTCACGGCGACAAGGACGCGGTGGTGCCGCACAAGGACGTCAACGGCCTGGTCGACAAGCTCAAGACCCAGAAGGGCATCATCATCGAGCAGAAGGTGGTGCCGGGCGCCAACCACTTCTTCGACGGCAAGGTCGAGCCGCTGATGGAGTCGATCACCGGCTATCTCGACAAGCGGCTGAAGGCCGACCGGCGCTAAGGGCGCGCTCCTCCGCCTGCCGGCAGCGCCACGCAATGCCGCGGTGGACAGTCTATGAGAAAGCGAATGGTGCTTGTCTTTGCAGGCATCGTGCTTGTCGCGACGGCGCTGGTCGTAGCCGGCGTGCGGTACGTCACGTCCGTTCCAGGTCTTGCCCATGCCGGCGATTTGCCGGCGCTCGCAGACGCGGAAAGAGCCACCGCGTCGCGCCTTCGCACGCACATCCGGGCAATCGCCAGCCGCCCTCACAACGTCAGGCACTATGACGAACTCGAAAAGGTCGCGCGTTACATCGAAGCCGAGCTGAAGTCTCTCGGCTATCAGCCCGCGCCGCAGATCTACGAGGTGGATGGCCGCGCCGTCCGCAACATCGAAGTTTCCATAGAGCCGGTCAATGCAGGCGCAAGCCGCGGCACCATCGTGTTGGGCGCGCACTACGATTCCTACGATGACGCTCCGGGAGCGAACGACAACGGCACCGGAACGGCCTCGGTGCTCGAACTGGCGCGCCTGCTGTCCGATCTTCGCAGCCGAAGCGCGGCGCGCATCCGTCTCGTGCTGTTCGTCAACGAGGAGCCGCCGTACTTCCAGACCGCCGACATGGGCAGCTATCGTTACGCCCGCCTGCTGGCGGAGCGCGGCGAGCCGGTCATCGGCATGATCTCGCTGGAGACCCTGGGGAGCTTCTCGGACCAGCCAGGCTCGCAATCCTATCCGCCGCCGCTCGGACTGCTTTATCCGAGCAAGGGCGATTTCATCGCCTTCGTGGCGATGCCGAGCTCACGCGACTTGATGCAAGCCCTGATCGGTTCGTTCCGCAGCCACACGAAATTTCCAACGGTCGGCGGCGTGGCGCCGGGGTTTGTGCCCGGAATCGACTGGTCCGACCACTGGTCGTTCGAGCAGTTCCGCTATCCGGCGGTGATGATCACCGATACGGCTCTCTTCCGATATCCGCACTACCACCGGCCGAGCGATACGCCGGACAAGGTCGACATCGAAAGGCTCGCGCGCATCACCCACGGCATCGAACGGGTTGTGCGCGAAATGATCCGGCCGGATTGGCCAACCGCGGCGGCGAAACCCCGTCCCTTTTGAATCCCGCGCCGGACCCTGTTACACCACCGGCGAACGAGAGCAGAGCCGATGAGCGGTTATAAGTCCGATTTCCTTAACGTTCTGGCGACGCGCGGCTTCATCCACCAGGTGTCGGAGCCGGACGCGCTGGATTCGCTCGCCAAATCGAAGGCGATCACCGCCTATATCGGCTTCGACTGCACCGCGCCTTCGCTGCACATCGGCTCGCTGCTGCCGATCATGATGCTGCACTGGCTGCAGCAGACCGGCCACCGGCCGATCGCGCTGATGGGCGGCGGCACCACGCGGGTCGGCGACCCTTCCGGCAAGGACGAAAGCCGCAGGGTGCTGACCGACGAGATCATCGCCGAGAACCTCAAGGGCATCCGGCAGGTGTTCGCGCAAGTTCCTGAAGTTCGAAGGAGCCGGCGGCAACGCCATCATGGCGAACAACGCCGACTGGCTGAACACGCTCAACTACATCGACTTCCTGCGCGACGTCGGCCGGCATTTCTCGGTCAACCGCATGCTGGCGTTCGATTCGGTGAAGCTGCGGCTCGACCGCCAGCAGGAGCTGTCGTTCCTGGAATTCAACTACATGATCCTGCAGGCCTACGATTTCGTGGAGCTGCACAAGCGCACCGGCTGCGTGCTGCAGATGGGCGGCTCCGACCAGTGGGGCAACATCGTCAACGGCATCGACCTCGGCCGCCGCATGGCGAACGCGCAATTGTTCGCGCTGACCGCGCCGCTGATCACCACGTCGTCCGGCGCCAAGATGGGCAAGACCGCGGCGGGCGCGGTGTGGCTCAACGCCGATCTGGTGAGCCCCTACGACTACTGGCAGTTCTGGCGCAACACCGAGGACGGCGACGTCGCGCGCTTCCTCAAGCTGTTCACCGTGCTGCCGCTCGACGAGATCGGGCGGCTTGCCGCGCTGCAAGGCTCGGAGCTCAACGAAGCGAAGAAGGTGCTCGCCACCGAAGCGACCGCGCTGGTGCACGGCCGCGCCGCCGCCGACCAGGCCGCCGACACCGCGCGCCGCACCTTCGAGGAAGGCGCGCTCGCTGAAAATCTGCCGACCGTGGAAATCCCGAACGCCGAGCTCGCGAAGCTCGGCGTGCTTGCCGCCTTCGTGCGCGCCGGTCTGGTCACGTCGAACGGCGACGCGCGCCGCCAGATCAAGGGCGGCGGGCTCAAGGTCAACGACGCGACCGTCACCGACGAGAAGATGCTGCTGACGCCGGACCCTCTGACGCCGGAGGGCGTCATCAAGCTTTCGCTCGGACGCAAGAAACACGTGCTGTTGAAGCCGGTGTAGCGCGCTACCGCGTGCGGCTCGACGATCACGGCGGTCGCCGGTGGTGTCGCGGAACTCGAAGAACTTGCGCAGCAAGCCCGGCGCGATCGCCGAGATCGGATTGACGATCGGCCGCGGATTGCTCGGCGAGCCGGTCACCTCGTAGGTGATGCCGAGCAGACCCTCGTTGCTGCCGCCGCCGAGGAACAGGCCGACGATCGGGATCTGGCCGAACATGTTGTTGAGGCCGTAGAGCGGCACCAGCGTGCCGCGCACGTTGCACCTCGTCGCGCGCGTAGTCGATCAGGCCTTCCATGGTGGCGCCGATCATCGGTCCCTTCACCACGCCATCGCGGATCATGGTGCGGCCCGGCGTGCGGGTGAACTCGGCGCGCGCCTGCGTGAATTCGACGGCGTTGCGCTGGCCCTGCGGCGCGTTGGACACCACGTTCTCGAGCGCGCCCTCGCCGCGGATCGAGAAGTCGCGCAGGTTGATCAGTCCGGCCTGCGGCGCGTTGTCCTGGCGTCGGCGGATCCATCACCACCCAGATCTTGCCGCCGACGATGCGCGGATAGACGTCGGTGAAGCGGAACAGCGCGCCGGCGTCGCTGGTCTCGAAGTAGATCACCGGGCGGCCGTTGGACGTGCGGGTGCGCATGTCGCCGATCAGCGCGGTGTCGCGGCCGATCTTGGCGTTGAGGCTGAAGCTGCGGACGCGGCCGTTGCGGCGCGACATCCGCAGATCGAGGCCGCGCAGCGCCTCGCCGTAATGCCCCGCCACCACGCCGATCTTGATGTCGAGGTCGATGTCGGTCTGCGCGGCCTTGTTCTTCGGATCGGCAGGCGGCCCGGCCATCGACGACTTGACGAACGTGCGGCCGTCGTAGACGTCGCCGCGCATCGACGACGCGCAACGCGCCGTCGGAGCGCGCGATCCGCCCGCAACGTCACCTTGTCGCCGTCGGAGGTGGCGAACACCGGGAAGTTGGCGGACTGCATGTCGCCGTTGGCATCGAGCTCGACCGCGCCGCGCGCGAGGATGCCCTGGCCCGTCGATCAGGAGATCCTCGAACCGCATGCCCGTCCTTGTCGCTTGACGAAGGTGAAGGCCGCTCGCGCCGGGCTGCCCGCCGGCTTGACCCATCCGGGCAGCAGGCTGTCGACCTTGCAGCGGCGTGAGATCGGCCTCGACGTTGAGGCGGCTGGTCTCGGTGTCGCTGACGCGGCCGGCGAGCTTGAACGACAGCAGGCCGGTGATGGCGGTGCCGAAATTCGAGCCCGAGGCGGGAGCGCGCGGCGTCGTCGAGCGTCGCTTGCAGGCGGACCTCGGCCTCCGGCTCGGCGGTGACCCTGCGGTACTCGACCTGCGCCGGCGTGCCGCCGATCCGCACGTCGCCTTTGATCTGATAGTTCCTGGTTGTTGGCAGCTGAAGCGCAGCGTCTGCGCTTCGACCTTCTGGTTGAACATCATCTTCTCGGCGCTGAAGTTCGCGACGTCGACGACGATGTTGTAGGCGGTGGAGCCCTTCGGCAGGTCGGGCCGCAGCGGCATGCCGAGATTGACCTGCGCGATCACCGTGCCGCGCGTCGTTCGCGGGATCGAACGGCGCGCCGGAGAATTCGCGCAGCCGCTCGAGCGCGAGCAGTTCGGCGACCGCAGGGACCGGCGCTTCGAGCGCGGAACCGCACGCGGGCCGGTGGCTCCTTCGGATGCGTGTCCGGCACTTCGAACACGCCGTTGGTGAGATTGAGCCGGCGGCCGGGCGAAACGTCGACGACGCCCTTGCCGACCGTCACCGTCGCGGTGCGGCCGGTGACGCGCGCCGATCAGGTCGGCCTCACGGATCGGCGGCAGGCCGTCGACCGGACGCATCACCGTGTTCCTCACGGCGATGTCGATCGACAGCCCCTCCTCCGGAACCGGCGGCCCGTTGGGCTGCATCGCGGCGACCGTCATGTTGGTCGCGACGTCGACGCGTTCAACCGTGCCGCTGACGATGTGCTGCACCAGCCAGTCGCGCACCTTGGGTGCGATGAACACCGGCCACAGCCGCTTGAGCGCGGCGACCGGCATCTGGTTGCCGGCGATGCCGAGCGCCAGCCGCGGCTCGCCGCCAAAATCGAAATTGCCCGACAGCGCGATGCTGACGTCCTTGGTGTCCCGGCCGCCGAACTCCTTGGTGCCGAATTCGCCCTGATCGAAAGTGATGCGCTGCCGGGCCGGATCGATCGAGCCGCGCACCAGGACGCGCTTCGAGCAGCAGGCCGTCGTCCTCCTGCGGCAGCGGATCGAACACGATCAGCCCGCCGCCGACCGCGAACTGCCAGTGGGCCGCCGGTTGCGCGGGCGCGGCGAATTCGGCGCGCAGCGTGACGCGCGTCGAGCCCGACATTGATCTTGAACGGCACGCGCAGCGTGCCGCGCGCGACGTCCCAGTCGAGCCCGAATCTCCGCGGCGCCGATCGGAATGCGGCGGTCCGGCTGGCCCAGGAAGCCGATCTCGCCGCCCTCGGCGAGGACCGTGCCGCGCGACGGTCTGCGGCGTGCCGTCGGGGCCGAGGCTCGGCATCCATCGCGGCCGACACCACCATGTCGGAGCGCAACCCGCTTTCGACCATGTGCAGCGCGAACAGATTGCCGAACGGCACCTTGCGCGCCTGGAGCTGGAGTTGGCGGTGGCCGTCGCGGCGCGGCGTGAGCGCGGCGTTGAGCAGCCACGGCTGCTCCTGGCTCTCCGACACCATGTTGAGCGTGACGCCGCCCGACGTCGGACGGATCAGGCTCATGGTGAGCTGCTTGAAGCTCCACTCCAAGCCATCGCGGCGGTCCTGCACCGTGAGGCTGCCGTTGCTGATGCCGATCTCGGTCAGGTCCTTGCCGTCGAACCCGGTCACGTCGAGCGACTTGCCGTCGCGTCCGAGCCCGCCGAGGCCGTCGATCCAGGCCAGCACGGCGGCGAGGTTGGCCGCGAGGCTGCGCTGCGCCACCGCCTGCAGCGAGAACCGCGACGGCGCAGGCTGCGTTCGCGGCTGCGTCGGAGCCGACCGGCGCGATGCGTGACCAGCGGACGCTCGCCGCCGGCGAACACATTGACCCGGCCGTCCTCCTCGATATGAATCACCAGATTGGCGTCGACCAGGCGGAAGCTCTCGGCGCGCGGATTGCCCATCAGCAGGCTTGAGCCGGCAACGCCGACCTCCGCCTTCGGAGCGGACGCCACCAGCGCGCCGTCGGCATCTCGCACCACGATGTCGCGCAGCCGCAGCGCGGTGCGCCCGTTGTCGTCGCGCTCAAGCTGCGTGCCGCCGACCTGGACGCGGTAGCGGCTGCCGAAATTCTGCTCGATCGGCGGCGGTCAGCCATGGCGTCGCGACATCGAGCGAGATCGGGCCGCTGGCCAGCCGCCACCAAATCGCGCCGGAGACGACGATGAAGACCGCGATAGAGGCCACAATCGCCGATGGTGACCCGGCGCACCACCGGATGGCGGCGATCGAACATGAACCAGGGATTGAAGGGCAACCGCCAGCCGGCAAGGCGCAAATTGGGGAGGCGCAAACGGGGAACGCGAAAGCGGGGCAAACTCGAGCCGAACTTGCGGCGCTCAACCGGGGGCTCAGGCGTGCTCACGCCATCGGCGGCTGCCTGCTCGCGCCGATGCCGCTCCAGCGCGGCCTCCATCTCCTCGCAACGCGCCGATGCGCGGACTGTTGTTCTGGTCCGTCATGCCCGATCGGGCGTCCCCTGGTCCGCCGGTCTGAAACCGAACCGCTGGTAGTCGATTCACGCAGGCGTCGCAGGGATTTCATACGAAACCGCCCCGGATCGCCAACTCCCCCACCGCAACGTAAAACTCGCCAGCGCCGTGCCCGCCAACAATAGTGCAGATTGAGCCTCGGAAAACGACGAAAGGAAGGCGTATGACGTCCAAGGTTACCGTGGGATCGAAGGCGCCGGCCTTCACCCTGCCCTGCGACGGCGGCGGCAAGGTCTCGCTCGCCGACTTCAAGGGCCAGAAGCTGGCTCTGTACTTCTATCCCGAAGGCCGATACGTCGGGCTGCACCCGCGAGGCGATCGATTTTTCGAGGCTCAAGGGCGCCTTCACCAAGGCGGGAACCGCGATCCTCGGGGTGTCCGCGGACGCGGTCCCCAAGCTGGACAAGTTCAAGACCAAGCACGGCCTCAAGGTTGCGCTCGGCTCCGACGAAACCCACAAGATGCTTGAGGCCTACGGGGTGTGGGCGGAGAAATCGCTGTATGGCCGCAAGTACATGGGCATCCTGCGCAACACCTACCTGATCGGGCCGGACGGCAAGGTCGCCGAGGTCTGGGAGAAGGTGAAGGTCGACGGCCACGCCGACGAGGTGCTGGCGGCCGCCAAGGCGCTCTGACCCCGAGGCCACTCGCAGCCCGGAACCCGGGCTAGTGCAACAGTGGTGCTGAACAATCGTGCGAACTTCGGGTTCGGGACTAGGCCGCAGGCCGACTCAGCGCGATGGGCCACGGCCAGGCCGAATGCACGATTCATTAGCGATCCTCTGCATTTTCCGTATCCCGTTCGGGAAAAATTAACCATGAGCGGCTGAAATCGCCCCTGATGCGCCGGCCCCGGAAGAAGGGACCGGACGGGGAGCGTCGATGTCATCTCGTTACGGGTCCCGTGCCTATCGCGCCGATTCAGGGCGCATGATCGACCATGAGGCGGCGCAACGCCAGCAGGCGCGCGCCGGCTACACCGTCGCGCACGCGGGCCGCTCATTCCGGCTCGGCCCCGTGACCTTCTGGATCGCGGTCGGCAGCTTCGTGATCATGGCCGGCTGGTCGCTCGCGACCGGCACCTACTTCGCCTTCCACGACGACGTGCTCAAGCGGCTGATCGCGCGCCACGCCGAGCAGCAATTCGCCTACGAAGACCGCATCGCCGAGCTCCGCTCCCAGGTCGACCGCGCCGCGAGCCGCCAGCTCCTCGACCAGGAGCAATTCGAGCAGAAGCTCGAGCAGATATTGCGACGGCAGACGACGCTGGAGTCGCGCGCCACGACGCTCACCGCGGTGCCGGATCCGACCCCGACGGGATCCATCCGCCGCGCCCGTCCTTCGCCCCTTCCCGAGCCCGCCCTCGACCAGCCGCCGCTCAAGCCGTCGCCGATCAACGACACGGTGATCTTCTCTGTGCCGCCGGACCGCGAAGCACGGCTGGAATCCCGCGTGCCGCCGCCGAGCGTGGTGCGCGTTGCCGCAACGCCCGCGCCATCACCGCGTTCGCTCGCCGGCATCGAAGGCACCATTCAGCGGCTGCAGGCCTCGCTCGACCGGGTCGAGGTGCGTCAGACCGCGGCGCTCAATTCGCTCGAGGAAAGCTACGACGGCAAGGTCAAGCGCATGCGCGGCGTGCTCGCGGACCTTGGCATCAACCCCGCCAAGGTGCCGCCGCCCTCGGGCGTCGGCGGGCCGTTCGTGCCGGTCAAGCTGCCGGCCAACGCCGGCACGTTCGAACGGCAACTGTTCCGCATCAACGTCGCGCGAACCCAGGCCGAGCGGCTGAGCTACACGTTCGGCACCGTGCCCGTGCGCAAGCCGATCGTCGGCGAGATCGACCTGTCATCGAGCTTCGGGGTGCGCAGCGACCCGTTCGGCCGCGGCCCCGCCATGCACTCGGGGCTCGACTTCCGCGTCCAGCCACGGCGATCCGGTGCGCGCCACCGCGAACGGCAGGGTGGTGAGCGCGGGCTGGAACGGCGGCTACGGCAAGATGGTCGAGATCGACCACGGCAACGACATCACCACCCGCTACGGCCACCTGTCGGACATCGAGGTCAAGGCCGGCCAGACCGTGCGGGTCGGCCAGACCATCGGCCGCGTCGGCTCGACCGGCCGCTCGACCGGCCCACACCTGCATTACGAGACGCGGATCGACGGCGACGCGGTCGACCCGCAGAAGTTCCTGCGCGCCGGTCTGCGCCTCGGCAACGCGCTCTGATCCGTCGAAATAGCTCTGCTGGAGCTGCTGATTCGCCGGCGCGGCTAGCGCCGCTTCAAGCACCCTCCGAGGCGGCGGAACCTTTCGCTCCAGTCTGCTGTTGGATTGAGCCGCCCGATTGACCGATGCAGCCTTGCGATGTTCGGGCGCCCCACCAATCGCTATTGGAACCCGAATGTTCAGCGTGCTCCAAACAACGCGGACCGATCAACAGACTTTCAATCTGGTCAGGGGCGTCGCCGCAGCCGTCCTCGCGGCGTTGATCGTTGCCACCCTCTATTTGGGCCGTGAGGTCTTCGTACCGATCGCGCTCGCGATCCTGCTCAGCTTTGTTTTGGCGCCACTGGTGCGGGTGCTGCAGGACTGGCGCGTTCCCCGCGCATTGTCGGTGATCGGCGTGGTGCTGCTGGCCTTCCTCGTCATTTTTGCCCTCGGCGGCATCATAGCGACGCAAGTGACCCAGTTGGCGGCCGACCTGCCCCGCTACGAATCCAACATGCGCGACAAGATCAGATCGCTGCGGGGAAGCGCGACGACGAACAACACGCTGGAGCGCGCCGCTGACGTCCTTCAAGACCTTGGCAAAGAATTGAACAAGCCGAGAGACACGCCGCCGCCCGCCGCCGCTCCAGCGCCCTCGCCAAGTACGCTGACGCCCCCGGACACGCGGCCTATTCCGGTTGAGGTGCGCCAGCCGCCTCCCACCGCGCTGGAAAGCATTTCCAGTCTGATATCACCGTTGCTGCAGCCGCTGATGACGACCGGCGTCGTGATCATATTCGTCATCTTCACTCTGCTGCAGCGCGAGGACCTGCGAAACCGGCTGATCAAGCTCGCTGGATCGCACGATCTGCAAAAGACAACCGCGGCGCTCGACGACGCCGCGCGGCGGTTGAGCCGGCTCTTCCTGTCGCAGCTCGCCTTGAACACGGGCTTGGGCATCGCGATCGGCACAGGCTTGTGGATCATCGGCATTCCGAGCGCGGCGCTGTGGGGGATACTCACCGGGATTCTGCGGTTCGTGCCCTATATCGGCACGCTGGTTTCGGCCGTCTTCCCGCTGGCTCTTGCCGTCGCCGTGGACCCGGGCTGGACTTTGCTGCTGTGGACCGCGGCAATGTTCTTCGTTTTCGAGCCGGTGGCGGCGCACATGATCGAGCCGCACCTTTATGGCCGCAGCACGGGCCTGTCGCCCCTGGCGGTGGTCGTATCCGCCACATTCTGGACGGCGCTGTGGGGCCCGATCGGCCTCATCCTCGCCACGCCGTTGACGATCTGCCTGGTCGTCATGGGACGCCACGTCGAGAGCCTGCGCTTCCTTGACGTGATGTTCGGCAACCGCCCCGCGCTGTCGCCACCGGAAATCTTCTATCAGCGCATGCTGGCTGGCGATCCGGCGGAGGCGCTCGACAAGGCCGAGGAGTTTTTAAAGGAGCGGCCTCTTTCGGCGTACTACGACGAGGTTGCCCTCAAGGGCCTCAAGCTCGCGCAAAATGACATCGATCGGAACGCGCTCGACGCCACACACATCGAAAAGATCAACCTGGCCTTTACCGAACTTCTCCAGGAGTTCGATGACCATGTCGATGAGCAGCCCACTCCGCCGATCGAACCGACGCAGGATGCGGAGGCGGCTGCGGCTGTCGATGCCATCGGCAAGGACGCCGCCTACGATCTCCCGGTCCTCAAGGATGAAGACCTCGCACCGAGTTGGCGCGGGCAAGCGGCGGTGTTGTGCGTCGCCAGCCACACCGACCTCGACGCTGCGGCCGCCAACATGCTCGCACAGCTTCTGTCGAAGCATGGGCTTCGCGCTCGCGTGGAAGGTGCGGACGCGCTTTCGAGCACCAATTTGCTTCGGCTGGATACCGCCGGGGTTGCTCTCGCGTGCGTGTCCGCGCTCGAAGAGAGCAATCCTGCGCATCTGCGGTTCACCATCCGGCGGCTGCGGCGGAGGCTTCCCGACGCCAAGATCGTGGTGGGCTGCTGGCTCTCGGACGTCGATCCTGCGACGCTTGCGGAGACCGTAAAGGCGGACGCCATCACAACGACCTTGCGCGAAACTTTGAAGCTTTGCCTGCAAGAGGCAGGCAATCTCCGCGCCGGCGAGCGAAAGCCGTCGGCCGAACTCGCGGTGGCTGGCGCCGCCTGATCCGCGCGAGTTCCATCGGCCGCGGGCCGTTTACCATGCCTTGATTTCGCCTGAACCGAACACCCGTCGCTGCGTTAGGGTGCACATGCGGCGCGCTTTGGTTGGGGTAAAGGCGTGGCCTATTTTCCAGGTTCGCAATTCCTCGTCGCACTGTGGCGGCGGGACATCGTCAAGGCTCGAAATCCGGCTCGTGTCCGAGCCTCTGCCGGCACCACGTCAAGATTCCATTTGGCACGGCATCGACTGCCGCGAGTGGTTCATCAAGATGGTGGCCGACGACTATCACGCCGAGATGGAAACCATCGACCGCATGATCGAGGCGGAGCTGCGCCGCTAGCGCGCCTTGCAAAAAACAAACGGGGCGGCCTCACCGGCCACCCCGCTTTAGTTTGTTCAGACAAACTCAGACAACCAACGCGCACGCAACGCTTACACCCGGCGCGGCTCTAGCCGCGCTGGGTCTCTTCTTGGTTCGCCTGGACCATGACAGCCGCCACACTCAAGCCGATTGCGGCGGCGCTGGCGATCGAGAACAGCGCGATCCACATGGGTTCCAACCTCCTCAAGAAAAGGCTTCGCCCGGCCGCCGTAAGCGACTGGAGAAACCGCAGGAAAACGCAGCGCACCACCAAGGGTTCCCGAGAGTTTTTCCGATGGTTCAGCAATGGTTTAAGCCACGGGTCAAAAGCGAATAAAATCGCAGGCCGGGTTCCATCCCGCGCGCTATTCGACGTCCTCGACGCTCTCCGGCCCGGTGCCGAACGCCTTCTGCGCCAGCACCGCCTGCATGAACGGATCGAGATCGCCATCGAGCACCCCGGAGGTGTCGGAGGTCGAAACGCCGGTGCGCAGGTCCTTCACCATCTGGTAGGGCTGCAGCACGTAGGAGCGGATCTGGTGGCCCCAGCCGATGTCGGTCTTGGCGGCCTGCTCGGCCGCCGCCTTCTCCTCGCGCTTGCGCAGCTCCGCCTCGTAGAGCTTGGCGCGCAGCATGTCCCAGGCCATCGCGCGGTTCCTGTGCTGCGAGCGGTCCTGCTGGCACTGCACCACGATGTTGGTCGGGATGTGCGTGAGGCGGATCGCGCTGTCGGTCTTGTTGACGTGCTGGCCGCCGGCGCCTTATGCGCGCATCGTGTCGGTGCGCACGTCGCTTTCCTTGATGTCGATGACGATGCGGTCGTCGATCACCGGGTAGATGCGCGCGTTGGCGAACGAGGTGTGGCGCCGCGCGTTGGAATCGAACGGCGAGATGCGCACCAGGCGATGCACGCCGTTCTCGCCCTTGAGCCAGCCATAGGCGTTGTGGCCCTTGATCTGCACGGTGGACGACTTGATGCCGGCGCCTTCGCCCGGCGTCTCTTCGAGGTATTCGACCTTGTAGCCGTGCTGCTCGGCCCAGCGCGTGTACATGCGCAGCAGCATCTCCGCCCAGTCCTGGCTCTCGGTGCCGCCGGCGCCGGCCTGCACTTCGAGGAACGCGTCGTTGGCGTCGGCCTCGCCGGACAGCAGCGCCTCGAGCTCGCGGCGCGCCGCCTCGGCCTGCAGGCGCTTGAGCGCGGCCTCCGCCTCGGCGACCACCTTGGCGTCCTTCTCGGCCTCGCCGAGCTCGATCATGGTGAGCTGATCGTCGAGATCGCGCTCGATCTTGCCGATCGCGCCGAGCCCGTCCTCGAGCGCGTTGCGCTCCTGCATGGCGCGCTGCGCTTTCGCGCTGTCGTTCCAGAAATTGGGGTCTTCGGCCTGCTTGTTCAGCTCGGCGAGCCGCGCCTGCGATGCATCGACGTCAAAGATGCCTCCTCAGCAGCCCGACCGACCGCTTGATGTCCTCGACGACTTTTTCCGTTTCGGCGCGCATGGATTTGTCCTGATTGACCCGCCGCATTTAGCCATTGCCGCGCAGAAGCGCAACATTGCGCGGTGCGCGGGCGCCGCCCTACACTTCGCCTGCTTTCGCAAGGGAAATGGCGATGAATGAGCGGCTGATTGGCACCTGGAAGCTCGTCTCGGTGAAGGCGCGCGATCTCGACAGCGGCGAGGAGCGCGACGCCTGGGGGCCCGATCCCGACGGTTACATCAATTACTGCGCCGACGGCCGCATGATGGTGATCAACACGCAGAGCGGCCGCGCCAGGCCGAAGGGCACGGCGCCCACCCCGGAAGAGGCCGCGGCGCTGTTCCAGGGCCTGCTCGCCTATGCCGGCCGCTACACCGTCAACGGCAACGAGGTGACCCACCACGTCGACATCTCATGGAACGAGGCGTGGACCGGGCAGGACATGGTGCGGATCGCGCGGTTCGACGGCGACCGCGTGCATTTGTCGACGCGGCCGACGCCCGATCCGGTCAACGGCCGCATGAGCGTGCGCACCATGACCTGGGAAAAGCTGAAATAGCCGCGCGAACTTATTGCGTCAGGTCAGTACAACCCGCCGGGGCCCGAGCGGATCTGGCGGTTCTGCTGTGGCGCGATGTAGCCCGGCTCGCCGCCGGGCGGTCCGTACCCTTGACCGGGATTGTTGCCGGCGTCCTGCGTGTAGCCGATCACCGAATAGCTGTCCGGCGGCGCGGTGCCGGGCTTGAAGGCTTCCAGGATCGCGCGGCCCTCGCCGCCGGCCAGCCGCATGCCGGACCGGGCGTCGATGCGGATGAGCTTGATGCCGGCCGGCACGCGGAACGGCACCGCCGGCTTGTCCTTGAGCGCCTCTTTCAGGAACGCGGCGACGATCGGCGCGGCGACGCCGCCGCCGGTCGCGCGGCCGCCGATCTGGCGCGGCTTGTCGTAGCCGAGATAGACGCCGACCGCGATGTCCGGCGAGAAGCCGACGAACCACACGTCCTTTTCGTCGTTGGTGGTGCCGGTCTTGCCGGCGATCGGCTTGCCGACCTGCTTGAGCACCGTCGCGGTGCCGCGCTGCACCACGCCTTCCATCATCGAGGTGATCTGGTAGGCGGTCATCGGATCGATCACCTGCTCGCGCTTGTCGACCAGCGTCGGCTCCGGCTGGTTCGTCCCATTGCTTGGCGTTGCAGCCGCGGCACTCGCAGCGAGTCGTGCTTGTAGACGGTGCGGCCGTAGCGGTCCTGGATGCGGTCGATGAAGGTCGGCACGATGCGCCGGCCGCCGTTGTCGAACATCGAATAGGCGGCGACCATGCGCAGCACCGTGGTCTCGCCGGCGCCGAGCGAATACGACAGGATAGGTCGGCAGGTTGTCGTAGACGCCGAACCGCCGCGCGTATTCGGCGATCAGCGGCATGCCGACGTCCTGCGCGAGCCGCACCGTCATGGTGTTGCGCGACAGCTCGATGCCGGTGCGCAGCGTCGACGGGCCGTAGTATTTGCCGGTCGAATAGTTCTCCGGCCGCCACGGCGGCACGCCCGGGCCCTGGTCGATTTCGATCGGCGCGTCCATCACCACGGTCGAGGGCGTGTAGCCGTTGTCGAGCGCGGCGGCGTAGACGAACGGCTTGAACGAGGAGCCGGGCTGGCGCATCGCCTGGGTCGCGCGGTTGAACTGGCTCTGGTCGAACGAGAAGCCGCCGACCATCGCCAGCACGCGGCCGGTCCACGGGTCCATCGCGACGATCGCGCCGGAAACCTCCGGCACCTGGCGCAGCCGCCAGGTGTTGGCTTCCTTGTTGAGCGGCTCGACGTAGACGACGTCGCCGACTTCGAGCACCTGGCTGACCTTGGCCGGCACGCGGCCGCGGGTCGGGCCTTCGGCGGCCTTCGCCCATTTCACCGCGTCGAGCGGCACGATGCCGGTCGCGCGCTCCTTGCTGAGCGCGCCGCCCGGTTCGCGCGGCGGATAAAGCCCGACGCGTCGCCGACTGGTCGCTGGTCGCCAGCACCACCGCCAGCCGCCACGGCGCGATGTCGTTGAGCTGCTTGACCTCGGCGAGCTTCACGCCCCAGTCGCCCTCCGGCTTGAGCTTCTGCACCGGACCGCGCCAGCCCTGCGTCTCGTCGAACTTGATGAGGCCGTCCACCAGCGCGGTGCGCGCCAGCACCTGCAGCTTGGGATCGAGCGTGGTGCGCACCGACAGGCCGCCCTCGTACAGCGTCTTCTCGCCGTACTTCTCGTAGATCCAGCGGCGCACCTCTTCGGCGAAATAGTCGGCGGCGAAGATATGCGCGCCGGTCGGCCGCGCGGTGACGGTCAGCGGCTCCTTCTTGAACTTCTCGGCGTCGGCCTGCTTGACCACGCCGGTGAGGACCATCTGGTCGATCACGTAGTTGCGCCGCTCGATCGCGCGCTCGCGGGCGCGGAACGGATGCAGGATGCTCGGCGCCTTCGGCAGCGCCGCGAGATAGGCGGCCTCCGGGACGGTGAGCTCGTGCACCGACTTGTCGAAGTACATCAGCGACGCCGCGGCGATGCCGTAGGCGCTGAAGCCGAGATAGATCTCGTTGAGATAGAGCTCGAGGATCTTGTCCTTGGAATAGGTCCGCTCGATCTTCAGCGCGAGCAGCGCCTCCTTGATCTTGCGGGTGAACGACACCTCGTTGGTCAGCAGGAAGTTCTTGGCGACCTGTTGGGTGATGGTCGAGGCGCCCTGCGGCCGCCGGCTCGAACCGTAGTTCTGCAGGTAGATCGTGCCGGCGCGCGCGATGCCCTGGAAGTCGAGCCCGTTGTGCTCGTAGAAATTCTTGTCCTCGGCGGCCAGGAAGGCGTTGATCACCATCTTCGGCACGGCCTGGATCGGAATGTAGAGCCGGCGCTGGGTGGCGTATTCGGCGACCAGCGCGCCGTCGGTGGCGTGCACGCGGGTCATCACCGGCGGCTCGTAGTCCTGAAGCTGCGAGTAGTCCGGCAGGTCCTTGGAGAAGTGCCAGAGCAGGCCGGCGGCGGCGCCGATGCCGACCAGGAACACGATCGTCCCGGCCGCGAACAGGAATCCGCAGAATCGCAGCAAAAGTCTCATGGCCGAAAATCCATCCCCGAACGAGCCGCCCGACGTTCGGCACCGTCCGCACTGTCGCAATGGTCAATCCGAGGCTACCAGAGCGTCCCGCAACTGCCGAAATCGCCGGCAAGCCTTATGCGACAAACCGTCACTTCGGCCTGATCTCGGAAATCGCCGGTTTTTATGGTCAAACTGAGGCTCAAACGAGCAGATCGGCGCGACTTCACCGCGGCGCGGCCGGCGCACCGGCCATCCGGGTGCTGAAAAACGTATCCACCGCCTGAACGATCGAGTTGGTGGTCCGGTTGCGCCAGGTGCCGGACATGAGCTGCTTCAGATCGTCCTTGTTCGACACATAGCCGAGTTCGACCAGCACCGAAGGCACGTCGGGCGCCCGCAGCACCTTGAAGCCGGCCGACTTCAGCGGATTCTTGTGCATGCGCGCGACGGTCTTCAGCTCGGTCGACCAGCGTTTTTGCGAAATGCATGGAAAACGTCCTGGTTTCGCGCTGCGCCAGGTCGATCAGGATGTCGGCCACGTCGCCCGGCTCGTGCGAAAGATCGATGCCCGCGATCACGTCGGCGCGGTTTTCCGCCTCGGCCAGGCGCGCCGCCTCGGCATCGGAGGCGTTGTCGGACAGCGTGTAGATCGTCGCGCCCTGGGCGTCGCCCTCCACCCGCCGCAGCGCGTCGGCGTGGATCGAGATGAACAGCGCCGCCTGACGCTGCCGCGCCAGTTGCACCCGCTCGTTGAGCGCCACGAAGCGTGTCGTCGGTGCGCGTCATCACGACGCGATATTTTCCGGTTTTCTCGAGCTGGTCGCGCAGCAGCAGCGCGAAATCGAGCACCAGCGCCTTCTCGGTGATGTCGCCGCCGGCCGCCCGGGTGCCGTGGTCGATGCCGCCATGGCCGGGATCGACCACGATGATCGGCCGCGGATCGCCCTTGGCTGACGGATCGGGTGCGAACTTGCGGGGCGTCTGCGGCGCGGGCAGCGGCCTGCTGTCGAGCGCGAGCGAGCGCATGAAGGTGTCGCGGTCGATCGCGACCAGGTCGAGCACCAGTCGGGCCGGCTGGCCCTCGGCGGCGTCGAGCACGAAGGCCTTGTCGATCCGCACCGGCTTGGACAGGTCGAGCACGATGCGCGAGCCGCCCTGCATGACCAGCCCGAACCGGTAGGCCTTGACCAGCCCGCGGCCCGTCTCGCCGGCCTTGGGCGGCAGCTTGAAGGTCACCTGCGGGATGTCGACCACCACGCGGTAGGGATCGGCCAGCGTGAAAGCGCGCAGATCGATCTTGCGCGTGAGATCCATCACGAAGCGGACCTGGTTGTCGTCGCCGCCGAGCCTGGAATCGGTCGCCACCGGATAGGGATCGGGCGCGGCCGTCGCGCTGCGCCGCGGCTGGATTCGAGCCGGCCAGCGTTAACAGCATCACGGAGAGAAGAGCGGTCGCACGAACTGCCACGGTCAAGCCTCGTCCCAGCCTCGAATCCCGAGCCTCCGATCCTGCTTATACCGGCAGGATGGCGGGGTGAATCGGAACTTAACGGGCACCATCCGGTGCGTTGTTTGTGTGGTTTTTCAGAGACTAGCTTGCCATTGGCCCATCTGCAGCCGTAAGTAAGGGCTGTGTTTGCGGTTGAGGATCCCGGCTGTGCCGCGTTCGGGCCTCCGGCACGCCCGCCGGTGATCGCTCCCCCGGGGACCGGCTTGGCGAGCGCGAGCGACCTGCCCTGTCTGCGCTGCGGCGCGGCAAGACTGGTCAGCGGAGGCCCTTGTTGGACAACCGGATCGCGTAGCGGCGCTCTGAGGCACATTTCGCCGCCGGCCGCGAGCACGAACGACCGGCAGCGCGTAGGCGCTGCCGCAACCGGGTCGAGGTCATGCCCGAGCAAGTTTCAAAGTCCGGCCGCATTGCAGCCCTCGCCAAGGGCTGCGCTGCGACCGCGTCCAGCGGGCATCCTTGCGACCCACCCTTTCCACGACAGATCAGGCAAGCCCGGCGCCGCGCCGACCCGCGTTGGCGGCTGCGCCCCGGCACGCCCCAAAGAGACAGTTCAATGGCCAACAAAATGCTTATCGATGCGGCGCATCCGGAGGAAACCCGGGTCGTCGTTCTGCGCGGCAACCGAGTCGAAGAATTTGATTTCGAGACGGCGCAACGCAAACAACTTCGCGGAAATATCTATCTCGCCAAGGTGACGCGCGTTGAGCCGTCGCTGCAGGCCGCCTTCGTCGAATACGGCGGCAACCGCCACGGCTTCCTGGCGTTCAGCGAAATCCATCCCGACTACTATCAGATCCCGGTCGCCGACCGGCAGGCGCTGATCGACGCGGACGCCCGCGCCGCAGCGCGACTACGACAACGAAGAGGACGAGCAAGGCGGCGGGCGTGGACGCGGCCGCCGACGCGGCCGCGATCATCGCAAGCGTCGCGACCGCGACGACACGGTCCGCAGCGAGCCCATGAGTGGCGAACCTGTGAACGGCGAGGAGCAACACGCCGCCGAGCGAAATGGCCGACGACGCGGCGGAAAACCCGGCCGGCGAGCGCGCGATGGGCGAGTCCGCGCCGGAGGCTCCGGCCGACGCAGCGGCCGCAGCCGTACCGCGACGAGCCGCCCGGCCGAAGCACCGGCCGACACGCCGAAACCCCGGAGCCGATGGTCGCCGAAACAGCCAACCCGCCGGTTCCGGCGGAGATCGGCACGGACACGGTCGCGCCGGAGGGCGCAGCCGCACGAGGCCCGCGCCGAGGGCGACGCGGCAACCGCCGGTGAGTACGCGCCGGCCGGCGAGCACGGCTCCGCGCCATCGCCCGCTCACGATGAGGGCGACGCCAACGGCGCACGACGAAGAGGAAGAGGTCGTCGAGTCCGTCGGCGGCGCCGACGCGATGGAAGAGGTGCCGGACCGCGCGCCGCGCTACCGCCGCCGCCTACAAGATCCAGGAGGTGATCAAGCGCCGCCAGGTCATGCTGGTGCAGGTCGTCAAGGAAGAGCGCGGCACCAAGGGCGCGGCGCTGACCACCTACCTCTCGCTCGCCGGCCGCTACTGCGTGCTGATGCCCAACACCGCGCGCGGCGGCGGCATCAGCCGCAAGATCACCAGCGCCGACGATCGCAAGAAGCTGCGCGAGATCGCCGAGGAGCTCGACGTGCCGGAGGGCATGGGCGTGATCCTGCGCACCGCCGGCGCCGCCCGCACCAAGCAGGAGGTGAAGCGCGACTTCGAATACCTGCTGCGGATCTGGGAGCAGGTGCGCGATCTCACGCTGAAATCGAGCGCGCCGACGCTGGTCTACGAGGAAGGCTCGCTCGCCAAGCGCTCGATCCGCGACCTCTACACCAAGGACATCGAGGAGATCATCGTCGCCGGCGAGACCGGCTACCGCGACGCCAAGGAATTCATGCGCATGCTCATGCCGAGCCATGCGAAGAACGTGAAGCTCTACGCCGATACGCAGCAGCCGATCTTCACGCGCTACGGCATCGAGAGCCAGCTCGACGCGATGTTCTCGCCGACCGTGCAGCTGCAGTCCGGCGGCTACATCGTGATCAACCAGACCGAGGCGCTGGTCTCGATCGACGTCAACTCGGGCCGCTCGACCCGCGAGCACCACATCGAGGACACCGCGCTCAAGACCAACTGCGAGGCGGCGGAGGAAGTCGCGCGGCAGCTCCGGCTGCGCGACCTCGCCGGGCTGATCGTCATCGACTTCATCGACATGGACGAGAAGCGCAACAACCGCACCGTCGAGCGGCGCATGAAGGACGCGCTGCGCAACGACCGCGCGCGCATCCAGGTCGGCCGCATCTCGCACTTCGGCCTGCTGGAAATGTCGCGCCAGCGCATCCGCACCTCGGTGCTGGAGAGCTCGACCGACAAATGCCCGCACTGCGGCGGCACCGGCCACATGCGCTCGGTGTCCTCGGTGGCGCTGCAATTGCTGCGCGCGATCGAAGAGACGCTGCTCAAGGGCGCACGCACAATCAGATCGTCCGCACGCGGCCGGAGATCGCGCTGTATGTGCTCAACCACAAGCGCGCGCACCTGATGGCGCTGGAGCAGCGCTTCCACATTTCGATCGCCATCAACTCCGATGCGACGATCGGCGGCCAGCCGGGCTTCAGCATCGACCGCGGCGAGCAGGTGATGACCGCCGGAGCAGGCCAAGGCGATCGCCGCGCAGGCGCTCGCCTCGGCGCCGCCGCAGCTCATCGAGGAGGAAGAGCCGGAATATCATCGACGGAGCGACGTCGAGGAGACCGCGCAGGAGCGCGGCGAGTCGCACCGAGCACGCCGATCATACGGAACATGCCGACGAACCGCAGCGATGCTCGCGGGCGACAGAGTCGACCGCGCGGACGGCCGGCGCCGCCGGCGGCGCGGCCGGGGCGCGCGGCGGCGAACGCCGTGACGAGCACGGCGACGCTGCTCCGCAGTTCGCGTCCGGGCCCGGCGAGCCGACGCCGGGCGAGATGCCGATGCATGGCGAGCAGCCCGACGTGGTCGCACGCCGGCGTGCCGGGCGAAGGCGGCTTCGCGCCGCAGCCGAACGGCGATCCGAACGGCAACGGCGAGCCTCGCCACCGCCGGCGCGGCCGCCGCGGCGGCCGCCGCAACCGGCGCGAGCCGCGATGACGCAATGGCGCATCCATCCCGGCAACGGCGGCGACCAGCCGCACGCGATTTCCACGGCGGCGATGTGAGCCGCGCGGAGATCGGCCAGCACGACGCGAGCCATGCGGCCGGCGCGCCGCGGCATGAGCCGCGATTCTCGCCCGCTCCCGAGCCCTCCTACGCACCGCGGCCGAGCCGCGCCGCGCCGCCGCGCCGCCGGCCCGACCGCGCCGCCGGAACCGCCGCGCGCCGCTCGACGGTGCGCGAGGCCGCGCCGGTGTTCGGCGACAGCGCGCCGGCGCCGATCCCCGCTCCGCTGCCACCGCCCGAGCCGGCGCCGGTCGGTGACCTCCGCCGGCCGACGACGCCGAGCAAGCCGCGCAGCACCGGCTGGTGGGCCAAGCGCCTGCTGGGTGACGAAAGCTAACCAAGAGTCGGGCGCGATGCAAAGCCGCTGGATCGATCGCGACGCGCAGGCGGCCGTCGATCGCTATGCCAAGGCGGGCATCGCGCGCGACCTGGCGCTGCGCGTCTACACCACGCGCCTGCTCGGCGGCGATCCCAAGCTCGTTCTGCACGGCGGCGGCAACACCTCGGTCAAGACGCGGATGGCCGATCTCGCCGGCGAGGACGACCGACGTGCTCTGCGTCAAGGGCACCGGCGCCGACATGGCCGACGATCGAGCCCGCCGGCATGCCCGGCGGTGCGGCTCGGCGCCGCTGCTGCAAGCTGCGCGCGCACGACGACATCGCCGACGACAGATGGTGCGGCTGCTGCGCGCCAACCTGATCGATCCCGGCGGCGCCCAACCCTTCGGTCGAGACGCTGCTGCACGCGTTCATGCCGCACAAGTTCGTCGACCACACCCACGCCACCGCGCTGCTCAGCCTGATCGACCAGCCCGACGGCGAGAAGCGCGCGCGCGACGTCTACGGCGGCCGCTCGGCATCGTGCCCTACCGGCGGCCGGGCTTCGGTCTCGCCAAGGCTGCTGCCGACGTGTTCGACGCCGATCCGAAGGTCGATGGGCCTGATCCTGCACAAGCACGGCATCTTCACGTTCGGCGACGGACGCGCGCGAAGCCTACGAGCGCATGATCGAGATGGTGACGCTCGCGGAAGACGCGCGTGCAAGCCGACCGCAAGTCGGTGTTCGTCGCGGCGCAAGCTGCCGCAGCAGATCGCGCCGCCGGCCGAGATCGCGCCGACTCCTCCGCGGCGCCGTGCAGCCGTCCCGATGACGGCAAGACCGAAGGCGCGTGGCGGCGGCCGGTGCTGGAATTTCGCGGCGGCGACGCGTGCTCAATTTCGTCAACGGCAAGGACGTCGCGCGCTACGCCAGCGCCGGCGTCATCACGCCCGACCACACCATCCGCACCAAGGGCTGGCCGCTGATCGCTGCCGCGCGCCCGTTGACGGCAAGCTCGACGACTTCAAGCGCGCCGCGATGCGCGGCGGTCGAGCACTACGTGGCGCGCTACACGCGCCTACTTCGAGCGCAACAATGCGCGCGTCGGCGGCACCAAGACGATGGGCGATCCCCTGCCCCGCGTCGCGCTGGTGCCGGGGCTCGGCCTGTTCGGGCTCGGCGCACCAAGCAGGACGCGCGTCGATCGCAGCCGATCTCGCCGAGAACGCCGTCGAGGTGCATCACCGACGCCGAGGCGATCGGCACGTTTCGAGTCGATCACCGAAGCCGACATGTTCGATTGCGAATACTGGCCGCTGGAGCGCGCCAAGCTCGGCGCCGCGAAGCGCCTGCCGCTCGCCGGCCAGATCGCCGTCGATCACCGGCGCGGGCGGCACGATCGGCGCGGCGACCGCCAAGGCGTTCGCCGCAGCCGGCGCCGAGGTCGCGCTGCTCGACATCGATGCAGCCGGCCGCGATCGGAACAAGCCAAGGCCATCGGCAGCAACGCGCTGGCCGTGACATGCGACGTCACCGACGCGGCCTCGGTGCGCGCGGCGTTCGACAAGGTCGTCGAAGCGTTCGGCGGCGTCGATATCGTCGTCTCCAACGCCGGCGCCGCATGGCAGGGCCGCATCGGCGAGGTCGACGAGGCGACGCTGCGGCAAGAGCTTCGAGCTCAACTTCTTCGGCCACCAGCGCGTCGCGCAGGACGCGGTGCGCATCATGCTGGCGCAGGGCACCGGCGGGTGCCTGCTGTTCAACGTCTCGAAGCAGGCGGTGAATCCCGGGCCCGAACTTCGGCCCCTACGGCCTGCCCAAGGCGGCGACGCTGCTGCTGGTGCGGCAATACGCGGTCGACTACGGCGCCGACGGCATCCGCTCCAACGGCGTCAACGCCGACCGCATCCGCTCGGGCCTCCTCACCGACGATTTCGTGAAGGAGCGCGCCAAGGCGCGCGGCGTCTCCGAGAAGGACTACATGAGCGGCAACCTGCTCGGCCGCGAGGTCACCGCCGAGGACGTGGCGCAGGCCTTCCTCGCCCAGGCGCTGGCGCTGAAAACCACCGCCGACATCACCACCGTCGACGGCGGCAACATCGCGGCCGCGCTGCGCTGATCGGCGCCCTCAGTACGCGCTTCTGACGACCTCGGCGCGCGACAGCAGCGGCGCGGGGATTTTGAATCCGCCCGCGTAGGCAACGTCGATGTTGATGACGAGCTCAAACCGGGTCGGCAGCACCACCGGCAAATCCGACGGCTTCTGGCCACCGAGGATCAGCGCCACGTATTCGCCGACCTGCTCGTATGCCTCGATGATGCTCGGGCCGAAACTCATATAGCCGCCGGCTTCCGTGAACTCGCGCCATTGGTAGATCGCCGGCATTCCGTCGGCGAGTTGCACGACCTGCTTTCTGAGATCGTTGAAAAGAGAGTTAGCCGTCACCAGCAGTGCATCAACGCGTTGTCCGCCCTTGAAGGCCTTGAACGCCGCGTCGATCTCATTGAGGTTGGCGGCGTCCTTGCGCACCAGCGTCAGCTTCAGGCGCGATGCTTCCGCCTCGAGCACCTTGTATTGCTCTTCGAGGTGAGGACGCGTCGAGTTGTTGAGCACGCCGATCTTTGCCGCGGCGCCTCCCAGCATCTCATGGAGCAGTTGAAGTCTGGCTACATCCAGCTCCGAGGTCAGACCGGCGACCCCAGTCATATTCCGGCCGGGGCTGTCGATGCTTTCGACGAGGCCGAGCCGAACCGGGTCCGCAACGCTGGTGAACACAACGGGCAGCTTGCCGTCGGCCGCTTTCTTGGCCGCCAGCGCGGACGGAGGACCGCCCGCTGCGACCAGGACGGCGAGGCCCTGACCGATCAGGTCGCCGAGCTGCTGGTCGGGGCTTCGCTCCTTATTGTCCGTCGCCCACTGATCGATGACTTCGACGTCCTTCACGGCGACGGACTGGTTCATGCGGGCCAGCAACGCAGCGTAATGCTTCTCAAACGATTTCTTGGAGCCGTTGTGAAAAAATCCGACCTTGCGCGGCATGGTGATTCCTCCAATGAATGCATTTCTATGTCTAGTCGGTCAGCGAACGAGGCAGACGATCCCTCCGTCGAAAATAAAAAAGGTCACAGCTCATTCGGTCACCGCGTCGGCGGTGGCTTGCAGCACTGGCGAGACCTCCAGACCGAGCGCCCTGGCGGTTTTTTGGTTGATTACCAGTTCGAATTTGGTGGGCTGCGTCACCGGAAGATCGGCCGGCTTGGCGCCCCTGAGAATGCGGCCCGCGTACACGCCGGCGTAATGATAGGCATCGCCGATGCTCGGGCCGTAGCTCATCAAGCCGCCGTCCGCCACGAACTCGCGCCATTGATAGATGGCGGGGATCGCGTATCGCGCCGCGAGACGCAACCACCTGCGGGCGCCGGAAATTGAAGAACGGGTCTGCGGTCACGACCAGCGCGTCGATCTTCTGCTCGACCAGCTTGTCGAAGGCGGCTTCGAGCGGATGGTCGGGTCCCGCATTCTGGAAAATGACCCGGCGTCCCAGCTTGTAGGCCGCCGCCTCCAGCTCCATCGAGTTGGTGTCGACGCCCGGGCGGCTCGGATTGACCAGCACGCCGATCACGCGGGCGCCCGGCTTGATCTGCAGCAGCAGTTCCACTCGCTTGACGTCGAGCTCCGACGTCAGCCCGGCCATGCCTGTGGCGTTGCCGCCCGGCCGGTTGAGGCTGGCGACCAGGCCGCTTTTCACCGGGTCTGCGATGGTGGTGAAAACGATCGGGACGGTGTCGGTGGCTTTTTTCGCGGCAAGCGCCGATACCGGACCTCCGGCGGCAACGATCACCCCGACATTATTGCGGACCAGCTCAGCGGCAAGCGCGGGAAGCCGGTCGTAGCGATCGTCCGCTGCGCGATATTCGATCGTGACGGTCTGGCCTTCGATGTAGCCGGACTTGGCCAGCCCACGAAGAAATCCTGCAGCCCACTCCTTGTGCAGCGAAGCCATCGAGCCGCTGGTGAGAAAACCGACAACCGGAAGCGCCTGCTGTTGCGCGCTGAGCGGCAGCGCAGAGATCAGGGCGGCAGAAAGAATGAACGACGCTAACCCCAGACGTCTCATTCGATTGTCTCATTGCAATGGCGAGCGGCAATACCCGCCTATCCCACACCCTCTGCGCGGCAAAATCCCTATGTGCTTTTGATTATAAGAAACATTTTAGTCTCAGGATGGCCTTCACGCCTAGCCCCCAACACGACATTAACCATGCGCAGCCCGAGACGCAGGGTTGTTTCGACACTTGAACTTGCTGTCGAATCCGGCGCCGCCGGTATGACGATCAGATGACGACGGCATCCCGGCCGCATATTCCGTTCCGGTGGGCAACAGCAATTTCTTCTCGGCTTGAGCAGGTGCGTGGCAAAGGATGCTTTGCCGCGCACGGTCACGATAAGGATCGACTGTGTTTGACAGCCCCCTTTTTCGGGTCCTGAAACGCTCCTACGTTAAGCTCGTCCAGGAGGCTTCCATGACCAACGTGCTCGAACGCGCTGCTCCCGAAGCGATCGACCAGATCGAGGCGACGCTTAACTACATCGAGAACGACGGCAGCAAGATTTTCACCGTCACCGCCGGTCCGGGCGGCACCGACGTTCGCTCCGGCGGCACTCCCGACCCGCGCCGCATGACCGTGCATAACGGCCGGCCCCACGCCGAGGAGTTCGACCTGGAGCGCGACGGCTTCCGCTTCGTGCGGCATGACACCAAGGTCGCGGACTTCTACGACGCCGACGAGATCAAGCGCGTCTATTACCCGGAGATGGAAGCGCTCATCAAGCAACAGAGCGGCGCCAAGCGCGTCGTGGTGTTCGATCACACGCTGCGCACCGCCGACGACGCGCTGCGCGAATTGAAACAGATCCGCGAGGTGGTGCGCCGCGTGCACAACGACTACACTGAGTGGTCCGGCCCGCAGCGCGTGCGCGACATCCTTCCCGATGAAGCCGACGAGCTGCTCAAGCGCCGCTTCGCCATCATCCAGGTGTGGCGGCCGATCCGCCATCCGGTCGAGACGCATCCGCTGGCGATTGCTGACGCGCGCACCATTGCGCCCGAAAATTTCATCATCTCCGAACGCCGCTATCCCGACCGCGTCGGCCAGACCTACGCCATCACCCACAATCCGGCGCACAAGTGGTTCTGGTTCCCGCGCCAGCGCCGCGAGGAGGCCATCGTGTTCAAGGTGTTCGACTCGCTTGAAGGACGGCCGCGCGCGCTGGACCGCGCACACCGCGTTCGACGATCCGACCACGCCGCCGAACGCGCGCCCGCGCGAGAGCATCGAGATCAGGACGCTGGCGTTTTTCTAGACGTAAGTGCTGTCGCCCCATTCTTTCCACTGTCGTCCTCGCGCAGGCGGGCACCCAGTAACCCCAGCTCTGTCGGGCGTACTGGATCGCCCGCCTTCGCGGGCGATGACAGCGGCGGGTGCCGAGCGCGTTAAGGCCGCGTTTCCGGCCCAAAACGCACTTATCCCCGCCCCTAAATTCTCCCGTATGATCCTCGCGCTTTGCTCGATCGAGGGCGCTGTCATGAGGCGATCTGATGGTGGAGCAAGGTGCGGTCCCTCCGGCCAGGTTCTCGCAAGACCTGGACTGGGGCTGCGGCGGGGCTCCCCCCGGGGATATTAAGGTCCCCTGCCAGGAGCTGGCTGACCTTGAGGGTTGGATGTTCCAGCTCTCATGAGAAAGCGGGGCCCGACGCAGTAAGGAAAAGGCCGCGGTGGAGCGCCGGCAGGCGGCACGCTCTCCGATAACGAGCGTGGTCGCCGAAAGGCGAAATCTGAGAAGGAACGCCTCCCGGCGCTCCGCCTCCCTCACTTGAGTGAAGGAGGAAAATTCAAGGAAGGCACCGCGGCGCCTCAAGTCCGCGGACGATGACGCATGTCTGGCGTGTCGCGGCCTGTTTGAAATTTGAATCCAGCATCCGAACCGGATATCGATTGGCAGCAAGAGGTGATGCATGCCGGAAGCCGACAAGGAAGGCGAACGCTACTCGGCCGACGTGCCGCAAACGTCGCCGGGCTTTTTCCTGAAGGGCTCGCACCAGCTCGACTGGGGCATGAAGAACCGCCTCGCCCGCACGTTCAATCCGGACTCGGGCCGCACCGTGATGCTGGCGATCGACCACGGCTACTTCCAGGGGCCGACCACCGGGCTCGAGCGCATCGACCTCTCGATCCTGCCGCTGCTGCCCTCCTGCGACGCGCTGTTCTGCACGCGCGGCATCTTGCGCTCGGTGGTGCCAGCGCAGTCGCAGAAGCCGATGGTGCTGCGGGCGAGCGGCGGGCCGTCGATCCTGCGCGAGGAATTGTCCGACGAGCAGATCGCGATGGACATGGACGACGCGGTGCGGCTCAACGCGGCCGGCGTCGGCATCCAGGTGTTCATCGGCGGCGAGCACGAGACGCGCTCGGTGCACAACATGACCCGGCTGGTGGACGCCGGGCTGCGCGTCGGTATCCCGGTGATGGGCATCACTGCCGTGGGCAAAACCATGGTGCGCGACGCCAAATATTTCCGCCTCGCCTGCCGCATCGTCGCCGAGCTTGGCGCGCAATACGTGAAGACCTATTACGTCGAGGAGGATTTCGAGACCGTCACCGCATCCTGCCCGGTGCCGATCGTGATGGCCGGCGGCAAGAAGCTGCCGGAGCTCGAGGCGCTGACGATGGCCTACAACGCCGTCCAGCAGGGCGCGGCCGGCGTCGACATGGGCCGCAACATCTTCCAGTCCGACGCGCCCAAGGCGATGATCGCGGCGGTCGGCGCGGTGGTGCATCAAAATATGAAGCCGAAAGAGGCGTTCGACCTCTACCGCTCGCTCAAGACGAACAAGTAGCGGCGGCCGCAAGCATCGCGCTCTCGACTTCACCTTCGTTCTCATGCGGTGCGAAGGCCGCCACGGTGCGTGGCGGATCGCAGTCGGGAAAGTGATAGACCGCGCAGACGCTGCCGTGGCCCTCGCCGGAGTGGCCGAAGCAGCGGCCGAGCGCAGTTTCGACGTCCATCATCACGCCGAGCCCGTAGCCCGCGGTCTTCCAGGGCCGGCCGGTGAGCGGCACGTCGAGCGCGCGGCGTTCCAGCATCATGTCGAGCAGCCGCGGCGACACCAGGCGGCCGGTCATCAGGCCATGCATCCAGCGCGCCGCCTCGCGCGGCGGCCCCATCAGCAGGCCGTGATAGACCCAGCCGGGATGGTAGTTGCGCGGATTGCCGAACGCGCCCCGCGAAATGTCGCCGGGCTCGCGGGCGATGTGGACACCGCGTACCCCGAGCGGCGCGAACACCAGCGCCTGCAGCGCGGCCTCGAGGCCGGCTCCGAACGCCGCCTCGATCGCGCGGCGCACCAGCAGGTAGCCGACGTTCGAGTAGGTCCAGCCGCCGCCGGGCGGATAGGCCAGCGTGTCGACCTGGACCCGCGTGAGCAGCTCGGCCTCGGACCATGGCGCGCCGCCGCTGGTTGCGGCCGCCAGATAATCCGGCACCGCGGTGTAATCGCGCAGCCCCGCGTCATGGCGCAGCAGTTGCCGCAGCGTGAAGGCGCGGCCAGGCAGCGCCGCGTCGAGCGAAAGCTTGCCGCGCTCCGACAGGATAAGCGCGGCCGCCGCCATGCAGGTCTTGGTGACGCTCCACCACGGCACCGCACCGGCGGTGACGTCGCCGGACAGCTTGCCGTCGCCGACGCAGGTGACGATCAGCGTGCGGACTTCCGGGCTTGCGGTTCCAGGAGCGATCACGCCCTCAAGTCTAGGCGATTATTCTGCCATCGTCACGCTATTGCATCTTCGCGCCGGAGCGCTGCACGACCTCTTTCCACTTGGCGAGCTCGACCTTCAGCATCGCGGAGAATTCCTCCGGCGTGCCTCCCGCGGCCTCATCGCCGATCTGGCCGAACCGCTCCTTGAAGGCCGGCGTCGACACCGCGCGGTTGAGCGCCTCGTTGAGCTTCATCAGGATGTCGCGCGGCAGACCCGCCGGCCCGATAATGCCGCTCCAGGTCGGTGCGCTGTACCCGGTCACCCCCGCCTCCGCGACGGTCGGCAGATCGGGAAACGCGGGCGAGCGCCGGTCGCCACTTACCGCCAGCGCGCGCACGTTGCCGGACTTGGCGTGCGGCGAGATCGAGTTGAGGCTTTCGAACATGAAGTCGACGCGGCCCGCGATCAGGTCGTTGATCGCCGCCGCGCCGCCGCGGTATGGCACGTGCACGACGTCGATGCCGCTCAAGTTCTTGAACAGCTCGCCGCCGACATGGCCCGGCGAACCGTTGGCCGACGAAGCATTGGTCAGCTTGCCAGGATTTTGCTTCCCCTTGTCGACCAACTCCTTGACCGACCTGAATTCTGATGTGGGAGCAACCGCCAGTAGTAAGTGGCCGCGGCTGATCAGCGCGATCGGCTGAAAATCCTTGAGGATGTCATAAGGCAGCCGATCCACCATGTTCGGGCTGATCGCCAACCCGCCGACCGGGCCGATGCCGATGGTATAGCCGTCCGGCGGCGCCTTCGCGACGATGTCGAGACCGATGGTGAAGGCCGCACCAGGCTTGTTCTCGATGATGATGTTCTGGTTGAGCTGCGTGCCCATTTCCGCCGCCACCAGCCGTGCGATCGTATCGGTCGCGCTGCCCGGCGCTTGCGGCACGATCATGCGGATCGGCTTGTTGGGAAACTGCGATTGAGCGAGCGCGGGCAGCGCGCTCGCAATCAGCACTCCCGCGATGATCGAAACCCTTGCGCGAAACATGCCGCCCTCCCCGATTTGGTCCGGCGCTGTTCGCCGTTTTCTGTTGGCAGCGTAACCGTCGAGATTGCGGCCCGCAACGGTGGGCAAAACTTCAGCTTTTGCCCAACCAGCGGCCGATGCGCGTCACCGCCTCGCGCATATCGGCGGACGGTCCCGCGTAGCAGAAGCGCAGAAACCGATTGCCGTGAATCGGATCGAAATCGATGCCCGGCGTCGCCGCAACATGAGCCTCTTCCAGCAGCCGCTTGGCGAAGTCGAAGCTGTTCTCGGTGAAGCTCGAGACGTCGGCGTACAGATAGAACGCGCCGTCGACGGGAAAGAACTTGTCGAGCCCGGCTTGGGGCAAGCCCTCCACCAGAATGCGGCGGTTTTCCTCGTAGCCGTGTTTCACCTCTTCCATCTCGTCGCGACCGTCGAATGCCGCCTGCGCGGCGACCTGCGACAGCGTCGGGACTGAGATGGCGAGGTTGCCTTGCAGGCGGTCGATCGGACGCACCAGCGATTTCAGGCGCCACCATCCATCCGATCCGCCAACCCGTCATGCAGAAATACTTCGAGAACGAGTTGATGACCACGACGTTGTCCGAAAGCCGTGCTGCGGTCTCCGCCTTCATCGCATAGTCGAGCCCGTGATAGATTTCGTCGGAGATCACCCGGACGCCGAGGCCGTGCGCCGTGTCAATAAGTTCACCGAGCGCCTGCGGCGTCATCATCGTGCCTGTCGGATTGGCCGGACTGGCAACCAGGATGCCCGCCAGCGGTGTGCGCGCATGCGCGGCTTTGAGCATTTCGCCGGTGATCGCCCAACGCGTCTCCTCCGTCGTCTGGATCAGCACGGCCTCGCAGCCGAGCGCGGTCAGGATATGGCGATACGGCGGATATCCCGGACACGCGATCGCAACACGATCGCCCGGCTCAAACATCGACAGAAAAGCCAGAATGAAACCCGCCGATGAGCCCGTGGTCACGATGATGCGATCCGGCGAAACGTCGACTCCGTAAGTTTCCGCGTAGTAACGCGCGATGCGTTCGCGCAGCGGCCGTATGCCAAGCGCCTCGGTGTAACGCAGCGGGCCCGACAGCGCGGCGCGCGCCGCCTCGATCGCGGCATTCGGCGCGGGGGCCGCCGGCTGACCAACCTCCATATGGATGACATGGTCTCCGGCTGCCTCAATTCGCGCGGCCGCTGCCATCACGTCCATCACCATGAACGGCGGCACGTCGGAACGCGCGGATGGCGAGATCAGCCGCCGTGCCGCGTCCAGCATCATGCCGGCCTCGCGGCGTCATGCAGACGCGTTTGTCCGTGCCATCCCGCCCCGCTGTTGCCGCATTCGATCGCTCATTTCGCCTGTGCCGAAGCCCACCCAGATGTGATCGCGACCCGCGTTGACCCTGTCGGGAGGCGCCCCTAGGTTGCGCCGAATAAGGCGTGCGAAGCCAATCAGATATGACCGAAGTCGGAAGACCTATCAGGGTGCGGCCGAAGGCGCCAGTCAGACGCGCGCTTGCGGTGGTGACGGCGTGCGCCCTCGCTGTCACGACGGTTGCGCCCGCGCGGGCGCAAGACGTGCCGCGCGGGCTGCCGCTCATTCGCGACGCCGAGATCGAGCAACTGCTGCGCGACTACACCCAACCGATCCTGAAAGCCGCCGGGCTCGCGCAACAGAACATTCGCGTCATCATCATCCACGACCGCTCGTTCAACGCTTTCGTCATGGACGGCCGGCGCATCTTCGTGAACGCCGGCGCGCTGATGGAATCGACGGTGCCGAACCAGATCATCGGCGTGCTCGCGCACGAAACCGGTCATATTGCCGGCGGGCACCTGTCGCGGCTGCGCGAGCAGCTTGCCCAGGCCCAGTCGCAGATGATCATCGCGATGCTGCTCGGCATCGGCGCGATGGTCGCTGCGAGCAAATCCGGCCGCGATGTCGGCAATCCGTCCGCGGCGATGCTTGGCCCGCAGTCGATGATTCAGCGTTCCCTGTTGTCCTATCAGCGCGCTCAGGAAGAACAGGCCGACCGGGCCGGCGTGAAGTTTCTGAATGAAACGCGCCAATCGCCGAAGGGCATGTACGACACCTTCAAGCGCATGGCCGACCAGATCCTGTTCGTTGCCGCCGGCGCGGACCCATACACGCAGTCGCATCCGATGCCAGCCGAGCGCGTTTCGGCGTTGGCGATTTACGCCAAAACCAGTCCATATTGGGACACCAAGGACAGCGCAGAGCTGCAACTTCGCCACGACATGGCGCGAGCCAAGCTGGTCGGCTTCCTGGAGCGGCGCGATACGGTGGCGCGCAAATATCCAACGACCGACAACAGCCTGCCGGCGCGATATGCGCGCGCGATCGCCACCTACCGCCACTCCGACCTTCGCGCCGCGGTCACACAGATCGACGCGCTGATCAACGACATGCCGAACAACCCTTATCTGTATGAGCTCAAGGGCCAGGCTTTGCTCGAAGGCGGCAAGGCGGCCGAAGCCATTGAGCCATTGCGGCGCGCCGTCAAGATGGCGCCCAATCCGGCGCTGATCCAGGTGATGCTGGCGCAGTCGATCAACAGCCTGAACAACGCCAAGCTGGCCGACGAGGCCGTGACGCTGCTGCGGACGGCACTGGCCCGCGAGCCCGAAATTCCTGAAGCCTATTCTCAGCTTGCCATGGCCTTTGGCCGCAAGGGCGACCTCGCGCAGGCTGACCTCGCGTCCGCTCAGGCGGCGTTTACCCGCAGCGACTATAAGACTGCCCGGGAACTCGCATCGCGCGCTAAAACGCGGTTCGCAGTCGGCTCCCCCGGCTGGGTCAAGGCGGATGACATCGCGAGTTTCAAGCCGCCGGCCGGCATGCGTTGATTCAAAGGACAAACACAATGCGATATTCACTGCGCCTGACCTTCGCTGCCGCCGTATTCGCACTCAGTGCGTCGGTCGCGCCCGCCCAGCCGATTTCGGACACGCAGCGCACCGAGATCGAGCGCATCATCCGCGGGTACCTGATCAACCATCCCGAGGTGCTGCAGGAAGCCATCGCCGAGCTTGAGAAGAGGCAGGCCAAGAACGAGGCGGAAAAGCACAAGACGGCGATCAAGGACAACGCCGAAGCTCTCTTCAATTCGCCGCATCATGTGTCGATCGGAAATTTGAAGGGCGATGTCACCTTCGTCGAGTTCTTCGACTACAACTGCGGCTACTGCAAGCGCGCCATGACCGACATGATGACGCTGATGAAGGCCGACCCCAATCTCAAGGTTGTGCTCAAGGAATTTCCCGTTCTCGGACCGGGCTCGCAGGATGCGGCGAAGGTCGGCGTCGCTGTCCGCATGCAGGACAAGACCGGCAAGAAGTACCTCGAGTACCACCAGAAGCTCATGACCGGACGCGGCCAGATCGACAAGGCCCGCGCGCTTGCCGCCGCCAAGGAGGTTGGCCTCGATGTGACGCGCATCGAGCGCGATCTTGGCGGAGAAGAAGTGCGCGTGAGCCTTGAGGAGAGCTTCAAGCTCGCCGAGAAGCTTGGCGTCAACGGCACGCCGGCCTATGTGATTGGTAACGACGTCGTCGTGGGGGCGGTCGGCGTCGAGGCGCTGCGCGAAAAGATCAACAACGCCCGATGCGGCAAAGCGACCTGCTGATCGGCCAGTCACTTTACAATCGCCTTCCCGAAGCGGCACCATTCCGCCGCGTGAGGGTGCGCGCGCCAGAAAGCAAAGGTCGAGGAGACGTCATGCCCGCCATCGCCAAGGCGCTCAGCGCCGCTCTGTTTGCCGCGTACACTTGCTGTTGGCCGGGACGCCGTCGCACGCGCAAAGTTGGCCGCAGCGCCCCGTCAAGCTGATCCTGCCGCTCGGGCCCGGCTCCGGCGTCGATATCACCGCCCGTCTGGTCGGTGAGCGCCTTGCGGCCAAATGGGGCCAGTCGGTGGTGATTGAGAACAAGCCCGGCGGCGACGGCGTGGTGGCGATCACCACCTTCATCAGCGGCAAGGACGATCACTCGCTACTGATGTCGCCGACCTCCTCGTTTACGCATCATCCGTGGACCCACGACAAGATGCCGTACGACGCCAGGGAGTTCGTGCCGGTCGTACGCATGACCAACACCATCGTGGGCGTCGCGGTCCCCTCGTCCATGCCGTTCAAGACGATGGGCGATCTGATCGATTACGCGAAAGCCAATCCAGGCAAGCTCAACTGGGCGACCATCACCGGCTTCTTCGATTTCGTATTCGATGGCTTCCAGAAGAAGTCCAACCTACAGATCGCCAAGGTGCCTTATCGCAACACCGTGCAGGCGGCGACCGATCTCGCGGAAGGCCGCATCCAACTCATGATGTCGGCCTACGCCATCCTGCGGCCGCACGTGGAATCGGGAAAATTGAGGCTGCTCGCCGTCACCGCGTCGCAGCGCGCTTCGATGCTGAAGGATATCCCGACCACGGCGGAGGCCGGATTCCCCGATACTACGATCGACGGCCTGGTCGGCATCTTCGGACTCCGCGACACGCCGGCGGCGGTTCGTGAGCGCATCGCTGCCGACGTGATCGCTGTGCTGAAGGACCCTGCGATTACGCAAAAGCTGACCGCGACCGGACAAGTCGTCAATCCCGGGACGCCTGCGGACTTCAGCGCGGCGATCGACAAGCAGAAGGCACAGGCCACCGAAGCCGGCAACATTCTCGGCATCAAACCCGCGAGCTGACGGAGCCAAATCCATGCACGCTCTCAAGCACTGGACTGCCGCCGCCGTCGTGCTGGCCGCGCTTGCGCTGCCGTCGATCGCGCAAGCCCAGCAGCAATCCTGGCCGCTCGCGGCCGGTGAAGTTCGTTCTGCCGCTCGGCGCCGGCTCCGGCGCCGACCTCGGCGCGCGCCTGCTCGCGGAGAAGCTCTCCGCCAGATGGGGCCAGCCCGTCGTCGTTGAGAATCGTCCTGGCGGCGACGGCTTCGTCGCCATCACGAGCTTCGTCAGTGCGAATGACGACCACACGCTGTTCTTGGGGCCGGCTTCGTCGTTCACCGCGCATCCCTATCTGCACGACAAGCTGCCCTACAAGATGAGCGACCTGTCGCCGGTCGCGCGCATCAGCGCCACGGTAGTGACGCTTAACGCGCCGCAGTCGATGAACATCAAGTCGTTCAAGGAACTCGCCGACATGGCGAAGGCGCAGCCCGGCAAGCTGAATTGGGCCACCATCACCGGGGCGACCGACCTTATCGTCGCGGCTTGGCTGAAGAAGGCCGGCTCGACATGCAAAAGGTCCCGTATCGCAATCCTGTACAGGCATTGACCGACGTCGGCGAAGGCCGCCTGCATCTTTACTGCGCGGCCTACGCCATCGTTCGCGCCGCAAATCCAGGCCGGCCGCGTGCAGCTTCTTGCGGTGACGTTCAACCAAACGGGTCGTCGATGCTGCCGGATGTGCCGACCATCACGAAGCCGGCTTTCCGGATCTGACCTTCGACGGCCTGGTCGGCCTTTTCGGCCAGCGCGACATGCCACTGGCGCTGCGCGAGCGCATCGCCGCCGACGTCAAGGAGGCGCTGTCCGACCGTGCGCTGGCAGACAAGCTTGTCGCCAGCGGCCAGGAGGTGGTGCCGGGCTCGGCGGCGGAGTTGGCGGCCTCGATCGACGAGCAGTTCAAGGCGGTCGCTGAGATCGCCAAGACGCTCGGCCTCAAGGCGGCAACGAACTAGTCCGACGGCGGGCCTTCACCGCAAAAATCCAGTCGCCGGCGGGTCCCGGCGACGCGCTTTCCCTTTTTCGCCTAAGTGCCTATAAAGCCTTGGAATGTCGCCGCTCGTGGGCGCGCGCCGAAGGCTTGCCGATGCCCAAGACCATCTACGTCCTCAACGGCCCGAACATGAACCTGCTCGGCACCCGCCAGCCGGAGATTTATGGCCGCGCCACCATCAAGGACGTCGAGAAGCTCTGCCGCGAGACCGGCAAGCGGTTCGGCTTCGCGATCGAATTCCATTGCTCCAACCACGAGGGCGAGCTGGTCGACTGATCCAGGAGGCCGGCGCCAAGAAGGCCGCCGGCATCATCATCAACGGCGCCGGCTTCACCACCACGTCGATCGCGATCCACGACGCCCTCAAGGCGGTGAGACTGCCGGTGATCGAAGTGCACGTCACCAACATCTTCGCCCGCGAATCCTGGCGCCACGCTTCGGTGATCGCGCCGGTCGCCAAAGCGACCATGGCCGGCTTCGGCATCCAGGGCTATGCGCTGGCGATCGAGGCGATGGCGCAATTGACCAAGAATCCAAGCGCTGAGCGTGGCACGCGCGAGCAGGACGATGGCAAAACACAAGCCCGCGCAGAAGCCCGAGGTCGACCGCGAGCTGATCCACGAGCTTGCCAAGCTGCTCGACGAAACCGGCCTCACCGAGATCGAGATCGAGCGCGACGGCATGCGGGTGCGCGTCGCGCGCGGCCGCGAGGTAGCCACATGATCGGCGGCGCGCCGGCCCGCCGTGCCGCCGCCACCTGCCGCCGCGCCGGCGCCCGCCACACGCCCGGCCGATCCCGCCAATCATCCCGGCGTCGTCACCTCGCCGATGGTCGGCACCGCCTATCTCGGGCCGAGCCCGGCGCGATGCCGTTCGTCGATGTCGGCAGCAAGGTCGTCGCGGGCGATACGCTGCTGATCGTCGAAGCGATGAAGACCATGAACCAAATCCCGGCGCCGCGCTCGGGCACGGTGACGCAAATCCTGATCGAGGACGCGCAGCCGGTCGAATTCGGCGAGCCGCTGATGATCATCGAGTGAACCGCGGGCCGGCCCCGGAATGTTCGACAAGATCCTGATCGCAAATCGCGGCGAGATCGCGCTGCGGGTGCTGCGCGCCTGCCAGGAGCTCGGCATTCCGACGGTCGCGGTGCATTCGACCGCCGACGCCAATGCCATGCACGTGCGGCTCGCCGACGAGAGCGTCTGCATCGGCCCGCCGCCCGCCAAGGACAGCTATCTCAACATTCCCGCGCTGCTCGCCGCCTGCGAGATCACCGGCGCCGACGCCGTCCATCCGGGCTACGGCTTCCTGTCGGAGAACGCGCGCTTTGCCGAAATCCTCGGCCGAGCACGACATCCACTTCATCGGCCCGCGGCCCGAGCACATCCGCCTGATGGGCGACAAGATCGAGGCCAAGCGCACCGTCAAGCGGCTCGGCATTCCGGTGGTGCCGGGCTCCGACGGCGGCGTCGACTCCGACAAGGAGGCGCTGGCGCTGGCGCGCGAGATCGGCTTTCCGGTGCTGGTCAAGGCCGCGGCCGGCGGCGGCGGCCGCGGCATGAAGGTCGCGCATGACGAAGACGATCTCGCCACCGCGCTTGCGACCGCGCGCGCCGAAGCCAAGGCGGCGTTCGGCGACGACGCGGTCTATCTGGAGAAGTATCTGCAGCGGCCGCGCCACATCGAGATCCAGGTGCTCGGCGACGGCAAGGGCGGCGCCATCCATCTCGGCGAGCGCGACTGCTCGCTGCAGCGCCGCCACCAGAAGGTGCTGGAGGAAAGCCCCTCGCCCGCGCTCAACACCGCGGCGCGCGACGCAGATCGGCGAGACCGTCGCCAAGGCGATGCGCGAGCTGAAATATCTCGGCGCCGGCACCGTCGAATTCCTGTTCGAGGACGGCCGGTTCTATTTCATCGAGATGAACACCCGCATCCAGGTCGAGCATCCGGTGACCGAGATGATCACCGACATCGACCTGGTGCTGGAGCAGATCCGGGTCGCCGCCGGCGGCGAACTGCCGGTGGCGCAGAACGACGTGCGTTTCCACGGCCACGCGATCGAGTGCCGGATCAACGCGGAGAACCCGTCGACCTTCCTGCCCTCGCCCGGCAAGATCCAGTCCTACCATCCGCCGGGCGGGCTCGGCGTGCGGGTCGATTCCGCCGTATACCAGGGCTACACGATCCCGCCGTTCTACGACTCGCTGGTCGGCAAGCTGATCGTGCACGGCAAGACGCGCACCGAATGCCTGATGCGGCTGCAGCCGCGCGCTCGACGAGTTCGTGGTCGACGGCATCGAGACCACGCTGCCGCTGTTCCGCAAGCTGGTGCGCGAGCAGGACATCATCGACGGCAACTACCACATCCACTGGCTCGAGCGTTTCCTCGCCGATCGCTAGTGCAGGGACACAGCTAGCCCGGTCAAATTCGATGCCGTGCCGGCGCGATGCTTTGCAACAGCGCGCAGACCTTGTCCGGATCGTATGGCTTGGGCACGAAGGTCGCGCCGGGCACCGCATTGAGCTGCTCGATCGCCGCTGACCAATCCCGAGGCATAGACCACCGGCAGGCCGGGCCGCAGTTGCCGCGCCAGTTGCGCCAGCGTCGCGCCGTCGACGCCGCCGGGCAGATTGATGTCGGTGAACAGCACATCGCACGGCGCGCCGCAGGTCAGGTGCTCCAGCGCGTCCTTGGCGTTGGCGGCGACGTGAACCTCGCAGCCGTGCTCGGCCAGAACATCCGCGACCATCGCGCTGATCAGGAACTCGTCCTCGACCACAAGCACCCGTGGCGTCGATCCCATCTCGTCCATCGCGTCCCTCCCCACGTCGCAGTCTACGGACGATGGGACAACGCAGTCGGCCGCGAATGTTTGCGGCGTTTTCCGAAAATGACGCGGAATATGGCTAACGGCGCTTTAAGCTCGCGTTCGCGCCGGCCTTGCCGCGCTAAATTCGGCCGACGAATCGAGGATTCCAGCCCGGAATTAGCCATGGCCAATCGCGAAACCGCTGGTCGAAATCACGCCCGGAGGTGCTGCTCAAAGCCTATGCCTGCGGCATCTTTCCGATGGCGGAGAGTGCCGACGATCCGGCGCTCTATTGGGTCGAGCCGGACGAGCGCGGCATCATGCCGCTCGAGCGATTCCACGTTCCGTCCCGGCTTGCCCGCACCGTCCGCTCGGACCGCTTCGAGATCCGCGTCAACCACGACTTCGACGCCGTGCTCGACGGCTGCGCCGAGCCGGCGCCGGGCCGCACGCGGACCTGGATCAACGCGCGCATCCGCACGCTCTACCGCAAGCTCTATCGACATCGGCCATTGCCACAGCGTCGAGGCCTACGAGGACGGCACGCTGGTCGGCGGGCTCTACGGCGTGTCGCTCGGCCGCGCGTTCTTCGGCGAAAGCATGTTCCACCGCGCGCGCGATGCCTCGAAGGTCGCGCTGGTGCATCTGGTGGCGCGGCTCAACGCCGGCGGCTTCCGGCTGCTCGACACGCAATTCGTGACCGATCACCTGAGGATTTTCGGCGCGATCGAGGTGCCGAAGCACGCACTATCACAAGCTGCTCGAAGCGGCGCTGGTCGGCGAGGCCGATTTCGGCGCTGCTGCCGATCGGCCCACGCTCTCCGGCGCCGAGGCGCTGCGCCTCGCATCGAGCAGCGTGACAGCAGAGCTCAGCTGTCGCCGGTGCCGGGCGGCGGCAGCGGCTGCGTCCGGGCGGCGGCAGCGGCTGTCGGCGCGGCGCGGCTGCTGCGGCTGGCGCTGCTGCTGCGGACGCTGCGCGGCTGCGCGGCAGGCGTTGGCTCGGGCGGCGCTTCGGCGGTCGACCGCGGGTGACGCCGCCCTTACAGTCGGTCAGCCAGACGTCGTAGATCGGGTGCTCGACCGCGTTGATGCCCGGGCTCGCGGCGAACATCCAGCCGGTGAAGATGCGGCGCAGTTCGCCCTGCAGCGTCAGTTCGTCGACCTCGATGAAGCCGTCGGTGTTCGGCGACATGGTCGGCGGACGCGTGTAGCAGACGCGCGGCGTCACCTCGAGCGCGCCGAACCGCACCGTCTCGTTGATCGCGACCTCGAAATTGATGATGCGGCCGGTGATCTTGTCGAGGCCGGAGAACACCGCGGTCGGATTGGTGATCTTCTGCGCCGGCGGCTCCATGATGACTTCGTCGCCGGGCTGCGGCGCGGTGTTGGCGGGCTGCGGCGTGCCGCGCGGCTGGCGCTGGCCCGGCGGCAGCGGAGATCCACCGGGCAGACTGGCGTCCTGCTGCTGCGGCGGCTGTCCAGGTTGCACCGGCGCGCCAGCACCCGGCGGCGGCGGCAGCTGCCGCTGCTGGATCCGGCCCGGCGGCGGTCCGGGCGGCAGCCGCCTGCTGCGGCGCGGGCGCCCGGCGGCGGACGATCGGCAGTCGGCCGGCGGACGCGGCGGCGGGTCGGCCGAAATAGCTGCTCGAAAATTTCGGAAACTGCGCGATCGCCGGCGTGCCGGCGAGCAACGCAGCCACACTCAAAATGCGATAGGTAAGAATCGGGCCATTCGCCGCTGTTTCGGCCTTCTCATGGCCGCCGAGGCCAGTCCCCTCCGGTTAACACGGCGAATAAGGCGTGGAAAGGGCGGCGCTAAGCCTGTTGCAGTCCGCAGCGAACTTAGCGGCCCGGCGTCCAGGCCTTGTAGTCGCCGGTCGCCTTCGGCCGGCGGCCCTGCGCCAGCGTCGATCCGGTCGGCCGATGCGCGGCCGGCGTGCCGGTCAGATTGGGCCGGTGCGGCTTCTGCCATGGCCGCGGCTTGTAGTTCTCTTCGGTCGGCGGCATGTCGACGGTGTGGTGCAGCCAGCCGTGCCACGACGGCGGCACCATCGAGGGCTCGGCCACGCCGTTGTAGATCACCCAGCGGCGCTCCATCAGCAGCGTCGGATCGATCTTGCCGCCACGGGTCCGATAGTAGCGGTTGCCGAACTCGTCCTGACCGACCAGTTCGCCATAGCACCAAGTCCAGAGCTGGGTGCCGAAGGTCTGGCCGTTCCACCACGTGAAGAAGCGCAGGAAGAAGGTCTTCATGGCGCGCGTTCTTGCCACCCACGTCCCGACCTGTCCAGCACACGGCGCTGTGGCCAGGTCGCGGCGGCGTGTTCGAACACGAATTGTGTTCGATGCGTAACAACGGCGGCCGAAGATTTGCGATGACCGACAATACGAAACGCGCAGGGAACATCGCGCTTGTCTGTGCCGATCACGACGTCACACCAGAACGGACAAGGCGACAGCGATTCTGTATCGCGCCTTCGCCAGGTCCCGATGAATCGATCCATCCGCGGACTAAACGTTTGGACGTCTTGCGAGAATCGGTGCTCGTCTGATGTCTCAAGGGTGACCAACGCGGACTTTGCGGGGGACAAACCGGTCGGGACAGAGGTCGCGGCACGCGTCTCCGACAGGTGCAAAAAAGGTATTTCATTACCGTAAAACCGCGAGATCGGCAGTTGACTGGGGATTTGTGACAACGGGCTAACAGGCTTGTGACAGAGGGGCTTTCGGAATCCTGCCGGTTTGTCCGATACTTCCCAGGTCGCACTGAGTCGTCCCAGTAATCCCCAGAATTAACAGCGAGGCACAAGACTTAGTATTTGATTCAGTTTCTGGCGTCTATTGCTTGACGGGTGCGACGAGTTTGTCATAGCGTTCTGACTGTCCGGTCGCGGGTCTGTTGCGTGTCCCAGCCGAACCCTCTCATTACGACCTCTGTAAGTTCTCCCGCCCAGGATACAACCTTGGCGGGATGCGGTGAAGCGTTGCCGTGCGAGGGGCCGGACAACCCAGTTCAGGCGTTCAGAACGGTGCCGGTATCCGGTGCCAATTCATATGTAAGAGACGCGTCAAAAACACTGAGAACGGGTGGGTTCAGCGCCCAGCCGGGGGATAAACTGTCGGGGCCTCAAGCGGGCGCCGACGCGCGCAAAAAGGGGCAAAAACCATGCGGATTGAGCGGCGCTACACCAAGGACGGCCAGTCACCCTACGCGAACATGGCGTTCCGTCATGTCGTGAGCGAGATCCGCAATCCGGACGGCTCGGTGGTGTTTCGCGCCGATAACGTGGAAGTCCCGGAATTCTGGTCGCAGGTCGCCACCGACGTGCTGGCGCAGAAGTATTTCCGCAAGGCCGGCGTGCCGGCGCGCCTGAAGAAGTTCGAAGAGAATTCGGTGCCGTCGTTCCTGTGGCGCTCGGTCGCCGACGAGGATGCGCTCGCCCAGCTGCCCGAGAAGGAGCGCATATCGGCGAGCAGTCGTCCAAGCAGGTGTTCGACCGCCTGGCCGGAACATGGACTTACTGGGGCTGGAAAGGCGGCTATTTCGATAGTTCGGACGATGCTCAGGCGTTCTTCGACGAACTTCGCTACATGCTCGCCAACCAGATGTGCGCGCCGAACTCGCCGCAATGGTTCAACACCGGCCTGCACTGGGCCTACGGCATCGACGGCCCGAGCCAGGGCCACCACTACGTCGACTTCCAGACCGGCAAGCTGACCAAGTCGAAGTCGTCCTACGAGCACCCGCAGCCGCACGCCTGCTTCATCCAGGGCATCAACGACGACCTGGTGAACGAAGGCGGCATCATGGACCTGTGGGTGCGCGAGGCCCGCCTGTTCAAGTACGGCTCCGGCACCGGCACCAACTTCTCGCATGCTGCGCGGCGAAGGCGAGCGGCTCGCCGGCGGCGGCAAGTCGTCCGGCCTGATGAGCTTCCTCAAGATCGGCGACCGCGCCGCGGGCGCCATCAAGTCGGGCGGCACCACGCGCCGCGCCGCCAAGATGGTGATCGTCGACACCGACCACCCCGACATCGAGCAGTTCATCGACTGGAAGGTGAAGGAGGAGCAGAAGGTCGCGGCGCTGGTCACCGGCTCCAAGATCAACCAGAAGCACCTCAAGGCCATCATCAAGGCCTGCGTGAACTGCGAGGGCTCGGGCGACGACTGCTTCCAGCCCGAGAAGAACCCCGCGCTCAAGCGCGAGATCAAGCTCGCCCGCCGCAGCCACGTGCCGGACAACCTGATCCAGCGCGTCATCCAGTTCGCGCGCCAGGGCTACACCGACATCGACTTCGATTTCCCGATCTACGACACCGACTGGGACAGCGAGGCCTATCTGACCGTCTCCGGCCAGAACTCCAACAACTCGGTGCGCGTCACCGACGAGTTCCTCAAAGCCGTCGAGGCCGACGGCGAATGGGACCTGACCTGGCGCACCAAGCCCGGCAAGATCGCCAAGACCGTCAAGGCCCGCGAGCTCTGGGAGAAGATCGGCTTCGCCGCCTGGGCCTGCGCCGATCCGGGCCTGCAGTACCACACCACCGTCAACGACTGGCACACCTGCCCGGCGTCCGGCCCGATCCGCGGCTCGAACCCGTGCTCGGAGTACATGTTCCTCGACGACACCGCCTGCAATCTCGCCTCGCTGAACCTGCTGACGTTCCGCGACGAGAAGACCGGCGCGTTCGACATCGCAGGGCTACGAGCACACCGTGCGGCTGTGGACCGTCGTGCTCGAAATCTCGGTGCTGATGGCGCAGTTCCCGTCGAAGCAGATCGCGCAGCTTTCCTACGAGTACCGCACGCTCGGCCTCGGCTACGCCAACATCGGCGGCCTGCTGATGTCGTCCGGCCTCGCCTACGACTAGCGAGGCCGGCCGCGCGATCGGCGGCGCGCTCACCGCCATCATGACCGGCGTCAGCTACGCGACGTCGGCCGAGATGGCGAGCGCAGCTCGGCGCCTTCCCCGGCTACAAGAAGAACCGCGAGCACATGCTGCGCGTGATGCGCAACCACCGCCGCGCCGCCTACGGCGAGAAGACCGGCTACGAGAAGGTGTCGCAGCCGCCGGTGCCGCTCGACCACCGCGTGCTGGTCGACAGCGCCGCCTACCAGGGCCTCGCCGACCACGCCAAGCGCGCCTGGGACATCGCGCTCAAGCTCGGCGAGGAGCACGGCTACCGCAACGCGCAGGCCACCGTGATCGCGCCGACCGGCACGATCGGCCTGGTGATGGACTGCGACACCACCGGCATCGAGCCCGACTTCGCGATGGTGAAGTTCAAGAAGCTCGCCGGCGGCGGCTACTTCAAGATCATCAACCGCGCGGTGCCCGCGGCGCTGCGCGCGCTCGGCTACTCCGAGAGCGACATCGCCGAGATCGAGGTCTATGCGGTCGGCCACGGCACGCTCGCGCAGGCGCCCGCGATCAACCACACCACGCTGAAGGCCAAGGGCTTCACCGACGAGATGATCGCCAAGATCGAGAAGGCGCTGCCCACCGCCTTCGACATCAAGTTCGCCTTCAACAAGTGGACGCTGGGCGAGGACTTCCTGAAGAACACGCTCGGCGTTCCGGCCGAGACGCTGGCGCTAGCCGAGCTTCGACCTGCTCGCGCACCTGGGCTTCTCCAAGCGCGAGATCGAGGCGGCCAACGTCCACGTCTGCGGCGCGATGACGGTCGAGGGCGCGCCGCACCTCAAGGCCGAGCACTATCCGGTGTTCGACTGCGCCAACCCGTGCGGCAAGATCGGCAAGCGCTACCTCTCGGTCGAGAGCCACATCAAGATGATGGCGGCGGCGCAGCCGTTCATCTCCGGCGCGATCTCCAAGACCATCAACATGCCGAACGACGCCACGGTCGAGGACTGCAAGTCGGCGTACCTGCTGTCCTGGAAGCTCGCGCTCAAGGCCAACGCGCTCTACCGCGACGGCTCCAAGCTCTCCCAGCCGCTGCAGAGCCAGCTCATCGCCGACGAGGAGGACGAGGACGACGCGAGATCGAGACGCTTCATCGAGAAGCCGCAGGCGGCGCGCGCCGCGGCCACGGCCGAGCGCATCGTCGAGAAGATCGTCGAGCGCATCACCGTGCTGCGCGAGCGCGAGAAGCTGCCCAGCCGGCGCAAGGGCTACACCCAGAAGGCCGTGGTCGGCGGGCACAAGGTGTATCTGCGCACCGGCGAATACGAGGACGGCCGGCTCGGCGAGATCTTCGTCGACATGCACAAGGAGGGCGCGGCGCTGCGCTCGCTGCTCAACAACTTCGCGATCGCGATCTCGCTCGGCCTGCAATACGGCGTGCCGCTCGAGGAATACGTCGACGCCTTCACCTTCACGCGCTTCGAGCCGCAGGGCCCGGTGCAGGGCAACGACACCATCAAGTACGCGACCTCGATCCTCGACTACGTGTTCCGCGAGCTGGCGATCTCCTACTGGAGCGCTTCGACCTCGCCCATGTCGATCCGAGCGAGGCCGGCTTCGACGCGCTCGGCAAGGGCGTCGAGGAAGGCGTCCGGCCGGCGGCGCGCAAGTATGTGTCGAAGGGCCTGACCCGCTCGCGCACCGACAAGCTCTCGGTGGTGAGCGGCGGCTGCCGCCCTCGGCGCGGCGGCGGCGCGGCCGCGCAGCGGTCGGGCGGCGGCCAACGTCACCGCGCTGCATCGGCGCCGCGCGCCGACGCGCCACCGCGCTCAAGGCCGAGCCCGAGGCGAAGCTGTCGCCCGCGCAGGCGCTGGAAGCGCTGGCCTGGCGAGCCGAGCGCGACGCAAGGCGCGACCGCGACGCGCCGAGGCGAAGGCCAAGGGCTACGAGGGCGAGATGTGCGGCGAGTGCGGGAACTTCACGCTGGTGCGCAATGGCACCTGCATGAAGTGCGACACGTGCGGCAGCACGACGGGGTGTTCGTAGCTCTCGCGTCATGGCCGGGCATAGCCGTTACGAAGTAACGGCGTCGCCCGTGCCTATGCCCGGTCATCCACGTCTCCTTGCTGAACGCGTGCCTGCGTCAACCGCGGCACGCTTGCTTCGCCCAACGGATAAGCCATGACCCAATCCGACTGGCCCATCATCCGGATCGCCGCAGGCCTGATCGTCGACGGCGCCGGGCGTGTGCTGGTGGTGCGCAAGCGCGGCACGCAAACGTTCATGCAGGCCGGCGGCAAGATCGAGCCGCATGAAAGTCCCTACGACGCGCTGGTCCGGGAGCTGGAAGAAGAGATTGGGCTGCGCCTGGAGCCGCACATGCCGGAATATCTCGGCCAGTTCGTCGCCGAGGCGGCGAACGAAATGAACCGCAAGGTGCAAGCCGAGGTCTTCTACATTCAGGTCGACGTGCCGTTCTCCGCGTCGGGCGAAATCGAAGAGATCGTCTGGATCGCGCCGAATGACGACACGCTGCCGCTGGCGCCGCTCACGCGCGATCTCTTGCCGATCGCGCGGCAGCGGCTCGCGGCACCGACTTAAGCGCGTAGGATGGGTTGAGCGCAGCGAAACCCATCAATCATGCGCGGTATCGCTCCGCCAACGCATTGAACCTCTCGAACGCCTGCGGCGACCAACACAGCATGCTGGCATTCCTGATCACGCTGCTCGTGCTGCTCAGCGGCTATGGCGCCTACCGCGCGTTCCGCGGCGGCTTTCAGCGTCCGCAATCGGAGAGGCTGACCGGCTACGGCATCATCGGGATCGGAGTCATCCTGCTCGTCGTGCTGCACTGGCTCGACAAGCTGTTCTTTTGAACCTGTCCGCCGCGTCCCGCCCTACGCATTACCACCACGCCATTCCCACGAGCCGCAAAGCCTTCACCGTTCCGATCACACCGGCGGCGGATTGAGGCCACACTGATTGAGAACGCTTGCGCCTCGCGCATCAGGACGATGGCAGGGAGGGCGGACATGAAAAGAATTTTCGCCGCAGCCGTGATGGCCTTGTGTCTCGCGCCGCGATGCACGCGATGCCGAACGGGCGCATGGGCGGCGTCGCGGCCGGCGCGCTGGCGGGCGCGCTTGTGCACGGCCCGGTCGGCGCGATCGTCGGCGCGGCGGTCGGCTACGGCGCGGGCCCCGCGATCGCCCACCGCGAACGCCGCTCCAGCCGAGGAGCGCGCGCTCCGCGGCGATGCCCAACCGCCAGGCGGCGCGTCAGTCTCCGAGTCCAGCACCAAGTCCCGCGGCGGCGAAGCTGGCCGCCACTGAGAAGGCCGCCGAAGCGCGAGCCTCCGCCGCGCCGATCCCGCTGCCGGTTCCGGCGCCGCGTCGCGAGCCGCCGGGCAACGCCATCGCTGCGGCGGTGCCGCATTAACGATGCTGGAGCGTCTGCTGGCTGCGCGGCGCGGAGCCGCCATGTCAACGCCTTGCCACACTGTCCGCGCACACTCTAAATGCGCGCGGAATGGGAATGGAGAAATGCGTACCGTGGAAGTGGC
>CAVQGC010000010.1:0-43176 GCA_963711955.1 uncultured Alphaproteobacteria bacterium | reverse complement strand
AGCGGCAGGTCGGATACATGGACGCGAGCTCGCGGCCACGCAGGAAGATCATCTTCGACGATAGGCCGCCGCGCTAGTTGATCCAGCGCCGCAGGTGCGCAGGATAGACCTCCCACAGCGCCTGGGTGCCAACCGCGCTCGCGACCGGGCGCCCGGCAGGTCCCGGCATCCAGGCGGCGTGGAAGCCCAGCATGGCGCGCTGGGTGACGCAGATGCGCTCCCGCGGGACGATGCCGAGGACCAGGGTGCAGGCCGACAGGCAGGCGCCATCGATCATCACCCGCTCGCCCGAGCTGCGGACGGCGGAGTAGGCCTCGACATACGTGCCGATCCGGCCCCCGACGTCGTCGGTGATCCGAACCGTTGCGAATGCGTTGGATGCGGAAAGCGCCACCAGAGCGGCAATACCAGCCAAGGCTGCTCGAAGTCGCATAGCCCTTGAACCCCCGTCCCCAAGCGCCACTCTATGATCCTTTGTAAATGATAGGACGCCGATGTGGAAGCCTCTCTTACGTTCCGTTTGGGGATGATTTCCGGGGCGACTATTCGGTCACAGCCGACTGCCTAACCCTCGGGCAGGGGTAGAGTTTTGGGCAAGTCTCAGACGTGCCAACGGGCCCGCAAAGCCGGCCTCGCCGCCCCTAAAAGCGCGCGAAATTTCCGGCCTCGCGTGCACCAGATCGGTCGAAATCCGCGCGACGCGACAGCGCCATCAACCTGCGGATGCATCTTTGGCGGGTTGTGGGTAGCGCAGCGGCCACAGTAACTTTTTATAGCGGTAGGGAACGGTCAGGGAAGTTCGCACATCAGCCAGTTCCCGGCATATTCAGTGTGAGTATGCGGGAAATGACAGAACCATCAGAACTTCACCGCTTCGCGATGCAATGCATGGAGCGCGCCCAGGCGCTCACTGACCCCGATGCGCGGGCCGTGTGGCTCGAAATGGCAGCGAATTGGCTTAGGATTGCTGGCGCCAACCAACGAGCTTCTGGCGTCAACCCGCAGCAGCGGAAAATTCAGCCGGACGAAGTCGCCAAAGCCTTAGCCGGTCACTGGCCAGCCTCAGCCTCCCAATCCTCCAGAACCTTTTCACTCCACCTTGGCGTCTGCGAGCTTCACCATCGCCGCCCATCGCGGCGCTTCCGCCGCGATGAAGGCCGCGAACTCCTGCGGCGTCCCGACCTTGGGGATCGAGCTGAAGCGCGCCATGGCGGTTTCCGTCTCCGGGCTCAGCAGCCCGGCGTTGACCGCGCGCGTTGAGCTTCGCGATGATCTGCGGCGGCGTGCCGGCGGGCGCGACCACGCCGGTCCAGGCGTCGATGGTGAAATCGGGATAGCCGCTCTCCACCAGGTCGGCACGTCGGGCAGTTCGGGCCAGCGCTGCGGGCGCGCCGACGGCGAGCGCGCGGAGCTTGCCGGCCCTGATGTGCGGCATCAGGATCAGCGTGCCGTCGATGGTGAAGTGCGTCTGCCCGCCGAGCAGGTCGGTCACCGACTGCGCCGCGCCCTTGTAGGGCACGTAGGTGATGTCGATGCCCGGCCTTGCTCTTGAACAGCGTCGCCGAGCAGATGCGGCGGCGTGCCGAGACCCGCGCCGAAGTTGAGCTTGCCGGGATTGGCCTTGGCGTAGGCGATGAACTCCGGCACGCGTCTTGGCTGGCACCGACGCCGGCACCACCATGACATGCGGCAGCAGCGACACGCTGGCGATCGGCGCGAACGACTTGACCGGATCGAGACCGAGCATTGGCGTAGAGCGCGGGCGCGACGCCGAGCGATCCGGACGAGCCGAACAGCAGCGTGTAGCCGTCGGGGTCGGCGCTCGCCACGGCCTTGGAGCCGATGGTGGAGCCCGCGCCCGGCCGGTTCTCCACCATCACCTGCTGGCCGAGTCCGACGACATGCCCTGCGCCACGAGGCGCGCCATGGTGTCGATCGGCCCGCCCGGCGGGAACGGCACGATCATCTTGATCGGCTTGTCGGGATAGGACTGCGCGCCGAACGCTCGTGGCGATGCCAACTCCGCAGGCGACGGCGACCGACAGCAAAACGCGCCTGCTGATCATGGCTTCCTCCCGGTGTGCGTTGCGTGCGCGATCTTATATTCCGACCTTGACGCCGCTGACGCGGACGATGTCCTGCCCACTTCGGAATTTCGGCGGCGATGAACGCAGCAAAGTCCTGGCTCGAGCCAAGTCTCGCCTCGACGCCGAGCTTGCTCAAGGCTGCCTTGCACTCCGGCGAACCGAGCACGGCGTTGATTTCGGCGTTGAGCTTGGCGACGACCGGCGCCGGCGTGCCGGCCGGCGCCCACAGCCCGGCCCAGAAGCTCAGCGACAGGCCGGGAAAGCCGCTTTCGATCATGGTCGGGACGTCGGGCAGTTCGGGATAGCGCGCCGGGCCCCAGACCGAGATCGCCTTGAGCTTGCCCTCCTTGATCAGCGGCACCAGCGTCGCGATGGTGCCGATGTTGAGATGGATGCGGCCGCCCAGCATGTCGGTGATCGCCTGCGCGCCGCCGCGGTACGGCACGCTGCCGACGTCGAGCCCGTTGGTCTTCTTGAGCCATTCGCCGACCAGTTGCGGCGCGGTGCCTTGCCCGAAGCCGAAATTGAGCTTGCCGGGATTGGCCTTGGCATAGGCGATGAACTCGCGCGATCGAGCGCACCGGCAGAGCCGGCGGCACCACCGTGACCCAATGCCCCTCGACGGCGTTGGCGACCGGCACGAACGCCTTGAACGGATCGTAGTCGAGGTTCTTGTACATCGCCGGCGCGACGACGAAGCTCGAGCTCTGGAACAGCAGCGTGTAGCCGTCGGGCTCCGCGAGGGCCGCGGCCTTCATCCCGGTCGTGGTGCCGGCGCCGGGCCGGTTGTCGACGATCACGCTCTGCCCCATGCGGACGGAAAGATGCTGCGCCAGCAGCCGCGCGATGACGTCGTTCGGCGAGCCGGGCGTGAACGGCACGATCATCCGGATGGCGCGGTTCGGATAGTCTTGCGCGCGCGGCCGGCGCGGTCCAGCGCGAGAGCCAGCGTGCGATGCGAGCAACGTGCGTCGCGTCGATCATGCTCTATCCCCACAGCGCCGGGGTCGGCGGATGCACCAGGCTGCCGTCATAGCGCAGCCCGTCGGGGCGGTCCTTCGCCAGCAGCAGCGGGCCGTCGAGGTCGACCACCTTGGCGCGCTGCGCGACCAGCACGGCCGGCGCCATGGCGAGCGAGGTCGCGACCATGCAGCCGGTCATGATCTGCAACCCGAGCCGCGCGGCCTCCTCCGCCATCGCCAGCGCCTCGGTGAGGCCGCCGGTCTTGTCGAGCTTGATGTTGACGGCGTCGTAGCGGCCCGACCAGCGCGCGCAAGCGTCGCGCGGTCGTGCGCGCTTTCGTCGGCGCAGACCGCGATCGGGCGCTGGATCGTCGCGAGCGCGGCATCGTTGTCGGCCGGCAGCGGCTGCTCGACCAGCGTGACGCCGGCGCTCGGCGCAGGCGGCGAGGTTCTCGGCGAGATTGCCGGCGGTCCAGCCTTCGTTGGCGTCGACGATCAACTCGGATTGCGGCGCGGCGGCGCGCACCGCGGCGATGCGCTCGGGGTCGCCCTGCGCGCCGCCGAGCTTGATCTTGAGCAGCGGGCGCGACGCCGCGGCCCTGGCGGCGCTCGCCATGGCTTGCGGCGTCGCCGATCGAGATGGTGTAGGCGGTGATCAGCGGCTTCGGCGCCGCGCAAGCCCGCAAGCTGCATGCGCCGGGCGGCCGGCACGCTTGGCCTCGAGATCCCAGAATGCGCAGTCGAGCGCGTTGCGGGCGGCGCCCGGGCGCATCTCTCGCTGCAGGCCGGCGCGGTCGAGCCCAAGCGCCAGCTTGCCGGCGGCCTTGCTCCAGCGCGGCGGTGACGCTGGCGACGGTCTCGTCATAGCGCGCGTAGGGCACGCATTCGCCGCGGCCGCGGTGACGCCCGTCGCTCAGCTCCGCGACCACCACCACGGCCTCGGTCTTGGCGCCGCGGCTGATGGTGAAGCTGCCGGCGATCGGCCAGTGCTCGACGCGGACGGCGAGGGAGAGGGGGAGATTCATGGGGGCAGTATAACCCTACCGCCGTCATTCCGGGGCCGGCCCTCAAGCGCGTTTCACGCGCTATGGGCCGGAGTCCCGGAATCCGCGAGAACGCGGCGCACCTTGGCGGTCAATGCAAACGGGCGCGTCTTGCGACGCGCCCGTTCGATTCGTGCTGGCGTTTACTCGCCGAACCGGCCGGCGGCGTGGGCCAGCATCGTGTAGACCTTGCCGGTCTCCGAGGTGAGGTAGGTGCGCGCCACCACCTGGCCGCGGTCGTCGCGCGAAACCTCTTCGAGCAGCCGCTCGAACTCGCCGATGTAGCGGTCGACGGTCTGCTTGAAGTCGCGGTCGCCGCGATACTTCTTGCGGATCTCGTCGAACGTCTTCTGGCCCTGCAAGGTGTAGAGCCGGCGGGTGAACACGTTGCGCTCGCCGCGCTTGTAGCGGTCCCACAGTTCGGCCGCGGCGTCGTGGTCGATCATCCGTGCGATATCGACCGACAGCGAGTTCGAGCGACTCGATGGTGTAGTGGGCGGCGCGCGCGTCGCCGCGCGGAGCGGGGCCACGCTCGTCGGGAAGCTGGTCCTCCGGGCGCGAGGCGCGGTGCAGCAGCTCGGACAGCCAGCCGCTGCGGCCGTTGCCGCCCTGGCTTGGCCGGGGTGAGCGAAGGCGATTCGGCTTGTCGGCGCGGCAGCGGCGCGGCGCCGGTGATGTCGGATCGCGGGGCAGGGGCCGGACGCTCGGCGCGCTGCTCCATTCGGTGCGGCTCCATCCGCGGCGGCTCCATCCGCGGCGGCGTCCGCGTATCGTGGCGCTTCCGCGCGCGTCGCTGGCGACGGCGGGTTCGCGGCGCGGCCGGCTCGGCGGCATCCATGCCGCGGCCGTGGCGGGCGACGATGCGGTTGAGCTCGGCCAGCGCCTCGATCTGGTCGACGATGACGCGGCGCATCTGCGCGGCGCTCTCGGCGGTTTCCTGCGGCAGCTCGAGGATGCCACGGCGCAGCTCGGTGCGCGTCGTTTCGAGCTCGCGCTGCATCTCGCGCCGCCATCTGCCTCATGCCCTGGAGCAGATCGGTGAAGCGCTGCGTGGTGGAGGTGAACATTTCCTGCGTCTCGCTGGCGTGGCTGGCCGAAGATCGTCGCGCATCGTCTCGCCGGTGCGGTCGCGGGCCTGCTCCATCGACTGCAGGCCTTGCTCGCTCGAATTCCGCGATCAGGCGGGCGATGTCGCGGGCGCGGCCCGAGGCGCCGTCCAGCGTCTCGTCGAGCAGGCTGGAGAAGCGCTTGAGGCGCTGCTCGATGTCCTCGGTCTTGGTGTCGAGCGAGGAGACGACGGTTTCGATCGCGGCGCGGCGCTCGCCGAAGGTCTCTTCGGTGCGGCGGTTGCTCTTCTCGATGAGGGCGACCGCCTCGACCAGCGAGCGGCCATGCTGCTCGAACTTGCCGGCGAGCTGGCCGAGATCGGTCAGCACCTTGCTGGTGGCGGTGCTGGAACGAGGCGATGTGCTGGTCGACCTGGTTGCTCGCCACGCCGCTGCGCTCGGCCACCTCGTTCATGGTGGAGACGAACTCGGAGACGCGGGTGACCAGCGTGTTCTCCAGCGCGCTCATGTTCTGGTGCGCGCCGCTCAGCACCTCCTGGAGCAGGATGTTGGCCTCGCGCAGCCGCTCGAACAGGGTGGTGGTGTCGGAGCGCAGCATGCCGTGCGTCTCCAGCATCTCCGAAACCGTGGCCTTCGCCGTCGTGGCTTCGACTGCTCGATCGCGGCGCGGGTGTTTTCCTGCAGGTTCTTGAGGGTCAGGTTGACGGCGCTGGTGGCGGTCTCGCTGGCCTCGTTGACGAGGCGCGCGATCTGCTCGCTGTTGTCCATCATGGTGCGGGCGAAGGTGAAGCCCTGCGACTCGATCGACTTCACCGCGTGATCGGTGGCCTTGCTGATTTCGGCGGTGAACTCCCGGCTCTTGTTGCCCAGCGCGGCGAGCAGGGTGCTGGAGCTGCCGTCGAGGATGCGCGTCATCTCGTTGGCGCGCGCGCTGACCTGGGCGCTGATCTCGTCGGCCTTGCCGACGAAGCTGCGCGCCACCTCGGCGCTGACGCCGAGCAGCGTGCGCTCCACGTCGGTCGCGTTCTGCTTGAGCACCGTGCTGATGCCGGTGGACACGGCGGCGAGCGACGCTCGACCTCGCCGGTGACGTGGCCGATCACGCGTTCGGCGTTGCTGGTCGCGGTCGCCAGCGCGCGCTCCGCACTTCCGGTCGCAGCCGTGAAGGTGCGCTCCGCGGTGGTGGCCGCAGCGGTGAAGACGCGCTCGGCGTTGCCGGTGACCTGAGCGATCTGGCGCTCGGCCTCGGCGGAGTTGGTCTGGATCGAGGAGGCAAGCTGCTCCATGCGCGCGTTGAGCGCGTCGGCGGCCGCCTTGGTGCGGACCTCGATCTGCTCGGTCACCGTCTCGGCGCGGCCGACCAGCAGCTGCTCGAAGCGGCCGATCCGGGTGTCGAGGGTGTTCGCCACCTCCATGGCGCGGGTGCCGAGCGCCTGGTCGATGTCGTTGATCTTGGCGCCGATCGTCTAGGCGAGCTCTTCGCCGCGCGAGTTGATGGTGACGGTGACGTCGCCGATCCGCTTGTCGAGCGCGGCGACGACCTCCTTGCCGCCCTCGGCCAGCGTCTTGGCGATATCCATGACGCGCGAGGAAAGGGCCTCGTTGAGCGTCTGGGTGCGGCTGTCGAGCGCCTCCTGGAAGCGCGACAGGCGCTGGTCGAGCGTGGCGGTGACTTCGGTCGACTTGGTGCTGACGCTTGGTGTCGAAGCTGTCGACATAGGTCCGCATCGACTCGCTGACCTCCTGGGTGCGCTGGCCGAGCCGTTCGACCAGTTCGCCGCCGTAGGTCTTCACGGTGCGGTCGAACTCGGCGATGTGGCGAGTGATCAGGTTGCCCAGCGTGGTGCTGTCGCGCGAGATCTTCTCGGTGAGTTCGGCGCCGCCGGTCGAGAACATCTGCTCGAACGCCTGCAGCCGCGCCGCCAGCAGGTCCTTGACGGTGTCGCTGTGGGTCGCGACCGCGGAGGAAAGCTGCTCGGCGCTGGCGCTGGAACGCGTCGCTGACGGTGTTGCCGCGCTCGACGACCGTTTCGGTGATGCTGGCGCCGGTCTGCTCGAGCTTGGAGACGACGTCGCCGCCGCGCAGGCTGAGATCGAGCACCAGCGAGTCGCCGGTCGACTTGAGCGTGTTGTTCACCTCGTCGCCGCGCGTGACGATGGTCTCGGCGAGCCGGCTGGAGGTGTCGACCAGCACGTCGGTGATCTGCTGCGAGCGCTCGTCCATCATCTGCACGATGGCGTTCGACTTCTGCGCGAAGCCCTGGGTCACGTCGTCGAGCCGCGTCTCCATCATGATGGAGAGGTTGTTGGTGAGCTCGGAGAATTCTTCGGTGATGTGATCGGTCTTGAAGTTCAGGCTCGAGGTCAGCCGGTCGCTCGCCGTGGAAATGGCCGTAGGTGGTCTCGAGGCTGGTGCGCTCCAGACGCTCCAGCAGGTCGCCGCCGCGCTCGCCGAGCGCGCCGATCATGAAGTCGCCGGCGCGGCCGAGCGCCAGCGTGATGTGCTCGCCCTTCTCGGTGAGCGCCTGCACGATCTTCTGCGCGCTGTCGTTGACGCGGTGCGGCGACGTGGTCGCTGACCGAGGCGATGTCGTTGGTGAGATCGAGATGCACGCTGGTGATGGCGTGGCGGACCTGTTCGCCCTGGGCGACGAGGGTGTCGCGCTGGTGGGCGAGGGTCTCCAGCAGGCCGCGGATGCGCACTTCGTTGTCGTGATAGGCGCGCTCCAGCGAGGACACTTCGTTGGCGACGAGCGCTTCAAGCTCAGCGGCACGCGCAAGCGCGCGCTCGACGCCGTCGCCCATCGCGGCGACCTCGCGGCGGATCGCCTGGCCGACCGTGACGATCGACTCGCGCGCCACCTCTTCAGGCTCGGCGAGACGCATCGCGACGCCGGCCATCGATTGCGCGATCAGGCGCAAGCTCCTGCGAGCGCCAGACCATGTGGGCGAGCAGATAGAAGAACATGACCGGCGCCAGCACGAAGGCGGCGAGGCCGATCATCGCCGGAATGCCGGTGGCGCCCTGCGACAGCACCGTCCGCAGGTCGGGCAGATAGAGGAACGGCGAGCGATCAGGCCGCCCAGCACCCAGGCGAAAGCGAAAATCGAGGCGACAAGATACGACGTGCGCGGCGGACTGGCGCTGCAGCGTCTGCAAGATCATGCCGATCGACTGGCGGTCGTCGTTGGCGGCGCGGCGCGCCTGCGGCTGATCTTCGGCGGTGGACGAAGGGCCGACGCCCTCGAACAGATCCTTGTCGGCATTCAGGGCGTGCGGCGACGGTCGACCAGAGGCGCGGCCGGCTCGGCATGGGCAGGACGGTTGGCCGGAGCCCTGTCCGGCGGTGCCCAGTGCCTCCTGGATCGCCGAGAGGGCCGATTCCGCCGGATCCTGCATCTTCTTCGGATAGTTCGCCATGTCCGCCGTCGCCTCGCGTTGTTACTCAAAACCTACGGCCGCGAACTGAAGGAGTGCCCCTCCAGCGCGCGCCGCTCGCGTGATCGTCGTGGTCCCCTAACGGGATCCCCTGCCTCAGCGGGCCTGCGCTCGACGCAGACTTATCCACAGAACCGAAGCCCGCCTGACCGCCATCCTATCGGCCCGGGGGGTCGAATGAAACCTGACCGTGTAAGACTTTTTTAATCATCGTTAATGACGCCACGCGGCCAATTCCCCTGATCTTTCCGAGCACTTCCGAAGACGAGCAGCGGCGGCTTCCGCGGCGCGGCGCCGCGTTCATGGTTAGCGTCTCAAGCGTGCCAGGATGAGCCAAATCCGCCTTCGCCCCACATCTCCCGCTGTCGGCCCGCTTTAACTCATGACGGCAGCGCATTGTGGCGGATTGGCGGAGCGGCGCGGCGCGCAAGCCTGTCGCCACGCCGGCCCATGAGGCACAATCGCCGCAGCGGCCGCGCCGCGCGACTAGCCTCTCTGCATCGTCAGGTCCGATGACGCCTCAAATCACTGTCGTCATGCCGGTTCGCAACGGAGCGCGGTGGCTCGGCGAGGCCGTCGCGAGCGTCGTCGCGCAGACGCTGCCCGATTGGGAACTGATCGCGATCGACGACGGCTCGACCGACGACACGCCCCGCATCCTCGGCGAATGGGAACAGCGCGACGGCCGCATCCGGCTCGATCCGCCAGGACGCGCTGGGGCTGGTGGCGGCGCTCAACCGCGGTCTTGGCCGAAGCGCGCGCGCCGCTGCTGGCGCGCCTCGACGCCGACGACCGCGCGCTGCCGCAGCGCCTGGAGCGGCAGTTGCAGCCATTTGAACGCGCATCCCGGCATCGGCCTGCTGGGATCGTGGGCGCAAAAGATCGACGAGCGCGGCACGCGGCGCGGCGAGCTCAGGCCGGCGACGGAGCCGGAGCAGCTTGCCCGCATCGCTGATGCAGGGCAATCCGTTCGTGCATTCATCCGTCATGTTCCGCACCGAAGCTGGTGCGCCGCCTGAACGGATTCCGGCCGGCGTTCCGCGCGGCCGAGGACTACGACCTGTGGCTGCGCATCGCCGAGACGGCCGGGCTCGCCAATCTGCCGGAAATTCTGATCGAATATCGCTGGCACAGCGGAAACGTCACCAACCGCAACGCGATCCGGCAGGCGTTCTCGGTCCGGCTGGCGCAACGCTCGGCGCAGCCGCGCGCCGCGAGACCGGCCGCGACCCGGCCGATGGTTTGAGCGCGCCGCCGGATTGGCGCGACCATACGCGGATGGATCGTTCTATGCGAGCGACGCGGCGCTCTATCGCCTGCTGGAACTGGCCGACCCGGAGATCGATGCCTGGCAATGCGGATTTCGCTCCGCTCGCGGCGCGTTTCGCCGAGCTCAATCACGCCGAGCGTGCGCTCGCCGCCCACGCCATGATCAACCACATGCGGCGCGCCGAGCGTGCGAACGCGCGGCAGACACGGCGATTGTTTCTCGGCCTGCTGCGCCAGCGCCCCGGCATGATCCCGAAGGCGGCGTGGCGTTCGCTGCCCGCGGCGCTGTTGCGCTAGCTGGGGCGTTGGCGCCCAGATATGTCCGACGAATTGCCTTGTGCGGCGACATCGGACGGCCTACTCCGATCTCGCAGAGGTTCAGCGGAACTCGCCGAAATACTCCATGTCCGTCTCGACACCCAAGCGTGACCGGACGGCTTCTTCACACCCTGTCGGCGAAGCTGAGGTCATCGATATGATGGGATTCGCTCGGGCCCATGTGGTGAATAACGGCAATACGCCGTGCAGCGGGGATAGCTTGCTTCAGTAGTGCAAGCAACGTTTTCGCTGCGAAATCATGGCGCCGAAGCGTTTGACACACCGGTAACCGAACCGCCTGGACGGTTTAGTACTGGCGTACGAATCCTGAGCCAACCGGGTCGCCAACCAGCGCCGCCACAATTGGAATGTGCTGTGTGCTTGGTGTCGATGGGACAGCCTGGGTCACAACGGGTGTTTGGAGTGCGCTATGCGATGACGGCCTAAGGTGCAGACCAATGTTGCCTATGTGCTGAGCAATGGCAGCCGTTCGCACGTTTGCCATCGGCTGGTCGAAATCCTCGGCTCACGCGCGGAATATTCTGGTGCCCTCGCGATTACCCAGGAGTTAGCGTCAAGCGCCTTGGAGCAATAGCGCGCCGGACGCCCCGGTGCATGGGGATCCATGAATAGCTCGTGCCTCAGCAGGCCAGACGATCACGCACAGCGTTCGCCTGCTGTTGTGCACCCAGCTGGCCATGTTAAGCCACGTCATGAATGTCAGCTTTCCAGGCAAAGCGGACATCCCAACGGCGTGCTCCAGGAGTACCCGCCCTAGTCCCGCCAGCGGCGGTGCATCCAAAGCCACTGCTCCGGATGCGCGCGGACCCAGCCTTCGATCGTCGATGCGATGGCCTGCATCGTGCCATTGACGTCGACGCGGCCGCGCGCATCACGCGCCGGCTCGATCGCATCGGTGACGGTCAGGCGCAGGCGGCCGTCCGGCATGCGGGCGACATAGAAACCATGAAACGGGCAGTCGAAAATGCGAACGAAGCGGGCGAACAGCGGATTGATCGTGAAGTGCGATTGAACATCGTCACCGGAATGCCGTCGGCGTAATATTCGTCGACCAGCATTCCCACGATGCGATTGCCTTTGAGCGCGTCGCGCACCCGCAGCGCGGTGCTGGCGTCGGCGGAGATCAATCCGGCGCCGGAGCTGCTGCGCAGCGTCACCAGCTTGTCGGCGATGGCGGCAATGCGCGGCGCCTTGAAGATCACGTCGACATGCGGGAGTGAACATCTGGGCGGCCAGCGCCGACACCTCCCAGTTGCCGAGATGCGCCCCGAACATCAGCACCGGGCCGCGGCGCTCGCGCAGCCGCCTGCAGCGTTCGATCGTCGCGTCGTCGAGCAACGATGCGGCCCTGCTCGCGCGGGTTGTCGAGCTTGAAATCCCAGATGCGGTCGAGCTGCACATATTCGGCGCCGACTCGCGCGAGATTGTCCCACATGCCGGTCAGGATCCGCTCGATCTCGGCCGGCGGCTTTTCAGGATACGCGACGGCAAGCTGCGCCTTCGCGGTCCGATGTCCGCGCAGCAGGCCGGGTCCGATCCGCCGCATCAGCCAGGCGGCGACATTGGCGCTCCAGCGCAGGCTGACGTGGCGCAGCACGTTGAACAGCGCCGACGACGAGCCAGCCGGCGGCCGTTTCCAGGTGTTGCAGCCAATGACTTCCGGTCTCGACGCGCAAATCCGGATTGGCCTGGATGAGACGCGCTTGCAGTTCGTGAATGAAAGGCAGGTAGACGGAGGTGCGGTCGTCGATCGCCTTGAAGCCGACGCGGCTCGCCGCTCCGAGCTTGATCCTGCCGCCGGTGCGGGAAAACAGCACGAAGTTCCAGTAAGTCGCCGACGAGCCAAGAAAGCGCGCCTTGAAAATCTGCACCTGCTCGATGTCGCGGTAAGCGACCGAGCCCTTGCGCTTGGCCATCGACCAGGCGAGGCCGTCGCCTTGCAGGCGGAACAGCCGCTCCGGCGAGAGCGCGTGGGGCCGATAGGAATAGGTCAGTTCAGCCATGTGGCGCTTGCGGGACATTCGATGTGAGTTGGGAACGGTGTGCCGGCGAAGGCCTGTAGCACACGAGTTTTCGCCGCTCAAATATCCGCGATGGCTCGTGTCGCGGTTCGGAAGTTCGCCCGAATTCTCGCTTGCTCCGAAGCGACTTCGGGTCCGGACACCAGACGCTGTCACGGTTGACATTTCGCCGCCGGCAACTCTGATGGGCCCCGGTTCCCTGTTACTCTTCGATGAACGGCGCAACCGCCCGCGGTTCCCGCAAAAACGCGAAACGGCTCGATGATCAAGCGGCGTCTCGTCTATCAGGTGGCCGGATACGACCCGGTCGGCGCCGAGGGACACTATCGGCGTTTTGTTCGCGGCATTCCGATCTTCGCGCGAACCTGGAGCGTGAGCGCCTCCGCTTCGGCTCTGACCAAGGATGAGAACGCCGCGCGATGGACCGTTGAAACGCAAGGTCCCAACTGGCGCGTCGAGACGACCTATCAGCCGCTGGCGTGGGACGACATCGTGCGCGGCGATTTCGAGACGCCGATGCTGACGCGGCTCGGCAAGTTCAGTCTCGCGCTGTTCGACATTTTCCGCACCGGCACGGTGTTTCGATATTTCCGGGCGAACTTCCAGTACGGCTTCTTCTTCCTGTTTCCGGTGGTCTACCTCATCGCGTTCGCGGTGATCGGCTGGCTGCTCGGCCGGTGGATCGCGGGCCTGTTGGCGCTGCAAGGCGCGGCTTATGCGCTCGCCGTCGCGGCGATCGGCGTCGCGACCTTCTTTGTGCTGCTGCAATGGCCCGGCCGGCGCTGGCGCGTGCGTGCAGGCGCTCGATGATTGGGTGTTCTCCTGGGACTACCTGCACGGCCGCCGGCCCGACATGGAGGCGCGGCTCGATCAGTTTGCGCGGCAACTGGTGACGTCGGCGCGCGACACGCAGTTCGACGAGATCGTCGTGGTCGGCCACAGCCTCGGCGCGACGATGGCGGTCAGCGTCAGTTGCCCGTGCGCTTGAACTCGATCCTGCCCTCGGCACGCGCGGGCCGAAGGTCTGCGTGATGACCGTCGGATCGACCATCCCAAAATTCAGCCTGCATCCGGATGCCGCCCGCGTTCGGCGCGACATCCAGCGCGTGGCGACCGCGGGTGCGGTCGAATGGGCGGAGTTTCACGCGCGCGCCGATCCGATCAGCTTCTACAAGTTCGATCCGGTGACCGAGCAGCGCGTCGACGACCGCTACGACCGCAAGCCGATCATCCGCATGGTCCGGATCCGCGGCATGCTGGAGCCGGAAACCTATCGCCGCATCCGCGTCCGCTTCATGCGCGTGCACCATCAATTCGTCATGGCGAACGAGCGGCGCAACGCCTATGACTTCTACATGATGGGATGCGGGCCGATTCCGTTTCGTGCGCTCCGTGATGACGATGGAAGGGCCGGCCGCGCTGATCGGCGCGGACGGCACGTTCATCGAACCCCGCTGAGAATGCCGCGCGATGACATTGTTTCTGGCGAAGCTGATCTGGGGCCTGCGGCGTGCTCGGCTGGTTTGCGATCCGCTTCCGGCATCAGCAGCGTTCGCGCAAGACGCCGAAGCTGCGCCGCGCCGACCGCGTGCGCGAGAGCCGTGCTGCTGACGATCTCGATCTGCGGCATGCTGGTTGCGCCGCTGACCTATGTGATTTCGGATCAGCCGAAGTTCGCGACCTATCCATTCATGCCGTCGATGGCCTGGCTCGGCGCCGCCGTGTTCGCGCTGGCGCTCTGGCTGTTCTATCGCACGCACAGCGACCTCGGCCGCAACTGGTCGGTGACGCTCGAAATCCGCGAGCAGCACAAGCTGATCACGACGCGGCATCTACAGCCGGCTGCGGCACCCGATGTATTCCGCGTTCTGGCTGTGGGCGCTGGCGCAGGCGCTGCTGCTGCCGAACTGGATCGCGGGCCCGGCCGGCCTGGTCGGGTTCGGCACGCTGTTCTTCTTCCGGATCGGGCGGGAGGAGCGGCTGATGGTCGAGATGTTCGGCGAGGAGTACCGCCGCTATGTCGAGCGCACCGACCGCATCATTCCGGGAGTGTTCTAGGGGAACTTGATCCACAGCCAGTTGCCCGCCAAACCTGACACGGCGGGGCCGTTTACACTAAAATAACCATAAATCGCCTAGCTTTCCTCTCAGTCCGTGTGGCGTGGGTCCGAGTCCAACGATGCGTATCGCGTTCGGTATTGTCAGCCTGTTTCCCGGCGGCGGGCTTCAGCGCGATTGCCTCGAGATCGCGAAGCTGGTCCGCAGCCGCGGCCACGACGTCACCATCTATGCCGAACGCGTCTCGGGCGACGTGCAGACCGACGGCATTCCGGTCGTGACGCTGGCAAACGACTCCAAGACGAACCACGGCCGCCAGTACGATTTCGCCATCGACTTCCAGCGCGAGGCGAACGCGCAGTGCGATCTCACGGTCGGCTTCAACAAGCTGCTCGGCCTCGACGTGCTCTATTGCGCCGACGCCTCGATGTATGACCGGCTGCGCAAGCAGCCTTACCTGAACCTGCTGCCGCGCTACCGCACCTTCGCCAACATGGAGAAGGACTGCTTCAGCCCGGACCTGAAGACCAAGACGATCCTGCTGAGCCAGAACCAGCTGCTGGAATACTGGCGCGCGTGGCGCACCGAGCCGCAGCGCATGTACCTGCTGCCGCCGACGCTGTCGGCTGCGCGCCGCAAGCCGGAATATCCGCACCGACGGCACGCGGCAGAACATGCGCGCCTCGTTCGGCCTCGCCGACCGGACCTGGACCTGGATGACGGTCGGCGTGCAGCCCAACACCAAGGGCACCGACCGCGTCGTCCGCGCGCTCGCGGAATTTCCCGGACGCGCAGCTTCTGATCGCCGGGTTGAGCGACGACGACAATGCCGCGCAGACGGTCAACGCGCTGGCGCGCAATCTCGGCGTGGCCGAGCGCGTGTGCCTGGCTCGGCCATCGCGAGGACATGCCGCAGGTGATGGCGGCGGCCGACCTGCTGCTGCATCCTTCGCGCTACGACACGACCGGGACGGTGATCCTCGAAGGCGTGGTCAACGGCTTGCCGGTGATCGCCACCGAAGTGTGCGGCTATGCACACCCACGTCACAGCCGCCGGCGCGGGCGCCGTGGTCGCGGAGCCGTTCGATCAGGGCGCGTTCAACGCCGCGATCAGGTCGCGCGCAGAATCCCGCCGTCAGCGCGGCGTGGTCGAAGGCCGGCATAGACTATGGCCAGCGCTCCGGCCTGTCCGAAGGCCGCCAGTGCGCCGCCCAGATCATTCTTGCCGCCGCGCATGGCAAGCACCCCGAACTCGCCGAAACCGCGGCGTCGGCCTGGTGCCCTCCGGTGACGAATTCGCGTTCGACATTTCGACGCTGCAGCCGGCCCAGGACAGCGACTGGACCGATTATTTCGCCACCGGCGCGCCGCGGACCGCCGCGCAATAGCCGTTGTCGGCCATTGGCAGGGCGCTGTTAACCAGTGCGGCGATTCTTGCGCGCCATTTACCCAGATTTGGCCCCTTGCAGGTCACACTCCGGAGAGAGGGTCGAAGCCCCGGGGAGGATTCGCATGACCGCACTCGCACTCAAGGAAATGCCGTCGCCGGCGCTCGCGCCGAGCGATGACGTGATCGACCTCGACCACCTGTCGCGCATGACGCTTGGCGAGCGCAGCCTGGAGCGCGAGGTGCTGGAGCTGTTCGGCCGTCAGGCCGAGATCCTGCTGCCGCGGATCGCCGCGGGGAGCCAGACGTTTGCCGCCGCCGCCGCGCACACGCTGAAAGGCTCGGCGCTCGGCATCGGCGCCTGGCGCGTCGCCCGCGCCGCCGAGGCGGTCGAACTGGCCGGCGTGGCGTCCATGCAGGCCGCGGTCGAGGCGCTCAGCGGGTCGATCGAAGAGGCGCGGTCCGTCGATCGCCGGCCTGCTGCGGGCGCACTAGTCCATTGGTTTTTACACCGGCAGCGCCCTAGCGCGCGCCCGCCGGAGCCGATAGATAGAGGCCGCCCCGCCGTCCGGCCGGGTTTCCGGCGCTTCGAACGGCTCGCCTTCTATGGTCAAGATCACTTTTATCGATTCCTCAGACACCGCCAAGACGATCGAAGCCGAGCCCGGCGCGACCGTGATGGAATCCGCCATCAAGAACGACATCCCCGGCATCGAGGCGGAGTGCGGCGGCGCCTGCGCCTGCGCCACCTGCCACGTCTACGTCGATGAGGCCTGGCGGGAGAAGACCGGCGGGCCGTCGCCGATGGAAGAGGACATGCTCGACTTCGGCTACGACGTGCGGCCGAACTCGCGGCTGTCCTGCCAGATCAAGGTGACGCAAGAGCTCGACGGCCTGGTGCTGCGCGTGCCGGAACGGCAAGCCTGATCGGCGTTACGGCGCGGCATCGTCGACCGCGACAACGCGGCAATCGTTCGCATGCTTGCCGCAGGCTTCGAGAGCAGCCTCGCTCGCGTCGCTTGCACTTCTGCGTCCCGATCGCCAGCCCCACGCTCCGCCCGGTGAAGCAGCGAATGCCTTGTGCGGGGCCGCCGCGCGATATTTCTCGAACGCATCGCGCCCCGACGACGACAGGTTGGCCGGCATCTTCAGCGTGGGCAACGGCGGCAGCGGAAGCAGTCCGTCCCGCATGACGAGGCGCTGGGCCTCGAAAAATTTGTCGACCACCGGCGTCCATTGCGGGATGCCCTGCGCAAACAAGCTATGTCCGTCGCGGCCGAACGGCGGCATCAGGACGAACTGAACCTGTCCGCCGGCGCCAACGAACGCATCGCGCATCTTGCGCGCCAGCGCCGGCCCGAAGAAGCGATCGTTCTCGGTGTAGACCCAGAGCATAGGCAGCCGCGAGCGCTGGCCGAAGCGGCGCATCGCCTCGACCAGCCGCTCCTCGCGGCAGACTTCATCCTCGGATCGCGATCCGCGGCCGCCGGCAAAGCTGATGCCCGCGACCAGGCCCTTCGGCGGGTCGGCGGTGAGCGCGACGGTGGCGAGGCCGCCCGCCGATTGGCCGGCGCTGACGATCCGCGCCGGATCGATGTCGGGACGGCTGCTCAGGTGAGCGATTGCCGCGCGCATATCGGCCACCGAGGCAGATGCGGCCTTCACGTAGTCGGGATTGTCGCAGGGGCCCACGCGCTCCGCGTAGCCGCCGCCGGAATCGCCGTAGCCGCGCCGCATCAGGATGACGGCAGCCCAGCCGCGCCGCGCGAACTCGGTCGCCTGCGGCAAATATGCGGTCGGCGACATGGTCTTTCGGTCTGACGCGTTTCGCGGCGAGCCGTGATTGATCAGAACGAGCGGATAGCGGGCCGTGGCGGTCGGGCGCAGCAGGATCGCCTCGAGCCCGCGTGAACCTGCGCCGCTTGCCGGGATACGAAGGTTTTCGCGGGTGTAGTCCTGCGCCGTGGGCAAAGTTGAAGAGGCCGCAAACCAGCGCGGCCGCAATCGCGAACGACAGCCGCGCGGTCATCGTCAGCCCGCCCGTAATCTTCCACTGGCTGAGCTTGGCGATGGCTTCGTCTGGCAGCGGCGTCGATTTGCGCGTGGCGATGTCCATGCAGACCATCGTGGCCAACCCGGTGGCGCAGCAGACGCCGTCGCGGAAGATCGCCTGCGCCACCTTGAACGAACTGCGGCCGAATTCGGCGACGCCGGTGCCCACTTCAATGGTGGCGGGCCAGCGCAGCTCCCGCATGTAGTTGATCTCCATGCGGCCCACCACGAAGGTCACGCCCGGAACACCGATGCCGAGGTCCTTGTTGCGGAACATGCCGACGCGGCCGCTCTCGAAATAGGTGAGGAAAACCGCCTGGTTGACGTGGCCCTGCGGGTCCATGTCGCCGAACCGGCAGATGTCGTCGACCCGGTGCGGATAGTCGGAAAGCTGGGGGATCGGCCGCTGCGGACGCTGGGATGGCTGGTCGTTCACTGGAATTCCTCCAAGCCATTCCCATAGCGGGCCAAATCCGCGCCCGGCAAGGGCCGCCCGTGCCTTCATTTCTTGTCAGCTTTGCTCTTTCCGTGGCGGCTTTGTCCCGTTAGAAAGCGCCGCACCCCCTCAAAAAACACGAAGCTTATGAGCGACACAATCAAGACGGACGTACTCATTATTGGCGCGGGCCCGGTCGGGCTGTTCGCGGTGTTCGAGCTCGGCCTGCTCGACATGAAGGCGCACCTGGTCGACATCCTCGACAAGGTCGGCGGCCAGTGCGCCGAGCTCTATCCGGAAAAGCCGATCTACGACATTCCCGCGATCCCGAAGATTTCCGCGCAGGGTCTGGTCGACGCGCTGATGGAGCAGATCAAGCCGTTCGGGCCGACGTTCCATCTGTCGGAGATGGTCGAGTTCGATCGAGCGGATCGGCGATCCGCTGTTCCGCGTCAAGAGCGACGGCGGCAAGGTGTTCGAGACGAAGGTGATTGTGATCGCGGCCGGCGGCGGCTCGTTCCAGCCGAAGCGGCCCGCCGATTCCCGGCATCGAAGCCTACGAGACGAAGTCCGTGCATTACTCGGTGCGCAAGATGGAGCAGTTCCGCGGCAAGCGGCTGCTGATCGCCGGTGGCGGCGACAGCGCACTCGACTGGACGCTCAACCTTGCGCCGCTCGCCAGCCATCTCACCTTGCTGCACCGGCGCGCCGAATTCCGCGCCGCGCCCGACAGCGTCAACAAGATGATGGCGCTGGCCGGCGAGGGCAAGGTTGACCTCGTGCTGGGTCAGGTGACGTCGCTGGAAGGCGAGGGCGGCCAGATCAGCGCCGTCAACGTCAAACGCAACGACGGCTCGTCGTTCCACATCGCCTGCGACGCGCTACTGCCGTTCTTCGGCCTCACGATGAAGCTCGGCCCGGTGGCGAACTGGGGCCTCAAGCTCAACGAGGATCTGATCCCGGTCGACACCGCGACGTTCGAGACCAGCGAGCCCGGCATCTTCGCGATCGGCGACATCAACACCTATCCGGGCAAGCTCAAGCTGATCCTGTCCGGCTTCCACGAGGTGGCGCTGATGTCGCAGAAGGCGCACCGCTACATCTATCCGGACAAGAAGCTGACCTTCCAGTACACGACGTCGTCGACCAGCCTGCAGAAGAAGCTCGGCGTGACCGCCGGCGGGCACTCCGCTCCGGCGGAGCGCAATTGATCAATTACGCGCGCTGCTTGGCGGGCTTCTTGGCGGTGTCGGGGAGTTGGTCGAACATGTGCTCGGCACCCACAGGATTGGGCCCGTACCAGCCCAGGACCGGAAATGCGAGCTGCTCTTTGGGCTGCTTGGGTTGAGCCGACGCAGCCTGGACGCCCGGGTCTGCGATCTTGAGATTGACCGCGGTCATGGCAACCTGGCCCGTGGGCAGCGTCCGCCTTGTAGTCGGCATTGCGCGCCCGATCGGGCTCGATCGGCGCAGCGATATGGATGACGGCGATGACGGCGTTCATCAGGGCGACAGCAGCCAGGCCCGCCGCCATGACATGCTCGCCGAGCATTTGCATCGATACGGCCGCCGGCAGCAGTCCGCCTGCAGCCGCACTCGCCAGGGCAACGACGATTCCGCGCGTTCGGCTCTTCATGACCTTCTCCTCGAACAGACGATGTTTCCGGTGATGCGGAGCGGCTTTGCGCTAGGCCGGCTCGCTCGGTTTCACCGCCCGAAGCGTGTACGGGGCGGCTTTCTGTCCATCCGTCTTGCTGTCTTCGTCGTGCGCTCTGCCGGAGTGGGCCGGCTCCTTGATGTGAATGAACGCGATGGCGGCGTTGAGCAGGACCACGGCTCCCAAACCCGCAGCCATGAGATAATTGCCGTTCATTTGCTCCGACACCGCAGCGGGCAGCAGACCACCTGCCGCCGAACTGGCGAGAGCAATAACAATGCCTCGAGTCCGAAACTCCATGCTGTCCCTCCTCAAACATTTCCGAATATTGTGCGGTGCCTCGCCGCTGTTCTTTTTTGTGACATCGTCGGCGGCATTTCCAGCGCTGCTTGCGTTCAGCATTTATTGGTTAGCGCCTCGCGGCGGCCGCCAGCGCGACGTGAAATTCGATTGCCGGCGACAGTTCAGCGAGTTCTGTGGCCCGTTGCCCGTTAACCGCCATTCTTAACTTCAACGCTTAACCCCACCACGCGATCGAGCTACTCGGCTATCGTGCTGACACGCTAGACGTGTCTCGCGGCATTTGGTGATCCTGCGAGGCGCAACGTGCGTACATTTCAGGCTCCCGGCGTATGCCGTGTGTCCACTTCCATTGCTTCGGAGTCCCCCAACCTTCGGCGTCTCAACGCGATCATTGGTGCAGCGGTGCTTGCCGTATTGATCGGCACGCCGGCCGAGGCGCGCCAGAAGCACAAAGCCCACCGGCTGAACCACGACCTCCATGGCGTTGGCGACACCAGCTATGGTCCGCATCATCGGGCGTTTTGGGCGGCCAGGAGCAAGAAACGGCAGTCTTGGCCGATCGCAACCGTGACACGTCAGCCTTGGCCCGTTGCGATCGCGACACGCCAGCCTTGGCCCGTCGCGATTGCGAAACCCAAGCCTTGGCCCGTCGCCAGCACGACCGAGCAGCCGAGGCCGCCTGCGGCTCAGCAGCCGAGGCCGGCTGCGGCTCAGCAGCCGAAGCCGCCGGCGGCTCAGCAGCCAAGGCCGGCTGCGGCTCAGGACCCGAAGCCACCGGCGGCTCAGCAGCCCAAGCCGCTTGCTGCTCAGCAGACAAGCCATCGAAGGTCGCCAATAACCGGCACTGCCTGACGCCCGACACGCGCGATTTGCTGGCCCGGCTTGAGGACAAATTCGGACCCGTCGAGCTGGTGTCGACCTGCCGGCCCGGGGCGCGGATGCCGACCGGCGAGGTGAGCTGGCACGCCCGCAATCGCGCGTTCGACTTCCTCGTGCCAAAGAACGTCGACAAGCGCGACGTCATGGTCTGGCTCACCAAGAACTCGCCGGGCGTGACGATGTCCTATCGATCGTCGCCGCATATCCACACCGACACCGGAAGCTTTCACAAGGTCATATACAACGCGGCGAACCACGAGGCCGGCGAGCGCGCCGTTGCGATCTGGAAGGCGAGGGCCCTGCTTGCGAACGCGACGCCGCCGCTCCCCAAACCGCGGCCAAACAGCGTCGCCGCCGGCTCGATGATGCTTGCCAGTGCGGATCCTGTCGATCCGCTGCATGAATACCTGGAGTCGCCGGCCGACCGCATGCCGGGGCCCATCACGCCGAGCGACCGTCTCGGCATCTTCCGCCGTTACTTCCAGAGCAAGGAAGTGATGGTGATGGCGCATACCACGTTGATGTGCCCCAACGGCACGCCGTTTCCCACCGAGCTGATGCGGCTGCTGCAAGATGCCTCGTCGCATTTTGGCCGCACGGCGGTCGTCAATTCCGGATATCGCACGCCGGAGCGCAACCGTCGCGTCGGCGGCGCGCGCAACTCGCAGCACATGAAATGCCGTGCGATCGATTTCCGGGTCGCCGGGGTCAGCGTCGGGGATCTGCGGCGCTATGTGATGGCCAACCTGCACAAGTGGGGCGATCCGCGGTCTTGGCACCTACGGGACGCATCTGCACGCCGATGTCGGCGATCGCAAGACAACGCGTGTGGTGACCTGGACTGGCGGTCGCAAGCGCTACGCCAAGCCGCGGCATCAGCGTTACGCGAGCGCAGGATGATCGATCCGCAGCAATCCGGACAGCGGTGGGAGCTGAGCCCGCGCATCAATCTTGGCGTCCTCGTCAACTCCATGGAGGGGACTCGCGTCAGGCTTGCGCCGTTCGCCGGGCGCGTGGTTGGCGCCGTCGTCAGTTCCATCGATTGGGCGGCTTGTCAGGCTCACGCCGCCGGCGGAGCGCATTCGTGGCGCGTTCGTCAGCGCGATCCAGTTGGTTCGCGTCAGGCTTGCGCCGCTCATCGGGCGCCTCTGCAATCCCGACACGTTCGTCAGCTCCATCAGCTGGGTCCGGGCCAGGCTTGAACCGCTGGTCGGGCGCCTCCGCACCGTCCAACTGCGTCAAGCCGCGTTGCGAAAGTGCGGATCGATGTCGTCGGAAGGATCAAGGCGGCGGCGATGTGGACGTTCGCCATGATCGAACTGGGGCTGCTGATCGCGCTGATCGTTGGGGCGTTCCTGATCTATGCGTCGACCACAAAATCCGCGCTGATCAGCTGAACCTTTCGGCCGGTCACCCCGGGCCGACCTCGCCTGGGACTCAGCGAGCCGCTACTGCGGCCGCTCGATCTGCAACGGCGGCAGCGGCTCGGCGGTGACGTCCGGCGGCGGCTTCAAGCCGAGCACGGCGCGCGCCGCGGGCAGCGCCGCGTCGGCCATCGCGGCGTGGCCCTCGGCGGTCGGATGCACCGCGCCGCCGTAGACCGCGCTCATCGCCGCCCAGGCCGCGTCGTGGATGCTGTTGGGCTGCGCCGTCGACGGCAGGCCGCGCGGAAACGTCATGGCGGTGAAGTAGCTGTCGTTCGCCGTCCTGATCCAGCGCGCCGCGCGAGCGCATACGGGCGAAACTCGCGGGGCCGCCGGTTGCAGGCCAGCGGCGCCGTCGCCGCCTCGACCGGATTGGCGTTGAAGCTCTCGCCCTTCGGGGAGAAGCATTCGCGGTCGAAGTCCGGATCGGTGTCGGCGCGCGCGCAGACGCCATGCCGGGCGAACGCGTCGTGGTGGGAATCGACGAAGGTCATCCGGTCGGTTTCCGGCTCCTTGCAGGCGGTGCCCGCCTCGCAGCGCGCCAGCGACTTGAGCCTCGGCAGGAATTTCTCCGAGACGAACTCCGACACGCGGCGCAGCCGCTCGCCGTCGGCGGTGAAAGCGGGATGGATGTCGAAGCCGTCGCGTCCGCCGGGGCAGGCCGCGTCGCCCTCCAGCGCCGGATTGCCGTAGGAGACGAACACCACGCGCGACAGCCCGCCGCCGACCATCGGCTTCAAGGCGGTGCGCAGCTTGGCGAAGCCCGCCGGCACCTCGCGGTCGAGGATGCGCTGCGCCTCGGCGGCAGTCGCGATCAGCCCGCCCTGCTGGAACAGCACGCGCTCGACGCCGGAGGTGATGATGACGTCGGCGACCATGCCGGAGAACTTGATGTCGTTGGCGCCGACCGTGAGCAGCACGAGATCGAGGCTGCGCTTCGGCCTGGGCTTTTTGCGCGCGCGCCAGCACGGTCTCGAAGCTGCGCGAGCTGGCGCCGGCACCGAGCCGGCGCAGCTTCCGCTGCGCCGGGCATTCGCGGGCGCGCTGCGCATTGAAGATGCCGGCGTCGATGGTGGCGCCGCTGCAGGCGAGCGGCAGGAACGTGACCGCGATGTGCGGGTTCTCCACCGCCAATGCGAGCGCGGTGCGCATCTGATAGCTGTAGAGCGAGCTGTGGCAGGCCGCCGACATCCAGCGCGCGGCGTGGCGCTCCCATTCGCTCGGCGGCGGCCGCGGCCTCGGGCCCGGCGGGCGCGTCGTCGCAGGCCCTGTTGCCGTTGAAGCCGGCGCGGCTCGGCCGGAAATATTCGCACAGGCCCGATCCCAGGAAACGGCGGAAGCAGAAGCCTTCGTCGGCGAGCGCCACCGGGCGGTCCGGATTGCCTTCGCCGGCGGCGACCGAATCGCCGAGCCCTGCGATCAGCAAGTCCTCGACCCTGATGTCGGCCGAGGCGCCGTCGACGCGTGTTGTCGGGCCGCGTGACGCCGACCGCGGCGATGGTGCTGCGGCCGTAGCGCACCCGCAGCCGCACCTCCTGCCCGCAGGGCACCGTGGCCTGCTGCGGCGGCGGCGTGCCGTCGTCGAAGCTCCAGGTGCAGGTGGCGTCCGCCGAGACCGGCCCGACGAGCCGGACGCCGACCCGGTGATCCTCGGGGCTGAGATAGTTTTCCTTCTCGCCGTCGCGCTGGCAGGTGTCCAGCAGCTTGCCGGAGACATCGACGCAGAGCTGGCCGAGCACGTCCTTGGCCCAGCCGCGGCCGTCGGTGCTCGCGGCGCCAGCTTGCGCTCGGCGGCGAGCACGCCGTCGCCCTGATCAGCGGCGACATGCTTGCGGAAATCGGCCTCGTTGCGAAACAGGCGAAAGCGGTTCTTCACCTCCCAGGCGACCGGCAGCGCCGCCGCTGGGCGCGGGCGGCAGCCCCGCTCGCCGCGGGTGGCTGCGCGGCTGCGCTGCGGTGCGCAGGCAGGGATGCTGCGAGGCAGGAGAGCGGCAGGCCAGGGCAATGACGCGCATCGTAATCCGCGGATGGTGCTGCGCTGTCTAGCATGGCGGGTGCGGCGAAAATGTGAGGGCACCGCAGCCCGGGCCGGCGCACTCCTCATCGGCTTGTTTAGTGGCTTGGACAGGCGGCTATTCTGCGGCCATGTTCGTCACCTTCTTCCACGAGCTCAAATCCGCCGGCGTGCCGGTGACGCTGCGCGAATACCTCACGCTGATGGAGGCGATGGACGCCGACCTCGCCGGCCGCCGCGTCGAGGACTTCTATTATCTGTCGCGCGCCGCGCTGGTGAAGGACGAGCGCAATCTCGACAAGTTCGACCGCGTGTTCGGCCATGTGTTCAAGGGGCTCGACCTGCTCAGCGACGCGCGTCGAGGCCGACATCCCCGCCGAGTGGCTCAAGAAGCTCGCCGACCGCTTCTTCACCGAGGAGGAGAAGAAGCAGATCGAGGCGATGGGCGGCCTCGACAAGCTGATCGAGACGCTCAAGAAGCGGCTCGCCGAGCAGAAGGGCCGCCACCAGGGCGGCACCAAGTGGATCGGCACCGGCGGCACGTCTCCCTTTGGCGCGCACGGCTACAACCCGGAAGGCGTCCGCATCGGCCAGGACGAGAACAAGCAACTTCCGCGCCGTGAAGGTGTGGGACAAGCGCGAGTTCAAGGACCTCGACGGCGACGTCGAGCTCGGCACCCGCAACATCAAGATCGCGCTGCGGCGGCTGCGCAAATTCGCGCGCACCGGCGCGCCCGAGGAGCTCGACCTCGACGGCACCATCAAGGGCACCGCGCACAAGGGCTATCTCGACATCCTGATGCGGCCGGAGCGGCACAACGCGGTGAAGGTGCTGCTGTTCTTCGACATCGGCGGCTCGATGGACTGGCACATCAAGGCGACCGAGGAATTGTTCTCGGCGGCGCGCACCGAGTTCAAGCACATGGAGCATTTCTACTTCCACAACTGCCTGTACGAGAGGGTGTGGAAGGAGAACCGGCGGCGCTACGACCACACCACGCCGACCTGGGACGTGCTGCACACCTATCCGCACGACTACAAGGCGATCTTCGTCGGCGACGCCGCGATGTCGCCTTACGAGATCGCGGCGCCGGGCGGCTCGGTCGAGCACTACAACGACGAGGCGGGCGCGGTCTGGATGGAGCGCGTGACGCGGACCTATCCGGCCTGCGTGTGGCTCAACCCGGTGCCGGAGAACCAGTGGGACTACACCGCCTCGATCCGCATGATGCACCAGATCATGGGCGGGCGGATGTATCCGCTGACGCTGGATGGGCTGGATCGCGCGATGCGGGAGTTGGTGAGGTAGCCGCGCGCCTTACTACCGTAACCCCGGCTCGTATTGGGCGGCCCTGCGCCGCTCGCTTTGGAGCGGCTTGGCGTATTTCGACGGCTTGCGGTTGAACACCTGGTAACAGGCCGGGCTGAGCTTGCGCCTGTTCTCATGAAGACACGCGACGATGCGGTCTTTCCAGGGGATCGCCGCCGAGCACAGCCGGAACACGTCCGGCTTGCAGGCCGTGGCATCATCGTCGGCGAGGGTCGGAAGCGGGACGAGGACGATCACGAGCAAAGCAACAGCGGCCAGTGTTTTCATTGTTTCCCCCGTTGCGAAACGCTAGCTGGGATCGCTGGCACCGGGTAGCGCGACGTGCCTGGAAGCCCGCCACAATTGGCTTCTTTCCACCGCTTTCACCGCTAGCGCAGAATCTCTCTGACGGTGGCAGATTGGTTCCGCGGGTGCGCGTCCGGAAACGATTCCGCCGCGCAGCCGCAGGGCCACGTTGGTGGGCGTGACCCTCGCAATTCGTTTCAACATGACGGGCCTGTCCGGCCACCCGTTCAGGGCCCCAACCGAAAGGAGGTGATCCAGTGTCTCATTGTCTATCGCCGCGGTCGCCGGCATCCATGAGCTGGATCCTCGCCTTGCGTGAGGTTCGAGCCGCGTGACCTGACGAAAGTCACGGTCCACGCGGCCAAGCCAGCGCTTCGGCGCTGGCTTCCGCCGGATCGCGGCCTGACAATGGAAGGGCTGCCCGCGAGGGCGGCCCTTCTTCTTTTCTGCTGCATGCGGATGCGATGACCAAGCCGATCGAAATCTATGTCGACGCCGACGCCTGTCCGGTGAAGAACGAGGTCTATCGCGTCGCCGAGCGCCACGGCCTCAAGGTCATGGTGGTGAGCAACACACCGATCGCGGTGCCGCGCGATCCGCTGGTCGAGCGCGTCGTGGTGGACGGCGGCATGGACGCGGCCGACAACTGGATCGCCGAGCGGGCGGGCGAGGGCGACATCGTCGTCACCGCCGACGTTCCGCTCGCCGGCCGCTGCGTCAAGGCGGGCGCCACGGTGCTCGCGCCGAACGGCAAGGCGTTCGACGAGAACTCGATCGGCATGACGCTGGCGACCCGCAACCTGCTGCACGAGCTGCGCAGCGCCGGCGAGATCACCGGCGGGCCGAAGCCGTTTTCGCCGCGCGACCGCTCGTCATTCCTGTCGGCGCTCGATCTTGCGGTGGTCCGCCTCAAACGCGCGGGATTCGGTAAGAAAATTTGATCGGCGCCGCAGCTTGGCACGCCCGGCGACTCGGGCGCATATTCCGCGCATGACGACATCATTGGACAATCCGGCCGGCTATTTGACCGTGCAATTCCTCACCTGGGTGTCCGAGCAGCCGCGCACCTACGGCGACGCCATGGACGCCTGGCGGACCTCGTGTCCGCGCCTGTCGATCTGGGACGACGCGATCCGCGACGGGCTGGTGCGGATGGAAAAGGGCGGCGGGCCGATGCGGCAGTCGCTGGTCATGCTGACCGATCGCGGCCGGATCGTGCTGAAGACAGCGCAACGGCGCGGCGCGCTGAATCTTCACGGCTCAAATGAAAACGCCGCCGTGGCTCGTCCACGGCGGCGTTGATTTGCTTGAGCGGCTGCGCTAGGCCGCGTTCTGGACGCGCGCCGCCGCCGGAGCGGCTTCCTGCGCCGGCTCGGCCGGTACTGCAAGCGTCGAGAGTCTCGCGCAGCAGGCGCGCGATGTCCTTGCGGCCCGCCTCCAGCGCGCCTTCCGCCATGGTGCGGTCGAGCTGCTCGCGCTGCAACTGCGCCTGGAGCTCCTCGATCTGCAGCTCGGCGGTCTCGCGGGCCGCCTTGATCTGGCCTTCCAGCATCTGGATCAGCTCGTCCTGCGCCTGGATCTTCTCCTGCGCGCGGTTGTAGGCGCTCTCGCGGGTGCCGACCGCGCGCATCAGCTCGGTGTTGCGCTCGGCGAGCGCGGCGCGGGCCTCTTCCAGCTCCCGGAGTCTGGGCGTCGCGTTCGGCCAGCGCAGTCTCGATCTGGCTGAACTTGGTCTCGATCGCGCCGCGCGACATGCGTGCTCTCGGTGAGCCGGCGGTCGAATGCGCCGATCTCGTCGGCGCGGGCCGCGAGCGTCTGCCGGGATTCTTCGAGCAGCTTGTCGCTGAGCTGCGAGCGCGCCTGCAGCGCCTCGAACCGCGCGTTCTGCGCGATCATTTCCTTGCGGTGGTTCTCGGTCGCTTCCTCGAGCGCGGTCGCCAGCCTGATCCGCTCGGATTGCGCTTCGGCGAACGCCGCCTCCACCTTCTTCAGGCGGGCCTGGGTGGCGGTGAACGACTTGTCCATGTCGAGCAGGCGGCGCGACGTCTGCGCCGCGTCGTTGAGCGCCTTGTCGAGCATGCTCTGGACGGCGGCGCGCTCCTGGTCCGCCAGCATGGCCTTCTGCGAGGCGGCGGCGGCATCGGCTTCGAGCTGCGCCATCCTGCGCTCGGCGAGCGCCGCGCGTTCGGCGGTGCGCTGGCTCTCGTCGCGGGTGAGCTGCAGGTCGGTCGCCTGCTGCTGCACCAGGCGCTGCAGCTCGGTGATCTGGGCGCGGCGCGCGGCCAGCTCGGCGGATTGCTCGGTCTTGGTGGCTTCGAGCGCGCTCAGCGTCTGCTGCGCGACGGTGAGCACCTCGCGCAGGCGGATGCATTCGGTGTCGAGCGTCGCGGCCTTCTTCTCGGCGGTGGTCAGGTCCTCGCGCAGCTTGCTGTAGGCGATCCGCGTGTTGTTGAGCACGCTCTGCAGGCTGAGCTTCTCGTTCTTCGCCTCCTCGAAGGCGCGCAGCGTCTTGCTGACCGGATCGACCAGCCGGCCGAGCGACTGCCTGATGCTGTCGAGCTCGGTGATCTTGTGCTCGGCGTCGATCAGCAGATTGCGCACCACCTCGTTTTCCTCGCCGAGCTGCGAGGCGATCGGGAAGAACAGCTCCTGGTCGAGCTCCAGCACGTTCCTGTCCGGCGCCGACGCTGCGCCGGCGTCGGCGTGGCGGGCGCGGCTGGGCGCTGGGCCGGGGGCTGTGGCGTCTCGGTCACCAGCGCGGGTTTGCGGCCGAGCAGCGAAGCGAACTTGGTCATGAATTGATCTCCCCTGTGCCGATGCGCCCGGCCAAGGCGACGCCGAATCACTGGGTTGTTAACCGTGGATTAACCCTGCTATTTCGCGGTTAATGCGCGCTTAACGGGCGGCAAAAGCTGCCGGGTTGCGGAATTTGCGGCCCTCGCGGCGTGTTAAATGGCGATCGGACGCGGCCTAACGAGCCGCCGCCACCTTTGGAGGCCTTTTCCATGAAATCCGTCTATTTCGTCGCCGCCTTGATCACCGCCGCCATCGCCCAGCAACCGGCCTCGGCCCAGCCCAAGCCCGGCGCGGAGCGGCTCTACATCCTCAACTGCGGCGAGGGGGTGGCGGGCGACATCGGCCGCTGGTCGCCCGGCGTCAACGAGGGCAAGTCGATGGACTTCGTGGACAATTGCTACCTGATCAAGCACGCCCTGGGCTGGATGCTGTGGGACACCGGTGTCGCCGACGCGATCGCCAGCATGCCCGATGGGCAAAAGCCGGCCGATCCGCGCGCGACGCACTGGAAGCGGCCGAAGACGCTTGCGAGCCAGCTCGATCAGCTCGGCGTCAAGCCGGCCGACATCAAATACCTCGCCGTGTCGCACACGCACCCGGACCACAGCGGGAACGTCGCCATGTTTCCTCAATCGATGCTGCTGGTGCAAAAGGCGGAATACGACTGGCCGGCGCCGGTCGGCCCGCGCTTCAAGCCCGAGCATCCGGTCAACAAGCTCGACGGCGACCACGACGTGTTCGGCGACGGCAGCGTGACGATCATCGCCACGCCGGGCCATACGCCCGGACATCAGTCGCTGCTGGTGAAGCTGCCTAGCACTGGCGCGGTGCTGCTGTCGGGTGACGCCGTGCACTTCAAGTCCAACTGGGACAATCGCGGCATCCCGGCGAACAACTCCGACCAGGCGAAGTCGGCTGCATCCATGCAGCGAATGGCCGACGTCATGGCCAAGGAAAAAGCGCAGCTCTGGATCAATCATGACAAGGCGCAGCGCGACAGCCTGAAGATGTCGCCGGCCTTCTACGATTGAAGCGCCAAAAGAATTGCCCCGGATTTGATCCGGGGCAATGATGCTTGCTGAATTCAGGCCGCGTCAGGACGGGATGATCGGCTCGACCTTTTCGGCGTCCTTGGCCTTCGGCTTGGCGGGCTCGCTGCTCGCGACCAGTTCAGGCTTGGTGTCGTCGCGGCGCCCGCTACGCTCCACCGCCAGCTCGCGCTGCAATTCGGCGTAATTCTTTCGGGTGGCCTCGAGCGCGCCATCGGCGACCGCGCGCTCCATCTTCTCCCGCTGCAGGGCCGAGCTGAGCTCTTCGACGCGCTTCTCGGTCTTGGTGCGGTTGGCCTCGGCATCCGTTTCCAGTTGCTTGATCTGGTCGGACAGCGCCTGGACCCGCTCTTCGGCGCGGGCCAATGCGGTCTCGCGGCTTTTCACCGTCTTGGTCAGCGCGCTGGAGCGCTCCACCAAGGTGTTGCGCGAGCCGTCGAGGTCTCGGATCTGACGCTCCTGGCCTTGCAGCGAGGCGAGGAGCTGCTCGAGCTTCTTCTCGGTGGTGTTCTTCGCGATGGTCGCCTCGACCACCTTGCGCTCCGACAGCCGGTTTTCCTCAGTGCGCGCGATCAGGCTCTGGCGCACCTCGCCGAGCAGCTTTTCCGCCGCCGAGGCACGCGACTGCATGGCTTCGAGCCGCATGTTGAGCGTGTTGGACTCGGCCTGGCGGCGCTCGTTGGCCTCGTCGACGGTGGCGGTGAGCTTGTTGCGCTCGTTCTCGGAGGTCGCGAGCTGGGTTTCGATCTGCTCGAGGCGGGTGCGCGTATTGGCCAGCGTGTTGTCCGTCTCGTTGATGCGGCGGGTCAGCTTGGCGTTGTCGTTGACAAGCTGCTCGAGCGAGTTCTGCAGCGAGCGCTTCTCGTTCTCCAGGAGCACGACGCGTTCCCTCGAGGCCGACAGGTCGCCGTCCAGTTCGACGATGCGCTTGTCGGCGATGCCCGAGTGCTCGGCGAGCGAACGGTTCTCGTCGGTCAGCGCCCGCGCGTTGTTGGTTTCCAGCGACAATTGCCGCTCAAGCTCGGCGGCGCGCCCGCGCACAGTGGACAGCTCGTCGCCGAGCTCCATCTTGCTGGTTTCGGCGCCGCGGGCGGTCTGCTGCACGATTTCAAGCTCGTGGCGCAGCCGCTCGATCTCGGTTTCGCTCGCCGCGCTGCGGCGCCCAAGCTCGTTGAATTCGTTGCGCAGCGCCTCGTAGCTGGTGCGCACGTCGGTCAGCGTGCCGCGCAGGCCGACGTTGTCGGATTTTTCCTGCTCCAGCGCGCGCAGCGTCTTGTTGATCGGGTCGACCAGCTTGCCGAAGGCGTCCTTGAGGTCGTCGAGGGCGCCGACCTGGCGGCCGGTGTCGACCAGCAGGTTGCGCAGCACCTCGTTCTCGCTGCCGATCCTGGAGCCGATTTCCGCCCAGGTTTCGACCGGGCGATCGTCGCCGCTGGGGCCCTTGCCGGGTGTCAGGGTTGGCGCTTTTTCCGCGCTGGCGACGGCCGGGCCGCCCTTGCGGGTGAAGAACTCGGACAATGAACTCATGGAAGCTTCCCCCTTACGCGACAACGCCGCAGGTCTGCGTTAACCATTGTTAACACCTGAGGCTTGCTCCGGCAATTCCGCGAAACTCCAAAACCCAAGCAAAGACTTGGGGATAGTGTCACAATTGGAAGGCAATGCCGCAATGCGGTGACAGCCGGCAAGCCATGTCCAGCAGTGCTTCGTCGCCACCCGCCCAGCCGATCAACGAGAGCCCGACGGGGCAGCCCGAAACCGTGCCGGCGGGGAGGCTCATCTGCGGCAGTCCGGCAAGGCCGGCCGAGCAGGTCAGCCGCATCACTTGCAGGCGGTGGGCATCGAGTGCCGCGGGCGGCGTGTCGATCAGCGGCGCGATCGAGGGCGCGGTCGGCAGCGCCACCACGGTGCCCGGCTTGATCAGGCTGCGAAGGTGGTCCCGCGCGGCGGCGCGGACGCCGCTTGCGGCATCGGCCTGCGCCTTCGTGACGGTCGATGCGATCTTCATGCGCTCCGCGACGCCGGGGCCGAACTTCGGATGCTTTTCTTCGACGAAGCGGCCGTACACCTGCCAGATCTCGTAGGCCTGGATCACCCGAACCGCTTCGCGCCACTGATCGAGACCGCCGGGTGCAAGCCGCACGTGTTCGGCCTTCGGCAAATCGCCTTTCATCCGATCGAGCGCCGAGCGCAACAGCTTGACGACCGCCTCGTCGGCTTCGGCGAAGCCGTCGTCGGCAATCAGCAGGTTGCCGACATTGGCGCGCACGGCCTCGCCGCCGAGCAGCACATCGCCGACGCGGCGGAACACGCCGGGGCCGCTGGCGAACCATCCGATGGTGTCGAACGACGGCGCCATGTCCATGCAGCCCTTGGTGTCGACCCGGCCGTGGGTGGTGCGCATGCCATAGAGGCCGCAGAACGAGGCGGGGATGCGCACCGAGCCGCCGGTGTCCGAGCCGAGCGCGAAGTCGCAGGCCCCCGCGGCGGTGGCGGCGGCCGAACCGCTCGACGAGCCGCCGGGGATGCGGCCGGGCGCCCGCAGGTTTGCCGGCGTGCCGTAGTGCGCGTTGACGCCCGCGACGCTATAGAAAAATTCGTCGCAGATCGTCTTGCCGATGATGGTCGCGCCGGCGCCGAGGATCTTGTCGACCGCGATGGCGTTCGTCGCCGCGGGCCGGGTGTTGGCGAGCCAGTCCGGATTGCCGCCGCCGGCGCGCTCGCCGGCGATGTCGTACATGTCCTTCACTGCGGCGGTGAGGCCCGCGAGCGGGCCGCCGCTGGCGCCCTTGAGCGGCGTTTTCAGGTTATGCGGGACGAAAAAGCCGCTCATGGTTATCCAATCCTGTGCAGATGCTGCTGCGAAAACGTGTCGCGATGGAGCGGGCGAGTCAAATCGCGTCCGCTCTGGAAAGCCAGCGGCGAAGCGGCTAGCCTTTGGGAAAGGCCAACAGGAGTGGTGACATGATCAAGCGGCAAACGGCGATATGCGCCGGTCTTACGTTGTGTGCGCTGCTGGCGCTGCCGCTGTCCGTCGAGGCGCAAACCTATCCCGACCGAACGGTGAAGGTCATCGTGCCGTTCCCGGCGGGCGGCACCGCCGACGCAATGCCGCGCATCATCGCGGAATTCCTGACGCGCAAGTGGGGGCACCCGGTCATTGTCGAAAATCGCGCTGGCGCGGGCGGCAACGTGGGCGCGGAAGCCGCCTACCGGTCCGATCCGGACGGCTACACGCTGTTCTCGGCGCCGCCGCCGCCGCTGGTCTACAACCACATTCTCAATCCGAAGCTCGCGTTCGATCCGACGCAGTTCATCCCGATCGCGGTGATGGGCAAGGTTACGAATTCGATCCTGACCAACTCGCCGAAGCTCAAGGACGTGAAGACGGTCGCCGAGTTCGTCGCCTACGCCAAGGCCAATCCCGGCGCACTCAATTCGGCGACGCAGGGCATCGGCACCACCGCGCACCTGACGTCGGAGCTGTTCCAGATCGTGGCCGGGGTCAGATTCCAGCACATCCACTATCGCGGTTCGGGTCCGGCCGTGCAGGATCTGGTCGCCGGCAACGTCGATGTGGCGTTCGACAACATCGGCGCGGCGATGGCGCTGATCAAGGGCGACAAGCTGCGCATCCTCGCGGTGTCCTCCGACAAGCGCGTTCCTTCGTTGCCGAACGTCCCGTCGGTTATGGACACCGTGCCGGGCTTCGTGGCGGGGACGTGGTTCGCCTTCGCCGCGCCGCCGAAGACGCCGCAGGCGATCGTCGCCAAGATCAACGCCGACATCAACGAGGCGCTGCGCGATCCAACCGTGCGCTCGCGGCTGGAGAACCTGAACGCCGAGGTGGTCGGCGGCACGCTCGAGGAAAACGCCAAGTTCTTCAAGGCGGAAACCGCGCTATGGAGCAAGGTCATCACCGACGCCAAGGTGAAGCTCGAGCCGTAGTCCGCAGCACCCGTGACTGACGTTTTGATTGCCGGCGCGGGTTTCGCCGGCCTGGTGCTGGCGTGCGATCTCGCTCGCCGCGGCGTCGATTTCCGCATCGTGGATGCCAACCCTGTGCCGCCGGACCATCGCGCGGGCTCGCGCGGCAAGGGCATCCAGCCGCGCACGCTGGAAATCTATGACGACCTCGGCGTGATCGACGCGGTGCACGCCGCCGGCGGCCCGTATTCACCGGCGATGGCGTGGGACGGGCCGACGCAGATCGGCCCCGCCAAGTTTCACCGCATCGAGGCGCGGGAGCCGACGCCGGACGTGCCATATCCCAGCATGTGGATGCTGCCGCAGCCGCGCGCGCTGGACATTCTTCGCGCGCGTCTCAAGGAGTTCGGCGGCGCGGTGGAGTTCGGCGTCAAGGTTGCGGCGCTCACGCAGGACCAAAGCGGCGTCACGGCAACGCTCGAGCGCGCCGACGGCCGCACGGAAACGGCGCGATCGAAATACTTGATCGGCGCCGATGGCTCGCGCGGCGTGGTGCGCGGCGCGACCGGCATCAATTTCGTCAGCGAAGCGATCGACCCGCATCCGATGATCACCGCCGACGTGGTGATCCCCGAGCTTGAGCCGACCGCGTGGCACATGTGGGATCAGGCCAAGGGCGGGGCGCTGTGGCTTGGGCCGTTGGCGCAGATGAAGCATGCGTTCCAGCTCTACGCGAAGTTCGAAAAGGAAATCCCGGAGCTGTCATTGGCGTCGCTGCGCGCGCTGGTGAAGGAGCGCACCGGGCGGCCCGAGCTCAACGTCACCGAAGTCTATTTCGCTTCGCCGTTCGGCGCGCGCAGCGGCATGGCGCAGCATTTCCGGGCCGGCCGCGTGTTCCTGATGGGCGACGCCGCGCACGTCCATCCGCCGGCCGGCGGGCAGGGCATGAACACCAGCGTGCAGGACGCCTACAACCTCGGCTGGAAGCTCGGCCATGTGCTGCGTCATGGCGCGTCGCCCGCACTGCTCGACACCTACGAGGAGGAGCGGCTGCCGGTCGCGGCGCAACCTGCTCGAATTCGTCGTGCAGATGCACAAGGACTGGCTCGGCAAGATCAAGGACAAGGAAGAGCCGCGCAAGGGCGAGCACATGCAGCTCGGCTTGAACTATCGCGGCGGTCCGCTGTCGGTCGAAGCGCGTGACACCGTGCCGGAGGGCGTTGCGCGGGCAGGGGACCGCGCGCCGGACGCTCCGCTGCTCGATACATCCGGCGCGCCGCGCCGCCTGTTCGATCTTTACCGCGGCCCGCATTTCACGCTGCTGTCCCTCGGCGGCGCGGAATTGCCGAAGCTCGACACGCGCTATGCAGGCACGGTGCGGGCCTATCGCATCGTTCGGCCGGGGCAGGGCGGCGACGCGCTGGTCGGACAATGGCGGTCACGCGCATCGCAACTACGGCGAAGGGCTGATCCTGGTGCGGCCCGATGGCTATCTCGGCTATGCCGCGCCGGACGCGCGCGGCATCAACACCTATCTCTCGCGGTTCTTCGGCTGATTTCGTCGGATGCAATGCGGCCCTGCGCGGGATGCCCTGTTGCCGGGCGGCGCGACGCGCTAAGACGCGCCGCCTCATGTCGAATCCCGCCGAAACCCTGATCGCATCCGAGACGCAGCTCATCGCGCATCGCTCGTTCGTGCTGTTCTGGTGCGCGCGGGTGTTCTCGGTCGCCGCCTATATGGCGCTGACCGTCGGGATCGGCTGGCAGATCTACGATCTGACCGGCAGCGCCTTCGATCTCGGCCTGGTCGGGCTCGCGCAGTTCCTGCCGTTCGTCGCTGCTGCCGCTGCTGATCGGCCAGGTCGCCGACCGCTTCGACCGGCCCACCGTGCTGCGCGTCTGCCAGACCGATCCACGCCTGCGCGGCGCTGACGCTGGCCTATGGCACGTTCTCCGGCTGGCTCACGCGCGAAGCCATCCTCGCGATCCTGTTCGTGGTCGGAACCTGCCGCGCCTTCGAAGTGCCGACCATGCACACCCTGGTGCCGGGGCTGGTGCCGAAGGCGCTGCTGCCGCGCGCGGTCGCCGCGGCGACCGCGGCGAACCAGAGCGCGGTGATCTGCGGGCCGGCGCTGGGCGGCCTGATCTACTCGTCGTTCGGGCCGACCACGGTCTATCTGACCTGCGCGACGCTGTTCCTGATCGCGAGCGTGCTGATCGGGCTGGTCAAGCTGCGGGCCAGGTGCAGGAGCGGCGGCCGGTGACGATGGAATCGCTGTTTGCCGGCTTCGCCTTCATCCGCAGCCAGCCGGTCGTGCTCGGCGCCATCTCGCTCGATCTGTTCGCCATGCTGCTCGGCAGCGTGACCGCGCTGCTGCCGATCTTCGCGAAGCGACATTCTGCAGACCGGGCCGTGGGGACTGGGCCTGCTGCGCTCGGCGCCGGCGATCGGCGCGCTGTCGGTCGCGATCCTGCTGTCGCGCTATTCCATGGACCGCAAGGTCGGGCCGATCCTGTTCATCACCACCGCGGTGTTCGGCCTTTCGATCCTGGTGTTCGCGCTGTCGACCTCGCTCGTGCTCTCGATCGCGGCGCTGGCGATCTACGGCGCGTCGGACTCGGTCAGCGTGGTGATCCGCCATTCGCTGGTGCAGATCAGGACGCCGAGCGAAATGCTCGGCCGCGTGATGGCGATCAATTCGATGTGCACCGGCACGTCGGGCACGCTCGGCGAATTCCGCGCCGGCGCGGTGGCGGCGGCGGTCGGTGCGGTCGGCTCGGTGCTGATCGGCGGCGTCGGCGCGCTCGCCGTCGCGCTGCTCTGGATGAGGCTGTTTCCCGACCTGGTGAAGGTCGACGCGATGGTGCAGAAGCACTAGCGCGAGATCTAGCGAAGCTGATCGCGGCCGGAGGCGCGCTCGTCATAGCCGCGCCGGCTGGAGTAGAACACCAGCGCCATCAGCCCGGCGCCGATCACGATCGAGAACAGCACGCCCAGGACCATGGCGACCCAGAGCCCGGCCGGCATGTCGGGCGCGTCCACCGCGACCCAGAGGCCATAGGCGTACTAGAGCGAGGCCGCGAGCAGCGCCAGCAAGGCGATCACGACGCGAGAATGCGCATGCTCGTGATATGGTGCGTGCCACGATGAATTCCAATCCCGAATCCGCAGGCCGACGCCGCCGATTGCGACAGCGGCGATCCGGTCTATGGCTATCAAGCCCAACCTGATGGGTTCGCCCTGGGTGTTCAGCCTGACGGACCAGGGAATTGCCTGGGAATATGGCCGCCGCTCCGGCGCTCCTGCGCTACGATCAGGTGCGCCGCGTGCGGATGTCGTTCCGCCCGGCCACGCTGCAGACGCATCGCTTTCTCACCGAAATCTGGGCGCGAGCAAAGCCCCAAGCTGCAGATTTCCTCGACCTCGTTCCGCGGCCTGATGGAGCAGGCAGCGCCAGGACGCCGAATACACCGCCTTCATCAGCGAATTGCACCGGCGCCTCGCCGCCGCCGGCAGCGGCGCGCGGTTCGAGGCCGGCATGAACCGGTGGCTCTACTGGCTGGGTTCGGCTGGTCATGCTCGCGATTGCGGTGGCGCTCGTCGGCGTTGATGGGTCGCACGGTGCTGAACCGGGACGTCGCCGGATCTGCGGTGATCGTCGGCGTGATGCTGCTGTTCGTCGTGGCAGGTCGGCACGATTTTCTACCGCAACCGGCCGCTGATCTATCGTCCCGACGCCTGCCGCCGGCGGTGCTGCCGCGCGCGTAACGATCAGTCGGTCGCCGCGGCGATCGAGCGCGGCGTGATGAAATGTTCCAGCCGGCCGGCCTGCGGATGCACGCGGTCCCAGCCGTCGAGCGCGAACTCGATCACCGCCAGCCCCGAGGTCGGGAAAGCCTTCCTGCAGCCGCTGGCGGGTTTCGATGTCGCCGGTGGCGACCAGCCGCACCGCAAGTTCATGCAGGCCGGGGTTGTGGCCGACCATCAGCAGCGTGCGGACCTTCGGGACCGGTTTCCTTGACGACCGCGAGCAGCGCCTGCGGCGTGGACTTCGTAGATGCGCTCGTCGAAATCGACCGGCGGCTTGCCGCGGCATGGCGGCGGCGGCGAGGCTCCCAGGTCTCGCGCGTCCGCGCCGACGGTCGACACGATGACCTGATCCGGCGCGTAGCCGATGCCGCGACAGGTAAGCGCCGATCTTCGGCGCGTCGTCGCGGCCGCGCTCGGCGAGGCGGCGATCGTGGTCGCGCTCGCCGGGTCGCGAGCGTTCCGCCTTGGCATGGCGCAGGAGCAGCAATCGGCGCATGGCTGATCTGATGCCGCTTTCTTGTGACGCGATATATGTGGTGTGGATGGTAACGACGTGAGCCTGTCTCGCAGCTCGGCGATTGGTCTGCCACCGGAATCGGAAACCGCCGGTCGGCCGGCGGTGCGACAGCGAGGAAGCATGGCCGATCCGAGCTGCCTATGGCGCGAGCTGGTACGCCGCGAACGCAGGTGGAGGCGCCGCCGCGCGGCACGGCTCATCGTCGAGCTCGACGTCGACGTTTGCGTGGTCGGCGGCGGCCTTGCCGGGCTCACCGTGGCGCTGCGAGGTGGCGCGGCGCGGCTGGTCGGTGGCGGTGCTGGAAGCGCGCCGCGTCGCCTGGAACGCGTCCGGCCGCAACGCCGGTTTCGTGCTGCCGGGATTCGCCGCCGACCCGCAGGCGTCTGATCGACAAGGTCGGGCCGGCCGCATGCCAGGACGCTATGGGCGATGTCCGAGGCCGGCGCCGATTACGTGCGGCGGACCATCCGCGAGACGCAGATGCCCGGCGCTGAGCTCGAGGAGTGCGGCTGGCTGCATGTCTCCAAGACCGGCAACGACGCGAAGATCGCCGGCCATGCGCGGACTGCTGGCCGCGAGCTCGGCGCGGCCGCCGAATTCTGGCCGGCAGAGCGCGTTCGCGCGCGTGCTGCGCAGCACGCGCTACTTCAGCGGCATTTATCTGCCGGGCGCGTTCGCGATCAATCCGCTCAATTATGCGCTGGGACTTGCCGCCGCGGCCGAGGCCGCGGGCGCGCGCATCTTCGAGGAGACGCCGGCGCTGGAGATCGATCCCGCGGGCGTGCGCAAGCGCATCACCACGCCCTCGGCGCGGGTGCGCGCCGGCCATGTGGTGCTCGCCGGCAACGTGCACATCGGCAGCCTGATGCCGGACCTTGCCGGCACGCTGGTGCCGATCTCGACCTATTCAATCGTCACCGAGCCGCTCGGCGAGCGGCTGCGCGACGCCATCCGCTTTCGCGGCGCGGTGACCGACAACGAGCGTGGCGACAACCACTCACCGCGTCGTCGACGGCGACCGGCTGATGTGGTCGGACCGCTGCACGGTCTGGCAGCGCGACCCGCGCCGCTACGTGCGCGCGCTGCTCGCCGACATCCGCCGCACCTATCCGCAGCTCGGCAAGGTCAAGGCCGAGTACGCCTGGACCGGCACGCTCGGCACCACCGTGCACCGCATGCCGCAGATCGGCGAGATTGTCGCCCGGCGTCTGGCTGCTGAGCGGCTTCGGCGGGCAGGGCATCAACACCACGGCGATGGGCGGCGAAATCGTCGCCGCGCGCGATCCTCGATGGCGGTCAGACCTGGCGGCTGTTTCAGCCGTTCGACCTGGTGTGGGCCGGCGGCAGGCTCGGCCGCGCGGCGGTGCAGGCGGCCTACTGGTACGCCCGCAGCCGCGAGCGCGTGCAGGGCTTCCTGGCGCGCCGGGCTCATCCCGCGCAACTGCCGGAGGTCGAACCCTTGCAGGCGCTGCCATCCGAGGAGCCGGTTGAGGCTTCGGCGAAGCCGAAGCGCCGGCAGCGCAAGTCCAAGACCCCAGAGGCCGGCGATCCGGCGCCTGCGAATTGAGCTGTAGCGGCCTTCGCGGCGCGACATGCGTAGGCCGCCTCAGCGGCCGTCCCTTCTCGACATAAACGCGAGCCGCTCGAACAAATGCACGTCCTGCTCGTTCTTGAGCAGCGCGCCGTGCAGCGGCGGGATCAGCTTCTTGGGATCGCGCTCGCGCAGCGTCTCGGGCCCGATGTCCTCGACCATCAGGAGCTTGAGCCAGTCGAGCAATTCCGACGTCGACGGCTTCTTCTTCATGCCGGGAACGTCGCGCACCTCGTAGAACAGCTTGAGCGCCTCGGAGACCAGCCGCTGCTTGATGCCGGGAAAATGCACCTCGACGATCGCGCGCATGGTGTCGGGGTCGGGGAAGCGGATGTAGTGGAAGAAGCAGCGGCGCAGGAACGCGTCCGGCAATTCCTTCTCGTTGTTCGAGGTGATGATGACGATCGGGCGGCGCCGCGCCTTCACCGTCTCGCCGGTCTCGTAGACGAAGAACTCCATGCGGTCGAGCTCGAGCAGCAGGTCGTTGGGAAATTCGATGTCCGCCTTGTCGACCTCGTCGATCAGCAGCACCGGCCGCGCGTCGGCGACGAACGCGTCCCACAGCTTGCCGCGCTTGATGTAGTTGCGGATGTCGCGCACCCGCTCGTCGCCGAGCTGGCTGTCGCGCAGCCGCGACACCGCGTCGTATTCGTACAGACCTTGCAGCGCCTTGGTGGTCGATTTGATGTGCCACTCGATCAGCGGCGCGCCGAGGCTTTTCGCCACTTCGAGCGCCAAGCACGGTCTTGCCGGTGCCGGGCTCGCCCTTGATCAGCAGCGGCCGCTCCAGCGTGATGGCGGCGTTGACCGCGACCTTGAGATCGTCGGTGGCGACATAGGCGCTGGTGCCTTCAAACCGCATGGTATTTCTTTCCTTGATCGCACGCCCTGATCGGAAACCCGCTTTTCCGGGGCATGTTCAACGCTTCAGCATTCCGGCCGCGACGACCACCTTGCCCCATTTTCGATCTCGCTGCGAATGAAATTCGCCATCTCGTCCGGCGTGCCGGGGAAAGCAATGATGCCGTTGGCATCCAGCGCCTTGATGAAATCCTCGGACTTCAAGGCGTCGCTGGCGGCTTGCGCCAGCCTGTCGACGATCGGCCGCGGCGTGCCGGCGGGCGCCAGCAGCCCGTTCCACACCCCGGTTTCATAGCCGGGCAGGCCGCCTCCGACATGGTCGCCAGCTCCGGCAGGGCTGCGGTGCGTCGCGCATGCGTGCTGGCGAGCGCAATCAGCGCCTTGGATTTCACGTGGGGCAGCGCGGTGGAGGCCGGCGCGAACATCACCGGCACGCGGCCGGCCAGCACATCGTTGATGCCCTGCGAACTGCCCTGATAGGGCACATGCGACAGCTTCACGCCGGCCATCAGGTTGAACAGTTCGGCAGACAAATGCGGCGAGGTGCCGACACCGGACGACGCATAGAAGATTTCGCCGGGCTTCGATTTCGCCAGCGCGATCAGCGCGCCGACGCTTACCGACCCCGAGTGAGGGTGGACGACAAGAATATTCGGAACCGAAGCGATCCGCGCGACCGGGTCGAGGTCCTTGGCGAAGTCGAAGGTCAGGTTGGGCGACAGCGTGGCGTTCACGGTGTTGGCCGACCCGCCGTACATCAGCGTGTAGCCATCCTTCGGCGCCTGCACGACCATCTGCGCCGCGATGCTGGTGCCCGCGCCGGTGCGGTTCTCGACCACGAACTGGCCGCCCAGAATCTGGCCGAGCTTCTGGGCGAGGATGCGCAGCGAGACGTCGGCGGTGGAGCCCGGCGCCACGCCGACCAGCAGCCTGACCGGCCGCGATGGATAGCTCTCCTGCGCGCTCGAGGGGGTTGCAATCGCCGCTGCCGCGGCCACAACGCACCATCGCAAAAAGGCCGACATCCGCCGCTCCATGCGCAAGATGGCCTATCCTAGACATCCACAGGGGTGGCCGCATCCGCGAAGGTCGCGGAATTGTGACCCGAATTGAGCGCGGAACCGGCGCGGGGCTGCGCTACAACATCGAGCCATGATCGTGCGGCGAAAGGATTTGAGCATGAAGCGCGCAATGTTCGTCTTGCTTTCCGCAGTTCTGGGCGCCGGGGCTTTGCTCGGGTGGCCTTCGCGCAAACGGCGCCGAAACAGGAGATCGCCACGTTCGCCGGCGGCTGCTTCTGGTGCACCGAGGCCGATTTCGACAAGGTGCCGGGCGTGATCAGCACCACGTCGGGCTTCATCGGCGGGACGGTCGCCAACCCGAGCTATCAGCAGGTCACCAGCGGAACGACAGGCCACACCGAAGCGGTCGAGATCGTGTTCGATCCGGCCAAGGTGACCTACCAGCAATTGCTCGACGTGTTCTGGCGCAATCACGATCCGCTCGCCAAGGACCGCCAGTTCTGCGACCGCGGCGACATGTACCGGCCGGGCATTTTCGTTCACAGCGAAGCAGCAGCGCGCGTTGGCCGAGGCCTCGAAAAAGCAGGCGCAGAGCCGGTTTTCGCCGCGCGTGGTGCACACCGAAATCACCAAGGCCAGCACGTTCTACAAGGCCGAGGACTATCACCAGGACTATCACGAGAAGAATCCGGTCCGTTACAAGCTCTACCGCTTCAACTGCGGACGCGATCAGCGTCTGGAGGAGCTGTGGGGCAAGTCGGACAAGAGCAGTTAGCGCATGATCCCGAAAAGTGGGAACCGGTTTTCGGAAAAGATCATGCTCAGATGAGCGAGCCCTACGCCGGACCGAAGCCGACCGCGATCGCGACGATGACGCGCCGCGCCTGGCTGGTTGGCGGCGGCAGTGCTGCGCTGCTGGCCGCTCTGTGGCTGATGCAGGACGAAACGTCAGCGCCGCCACCTTCGAGGTCGTCAAAAGCGACGACGAATGGCGGCGCATTCTGAAGGGCCAGCCTATAAGGTGATGCGCCAGCACGGCACCGAGCGGCCGTACTCCAGTCCACTCAACCACGAGAAGCGCAAAGGCACGTTCCACTGCGCGGGCTGCGAGCTGCGCGCTGTTCGCCTCGGACACCAAATACGAGAGCAGCACCGGCTGGCCGAGCTTCTACCGGCCGCTGCCCAACGCGATCGGAACCCGGACCGACCGCTCGCTTCTCATCGCGCGCACCGAGGTGCACTGCCGCCGCTGCGGCGGGCATCTCGGCCATGTGTTCGAGGACGGCCCGCCGCCGACCGGCCTGCGCTACTGCATGAACGGCGTGGCGATGACGTTTGTGCCGGCGCAAGCTGACCGGCTGGGAAAATTTTTGCCGGATGCGGACGTTCCTGGGTGCCAGCGGCGCTTCGGCGATCTAAGCCATTGAAAATATTTATAAATGGCGCGGGGCTTGCACCGCTTGTCGCGATCGTGCGGCCAAAGGCGCGCGCCGCGCCTGTTGCGTCCGTCTGCAGTGGAGAAGAGTTATGGGAATTTTCGGCGCCCTCAC
>CAVQGC010000009.1:0-28561 GCA_963711955.1 uncultured Alphaproteobacteria bacterium | reverse complement strand
CACAGCCGTCACCGGGATGCGTGCGGGCCGCGCTGCATGCTCAAACAGCTCCGCTTCGTATTGTGAGTTTTCGAGCTTCTTTCAGGGCTTTTTATAGGTTCCCCGTTAAGATCTGATTGTTGATAACCTCGACAAACGCCCACGTACTGGGCGCTGCCTGCACGATTTCCCGCACCAGGGCGAAATAGGTCTCATAGTGGGCGTGCGGGTCGCGGGACATGTACATCAATTGGACCGCCAGATAGATGCGCTTGGCCGGCGTGTCGGCCGTGGCCGGTGTCAGGATGTCCTTCTAGCGCAGGATTGGGCTGGCGCATTCGACCAGGATGCGGGCTCTCTGACCACAGTTCGTCATCGCGCACTCGCCGACGATGACGCGTTCACCTGGCTTGAGTTCAATTTTCAGCGCCATGATTGATTGTCAAGACCTGGTTATTGAAACAGGCGGAGCACGCTCTGGCTGGCCTGCGAGGCGAGCGACAGGGCGGTGGTCGATTGCTGGCGGGTCTGCAGGGCGAGCAGGTTCGCACCTTCCTCGTTGAGATCGGCCAGCGTGAGGCTGTCCGCACCGGTTTGCAGCGTGTTGATCATCGCCTTGTTGAATTCCTGGTGGATCTGCACGGTCGACAGGTTCGTGGATAACGACTGCGCCTGCGAGCGCAGGGTCGTCAGAGCGCCGGTCAGCGTTACCGAGGCGGCGGTGATGTCGGCATCGGTGGCCCAGGCGCCGACCGAGGCGACGATGGCAAGGCCGGCGGAATTGTAGGCGACGCCCGTCACCGTCACCGACGAGGTGCCGTTTTCGTTGAGCGTGACCGTCAGGTTGTTGCCGCCAAGCAAATTGATGCCGTTGAACCCGGCGTCGGCCGACAGCATGTCGATCTGGGCGCGGATCTCATCGAACTGGGTCGCCAGGCTCGCGCGGACGGTGGTGTCGGCGGTCTGTTGCGCCTGGCTGATCAGAGCCTGGGCGGACTGCACGAGCTTGGTGATCGAGGTAATGCCGTTGCCGGCCGCCTTGATCGTGTTGACGCCATTCGCCATGAAGTCGAGCAGGCTGCCGAGGTCGCTTGCGGGGTTAAAGAGGCCCTGCGCCGTAAAGAAGTTGATCCGGTTGTCGAACGCGGTGTTGACGCGCTTGCCGGTCGCCGTAAGAACGATGTCAGCTTCGCGAGTGCTTTCTGTCAGAAAACCAAGACATCACGCAGCGGACTTTAAATTCGGGTGACTAGGGCCCAAAACCCCGTCTTTTTCCGGGCATTTCAGCGGCCCATTTTCTCCGCTTGTAGATTGGGAAAGGCCGCACTATAAGCTCGCCCCGCGAGCAGGGAGGCTCGTGGAGTTCGGGTGGAGCCAAATGAAGAATAAGAATGGGACCAAGGTCATAGACGCGATCAAGCGCAGCAACGGCATCAAGAGTGTGAACGGTGGGAGCGGCGCCAAGGGCCGCAACGGCTCTCACGTCAATGGATCCCACCCCGGCAACGGTGCGGTGGCGGGAGCAGACAAGAAGAACTACCGCCCGACCGAAAAAGAGCCCTTCATGAATGAGCGGCAGCGCGACTACTTCCGCGAACGCCTTCTGTCCTGGCGGGAAGACATCCTGAAAGAGGCCAAGGAGACCCTGCAGCACCTGCAGGACGAGAACCAGAACCACCCCGATATCGCCGATCGCGCATCGTCCGAAACCGACCGCGCCATCGAGCTTCGTGCCCGGGACCGCCAGCGCAAGGTGATCAACAAGATCGACGCCGCGCTGGCCCGCATCGAGGACGGCACCTACGGCTACTGCGAGGAGACCGGCGAGCCGATCGCGCTCAAGCGCCTCGATGCGCGCCCGATCGCCACGCTGTCGGTCGAGGCGCAGGAGCGTCACGAGCGCCGCGAGCGCGTGTACCGCGACGACTGATTTCTGTCATTCCGGGGCGCGCGAAGCGCGGACCCGGAATCCAGACGAGCTTCCACGGCTCGCATCTGGATTTCGGGCTCGCTCGCTTGTAGCGCCCCGGAATGACAGCGAGTTCGTTTCGCTCGTCCGATTCGAATTTCAAACAGCTTTCACGCTGTACCACACACTCCGTCATCACCCGCGGCTTGACCCGTACGTCCATAGGATTCTGCGCGAACACCATCGTAAGAATTACCGCTCCGCTCCATCTCATGGATTGCCGGGCCTTCGCCCGCCGAAGACTGGGCTTTGAGAGGGAAGGATCTAGACCCGCAGGTGGGTCTCGGGGCTAACGCGGCGGCCGGCAATGACGACGAAGTCAAAATAAGCGGCCTCCGGCGGGGAGAGTGCCGGAGGCCGGGTGCGCCTCGCGCGTGCCAGCGGCGTGGGAGGCCGTTGTCGCTGCAACTGGAGAACGCTAGCGCGCCTACCGACAGGACTACGCATTCAATCGTTGAGCATGATCTTTTTTAGAACGGCAGCATGACGTCGAGCGCCTGCTGGCCGTAACGCGGTTGCTGCACATCGGTGATCTGGCCGCGGCCGCCGTACGCGATGCCACCAGGTTGCCGTTTGGCGAGAAGCTGGGTGACCACGCCGGCGATGTTGGTCAGCAATTCCTCCTTGCGCTCGATCGCGCCCTTGCCGTCGCTCGACGCATTGGAATCGGCGGTGAAGATGCGGGTGGGCACCGCCGAGTTCCTGATTGGCACCTTGCCCATGCCGAAGAGTGGTCGAAGGCCGCTAGGAGATCCGCGTCAACTTCGAGGGATTCGCGAGTTGATCGTCGCCGGCATCGTGCGGCCGGAGGATATCGAGAGCAGCAACACCATCAACTCCAGCAAGATCGCGCAGGCCGCAGCGATAGCTGCTCGGGTGTCGCCGGCGGCGGCTCTTGGCCATGTCGTTGAACAGCTTGAGCTCCTTGTCGCGCACGTTCTTGAGCATGAAGGCGCGGAACGGCTGCGAGGCGCGCTCGAATGCCTGCTCGACGGTGATCTCGTTGGCGAGCAACGCTGACGCCCGCCTCGTAGCCGGTCTGAAACGCCGGCCACATCACGAAGCCGGTCAGGAACAGCGCCAGCGAGATCGATTACGCGTTGGGCGGCGCGGTCACGGTGCCGAGCGCGTGCGCAAGAGCGACAACACCAGCACGATCCGGTGAACGACGTCATCATCACCAGGATCGATGGCGCGAGCGACAGCACCGTGAGCAGCGCGATCATTGGATCACGCGCTCGGTCAGGCCACCGCCCTGGCCGAAGTTGTGCTGATGTCTTGGGCGTGCGCGGGAACTGCGAGGAGCGCTATCGCCGCCGCCGTCGCGAGACGGACGCAAGCAGCGAGCGAGGTGCTCGTCAGCTTTTCCCGGGACGGCCCAGCAGGCTCGCCATTTCTTGCTCGATGCTGTGCACGGGCTGTTTCTGAGGCGCCACCACGGGCGCGGCGGCCGCCGCCGCGCTTTGGGAACCGGACGCAGCACCGGCTCGATGCGCTTCTGTTCGATCGGCTTCGGCGCGTCCGCCGGCGTCGCAACCGGGCGCCGCAGCGCGGCTTCAAGCTGATGCGCCATGTTGGCGAGGTTCTGGTCGTTGGCGGCGGCGGCGTGCGGATCGATCTGCACCACCGGCGCGATCTTCGGAGCCGGAGCCGGGCCGAGCCGGAGCGGGGAGCACGCGCGGGCGCCTGCTGTACGGCGCGTACCGGTGCCGCGGGCTGTGATTGATCGGCGGCGACGATGGTCGGCGCGTCGCGTTGCACGCGAACCGCGGGCGTGGGGCAGGAGCGGGGGCGGGCGGCGGCGCGGGTTCCTCTTGCACCCGTTCCGGCCGCGCCTGCGCGGCGGCAACCGCGGGCTCGGGCTGCAACGGCCAGTGCGTCGTGTCGGGCAGCGGCATGGCGCGCGGCAGCATCTCTCCGTTGACGCGAACGGCGGGCGCCTCGCGGGCTGACCGCCGCGGCCGAGCGCACGATGTTGGTTTCGACCACGACGTCGGTCGGTCCGCCGACCATCAGCAGATGCTCGACGTTGTCGCGGCGGATGATCACCAGCTTGCGCCGCCCGTCGACCGCCGCGGTATCGATCACCGCGAGCCGCGGCTGGCGATTGCGTGCGCCGGCATCGAGGCGCGGCGCGCCGAACCGGCGCACCAGCCAGGTGGCGGCGCCGATCAAAGCCAGAACGACGACGAAGGCGATGACGAAGTTCACGGACGTCGGTAGCTCCAAGCCAAAGAGGCCATTCATTGGTCGTCCTCTGGCATGCCCGGACTCTGGGCCCGCCGATCTGGATACGCCAATTGGTTAACGCCGACGGCAACATTTGCCGATGCGAACATTAACAAACAACTAACACCAGCGGGCGGATCGGAGCCTTTGGCAGCCAGTAAAACGATTCTCTTGGTAAACGGCAGTTTAAAGGCCGACCGTCGATTTTCCAATGGGTTAACCGCTTATTAACCATACACCCGGCAAACTCTGCCGACCTCGGACCGGTATGTAGGTGCGTGACCGAGGCCATCGCGCGAGCCGCCCATGGCCATCACCGACCTGCCGCTGTTCTCGATGCTGCGCACGCGCATGCATTGGCACCAGGAGCGCCAGCGCGTGCTGGCCGAGAACGTGTCCAACGCCAACACGCCGAGTTCCGGCCGCGTGACCTAGCGCCGCCGCAATTCGATCGCCGTCCGGCGCCCGCCATGGTGAGCCTGGCGCGCACCGAGGGGCACACATCGCCGCGGGCCTCCGCGACCGGCTCGACGCAATTCCAGGCGCAGCTCGGAGGCTACAACGCGCGGCCCACCGGCAACGCGGTCAACCTCGAAGACGAGATGATCAAGGTGGCCGGCAACCAGATGGATTACCAGGCCGTGACCACGCTCTATCAGCGCAGCCTCGGCCTTCTCAAAACCGTGATGGGCAAGCGCTAGGAAAAACGGACGAAATAGGAGATCAGCCGTGGACTTCCTCAAATCGATCGCGATCGCGGCCTCCGGCTTGCGCGCCCAGGCCGGCCGCATGCGGGTGATCTCCGAGAATATCGCCAACGCGGATTCAACCGCGACGCGGCCGGGGGGCGAGCCTTATCGCCGCAAGATTCCGACGTTTCGCGCGGAGGTCGACCGCGCGCTCGACGCGCGGGTCGTCGCGCTCGGCCGGGTGCGGACCGATCCGAGCGAGTTCCGCCTCAAGCACGAGCCGGGACATCCGTCGGCGGACGCCAACGGCAACGTGCAATACCCCAACGTCAATTCGCTGGTGGAGATGACCGACCTCAAGGAGGCGCAGCGCTCCTACGAGGCCAACATCAATCTCATCACCGCCTCGCGCCGCATGATCCAGCGCACCATCGAAATCCTCAAGTCCTGATCCGGAGGGATGACGCATGACGACCCCGATCGTTGCCGCCAATGCCTACGCCGCGCTTGCCAAGCTGCATGACCCCACCGCGGCCGCGAAGGGCGTCACCGCGGCGCCGAGCGGCGGCTTCGGCGACATGCTCAAGACCGCGATGAATTCGCTGAACCAGACGGCGAAGGCCACTGACTCGCAGACCCAGGCGATGGCCGCCGGCAAGGCCAACATCGTCGACGTTGTGACCGCGGTCGCCGAGACCGAGGTCGCGATCGACGCGTTGGTGTCGGTGCGCGACCGGGTGATCCACAGCTACGAAGAAATCATGAAGATGCCGATCTGATCGGCGCTGCGCTGCGCTTCGTCATTCCGGGGCGCGCCCAGGCGCGAACCCGGAATCCAGGGCAGCGGGATTGTCTGGTTCCGGGTTCGCCGCCATAGCGCGTCGAAGACGCGCTAAACGCGCTGGAGGCGGCGCCCCGGAATGACAAAGGAGAGCGGGTATCAATGTCCGGACCTGAAGTGCTCGACGTCGCGCGTGACGCCATCCTGACGCTGGTGATCGTGTCGAGCCCGCTGATGCTGATCGGTCTCGCCGTCGGCGTCGCCATCTCGCTGTTCCAGGCGCTGACCCAGATCCAGGAAATGACGCTGGTGTTCGTGCCGAAGATCCTCGCGATCTTCGTCGCCATGCTGATCGCGCTGCCGTTCATGGCCGACGCGTTGCAGGGGCACATGGCACGGATCGCCGTTCGCATCTCGGGAGGGTAGGCGGCGCGTCATGCAGATCGACGCCACGTTCCTGCCGGCGCTCGCGGCGGCGTACATGCTGGCGTTCGCGCGGATCGGGACGATGATCATGCTGCTGCCCGGCCTCGGCGAGCTCAGCGTTCCGGTGCGCGTGCGGCTCACCGTGGCGCTGGTGCTGACCGCGGTGATCATGCCGCTGCATCGCAACACCTATCAGATCGACCTGCAGGCGGCCGGCCCCGTGCTGGTGATGCTGTTCCAGGAGCTGTTCGTCGGCGCGGTGCTGGGCCTGGTGGCGCGGCTCACCATCTCGGCGCTCCAGGTCGCGGGCTCCGTGATCGCGCAGCAGATGGGGCTCGGCTTCGTCACCGCGGTCGATCCGACGCAGGGGCAGCAAGGCGTCATCGTCGGCAATTTCCTCAGCGTGCTCGGCATCACGATGATCTTCGCGCTCGACCTGCACCATCTGGTGATCGGCGCGCTCAACGACAGCTACACGCTGTTCAAGCCGGGGGAGGTTCCGATCATCGGCGACGCCGCCGCCATGGTGGCGCGCACGGTCACGGCGGCGTTTCGGGTCGGCGTCCAGCTTGCCGCGCCGTTCCTGGTGTTCGGCCTGCTGTTCAATCTCGGGCTTGGCGTCTTGTCGCGGCTGATGCCGCAGATGCAGGTCTTCTTCGTCGGCATGCCGCTGTCGATCCTGATCGGCTTCATCATCCTGATGCTGGTGGTCGGCGCCATGATGATGACGTTCACCGATTACGTCGAAAGCGTGCTGCGCCAGCTCGCGCCGGGGTCGTGAGGCGCCATGGCTGAGGGAGCAGACCAGAACGACTCCGATCGCTCACAAGAACCGACACAAAAGCGGATCGAAGAGGCGATCAAGCGCGGCGATGTGGTCAAGAGCCAGGAGGTTTCGACCTGGTTCGTGATCGCCGCCGCGACGCTGGTGCTCGCGGCTTTTTCGAACAGCATGAGCGGCAGCCTGAGCACGACGTTTCGCGGGCTGGTGGCCAACGCGCACCAGATTCCGGTCGACGGCAGGGGGTTGCTCGCGATCTCGAGCCGGCTCGGCTGGGAGGTGCTGGCGGCGGTGTCGATCCCGTTCCTGCTGTTTGCCCTGGCCGCAATCGCCGGCAACATGATCCAGCATCAGCTCGTCTGGTCGACCGACCCGATCAAGCCGAAGCTCAACAAAATTTCGCCGCTCGCCGGGCTGAAGCGGCTGTTCTCCAAGCAGGCGCTGGCGAACTTCGCCAAGGGCCTGATCAAGCTCGTCGTGGTCGCCGCGGTGATGGTCGCTCTGCTGTGGCCGCAGCGCGGCCGGCTCGACACACTGGTCAGCACCGACATTCTCGGCACGCTGATGATTTCGAAGTCGCTCGCGCTGCAGATGCTCGGCGCGGTCGTCGCGATTCTCGCCTTCGTGGCCGCCGCCGACTACCTGTTCCAGTACCGCCAGTGGTACGAGCGGCAAAAGATGTCGGTCCGCGAGTTGAAGGAGGAGTACAAGCAGTCCGAAGGCGACCCGATGATCAAGGGCAAGATCCGGCAGATCCGGATGGCCCGGATGCGCAGGCGCATGATGGCGCAGGTGCCCAAGGCGTCGGTGGTGATCATGAACCCGACCCACTTTGCCGTCGCGCTGCAATACGAGCGCGGCATGAACGCGCCGATCTGCCTTGCCAAGGGTCTCGACGCGACCGCGCTCAAGATCAGGGAGGTCGCGCAAGCGCACGACGTCCCGGTGGTGGAGAACCCGCCGCTCGCTCGCGCGCTCTACGCCGTGGTCGAGGTCGATGAGGAAATCCCGGCGGAACACTACAAGGCGGTGGCCGAGGTCATCGGCTACATCATGAAGCTCAAACGGGCGGTAACCCGGAACTAGGGCGCGTACTCAAAAAGTGCGTTTGTTCGGCAATCGCTGACTCCGGTTGAGACCACTGTCAAAAAGTGACATGGCGGCAGCATTCGGCCATGTCCGGTTTACCTTCGAAAGTAGACGTGCGTCGGACGTGCTAGCATGTCCGCTCAGTGCCAGTAGCGGACATCGGCCCAACTATTCGATCACCTCGTCGGCAGAGGAACGAGTTATTCATGGATCTCCATGCACCAATATATCCGGCCGCTACGGCTCCGCGCTGACGCCACCTCCTTGAACCCTGGCAACATCATGTTCCGCGCGTGACCCGGGGATTTCCACCACCTCGGATCGTGCCCACTACGCCGGAGCTATGTCCGCTCTGCCCGCTCCGCCAAACCGGACATCCGTTTTGTGCGCCTTATCAGTGCCGCCCTAGCCGCGGCCGGAGCCCTTTTCCGCCGGATTTCGGTTTAAGCATCCAAGGCGCGAATCTGATTACTATTGGCTCATGCGGGCCGGGCAAACCAATGGCGACTCAGGACATTAGCGAGCACAGGCCAATCGCCGTCGACCGCAGCCGGGCCGGCTCGCGGGGCGGCAGCATTGGCATGGTGCTGGTCGTCGCGATTGCGCTGGTTTGCGCCGCGGTCGGGCTCGTCGTGGTCGGACGCGGCTATGCCGCCCCCTACATGCTGGTTCTGCTCGCCTTCCTTGCCACCATCGGCGTCTTCTCGCTGTTTGCGCTGGCGACCGGCATTCTGCGCGTCGCCGGCAAGGAGACCGACAATCCCTTGCTGAAGTCGGTCGCCGATGAGGCGGTGGACGGGCTCCTTGTCACCGACCGGCGCGGCGGCGTGGTCTATGCCAACGCCGCCTATCTCGCCCTGACCGATGCCGATGGCGCCAGCGTGCGCCCGGTCGAGCGCGTCTTCATCGGCGATCCGGACGTGTCGGAAGCGGTGTACCGCATGCTCAAGGCGGCGCGCGAGGGCCGCATCGCCCAGGAGGAGGTGCGCGTCACCGGCCTGAAGGGCAGGCCGGTGAATTGGCTGCGGCTGCGGGTGCGGCCGCTGCGCAGCGGCAGCAACGACGGAATGACGCTTTGGGTCGTCAGCGACGTGACGCGCGATCGCGAGCGCCAGGAAAACATCTTCCAGGAATTGCAGCACGCCATCGACTATCTTGACCATGCGCCGGCCGGGTTCTTCTCGGTCGATGCCGAGGGCAGCATCTCCTATCTCAATGCGACGCTGGCCTCCTGGCTGGACTACGACCTGGCGCAGGTCGGCTCCGGCGGCTTGAAGATCGCCGACATCGTTTCCGGCAACGGCGCGGCGCTGCTCACCACGCTCGCCGCCGCTCCAGGCGAGGTGAAGACCGAAGTCTTCGACATCGACTTCAAGACCCGCGGCGGACGCTCGGTGCCGGTGCGGCTGTTCCACAAGATCGCCTATGGCGCCGACGGCCGCCCAGGCGCCTCGCGCACCCTGGTGCTCAACCGCGCGCGCGGCGAGGCTGCCGATCCGCAGCGCGCCGCCGAAGTGCGCTTCATGCGCTTCTTCCAGTCGACGCCGATGGCGATCGCCACCGTGGATAAGGCCGGGCGGATTTCGCGCACCAATACGCTGTTCGCGCGGATGTTCCAGTCGTCGCTCAAGAGCGACACGAATTCGATCCTCTCCGTCGTCTCGGAGCGCGACCGCGAGGCGCTTGAGGGTGCGATCCGCCGCGCCGCCGAACGGCAGAGCGAGATCCCGCCGGTCGACACCGCGCTCGTCGGCGGCGACGACCGCTGGGCGCGCTTCTACGTCTCGGCTGTCGAGGACGACGAGCCCGACGCGGAAACCGCGATCGTCTATGCGCTGGAAACGACAGGGCAGCGCACGCTGGAGAACCAGGTCAACCAGCGCGCCCGCATGGAGTTGGTCGGCCAGCTCGCCGGCGGCATCGCGCACGACTTCAACAACGTGCTGTCCGCGATCATGATGGCGACGGACTTCCTGCTCAACGCGCACAAGCCGACCGACCCGTCGTTCCAGGACATCATGCAGATCAAGCAGAACGCCAACCGGGCGGCGAGCCTGGTGCGGCAGCTGCTGGCGTTCTCGCGGCGGCAGACGCTGCGGCCGCAGGTGCTCGATCTCAATGACGTGGTTGCCGAGCTCAACATGCTGTTGCGCCGCTTGATCGGCGAGAAGGTTGAGCTGAAACCCGTGCTCGGCCGCGACTTGTGGCCGGTGAAGGCCGACATCTCCCAGTTCGAGCAGGTGATCGTCAATCTCGCGGTCAACGCGCGCGACGCCATGCCTGACGGCGGCAAGCTCACGGTGCGCACCGCCAACGTCACCGCGCAGGAATGCGCGACGTATGGCTACAAGGGCATGCCGGCCGCCGACTACGTGCTGGTCGAAGTCACCGACACCGGCACGGGCATCCCGCCGGAAATCATCGACAAGATTTTCGAGCCGTTCTTCTCGACCAAGGAGGTCGGCAAGGGCACGGGCCTCGGCCTGTCGACGGTATACGGCATCGTCAAGCAGACCGGCGGCTTCGTTTATCCGGACTCGACGATCGGCAAGGGCACGCTGTTCCGCATCTTCCTGCCGCGCCATGTGCCGAGCGCGGAGGAGGTGGCCGACGCGATGCCGCAGGCCGAAGCGCCGGGCATCGCTGGCATGCAGGGCGATGCCGAAGCGCCGGCGCGCGCCGCTCCCGATATGACCGGGCAGGGCACCATCCTGCTGGTCGAGGACGAAGAGGGGCTGCGCGCGCTCAACGCCCGCGGGCTTAAGTCGCGCGGCTACAGCGTGATCGAAGCCGGCAACGGCGTCGAGGCGCTGGAAATGTTCGAGGGCGCCGGCGGCAAGGTCGACCTGGTGGTGTCGGACGTGGTGATGCCGGAGATGGACGGCCCGACGCTGCTCAAGGAGTTGCGCAAGAAAAACCCCGACCTCAAGATGATCTTCGTGTCGGGCTACGCCGAGGAGGCGTTCGAGAAGAGCCTGCCGGCGGGTGAGAAGTTCGCGTTCCTGCCCAAGCCCTTCACGCTCAAGCAGTTGATCGAGCAGGTCAAGGAATCGATGAAGGGGTAGGGTAGGTCGGGCGACTTCGATGGCTGACACAAAGCAGAAGGTCGCACTTGTCACCGGCGCCGCGCGCGGCATCGGGCTTGCCACTGCGAAGCGCTTTCTCGCCGACGGCTGGCGCGTGGCGCTGCTCGACATCGACAACGAAACGCTCGCCAAGGCCTATGCGGCGCTGGGCCAGCCCGACGCGACGCTTGCCCTGCATTGCGACGTCGCCGATCCCGCCGGCGTGACGCACGCCTTCGCCGCGGCCGCGCAGCGGTTCGGCCGGCTCGACGCGCTGGTCAACAACGCCGGCATCGCGGTGTTCAAGCCGCTGCTCGAAACCACGCTCGATGAATGGCAGCGCACGCTCGCCGTCAATCTCACCGGTGCGTTCCTGTGCGTGCAGGCGGCGGCGCCGCTGATGCGCGAAGCAGGCGGCGGCGCGATCGTCAATGTCACCTCGATCTCTGGATTTCGCGCGTCGACGTTGCGCGTCGCCTATGGCACCTCCAAGGCGGCGCTGGCGCACCTGACCAAGCAGCAGGCGGCCGAGCTCGCGGCGCTGGGCATCCGGGTCAACGCGGTGGCGCCCGGCCCGGTCGACACCGCGATGGCGAAGGCGGTGCACACCCCGGCGATCCGCGCCGACTACCACGACGCCATCCCGCTCAACCGCTATGGCCTGGAGGAGGAGCTCGCCGAGGCGATCGTGTTCCTGTGCAGCGAGCGGGCGAGCTACATCACCGGGCAGACGCTTGCGGTCGATGGCGGCTTCGAATTGACCGGCATCGGGCTGGCGACGTTGCGCGGTGAGGGGCGCAACGGCTAGGCCGGCGATTGCATGCTGGTGATCGCGCTGCTTGAAGCGGGGGCTAGATCCGTCCGCTGCGGCGCCACGGTCCGTCGAACACGCACTGATAGACGATGTAGTCGCCATAGACGCGGCGCACGCTGGTGATCCGCGCGCTCTTGCGGCCCCCGCTCGACGCGTAGCATTGGTGGTCCGCGTAAGCGAGAGCGTTCTGCTCCGCCTCCGGCGACCAGGGAATGATGCCGCCGGTGTCGTTGCCCTTGGCGCCCGAAACCCCGCAGGAGCCGAGCGTCACGCCGATGGCCGCCAACAGAAGCATTCTTGTGATCACTCGACTCTCCGGAATTTTTGCACGCGGCGGCCGAAGCCGACCTCGGCGGTGTAGAGGTTGCCCTTGCTGTCGATCGCGATGTTGTGCACCCACTTGAACTGGCCGGGCTGGCGGCCGTGGCGGCCCCACTGGGTGAGGGCGCCGCCGTTCTCGCGATCGATGGTGATCACCTGGCCGTTGGCGCCGTCGGCGACGAAAATGAAACGCTGCTGTGGGTCCTCGGACAGCACCAAATCCCACACCGCGCCGTTCTGCAGCGTCTCGGGCGCAACCTTGAACTCCTTCACGTAGCTGCCGTCCTTGCGGAACACCTGGATGCGGTTGTTGGTGCGGTCGCAGACATAGACGAGGCCGTCGTTGGACAACCGCACGCAGTGCACCGGATTGTGGAAGCTCGGCGAGGACGCCGCAGCCGGCGAATAGGCCGGCAGCTTGTCGTCGTGCGGCGTCTTGGTGCCGCCCGCGCCCCAGTGCCGCTTGTAGGCGCCGGTCTTGCTGTCGAACACGACGATGCGGCGGTTGCCGTAGCCGTCGGCGACGTAGATTTCGCTCGCCGCGTCGTCGGTCGTCATGTGCGCGGGGCGGCCGAGCCGCGTCGTGGAGCTCGAGCCCTTGGTGCCGTCGTCCTTGCCGACCTGCTGGATGAACTTGCCGTCGGGCGAGAACTGCAAAATCTGGTCGCCCTCGTTGTTGCCGCCGACCCAGACGTTGCCGGCGGCATCGACATGAATGCCGTGCTCGTTCTTGACCCAGTTGCCGGACGCCGGGCCCCATGAGGCGAGCAGATTGCCGTCGGTGTCGAACTTCAGCACCGCGGGAGCGGCCTTGCAGCACTTGGTTTCCGGCGGGTCTTTTTGCGCGCCTTTCTCATCGTCGAGCAGCGTGGCCGGCCGGTGCACCATCCAGATGTGGTCGTTCCTGTCGACCGCGATGCCGGAGACCTGGCCGAGGATCCAGTTCTCGGGCAGCGGCTTCGGCCAGAACGGCTGCGGCTCGAAGCGCGGAATCGTCTCCGGCTTGGCCTGGGCGTTCGCGGCATGGGGGAGCACCCCGCCGGCGGCACCGACACTCAAGATGGCGATCAGCAAAGCAGCCCGGACTGTCATGGTGTCCTCCCACGCATCACGAGTGTCGCGGTTCGGAAGTTCGCCCGAATTCTCGGCTTGCTCCGAAGCGAACTTCCGAACCAAAGCGACACTAGCAACTCTATAATTCCAGTGTCCCTTTCGACCCGAAGTTCGCAATAGTGGTTGCTGAACAATCGTGCGAACTTCGGGTCCGGGACACTGCCGGCATGCGAGGATGGTAGTGAAGTGCGAGGGGGAGCGGAAGGCTGTCTGCCGCCCTGTGGACGGGATTTAGATCTGCCGCGGCGGGGTCTTCACGACCAGGCCGTCGATCTCCTCGGTGACCAGGATCTGGCAGGACAGCCGGGAGTTCGGCTCGAGGTCGTGCGCGGTGTCGAGCATGTCCAGCTCCTCGAGCGACAGGGGCGGCAGTTTCTCGAACCAGTCCTCATCCACATAGACATGGCAAGTGGCGCAGGAGCATGAGCCGCCGCAGGTCGCAAGGATGCCCGGCACGTCGTTGTTGATTGCGGTTTCCATCACCGTTGCGCCGAGCTCGGCTTCGACGGCGCGCTCGGTTCCATCCTGGTCGATGTAGGTGATCTTGGGCATGCGGCCGCCTATAGGCCAAGCGCGCGCCGTTCCGTCAACCCCGGCCTCTTGACCCCGCCCCATCGCGGGGTGACCGTATCGTTGTCCATCGGCCGTCAGAGCCGGGGAGCAGGGAGGCCATCATGCTGCAATCGACCAAGCGCCGTCTGTCCGCCGTCTGCAATTGCTGCCCGCAACCCTTTGCCGCCACCGACGTGAGCCGCCGCCGGTTCCTGGCCGGCGGAGCCGCGGTCGCCGCCGCGGCGTCCGGATTTGCTCCCAAGGCGTTTGCGCAGGCCAAGCCGCACCGCATCGACGTCCACCATCATATCGTGCCGCCGAGCTGGCTGAATGCGATGGACATCATCGGCCGCACCAATCCGCCGCTGACGCACTGGTCGGTGCAGAAGACGATCGAGGATATGGACAAGGGCGGCGTCGCGACATCGATCACGTCGCCAACGGCGCCGCAGGTCGCAACGCTTGGCCTGCCGGTCGCGATCAAGCTCGCGCGCGAGTCCAACGAATTCGCCAAAAAGATGGAGTCCGATCACAAGGGCCGCTTCGGCACATTCGCGATGCTGCCGATGCCGCACATCGACGCGACGCTCAAAGAAATCGAATACGCCTTCGACACCCTCAAGGTCGACGGCGTCGGCATCATCACCAACTACGGCGACAAGTGGCTGGGCTATTCCTACTTCGATCCGGTGTGGGCGGAGTTGAACCGGCGCAAGGCGACGATCTACACCCATCCCGGCGATGCCAATTGCTGCGTCAACCTCGTGCAAGGCGTGCCGTCATCGTCGATCGAATGGGGCACCGACACCACGCGCAGCATCGCCAATCTGATCTTCAGCGGCTCGTCGCAAAAATATCCGGACATCAACTGGATTTTCTCGCACGGCGGCGGCGCGCTCACCTCGTTCTCCGAGCGTTTCCTGATACAACTGCCGTCGGGACCTCCCTACCGGGGCAAGATCACCCGCGAGCAGGTTCAGGCCCAGCTCGATCGCTTCCACTACGACACGGCGCAAGTCGCGAATTCGGTCGCGCTCGGCGCTCTCGCCAAGCTCGTCCCGGTGTCGCAGATCGTGTATGGAACCGACTTCCCGTATCGCACGGCGGCCGATCACACCAAGGGCCTGACGGCCTTCTTCAACGAGGCCGACCTCAAGAAGGTCGACCGCGAGAACGCCCTGCGGTTGCTGCCCCGCTGGAGGGACATCTAACCGGCATATAATCGGGAAAAGGCAGAGTTTTCATCGTTCCGGTTACGATTGGCCGCAATCCTATCGGCCGGTGTTCGGATTCATTAACCGCCGGCCATTAATAAGCTGGGGCGGGGGAGGCCGGCGCCGCGCCTATGCGTTGCCGGTCACATGGATCGCCGGGACCGCCTGATTGAATTCCGAATGGCACAATCTGCTGCTGTTGGTGGGTGACGCACTCATCTACTTCGCTGCGCTCGCCGCGCTGTTTCGCGCGCGTCATCGGCTCGGCATCGGGGCGTTCTTCTGCGCGCTCGGCGTCATGCACTTCATCGAGACCTATCTCGCCAGCGTGTTCTACGTGGCGCTGCCGCTCGGCATCGTCACGTCGCCCGGCTCCAGCGTGCTGTTCACCGGCAAGCTGATGCTGCTGCTGATGGTGTACATCCGCGAGGACGCGATGGTGGTGCGCCAGCCGATCTACGGCCTGTTGTTCGGCAACCTGCTGATGGTCGCGCTATCGGCCTTGATGCGTCATCACCAGCTTGTCGCGCTGGCGCCCGGCCACATCGTCGACTTCGGCTTCCTCGATCAGATGGGCACGCTGATGGTGTGGAGCACGGTGCTGCTGTTTGCCGACTGCATCATGATCATCCTGCTTTACGAGCGGCTGCGCGGCTGGCTGTCGGACAGCATCCTGCTGCGGCTGGGCGTTGCCGGCGCGGTCGTGCTGACCTTCGACCAGCTCATGTTCTATGCGGGCTTGCATCTGCTCACCGGGGCGCCGGCGTCGGTGCTGGTCGGCGGCTGGCTCGCCAAGATGCTGTCGGTTTCGCTCTATGCCGTGCTGGTGGGCGCGTATCTGTGCTGGTGCGAGCGTCCGCAACTCAAACGCCGCAGTTCGCCGCGCATCTCTGACGTGTTCGACACCCTGACCTACCGCGAGCGCTACGAGGATCTCTTGGCGCGCACCGGCCGCGACGCGCTGACCGGCGCGTTCGACCGTGGCCGGCTGGAAACGCAGGGTCGCGGCATGATCGAGGACGCGGTCGTGTCCGGGCGGCCGGTCAGCCTGCTGCTGGTCGACATCGACCACTTCAAGAGCTTCAACGACCGTTTCGGCCACAGCGCCGGCGACGACGTGCTGCGCCGCATCGCGCGCGAGATCATGGCGACGGTGCGCGCGACCGATCAGGTGTACCGGTTCGGCGGCGAGGAGTTCGTGCTGATCTGCGACGGTCTCTCGGCGGGGCCGGCATTGGCGCTCGGCGAGCGCGTGCGGCGCGAGATCGCCGCCAGCACGGAAGGCTCTCGCGTCACCGTGAGTGTCGGCGTCGCGACGTGCGATGCAAGCGCGTCCTCCTACGACGCGATGTTCCAGCTCGCCGACCTGCGGCTCTATCAAGCCAAGGCGGCAGGGCGGAACTGCGTGATCGGCGAGCGCCCGGTGTCGGCGCCAGCGCCGGTGCGGCTCGCCTTCACCGGCTGAAACGCCTCCGGCTCGCCTCCATCACAATAATGTAACCGTGCGGGGACGATTCCGGCGGCTAGATTGTTCTCATCTTATCCGGCGCTGATCCGGCGCCGCGTTCATGGGAGGACATTCATGGAAGGAACCCGAATGACATCGACCGTTCGCGTCTCGCTGCTGGCGTCGGCCGCGCTGCTTGCCCTGGGCTTCGCCGCACCGGCGCAAGCCCAGCAGGCCAACATGACCTTCTTCATCACCAGCGAAGGGCCCGGCAAGGGTGGCGATCTCGGTGGCCTTGCCGGCGCCGACGCGCATTGCACGAGCCTCGCCACCGCCGCCGGCACCACCGGCAAGACCTGGCGTGCCTATCTCAGCACGCAGGGCGCCAACGCGGTCAACGCCAAGGACCGGATCGGCAAGGGCCCGTGGCAGAACGCCAAGGGCACCGTGGTCGCGGCAAGCGTCGCCGACCTGCACAGCGCCAGCAACAAGCTGAACAAGGAAAACTCGCTGAGCGAGAAGGGCGCGGTGATCAACGGCCGCGGCGACACGCCGAACCGCCACGACATCCTGACCGGCTCGCAGGCTGACGGCACCGCGTTCGCGGCCGGCGACGACCGCACCTGCGGCAACTGGAGCAGCAGCACCACCGGCGCGGCGATGGTCGGCCATCACGATCGGGTCGGGCTCAACGATTCAGCCCCGATGCTGTCGTGGAATTCGTCGCATCCCTCGCGCGGTCCGGGCGGCGGTTGCGCCCAGACCGACCTGCGCGGCACCGGCGGCGACGGACTGTTCTACTGCTTCGCGGCGAACTGAAGCATGGTTCTGAATATGACGGCCGGGCGAAAGCCCGGCCGTGACGCCGCCGGGCTATGGACCGGCCAAACGTGAAAGCTTACCGTCCGGCCAGCATCCGTTTTCGATAGGGGGCACTGATGCATATGTCTGCAGCCGCGGTATGGCTCGGCGCGCATTTGCTGATGCCGGTTTCGGATCAAGTCCCGGCCTTCAACGTCGAGCCGAGCTGCAAGGGCGCGGCCGCGGCAAGCGCCCAGATGGCCGATGCACAGAGCTACTCGGCCTGCATGGCCGAGGAGAACCAGGCCCGTCAGCAATTGGGGCCGATCTGGCAGTCGTTCTCGGTCGCGCACCGCACCCGCTGCACCTCTGAAGCGTCCGGCCAGGGCTTGGCAAGTTATGTCGAACTGCTGGTGTGCCTGCAGATCGCCGGCGGCAGCCCGGCCGGCATGCAGCCGACCACGCTCAAGGGCGCCCGCAAGAAGCAGTAGCGCTCATCCTGCCGCAGGCGGCGGCGTCTTCGCCTTGCGGGTCTCGTGCCAGAGCAGGAACAACCCCGATCCCACCACGATCGCCGAGCCGATCACCAGACCGATGGTCGGCACGTCGCCCCAGATCGCGAAGCCGAGCATCGCCGCCCACACCAGATTGAGATAATTGAAGGGCACCACCGCGCCGGTCGGCGCCATGTGGATTGCGCGCGTCCACCAGTATTGCGCGATGCCGTTGCCGGCGCCGTTGAGCAGCAGCCACAGCGTGTCGATGCCGGTCGGCATCTTGAAGGCGAACAGCATCGACAGCCCGAATGTCACCGACAGCATCATGAGCTGGTACATGGTCAGCGTGCCGGCCGACTCGGTGGTGGTCATGCCGCGCACGCCGGCGGTCACGGTGCCGAACAGGATGGCGTTGCCGAGCGCGAACAGGGCGCCGATCTGGAACGCTTCGCTGCCGGGATTGGTGACGATCAAGACGCCGAGGAAGCCGACCACCAGGACAATGGCACGCTGCCGGCCAATCGCCTCTTTCAGGAAGATCGCCGAGGCCAGCGTGGCGAACAGCGGCGAGGAAAAGTTGATGGCGGTGGCGCTGGCCAGCGGCATCAGGCTGAAGGCGATCAGCAGCAGGCTCTGCGAGGTCGTTTGCGAGACCGCTCGTATCAGGTGCGCCGCGGGCCGGCTGGTGCGGAACACGACCAGCCCGTACATCGGGACGATGAACACCGCGCAGGCGACCAGGCCGCCGAAGGCGCGGAAGAACAGCACCTCACCGACCGGATAGAGGTCGACCAGCCATTTCGACGCCGCGCTGGTGAATGCGAACAGCACGGTCGATGCCACCATGTAACCGATGGCGAGAGGGATGCGTTCCTGGCGTCCTGAGGACGTGTGCGGTGCCACGCTGCGCTTCGCGGTCGGAGAGGAAGGGAGTTTCGGATGGTCGAGGGTCCGGCACGCCTAGCACGGCGAACTGTGGCGGGGCAGCGGCAATTGCGAATGCCGTCGCAATTTCACCGCATGGGCGGGAAGCCGCGTTCCGCTTGCGGTATTTCGCGGTCGCCGCGCCGCCGCCGCATTTGACTGGGGCAAACCCAAGGCAAGTGCACTGACCATCGGCAACGCTGTCATGCAACGCCTGAGGTTCTTCGCAGATGCGGAATCTCCATGTCGCAGTGCAAGGCGACTTAAACGTTGGAGACCAAGATGAAGACAATCATTCTGACCGCCGCCCTGACCGCGGCGCTCGCTTCGCCGGCCTTTTCGCAGGCGACGCCAATGCTGAACCAGACGCCGGCTTATGCCAGCGAGCGTGTACAGCCGGGCCTCTATTCCGGCTACAACGGGCAGCGCGGCTATGCGCAGCAAGGCTACGCTCCCGGCATCGTGAGCTCGGGCCGCGTCATCGGCCAAGACCCGGATCGCAACGTCCAACTTGAACTGAAGCGCGATCCGGTCGCCGACTATTGATCGCTGCGTCTTGAGCTCGCAAAGCCCGGCCTCGCGCCGGGCTTTGCGCTTTTCGGCCAGCGCTGTATTCGGCTAAGTCACATGCGGAGCGATCTGATATTGAAGAAACAAGCGTCGGGGAAAACGCGCGGAGGCAACGTGGGACAAGACCTGCTTTTGGTCGGCAGCATTCCGCTCGACACCGTCGAGGACGTGTTCCGGACGTTCGGTGGCCCGCTCGGTCCGGCACTGGCCACGATGCCGGATGGCGAGGTCGGGCCGCGCAGCCACTGGATCAGCCGGGTGCATTACCAGGTGCTGTCCGGCCATCCGGAGCTGGAGACCGTGCAGCGGCCCAAGCCCGAGAACGGCGTCGAGCGCCTCAACCCGCGCAATGCAGCCGATAGCTGGATGTTCAAGGTGAAGGATGGCGTCGACCGGGTGCGGTTCGGCGATCCCGGGTGGCGGCTTGGCTATGCGCGCGATGCCATCAACTCGTACTTCGTGTTCAAGACCTTGCGCGAGAAGGGGGCGTTGGCGCAGCACCTGCGCTTCCAGGTTTCGCTGCCGTCGGTGAACAGCGCGCTGCCGCCGCGGATTTTTCCCGATCCCGCCGACGTCGCAAAGGTGCGGGCCGGCTACCAGGACGCGCTGGCCGCCGAAATCGGCACCATCGTCGCGAAAATCCCCAACGAGGATTTGGCGATCCAATGGGATTGCTCGACCGAGGTGCAGGACGCCTATGGCTCGATCCCGAACCAGGCTGGCGATCCGATCGAGCGCAACATGGCGCAATACCGCGCGCTGTGTCCGCTCATCCCCGACAAGGCGATGCTGGGTTTCCATTTCTGCTTCGGCACGCTCGGCGGCTGGCCGCGATTCACGCCGGACGATCTGTCCGCCACGGTGCGGCTTGCCAATGCGGCGGTTGAAGCCGCGGGCCGCCGCGTCGACTGGATTCATATTCCGGTGCTTGAGCGCACCGACGACGCGTTCTTCGCGCCGCTGAAGGATTTGAAGCCGAAGGGTGCGCGAGTCTATCTCGGCGCCATCCACCACATGGACACGTTCGCGCAGCGCATCGCCACCGCGCGCAAGTATCTGCCGGAGTTCGGCGTCGGCGCGTATTGCGGCTTCGGCCGCTTGCCGCCGGCCGATATGCCGAAGGTGCTTGACGAGCACCGGCAAGCCATCAAGCTGGCCCGCTGAGGCCGGCGACGGGAGGATCTCAATGTTTCGCTTGCGCATTTGCTGGCGCGCGCTAGCGATCGGCGCACTGGCGCCGGGAGCAGCGGCGCAGGGTTACCCGGACCGTCCGGTGAAGGTCATCGTGCCGACCGCGCCCGGCGGCTCGATCGACACCACCGCGCGGGTGGTGGCGGAGAAGATGCAGGCGAAATGGGGCAAGCCGGTCATCATCGAGAACCGCCCAGGCGCTGCGATGCGGATCGGAGCGGAAGCGGTGCAGAAGTCGCCCGCCGATGGCTACACGCTCCTCGTCGCGCACGACGGCACCATGGCGATCAACCCGGTGGCGTTCAGCGATCTGCCCTACGACCCGCAGAAGGATTTCGTGCCGCTCGGGCTTGTGGTTTCGATCCCCGAGGCCGTGATGGTCAATGTCAAAGTGCCGGCAACCTCCATCGCGGAGCTGATTGCGCTTGCGAAGAAAGAGCCTGGTTCGCTCACCCATGCATCCGGCGGCTCGGCGACGCTGCTGGCGCTGGAGTTGTTCAAGGCGATGGCCGGCGTCGACATCCGCAGCATTCCCTACCGCGGCGGGGCGCCGGCGGTGACCGCGGCGATCTCCGGCGAGACCAGCATGATCATCGCCGACCTCACGACCGGCAACGCCGCGTTGCAGTCCGACCGCATCCGCCCGCTGGCGATCACCAGCATGGAGCGCGCCAAGAAGTATCCCAACATGGCGACGCTCCATGAGCTCGGCGTCACGGGTTATGAGGTCAACACCTGGATTGCCTTCTTTGGGCCAGCCGGTATGCCGAAGGACGTCGCCGCCAAGATCGAGGAGGCGATCAAGGAGGCGATCGCGACGCCGGAGGTGCGCGCGCGCTTCGAGACCACCGGCATGGTGGTGCGCAGCGGATCGGCGGACGAACTGCGCACGCTGCTCGCGGCCGACGTCAAGAAGTGGGCTGCGCTGGTGAAGGAAAAGAACATCAAGCTTGATCAGTAGGGCAGCGCCGGATGCGTTACGAGCTTTACTACTGGCCGCAGATCCAGGGACGCGGCGAATTCGTGCGCCTGGCGCTGGAGGAGGGCGGCGCCGGCTATGTCGACGTCGCGCGGCGCGGCAGCGGCATGTCCGCGATGATGAAGCTGCTCAACGGCACGCGGATCAAGCGGCCGCCTTATGCGCCGCCGTTCCTCAAGGCCGGCAAGCTGGTGATCGGCCAGTCCCCAAACATCCTGCACTATCTCGGGCCGCGGCTCGGCCTCGCGCCGCGCGGCGAGGCCGGCCGGCTGTGGGTCCACCAGTTGCAGCTCACCGTCATGGACTTCGTGAAGGAAATCCACGACACCCATCACCCGCTCTCGAGCCAACTCTATTACGAGGAGCAGCGCGCGGCCGCGAAACGCTACACCAAGACGTTCTGGCAGCATCGTGTGCCGAAGTACCTCGGCTATTTCGAGAAGTTGTTGGAAAAGAGCGGCGGGCCCTATCTGCTCGGACGCAAGCTGAGCTACGCCGACCTGTCATTGTTCCAGATCGTTGCCGGGCTGCGCTACGCGTTCCCCAGGCGCATGAAGCGGTTCGAGCGCAAGGTGCCGAAGCTCGTCGCGCTGCATGACAAGGTCGCGGCACGCCCGCGCATCAAAGCCTATCTGGGCTCGAAGCGGCGCATCGCCTTCAATGAGATGGGCATCTTCCGCCGCTACAAGGAACTGGATCGCTAGCGCTTCCTGCGCCGTTGTGCGGCCTTGCGCTTGGCCGCGCGCAACTTGGCTTCGGCCCGCTTGCGCCGTTCCACGCGCCGCTTGCGCTTGAGCCGCTCGCGCGCCCTGCGCAGCGCGCAGGTGACGCAGCGGCAGCGGCGCTTGCCGATGTAGATGTCGTAATAGTCCTTGCCGTAGTGATAGGTGATCTCGTCGCCCGGCTCGATATTGCGGACCGCCTTGATGAACACCCGGCCTCGATAGATCAGCGATTCCGAGTTCGGCCGGCAGGAGTGGTTGGCGTAGCGGCCCAGATTGGCGCGGCCCGATCCGTCGAGCGTATAGTGCTTGTTGAGCTCGTACATGTAGCGGGCGCCCTTCGCCTCGCGGCGCTCCGCTTCCTCATTGGGAATTTTGCGCCCTTTGTATTCGACGATCCGGGTGCGCTTCTTGATGAATTTGGTGGCGAACAGGCCGAGCCCGGTCTTGGCGCGGCCGATACGGTACGGTCTTCGTGACATGGTCGCCGGGCTTACATTCGGATTCGCACGGGTTCAAACCCGGCTGTGAGCAAGTCGACATGCTGCGGCTTAACCATGGCGGCACGTTAACGATGAAATGGACCGCGCACCCGCTTAACCTTCGGCCAATCGATGCGGCGAGCAAAGAGGGTAAGGCCGATGAAAACGGTGCTTCTGCTCTTGCTGGCCATGCTGGCCATCAAGACCACGACCACGACGAGCGCGACGGGCCAGGAAGCCTGTTCCAAGGGCTACATTGCCTGCCTGGACAAATGCGTCGGCAGGCCGACACCCGCGATGCAGGAAACCTGCATGCAGACCTGCCAGACGCAGAACAATGCCTGCTTCTCGCAAGTCTATGGCGGCCCGGGCCCCACCGCCGTCACGGTGAAGCAGGACGCGGCGCCCGCCAACGCGACGCCCGCCGGTGACGCTGCGCTCGCCTCTGACGAGGATCAGCCGAAAGCCAAGAAAGCTGCCAAGCCGACCAAGACGGCGAAGCCGCGCGAGCGGGCGGAGCGCCGCCAGCAGTAGGCGCGCTGCTCCGCAAGCGGGGCAAGCCAACGAACCAGCCATGCCGGGGCGGCGTCACAGCGCCGCGCCGAGGCGACCTATTGGATAGCACTGCCCCGTTGATCGTCACGCGCTGCGCTTGCAGCGCGCGCCCTCAAAATCCGTAGATCATCATGCCGATGAAAAACGCGATGACCGGCGACCAATAGACGACCGGCGCCGCGGCCAGCAGGATCCCCGCGATGCCAAGCCGCCGGCCCATCGCGGCGAGGGTCAGCGCCGCGGCCGCCAGCAGCGGCGCAAATACCGCCATGCAGAGCGCCGACAGGATGTTGAACCAGCGCGCATTGAGATCGATCATCTTGGCGAGCGGAAACGGCATCTCGGTGTAGAAATAAGCGAGCTCCAGCGTGGCGGCGATGGCAATCACGAACCGGAGCATGGCGTGTCTCTGCGGCGGGGCTACGCCGCGATCATGCAAAAAGACATGGGAATAAGCCATCCGGCTCTGGCTACGACTTGCCGGAGAGCGTTCAATGTCCCCGCGGTCCAAGCCGCTTGTGACGCACAACCGTTGTCGCGAGCCGGCTTGCCGGCGGGGGCGCATGGGACGTTCCGCGTGGTTGATGCCGTGGCTGGCGGCGCTGTCCGCCGCCGCAGCGATGGCCGGACCGGACCGCGCGTTGGCGGCCGGCACCGCCTACCAGGTCGACACCGGGGTGATCGGGTCGCCCGGCAACTGCAAGGTGGATGCCTGGACCTCGTTCGCCGCCAACAGCAAGGAGCACTTCTCCGCGCTCGCGCCGACCTGCGTGGTCGAGCTCGGCCGGCCGGTCGAGCTTAACGCGCAGTTCAGCCGCTTCCGCTCGGACGATGAATGGACCACCGCGATCCTGCCCAAGATCAAGACCAACATCGTGCCGGGCGGCGCGATCGGGCAATGGAGCGTCGCGCTCGCGGCGGCCGCCGCGTACGACGCCACCGCGCGCGAGCTTGCGGGATTCAGCCTCGTGGTGCCGGCGACGCTGCGCGTCACGGAGAATATCCGCATCAACCTCAACGCCGGCTATCTGCGCGCGCTGAACCCCGGCCGCGGCTTCTTCAGCTATGGCGCGGGCATCGACGTTCGCACCCCCGACAACGTCTGGACGGTGACCGGCGAGGTGTTCGGCGCGCTCGGCAAGGCGCAGGAGGACGACGCGCGCGGCGAGCTCAGGCCGCGCTGGCAGCTCGGCCTGCGCTACAGGCCGGTCGACGAATTCAACGTCGACCTGATCTACGGCCGCAATCTGTTGGGTGAAAGCTCGAACTGGATCACGCTGGCGACCACGGTGCGGTTCAAGGCGGGGCGGTAGGGGCGCTCAGCCCATGTCACGCTTGCTCCGCCCGGCCAGGGCTTGACCCGGCCATCCATCTCCGCACACAAAACAGCCGTGCTGGTTCCGGGCTGCCGCTGCCGTCCGGCCGCGATCGAATGGGAGTTCACGTCTGTCATGCTTCAATCCATAACGACTTATCTTCTTGCACTGCTGCTGGCATCCGGCGTCGCGCTCGCGCAGCCGGCCACCGAGGCGCCGAACGCCGACGCGCCGAAAACCGAGGCGCCGAAAGGCGAGCCGCCGAAGAGCGGCGAAGCGCCGAAGCCGCCCGAATACGAGCCGCAGGTCGGCCAGCCCGGCAAGGACGTGGTCTGGGTGCCGACGCCGCAGTCGACCGTCGACAAGATGCTCGACATGGCCGCCGCCAAGCCCGGCGACTACGTGATCGATCTCGGCTCGGGCAACGGCATCACCGTCATCACCGCGGCCAAGCGCGGCATCAAGGCGCTGGGCATCGAATTCAATCCGGACATGGTTGAGCTCTCCCGCCGCAACGCGGCGAAGGAGAAGGACGCCGTCGGCGACCGCGCGACGTTCGTGCAGGGCGACATCTTCAAGACCGACTTCTCCAAGGCCACGGTGCTGACGATGTACCTGCTGCCGCGGCTCAACATGCAACTGCGGCCGACCATCCTGAAGATGAAGCCCGGCACGCGGGTCGCGACGAACTCCTTCCACATGGAGGACTGGAAGCCGGACGACGGCGCCAACAGCAGCGGCGAGAAGTGCCTGGAGTACTGCACGTCCTACCTGTGGATCGTGCCGGCGAGCGTGAAGGGCACCTGGAGCACTTCGGCCGGCCGGCTCAAGCTCGAGCAGAAATTCCAGTTCTTCACCGGCACGCTACGCTCGCGAGGCAAGACCGTGAAGATCGAGGACGGCCGCGTGCGCGGCGAGGAGTTCACGTTCACCGCGGGCGGCAAGAAGTACAGCGGCACCGTGAAGGGGAGAAGGATGAACGTGAAGGCGGGTTAGGGACGGTCGCCGACGACCTTCTCCGCCTGATCCTGAGGAGGCGCGAAGCGCAGCGCCGAGCCGTCCAGCGCGATTGAAGGGCGTGGCGGGGTGCGAGACAATGGCGCATGCTGCGGCGGTCGCGGTTTCGGGCAACTCTGGAGGCGGTCATGAAGCAGAATAGGCGCAACGTTCTGAAGCTCGGCCTGTCGGGCGCAGTTGCCGGCTGGACCGGAGGCCTGGCGGGCACGGCCAGCGCACAGGCCGCGATCACGGCCCGCATCGGGCATCTCGAGGCGCCGACCCAGCCGCGCCACAAGGGTCTCGAAAAGGTCGCCGCGCTGGTGAAAGAGCGCACCAAGGGCGCGGTCGAGATCCAGCTCTTTCCCGTCCTCGCAGCTCGGCAACGCGCGGCAGATGATCGAGAGCACGCAGTTCGGCGCCATCGAAGGCACCGTCATGCCGGCGGCGTTCCTCGGCGGCTTCAACCCGGTCATCTCGGTGCTGGATATCCCCTATGTCTTCCCGACCGACCGCGCGCTGTCGCAGAAGCTGCGCGAGGGTGCCGTTCGGCAAGGCGCTGCTGGCGAGCTTTACGAGCCGCGGTGTCCATGCGCTCACCATCTGGCCGAACGGCCGCAAGAGCCTCACGTCGAACAAGCCGCTGGCGAATCTCGACGCCTTCAAGGGCCAGAAATTCCGCGTGATGGATTCGAAGATCCTGATCGACCAGTTTGCCGCCGTCGGCGCGACCGCGATCGCGATCAATTTCAGCGAGCTCTACACCTCGCTGCAGACCGGCCTGATCGACGGGCAGGAAAATCCGCTCGACACCATCACCACCATGAAATTCCACGAGGTGCAGAAGCACCTGGTGGTGACCGAGCACGGCGTGATGGAAGACATCGTGCTGTTCAGCAACACGTTCTGGAACCGCCTGACGCCCGAGCAGCGCGACATCGTCACCAAGGCGTTCGACGAGATGCGTCCCGAGGTCGAAGAGATGAAGGAAGCGGTGCAGAACATCTCGATCGAGCTGATCAAGGCCGCGAAGCTGAACGTGCGCGTCGCCGACGAGGCCGAGCGCAAGGCGATGCGCGACGCGATGGCGCCGAAGGCGCGCGCCACTTATGAGGAGCGCGCCGGCGCCGAGGGCGAGAAGGTGCTCGCGGTCTACGACGAGGAGCGCAAGAAGCTCGGCTTCTAGTCCTTCCGCTGCGAGGCGCTGCGCGGCATCGAGGGCATCGTCCTCGGCGCCATCATGCTGGCGATGTCGTTCGCCTACACGTTCAATGTCGCGGTGCGCGAGTTCGCGCCGTCGTTCGCGCCGCAGCTCGCCTGGATCGAGGAGCTGTGCCTGTTCGGCCTGGTCTGGATGATCTTCCTCGGCCTCGGACTTGGCCTGGAAGGCGGCCGGCACATCGCCATGCGCATGGTGCTGACGCGCATGCCGCCGGCGGGCCAGCGCGCCGCGAAGCTCATCATCAATCTCGCCGGCCTCGCGTTCGCCGCCTATCTGGCGAAGATCGGCGTCGACATCACGATCTTCGTCGCGAAGTCCGGGCAGGCGAGCCCGACGCTGAACATCTCGATGCTCTGGCTCTATATCGTGATGCCGGTCGGGTTCGGCCTGCTGGCGCTGCGCTACCTGCTGGAGATCGTCACGCCGGCCGACCGTTTCGCCGTCGAGGTCGATCCGGTGCATCATGTGTAGCGCATTTCACGCAGCTTTCTCCCGCGCGACAGTGGTGCGAGCGAGCTTGCGCCGCAGACCGGATCGCGCTTCTCGCCACTGCAAAAGAGAGCGACCGCATGATCGTCCTCGCCCTGATCGTTCTCGCCGTCGCGCTGCTGATCGCGGGCGCCGAGATCTTTCTGGTCATCGGCATTCCGGCGGTCCTCGCCAAGCACATCTTCCATCCGTTCATGCCCGACCTGATCATCGGGCAGCGCGTGGTCGGCGGCGTCGAGGTCATCACGCTGCTCGCGATCCCGTTCTTCGTGTTCGCCTCCGACCTGATGGCGCGCGGCCGCATGGCGGCGCAGCTTGCCGACCTGTTCCGCGCGCTGGTCGGCCACTATCGCGGCGGCATCGGGCATTCGACGGTCGTCACCTGCATGGTGTTCGGCGCCGCCGCCGGCTCCGCGCCCGCGACCGTCGCCGCCATGGGCCGGCTGTCGTTTCCCGAGCTCAAGCGCGCCGGCTTCTCCGAAAAATTCAGTCTCGGCCTGATCGCGTCGAGCGCCGAATGCGCGCTGCTGATCCCGCCCTCGATCACCTTCGTGGTCTATAGCTGGCTGACCGGCACCTCGATCGCCGCGCTGTTCGCCGCCGGCCTGGTGATCGGCATCGTGCTCGGCCTCGCCTTCATGGTGCTGGTCGCGATCGAAGCCTGGCGCGTCGGCGCGGCGCGCGGCGAGCGCTACTCCGGCGCGGCGCGGTGGAAGGCGTTCCGCGAGGCATTCTGGGCGCTGCTGATGCAGGTGATCCTGCTGGTCGGCATCTTCTCCGGCGTGTTCACCGCGACCGAAGCGGCGGCCGTGTCGGTGGTCTATGCGATCGGCGTCGAGGTGCTGATCTTCCGCGCGTTCGGCTGGCGCGAGGTGTTCGACATCGCGAAGGACTTAGCCGTCTCGACCGGGGTGATCTTCATCCTGCTGGCGATGGGCGCGCTGCTCGCCTACTTCATCACGCTGTCGGGCGCCGACCGGGCGGTGCTGGCGCTGGTGCGCGAGATCGGCGTCAACTGGGTCGTGTTCATGATGCTGGTGAACATCGTGTTCCTCACCTGCGCGATGTTCCTCGATCCCAATTCGATCATGGTGATCTTCCTGCCGACGCTGTTCCCGGTCGCGGCCGCGCTCGGCATCGACCCGGTGCATTTCGGCATGGTGGTCACGCTCAATGTCTGCACCGGCATGATCATGCCGCCGCTCGGCCTCGACCTCGCGGTCGCGGCCTCGACGCTCAACCGCCGCATGGAGTTGGTGGTCGCCGGCATCTGGCCGTTCATCGTGACCAACATCGCCGTGCTGATCCTGATCAGCTACATCCCGCCGCTGTCGACGTTTTTGCCGAG
>CAVQGC010000008.1:0-17078 GCA_963711955.1 uncultured Alphaproteobacteria bacterium | reverse complement strand
GTAGCGGCCCAGTTAATGCTAACGAGCAAATCAACCGGCCGATAAACGGCTGCCAGCGCAAATTCAACTAAAATGCCGCTGGAAATTGAACCGGACGGATCATGTCGAGTTTCCTCGCGCGTCCCGCCGCAGCCCTTGCGACCGGCATTGCCATCCTGGCGGCCGCGGCTCCGTCGCGGGCCGACACCGGCCCCGTGTTCGTGGTGCCCAGCCGGCCTGGCATTCCGGTGGTGATCAACGGTTGCGACGCATCGTGGACCGTGGTCGAAGGCGATATCGGCTTGGCGCGTCCCGGACATCTGACGCCTGTGATCGTCGGCTTCTGCCGGCCGCTGCGGCATCGCTATTCCTACCATCGGCATCCCTATTATCCGAGCTACGGCACCGCGCCGATGCGCGGCCGCTACGAGGTCGATCCGGGTCCCGATCGTCCGATGCCGGAGCCGGCTGAGAGTTTCTACCGCTCCTGTCGACCTCCTCGGAACCGCAGGTGAGCGAGCGCCGCTACGGCGAAACGCCGCGGCCCCGTCGGCCAGAGCTTCAGACCGACAGCGAACATCTGCCGGCGACGATCGACGACGGGCAGCCGCCGTTCCGCCACCGATTGTCGTGGTTCCACACCAGGGCCGCCGGCCATAGCCATACGCTCGCGCGGCCACCGCGGGTGAGACTTAAAACCAGATGCGGATTGAACAACGGGGAGTTTTATGTCCCGCCGCATCGCTTATGTCTTTGTCTTCTCTGTCTGCGCCGTGATCGCCGCGCCGGCATCCGCCGACCGGGAATGCTTCGACAACACCTGCCGCATGCCGGAGGTGATCGAGCCGCCGGAAGCGCCCGCCGCGACGCCGGAGATTACGGCCGTCGCCAGCGGTGCGGAACGCAGCCCTGCGCAGCAGCCCGTCAGTGCGCAGCCCGCCAGCCCGCAATCCATCAGCCCGCAGATGATCGTCGATCAAATGTCGCGTCCGGCGTTGCGGCCGTCGCCGCATCGTCCGGTCGACACCGCGTCCGACAAGCCGGTGCGTCAGGAGCCACGGCGCGCTGAGGTTTCGAACGAGCCGGTCGAGGTCGTCAATCGCCGCTACGTGGCGGCCGAACCCTATGCGAATTATCCGACGCAGCCGGGCGCCGGCATTGTCGTGGTCGTTCCGGGCGTGCAATACGGCGCCGACGGCGTCGGTTGATGGAAGGCCGGCAGAATTCCGCCTGGGAGCTCTGTCAGCAGGATCGCCGCAACGATGGCCGCTGCAGCCCGTACAATTATCAGCCCTATGGTGCGAACGGCTACCGGCCCTCGGCTCCTACCGGCCATAGCGCGTCACGCCGGCGCAGGTCTATGTGCCGGACGCCAAGATCGTGACCATCAAGGATTAGTCTAGCCGCCGTCGAGCTTGGCGCGTGCAATGTAGAGCGCGAGCGCGGCGGCGTTCGACACGTTGAGGCTCTTGATCGCGCCCGGCAATGCGAGCCGCGCGACGTGGTCGCAGGTTTCCTTGGTCAATTGCCGCAGGCCCTTGCCCTCGGCGCCGAGCACCAGCGCCAATGGCGCACGCAACGGCAGCCGGCAAGGTCGCTGTCGCCACTGGAATCGAGGCCGACCACGAAGAAGCCGCGCTGCTTCAACGCCGCCAGACCGCGGGCGAGGTTCTGCACCGTGATCAGCGGCACGTGTTCGAGCGCGCCCGAGGCTGATTTCGCCAGCACGCCGGTCGCCTCCGGGCTGTGGCGCGCGGTGGTCACGATGGCGGTCGACGGCGAATGCCGCGGCGGAGCGGAAGATCGCGCCGACGTTGTGCGGATCGGTGATCTGGTCGAGCACCAGCACCACGCCGTGCGCCGCGATCTCCTCGATCGGCGGCGAGGGCAGGGGGTCGGCTTCGAGATAGAGGCCCTGATGCACCGCGTCGGCCGACAGCCGCTCGGCGATCGCGCCGGGCCGCACGATCTGCGGCGCGACGGCGAGCGGAACGTTCTCCTCGGTCAGGCGGCGGGCGGCGTTCTCGGTCGCGAGCAGCAAGCGCTGCCGCCGCGCCGGATTTTGCAGCGCGGCCTTCACCGTGTGCCAGCCGTAGAGCGTCGCGATATCGTCGTCGGGCTTGAGCGTGTCGCGCCGCGCCTGTTCGAATCGCTCGCGGCGCTCGCGCTGTTAGGCGTGGTGCCCGGCTTCGCGTCGAGCCTTCGAGGGTTTTCGGCCCGCGGCGGTTTCGATCTGGCATTGCAGGCGGTCCCGTTCGGATTAACTGTTTACAGGATTGGCCATTGGCGTGCGAAAATCGCGCTCCATTGACTTCGACCCGGTGGCTGACCATAAAGCCGCAACTCCGACCGGCTTTCGGGCCAAGCCCGTTTGTCTTTCGAGATCAATGCGATGCAGCGGGTTTGGGAGAGTGTCCCGAGTGGCAAAGGGGGCGGACTGTAAATCCGCTGGCTTACGCCTTCGTAGGTTCGAGTCCTACCTCTCCCACCAGCCTTCGCGCCCTGCGGGCGCTTCGGCTCGGCAGGCCCCAGCGTGGCGAAGGCTGCCGCGCCGAAGTTGCGAAGCAACGGAGGCGGGCTTAGCTCTTCTTATGAAGTATGCCTATATCCTGCGAGCGCGGATACAGTGCGGGTGTAGCTCAATGGTAGAGCAGAAGCCTTCCAAGCTTATGACGAGCGGTTCGATTCCGCTTCACCCGCTCCAACCTTCGCGCCTCTGGCACTTCGGTCGGCAAGTCAGCCTCGATCGCGACGGTTGCCCGCCGAGCTTCAGCGAAGGCGGGCTGACGTCCTACGCGCGGTTGCGCAGCACCATGCAGGCGCCGCCGGCGCGGCGGATGCCGGCGCAAAGCGCGTTTGCCGCCGCGCGCGTCTCGGCCGGCGCGCGCACCTGGTAGAAGGTGCGGGCGCCGCGGCTGCGATTGCGGCCGGCCAGAATCGCCGGATCGCGCCCTTGCAGCAGCGTGTCGAACCGCGCCGCGATCCCGCATAATCCGACAGCGCCTTCTCGCGCGAGAACCCGGCGCTGAGCGTGACGCCCCAGGCGCTCGTCGCGACCCGCTCGACCCGCCGCTCCAGCTCTTGAACAAACGGATTGGGGGCGCTTGAGCAGCGCCATCAGTTGATGGCAGCCGGGCGCGGGCTTGGGTTCGAGGTCGCGCTCGCGCATCGCGGCCCAGTCGTCGACCGTCATGCCGGTGATCGCGGCGACATAGGCGCGGGTCTCGGCCGGCATGCCGCCGCGGCCGGCGAGATAGTCGCGCAGCCGCTGCGGGCCCGGCATTGTAGGCCGCAGCCGCCAGCCCGAGGTTGCCGAACTCGGCGCGCAGCTCGCGCAGGAACTCGGCCGACTTGGGCAGCGCCTGCACCGGGTCGAACGGATCGAGCAGGCCGCGTTCGGCCGCGGTGCGCGGCATGAACTGCGCGATGCCCTGCGCGCGCTCGCCGCTGCGCGTCACCGGGCCGACCGCGTCGGCGCGGAACCGGCTCTCCTGCCAGATCACGCGGGCGAAGAATTCGAGCGGCAGGCGGTTCGCGCGCGGCGGCGGATTCGATCATCAGGCAGATCGAGTTCGACGCGGCTTGGCACTGGCTCGGGCGTGGCCTTCGCGCTGTCGCCTGTCGGCCGGTTCGTCGCATGGCCCCGGCGGCCGGAGGCTCATGACGGTCAACAACAGCGGCGGTGCGGATCATCGGCATCCTGTCGGCCAATGCTGCGCGGTCAGCTCTTCCCCAGCGTCTTCCAGACGCCGTTCGCGGTGGCGACGACGCGGTCGCCGACCACCAGCTCGCCGCTCATGAAGACCAGCGAGCGGGTGCGGCGCACGACCTTGCACTTGCATTCGACGAACTCGCCGACCTGAACCGCGTCGACGAAATGCATGTCGAGCTGAACCGTCGCCTGCGGCTGGCGCTCGTTGGCGTACCAGCAGGTCATTCCCATGGAGCGGTCGGCGAAGGTCATCAGCATGCCGCCCTGAACCACGCCGCGGCGGTTGTGATGCTTCGGCTCCGCCAGGAAGGCATAGAGGTAGCTGTCGCCGTTCTTGCGCTCCACCACGGCCCGACCAGCCCGATGAAGCCCTCGTCCTGGTTGCCGTAGGGCTCCCAGCCGGCGGCGGCGGGGTCGAAAGCGGGGTTTTGGGTTCGGTGTCTGGTCCATCGTGTCGCCGGTATAGCGGATCGGCAGGCTGCCTGCAATGGACCATACCGATTGAAAAATCGCCGCTCCCGGCGCATATGACGCCGCGAGCGAAATGACTCGCGAAAACTTCCCAAGAAAATTTGAGAGACTTCAGATGGCCAAAGAGAAATTCAACCGCAACAAGCCGCACTGCAACGTCGGCACGATCGGTCACGTCGATCACGGCAAGACGTCGCTGACGGCTGCGATCACCAAGGTTCTGGCGGAGACGGGCGGGGCGACCTACACGGCCTACGACCAGATCGACAAGGCGCCGGAGGAGAAGGCGCGCGGCATCACGATTGCGACCGCGCACGTCGAGTACCAGACCGAGAAGCGGCATTACGCCCACGTCGACTGCCCGGGCCATGCCGACTACGTCAAGAACATGATCACGGGTGCGGCGCAGATGGACGGCGCGATCCTGGTGGTGTCGGCGGCCGACGGCCCGATGCCGCAGACCCGCGAGCACATCCTGCTGGCGCGCCAGGTCGGCGTGCCGGCGCTGGTGGTGTTCATGAACAAGGTCGACATGGTGGACGACCCGGAGCTGCTCGACCTGGTCGAGCTCGAGGTCCGTGAGCTTTTGTCGAAGTACCAGTTCCCGGGCGACAAGATCCCGGTGATCCGCGGCTCGGCGCTGATGGCGCTGGAGGACAAGGACCCCAAGCTCGGCAAGGAAGCGATCCTCAAGCTGATGGAGGCGGTGGACGAGAACATCCCGCAGCCGGAGCGTCCGATGGACCTGCCGTTCCTGATGCCGGTCGAGGACGTGTTCTCGATCTCGGGCCGCGGCACGGTGTGCACGGGCCGGGTCGAGCGCGGCATCATCAAGGTCGGCGAGGAGGTCGAGATCGTCGGCATCAAGGCGACGCAGAAGACGGTGGTGACCGGGGTCGAGATGTTCCGCAAGCTTCTGGACCAGGGCCAGGCCGGCGACAACATCGGGGCGCTGTTGCGCGGCACCAAGCGCGAGGAGGTCGAGCGCGGCCAGGTGCTGTGCAAGCCGGGCTCGGTGAAGCCGCACACCAAGTTCAAGGCCGAGGCCTACATCCTGACCAAGGAGGAGGGCGGCCGGCACACGCCGTTCTTCACCAACTACCGTCCGCAGTTCTACTTCCGGACCACCGACGTGACCGGGCGTGGTGACGCTTCCGGAGGGCACCGAGATGGTGATGCCGGGCGACAACATCGCGATGGAGGTGACGCTGATCGTGCCGATCGCGATGGAGGAGAAGCTGCGCTTCGCCATCCGCGAGGGCGGCCGCACGGTCGGCGCGGGCGTCGTCGCGAGCATTATCGAGTAGGCCCGGAGTGCCACTCAAAAGGAATGCGGAACGATAGCCGGCCGGCGCTCCAGCTCGATAGCTCAGCTGCAACTCGATGACAGATGCGCCGGCCCAAAAGAGAGCGTGGCAGGAGTGTAGCTCCTGGTAAGCACCGGTCTCCAAAACCGGGGGTTAGGAGTTGAGCCTCCACTCCTGCCAACGTGCCGCGAACCGTAAGAATTAAGGCACCCGCGCGCGTTCTCTAAGGCCGCTCGGGGAGCCCGAGGCTGACAGAGCGCACCGCGCGCCGGAACCCGTCTGACTGACCCGAGTTCAGTCTGAGGGCAGGGTCGGTCTTCGACCTTGAGACGCACTTTTCACACAGCGACAGCTTTCCCGCTGACCATGGTTCGTGCCCGAATTTGCTACATCGGGCGAGCCTGATGCATTGGCGATCCACGTCAGGAGCCAGGGATGCCGAATCTGATCATCGGTAACGACTGCAGTAACACCCTCCAAGGAACCGCTGGCCAGGACGTCATCTACGGCTTCGATCCGAACGGACCGCAGAGCCAGGTCAGCACGATCGCGGCGACGCGGGTGGCGACAGGCTCGTCCGCAACCGCTGTTTGCCGTCGCCCCGCTCGGCGATTTCGATCGGCTGTTCGTCGTGGAGAAGACCGGCCAGATCAAAATTCTCAATCTCAATACCGGCCAGGTGCTAGCCACGCCGTTCCTCGACGTCAGCGGCGCAGATCTTCGACATCGAGCGAGTCGGGCCTGCTCGGCTTGGCGTTCGATCCGAACTACGCGCAGAACGGCTTCTTCTACGTCAACTTGATCAACACCAGCGGCGATACCGAAATCCGCCGCTACCATGTCTCGCGGCGATCCGAATCGTCGCGGACGCCGGCCAGCGCCACGTCTGGTGATCGGGATTGATCAGCCGGACGGGCTCGGCCAACCACAAGGCCGGCTGGCTCGGCTTCGGTCCGACGGTTATCTCTACATCGCGCTCGGCGACGGTGGCGGCAGCGGCGATCCGTCGGCAACGCGCAGAACATCAACACGCTGCTCGGCAAGATCCTGCGGCTCGACGTGCGATTCAGACGCTTTCCCGCCGATCCGCCGCAACTACGCGATCCCCACCGACAATCGTTCGCCGGGAACGCGCCGGCGCCGACGAAATCTGGGCGTTCGGTCTGCGCAATCCGTGGCGGCCGAGCTTCGACCGTGCGCTCGGCGATCTGTACATCGCCGATGTCGGACAGAGCACGTGGGAGGAAATCGATCATCGGCGTGCGCGGCGGCAACTACGGCTGGGACGTCTTCGAGGGCCCGGACGTATTCGACGGCGGGACGCCGACCGGCGGCTCGCCGATCCGCGCCAATCCACTTCTACGACCGCAGCGTCGGACAGGTCGATCACCGGCGGCTACGTCTATCGCGGTGAGAGCGAAGGCTTGCAAGGCCGATACTTTTTCGCCGATTTCGTCACCAGCAAGATCTTCACCCTGCATTTCAACGGCAGCGCCTGGGTGGTGGTCGAGCGAACCTCGCAGGTCATTCCCGATATCGGCGCCATCAACAGTCCTTCATCATTCAGCGAAGACGGGCGCGGCAATCTCTATATCGTCGGACTTCGACGGCGACGTCTTCCGGCTGACGCCCGACCGTGGCGTCCGCCGATCATGGCGACAATCTGCAGCGGACTGGCCGGCGACGATATCCTCTATGGCGGCTCCGGCAACGATTTGCTCAACGGCGGCACCGGCAACGACGTGATTCATGGCGGGCCCGGTGTCTACACCGCCATCTTTTCCGGCGTCCGGGCAGCCTACACGCTGACCGACCTCGGCAGCGGAAGCGTCCGGGTGTCCGGTCCCGACGGCACCGACATACTGATGACGGTGGAGAAGCTGCCGTTCGACGACCAGACCATGATCTGGATCGGGTCCCCGGGTCGACGGTGACCATTTCCCGCCCCGCGATTTCAATGGCGACGGCAGCGACGATATTGTCTGGCACAATGCCGACGGCCGCGTCAGCATCTGGCTCCTCAATGGCGGTCAGCGCGCATCGGCGACAGCGATCGGCACCACGGCGACGACCTGGCAAATCGAAGGCACCGGCGATTTCAACGGCGACGGCAGGGACGACATCCTCTGGCGCAACGACACCGGCCAGGTCGCGTCGTGGCAGCTCAACGGAACCCAGATCGCATCGATTGCAACGCTCGGATCGGCCGCGCCCTCGTGGCACATCCATGGCACCGGCCGGTTCGACGCCGACGCCAGGGACGACATCCTCTGGCGCCATGACGACGGGCGGGTCGCCACGTGGCTGACGGACGCCGGCGGCCAGGTCGCCTCCACGCTTACGATCGGAACCGCGGCGCCATCCTGGCACATCGCGGAAACGGGCGATTTCAACGGCGACGGCGTCAGCGACATTATGTGGCGCAACGACCAGGGCCAATTCGCAATCTGGCGGCTCAACGGCAGCGGTCAGCTTGCAGGCGCGAACGATGTCGCCAGCTACCGCAAAAGCTCTGCACATTGCAGGGACCGGCGATTTCAACGCCGACGGCAGGGTCGACATTCTATGGCGTAACGACAATGGTCAGGTCATCACTCGGCTGCTGAAACAACGGTCAGATCGCGTCGACGACCAGCGTCGGCTCGGCATCGCAATCTTTCGGGATCGCGGCACCGCCGACGTCAACGGCGACGGCACAGACTACATTCTGTGGCGGAACGACGATGGCCGCGCCGCGGCTTCGCAGCTTGGCGGGGGCCATCTCGCCTCTGTGGCCGATCTCGGCACCGCACCCCCCACGTGGCAGATCGGCGGCAGCCATTTCGACTTGGTTTGACCAAGACCGCTTCGTCCCTGCAAAACGCGCTTTTGCACGACAGGTTCATCGTTTGACCGGTCGGATGCGTCAGGCGCAAGCTATTGCGTCTGCGAAAGAACTTCGCTTCGGCTTGACGGCGCGCGGGCGGGGCCATAGGAACCCGCATCGCTTGCGGCCCGGCAACGGACTTCCGCGGCGAACGTATTCCCGAAAAAGGATCGGCTGCGCCGGTCTCATCCTTAAAGGTGGGGCGGCGGAGGCCTATGTGAAACTGCGATGGCGAAGGTCAGCCCGTTCAAGTTCCTGCAAGAGGTGCGCGCCGAGACCGACAAGGTCACCTGGCCGACGCGCCGCGAGACCCTGATCACCACCATCATGGTGTTCGTCATGGTGGCGGTTGTCTTCGGTCCTGTTCCTGGTGGCCGACCAGATCATCCGCCTCGCCATCACCTTCGTCCTTGGCATCGCCGGATAAGCGACGCCCATGCCCAAGCGCTGGTACATCGTTCACGCCTATTCGAACTTCGAGAACAAGGTCGCGGAATTCGATCCGCGAGCAGGCCAAGCAGCGCGGCCTCGCCGAGCTGTTCGACGAGATCATGGTGCCGAAGGAAAAGGTCACCGAGGTGCGCCGCGGCCGCAAGGTCGACGCCGAGCGCAAGTTCTTCCCCGGCTACGTGCTGGTGAAGATGGACCTCACCGACGAGGCCTATCACCTGATCAAGAACACGCCGAAGGTCACCGGCTTCCTCGGCACCGACAAGAAGCCGATGCCGATCTCGGAAGCCGAAGCGCAGCGCATCCTGCAGCAGGTGCAGGAGGGCGTCGATCGGCCGAAGCCGTCGATCTCCTTCGAGGTCGGCGAGCAGGTGCGCGTGTCGGACGGCCCGTTCGCCTCGTTCAACGGCACCGTGGAAGAGGTCGACGAAGGCCGCTCGCGCGTCAAGGTCGCGGTTTCGATCTTCGGCCGCGCCACGCCGGTCGAACTGGAATTCGGACAGGTCGAGAAGCTCTGACCGTATGCACGTTGCCAGAGGTCAAGAGATCGGTGGGAGGTGAGGCGGTCGCCAACCGTCAAGATCCGCACCACTAACAGGAGTGAGACATGGCAAAGAAAGTCACCGGATTCCTCAAATTGCAGGTGCCGGCCGGCAGCGCCAATCCCGCGCCGCCGATCGGTCCCGCGCTCGGTCAGCGCGGCCTCAACATCATGGAGTTCTGCAAGGCGTTCAACGCGCAGACCCAGAAGATGGAGAAGGGCATGCCGATCCCGGTCGTCATCACCATCTACGCCGACCGCTCGTTCACCTTCGAGATGCAGACGCCGCCGATGTCGTACTTCCTCAAGAAGGCGGCGAAGCTGGAAAGCGGCTCGAAGACGCCGGGCCGCGACATCGCCGGCTCGGTGACCAAGGCGCAGGTCAAGGAGATCGCCGAGGCAGAAGATGAAGGACCTGAACTGCGACACCATCGAAGCGGCCATGAAGATGGTCGAAGGCTCCGCCCGTTCGATGGGCCTCGAGGTGAAGGGGTAACGGCCATGGCAAGCTCGGAAAACGCACGACCAAGATCCGCGAAGGCGTCGATCCCGCCAAGGCCTATCCGCTCGACGAAGCGGTCAAGATGGTCAAGGAACGCGCCAAGGCGAAGTTCGACGAGACCATCGAGATCGCGATGAACCTCGGCGTCGATCCCAAGCACGCCGACCAGATGGTGCGCGGCGTGGTCACCCTGCCGAACGGCACCGGCCGCACGCATGCGCGTCGGCGTGTTCGCGCGCGGCGCCAAGGCCGACGAGGCCAAGGCCGCCGGCGCCGACGTGGTCGGCGCGGAGGACCTGGTCGAGAAGGTCAACGGCGGCGAGATCGACTTCGACCGCTGCATCGCCACGCCCGACATGATGGGGCTGGTCGGCCGGCTCGGCAAGGTGCTGGGCCCGCGCGGCATGATGCCGAACCCGCGCGTCGGCACCGTGACGATGGACGTCGCCAACGCGGTGAAGGGCGCCAAGGGCGGCTCGGTCGAATTCCGCGTCGAGAAGGCCGGCATCGTTCAGGCCGGCGTCGGCAAGGCGTCGTTCCCGGCCGAGAAGCTGGTCGGAGAACGTCCGCGCCTTCGTCGATGCGGTGAACAAGGCCAAGCCCGCGGGCGCCAAGGGCCACTACATCAACCGCGTCTCGCTCTCCTCGACCATGGGGCCGGGCGTGAAGGTCGACATGGCGACGCTCAGCGCCGGCGGCTGCGCAGAAGTAAGTCGAGACGCAGCGTAAAGACAAAGTCCCGGGCTCGACGCCCGGGACTTTTTCTTTGTTGGCCTACTGCGCCTTGATGCCGGCGTCGCGGATGATCTTGCCGAGCCGCTCGGTGTCGTCGGCGATCATCTTGCGGAATTCGTCGGGCGTGGTGAGCAGCAGGTCGGTGGCCTGCGGCGCCACGATGCGCACGATGTCCGGCTCGCGCGCGGCCTTGATGAACTCCTCTTGAGCCGCTGCACGATCGGCGCCGGCGTGCCGGCCGGCGCCACCATGCCGTGCCACATGTCCATGTCGAGGCCGGCAAATCCCGCCTCCGCCATGGTCGGCAGGTCGGGCGCGGCATCGGTCCGCTTCTTGCCGGCGACCGCGATCATGCGCAGCTTGCCGGCCTTCGCCTGCTCGCCGATCGAGATGTAGGAGGTGAACAGGAAGTCGATCCGGCCGGCCATGATTTCGGTGGCGGCGGGAGCGGCGCCGCGGAACGGCACGTGCACCATCGGCGCGCCGACGCGGCTCTTGAACATCTCGCCGATGATCTGCCCGCCGGAGCCGACGCCCTGCGAGCCGAAGCTCAAGCCGCCCGGCTTGGTCTTGGCCCAGGCGGCCAGCTCGGCGAGATTCTTTGCCGGGCTGTCCGCCGGCACGACCAGAATGTGCGGAAACGAAATGATCGGCGTGATCGGCTGGAAGTCCTTCATCGGGTCGAAGCGCAGGTCCGGCGTGAGGATCGGGTTGACCGACATCACGCCCATGTTGGTGAGGAACAAGGTGTAGCCGTCGGGCGTGGCCTGCTTGGTCGCCACCGCCGCGACGTTGCCGCCGCCGCCGGGCCGGTTGTCGATCACGATCGGCTGCTTGAGGGCGTCGGCGACCTTCTGCGCGATCGGCCGGATCACCGTGTCGGCGCTGCCGCCGGGCGGGAAGGGCACCAGCAGCGTGATCGGGCGGTTCGGATAGTCGGCCTGGGCGAAGGCCGCGCCGACAAAGCCGGTGAGCGCCAGCAGCGCGGCGCCGCAGATCGCGAAAGTCTTGCGGTGTTTCATGCCGTCCTCCCGCTCTCCGTCATTGCGGCTTGATCCCAGCGGCGCGCACCACCTTGCCGAGGCGGTCGAAGTCGGAGGCGATCAGCTTGGCCATTTCCTCGGGCGTGGTGGTGTACATCTCGACGGCCTGCTCCGCGACCTTGCGCACAACGTCCGGCGCATGCGCCGCCTTGATGAACTCCTCGTTGAGTTTCTTCACGATCGCGGGCGGCGTGCCGAGCGGCGCGACGATGCCCTGCCACACTTCAAGCTCGGTGCCGGGATATCCGGCCTCCGCCATGGTGGGCACGTCCGGAAGCGCCGGCGAGCGCTTGGTCGAGGTCCAGCCCAGCACCCGAAGCTTGCCGCCCTGCACCTGGCCGATCGCCGACACGTATGAGCTGAACAGCAGATCGACATTGCCGGCCGCGAGATCGACGACCGCCGGACCCGCGCCGCGATAGGGCACGTGCACCAACGGCGCGCCGGAATTGAGCCGGAACATCTCGCCGAGGATGTGGCCGCCCGAGCCCACGCCCTGCGACGCATAGTTGAGGCCGGTGGGCTTGGACTTGGCGAGCGCCACCAGTTCCTTGGCGCTGCGCGCGGGCGAGCCGGAGGGCACCACCAGCACGCTCGGAAACGCAAACAGCGGCGTGACCGGCTGGAAATCCTTGATCGGATCGAAGCGGATGTCGGCAGTCATCGCCGGCATGATGGCGAACAGGCCGTTGTTGGCCAGGAACAGCGTGTAGCCGTCGGGCGCCGCCTGCTTGAAGGCGATCGCCGCCGGCACGCCGCCGCCGCCGCCGCTGTTCTGGATCACCACGTTGGCCTTCAGATTGTCGGCAAACTTCTGCGCCACCAGGCGCGTCACCACGTCGGATGAGCCGCCGGGCGGGAAGGGAACGACGATCGTGATCGGCCGCGATGGATAGGTATCGGACTGCGCCACGGCCGCGGCCGGCGCGAGCACGAACGACAGCGCCAACAGCAAAGCGCGCATGGTTGTGCTCCCTTACCGTCGGGGCGAACGGCAGTGTTGTCGAGCGGCTAGTCGCGACCGGATCGCGAATTCTCAGCTTGCTCGAGCGGCTCAGAACACGCGCACTGCAGCTACGCTCCTTGGCCCGCGCCTTTGCTTTGCGCGCCTCGTCCTCGCGGTCGCGCGGCGGCCGGCTGGTTTCGAGCGATTGCAGCAGCCTGCGGGCCGCCTTCGATATGTCGCTGACGGCGCGGTCGAACGCCGGCTCGTTCACCTTGGATGGGTTGGTGAAGCCGCTCAGCTTTCTCACGAACTGCGTCGCTGCCGCGCGGATTTCATCCTCCGTCGCGGGCGGCTCGAAATTGAACAGCGTGCGGATATTGCGGCACATCGATCGCTCCCGTTGAATGGCCGTCGGCGTTTGTCGGAGATATAGGGATGGCGGCTTTGGCGTGGAGCCTATCACCATCGCAATCGACGACGGACCTGCGCGTCTCCGGCCTGCTGCAGGCGCCGGCGCCGGCCGCGCGCCTGTTATGTGCTGGCGCATGGCGCGGGCGCGGGCATGGCGCATCCGTTCATGGCCGCGGTCGCGGCTGGGCTCGCCGAGCGCGGGATCGCCACGCTGCGCTATCAATTTCCCTACATGGAACGCGGCGGCAAGCGGCCCGACCCGCCCAAGGTGGCGCACGCCGCGGTGCGCGCCGCCGTGGCGGCAGCGGCGAAGCATTTGCCCAAGCTGCCGCTGGTCGCCGGCGGCAAGTCGTTCGGCGGCCGCATGACGTCGCAGGCGCAGGCGCTCGCGCCGCTTGCAGGCGTTCGCGGGCTGGCGTTTCTCGGCTTTCCGCTGCATCCGGCCAAGCAGCCGTCGCGCGAGCGCGCCAAGCATCTCGCCGACGTGAACGTGCCGATGCTGTTCCTGCAAGGCACTCGCGATGCGCTGGCGATGCTCGACCAGATCGAGCCGGTGTGCGCGGCGCTGAGGCCCCGCGCCACGCTCAAGCTGTTCGAGCACGCCGACCACTCCTTTCACGTGCCCGCGAAGAGCGGCCGCAAGGATGCAGAGGTGATGCACGAAATGCTCGACGCCTTTGTCGGGTGGACGGACGCGTGATCGCGTAGCGCGCTACTGCGCCGTGCGGTGCTATAATGCGGCTGTCAGAAACGTCCGCGCCCAAGCGAAGGTGTGACGATGTCTGAGATCAAGCCCCGCGGCATGGTGCATGCCTGCATCCCGGTGAGCAACCTCGAAGCAAGCAAGAAGTTCTATACCGAGCTGCTCGGATTGAACTTTGTGAATTTCTCGCCGGCGTACCAGTTGATCTTCCTAACCGCCGGCAAGGACTACCTGATCCTCGCCAAGAGCGAGACGCCGATCAATCCCAATCCCGAGGGCCAGCGGCGCGTGCATTACGCGTTCGCGGTTCATCCCGGCGCCGCCTACGACAACGCCAAGGCGTTCCTGCAAAAGAACGGCGTGCCGATCTTCGACGAGGAGGATCGCAAGACCGGCGTATTTCCGCCGGCAGTTTTACATCCACGATCCCGACCGCAACGTGATCGAGTTCAGCGAATTTGCGGGCAAGGAATACTGAGCGCCGCACGGCTCACCAAAAGTTGGGACGCGTCGGCGTGGGCCAGCGGCTGTTTGTTGCTGGCCGCTCGGCGTGGGTGCCATACTTGTCAGAAACGCGCGCGCGGGCGCGACGAACTCGCCAACTGGAATGGAAGTATGAAGCTGAGCACCGATCGCATCCTGACCACGCACGTCGGCAGCCTGCCGCGTCCGGACGATCTGTTCGAGCTGATGCTGGCCAGGATGGATGGCAAGGCGGTCGACGAGAAGGCCTATGCCGATCGCGTGCGGCAGGCGGTACGCGACACCGTGCGCGAGCAGGTCGCCGCCGGCCTCGACGTCGTCAACGACGGCGAGATGGGCAAGCCGAGCTTCATCACCTACGCAGCGTCGCGGTTGAGCGGGCTGGAAAAGCGCGAAGGCAACCGGCCGAGTCCGTTCGCCAACACGCGCGAGACGCGGGATTTCCCGGACTACTACCAGTCGGCCGTGGCGGAGCAGGTCAGTGCGCGCCGCCGCCGCGCGCTGATGGTCTGCGCCGCGCCGATCAAGTACAAGGGCCACGACGCGCTCAAGGCCGATCTCGACACTCTCAAGGCGGCGCTGGCGGGCTCGGGCGCCACCGAAGCTTTCGTTCCGGCGATTGCGCCGTCGAACATCGAGACGACGACGCCGAACGAGCACTACAAGAGCGCGGAGGACTATGTGTTCGCGATCGCCGAGGCGATGCGCGAGGAATACAAGGCGATCGTCGACGCCGGGCTTCCTGCTGCAGATCGACGATCCGTTCCTCGTGACGTACTACATCATGCGGCCCGACCTGAGCATCGCCGAGTGCCGCAAGTGGGCCGAGGTGCGGGTCGAGGCGCTCAACGCGGCGCTGAAGGGCATCCCCGCGGACCGCGTGCGCTTCCACACCTGCTACAGCATCAACATGGGGCCGCGCGTGCATGACATGCAGCTCAAGGACATCGTCGATATCATCCTCAAGGTCAACGCGGGCGCCTACACGTTCGAGGCATCGAACCCGCGCCACGAGCATGAGTGGGAGGAATGGCGGCGCGCCAAGATCGCGGACGACAAGGTGCTGATCCCGGGCGTGATCACGCAGTCGACCGTGCTGGTCGAGCATCCCGAACTGGTCGCGCAGCGGCTCTGCCGGTTTGCCGACGTGGTCGGCCGCGAGCGGGTGATCGCGGGCGCCGACTGCGGCTTCGCCTCGTTCGCCGGCTCGAACGAGGTTCATCCGACGATCGTGTGGGCGAAATTCAAGTCGCTGGTCGACGGCTCGCGCATCGCCAGCAAGCAGCTTTGGCGGAATTGATCGGATGTCTCCCGAATAGGTGGAACAGGCACCGAGGAAGCCCGGCGAACCGCCCGAGGACCGGCAGAATATGGCGATTCGGCCGTATTCGGCCGCTTGCAATTATCCGCCGATCCGCTAGATAGTGCGGTACGGGCGTGCCGGCCCACTTGTCGGCGCGCCTTTGCGCGCTTCTCAAAATCATAGGTGACCAGGAACCTTTTCCTTTTGAACATCCTCCGGGGTTTTCTGAAGGGAAGGGAGACGGTTGTCAGTTTTTTTGGCAGCGCGCGTCCTGTCCAAGACTGCAGGCGCCGGGATGTCCCGGCTTAATCCGCAAAGCCTGCACAGACGGGTAAGGCCGATTTTGGCTCGAGCGATCGAGCCCAGGACCGGTTCGAACCTTTGGACCTGAAGCGGTCCGCCGCGTCAGGGGGCAGGGCACTCCAGCGTCGTCCTCGTTCCCGCATTCGCGCGATCGAGGCCGGCAGGTCGCAACCGGCGCTCATGACCGAAGGTCATGTTTGCGCCAAACCGGAGAGAGCTTGCAGTGGACCGAGCGGAAAAAGCAGAGATGGTGACGGAGCTGAACGGGGTCTTCAAGACCGCGAACACCGTCGTCGTCGCTCACTACGCCGGCCTTACGGTGGCCCAGATGCAGACCCTGCGTAAGCAGGCGAGGCAGGCTGGCGCCAGCGTGAAGGTGGCGAAAAACCGCCTCGCCAAGATTGCTCTTGAAGGCACGGATGCAGCCCCCATCGGTCCCCTGCTGAAGGGGCCGACCGTGATCGCCTATTCGGACGATCCGGTGGCCGCGTCCAAGGTCTCCATCGATTTCGCCAAAGGCCACGAGAAGTTCGTGATCCTGGGCGGCGTGATGGGCAAGACCACGCTCGATCCGAACGGGGTCAAGGCGCTCGCGTCCTTGCCGTCGCTCGACGAGCTTCGGGCCAAGATCGTCGGCTTGATCCAAGCGCCGGCGACCAAGATCGCTCAGGTGATCAACGCCCCCGCGGCGAAGCTCGCCCGGGTGGTGCAGGCCTATGCCAACAAGGAAGCTGCGTGAGGCTCGCAACTCGACTGGTTCGAACCGTAAAGAGGAACACTATCAATGGCTGAGTTGTCGAAAATCGTCGAAGATCTGTCGAAGCTGACGGTCCTTGAGGCCGCCGAGCTCGCCAAGATGCTCGAAGAGAAGTGGGGCGTCACCGCTGCTGCCGCGGTTGCGGTCGCTGCTGCGCCTGGAGCCGGGGCGGGTGCGGCCGCGGCCGAGGAGAAGACCGAGTTCACCGCGATGCTGACGGCGGTCGGCGACAAGAAGATCGAGGTCATCAAGGAGGTGCGTGCGCTCACGGGCCTCGGGCTGAAGGAGGCCAAGGACCTGGTCGAAGGCGCGCCGAAGGCGGTCAAGGAAGGCGTGAACAAGGAAGAGGCAGAAAAGATCAAGACCACCCTTGAAAAGGTCGGTGCCAAGGTTGAGCTCAAATAAGTCCTGCTTACTTAAGGGATATCCCCGGGCGTTTCGTGACGCCCGGGGAAACCAAGAAGAAAAGGCGTGGATGACCGGGATAAGTCCCGCATTCACGCGTTGACAGTGGTAAGGCGGCGGTTCGGGAACCCCCAAATCGTCTAAAATTCGAGGCGCCCGTA
>CAVQGC010000007.1:0-92165 GCA_963711955.1 uncultured Alphaproteobacteria bacterium | reverse complement strand
GACTTTGCCTGGCTTTCAGTGAAGCTGTTGGCGCCGGCAACGGGCGCGCCCGGATTGGGCGGGCTGTTCGGCGTGTTGACCGCCGGCGTGTTGGCATCGCGATTGGCCGGCCGATTTGCCGGCTGCTGTTGAGCAAACGCAGGAAGCGCGACGGCGGCGAAGGCCACCGCCAGTATCATTTGACGCATCGTGTGGTTCCTTTTGTGAGAGAGATCGAAAGGCCAACGCTTCGATGCGAGACAATGTTCACCCACAAAGCCATTTAGTTTCGATCGCTTGAAATAGGCCTCGGCCCTATCATTGTTGCGTTGCAGCATCCATATGCGGACGAGCAACCGCCGCAGCACAGGAATTTTCAGTGATCAATTTGCGGAACCCGTTTGCAGGGCTGGGACGGAACCGGGGCCAGTGGCAGAAGATGTTTCAGGGCGCGGCCCGCACCGGTCTGTTCCCGCCAGCAAGTCACACGCACCTGCAGGAGGTTCATGGCTTCGGCTCGAACCCTGGCAACTTGCGGATGTTCAGCTATCTGCCGCCAAACCTCGCGGCCGTTCCCGCGCTCGTGGTCGTGTTGCACGGCTGCACGCAAACGGCGGCCGGTTACGATCTCGGGGCGGGTTGGTCGACGCTTGCTGACCGCTATGGCTTCGCTCTGCTGCTGCCGGAGCAGCAGCGTCCAACAATCCCAACGGCTGCTTCAATTGGTTTCAGCCCGAGCGACACGAACGCGAGGCAGGGCGAGGCGCATTCGATCCGCCAGATGGTCGAGAAGATGGTCGTCGACCATGGCATCGACCGAGGCGCGTGTGTTTGTCACCGGGCTTTCTGCCGGCGGGGCGATGACCTCGGTCATGCTGGCCTCCTATCCCGGATGTCTTCGCCGGCGGCGCGATTGTCGCGGGCCTGCCCTATGGCGCAGCGACCAATGTGCAGCAGGCTTCGAGAGCATGTTTCAATCCCCGGCGCGCTCCGCGCGCGATGGGGCGATCTGGTGCGAGGCGCGTCGCCACATGCGGCCCTGGCCGCGCGTGTCGGTCTGGCACGGAGGCGCCGACACGACGGTGATCCCACTGAACGCGCGTGAGATCTCAAGCAATGGACCGACGTCCACGGGCTTGCCGCGCTCCGTCAGGCAAGGCAATTGTCGACGGCTATCCGCGCGGGTCTGGCTCAATGCAGCGGGAGATGAGATGATCGAGTCCTACACGATCACCGACATGGCGCATGGGACGCCGCTGGCGACCGGCGAGGCGGAGGGCGCGTGCGGAGCGGCCGGACCGTTCCTCCTTGAAGTGGGCATTTCGTCGTCCTATCACATCGCCAAGTTCTTCGGCCTCGCGGTCGCGGGCGGTGTCAGGCCGGCGCCGAGCGCGATCAGGCTTCCCTCGCCGGCACCACGCGCCATCGAAGCGGGGGGCGCCGCTCTTGGCTTCGGAAAATGAAACAGTGAAAAGCGAAGTTCTTGAGGGTGAAATACTCGACAAGGACTTCGATACGAGAACGCGCGTTCCGCCGCCCGCTCCCTTCGAGATCGGCGCGGTGATCAACAAAGCTCTGAAGGCCGCGGACTGATTAAGGATTAGGGGCCGCCGCGCGCCGCGCCAATGTCGACGCGTTCAGGGCGCGCCGCCCTCGAATTCAAAGCACTCCAATGTTAGCCTCGCCGGAGGTAACCGGCGGGGCGCAGCATGTCTTCCGACGCGACAGGTCTGGCGACCAACGGCGGCCGCGCGCCCAGCGCAGAGGCCGCTGAGCACGAGCGCCAGTTCCGGGAGATGCTGGAATTTTGTCCGGCGGCGCTGTGCATCGTCGACGAGGACGGACGGCTGCTGTTCCACAACGCGCGGCTGCGCGAATTGCTTGGATATCAGAAGGACGAGCTCGAGCTGATCCACACCAGCTGTTCTGGCACGATGTCGAGCAGCGCGCGCGGATCATCCAGGCGCTGCGCGAACGTGGCGGCCAGCTCATCAACGAGAAGGTGATCTGGCGGACCAAGAGCGGCCGGCCGCTGCATTTGCTGCTGTCCTATGTGCAGGTCGCCTATCAGGGCGGACACGTCGGGTTTGCCGGCGGCAAGCGCGTGTTGTGGGTTTACGACATCACCGCGCTTGTCGCAGCACGAGACGCAGGTTGCCGAGCAGGAGCGCCAGCTTCAAGAAATCCTGGACTACTGCCCAGCCAGCTTGTGCGTGGTCGACGAGGACGGGCGGCATGCTTTTCCACAATCGGCGCTTGCGCGAACTGATGGGCTACGAGAAAGACGAGCTGGAGCTGTTCGACACCAAGCGGTTCTGGCACGACCTCGAGCACCGGGCGCGTATCGTCGAGGTGTTGCGGACCCGTGGCGGCCAATTGCTCAACGAAGAGGTGATCTGGAAGACGAAGCGGGGTGACCTGCTCGATCTGCTGATCTCCTACGTCCAGGTCGCTTACGCCGGCGGCCACGTCGCCATCTCCGGCGGCAAACGGCTGTTCTGGCTCTACGACATCACGCCGCTGCGGCGCGCCGAGCAGGCGCGGCTGCGCAGCGAGCGGCGGCTGGCCGAAGCGATCGAGAGTATTTCCGAAGGCTTCGTCTGCTACGACGGCGAAGACCGGCTGGTGATCTGCAACTCCGCTATCGCGATCTGCTTTATCCCGGTCTGGAGATCGATCTGACCGCGGGCACGATGTTCGAGAGCTTCATCCGGCGCGCCGCCGAGCGCGGCTACATCGAGGATGCAGAAGAACGCATCGAGGAGTGGATCGCGCGAGCGGCTGCATCAGCACCGCAATCCCGGCGAGCCGCAGGTGCAGCGGCGCGGCGATGGCCGCTGGGTGATGGTCAGCGAGCGCCGCACCGAGGACGGCGGCACCGTCGCGGTCTATTCCGACATCACCGAGCTCAAGCAGCGCGAGCAGGACCTGACCGAGAAGTCCAACGCGCTGGCGTCGCTGTCGTCCAAGCTCGCCAAATACCTGGCGCCGCAGGTGTACGATTCGATCTTCACCGGGCAGCAGGACGTCAAGATCGTCAGCAAGCGCAAGAAGCTCACGGTTTGTTTCTCCGATCTCGTCGGTTTCACGGAGATCACCGACAAGATGGAGTCGGAGGACCTGACCCAGCTCCTCAACCACTACCTCACCGAAATGTCGAAGATCGCGCTGCAATACGGCGCGACCATCGACAAATACGTCGGCGACGCCATCGTCATGTTCTTCGGCGATCCGGCGACGCTGGGCGTGAAGGAGGACGCGCTGGCCTGCGTCCAGATGGCGCTCGCGATGCAAAAGCGCGTCGGGGAACTGGCGCAGGAATGGAGCAACAGCGGCATCGAGACGCCGCTGCGCTGCCGGATCGGCATCCACACCGGCTATTGCACGGTGGGCAATTTCGGCAGCGAGGACCGCATGGACTACACCATGGTCGGCGGCACGGTGAACCTCGCCTCACGGCTCGAGCACGAGGCGCCGCCCGGCGGCGTGCTGATCTCGTACGAGACGTTCGCGCATGTGCAGGATGAGGTCCGTTGCGAAGAGAGCGGCCGCGTTCAGGTCAAGGGCATCGCTCAGCCGGTCGCGACCTACGCGGTCGTTGGCCTCAAGCAGGATGCGGCGCAGGCCGGCACCGCGCATCTGCGGCTGGAGCATCGATGCCGGAGCGCATGTCCGACGACGAGCGGCGCCGCGCGGCGCAGGCGCTGCGCGATGCGCTGGCAAGCTCGGCGGCTGATTCAGTGACGCGTCGGCTGCCGCGAGCCGCGCAATGGATCGAGGACGTCCAGACGGCCGATTTCGATGGACATCGACGGATCGATCCGCTCGGCCGGTTCCGGCAGGCCCATGGCGCGGCGGAGTTCCGCTTTGCGCCATTCCCGGTCGCGGCGCATCGCGGCGTCGGACTCAGCGCTGCATTTCGGGAATCGTTGATAGCTGCCCATCGATGCCTCCCGGTGTGTGTCGTGATGTTGCGCTTACTTGCCGCGGCTCATCGAGATCGCGACGTCGGCCAGCGGACTGCCGGGCGACTGGATCGACACCGACTGACGGTTGTCGCGCGTCGTCACCGCGAGCAGCGCATTGACGATCGTGCCCTCGGCGCGCACCTGGATGCGGCCCGGCGAGCCGCGGCCGGAGATGGTGCCGCCGACCGCGTGAGTCGATTCGTTCCAGATGCCGGTCACAGCGCCGTCGCTGTGGGTGAGGCTGCTGGTTAGGTTGAAGTTGTAGCTCTCGGCCGCGCAGCGTAGCGCGATGCTGAGGTTGGCGCCTGAAGGATCGACGTTGTAGGTCGCGCGGCAGCGGATGTTTTCCTTCGAGCCGCTGGCCATCGTGATGACGCCCGAGCCGGCCCAGCTACCCCGAAGATTGGAGAACGGGCTCTCGGCCGCTTGCGCCGCGGCCGGCATGAGCAATGACAGCGCCAGCACCGCCCCCTTGAGGCTGCGTGTGAAGGAAGACGCCAATGAAAAGACGATTGAGACGACATGCGATCCCGCTCCCGACAGAAGGCCGATAAGGATTGGTCGGGGCGGGACGGCAAAAGGTTCAGCCCGCCGGCGGCAAAACCGCAGGCGGCCGGGGATTCCGGGCCATTGATTGCAATGGCCAATCGGATCGGCTGTCGGGCCGACCTCAGGACCCGTTTACCGTCTAGGCGGCGGCCGGGGCGGCCTGCTCCGCTGTTTCCGGCTGTGGCGCCGCAGTCAGGCCGGGCTCAGCGGGATTGGCCGCTGCGGTCTGCGACTGTTGCGCCAGGCGCACCCAGGCCAGCGCGACGTTGAGCAGGATGGTCTTGTCTTCCGGCCGCTGTTCGCCTGCGGCCTGACGCACGCAATCGGCGGCGTATTGCTTGAAGCTTTCGGAGCGACCCATGTGACGGTCCCCTTGTCGTTGACGCCCACGCCCGCGGCCAGCAAGCCCGCAAACTGTGGCGCGGAAAGGCCCGCAACATGGCAAGAGCCGGCACCCGATCACGCCATCGCCGCGGCTTTGCCGCATCGTTTTTCGCGCCGCAGTTCAATGCCGATCGCGACTCAGCTAATCAACGCGCGTCGGGGGACGCGACGCATGACCGCGACTGATGGCCTCACAAGCACCGCGCGCCCGCGCAAGGGCGGTCTGCTGGCGCGCTGGTGGCGCCGGCGTGCCGCGCAGCGCCGCCAGGTCGATCATGCGGTGTGGGATTTGCGCGAGCGCTACGGCGATGCCGCCTGGCAGGTAGCGCGCGCTTCGGCGAGGCAGCCGGTCGGCTTCGAGCGCCGGAGATTCTGGCGCAAGGTTGCGGCCAAGCTGCAGCGGCTCGGCTAGCGGGGTCTTTAACTGGCCTGCCGCACCAGCGGCTTCTTCTGCGCGTTGTTCGGATGATCGAGGCGGGCCTCGTTGCAGGTCCAGACGTGATCGGCCGCGCAATACGGGCAATAGATCCGGCCGCCGACCACCACGGAGTCCGCCCGCGTCTCGATCCCGGTGAAAACGTAATGGCCGGTGTACTGGCAACGAATGACGATCCTGGCCATGGCGGCCTCCTCAAAGGCGAATTCGATATCGCTTGGCAACGAACGGCCTGAGTTTTGGTTCCTAGTCGCTGACCGACATGACGGGTTGAAATGCCGTGCGCGTACCGTTTTCCATTTTTCGTGGCACACTAGGCCCAAGTGATTCGACGCTGACGAAAGGTGCCCCATGCCGAAGCTCCGCGGCTGCCGCGTTTGCTTCATCGACTTGCAGGCGATCGCGCTCGCGGATGGCGGCGTGGTGCTGCTCTGCGCGACCTGCGACGCAATGGCGGACGAGCGGCATCACGCCGGCGGGGCGCGGCCGTGGCCGGCCGGCATGGCGCGCAAGCCGTTGAAGCTGGTGGTCAGCCGGCCGAAAACCGCCAGAGCCGGATCGCCGGGCCGCAGGCTGGCGGGCTAGAGCGCGGCAGCGCCTTTAAGCTGCGGAGGGACGGCCCCCCGCGATGCCATATATCCCCTGGGTTAGGGAACTTTCCCTCGAAGCTGGAATTGAGTCCCGTTGATCGAGCGGGAGGCGGCGCCATGACCACACCAGAGCAATGCCGAAATCGCGCGGAAGAGTGCGTGGAATTTGCCCAATCAGCCCGAGAAAGCGACCGGCCGAAGTTTCTGGAGCTGGCCGAGGCCTGGTTCGAAACTGGCCGATGTTTCGGCCCCGCCAGGCCCCACCGGCAATGCGCCCACGACCTCTAAAATGCAGTGACAAGTGAGCCGCTGCCCCCAGTGACAGGTGGCTTGACGCCATTCCCGCTGTGCCGAACTGCGTCAGGCCGATGACGTTTGGCCGTTCGATCCGGGCTCCGCAATGTTCCGGCCCGTGAACTCATTCGATTGCCTGCCATGCCGGCTGGTGATGACCGAGGCTGTGCGTGAAGTGGCGCCGGACGTTTAGTCTAGCTGTCCGTGGTGTTGTAGCTGCCGCACGCCACGCAATGGATCACCAGGTTGTGGACCTGCCCGTGCTCGGCGTGCATCAGGACCGCGTCGCAATGGCCGCACGCGTAATCGATTGTATGCGTGCTGGCGATCAGAACGGGCGGCGCGCTGACGACTGCGCCGACGCTGGGGGCGGGAATGATCTTCAGACGTACTTTTGGATTCGGTGGTTTCTGCGACGTATTCATGCGGCTCCGTTTCTACAGGCGGGAGCACGACCACTCGCCAGCCACCGGCGCCTGGCACAGGTCCAACCGGTGATTCCCATGCCTACCACCGTCGCGCGCCAGTAGGTATGCAATTTGATACCCTAAAGAGGCGGCGAGGCCTGTTTGCCGTTGCTGTTGAACCCTTCGGGAAGGCTGCAAGCGGCGATCATCGGCCCGGTGAAGACGATCAAGGTCAAAATTGGCTAGGCGTGTTTGCAGCTCACGGACAAGCAATGCGCTTGACCGTGCAAGGGTGCTACACTGTCTTTGACCCGGTGTCTCTAGTTCATATTTCCGATGGGCGTCGGTCGTATCGGCCCTCATCGCTGTCAGGAGCGACGGCGTATAGGCAGACGCTATGAGTGGAACACTCGGCCGGCTCCCGCGTTACATCCCCGATCCAACTGAACTGGGAGCGAACCGATGCCGATTATTGCTTGGTTGCTGGGCGTGCCGCTCAGCCTGATTCTCGTGCTGTGGCTGCTCGGCATCTTCTAACGCCGGACGCTGGAGCTTGAACGGAAAAAGCCCGCTGCTGCAGCGGGCTTTTTCGTGGGAAAAATTGCTCGCAGCCGCGCGTCGCACGGATCAATCCGGCATGTTCTGAGTTAACGCGCCATGCGCAAGCTTTTGCTGGCAGCGTTATTGCTCTTGTTCGCGGTGGATGCGGCCGACGCCCGCAAGCGGCGGCATCATTACCGGCAGCACCCGCATTTTCTGGTGGTGCCGCCGGAGGCGCGCGGCAGCTTTGACGCACGGATGCAGGATCCCCGCGCCCCCCGGATGGAAGATCCCCGCGCGCTCAGGTTGGAGGACCCCCGCGAGCTCAGAAGGATGCAGCGAGCCGAGCGCCGCGCCGCGCCGCCGCTCGCCCAGATGGTGCCGCCCGGCTGGCAGCTCCAGCCGTCCGAACCCAATTGGGACGGCAAGCGGTTCATGTCGCCCGATGGCGCCGCCTGGTTCGCGCTCTACAAGGTCGGCGCCGGCAACACGCCGGTGGCGGATCACATGAAGACCATCGCCTTCGTCGACGGCGAAACCGTCACCTATCTGCGCGGCGAGCGGAGCTGGGTCGCGGTGTCCGGCTTCAAGGAGAGCCGCATCTTCTATCGCAAGGCGATCCTCGCCTGCGCCGGCAAGGCCTGGCATCACATCGCGTTCGAATATCCCGCCGAATACAAGGCGAGCATGGACCGGTTTGTCGCGATGGCCTCGCAGGGGCTGGACGCCAGCCAGGCGGAGTGCGGGGAGACCGTGTCGGCGGGGCGGCCGCAGCAGTAGAATTCTTTGGTTAGGATGTTCAATCAGAGGGCCCGCCACCGGCGGGCTTTTTCATATGCGCAACATGCTCAAAGCCTGGTTCTCCGCCCCGCAAGCCAAAGCCTCCCGCGCGGCGCGGCTCGTCGCGATCGAAAGCGGCGGCCGCGCGCGCTGGACGCCGCGCGACTATGCCGCGCTCGCCCGCGAGGGCTATCTCGCCAACGCCATCGTGCATCGCGCAGTCAAGCTGGTGGCCGAGAGCGCGGCGTCGGTGACGTATCTCGCCTACGAAGGCGACGCGGCGCGCGAGCCGCATCCGCTGACGTCGCTGCTGGCGCGGCCGAACCCGCGCCAGGAGCGCGCGGCGTTCCTGGAGGCGTTGTGCGCGCATCTGCTGCTGGCCGGCAACGCCTACATCGAGGCGGTGACGCTGGAGGGAAGCGTGCGCGAGCTCCATGCGCTGCGGCCCGACCGCATGCGCGTGGTGCCGGGGCCGGACGGCTGGCCGGAGGCTTACGAATACGCGGTGGCGGGTCGCACCTTGCGCTTCGAGCAGAATTCACCGCTGCCGCCGATCCTGCATCTCGCGCAGTTCCATCCGCTCGACGATCACTATGGATTGTCTTCGATCGAGCCGGCGGCGACAGCGATCGAACTTTCGCTGCTCGAATGCCCTTCATTTGCACTAACTTTGTTGCATGCGTTGTGGTCCGGCCACGAAGTCGGCATCAACGGCTTCGCAAACCTCACCAGCCTGCTGATGGCCTATTTCGGGGCGCGATTCGGTGTGCTCGGCATTTACGTCAATGGCCGAAGCAAGGAAAAGCAGGCTTGCGCCACCGGACTCCTGCAACCATCTGTAATCGATCAAGTTTTGAAGGCTCTCGTCAAGAAGAAGTGATAGGGCGTTCATCCAAGGTTCACCGATTGATTCGTAGACAAAGGCCATGAACCGAGCATTCGCGGCACTCGCACTTTCGGCGGCTGTTCTGGCCAGTTTTCTGGCCCCGGAACCGGCTACCGCTGACGAGCAGCTTGCCTGCCTGAGCAAGTCCGATCAAAGGGCGGCGATTACCAGCGGACAGGCCGTGCCACTGGCCGCGGCGATGCATTCGGTTCGCTCGGTGCGCACCGCGAAGCGCTCCCGCGGCAGCCGGGAGGTCATCAAGGCCAGGCTGTGCCGGGAGGCCAAGGGCCTCGTCTACGTGCTGACAGTGCTCTCCGGGGATGGCAAAGTGACGCACACGAGCGTCGACGCGACCAGCGGCAAGGTCGTCGACATTCGCTGACCGGGAGGTTTTCCCTTGCGTCTCCTCGTGATCGAGGACGATCCCGACCTCAACCGCCAACTGGCCACCGCGCTCACCGACGCGGGCTATGTGGTCGACCGCGCCTTCGACGGCGAGGAGGGCCACTATCTTGGCGAGACCGAGCCGTATGACGCGGTGATCCTCGACATCGGCCTGCCGAAGATGGACGGCATCTCGGTGCTGGAGTCCTGGCGCCGGGCCGGCCGCGCCATGCCGGTGCTGATGCTGACCGCGCGCGACCGCTGGAGCGACAAGGTCCAGGGCTTTGACGCCGGCGCCGACGATTATGTCGCGAAGCCTTTCCATCTGGAGGAGGTGCTGGCGCGCATCCGCGCGCTGCTGCGCCGCTCCGCCGGTCACGCCAAAAGCGAATTGATCTGCGGAACGGTGCGGCTCGATACGCGCACCGGCCGCGTCACCATCGACGGCAATCCGGTCAAGCTCACCAGCCACGAATACCGGCTGCTGTCCTACCTGATGCACCACGCCGGCCGCGTGGTGTCGCGCACCGAGCTGGTCGAGCATCTCTACGATCAGGACTTCGATCGCGACAGCAACACCATCGAGGTGTTCGTCGGCCGCATCCGCAAGAAGCTCGGCGTCGACATCATCCAGACCGTCCGCGGGCTCGGCTATCTCCTCACACCGCTCGATGCGCGCTAACTCCCTCGCGCTGCGTCTGTTCCTGTCGGCGACGGTGTGGACCGTGCTCATCCTGGTCGCGACCGGCTTCGTGCTGTCGTCGCTGTCACGCCAGGCGGTCGAGCGCGCGTTCGATCGCCGCCTCGGCGTCTATCTCAAGACGCTGATCGCCGACGTTGCATCCCCCGAAACTCCCAACGAAAAAGCCGGTCAAACGATCGGCGAGCCGCTGTTCGACCTGCCGCTGTCGGGCTGGTACTGGCAGGTCACCGGCTTCGATCCGAAGAAGCCGGAAATGTACGCCTCCCGCTCGCTGTGGGACGGCGTGCTGCCGCGCCTGCAGGACATGGGCATCGAGCCCGGCTCCGACGGCACCCGCAAGAGCTATGTGCCGGGCCAGGAGGATCAGCGGCTGCGGCTGGTCGAGCGCGTGATCGATCTGGGCGAGGAGGGGCGCTTCCTGGTCGCGGTCGCCGGCGACGCCACGGAGATCGACGAAGAAATCGTCGCGTTCGACCGTACGCTGGCGATGACGTTTGCCGCACTGGCGCTGGTGCTCCTGATCACCACGCTGTTCCAGGTGCGGTTCGGACTCGCGCCGCTCAAGCGCATCTCGGAAAGCCTTGCCGCGATCCGCTCCGGCGCGGCGGAGAAGCTCGAAGGCTCGTTTCCGGTCGAGATCGCGCCGCTGGCCCGCGAGACCAACGCGCTGCTCGATTCCAATCGCGAGATCGTGGAGCGCGCGCGCACCCACGTCGGCAATCTCGCGCACGCGCTGAAGACGCCGCTGTCGGTGATGGTCAACGAGGCGAATGCGCGGCCCGACGATCCGCTCGCCGCCAAGGTGACGGAGCAGACCAACATCATGCGCGAGCAGGTGACGCGCCATCTCGAGCGCGCGCGGCTCGCCGCCCGCGTCGCGGTGGTCGGCACCCTCACCGACGTCGTGCCGGTGGTGCAGTCGCTGGTGCGCACGATGGAAAAGACCCATCACGGCAAGGATGTGGCCGTGGCGCTCACCTGCCCGGCGAGGCGCGGTTTCGCGGCGAGCGGCAGGATCTGGAGGAGATGGTCGGCAACCTGGTCGACAATGCCTTCAAGTGGGCAGCGCCCGGGTCGGCATCGAGGTCGGCGTGGAGAATCCGGAGCCGGGCCGCAACGTGGTGCGCATCATGGTCGACGACGACGGGCCGGGATTGTCGCCCTCGGAGCGCGAGCAGGTGGCGCGGCGCGGCCGGCGGCTCGACGAGACCAAGCCGGGCTCGGGGCTGGGGCTTTCGATCGTGGTGGAACTCGCCGCGCTCTATGGCGGCGCGCTCAACCTCGGCAATTCGCCGATCGGCGGCCTGCGCGCCGAACTGATGCTGCCGGCGGGGTGAAGCTACTTCTTTTTCGCCATTCGCTTCGGCACCTTCTTCTGTCCCGCCGCCTTCTTCTTCCCCGCCTTCTTCCACAATTCCCTGGATGCCAGACGCGCGCCGTCGGTCAGCGCCTTGAGCTTCGCCCAGACGATCGACGGGTGGACCTCCTTGCTGCCGGCGAAGGTCGCGAAGCCGCAGTCGGAGCCCGCGATCACGCGCTCCTTGCCCGACCAGCGAGGCGAAGCGCCCGATCCGCTCGGCGACCAGCTCCGGGTGCTCGACCAGCACGGTCGAATGGCTGATCACGCCGGGAATCAGGATCGCTTCCTTCGGCAACTTGGCATTGCCCCAGATTTTCCATTCGTGCTCGTGGCGCGGGTTCGCCGCCTCGAACGAATAGGCGCCGGCCTTGATCTTCAGGATGATGTCGATCAGGTCCTTCACCTCCATGTCGTGGACGCGCGGACCCATGTTGATGCCGTAGCAGGTGTGGTGGCGGATTTTCTCTTTCGGGATGCCGCGCAGCGCGTGGTTGAGCACCTCGACGCGCTGGTTCGCCCACTTGCGGCAGTCGGCGATGCTCGGCGTTCGGGCTCACTAGATAATGTGAGACGAGCCGGGGGTCGTCGATCTGCAGCAGCAGGCCGGCATCGACGATCGCCTTGTATTCCTCGCGCATCGCGTCGGCGATCGCGACGATGTAGTCCTCCTGCTTCTTGTAATAGACGTTGCGCTGCCACTCCTCGACGTTCGACGGCGAGATCGAAGGCATGAATGCCTCTTTCACGCCCGCCGTCTTCATCGCCGCCTTGAGATTGGCGATGTCGCGCTGGAGCTGCGCGTGGCCCTTGTAGGTGACGGGCGCGGTGCAGACCGTGCGGCGCTGCCGCGAGCCGACGTGGCCGGCCGCGTAGAATTCGGGAAATGCGATGCGCCTCGCGCGAGCCGGCCCAGGGGCTGCGGTTCGGCGTGTCGGCGTCGGGCTCGAAGCCGCCGAGCCGCTCGTTGACGTAAGTGACGAAGCTCGGCTTGGAGTATTCGCCGTCGTCGACGATGTCGATGCCGAGCTCGACCTGCTTGCTGACGATCTCCTGCACCGCGCCGGGAAGCCGCGCGCCGTAGGCCGCCTCGTCGACCGGCTGGCCTTGCTCACGCGCCAGCAAAGTGTCGAGCAGGTCGGCCGGCCGCGGCAGCGAGCCGGCGTGGGTGGTGAGGATGCGGCTGGCGCTTTGTTGCATGGGAATGTTCCGATCACAGTTTGATGTTGGCGGCCTGGATCACCTTCTTCCAGCGCTCGGATTCCGCATTGACGAAGGCGCGCGCCTGAGCCGGCGTGTTGCCGACCGGCTCGCAAGCCTGCTCGCGGAACTTAGCGGCGATGTCGGGGTCCTTCAGCGTTTCGGCAAAATCGGCGCTGAGCTTGTCGGCGATCGCCTGCGGCGTCTTCGGCGGCAGGAACGCGCCGACCCAGCTCGACGACACGAACCCGGGCAACGACTCTGCGAGCGCCGGCGTGGCTGGCAGCGATGCCATCCGCTGCTCGGTGCCGACCGCGAGCAGCTTCAGCTTGCCTTCCTTGGCGAGATTGAGCGACACGCCGAGATTGTCGAAAAACAGATCGACGTCGCCCGCGACCATGCCCTGCAGCGCCGGCGCCGAGCCGCGATACGGCACCTGCACGAACTTCACGCCGGCCGCCATCTGGAACCACTCGGAGGTGAGATGCGAGGTCGAGCCGTTGCCCTGCGTCGCCGCCGTGACCTTGCCGGGGTTCTCCTTCGCATAGGCGATGAATTCAGCGACCGTGTTGGCCTTGATCTTGTTCGGGCTGACGAACAGTCCGGTCGGGATCGTCGCCATGATCGTCACCGGCACGAACGCCGCCGGGTCAAACGCCAGCTTGGGATAGAGACTCTGGTTGACGGTGAGCGGCGAGGGCGCGGTCACCATCAGCGTGTAGCCATCGGGGTCCGCGTTGAACACCTGCTCGGCGCCGAGGTTGCCGGCCGCACCCGGCTTGTTCTCGACCACGATCGGCTGGCCCCACTTGCGGGTCAGCCGCTCCTGCATCATGCGCGGCAGCACGTCGGTGATGCCGCCGGCCGGGTAGGGCACCACCATCTTGATGGTGCGCGAGGGATAGGCCTGCGCGCCGAGCCTGCCCGTCGAGCCAGTGAGCGCCGCGGCACCGATGCCGCCGAGCAACGCGCGCCGAGAAAGCGCGTCGCGTGAGTGATCCGTCATGGTCTCCTCCCTGGCAATCGAAGGCTATCGGGTCGGGGGCTGTTCTGCCAGCGTGGGCAAGGGGTTGCGCGGCGTTGGGCAGCCGCATTGCGGCGCTTGCGCGCCACCGAAGTTTCGCCCCAATCCGCTGCCTCTAGCTCGCTCCTGTACTCTGGCCGGCTACGGTGCTGTGGAGTACACGCGGGGCCAGGATTCGCCGAATCAGGCGAGGGGAATTCGATGCTGTCCAGGATCGTGGCTGTCGCGCTGATCGGCGTGGCCGTTGCCGCGTGCGCCGGCAGCAGCAATCCATTCGCCTCCCGGCCGCCGCCGTCGAGCGACGCTGGCGAACGAACTTCGCCCACCTCCATGCCGAGCGGCCCGATGCCCGGCGAGACGCCGATCGAGCGCGCTCCCGCTCCGCCGTCGCCGCCGTTCGCCAACGCTGCGATCGGCGGCATGTTCGGCGCGGCCGGCGCAGGACTCGACGACGACGACAAGCAGCGCGCGTATGCCGCGCAGGTCCAGGCGCTCGAATCCGGCGGACCGGGCGCGCCGGTCGGCTGGAAGAATCCGGATTCTGGCCATTATGGCTCGATCGTGCCGGGCCCGCACTTTGACAGAGGCGGCGCCAAGTGCCGGCAGTACACCCACACGATCTACATCGACAGCAAGCCGGAGACCGCGCGCGGATCAGCCTGCCGCAGCGCGAACGGCCGCTGGACGCCGGCCGGCTAACTCACAGCCTTTGATTTGAGACGGGCGGACGCCATGCCGCGCCGTGGCATTGTCGGCGCATGCTGCCCGATCCGCCCGACCGCCGTCGTTTCGATTGTTTGCGACCATCGGCCTTTATGCGCTCGGCTTCGCCGTGCTGGCCTCGCCGTGGCTGTTGGGCAGCGTCACCATCCCCTGGGACGCCAAGTCGAATTCCTTCCCCAATCTCTCCTTCCTCGCCCGCTCGCTGGCGCAAGGGCAGTCTCCGTTCTGGACGCCCAACGTCTACGCCGGCTGGCCGCAGATCGCCGACCCGCAGTCGCTGATCTTTTCCCCCCTCCATTTCGCGCTCGCGTTGTTCGATGCAACCCCGAGCTTTGTCGCCGCCGACGCCGTGGTGTTCGCGCTGCTCTTCATCGGCGGGCTCGGCGTCATCCTGATTTTCCGCGAGCGCGGCTGGCATGAGGGCGGCGCGCTGGTCGCGGCGCTCGCCTTCGCGTTCGGCGGCTCGAACGCGTCGCGCATCCAGCACATCGGCCAGATCGAAAGCATCTGCTGGCTGCCGCTCGCGCTGTTCCTGCTGATGCGCGCGCTGCGAGCGCGCATCGTGGCGATGGGGCGCGGCGGCGGGCCTCGCCGCGGGACTGATCGCGCTCGGCCGCGACCAGGTCGCGCTGCTCGGGCTCTATGTGCTGGCGGCCTACGTGCTCTGGCACTGGCTCGACGGCGCAGGGGCGACGCCGCGGTTGTGCTGCAAGCATCAAGCCGTTGGCGGCGGGCGCGATGGTCGGCGCGCTGGTGATCGCCGTGCCGGTGCTGCTCACGGCGCTGCTCGCCGGCATCGTCGAACCGGCCGGAGGTCGGCTACGAGATCGCCGCACGCGGCTCGCTGCATCCCGCCAACCTGCTGACGCTGGTGTTCGCCGATCTTTACGGCGCCGCCGATCCCAAGGTGCCGTACTGGGGCGCCGCCGAGCTTTCCCTGGCACGAGGCGTTCGGCTCGACCGATCTCTATCCACGCGCAGAACATCGGCCAGCTCTATGCCGGCGCGCTGGCGATCGTCGCGGTGATCGGCTTCGGCGTCGTGCGCGGCCTGCTGTGGTCGCGCGAGATCCGCTTCTTCACCGCGATGCTGGTGCTGACGCTGCTCTACGCGCTCGGCAAGTACACGCCGGCGTTCTGGGCGATCTACGAATTCATGCCCGGCGTGTCGCTGTACCGCCGTCCGGCCGACGCGACGTTTCTCGTTCGGCCTGATGCTGGCGATCTGCGCCGGCTATCTGGTGCACCGCTGGCTGATGGCATCGGCTGCCGCCACATCGGCTCGCTGGCAGCGCATCGCCGAGATCGCCGTCGCCGTCGCGCTGCTCGGCGGTGCGGTCGCGCTCGCCATCGGGATCGGAACACGGCGCGAGGCCATCCTTCCGATCCTCATCGGCATCGTGGTCGTGGCCTGCGCCGATCGGAGCGCTGCGGCTGCGCCTATCGCCTGGCGGCGACGCATGCGCTCGCCGCCGCGGCGGTGCTGGCGCTGTTCTCGACCGCCGATCTCGCCTGGAACAACGCGCCGAATGAATCGACCGGCCTGCCGCCGTCGCTCTACGACGCGCTGCGTCCGGATACGCAGAACGAAACCGTGGCGCTTCTCAAGCAGAAGCTCGCCGCGGCCGCTGCGCCCGACCGGCGCGACCGCGTCGAACTGATCGGCATCGGCTACCACTGGCCGAACCTCGGCCTGGTCCACGGCTTCGATCATCTGTTCGGCCACAATCCGCTGCGGCTTGCCGACTTCGCGCGCGCCACCAACGTGGCGGACACGGTGGCGGTGCCCGAGCAGCGCCAGTTCTCGCCGCTGCTTCCCTCCTACAACTCCCCCCTCGAAAACCTGTTCGGCGTGCGCTTCATCGCGACCGGCGTTCCGATCGAACAGATCGACAAGCGCCTCAAGCCTGGCGACCTGCCGCTGATCGCCCGCACGCAAGGACGCCTATCGTCTACGAAAATCCGCGCGCGCTGCCGCGCGTCATGCTGGTCGGCGACTGGCGGCTGGCCGACTTCGACCGACATGCTGCGCACCGGCCAGTGGCCCGACGTCGATCCGCGCCGCACCGTGCTGCTGGAGCGCGCGCCGCGCCCGGACGTTCATCCACCGGCGGTTGAGCGGCGGCACGCGCGCGCATCGTCAGCTATCGCAACACCGAGGTCGTGGTCGAGGTCGACGCGCCGGCGAGCGTCGCTCCTGGTGCTCAACGACGTCTGGCATCCGTGGTGGCGGGCCAGCTCGATCGGCAGCCAGGCGGACATCCTCAAAGCCAATGTGCTGTTCCGCGCGTGGTCGCTGTGCCGGCCGGGCAAGCACACGGTGCGTTTCACCTTCCACCCGTTCGCAGGTGCGCTGGCGCAGCTCTGGACAAGCTCAGCGCGCGGTGCGCTGAAGCTCTTGAACACCATGTCGGGCGCGCTGGTGTTGTGCCGCGACGGCGCGAGCCGCCCGGCCCACAGCTCGGCGACGCTGGCGCGGGTGAAGCTCATCACCGGCGCTCGCGCCCAGGCCGCGTCCTTGCTGCGCCGCCAGCCCACCAGCGCCACGTCGGAATTTCCTTCGGTGACGAACATCGAGCGCAGCGCCGCGAACGGCCGCGTGCTGTCGATCGCCGCGCGCAGATTGACGTCGAGCACGATGCGCTCCTGGTCGAGCTTGTCGAGCCGCAGCGTGGCGCCGCCGCCGCGCGCGAACTTGAGCGTGAAGGTGCGCGTCGCCGGATCGAACGCGATGTCGCGGATGTCGACGAACGGCCGGCCTTCGACCTCGACCGGGCCGATCAGGAACGACGAGCCGTAGGCGCTCCAGCGCAGATTCTGCGGCGGCAGCGGGCGCGCCCGCCAGTAGCCGTCGGCGGGATAGAGCACCAGCACCTCCTCGGCGCGCTCCTGGTAGCGCGTCCACAATTGCAGCAGATGGAAGCCGGTCTCGACGCGGTTGCCGACCCGCACCGGCACCTGGTTGGGCCGCCAGAAGCTCGGGAAGGTGAGGCCGACGAGCTGCCATTCCTCGGTCTCGTAGATCGTCAGCCGCCGCTTCTCGAACTTGAACGACGGATCCTTCGACATGTCGCAACTGGTGAAGTCCGGCGCCCAGCGGTCCAGCACGATGGTGCCGATGTAGGCCGGATGCTGCGCCTCGACGGTGAAGCGCCGCGCGTCGCCGGACTGCAGCTTGAGATAGACGTTGTCCTTCTCGGCGCAGAGCGTCGGCTCGCTGCCGTTGACCGACTTCGACCGCGAGCGCGTCCTGCGCCGGTGCCGCGTCGAGCGTGGCGAGCAGAAATGAGAAGCGGCGAGTGACGGCTTTCAGCATGGTCAGGCCGATCGCGCGGCGGTCGAGCGCCGGCAGCGACAGCGCGGCGAGCGCGACCGGCGGCGCGGTTTCTTCCGGCAGGCGGCCGAGCCCGATGCGGGCCAGCGCGATGCCGAGCCATGGCATCGCGGTGAGACACCGCGAGCGGCACCGCGAGCAGCGGCCCGCCGGCGATCAGCAGCGCGTAGGGGATGGCGCTCGGGTGCGTGAAGGCGAGCAGCGCGACGCAGCCGACGCCGAGCACGGTGTGCGGCCAGAACTGCTGCCACGCCGCCGACCACGGCACGGTGTGATCGTCGCGCACCTGGCCGATCCAGCCGACCGCCTTGCCGAACGGCAGGCCGGCGAGGAACAGCGTGTGGCGAGAACCACATGATCGGCGACAGCAGGATGAAGAAGATCGTCTCGGACACGACGCTGGCGAGGAAGCGCAGCGTGCCGCCGAACGCGCGGCGCAGCGCCGGCCGCGTCAGCACGTCGAGCACGGTCGCGATCTTGGGCGCGAACCACATCACCAGGATGATCGACCATCAGCGCCGAGCCGATCGCCGGATCGATGAAGTCGGCCGGCGTCGGCGCGAGCGCCACCGCCAGCGTGCCGACCACCAGCATGCCGATCCAGGCCGGCGAGCCGAGGAACATCAGCATGGCGAAGGCGAGCTGGAAGCGGCTGACGAGCTTCATGCCGGGCTGGAACAGGAAGTGGCCGTATTGCAGCGTGCCCTGCGACCAGCGCTGGTCGCGGCGGAGGTATTCGATCAGGGTCGGCGGGTTCTCCTCCCAGCCGAGATCTTCCTCGGGCAGCACGCGCACGTCGTAGCCGGCGCGGCGCATCAGCGCCGCCTCGATCTGGTCGTGGCTCAGCACGTGGCCGCCGAGCACGCCGCCCTCCGGCAGCTTCGGGATGTGGCAGTGCGCCTTGAACTGCGCGATGCGGATCGCCGCGTTGTGGCCCCAGTACGGGCCGCAATCGCCCTGCCACCACGCGCTGCCGATCGTCCAGGAGCGCATGCCGAGCCGCATGCCGAACTGGAAGATGCGCGCGAACGCGCTGGTCGAAGGCAGGCCGACCACCAGGCCCTGCAGGATGCCGAGCCGCGGATCGGCCTGCATGATGCGCACCATGCGCAGGATCGCGGCCGCGGTCATGAAGCTGTCGGTGTCGAGCGTGACGGCGAATTCGTGCCGGTCGCCCCAGCGCTCGCAGAAGTCCCAGAAGTTGCCGGCCTTGAACGCGGTGTTCTCGGTGCGGCGGCGGTAGGTCACCGGAATGCGGCCGCGCCATTTCTGCTCGAGCGAGCTGAAATGCTTTTCCTCCAGCGCGGCGACGTCGCGGTGGCTGGTGTCGCTCAGCACATAGAGATGAAAGCGGTCGCCGACGCCGGCGGCGGCAATCTCGCCCATCATGGCGTCGAGGTTGCGGACCACGCGCTCGGGCGGCTCGTTGCGCACGAAGATGGTGATCGCGGTCGAGGCGGTGATCGGCTCGTCGCCGCGCACGCGTCGCGCGGCCGGGTTGCACGACGGCGACCGGATCGGCGGCAAACCGCATCACCAGGAAGCCGATGGTGGCGTTCCAGAAGCCGATCACCGACCAGGGCAGGGTGCAGCCGAACAGCACCAGCAGCAAGGACGTCGACCGCGCCGAACCCGCCGGCCGAAAGCGCCCGGGCGGCGAGCGCCAGCAAGGCCCGCGATGGTTAACACCACGAGCGCTGCGAACAGCACCCGGCGGCCGAAAATTCTCGTTTCGGAACTGGCACTTAGGTCAACTTCCGGGGTCGCCCGCTGCAACACGCTGCACGATTTCCATGTCTCATCGCCGCGTGCAGGATATAGCGGGGAGCGAGGCGCAAAGTCCAATGCGAGGAGGGGGCGTGGCGGGGAGCTGAGACGGCGCGGGCGCTCTGGTACGTCGCGCCGGGCCGCGCGGAAATCCGGCCGGAGACGCTCGGCGCCGCTGGCGGCCGGTGCGGTGCGCGTGCGGGCGCTGCATGGCGCGTTCAGCCGCGGCACCGAGGCGCTGATCCTGGCCGGGCGCGTGCCCGAAAGCGAATACCAGCGCATGCGCGCGCCGTTCATGGGCGGCGCGTTTCCGTTCCCGGTGAAGTACGGCTACGCCACCGTCGGCCGGGTCGAAGCCGGGCCCGCCGAACTGATCGGCCGCGCGGTGTTCGCGCTCTATCCGCACCAGACCTTGTTCGACGTGCCGGCCGCGGCGGCGATGCCGCTGCCCGACAAGGTGCCGCCTGCGCGCGCGGTGCTGGCCGCCAACATGGAGACCGCGCTCAACGCGCTCTGGGACGCGGCGCCCGGGCCGTCGGGCCGCATCGCGGTGGTCGGCGCGGGCGTGGTCGGCGCGCTGATCGGATTTCTGTGCGGGCGGATCGCCGGCGCCGACGTGACGCTGGTCGACGTCGATCCGTCGCGCGCAGAAATCGCGCGCGCGCTCGGTGTGAATTTCGCCACGCCGGACGCGGCGCCCAAGGATTGCGACTTCGTCTTCCACACCAGCGCCAGCGCGGCGGGGCTTGCGACCGCGCTCAATCTCGCCGGCGACGAGGCGACCGTGCTGGAGCTGTCCTGGTACGGCGCGGGCGACGTGGCGGTGCCGCTCGGCGGCGCGTTCCACAGCCGCCGGCTCAAGCTGATCTCCAGCCAGGTCGGCAAGGTCGCGCCGTCGCGCCGCGGCAACGTCACGCACCGCCAGCGGCTCGCCGCCGCGATCGAGCTGCTCGCCGACCCGCGGCTCGACGCGCTGCTCGCGCCGCCGGTCAAGTTCGACGACCTGCCCGACGCAACTGCCGAAGATTCTTGCGCCCGGCAGCGGCGTGCTCTGTCAACGTATCGATTACTCTTAAGCCCGGAGGCTGCCGTGTTTGCCGTCGAAGTCCGCGACCACATCATGATCGCCCATTCGTTCCGCGGCGCCGTGTTCGGCCCGGCGCAGGCGCTGCACGGCGCGACCTTCGTGATCGACGCCTGCTTCATCGCCGAAACGCTCGACGGCAACGGCATCGTGATCGACATCGGCCGCGCGCACGAGGCGCTGAAGGCCGTGCTCGGCCCGCTGAACTACCGCAATCTCGACGACGTGCCGGAATTCAAGGAGCTCGAACACCACGACCGAGTTCCTGACCAAGCACATCTTCGACCGGCTCGCGGAGGCGGCGCGCGGCAACAAGCTCGGCCGCGACGGCCGCGAGCTGAAGGCGATCCGCGTCACCATCTCGGAGTCGCATGTCGCGCGCGCCTGGTACGAGGCCGATCTGTGGTGAGACGCGTCGCGTTCGCGGTGCCCGGCGATCTCGCAACGCCGACCGGCGGCTACGCCTACGACCGGCGCATGATCGCGGAACTGCAGAACGCTCGGCTGGCAGGTCGACGTGGTCGGGCTGGGCGACGGATTTCCCGAGGCCGAGCGCGGCGCAGAAGGCGTTCGCCGGACGAGACGCTCGCGGCGGTGCCGAGGGCGATCATCCGATCGTGATCGACGGCCTGGCGCTCGGCGTGCTGCCGGAGGCGGCGGCGGCGGTGCGGGCGAAGCGTCCGCTGGTCGCGCTGGTCCATCATCCGCTGGCGCTGGAAACCGGGCTTGTCGGCGGCGGACGCGGATGCGATTGCGCGCGAGCGAGCGCGCGGCGCTGGCTGCGGCAAGTACGGTGATCGTGACCAGCGCGCCGACCGCGCGGCTGCTGGTCAAGGATTATGGCGTGGCGAACGACCGCATCACCGTTGCGCGGCCCGGGCACCGAACGCGGCGCCCGCAACGCGCGCAAGCCGCGACGGCGCCGTGCGGCTGCTTTCGATCGGCGCGCTGGTGCAGCGCAAGGGCTTCGACGTGCTGATCGCCGCGCTTGCGACGCTCGCCGATCTGCCGTGGCGGCTGACCATCGCCGGCGACCGCACGCGCAATCCGGAGGTCGCGGCGCGGCTCGACGCCGACATCGCGCGGCTACAAGCTCGGCGATCGCGTGCGAGGTGCTTGGCGCGGTATCGGACGACCGCATCGACGCGCTGTATGGCGAGTGCCGATGTGTTCGTGCTCGCCTCGCGGTTCGAAGGCTACGGCATGGCCTATGCCGAGGCGCTGGCGCACGGCCTGCCGGTGATCGGCACGACCGGCGGCGCGACCCCCGAAACGGTGCCGCCCGATGCCGGCATTCTGGTTGCGCCCGACGACGTGACGGCGCTTGCCGCGGCGCTGCGCCGTTGATCATTGCGAGCAGCGGCGAGCGCGAGCGCATGGCCGCGGCCGCGCGCGCCGCCGCGGCGGCGCTGCCGACCTGGCAGGAATCCGCCAAGCTGTTCGCCGCCGCGCATCGAGGCCGCGGCATGAGCGGATTTTCCGCCGCATGGCTCGCGTTGCGCGAGCCGCACGACCGGCGCGCCCGCAATGTCGAGGTGCTCGACGCGGTGGTCACCGCGTTCGCCTCGCATCATCTCGCTCAACGTCGCCGATCTCGGCTGCGGCACCGGCTCGACCTATCGCGCGCTGTCGCCGCGCCTGCCGTCAAGCCAGCGCTGGCGGCTTTACGACAACGATCTCAGCCTGCTCGCCCGCGCTGCCGGTCCGGCGAACGTCACCACGCGTGCCGCTCGATCTGTCACGCGATCTCGAAGCTGCGCTCGACGGTGCGGTCGATCTCGTCACCACCTCGGCGCTGCTCGATCTCGTCTCCGTCCGCTGGCTGGAGCGATTCGCCACCGAAGCGGCGGCGCGGCGTCTGCCGGTCTATGCGGCGCTGAGCTACGACGGCCGCGCAAAGCTCGACCCGGCCGATCCGCTGGACGCGAAGATCGTCGCCGCGGTCAACGCGCATCAGCGCACCGACAAGGGCTTCGGCCCGGCGCTGGGACCGGCCGCGGCGCAGGCTGCGGTCGAGCAATTCGAGCGGCTCGGCTATGCGGTGGTGCAGGGCGCGTCGGACTGGGTCTTCCAACCCGGCGACCGGGAAATCCAGAACGAAGATCCTGTCGGGCTGGGCCGGCGCCGCGCGCGAGATCGGCGATGTGCCGCTCGACCGAGGTGATCGGCTGGCTGACGCGCCGCCGCGAACTTGTTTCGAGCGGCCGCTCGACGATCCGGGTCGGTCACGTCGACTTCTTCGCGCGGCCGACCGGCATGCGCTGAGCCGACAGATCGCAGTCGAACAGCACTTCGTCGTCGAGCTGGTGGATGCGGACCGGCGCGCGCAACGCCTGATCGGCCCGCTCGATCGGCGGCAGCGCGAGGCCGGAGCGGCCCGGAGCCGAGGATGATCGGCGCGACCACCACATGCAGGCGGTCGAGGCATCGCGCCGCCAGAAACCGCGACACGGTATCGGCGCCGCCTTCGATCAGGATGCGGCGCAAGCCGCGCTCGGCCAGCGCCGCCAGGATGGCGGCCGGTTCGATCCCGTCCGTCCGCTTTCGGCAGCGCGACGACTTCGACGCCGGCAGGCAGCGCCGAGTGCGGCTGCGGTCACGATCAGGCGGCGGACGCCATCCGCGGCGAGCAGCCTGGCGTTGGCCGGCAGCCGGCCGCTGGGGTCGATCACCACCCGCGCCGGGTTGGGGCCGGCGACGCGCCGAACCGTGAGTTGCGGATCGTCGGCGATCGCAGTGCCCGACGCCGACCACCACGGCATCGACCAGCGCGCGCAGCCGGTGCAGATGGGCGAGCCCGGCCGGGCCGTTGATGTAGTGCGAATGGCCGGTTGGGGTGGCGATCCGGCCGTCCAGCGACTGGCCGATCTGGCCGACCACCACCAGTCCATCGGCCGCGCCCGACCGGAGCGGCCCGAAAATTCCTTCCCATGGCGAAGGCAGCGGAGCCACGGAATTCCGAAACATTTCGGGAACGCCGGCCCAGGAATCCGCCTCTAAAAGACGTCGGAGAAGCCACCGGAGAATCCATGTGCTGACTGATTTCGGCCGCGAGCCCGTGCCCCGGTCGGACGGTTCGAGTCAGTCAAAAACGCCGGAACCTTTTACGGTCACAATAACTTGCTATGGGTCGCCGAGGGAATGGCCGGCCCCCACCCAGGTGTTCTATGATCGACCCTTAGGCGGGCGTAGGGAGTAGTTCTCAGTAATGCGTAAAGTTGGGGGCGATTTGAGTTCCATTCTTTTTGGTACCAGTGAGAACGTCGGTGTCGGGCGTGGGCTGGCCGAGTTCCGTGCCGGCCGTCCGGTGCTGATCGCGAACGGCGAAACGCTCATCACGCTGCCGGTCGAAGGTCTCGACGCCAAACGCCTCGCGGCGTTCCGGGCGCTGTGCGAGCCGATTCCGCCCGCGGCTGGTCATCACCGGCCGCCGCGCGCGGTCGCTCGGCATCGACGCCGACGCGCCGGTCGCGCTGGAACTCACGCCGGACATCGACGCGCAGACCATCCTCGCGCTGGTCGCGGACGCCAAAGCCGATCACGCCCTGCTGCCGGAACCTGCCGGTGCCGCGGCGAATGCGGCGATCGATCTGGTCAAGCTCGCGCAGGTGCTTGCCCGCGGTGCTGGTCGCCGACACCACGCCGGAGCGCGCGGCCAAGTTCGATCCGCCGATCGTGACCGTCGAGGCGAGCGCCGTGGCGCGCTTCCGCGCCAGGCCACTGAATCCCTGCAGATCGCGGGCGATGCGCATGTTCCGCTCGACACCGGCGTGCGCACCCGCTTTGTCGTGTTCCGCGACCAGTTCGGCGACGATCCGGTGGCGGTCATCGTCGGCACGCCGGATTTTTCCAAGCCGGTGCCGGTGCGCATCCATTCGGCCTGCCTGACCGGCGACGTGTTCGGCTCGCGCCGCTGCGATTGCGGCGACCAGCTTCAGCTCGCGCTGACCCGCCTGCAGGAAGCCGGCGGCGGCATCATCCTCTATCTCGCGCAGGAAGGCCGCGGCGTCGGCCTCGCCAACAAGATGCGGACCTACAAGCTGCAGGACGGCGGCCTCGACACGGTCGACGCCAACACCACGCTCGGCTTCGACGACGACGAGCGCGAATACGGCGTCGCGGTCCGCATGCTGCAGATGCTCGGCTGCACCCGCGTGGTGCTGCTCACCAACAATCCGGCCAAGCTCGACGGGCTCGCCAAGGCCGGGCATCGAGATCACCGGCCGCATGCCGCTCGAAACGCCGATCAACGCCGACAACCGCCGCTACATGACGGCGAAGGCGGCGCGCGCCGGCCATCAGCTCGGCCATCTGATTTCGGCGCTCGCCGAGGCGAAGGAGAGCGAAGAGAAGGCGCCGCCGCTCGCGCCCTGAATTCCGGCGCGGCGCGCGGCGCTGGATACGGGGGCGACGATGTCCATGCTTGGCTACGGCGGAGACGCGCCGACCTACACGCGACCGCGCGCGCGTTGCATTGGCTCACCGCGGCGCTGGTGCTGACCATGATCCCGATCGGGATCATCATGGCCAACTTCAGCCTCGGGCCCGGCCGGTGACGTGCTCTACGACATCCATCGCTCGATCGGCGCCGTGCTGCATCCCGCTCGTGCTGGTGCGGCTGATCTACCGGCTGACCAATCCGCCGCCGCCGTTGCCAGACGACATCCCGGCGATCCAGCAGCTGGCCGCGCAACCTCACGCACTGGGCGCTCTACGTTCTGCTGATCGTGCAGGGGCTCGTCGGCTGGATCGCGACGTCGGCCTACCGCGCGCCGATCAAGGTGTTCTGGCTGTTCGAACTGCCGCCGATCTGGCCGGTGGATCAGCCGTTCTCGGAAAAAATGTTCGGCGTGCACCGCTGGCTCGGCATCGCGCTGGCGTTGTTGATCTGCGCGCACATCGGCGCGGCGCTGTTCCACCATTTCGTCCGCAAGGACGACGTCCTGATGCGCATGGTCGGCCGCTGAGGCATGTCCGTTCGAGCCGCACGATCGGCGATCTCGATTCGGGAGATTGCCGGCAAGCTCAATGCCGCTTCGACGCTGTGCCTGCCGCTCGGCTCGACCGAGCAGCACGGGCCGCATCTGCCGCTCAACACCGACACCGTGATCGCCGAGGCGCTCACGGCGCGCATCGTCGCGCGGTGGGGCGACGCCTACGATCTATGGCAGTTGCCGGCGCTGCCGGTCGGCCTGTCGCGCGAGCACGCCTGGGCGCCGGGCACCGTGTCGCATTCGGTGACGGAGATGACGGCGATGTTGCGCGACAAGGCCGCCGAGATCGTGCGGGCGTCGCCGGCGCGCAATCTCCTGATCGTCAACGGGCATGGCGGCAACCGCGGCATCCTCGAAGCGGTCGGCTACGAATTTGCCGGCGACTTCGGCCTCAACGTCTGCTCGCTGCACCTCGGCGCGCTGATCAGCCCGGTGCCGGAGCGGGGCTTGCCGGAAATCCACGCCGGCAAGGACGAGACCTCGGTGATGCTGGCGCTCGCGCCCGACTGGTGCGCCGCGAACGCATCGCCGAGCTCACAGCACCGCCGGAGGCGGCCGCGGTGCGCGCCACCATCCTCGATCCGGCGGTGAGCTGGCCGTGGTCGAGCGGCGACGCGCGGATCGCCGACAACGGCGTGATCGGCGACGCGCGCACCGCATCGGTGGAGCACGGCCAGGCGATCATCGACCGGGTGGTCGAGGCGGCCGGCGGCGTGCTGCGCCAGCTCCGGGAAAACCAGAAGGTTGCGCGCCGCTAGGTTGTCCGCCAGCGGCCTTATCGCCATGCGCAGATCGTGCGCCTTGCGGCCGCCGCGCTCGATCGAGGCCGGCGCCTCGTCGCGCGCCACCAGTTGACCGGCGAGATCGAGACAGCGCTTGACCAGCATGTCGGCGCCTTCCGCCAATTCCTCGGAGTCGCGCACGACCTGCACGTTTTCCTCCATGTCTTCGGCCGACCAGCCGCGCGAGTGCGCGATGTAAGGAAATTGCGGGAAGATGAAGCCAAGCTCGGCGAAGAAGCCGAGCATCTGCCCGGCGACGCCCTGGATGTTGTCCTGGCCGCCGACGATGATGAAGCCCGCGACCTTGTTGCGGATCAGCACCTGATTGCGGATCGTCATGGCGTTCTGCACGCAGTTGAGCCGCTCGGCCATCTTGAAATAGAGCGAGGAGGCGGCGCCCCAGCGGATCGGCGAGGCGACGATGATGGCGTCGGCCCAATGCACCAGCGCCTCATAGACCTGATCCATCTGGTCGGCTGAATCCATCTGCGTGATGGAGCATGGCCAGGTGCAGGCGCGCGCCGCCTTCGAGTAATAGCCCTCGCAGGCGCGGAACTTTAGAGCGCTCAGTCGGATCAGCCGGGTTTCCGCGCCGTGCCGGGCGGCGGCCGCGATCGCGTGACCGAGCAGATGGTCGGAGCCGGAGAAGCGCGGGTTGGCTTCGTCCATCGCGGTGGTCGAAATGCCGGCGAGCCGCAACGGGCCGGGGGCGCGTTCGATCTTGCGCGACAGCGGATGCGGGTCGTGCGGCTTGCGCGTGCGCTTCGTCGCCGACGCCATGTCGACCAGCACTCGGCCGCTCTCGATCTTCACCGCGTAGGCGGGAACCGCGTCCTCCTCGAAGCCCGGCTCGCCCTTGCCGGAGCAGCGGTGGAATTTCCAGTTGTGCCAGGGGCAGATGATGTAGTCGCCGTCGAGCCGGCCGTCGCCGAGCGGCCGCCGACGTGATTGCAGGCGTTCGACGACCACGCCGAACATTCCGTCCTTGAACGACAGCGCCAGTTCCCGCTGCCCGACTGCGATGCTGCGCAACGGACTCGTCGATAATTCACTAGCCGAGCCGACATCGATCCATGTCTGCGTCCGGCATGACACGTCTCCTCAAAGGCGGGCTGCCCGCGATTGTAGCGCCATTTCATCGTCCCTAACGAAGTCTTAACGCCGGGGGCGGTATCAGAAATCTGTCGCAATCTGGGGTGTGGTGCCTGCATGGCCGGGGTGGGTCAGCCTGCGGTCGAACGCTTGCGGGAATTTCTCCGGGAGCTGAAGCCCGGTGCGCGCGCTTTGCTGATCGCAGAGCTCGAACGCAGCATGCTGCGCGGCGAGGACATGGCCGGCGCCGAGCTCATCCTCGCCGAATTGCGGCGCAGCATGCACGAGAGCCGCTCGACAGTCGCAGCGCATCGGCGACCATGCGCGGCTGTTCTTTCAATCCGCTCGAGCCGTTCCTCGTCGACGACGTCGCCGATCACAAGCATCGCGGCCGCATCGCGCGTTCGGCGCTCGAGCCGATCTGGCTGTGGCTCAGCAACACGGTGATGCCGGACGAGGCCAAGGCATTTGCCGAGCAGGTCGAAGCAGCGCTGCTCGCCGGCGACACCGACAAGGCCCAGCACCTCGCGCGCGGCTTTCCAGGACAGCGCGCTCGACGACGTTGCAGGATCATGCTCGCCGTCGCCGCAAGCGACGACAAGACGCGGCGGCGGATCAACGGTCAGCTCGGCACGCCGCGGGCGCTCGAAGACGTCAAGACCCTGGTCGGCGTCCTGAAGGCGCGCGACGCGCTCGCCATGCTGGGCGCGCAGCTGCCGGGCCACATCAAGTCGCTGAGCGGCGCGTCGCTGGAAAACGTCAAGGCGCAGCTCGATTCCCAGCTGAAGTCGCATCCGGACATGTTCGTCTATGCGCTGGTGCTGGTGATGAGCCGGCTCGCGGCGTCGTGGCAGTTGATCCGGCTCGCCACCAAGGCGGCCGGCAGCGATGCCGCCGCGCGCATCGCGGAAACGCCCTACAACGTCGCGGTCACCATCGTGCTGACCGAAATCGCGCGCATGGTCGGCCGAACTCAACACCGATCTCAAGAGCGGCCGCGGCATCGCGGTCACCGCGCTGCTGAAGGACATTCACGACGCGCTGCGCGGGCTGCGCTCCGAGCTGGATCTGTCGGGCGACTCGGCCTGGGCAAGACAGCTCGCCACGATCCGCGCCGACATTTCGAATCTGCTTTCCAGCGAGATCAACCTGATGCCCGGCCGCGTGCGGCGGCTGATGCGGCCCCGCCCGGCCAAGGAGATCGCGCCGGGCTCGACGGTCGATGCGGACGAGGTGGCGGAGGCGGAATCGCTGGTCGGCTTCGTGATGGCGTGCCGCAACTATGCGAGCGAGCTTGCCATCAACGAGATCACGCAGCGCACCTTCACCGAACTGCAGCAATGCCTCGACGTCGGCACCAAGGCGCTGCTCGACGCGCTGCGCAGTTCAGGCGACAATGAGCGGGCGTTCCGGCAATCGCAGGTCGATGCGGCGGTGCGGTTCTGCGGCAAGGTGTTCGGCCAGGAATATGCCTCGCTGCTCACCAAGGCGGCCGATGTCGCCACGCACGGCGAGCGCAAGGCGGCGCGAGGCCTGAAGGCGCTGACTTGCCGGTTGCGGCGGACGCCGCCGCCATGATGTAAACCCGCCATCATGACGCTCTGGTTCGTATTGGCGCTGATGACGGCGGCGGCGATTTTCGCCGTGCTTTGGCCGCTGGCCGGCGCGCGTCGATCGCGTCCGGCAGCGATGTCGAGGTCTATCGCGATCAACTGGCCGAAATCGACCGCGACCGCGCCAACGGCCTGATCGGCGAGCGGGAGGCGGAGGCCGCGCGGGTCGAGGTTTCGCGCCGGCTGATCGCCGCGGCGGACAGCGTCGCGGCGCCGCAGGCTGACGGGCGCGGCCTGGCGCCGTCGCGCCGCCGCGCTTGCCGCGCTGGTGCTGCTGCCGGTTGGCGCGGCCGCGCTTTATCTCGCGCTGGGCTCGCCGCAACTGCCGGGCCAGCCGCAGGCGGCGCGGCGCGACGCTCCGGTGGAAGAGCGCTCGATCGAGGCGCTGGTCGCGCGGGTCGAAGCGCATCTCGAATCCAATCCCGAGGATGGCCGCGGCTGGGAGGTCGTCAGCCCGGTCTATATGCGGCTTGGCCGCTTCGACGACGCGGTGAAGGCGCGGCGCAACGTGCTGCGTCTGCTCGGCGCCAACGCCGCAGCGCGAGGCCGATCTCGGCGAAGCGCTGACCGGCGCCGCCAACGGCGTCGTCACCGCGGAAGCCAAGGCGGCGTTCGAGCGCGCGCTGCAGTTCGATGCGGCGGATTTCCGTGCGCGCTACTTCATCGGGCTGTGCGGCGGAGCAGGACGGCCGCCGCAAGGAAGCCGCCGCGATCTGGAGCGAGCTGCTTGCGCAGGCGCCGTCGGACGCGCCCTGGGTTGCGCTGGTGCGCGAATCGCTGGCGCGTGTCGATCCGAACGCTGCCGCCGCTCAAAGGCCCGAGCGCCGACGACGTCGCCGCCGCGAGCGAGCTTTCGCCCGAGCAGCGCGCCGAAATGGTTCGCGGCATGGTCGAGCGGCTGGCCGAGCGGCTGTCGCGCGAGGGCTCCGACGTCGAGGGATGGCTGCGGCTGGTGCGCGCCTATATGGTGCTGGGCGATCGCGACAAGGCGGCCAACGCCGCCAACGACGCGCGCAAGGCGCTCGCCGGCGAGCCGGACAAGCTGCGCCGCGTCGAGGAACTTGCCGAAGGTCTGGGGCTCAAGGGCTGACGGAGCAGATTTGTGACGCGCAAGCAGCGGCGACTGGTTCTGATCGGCAGCGGCCGTCGGCGTGCTGGCGCTCGCCGCCGTGCTGGTGCTGAGCGCGCTGCGGGATTCCATCGTGTTCTTCAATTCGCCGACCGACGTGGTGGAGAAGAAGATCGCGGCCGGCACGCGCATCCGGCTCGGCGGGCTGGTCAAGCCCGGCACGCTGACGCGCGGCGAGGAGCTCGCCGTGCGCTTCGAGGTGACCGACGGCAAGAGCGCCATCCCGGTCGCGTATAAGGGCATCCTGCCGGACCTGTTCCGCGAAGGGCAGGGCGTGGTCGCGGAAGGCGCGCTCGATCCGGCCGGCTTCTTCAAGGCCGAAACGGTGCTCGCCAAGCACGACGAGACCTACATGCCCAAGGAGGTGGCCGACGCGCTGAAGAAGCAGGGCCACTGGAAAGACGAATACGGGAAGAAGAAATGATCGCCGAGATCGGCCATTACGCGCTGGTGCTGGCGCTGGGGCTCGCGCTCATTCAGGGCGTGGTGCCGCTGGTCGGCGCGCGCATGCGCGACGACACGCTGATGGCGGTGGCCGGGCCCGACCGCGCTCGCGCAGTTCGCCTTCGTCGCCATCGCCTTTGCCGCGCTCGCCGCGTGCTACGTCGGCGTCCGACTTCTCGGTCGTCAACGTGTTCGAGAATTCGCACTCGGCGAAGCCGCTGATCTACAAGATCACCGGCGTGTGGGGAAACCACGAAGGCTCGATGCTGCTGTGGGTGCTGATCCTCGCGCTGTTCGGCGCGCTGGTCGCGCTGGCCGGCGGCAATCTGCCGGCGACGCTGAAAGCCAACGTGCTCGCCGTGCAGTCGTGGATCGCGGCGGCGTTCGTGCTCTTCATCCTCGGCACCTCGAACCCGTTTCTGCGCATTCCGAACGCGCCGTTCGAGGGCCGCGACCTCAATCCGATCCTGCAGGACATCGGCCTCGCGGTGCATCCGCCGCTGCTTTATCTCGGCTATGTCGGGCTCTCGATCTCGTTCTCGTTCGCGATCGCCGCGCTGATCGAAGGCCGCATCGATGCCGCCTGGGCGCGCTGGGTGCGGCCGTGGACGCTGGCGGCCTGGATGTTCCTCACGCTCGGCGTCGCGATGGGCTCGTACTGGGCCTACTACGAGCTCGGCTGGGGCGGCTGGTGGTTCTGGGATCCGGTCGAGAACGCCTCGCTGATGCCGTGGCTCGCCGCCACCGCGCTGCTGCATTCCGCGGTGGTGATGGAGAAGCGCAACGCGCTGAAGGTCTGGACCATCCTGCTCGCGATCCTGGCGTTCTCGCTGTCGCTGATCGGCACGTTCCTGGTGCGCTCCGGCGTGCTGACCTCGGTGCACACCTTCGCCAGCGATCCGACCCGCGGCGTGTTCATCCTGGCGATCCTCATCCTGTTCATCGGCGGCGGGCTTGCGCTCTACGCCTGGCGGGCGCCGAGCGCTCAAGCAGGGCGGGCTGTTCGCGCCGATCTCGCGCGAGGGCGCGCTGGTGTTCAACAATCTGTTCCTCACCGCGGCCTGCGCCACCGTGTTCGTCGGCACGCTTTATCCGTTGGCGCTCGAAGCGCTGACCGGCGACAAGATCTCGGTCGGCGCGCCGTTCTTCAATCTCACCTTCGGCCCGCTGTTCGTGCCGATCCTGCTCGCCATGCCGTTCGGTCCGCTGCTGGCCTGGAAGCGCGGCGATGCGCTCGGCGCCGCGCAGCGCCTGATCGGCGCGGCGGCGCTGGCGCTCGTCGCTGCCGCGACGGTCTTTGCGGCTCACCGGCGGCGGGCCGGTGCTGGCGCCGTTCGTCATCGGGCTTGCGGTGTTTGTCATGGCGGGCGCAGTCACCGATCTGGTGGAGCGGACCGGCCTGTTGCGCGTCGCGCCCGCGGTGGCGTTGAGCCGCGCACGCGGTCTGCCGCGCTCGGCCTGGGGCACGGCGATCGCGCATTTCGGCGTCGGGCTGACGCTGCTTGGCATCGTCAGCGAGGCCACCTGGGGCATCGAGCGGATCGTGTCGCTCAAGCCGAACGATGTCGTCTCGTTGCGCTCCTATGATCTCACCTTCGACGGCCTGACCACCCGGCAGGGACCGAACTACCGCCAGCTCACCGCCAGGTTCACCGTGCGGCAGGGCGGCGTGGCGATCGACGTGATGGAGCCGTCGAAGCGGACATTCGCGACGCGTCAGACCTCGACCACCGAGGCGGCGCTGATGAGCCGCGGCGCGAGCCAGCTCTATGTTTCGCTGGGCGATGCCAACGCCGACGGCTCGATTTCGGTGCGCATCTACCACAAGCCGCTGGTGCTGTTCATCTGGCTCGGCGCGGTGGTGATGGTGATCGGCGGAGCGTTCTCGCTGTCCGACCGGCGGCTGCGGGTCGGTGCACCGAAGCCCGCCCGCAAGACCGGCGGCTCGTTGCAGCCGGCGGAGTGAGCATGACCGCGCTACGCTCCATCGTATTGGCGTTGGCGCTTGTTCGGCACCGCCCCCGCGCTTGCGGTGCAGCCGGACGAAGTACTCGCCGATCCGGCGCTGGAGGCCCGCGCGCGGGCGCTGTCGAAGGAGCTGCGCTGCATGGTCTGCCAGAACCAGTCGATCGACGATTCCGATGCGCCGCTGGCGCGCGACCTGCGGCTTCTGGTGCGAGAGCGGCTCATCGCGGGCGACAGCGATGCCAAGGTGATCGACTTCCTCACCGCGCGCTACGGCGAGTTCGTGCTGCTCAAGCCGCGCTTCGGACGGGCACCGCGTTGCTGTGGCTGGCGCCGCTGATCGCGCTGGCGATCGGCGGCTTTGGCGTCGTGTTCGCGCTCCGGCGCCGGCGAGCAGAACCCGAATCGCGGGATGCGAGGGAGCCGCTCCTGACGGCGGCGGAGCAGGCGCGCGTTGCGGAATTGCTTGGACGGGAAAAATAGTCCTGAACTATCCCGTAAGCTATTGAATTCAAACACATATTGTCCATTGCAACATTACCAAAGTTTAATCCCGCCGCCACTCGGCGGTAAGGCGGCATTCCCATCTTGTCTCCAACAAACCGGCGCCGGGGGGCGCTCAACGGAATCGTTCGGAGACAGAGAGTCATGACCATTAACAAGCAGAAGGGCGGCCTGTCGGCTCGCCGTTTTGCGTCTGCTCGCCACCACCGTGCTGGGGCTCAGCGCCGGCGCCTATTTCGTCGCACCCGGACGTCACGTTCAACACGCCAGCCGCGCTGGCGCAGAACCTCTCGCAGGAGGCCAAGGTCATCCCGGCGCCGATCGGCTTTGCCGACATCGTCGAGAAGGTGAAGCCGGCGGTGATCTCGGTCCGCGTCAAGTCCGAAGCCACGCCGCAGCTGTCGTCCGATCGCGAGCTGCCGTTCCCCAAGGGCTCGCCGATGGAGCAGTTCTTCCGCCGCTTCGGCATGCCCGATGGGATGCCCAACGCGCCGCGCGGCCGCAATCAGATGAGCGGCCAGGGCTCGGGCTTCCTGATCTCGGCCGACGGCTACGCCGTCACCAACAATCACGTCGTCGAAAACGCCTCGACCGTCGAGGTCGCGTTCGACGACGGCAAGACCTACTCGGCCAAGGTGATCGGCACCGATCCGCGCACCGATCTCGCGCTGATCAAGATCGACGGCGGCAACTTCCCGCACGTGCGGCTCGCCGACAAGGCGCCGCGGGTCGGCGACTGGGTGCTCGCGGTCGGCAATCCGTTCGGCCTCGGCGGCACCGTGACCGCCGGCATCGTGTCGGCGCGCGGCCGCGACATCGGCGCGGGTCCTTACGACGACTTCCTCCAGATCGACGCGCCGGTCAACAAGGGCAACTCCGGTGGCCCGACCTTCAACACCGACGGCAGCGTGATCGGCGTCAACACCGCGATCTATTCGCCGTCCGGCGGGTCGGTCGGCATCGCGTTCGCCATTCCGGCGGAGACCGTGAAGACCGTGGTCGCCCAGCTCAAGGACAAGGGCAAGGTCGCGCGCGGCTGGATCGGCGTGCAGATCCAGCCGGTGACCAAGGAGATCGCCGACAGCCTCGGCCTGAAGAACAACGAGGGCGCGCTGGTCGCGGAGCCGCAGAAGGACAGCCCCGCGGTCAAGGCCGGCATCGAGGCCGGCGACGTGATCGTCTCGGTCGACGGCAACCGCGTGAAGGATGCCCGCGAGCTGTCGCGCCGGATCGGCGGCATGGCGCCGGGCGCCAACATCAAGCTCGGCGTCCTGCGCAAGGGCAGCGAGAAGACCGTCAACCTGACGCTCGGCGAATTGCCGGCGCAGCGCGAGGCCCGCGCCGAGCAGCGCCGCGGACTTCCAGGACCGCGACCAGGACATGGACCGCGATCAGGGCACCCGACGCGACCGCCGCCGATCGCGGTGAGCAGCGCGGCGACCGCAATGACCGTAGCCAGCAGCGCGCCGACCGGGCCGATCGTGACGTGCCGGTCGCCGAAGGTCCGCGGCTCGGCCTGTCGCTCGCGCCGGGCGGCAACGAGCCGGGCGTGGTGATCGCCGAAGTCGATCCGAACGGTCCGGCCGCCGACTTCGGCTTCCAGGCCGGCGACGTCATCCTCGATGTTGCCGGCAAGACCGTCGCGACGCCTGCCGAGGTCCGCAAGGCGCTGGCCGAGGCCCGCGCCGAGGGCAAGCGCAGCGTGCTGATGCGAGTGAAATCCGAGCGGGGGACGCGGTTCGTCGCCATCCCGCTCAGCCGCGCGTGATTTGCGGCATGTGAATGCTAGGCGCCGGACGGGACGCAACCATGATCGTTCGTTCCACAAATCCGGCGCCAGAGTTGGGAGCGTCCCGTCGGCATTCGTCGCCCCCGCCGGCGGAGCGAACCCGGGGGACGGACGACAAATCCGTCCCCTCTAATACCGCGCTTCGTTCCCCGGCATTCGTCGCCCCCGCCGGGAGCGAGGTCGGTCGAGGGGCGGCGGAGAAATCCGCCGCCCCTCGCAGCGGTTCCGGCGAAGCCGGTGTGAAACCCAGCGCGAGCCCCAAAACTCCGCTAGACTTGGCGGCCCTCGATCGGACCGCCATGCGCCTCCTCATCGTCGAAGACGACCGCGACGCCGCCGACTACATCGCGCGGGCTTTCCGCGAGGTCGGCCACGTGGCCGACCAGGCCGCTGACGGCGAGGAGGGCCTCGCGCTCGCGCTGGAGCGCGAATACGACGTGCTGATCGTCGACCGCATGCTGCCCAAGCGCGACGGCCTGTCGCTGATCGGCGAACTGCGCAACAAGGACATCCACACCCCGATCCTCATCCTCTCGGCGCTCGGCCAGGTCGACGACCGCGTGAAAGGCCTGCGCGCCGGCGGCGACGACTACCTGACCAAGCCGTATTCATTCTCCGAGCTGCTCGCCCGCGTCGAGGTGCTGGCGCGCCGCCGCGGCGGGCGCGGCGAGGAAACGGTCTACCGGGTCGGCGATCTCGAGCTCGACCGGCTGTCGCACCGGGTGTCGCGCGGCGGCTCCGAGATCGACCTGCAGCCGCGCGAATTCCGGCTGCTCGAATATCTGATGAAGCACGCCGGCCAGGTGGTGACCCGCACCATGCTGCTGGAGAACGTGTGGGACTACCACTTCGACCCGCAGACCAACGTGATCGACGTGCACATTTCGCGGCTTCGCTCTAAGATCGACAAGGGATTCTCGCAGCCTCTGCTGCATACGATCCGCGGCGCCGGATATATGGTCCGTGACGCAAAATGAACTCGCCATGCCCCGCGTCGGCGGGGTGGATGAGGCCAGCAAGAGCGGCGTCGCCACGGTTGCGGCCCCGGCTGGCACGGCGTTCCTACGCAGACTGACGAACCGGATCCAATGGCCGCAAGGGCCGCGGGCTATTGCGTTCGGCAAGCTGCTCCGCACCACGGCCTTCAAGCTGACGCTGGTCTATCTGACGGTGTTCGCGCTGTTTGCCGCTTCGCTGCTCGGCTATTTCGCGTTCAACACGCGGCGTCTGGTCACCGAGCAGATCACCCGCACGGTCAACGCCGAGATCACCGGCCTGACCGAGCAATACAACACGGGCGGCATCCGGCGGCTGGTTTTCGTCGTCGATGCGCGAGCGCGGCGGCCCGGATCGAGCCTCTATCTCGTCACCACGTTCAACGGCGAAGGCCTGGCCGGCAACGTCGGCTCGCTGGCCGAGGGCGTGATGAACACGCCCGGCTGGACCGAAACCGTCTATCGCCGGCTCGACGATCCGGAAGGCACCGAGCATCACGCGCTGGTTCGGGTGTTCCAGCTCCCCAGCGGCTTCCGCCTGCTGGTCGGCCGTGATCTGGAAGAGCGCGAGCGGCTGTTCGACATCGTCAGCGCCGCCGGCCAATGGTCGATCGCGGTCGTGATCGTGCTCGGCCTTGCCGGCGGCTTCTTTGTCGCGCGCCGCGTGCTGGCGCGTGTCGATGCCATGACCGACACCACGCGTACCATCATGGCGGGCGACTTGTCGGGCCGCCTGCCGGTTGCCGGCAGCGACGACGAGTTGGATCGCCTTGCGGTCAATCTCAACGAGATGCTGGAGCGCATCGAGGCGCTGATGCGGGGATTCAAGGAGGTCTCGGACAACATCGCCCATGACCTGAAGACGCCGCTGACGCGGCTGCGCAACCGCGCCGAGGAGGCGCTGCGCATGGGCAAGCAGGATTCCGACTATCGCGCGGCGCTCGAAGGCACGATCGAGGAATCCGACGAGTTGATCCGCACCTTCAATGCGCTGCTGATGATCGCGCGCGCGGAGTCGGGCGGCGCCAGCACCCATATGGCGGAGTTCGATGCCGCCGACATCGTGCGCGGCGTCGGCGAGCTCTACGATCCTCTGGCCGACGAAAAGGGCGTTGCCCTCAAGATCGATGCGGCGGAGGCGGTGCCGCTGCGCGGCAACCGCGAGCTGGTCACGCAAGCGCTCGCCAATCTGGTGGACAATGCAATCAAGTACGCCGCGCAGCGCCAGGTTGGCGCCGGCGAGACGCCGCCCTCGATCACGGTGACGGCGCGAAGCGAGGGCGACCAGGTGCTGCTGACCGTTGCCGACAACGGTCCCGGCATTGCCCAAGCCGACCGCGGCCGCGTGGTGGAGCGATTTGTGCGGCTCGAAGCGAGCCGCTCGGAGCCCGGCTCCGGGCTCGGCCTGAGCCTCGTGTCGGCCGTCGCGCATCTGCACGGCGGCGAACTCAGGCTCGAGGACAACGCCCCCGGATTGCGGGCTGTGCTGGTCTTGCCACGCGCCGGCCGGCAATTGCCCACACCGGCCGACTAGGTCGGCTCTCCCTTTTCGCAACCGTCTGCGCTAACCCTGCCCCATGAAAAGGGCGGTGAAGCGCAGGGCGAAGCCTGCCGGCGAAGGTGTCGGGACCCTTGCTCAGCAGGTGGTCGATGCGCCCCGGCTATCCGCACCCAAACAAGCCAAGGCCCGCGTCGGCGAATGGCTAATCGAGATCGGCCGCGCAGAGCCCGGCAAGGCGCTCAAAAAACTGATCGCTGCGTCGCCCAAGATCGAATCACTGCTGACCGGCATAGCCGACGGTTCGCCGTTCCTCTGGGACCTGATCGCTGGGGATCCTGCACGCATGGTGCGCATTCTCAGCTCCGATCCCGACGTGCACTTCGCCTCGCTGCTGAGCGAAACAGCCCGCGCTGTTGCGGCCACCAAAGACGAAGACAAGGCGATGCGGCTGCTCCGGCGCATGAAATCGGAGGCCGCGCTGCTGATTGCGCTTGCCGACATCGGCGGCGCCTGGCCGGTGATGCGGACGACGCGTGCGCTCACCGAGCTTGCAGATACGGCGGTTTCGTCGGCCATCGGATTCCTGCTGCGCGACGCGGCGAAGCGTGGACGCTACAAGCCGAAAAAGGCAGAGCAGCCGGAGCGAGGCTCGCGGCTATATCGTGCTCGCGATGGGCAAGATGGGCGCGTTCGAGCTCAACTATTCGAGCGACATCGACCTGATCGTGTTCTACGAGCCGGAAACCGGTGTCCTTGCCAATGAAAGCGACGCGTCGGCGTTCTACGTGCGCATCACGCGCGGTCTGGTGAAGCTGCTGCAGGAGCGCACCGGCGACGGCTATGTGTTCCGCGTCGATCTGCGGCTGCGGCCCGACCCGGCATCGACCCAGATCGCGGTCTCGGTGCCTGCGGCGCTCAATTACTACGGCAGCATCGGCCAGAACTGGGAGCGCGCCGCGATGATCAAGGCGCGGCCTTGCGCGGGCGACATCGCCGCTGGCGAAGCGGTGCTGAAGGAGCTGTCGCCGTTCATCTGGCGCAAGTATCTCGACTACGCCGCGGTCGCCGACATCGAGGCGATGAAGCAGCAAATCCACGCCTACCGCGGCCACCAGGACATCGCGGTCGAGGGCCACAATATCAAGCTTGGCCGCGGCGGCATCCGCGAGATCGAGTTCTTCGTGCAGACCCAGCAGCTCATCGCCGGCGGACGCCATCCGGAATTGCGCGGTCACGGCACGCTGGCCACGCTCGCCACGCTGGTGGAAGGCGGCTGGATCGACGCCGCGGCGCGCGCCGACCTGGAGGCGGCCTACCTTTTTCTGCGCACCATCGAGCACCGGCTGCAGATGGTGGCCGACGACCAGACCCACACGCTGCCGGCCGATCCCGCGGCGCTGGAGCGGTTCGCGCGCTTTGCCGGCTACAAGGACCGCGATGCACTGGCAGAGACGCTGCTGGGCCATTTGCGCAAGGTGCAGCGGCACTACGCCAAGTTGTTCGAGGTCGCGACGACGTCGCGGCCGGAGCAGGCGGCATTGTCCTTTCCCGAGAAGGCCGACGAGCGCGAAACGCTCGACCGGCTGGGCGAGATGGGCTTCAAGAAGCCGCTGGAGACATCGGCGACGGTGCGCCGTTGGCTGTCCGGCGTCTATCCATCGCTCAAGGGCGAGTTCGGCCGCCGCCAGTTCGGCGAGCTTGTGCCACTTCTGATCGATCGGCTGTCACGTTTCGAGAATCCCGACGCGGCGGTGATGGCGTTCGACCGCTTCCTGACCGGGCTTCACGCCGGTGCGCGGCTGTTTGCGCTGCTCAAGCAGAACCCCGATCTGGTGTCGCTGGTGGCGCTGATCCTCGGCACCGCGCCGAGGCTCGCCGACATCCTGGCGCGCTATCCCGAGGCGATCGACGCGCTGCTCGAGCCGACCTTCTTCGGTGCGCTGCCGGACGAGGCTAAGCTTTCGGCCGAGCTCAAGCGCTCGCTCGGTGAGGCACAGTCCTACGAGGACTTTCTCGACCGGCTCCGCATGTTCGCGCAGGAGCATATGTTCCTGGTCGGCGCGCGGATCCTTTCAGGCACCGTGTCGGCCGAGCAGGCGGGCGACGCCTTCGCGCGGCTCGCCGATGTGGTGATTCGCGCACTGCATCGTGCAGTGGAGGACGCGTTCGCGAAGAACCACGGCCGTATCAGAGGCCAGAAGAGCGCGCTGCTCGCCCTCGGCAAGCTCGGCGGCCGCGAGATGACCGCGACCTCCGATCTCGATCTTATCATCGTCTATGACTTTGACGATGAGCATCCGCAATCGAATGGCGAGCGGCCGCTCTATGGGGCGCAATATTTCGCGCGGCTCACACAGCGGCTGATCAGTGCGCTGTCGGCGCAGACCAACTATGGCGCGCTCTACAGCGTGGACATGCGGCTGCGTCCCTCGGGGCGCGCCGGTCCGGTGGCGACGCGACTCGACGCGTTCGCAAGCTATCAGGAGACCGAGGCCTGGACCTGGGAGCACATGGCGCTGACGCGGGCGCGGGTCGTGTCCTCGTCATCCGGTTTTGGCGAGCAGGTCGAAGGCGTGATCCGGAAAACCCTCACGCGCCGGCGCGATGCCGTGGTGATCGCCGAGGATGTTGCCGACATGCGCCGCGCCATCGCCACCGAAAAGGGCGAAAGCACGCGCTGGGACCTTAAATACGCGGCAGGCGGGCTGATCGATCTCGAGTTCATCGCGCAGTACCTGCAACTGGTGCATGCCGCCGATCATCCGGACATGCTCGACATGTCGACGGCGCGCGTGCTGGACAAGGCTTGGCGGCTCGGGCTGCTCCCCGCGGAGGAGGCCGACGTGTTGCGCCCGGCGGCGGCGCTCTATCACAACCTCACGCAAATCCTGCGATTGTGCCTCCCCGGGCCGTTCGATCAAAAGACCGCGGGCGCCGGACTGCTTGGATTGCTGGCGCGGGCGGCGGACCTGCCAAATTTCGCCACGCTCGACGCGCACCTTGCCGAGACGCAGCAGAAGGTGCGGGCGAGTTTCGAGCGAATTCTGGGACCAAAGCGCTCTGGTTCGAAGGCTTAGCTATTTAAGATGCCTGATTTGTTGTTGCGACTGGTGTAGCATGCGTGGGCGAACCGAAATTGCTGTAGGAAAGATATTATGCGCCTAGGAATTTGGATCGGACCACGACGTCGAATGACGGTGTTCTCGGTGGCGCTCGCAACATTGGCGCTGACTGCGCCTATGCACGCGCAAGGCGCCAGGCAGAAGCACGACGGCAAGATCGTCTGCGGCTCGTTCTCCGGGGATCCCAAAAAATACCCGGCCTGGAATGACAACATGGACATCATGATCGATCGCGGCGTGCTGACCGCCACGCCGTCGCGGCCGCAGGGTCAGGTGATGACGGGCACGGTAGCCGCATCCGGCGCGGTGCTGATTGCGGGCGAGGGCGGGACGCCCGGTCAGCCGCCGGAGTGGACCTACGAGTTCGCGGGCAAGCTCAATCCGAAGGGGCCGACCGTGCTGCGTGGTCAGCTTGCCAACATCATGGGCGGCGGCGCGAAGCGCTCCTGCTCGATTTCGTTCGAGGCGCCGCGCTAAGCCGGCACCGTGGTGCGCTTCTTGACGCTCTCGATCAGCGAGGCGCGGCGCACGTAGGCGCGATGCGCCGCCGGGTCGTCCGCGGTGCGGCGCAGCTGCTCGAAATCCCTGGCCCGGGCGTTTGGGTCCTTTTCCTCCAAGCGCTTCTTGTTGGCGATGGTTTGCTGCTGCACGAACTCGATGTTCAGTGGCCGTCGGTGTCTGTCGTAATCATCGAGGACGCTCTCCGGCGCCTCCTTGCGGATCACTTGGCCGAGCAGGGTGGTCAACTCGATCGCATCGTGAATGCCGAAATTGAGGCCGAGCCCGCCGAGCGGGTTGTTGACGTGCGCGCTGTCGCCGGCCAGGAACACGCGGCCCTTGCGGAAGCTCGCCGCTACGCGCTGGTGAACGTTGTAGAGATTGCGGTGAATGACCGGGTAAGCCGTATCCTTCGGCAGGAAACGCTGCAGCCTTGCCTCGGTGGCCGCCGGGTTCATCAGTTCCTCGTCGGTCTGCTCCGGCTTGGTGGCGGAAAGCACACGCCACAGCGGGCCCGCGCCGTCGCCGCTCACCTTGAAAACCGAAAACCAGTCGTTCGGATCGGACACATAGTTGCGCGTGCAGCCCGGATACATGGTGCCGATATCATGCGATGTGGTGAGGATCAGGAAGCGTTCCGGGTGCGTGTAGCCCTCGAAGTCAATGCCGAGCGCCTTGCGCACAGTGGATCGTCCACCGTCGGCGCCGATCAAGTGGCTGCCGCCCACCTTACGAATGCCGTGCTGTGTCTCGACGTGGATTTCCACGCCATCCGCCGATTGCGACACCGCGGTGACCCGCGCAGAAAATTCGATCGTCGCGTGCGGAAAGGCGCGCAGCCGCGCGATCGCCATGGCAGCGAGCTTGTGCTGCTCGCATTGCACGGCGAACGGGTACGGGGTCTCGTCCTTCAGGCGGCCGAAGTCGAACTCGGCGACGATGGCCTTGGATCGGCGGTCCCATATGCGGAACAGCGGCTCGACCAGACCCCGCTCGATCACCTCATTGACCATGCCGAGGCCCGCCAGCATTTCGAGCGTTGCTGCATGGGTGGTCGCGGCCCGCGGCATATCCATGACGCGCGGTTCGGCCTCGAAGACCTGAACGGGAATGCCCTGGCGGGCGATCGCCAGCGCGGTAATAAAGCCGACCGGTCCGCCGCCGGCTACCAGGATGGGTTTCTGGGCCATCGTCACTTCAGCCTTCCTCGATCCGGCGCGGCGATTAGACCACGCATGAAAGCCTGAGGCCATTCCCGGGGCTGAGCAGCCGCAATGTCGTATAGGCTGGCGCCATGAGCAACGCACCTCAGCTTGTGACGGTCGCGCCCGGTGTGTACGCCTGGATCGGATCGGGCGGCGATTCCAACGCCGGTGCGATCGAGACGCCGGACGGGCTTTTGGTCATCGATGCTCAGCAATATCCGCGTCTGGCGCGCCAGTTCCGCAATGCACTGGTCGCGAGTGTGAACAAGCCGCTGCGCATGCTGATCGACACGCACTGTCATCTCGACCACACCCACGGCAACGTGGTGTTCGAGGATCTGCCGATCCTGGCGCACGAGAAGACGTTGATCGCGATGAACGGAGCGCTCGGGCCCCGCACCGGCGATCGCTGGACCATCACCGACTTCCCGACCAAGCTGCGCATGCTGTTCGGGCAAAACATCATGGAATTGGTGCCGGACGGCGATCCGGCGCAGGCATGGTTCAAGCAGCGCATCAGCTTGCCGGACTATGACACGGTGACGATCCTGCCGCCGACGCAGACGTTCGCGGACCAGTTCGCTTTCCACCTGCCGAATGAGACCGTACATCTGCACTACTGGGGTCCGGCGCACTGCGACGGCGACATCGTTGTCTATCTGGAGAAAGCCAAGGTGGTGTTCCTCGGCGACCTCCTGTTCCATGGCCGTTTCCCCTGGCTCGGCGACTGCGACCTTGATGGCTGGATCGAGCGGCTGGCGCGCGTGCTGAAGCTGGACGTTGCGGTCGTCATTCCAGGGCACGGCGGGCCGACCGATCTCCAGTCGGTCGCGCGCTTCCGCGACATGCTGATCGCGCTGCGCGGCGCGGTCGCGGAAGCCATCAAAGCGGGGTGGTCGGAGGCGGCGGCGGTCCGCGACGTACACCTGCCGCAATACGCTGGCATCAATCGTTACGCCGACTGGATGCCGCTCGATGTGAAAGCGGCCTACCGTTACCTGAAGGGCTAGTTCAGCTTCACGCCGGCGCTGCGCACCGCGTCGCCCCACGCGGGAATCTCCGAGGCGATCATTTTCGCGAATTCTGCCGGCCCGTAGCCCAGGGGGTCGTTGCCGGCCTTGACGATCTGCTCGACGAACTTCGGGTCCTTCACGGCCCTTTCCATCTCTGCGCCGAGCCTGTCCACGATCTCCTTCGGTGTGCCGGCCGGCGCCATCAGCCCGGTCCACGACACCGCGTCGAAGCCGGGATAGCCCGACTCCGAGATGGTCGGCACATCCGGAAGCATCAGCGAGCGCTTCGCGCCCGACACCGCCAACAAGCGGATATTTGGATTGGTCGCCTGCGCGTAGGCTTCCGACACTGGAATGAACATGGTTGGGACGTGCCCGGCGATGATGTCGGTCAGCGCCGGCGCGGTGCCACGGTAGCTGACGTTGGTCATCTCGATACCGGCGCGCTTCTGGAACAGCGACATGATCAGGTTGCTGGCGCTGGCGGGGCCGCCGCCGCCGGCGTAGGCGACCTTGGCCGGCTGCGCCTTCACCCAGGCGACGAACTCCTCAACGTTCTTGGCAGGCATATTCGAATTCACCAGCAACACTTGCGGGCCTGCCGTCATCGCGCCGATCGGCGCCAAGTCCTTCTGAGGATCGTACGAAACCTTGGCGGCGGCCGGCACGATCGCAATCACCGAGGTGCTGGCCCACAGCAGCGTGTAACCGTCCGGCGCGGCGCGGGCGACGGCCTCGGTGGCGACGATGCCGTTGCCACCGACCCTGTTCTCTACGATCACCTGCTGGCCGATAATCTCGCTCAGCCGCGCCGCCATCAGGCGGCCCATCACGTCGATGTTGCCGCCCGCCGCGAAGGGAACCAGCAACCGCACGGGCCGCTGCGGCCAGCTTTGGGCCTGCGCGGCCCCGACGACGATAACGCTTGCGAGAAGGGCGAAGAATGCGCCGAAGCGCTGCATGTTTTTGCGTTTCATGTCGGCACTGTATGGCGGGGTTGCCGCGATCCGCAACCGTGGCCGGATGGCATGCGCAAGTGCCCTTACGCGCGTCTGCACAATAAATCGGCGCCCGTGGCTAGGCGGGCGCCGATTCCCAGTCCCCGTTCCGACGTCACGCTTCAGGCAACAAGTTTCTTGACGCCCTTGTCCTGATCCGGCCTGCAGTCGAGCGGAAAGCGCACGACAACGATCGTACCGGCGCCGAACCGCGAGAAAATCCGCATCGCGCCGCCGTGCAGTTCCACGAGCGACTTTGCAATCGCGAGGCCAAGGCCGGAGCCGTGATGGGTCTTGGTAAGCTGGCTCTCGACCTGCTCGAATGGACGCCCGAGCTTCTGCAGCGCGTCCCGCGGGATGCCGATGCCAGTGTCCTGGATCGAGATCGACACCGCATTGCGCGACAGCCGGCCGCGCACCGAGATTTCGCCGTCGGCCGGCGTGAATTTCACGGCGTTCGAGAGGAGGTTGAGCGCGACTTGCTTCACCGCGCGCTTATCCGCCTTGAAGTGGATTCCTGCCGCGATGCTGGAAGTGACCTTGAGCCGCTTGTCCTGCGCGCGCGCTGTCACCACGCGCACCGCGTCGGCCAGCACCGGATCGAGCTCGACATCCTCCAGATCGAGCTTGATACGGCCTGCCTCGATCTTCGACATGTCGAGGATGTCGTTGATGACGTCGAGCAGGTACTGCCCGCTATGCTTGATGTCGCGGCAGTATTCATAATATTTTTCGGCGCCGAGCGCGCCGAACATGCCGGATTCCATGATCTCGGAGAACCCGATCACGGCATTGAGCGGCGTGCGCAGCTCGTGGCTCATGTTGGCCAGGAACTTCGACTTCGTCTGGTTGGCCTCCTCAGCGCGGGTCTTCTCCTCGGCATACTTCTGCGCCATCTCGCTGAGCTGCCGGGTCTGGGTCTCAAGCTTGTGCTGGGAGTTGCGCAGGTCGGTGATGGTCGCCATCAGCCGCTGCTCGCTGTCCATCAGCTTTCTTTCGTGCTGCTTGAGCGGTGTGATGTCGGTGCCGACCGAGACGTAGCCGCCGTCCTTTGTGCGCCGCTCGCTGATGTGCAGCCAATGCCCGTCGTCGAGCTGCGCTTCGAAGGTGCGCGCGCCGGGGATTGTTGGGCCTTCGCTCATGACCTTGGTGCGGATGATGTGCTTGCGGCCCGCGGCGACCACGTCCTCGTAGGAGGTGCCGGCGGAGATCGCGGCGTCGGAAAGATTGTGCAGGTCCTGGAAATTCGAATTGCACAGCACCAGCCGGTTGTCGGCGTCCCAGAGCACGAAGGCTTCCGGGATCGTCTCGATGGCGTCGCGCAGCCGCAAGTCCGCGGCGGCGGTCTTCTCCACCAGCGTCTTCTGCTCGGTGACATCGACCGCGATGCCGATCAGGTGCAGGCCCGGCTCGCTCGGCTGGCGCACCATCTCGCAACGCACGCGCAGCCAGACCCATTTTCCGTTCGCATGCAGCATGCGGAATTCGTGGTCGATCGCATTGGCGGTCGCGTCGGCGAGCTGCTCTGCCACCTCGTAGAGCTTGATGTCGTCCGGATGAACGATGTGGCTGACCTCGCCGAACGTCATCAGCTCATCGCGAGGCGCAAGCCCCAGGATCGCAAACATGGAGTGCGACCAGTAGATGCGGCCACGCGCGATGTCCCAGTCCCAGAGGCCGCAGCGGCCGCGATTCAGCGCTGTGTCGATGCGGCTTCGCACCGTGTCGTAGATGAAGTCGGCTTCGCGCGCCCGCGTCGCCTGCCAGTGGAAGGCGAAGCCAAGGATCAGCAGCACGAAGCCGGTGGTGGCGGACAATGTCACGGTCAGCGTGGTGTCGGCGCGCCAGCGCGCCAGCGCATCGGTGCGCGACTGGATCACAGCGAGCTGACCGCGACCTGGCGCCAAGGTGCGCACCGTCGCGAACGCCCGGTTGCCGCCGGCGAGGGGAATTTCGACCACGCCGGCGCTCGCGCCCAGGATGGTCAGCGCCGGCACGTCGCCCAGCACGTCGTTGAGCTTCTGCCCGATCGGCGCGCCGACCGGCGGGATCGCCGCGGTGACCACACCCTCGGAGTTGCTCAGCAGGATGACGCGCCCGAACATCGTGGCGCGCGCCGCCAGCGCGCGCTCCAGGATTTCCCGGCGCGCGCTCTCGGCGCTGTCCGTGCCGGCCAGCCGGTTGAAGCGTTCGGCGGCGTAATCGGCGATGTCGAGGATGTCGTGGATCGCGTCGGCAATCGCCTGGCGGCGGTGATCAAGGACCTGGACGACCGAGCCGACACCGATGGTGAGCAGGAAGGCGATGATCAGCGCGGGAACGGCGCGGCGCAACGCGGGCTCCGCCGTGAGCAACCGCCGGTACGCGGGCTTGGCGATCGACTGCGCGAGACCCTTGATGGAATCCGGTCGCGCAGACGCACTCGCCGCTTCGGCGCGCGCCATTCAGGCCCCCGTCTGAATTGAATCCCCAGAAACTACCCTCGAAGCGATGCGCTTGATCGCCCCGAATCGCGATCATTTGAATCTATGCGTGGAGTCGTGTCGAGAAGTCGGAGTCAATATTTTTCGTTAACTTTTCAACTGAAATCGCACGTGAGTCCAAAATGCATCGCCGCGATGGAATGAGAGTCCCATCAAAGGCTTACGCGAAACGGTCGCCGGTGACGCGCGGCGAAATCCTATTCGTCGGCCAATGCACGTTGCGCGATATCGCTGGCATCGCGCGACAGGTTCGGGTGTGCCGCGACACGCCGCAGCGCCGCCTCGGCGTGGCCGCGCCGAGCGGGCTCCAGCATGCGCCAGCTCTTGAACGCAGAGAGCATGCGCGCCGCCACCTGCGGATTGGCGGGGTCGAGCGCCAGCACAGTGTCGGCGATGAAGTTGTAGCCCGCGCCGTCCGCCCGGTTGAACTGGGTCTGGTTGCCGACCGCGAACATGGTGATCAGCGAGCGCACGCGGTTCGGATTCGACATCGAGAACGCCGGATGCGCGGTAAGCGCGCGCACACGCGCCAGCGTGGTGGCGTGCGGCGCAACAGCCTCCAGCCCGAACCATTTGTCGAGCGTCAGCGCGTCGTCGCGGTAGCGCTCGAAGAACGCTTCCAGCGCGGCGATACGCTCCGCGCCGTCGTGCTGATTGAGAGTTGCGAGTGCCGCCATGCGGTCGGTCATGTTGTCCGCCGACTTAAACTGTTCGGCGGTCAGCCGGATCGCGTGGGATTCGGCAGTCGCGGCGAGCAGGTCGAGGCTGATGTTCTTCAGCGCCCGGCGACCGGCACTCGCGGCGTCCGGCGTGTAGGGGCCGCTTGTCGTCATCGCGCGATAGGTCTTGGTCAATTCCGCATTGAGGTGCAGCCCGATTAGCGCGCGCAGGCCGGTGCGGGCGCGGTAGATGGCGTCGGGGTCGACGTCCTTGCCGATCTCGCGCGCGATGTCGGCTTCGCTCGGCATCTGCAGCGCCTCGGCGATGAAGGCGGGCTCGAGCGCAGCATCGGCAAGGATTGCGGCCAGCGCAGCGAGCAAGCCTTCGTCGGCCTCCGGGTCTTGCCCGGCGCGCAGCCGTGCCACGTTGCCAGTGAGCATGTCGGTGGCGAGCGTCTGCACCGCCTGCCAGCGATTGAACGGGTCGCTGTCGCGCGCGGCGAGTGCGCGCAGGTCGCCGGAAGTGAGTTTGGCGTCGAGCCGGACCGGCGCCGAGAAGCCGCGGTTGATCGAGAGCACCGGCGGCTCGCCTACGCCCGTGAAGGTGAAGCTGTGCGACGGCTTGTCGAGCACCAGAACGCCGCGTTCAGGCGCCTGTCCGTCGGCGAGCGTGAGCGGCAGGTCGCCGATTTTTCCGACGAGGCCAATGCCGAGCGGCACGACTTGCGGCTCCTTGACCGGCTGCCCCGGCGTCGGCCGCGTGGTTTGCGCGACGTCGAGGCGATAGGTCTTTGCGGCTGCGTCGTATCGCCCCGTCGCCGCGACCTCCGGCGTGCCGGCCTGCGAATACCAGCGCATGAACTGCTTGAAGTCGCGGCCGCTGGCATCGGCGAAGCACTGCACAAACTGCTCGATGGTCGCCGCTTCGCCGTCATGGCGCTGAAAATAGAGGTCCATGCCTTTGCGAAACAATTGCGGGCCGATCAATGTCTTGATCATCCGCACCACCTCGGCGCCCTTGTCGTAGACCGTCGAGGTGTAGAAGTTGTTGATCTCGCGGTAGAGTTCCGGCCGCACCGGATGGGCGAGGGGGCCGGCGTCCTCGGTGAACTGCACCGTGCGAAGCCCCCGCACGTCGCCGATCCGCGCCACCACGCGGGAGCGCTCGTCCGAGGTGAACTCCTGATCGCGGAAAACAGTGAGGCCTTCCTTCAGGCAAAGCTGGAACCAGTCGCGGCAGGTGATGCGGTTGCCGGTCCAGTTGTGGAAGTACTCATGCGCGATGATGGCTTCGATGTTGACGAAGTCCTGGTCGGTCGCGGTGTCGGGTGAAGCGAGCACGTATTTGTCGTTGAAGACGTTGAGCCCCTTGTTCTCCATCGCGCCCATGTTGAAGTGGCTGACCGCGACGATCATGAAGATGTCGAGATCGTACTCGCGGCCGAACGCCTGCTCGTCCCAGCGCATCGAGCGCTTGAGCGAATCCATCGCAAAGCCGCACAGCTTCTCCTTGCCGGGCTCCACGTAGATGCGCAGCGCGACCTTGCGGCCGGACATGGTGGTGAAGGTGTCCTCGACGACGCCGAGCTTGCCGCCCACCAGCGCAAACAAATAGGACGGTTTCGGCCACGGATCGTGCCAAACCGCGAAGTGGCGTCCGTTTGGCAGATCGCCGTGCCCGGTGAGATTGCCGTTCGCCAGCAGCACCGGCGCTTCGGCTTTGTCCGCTTCGATCCGCGTGGTGTAGACCGCCATCACGTCGGGGCGGTCCGGGAAATAGGTGATGCGGCGGAAGCCTTCCGCCTCGCACTGCGTGCAATAGGCGCCGGATGCGCGATAGAGCCCGGACAATTGCGTGTTGGCGGTCGGATCGACCAGCGTCTCGATGTCCAGCGTGAACGCCCGGTTTGGCGGCTGCGGGATGGTCAGGCCATTGGGCGCCGCGGTGTATCGGTCGGCCGCGAGCGTCTCGCCGTCGAGCTTCAGCGAAACCAGCGTCAGTCCGTCGCCGTCGAGTTTCAGCGGCGCGGGTGCGCCCGCCGCCGGGTTCGGCTTGAACTTGATCGTGGCGTGCACCGGGCTCCGGGTCGCATCGAGCGTCACGTCGAGATGGACGGTCTCGACCAGCCAATCGGGCGGGCGATAGTCGGCAAGGCGGACGGCGCGGGCTTCTTCAGTTCGCAGCATGTTGGGCACACCGTTGAGTGGGCAGCGATCTAGCCCGGATCGGTGGGCCAAGTCACGTTATGGGCACATTGCTGGATCGAAATGTGGGGAAGGACTAGCATCACCGCAACGATAAAGCCTCGGGAGGATGCCATGTCACATGTATTCACTTCAGCATGTCCGTGCTGTGCGCCGCGCAGCGGTCTGTCGCGCCGGCAGTTCCTGTGCACGAGCGCGGCCGCGACGGTAGCGGCGCCGGCGATGGCAAGCGTGATCGGCGCGGGCGAAGCGCGGGCGGCGCCCAAGCCGGCGGTAGGCCGGCCGATCCTGCTCAAGGGTGGCTGCGTGCTCTCGCTCGACAAGTCGGTCGGCGACTTCGAGCAGGCCGACGTGCTGATCGAAGGCAGCAAGATCTCGGCGGTGAAGCCGGGAATCAGCGCGGCCAACGCCCAGGTGATCGATGCGTCGAACTCGATCGTGATGCCGGGCTTTGTCGATACGCACCGGCACATGTGGCAAGGCTTCCTGCGCAACGTGCTGCCGGACGGCTCGCTTGCCGACTACGCTGCCACGGTGCAACGCAAGTTCGGCGCTAATTTTGTTCCCGAAGACAATTACGCCGCCAATCTGCTGAGCGCGGTCGGCTGTATCGACGTCGGCGTCACCACGGTGCTCGACTGGTCGCACATCCACATGTCGCCGGAGCATACCGACGCGTCCATCAAGGGATTGCAGGAGTCTGGCGTGCGGGCGGTGTTTGCCTATGGCAGTCCGCAGACCGTCTCCGGCAACTGGAAAGAAGCTGCCAAGGGCAAGTTTCCCGGCGATATAGCGCGGCTGCGCAAGCAGTATTTCTCGACCGATGACCAGTTGCTCACGCTGTTCCTCGCGTCGCCCGGCGGCGCCCCGCCGGAAGTCAACTCGATCTGGAAGATTGCGCGTGACAACGGTGCGCGCATCACTATCCATGTCGGGGTCGGCGAGTTCGGCCGCAGCGCGTTTCTGGAGAAGATGCACGCCATCGAGCCGCTCAAGCCGGACACGACCTATATCCATTGCTGCACGCTGAACGACACCGAGTGGAAGCTAATCAAGGATTCCGGTGGCACGATCTCGATCGCCGGCTATGTCGAGACGCTGATGGGTCACGGCAATCCGCCGACCCAGAAGGCGATCGACATGGGGATCCGGCCCTCGCTCAGCGTCGACGTCGAAACCTCGGTGCCCAACGACTTCTTCACCCAGATGCGCACCGTCTTCTCGTTGCAGAAAAATGAGGTCTGGGCGAAGCGGCTCGGCGGCCAGAAGGACGCGGGGAAGTTCCTCACTGTGCGCGAGGTGCTGGAGTTCGCCACCATCGAGGGCGCCCGCGCCAATGGGATGGAGAAGAAGGTCGGCACGCTGACGCCCGGCAAGGAAGCCGACGTCATCATGCTGCGCACCGACCGGCTCAATGTGATGCCGATGAACAACGCGGTTGGCGCCGTCGTCACCAGCATGGGGCCCCAGAACGTCGACACCGTCCTCATCGGCGGCAAAGTAATGAAGCGCAACGGCCAATTGGTCGGCGTTGACATGAAGCGCATCGCGCGGCTTGGCAAAGAAGCGCAGGCACGCGCTTACAAGGCCGCCGGGATCGAGAACAAGCGCATCTGAGAAGGTGCTAATCTGCCGTGGCCGGGCCCGGTTGGCCCGGCCACGATCATTCGGGACTGCATATGCCGGACAAGTTCGATGTCGTCGTCGCGGGCGCCGGGCACAACAGCCTGGTCGCCGCCGCGTATCTCGCCAAGGCCGGCTATCGCTGTCTGGTGCTCGAAGGGCGCGATGTGGCGGGCGGCAATGTCGTCACCGAAGAGCTGACTTTGCCCGGCTTCCGGCACGAACTCGTGCGGCACCGCGCATGTCATCCTGCAAGATTCCCCGATGATGCGGAACGACGAACTCGGTCTCGCGGCCGACTACGGCCTCGAATACATCCATCCCGAGATCGTCTGCCACGCGCCGTTCCTCGACGGCAGCTGTCTCACGCAATATCACGACATCGACCGCACCGTTGAGCAGTTCGCCAAGTTTTCCAGGAAAGACGCTGCCGCCTACCGGCGCATGTATAACGAGTACGACGCGATCAAGCCGTTGTTCGACGCGGCGTCCTACACGCCGATCGGCTTCGGCAAGCCCATCAACGACCGCCTCAACGAGCATCCCGACGGCCGCAAGTGGTTACGCCGCCAGGCGCAGTCGGCATGGGAGATCATCCGCGACAACTTCGAGGACGATCATTCGCGCTGCTTCATGCTCTGGATGGCGTTCCAGACCGTGACGCCGCCGGAATGGCCGATGACCGGCCGGCTCGCCTATTCGCTGGTGTGGGGCCGGCAGCGCTGGAGCTGGTGCATCCCGAAGGGCGGCTCCGGCGTGCTTACCGAGATTCTGGTCCGGCTGATCGAGGACAATGGCGGCACCATTTTGACCAACAAGAATGTCGAAGGCCTGATCGTCGAGAATGGAAAGTGCACGGGTGTCGAGTGCGCCGACGGCAGCTCCTACCGCGCCGACAAAGCCGTCCTCTCCACCATCCACATCAAGCATCTGATCGACATGGCGCCGAAGCAGCTCTGGGCCGACGATTTCGTCGAAGGCATCGAAACCTGGCAGGCCGGTCCGACCTTGTTCGTGCAGCATTACGCTCTCAAGGAGCCGATGACGCTAAAAGGCGACGACGGCAACATCACGCCGATCGCCTGCGCCATGCTGTCGACGCCGACGCGGGCGTTGCGCATGGGCTACGACTTCGCGCGAGGCGTCGCCAATGTCGAAGAACCGGTGCTGCTCGCGGTGAGCCCCTCGATCGGCGATCCGAGTCAGGCGCCGCCCGGCCATCACACGCTCAAGATCATCGGCATGCAGCCCTATGAGCTCAAGGAAGGGCCGGCGCATTGGGACACCATCAAGGACGAGGTCGCACAGGCCAATCTGGATTGGCTGCGCCGCTTCGCGCCCAATCTGACCGACGACAAGATCCTGGCCCGTGTGATCGAAAGCCCGCTCGATTTGGAGCGGCGGAACCCGCACAACTGGCGCGGCTCCTGCCACGGCGGCGCGCAGAATGCGGCGCAGGCCGCAGCGCTGCGTCCCGCCGCGGGTTGGGCGCAGCATCGCATGCCGATCCCCGGCCTTTATCAGACCGGCTCGACCACCCATCCGGGCGGCTCGATTTCCGGCGGTCCCGGTCGAAATGCCGCTGTGGTGATGCTCAAGGATTTTGGTAGAAGTCTCGACGAGGTGGTGGCGAAAAAAGCAAGGCCTCGCGCCGTCGCGCCTGCCAAATAGCGCAATCGGAATAGGATTTCAGGGAGAGATTACGATGAGACAAATCGGTCGATGGATGCTCGGGCTCGCCGCCGCGTTGGCTGCGGGGCTTGCAACCCCTGTGTCGGCGCAGAGCTGGCCGACCCAGCGCGTCACAATCGTGGTGCCGTTCGGCGCCGGCAGCGTGACCGACATCCTGGCGCGCATCTTTGCCGACGAAATGGGCCGGCGCTGGGGCCAGCAGGTGATCGTCGAAAACCGCCCCGGACTTGCTGGCACTGCCGCTGTCGCCAAAGCGGCGCCCGATGGCTACACGCTGATGGTGACGTCGAACGGGCACACGGTGGCCGGCCTGGTCGCGAAGGACGTGCCGTTCGATCCGGTGAAGGACTTTGCCGGCATCACCCGGCTTGGCTCCGCGCCGCTGTTCCTCATCGCGCATCCGGACGTTCCCGCGAAGACCCTCAAGGAGGTCATCGACCTCGCCAAGGCGCAGCCCGGCAAGCTAAACTTCTCCTCGCCGGGCCTCGCCAGCACCACGTTCATCGCCGGCGCGCAGTTCCGCCGCGTTGCGGGCATCAATATCGTCCATGTGCCGTTCCGCAGCGCGCCCGATGCGGTGACCGCGGTGATCCGCGGCGACGCGCAGTTCTACTTCGCTCCGGTCAACCTGGCGCGCGACCAGTCGCAGGCCGGCAAGGTGCGCGCCATCGCGGCGGCGACCGCGCAGCGCATTCCGGAGCTGCCGGATACGCCGACCTTCACCGAGGCCGGCCTCAAGTTCGTCTACAACTCCTGGTTCGGGTTGATGACCCAAGCCGCCGTTCCGCAGGCGATCCGCGATAAGATCAGCAAGGACTGGGCCGACGCGATCAAAACACCGGACATCCAGAACAAGCTCAAGGCGCAGTTCCTGATCGGCGTCGCCGACACGCCGGCGGCGATGGACAAGGTCGTTCGCGAGGAAACCGCGCAGCTCACCGAGACGTTCAAGGCGGCGGGCATCGGTTCGCAATAGCCGCTTCAACGGCCACAATTGTGTACGGCCGGCAGCCCGCGCTGCCGGCCGTTTTTGTTTTGCGGCCCTCTAGGAAAGCGGCAAGTTCGGCGCGACACTCGTTGCCAGACTCAAACTCAGGAGGACCGCATGAACGCGCACCGCATCGCTGGTTTCGCAGCGGTAGCCTGGATCGCCGGGACCGGACTCGCTTGCGGGCCAGGGGACCTATCCCAACCAGACCGTGCGCATCGTCGTGCCGTTCTCGGCCGGCAGCAGCACCGACAGCCTCGCGCGCGTGCTCTCCGACGAGCTGACCAGGCTGTGGAAGCAGACCGTGGTGGTCGAGAACCGTCCCGGCATCGCCGGCACCAACAGCGTGGCGAAATCCGCGGCCGACGGCTACACGCTGATGCTCACCTCGAACGGCCACACCATCGGCGCGGTGGTGAACAGCAATCTGCCGTTCGATCCCGCAAATGATTTCACCGGCGTCACGCCGGTGGCGAGCGTGCCCCAGGCGCTGATCGTGCCGCCGAACCTGCCGGCCAAGAACCTGCCCGAGTTCATCGCGCTCGCCCGTGCTGAACCCGGCAAGATGAATTTCTCGTCGGCCGGCCTCGCCAGCACATCCTATCTCGGTGCGGAGATCCTCAAGCAGACCGCCAAGATCGACATCGTTCACATCCCGCAAAAGGGCGCGCCGGAGGCGGTGACCAGCGTGATGCGCGGCGACTCGCAGCTCTTTTTCCTCAGCGTTCATCTGGCGACCGAGCTTCACGAGAGCGGCAAGGTGCGCGCGATTGCGATCGCCAAGGACAAGCGGACGCTCCGTGCTGCCCGAACGTTCCGACCATCGCGGAGTCGGGCCTGCCGGAATATCAGTACGACTCCTGGTTCGGCGTGCTGGCGCCGGCCGGAACGCCGAAGCCGATCCTGGACAAGGTGAGCGCCGACATCGCCCGCGTGCTGCAGGAGCCCGCTCTTGCGGCGCGGCTGACCAAGCAGGGCGTCGAGATCAGCGTGGCCACGCCGGATGTGTTCGACAGGCAGCTCAAGGATGAGGTGAAGCGCAATTCGGCGATGCTGCGCGCGGCGGGGATTGGAAAATAAGATCAGCGACGCGGCTCCGCATGCCCGATCACCCGCTTGATCGACGGCGCGCGGCGGCGAAGCGCGCGCTCCACTTCGTCCACCTTTTCGTGCACAACTTGAACCGTCAGCGCCGGATCGACCCGGCAATGGAAATTGACGATCTCGCCTTCGTCGGTTTCGCGCACCCGGACATTGTGGATATCGCCGACTGCGCCGCCCTCGGCCGCGATCTCGGCGAGCGTCTCCTGCACCGCGCGGACGCGCTCGGGCAGTGCCTCGCGGCCCGCGGCGTCGGCCTGCAGCGGCTCGATATGGGTCTCGACCTCGACGTCGGCGCCGAGCTCCTCGCGTAGCGCCGCTTCCAGCCGGTCGGCGATGTCATGCGCGCCTTGAAGTGGCAGCTTGCGGTCGACTTCGAGATCGAGCGACACCGACAGCTTGCCGTGGATGTCGTGCACGGTGACATGGTGGACGGCCAGTGCCTGGTTGCGGGCGATCACCATGACCCGCTCGATCACGAACTCATTGTCGAGCGCGCGTGGCGCAGTGGCGACGCTGACCTCGGCGCGGGGCAGGGCAGTGCGAATGGCCTCGGCGGCTTGTCGCTTCAACACTTCCACCCGGTCGAGCGGCAGGCTGCGGCTCACCGCCAGCACGATCTCCACGAACAGCTTGTCGCCAACCGGGCGCGCGCGGACGCGCTCGACGGCCACGACGCCGCTGACGTTCTCGACGGCACGCGTGATGGTTTCCGCCGAACCGGACGGCGCGGTGTCGGTCAGCGTGTCGATGGTGCGCCGGCCGAGCCGCCAGCCGGCGACGCACACGAAGACGGCGACGACCAGCGCAGCGGCTGCGTCCGCCCATGGATACCCCGCCGCGACCGCGCCAAGCCCGATCAGCACCGCGATCGACGACCACATGTCGGAGCTGAAATGCAGCGCATCGGCTTCCAGCGCCTCGCTCGCGGTGTCGTGCGCCACGCGATAAAGCAGCCGCGCGCGGAAGAAAGTCGACCACGATCGAAACGACGATGACGCCGAACGCCCAGAGCGTCGCTTCGACGGCGTGGCCGTGGCCGCCGAACAGCCGGGACGCCGCCTCCCAGATCACCACGCCGGACAGCACGAACAGCAGCGCGGTCTCGGCGAGCGCGGTGACGCTCTCGACCTTGCCGTGGCCGTAGTGGTGCTCGGCGTCGGCCGGCTTGCCGGAAATCCGCACGGCGAAATAGGTCATGATGGTGGCGAGACAGTCGATCAGCGAATGCGCGGCCTCCGACAGCAGCGCCAGCGAGCCTGACAGAAAGCCGACCACGGCCTTGGCGACGGTGAGCCCGGCCGACACGGCGATCGACGTCAGCGCGACCTTTTCCTTCTCGCTTTGCATTCGCTGTAGCTAAGCCCGAACAACGATGGCGTCCAGCTAAGATGCGGCAATTGCAACTGATTAGCGGTCTGAAATCGGCCTTGTTCGAAGGCCGGTCGTGCACCTAATGCTGAGGCCACAAAATCTGAGGGAGGACTTCGATGGCTTGGTTTGTCCGCTGCGCGTTTGTCGCGCTCTGCGCTTGTGACGATCGCTCTCAGCTCGCCGGCGCAGGCGCAGAGCTATCCGTCCAAGAACATCACCATCGTGGTTTCGCTCGGCGCCCGGCACCGGCATGGACGTGCTGGTGCGGCTCTATGCCGAGAAGCTGTCGCAGGCGCTCGGCAAGCCGGTGATGGTCGAGAACAAGCCGGGCGCCGCGACGATGCTGGCGGCCGCGCAGATCGCGAACTCGCCGGCCGACGGCCACACGCTCGGCGTGCTGACGAGCTCGGCGCTGGCGATCAATCAGGCGCTCTACAAGCAGATGAACTACAGCCCGGACAACGATTTCACGCCGATCTCGCTCTACGTGAAGTCGCCGCTGATCCTGGTGGTCAATCCGAACTCGCCCGCAAAGACGGTCCCTGAGTTCATCGATCTCGCCAAGAAATCCAACCCGCCGCTGACTTACGCGTCGCTCGGCGCCGGCGTGTTCCAGCACATCTCGATGGAGTTCGCCAAGCAGCGGTTTCGGCTTCGACGCCACCCACGTTCCCTACAAGGCGACCGGCCAGTCCGTGACCGACCTGGTGGCCGGCCACGTCGCGACCGGATTTGTCGAGGCCGGCGCATCGATCCCGGTGATCAAGGACGGCAAGCTGCGCGCGCTGGCGGTGTCGTCCACCACGCCGCTGCCGCTGCTGCCGGAAGTGCCGCCGTTCTCGCAAGGTCTCGGGCGCCGCCGATTTCGAGGCGGTGTCCTGGCACGCGCTGCTGGTGCCGTCGAAGACCCCGAAGGAGATCGTCGACCGGCTGCATGCCGAGATGAAGAAGATCATGAGCGATCCCGAGATGAAGAAGCGGGCGGCCGACATCGGCCTGATCCCGATCGAGTCGCCCTCGGTCGCCGGCATCAACGACTACATCAAGTCGGAGCGCGTGAAGTGGGGCGCGCTGGTCGACAAGATCGGACTGAGGGGCTCGCAGTAGTCGCCGCCGAGCTTCACATGGCGGGACAGTCTTCAGGGCAAGGTCGCGCTGATCACCGGCGCGGGTTGCGTCGGTCCGGGCTGGGGCAACGGCCGCGCCACCGCGGTCCGCTTCGTCGAGGAGGGCGCCAAGGTCTTCGCGGCAGACAAAGCCCCGAATACCATGGAAGAAACCGTCGCAGAGCCGAGCAAGCCCGGAAGAATGGCGGAGAAATCACAACCTCTCGAGTGCGACGTGACCGACAACGCCTCGGTCATGGCGATGGTCGAGGCCTGCATCAAGGCGTTCGGCCGCATCGACATCCTCGTGAATAACGTCGGCGGCTCTGCCGCCGGCGGCCCGGTCGAGATGGCGGAGGAGGTGTTCGACGCGCAGCTCGACTACAACCTCAAGAGCGTGTTCCTCACCTGCAAGCACGTGCTGCCGATCATGGAACGGCAAAGGCGGCGGCTCGATCATCAATCTTGCGTCCACCTCCGGCATCCGCTGGACCGGCTCGGCGCAGGTCGGCTACGCCACCTCGAAAGCCGCCGTGATCCAGTTCTCGCGCGTCACCGCCGTGCAATACGCCAAGAAGGGCATCCGGGTGAACACGGTGATCCCCGGCCAACTCCATACGCCGATGGTGGAGGTGCGCCTCGCCAAGCAGCGCACCGGCGGCGACGTCGAAAAATTGCTCGAAACAAGAGTTAAGCGCATTCCGTTGGGTTTCATGGGCGACGGCCGCGACACCGCGAACGCGGCGTTGTTCCTGGCGTCGGACGAGGCGCGCTTCGTCACCGGCACGGAGATTTTGGTTGATGGCGGAATGTCCGTGCGCTGCGATTGAGCCAGCCGTTTCTGGCGTAAAGGATCGGGAACTTTGATTTCACAGCGCCTCGCCAGCCGCTTTGTTGTTTTCGTTGCACGGTGGCTTCTGGCTGCGACGGCTTTTGTCGCCGATCTTGCCCGTGCCGGCTCATGCGCAGTTGCGCGGCCACGGCGGACCGGTGCGCGCGCTGGCAGTTTCGCCGGATGGCACGACCGCGATATCCGGGAGCTTCGATACGTCGGCCATTCGCTGGTCGCTCGCTCGCGGCTCCGCGGAGCAGGTGCTGCGTTTCCACGAAAGCGCGGTGAATGCGGTGGCGGTGGCGCCGGATGGCCGCCTCATCACGGGCGGCGAGGATGGCCGCATCGCGAGTGTGGAAGCCGGGCGAGGCGCAACCCGCGACCGTATATGAAGGCCACACCGCGCCGGTCGTCTCGCTCGCGGTGTCGCCGGACGGTTCGACTATAGCCTCGGCGTCGTGGGATCGAACGGTCCGGCTCTGGCCGATCGGCGGCGGTGCACGCGTGCTCGAGGGGCACAATCAGAACGTCAACGGCGTGGCATTCACGCCCGATGGCAAATCGCTGGTCAGCGCCAGCTACGACCTCACCGTGCGCATCTGGCCGCTCGACGGCAGCGCCCCGACCATCACCACGTTGCCCTCGCCGGTCAACGCCGTCGCCGTCGCACGCGACGGCGAGATCGTCGCCGGCGGCGCCGACGGCCGCGTCTTTTTCCTGGCGCCAAATGGCGACTTGCGTGGTGAGGCCGCTGCAGGCGAAACGCCAATCATCTCGATCGCGTTGACCGGCGACGGCGTGCTGGTTGCCGCCGCTGGAATCCGCGGTTCGGTCGCGGTGATCGAGCGCGCCACACGCCAATTGCAGCGCACGCTGGTCGGGCCTGGCCTGCCGGTATGGTCGGCGGCATTCCTGCCCGACAACCGCACGCTCGTCACCGGCGGCACCGACCGGATGGTGAGGCGCTGGGACGCCATGACCGGCGACCACATCGGCTCGGTGCCGGTCAGCGGCGTGGAGGATCCGCTCGCGGCCTACGGCGATGACCGAGGCGCGCAGGTCTATCGCGCCTGCATCGCCTGCCACACGCTGTCGCCCGACGAAGGCAATCGCGCGGGGCCCACACTGCATGGCATCTTCGGGCGCAGGATCGCGTCGCTGCCCGGTTACAATTTCTCCGAACCGCTCAAGAAGATGAGCATCGTCTGGACGCCGGAGACGGTGGCGAAGCTGTTCGAGGTCGGCCCGATGGCCTACACGCCGGGCACCAAGATGCCGGAGCAGGTGATCGGCTCCGCCGACGACCGCAAGGCACTGGTGGAATTTCTGGCGAAGGCGACGAAGTAGTCGCTGCTTGGAACTATTGCTCGGCTGCCGCGTCACCTTCCGCTGTCATGCCCGCGAAAGCGGGCATCCAGTACACACAACTAAATCCGGCGAATACTGGATCATCCGCTTGCGCGGATGATGACACCGAGAATGACGCACTAACGCCCTACGTTTCGCCCTTGCGCTCGTACTGGCGCTTGAGCTCCTCGCGCTCGCGCAGATAGTCCTCGGTGGTGCGCGGGTTGGGACGCGGCGCGCCATAGGGATCGAAGTCGGTCTCGGACATCGCGATGACGCGGCAGTCCTCGCACATCTTGATGACGTCGAGACGCTGCGCCGAATTCTTGTACATCCAGTGCTTGCCTTCGAGCTTGGCGGTGACGCGCTCGATCGTGCTCTTCACGCCGAACGGCTTGCCGCAGCGGATGCAGTGGAACGGCTCCTCCTCCTTGAGGACGCGCGCCGCGCGGTCGCGGCGCGGAAGTCGATTTGCGGCGTGAGGCTGATCACCTTCTCCGGGCAGGTCGCCTTGCACAGGCCGCATTGCACGCAGGCGTCCTCGGCGAAGCGCAGCATCGGCCGCTCGGGATCGCCCGACAGCGCGCCGGTCGGGCACGCCGACACGCAGGCGAGGCACAGCGTGCAGCCTTCGACGTTGACCTCGACCGTGCCGAACGGCGCGTCGGCCGGCAGCGCGATCACATCGACCGGCGCCGGCGCGGCGCGATGCAGTTCGCGCAAGGCAAGGCGAAGCACGTCGCGCTTGGCGCCGACCGGGGCGAAGCTCGCGGGACGCTGCGACGGCTCTTCCGTCTTGATCTCGCGCAGCGCGGCGCCGAGCGCATCCGGATCGTCGGTCTCGATGGTGGCGACGCGCGTGCCCGCGAAACCGAGCCCGGCGAGGATCGGCTGCGCCAGCGCGATGGTCTTCGTCAGACCCGTTACGTCATGCCGCGGCTTGGCGCGCAGCAGGAAGCGCAGCGCGCTGGCGCCATAGGCAAACGCCGCCGCCACCGCCTCCAATCCGACCTGCGTCACCTCGTTGACCGCAAGCGGCAGCACATGCGCCGGCAGGCCGTCGCCATGACGCGCCAGCGCATCGATCAGCTGCGGTGCCGTGATCTTCGTCGTGCAGCAGCACAATCGGATTTTTTCCGCCGGCCTCGCGATAGGTCGACAGCAGCACGCGCAGCTTGCGCATCAGCGCGTCGGCCGGCGGCAGCGCGTAGGCCGCGGCGCCGGTCGGGCAGGCCGCGGCGCACTGGCCGCAGCCGGCGCAGACCTGCGCGTCGATCGCGACGTGATCGCCGGCCGGCGCGATCGCGCCGGTCGGGCAGAGATCGAGGCAGCGGTGGCAGCCGACGATGCTCGAGCGCGAATGCGCGCAGAGATCCTCGGTGAAGGTGATGTAGCGCGGCTTGTCGAAGGTGCCGATGAGATCGCGCGCCTTGAGCACCGCGCGCAGCACCGCGGCGGGATCGCCGGGATCGGCGCGCAGATAGCCGTCGCGCAGATCGGCTGCCGGAAACAGCGCCGCGCCGCCGGAGAGATCGAGCACGATGTCGCATTTCGACACCGCGCCGTCGCGCGGCGGCGCCGAAGCTCAGCGCGCCGCGCGACGACGGCGCAGGCGCGGCGTAGTCGTCGACCACGATCTCGAACGCGCCGAGATGGCCCTTGGCCGACTTGATCGTGCCCTTCACCACCGGAAACTCGGTGACGCGCGGCGGCGTGATGCCGTCGGGCTTGGTGATCAGCACCGTGACGTCGAGATGATCCTTGAGCAGGTTGGCCGCCTCGATCGCCTGCTCGTCGCGGCCATAGATCAGCGCCACGCCCTCGCTGTTGAGGGTGACGAACGGCACCTGCGGCAGCGGCTCGGCGGCGGCGGCGAGCAGCGCCGCCATCTTCGGCCCGGCCTTGGCGGCATCCTTCGACCAGCCGGCGGTCTCGCGGATGTTGACGAACGAAATGCGCGGCGCCTTCGCCGGCCAGTTCGGCAAACAGCGGCGCCTCCTGGGTGCAGCCGACCACGATGTCGCCGCCGCCCTCGCGCCAGCTTGCGGAAGCGCTCGACCTCGGCGCGGCACAGATAGCGCCCGGTGACGACGTCCGCGCCGCGGCAGCCGCGCTCGATCGCGGCCGCGTCGAGCGGCATGGTGTCCTCGCAGGAACACACCAGGATGGTGCGTTTTTCCGCCATTTCGTCTCCGGCTTTGGGGGCGGCTTGCCAACCCCCGCTGGCCGCCGCTCGGACTAGGTTATAATGATCCCAAACAGAAAGCGCCAATCGCGTTATGCCGCCGGAATCACGACTGAATTCGCTCTCGAAGCCCGGGCTTGCGCTGCCGCCGGGCTTCAATCTCGTGACCTTGCGCGAGGTCGGCGACGCGTTCGCCCATGCCAAGGCCCACGCCGCCGAGCTTGGCGCCGGCACGCTGGTCTATGTCGGCCGCTTCGACCTGGCCGAATTCGCCGTGGTGCTGGAGCCGGACGAGCCGCTGCGCACCGCGCGGCGCGCCTTCTATGCGGGCTTGGCCGCGCTCGCCGATGCGCTGGCCGCGCTTGCGCCGCCGGAGAAGCCGATCGAGTTCGTCTGGCCGGGCACCATCGAGATCGACGGCGGCGTGGTCGGCGGCGGACAGCTCGCATGGCCCGACACGCCGGAGGACGAGCCGCCGCCATGGCTGGTGTTCGGCGGCATGATCCGCACCGTGTCGATGGCCGAGGGCGATCCGGGCCTGCGTCCGCTCTCCGCCGCGCTCGAGGACGAAGGCTTCGACGATTTCGGTTCCGCGCGGCTGGTCGAGAGCTTCGCGCGCCATCTCATGGTGCAGGTCGACGGCTGGCAGGAGGAAGGCTTCGCCGCGGTGGCGAGGGACTATCTGCCGCGGCTCAAGCCGGAGAAAGGCGTGAGCCGCAGCATCGACGACAACGGCGACCTGCTGGTGCGGCGCATCGGCAAGGCCGAGGTCGAGCGCCGCAAGCTCGTGCCGGCGCTGCAGGCGCCGCCGGCGTGGCTCGATCCGGCGACCGGAGGGCCCGCGATGAAGCTCCTTCGCACCATCCGGCTCGATCCGTCCGACACGTTCATCTTCGCCAACGCGGCGGAGCCCGGCGAATGGGCGGTGTCGGGCGCATTCATGTTCTCCGACGACGATCCCGGCCAAGCTCGAAGGCAAGGCGCGCTCGGCGTTCCGCGGCGGCTTTCTCGGCGTGCAATCGCTCGGCTGGTCGACGCTGGTGCAGATCGTCGAGGCGAGCGAGCAGGACCGCCTTGCCGCGATCGACACGCTGGCGAAGCAGCTCGTCGCACACTTCGGCGCGCCGAGCATCGAGGAGGCGGTGGCAGCCGCCGAGGAGGAGTTCGCCTTCACCGAGTCGCTCTGCAACCAGCCGCCGACACGCTGATCGCGGTGCATCGCAGCTTCGAGGACGGCGAAATCCGCGAGGCGTTCCGCACGCTGCGGCCCAAGGACGGACCGAAGCCGCTGCGCGCCTTCGCGTTCCTTGAGGTCGAGGGCGAGGAGGAGCCGGAGGAGAAGGTCGATCTGACAACGCTGGTCCAGCAGGCTCAGGACAAGACGAAGTGATATGATCGGCACACCATGAACACGCCGGCCAACAAGGACTTCTGGCTGTCCTGCGGGCACCATCTGCTCGACCGCGACGCGGGCGGCGGGCTGGTGGTGACCGACGATTTCCTCAAGGCCTATCTGGCGCGGCCGGAGCTCAGCCCGCCGCCGGAGGCCTGCGACGCCGAGCGCGCGCTTTACGCCGCGCTGTTCGCCGATCCGCGCCGGACGGTGTCGCAGCGCCGAGATCGCCAACATCGCCGACGCCGACGCGCGCGAGAACTGGCAGGTGATGCTTGCGTTCCGCGACCGGCTGATCGCGCAACCGCACCATCGAGGCGGCCTATCTCGACATGATGCGCGCGCGGCGGCAAGGCGCCGCACATCTTCATCAACCAGCTCGTCCACGTCATCCTGCGCAACGCGCTCGACGATTGCGGCGATCCGTTCGTGCTGCGCGCCGCCGAGATGTTCTTCCGGCCGCAGCGCATGACCCAGCACGAAGGCTCGCTGATCGCCGCCGACGAGGAAACCATCGCCGGCAAGAGCGACACGCCGGTGTCGCCGCTGGTCTCCATGCTCGGCATCCCGCCCGAGGCCGAGATCGACGTCATCAACGACGACAACGCCGAGCACTATTTCGAGCACAGCGACCAGTTCCACATGGCGATCGATCTCACCGCCGGACGGCGCGGGCTCGCCGCGCTCGGCGACGGTGATCGAGCGCTGGGTCAAGCACCTGCTTGCGGTCGAGGTCGACGTCGAGCCGCTCACCGAGCTGCGCGACGTCAACCTGACCTGGTACGTCGGCCTCGATGCCGAGGCGACGCGGATCGGCGACGTGCTGTGGAACGGCGAGGAGCTCGACGAGGCCGCGCAGACAGCGCGTGGTCGGGCTTTACCGCCTGACGTTCCGCGATCCCGGCGTCGCGCTCGACAAGGTCAAGGGCGAGCCGGTGTTCCTCATCCTGGCGATGGACAAGGACAAGGTCCTGCGCATCAAGCCGCAGAATCTGCTGACCGGCCTGCCGATCAAGCATCTGGAGGCGGTGACGTGAGCGCGCTGGTCCGCATTCCGGTGGGCGTCGTGGTGGAGCGCCGCAAGGCGATGAGCCAATGGGCCGACTTCGTCTGGCAGCCGGTCGCGGTGCTGCCCGACGCGCCCGACGCCACGCCCTGGACGGTGCTGCAAGCACGACGGCGACCGCACCTCGTTCTACGCCGGACCCGGCGATCGTCGAATTCCATACCACCGAGACATCGCACTACCGCGACAACCTCGCCGCCGGCGCCAAGCTTTGGGTGGTGCTGCGCCCGACCGAAGTCGGCGATCCGGCCTACCAGATCGCGTGCGTCACCGCGGACCCGTTCGAAGGCGAGGGCTACACCGAGGCCGGCAACGACATCGTCGAAGTCGGTGCCGATGCCGGACGTCGATCCGCGAGGCGCTTGAAGCGTTCGTCGCCGAGCACCATGTCGAGCAGCCGTTCTACAAGCGCAAGCGCGACCGCCCCGACAAGGAGGCGCTGGGCCGCCGCGCCCGCGCCAGCGAGGACGATTGATGAGCGAGCCGGAAAATTTCCTCAGCCGCTGGTCGCGGCGCAAGCTCGAAGCCGAGCAGGAGCAGCGGCGCGCCGCCGGACGCGATGCCGAGCCAAGGCAGCGCGAGCACCGCCAGACTCAGGCGCGCCGAATGCGGACCGAGCATGCGCGCGAAGCGACGCCGGAGCAATGCGCGGAATGACGAGCCGAGACGCCGGCGTTCGACATCACCAGCCTGCCCTCGCTCGAATCGATCACCGCCGAAACCGACATCCGGCTCTTCCTCCAGAAGGGCGTGCCGGCCGATCTGACCCGTGCGGCGCTTCGCCGCGCGTGGACCGCCGATCCCAGCCATCCGCGACTTCATCGAGATGGCCGAGAACCAGTGGGACTTCGCCACCGGCAAGGACCTGCCGGGCTTCGGCGCGCTGGACGCCTCAGCGGATGACATCCGGAAGATGGTGGCGGAGGTGTTCGGGGACGGCCCCAAACCTGCGGTCGAGGCCGCAAGCGAAGCCGACCTCGGCCCAGGCCGAAACGCCAGCAAAACCCGCGTCATCCGAGGTTGCCGAGCCGGGCGGCCGAGCCATCCGAGGCTCGAAGAAATCGCCGCTGCGCCGCAAGATCAACCGCCGCCGGACGCCGCCCAGGCCGACGCCGCCGAAGATGTTGTGCAGCGCAATAAAGTAAATGTTGCGATGCAACAAAGTAATCCGGAAGTCGAATACGAGACGTTGCCCACGCGCCGGCCGCATGGCCGTGCATTACCACAATAATTCTTGGCCCATAGCCTCAGAGCTATTGACCGTCTGGGCTGACGCGGCCCTACGCTTTTGAACCGTTCTTATTCGAATCTGGCTGCACGGATTTTGAGCAAACCCGATGCGAGACACCGGACTGCAGGAAGCGATCCGCGCCGTCGGCGGCGTGAGCGAGCTCGCGCGCCGCATCGGAATTTCGCAGCCGTCTGTTTCGAATTGGGATCGCATCCCGGCGGAGCGCGTGCTCACCGTCGAAACCGCCACCGGCATCAACCGCGCGATCCTGCGGCCCGATCTGTTCGGCGCCTACGCGTCCGGCGACGTCGACGAGGTCGATGCCGCGCGCGCGCAGGAATATGCGCTGCTGGCGGCGCTGCTGGCGCGCGCGCCCGACGCCGCGCTGCTCAAGAAGCTCGGCGAATTGCGCGGCGACGCCATCGCCGCTCGGCATGGCGCATGTCGCGCTCGCGGAAGCGGCGAGCGCGGCCAACGTCGAGCACGTCGAGCGCGAATACTTCGACCTCTTCATCGGGCTCGGCCGCGGCGAGCTGCTGCCGTACGGCTCCTACTATCTGACCGGCTTCCTGCACGAGCGGCCGCTGGCGCGGCTGCGCGGCGACCTGGCGACGCTCGGCATCGAGCGCGCCGAGGGCGAAGTCGAGCCGGAAGATCACGCCGCGATCCTCTGCGAGATCATGTCGGGGCTGGCTTCGCGGCGGCTCGGCGCGCATGCCGGGAGCCGACGAGACAATCTTCGAGAACCATCTGGCGCCGTGGATCGGGCGCTTCTTCACCGATCTCGAACGGGCCGACGCGGCGAACTTCTATCGCTCCGTCGGCACGCTCGGACGCGTTTTCATCGACATCGAGACGGAGGCGTTCTCGCTGCCTTCGTAAGGCAGCGGGCGCCGACGAACCCCAGGAGGAAACGGCAATGAAAACAGAACGCAAGGCGACAGGTCGGACGCCGTGAGTTCCTTCGCGTGCTCGGCGCCGGCGCGGGCGTTGCGGCAACCGCCGCGCCCGCTCGCCACCGCCGCCAACGCGGACACCGAGAACAACGATGAAAAGCGTAAAGCCCGCTACAAGGAAACCGATCACGTGAAGGCGTTCTATCGCGTGAACCGGTACCCGACGAAATAAGGAGGCGCCCGTGCTCATCAAGCGAACAGAACGTCAGGCACGCCGCGGCACGCTCGCCGCCTCGCTGGCCAGCCAGTCCGGCGGCGCCCTCGATCGCCGCACCTTCCTGCGCCGCTCCGGCCTCGCGGTCGGCGGCCTCGCCGCGATCGGCGCGTTGCCGCTCGCCAGCGTGCGCAAGGCGGACGCCGCCGCCGCGGGCCGCAGGCCCGGCGTGGCGATGACCATCCGCAAGAACATCTGCACGCACTGCTCGGTCGGCTGCACCGTGATCGGCGAAGTGCAGAACGGCGTCTGGGTCGGCCAGGAGCCCGGCTGGGATTCGCCGATCAGCCGCGGCTCGCACTGCGCCAAGGGCGCCGCGACCCGCGAGCTGGTGCACGGCGACCGCCGCCTGCGCTACCCGATGAAGCTGGTGAACGGCCAGTGGAACCGGATCTCCTGGGACGTCGCGATCAACGAGATCGGCGACAAGCTGATGGAGATCCGCGGCAAGTCCGGCGCCGATTCGGTGTACTGGCTCGGCTCCGCCAAGTTCACCAACGAAGGCGCCTACCTCAACCGCAAGTTCGCGGCGTTCTGGGGCACCAACAACTCCGACCACCAGGCCCGCATCTGCCACTCCACCACCGTCGCCGGCGTAGCCAACACCTGGGGCTACGGCGCGATGACCAACAGCTACACCGACATCCGCAACACCAAGACGATGGTCTTCATGGGCGGCAATCCGGCCGAGGCGCATCCGGTGTCGCTGCAGCACGTCCTGGAAGGCAAGGAGATCAACCGCGCCAACATGATCGTCATCGATCCGCGCATGACCCGCACCGCGGCGCACGCGACGGAGTATGTCCGCATCCGCTCCGGCACCGACATTCCGGTGATCTGGGGCATGCTGTGGCACATTTTCAAGAACGGCTGGGAAGACAAGCAGTTCATCGAGCAGCGCGTCTACGGCATGGACGACATCCGCAAGGAGGTCGAGAAGTAGACGCCTGAAGAGGTCGAGCGCGTCACCGGCGTGCCGGGCGCGCAGCTCGAGCGCGTCGCCAAGATGTTCGCCACCGAGAAGCCCGCGACGCTGATCTGGTGCATGGGCGCGACCCAGCACACGGTCGGCACCGCCAACGTGCGCGCGTTCTGCATCGCGCTGCTCGCCACCGGCAACGTCGGCTGCGTCGCGGCACCGGCGCCAACATCTTCCGCGGCCACACCAACGTGCAGGGCGCGACCGACCTCGGCCTCGATATCGTGACGCTGCCGCTCTACTACGGCCTGGTCGAGGGCGCGTGGCGGCACTGGGCGCGGGTCTGGGAGGTCGACTATCAGTGGTTCGTCGACCGCTTCGACACCATCACCGGCGCCGACGGCAAGCCGACGAAGACCATGAACACGCCGGGCATCCCGTCGACCCGCTGGTTCGACGCGACGCTCTACGACAAGAAGGATGTGTCCCAGAAGGACAACATCAAGGCGATGATGGTGTTCGGCCACGGCGGCAACACCGTGACGCGCATGCCGCAGGCGCAGAAGGGCATCGAGGCGCTCGACCTGCTGGTGGTCGCCGACCCGCATCCGACCACCTGGGCGGCGCTGGCGCCGGCTCGCAAGAACAACACGTACTTGCTGCCGATCGCGACCAGCTACGAGACCGCCGGCTCGCGCACGTCGTCCAACCGCGCGATCCAGTGGGGCGAGCAGATCGTCAAGCCGATCTTCGAGTCCAAGGACGACAACGAGGTGATGTACCTCCTCGCCAAGAAGCTCGGCTTCGCCGACCAGATGTTCAAGAACATCAAGGTCGAGAACAACCTGCCGGTGCCCGAGGACGTCCTCCGCGAGATCAACCGCGGCGGCTTCTCCACCGGCTACTGCGGCCAGTCGCCGGAGCGGCTGAAGTCGCACATGGCGAACCAAAAAGACTTCGACATGCTCACGCAGAAGGCCACGACCGGCCCGAACGAGGGCGACTACTACGGTCTGCCGTGGCCGTGCTGGGGCACGCCGGAGTTCAAGCACCCGGGAACGCCGCTGCTCTACAACACCAACCTTTCGGTCAAGGAAGGCGGCGGCACGTTCCGTCCCCGCTTCGGCCTGGAGCGCGAGGAGAAGCTGCCGGACGGCACGACCCGCAAGGTCAGCCTGCTCGGCAACGGCTATTACTCCAAGGACTCCGAGATCAAGGACGGCTATCCGGAGTTCACCTACGCCGTGCTGCAGAAGCTCGGCTGGGACAAGGACCTCACCGAGGCCGAACTGGCGACGATCCAGAAGATCAACCCGGCCAACCCGGGCGCGGTGTCCTGGGCGATCGACCTGTCCGGCGGCATCCAGCGCGTGGCGATCGAGCACGGCTGCACCCCGTATGGCAACGGCAAGGCGCGCGCCAATGCGTTCGGCCTGCCGGACGCCATCCCGATGCACCGCGAGCCGATCTACACGCCGCGGCCGGAGCTGGTCGCGAAGTATCCGACGCTGCCGAACCGGCGTGAGTTCCGCATGCCGAACGTCGGCTTCGACGTGCAGAAGGCCGCGGTGGAGAAGGGAATTGCCAAGCAGTTCCCGCTGATCCTCACCTCCGGCCGTCTGGTCGAATACGAAGGCGGCGGCGAAGAGACGCGGTCCAACAAGTGGCTCGCCGAGCTGCAGCAGGACATGTTCATCGAGATCAACCCGGCGGACGCGTCCGAGCGAGGCATCAAGGACGGTCAGTGGGTCTGGGTCACCGGCGCCGAGCTCGACTCCAAGGCCCGCATGAAGGCGCTGGTCACCGAACGTGTCGGCAAGGGCGTGACCTGGTGTCCGTTCCACTTCGCGGGCTGGTTCCAGGGCGTCGATCAGCGCGGCAACTACCCGAAGGGCACCGATCCGGTCGTGCTGGGCGAAAGCGTCAACGCTCTGACGACCTACGGCTTCGACCCGGTTACCGGCATGCAAGAACCCAAAGCGACCCTCTGTCAGGTCAGAGCGGCATAAGGAGCAACGATCATGGCACGGATGAAATTTCTCTGCGACGCCGATCGTTGCATCGAATGCAACGCCTGCGTCACCGCCTGCAAGAACGAGCATGAGGTGCCGTGGGGCATCAACCGCCGGCGCGTCGTCACCATCAATGACGGCAAGCCGGGCGAGCGGTCGATCTCGATGGCCTGCATGCACTGCACCGACGCGCCCTGCGCGGCGGTGTGCCCGGTGAACTGCTTCTACACGACCGCCGACGCGGTGGTCCTGCACTCCAAGGATCTCTGCATCGGCTGCGGCTACTGCTTCTACGCGTGCCCGTTCGGCGCGCCGCAGTATCCCAAGGTCGGCAACTTCGGCTCGCGCGGCAAGATGGACAAATGCACCTTCTGCGCCGGCGGCCCGGAGGCCGACAGTTCCACCGCGGAGTTCGTCAAATACGGCACCAACCGTCTGGCCGAGGGCAAGCTGCCGCTCTGCGCCGAGATGTGCTCGACCAAGTCGCTGCTCGCCGGCGACGGCGAGATCATCGCGCAGATCTACAAGGAGCGCGTGGTCAGGCGCGGCTACGGCTCGGGCGCCTGGGGTTGGAAGACGGCCTACAAAGAGACCATCGCGACCTAACAACAAGAAAGGCGGTGCGGCGGCGACGCTGCACCGCCCGCATTCAAGCGTGGCACTGGCAATTCAGGGAGGACGCGGCATGTCGCGAATTTTCGCACAGGCACGTTTCATCATCGCGGCACTGGCGCTGGTTGTCGTCGTGGGGGCGGCACCGGTGTCGGCACAGACACAAACGCCGACACAGCTCAACCCGACCGCTTCGGCGGTGAACGAAGACAAGTTGCTGCAGCAACTGCGCATTATCGACGGCCGCGTCTCCATCCCCGACAAGCAATCGGGCAATCTGGAGCAGCCGGCTGGGCGCGACTGGCGCGAGTTCCACCAGAAAACGCTGCGCTGGATCGCGGCCATCGCCATCCTCGGCGTGCTGGCGGCGCTGGTCATCTTCTATCTGACCCGCGGCATGGTGAAGATCGAGCGGGGACGCTCGGGCCGCATGGTGGTGCGCTTCAATGCCCTGGAGCGTTTCGTGCACTGGATGACGGCAACCTGCTTCATCATCCTTGCGCTCTCCGGCCTCAACATCACCTTCGGCAAGTCGCTGCTCGCCCCGCTGATTGGGCCGGACGCCTTCGCCGCCTGGTCGCAGTGGGCCAAGTACGCGCACAACTACCTCAGCTTCCCCTTCACCATCGGCGTCGTGCTGATCCTGCTGCTGTGGATCACCGGCAACATCCCGGACAAGACCGACGTGGAATGGGTCAAGCGCGGCGGCGGCATCGTCGGCAACGACCATCCGCCGGCGCGCCGCTTCAACGCCGGCCAGAAGCTGATCTACTGGATCGTCATTCTCGGCGGCATGGCGTCTGCCATCACCGGCTACATCCTGATGTTCCCGTTCTACGCCACGGGCATGGAAGGAATGCAGACCGCTCAGTCGATCCACGGCATCGTTGCGGCGTTGTTCATCGCTGTCATGCTCGGCCACATCTACATTGGCACGATCGGCATGGAGGGTGCGTTCGAGGCGATGGGCGAGGGCACGGTGGACGAGAACTGGGCCAGGCAGCACCATGCGTTGTGGCTGGAGGAAGAAAAGGCCCGCACCGGCCCGAACCAATCGCAAAGCCAAGCGGCGGCCCGCGCGGCCGCCACCCCGGCCGAATAGACCTCGGCCATACCACGCAGCAAATGCAGCGCCCGGTGGTTTCCGCCGGGCGCTTTGCTTGATGGGAAGTTCGCCCCTTCCGCTTCGCCGCGATTTGCGCCACATACGCGTCCGTGCCAGTCAGGCATCGGTGCGCGACGGCGACCTAAAATCGGCAGGAGACTATCGTTATAAATATCTGATATGACTGACATTTATGGAAAGTTGAACCCCTGGCGCTTGTGCGTCGCGCCGATGATGGAATGGACCGACCGGCATTGCCGGGCGTTCCATCGCCAGCTCACGCGCCGCGCGCTGCTCTACACCGAGATGGTGACGACCGGCGCGGTGCTGCGCGGCGACCGCGACCGGCTGATCGGTTTCGATCCGGCGGAGCAGCCGGTTGCGCTTGCAGCTCGGCGGCAGCGATCCGCAGGCGCTGGCGCAATGCGCGCGCATCGCCGCGGATTTCGGCTATGTCGAGGTCAATCTCAACGTCGGCTGTCCGTCGGACCGCGTGCAGGAGGGCCGCTTCGGCGCCTGCCTGATGGCGGAGCCGGCGCTGGTCGGCGATTGCGTCGCCGCCATGAAGGCGGCGGTCGACGCTGCCGGTCACGGTGAAATGCCGCATCGGCATCGACGAGCAGGATCCGGAGCAGGCGCTGGACGCGATGGCCGCGACGGTGGAGCGGGCCGGCGCCGCCGCGCTGATCGTGCACGCGCGCAAGGCCTGGCTGTCGGGCCTGTCGCCGCGCGAGAACCGCGACATCCCGCCGCTCGACTACGATCTGGTGTACCGGCTCAAGGCGGCGCATCCGCAGCTGCCGATCATGATCAACGGCGGCATTGCGACGGTCGAGGCCGCGCGCGAGCATCTCGCACATGTCGACGGCGTGATGATGGGCCGCGCCGCCTATCAGGAGCCGTGGCGGCTTGCTGGCGGCCGATCCGATGCTGTTCGGCGAGGCCGCGCCGCATCGCCTCGCTGAAGGCGGCGATCGAGGCGCTTTATCCCTACATCGAGCGCGAGCTCGCGACGCGGCGTGCGGCTGCATTCCATCACCCGGCATCTGCACGGCGCGTTCCACGCGGTGCCCGGCGCGCGCGCCTATCGCCGGCATCTGGCGACGCAGGCCGTGAAGCCGGGTGCCGGCGTCGCAGTGCTTGCAGAGGCGCTCGCCATGGTGCTGGACAGGCCCGCTGAATTGGCGCAAACCGCCGCGGCTTGACGTTCTCTAGCCGTTCCGTCCGGAACGGCTCTTTCGGAGAACTCGATGCTCGGTGTCCCGCTCGGCGAGCTTGCCGTGCTCGCGGCCGCGATCGTCATCGGCGGCGTCGATCACCGGCCTGCTTGCCGGGCTGTTCGGCGTCGGCGGCGGCGCGGTCATCGTCCCTGTGCTCTACGAGATTTTCCGCGTGCTCGGCGTGCCGGAGGAGGTGCGGATGCAGCTTTGCGTCGGCACCTCGCTCGCCATCATCGTGCCGACCTCGCTGCGCTCGTTCCTGGCGCACCGCGCCAAGGGCAATCTGCCGGTCGAGATCATCCGGCGCTGGGCGCCGTCGTCATTGCCGGCATCGCGGCCGGCGCGGTGATCGCGGCCTTCGCGCCGAGCTGGGTGTTCAAGCTCGCCTTCGTTGTGGTCACGTCGCCTGATCGCCATTGCGCATGCTGTTCGGCAACGAGAGCTGGCGGCTCGGCGACACGCTGCCCGGCGCCTGCGTTGATGGCGGTCTACGGCTTCATCATCGGCTTCTATTCGGCGGTGATGGGGGTGGGCGGCGGATCGGTTTCGACGCTGCGTCCTGATGCTCTACGGCAACGCCGATCCATGTCGCGGTCGGCGATTTCCGCCGGGCATCGGCGTGCTGATCTCCATCTCTCGGCACCATCGGGTTCATGCATCGCCGGCTGGCCGCAGCAGGCGCTGATGCCGCCGCTCTCGATCGGCTACGTCTCGCTGATCGGCGTGGCGCTGATGGCGCCGATTGCCGGCGCTATGTCGCGCCGCTCGGCGCGCGGCTGGCGCACAGCCTGCCGAAGCGGCGGCTCGAGATTCGCGTTCGGGGCTGTTCCTGGCTGCTGGTGCGCGGTGCGTTTCCTGAAGTCTTAGCCTGATGCGTCGGTGGACGCGTCAGCTTCAGCGATAGCCGCGCATGATCAGCTTGTCGCCGCGCACCTCCCAGCTTTCCAGCCGGTTGAGGAAGCTCATGCCGAGCAGGTTGGTGCGCAGCTGGCCGGGCTGCGCGATCAGCGCCGGCACCGAGCGCTCGACGATGTCGCCGACCGCGAGCCGATCGAGCGTGACGGCGGCGGCGCGGGTGCGGCCGTTGGCGGTGTCGACGTTGACGTTGTAGGCCAGCACCTCGAGCGGCAGGCCGGCGGCCTTGGCGGCCTCCTGGGTCAGCACCACGGCGCTCGCGCCGGTGTCGAGCACCATGCTGGACCGCGCGCCGTTGACCTGCGCCGAAACCTGGAAATCGCCGCTGCGCCCGCGCACGATCTCGACGGTGCGCACGCCGCGGCTTGCCGCGCGCCCCGGCATCGAATTCGGCCAGCACGCGGTCGCCGACGTCGCGCAGTTCCATCCGGTAGGTGTAGCCGAGCGCCAGCACCAGCCCGACCGCGACCCAGAACAGCGCCGCTTCCAGCGCCTGCGAGAACCGCTCGCGGAACAGCACCAGCACCGTGCCGCCGAGGAACACGATCAGCGCGAGGTTGTAGGCCAGCGCGCCGAAATCGTCGGTCGACATGTTCAGCGACGGCATGCCGATGGTGCCGGCGTCGTGGCGCGCGATCAGCACGACCAGCGACGAGCGCAAGGCCGATCAGCAGGATCCAGAGCAGGCGGCGGCGCACGGGTTAAGCCCTCACGATGCGCGGCTTCGGCGCCGCGCTCGACGCATGGCGTCCAGCCGCCGCGGCAGCTCGGCCATGATGCGCGACGCGCTCGCCGTCGGTGAATGCGGTCCAGTTCGCGATTTCGCCGAGCGTGCGCCCGCATCCGAGGCAAAGCCCGGAGTCGGTGTTCGACGATGCACACCTTGATGCAGGGGGTTTCGATCGCGGCCATGACGGGAATCAGCGTGTATCGCGCCCAAAATAGGGCCCGCGGCGGGGAACGCAATCGCGGTCAAGCGCGCGGAACGCCGTCAGGCGCGCATCCGGAACAGCGAGCGCGTTGTCTTGCGTCTGCCTCGGCGCTTCTCAGGCTGCGCTGGCGCGGCGGCGCGGCTCCGCGATCGGCGGCAGCGCGGCCATGACGCGCTCCGGCGGGAAGGTCGCGATCAGTTCGGTGCCGATGCGCACCTTGGATTTCAGCGTGAAGGTGCCGCCGTGCATGTCGACCAGGCTCTTGGCGATCGGCAGGCCGAGGCCGGCGCCTTGCTCGGCCGACTTGATCGCGTTCGAGCCCTGGCCGAACGACGACAGCACCACCGGGATTTCCTCCTCGGGAATGCCGGGGCCGGTGTCCTTGCAGCTCATGTACTGGCCGCCGGCCGCGGTCCAGCCGACCTTGAGCCAGATTTCGCCGCCCGGACGGGGTGAACTTGATCGCGTTGGAAAGCAGATTGAGGCAGATCTGCCGCAGCGCGCGCTCGTCCGCCCACATGCGCGGCAGATCGGCTTCGAACACGTTGTGGACGGTGATGCCGCGGTTCTGGGCGCGCAGCTTGAGCAGATGGTGGCAGTCCTCCACCACCGTGGTGAGCATCACCGGCTCCTCGTTGAGCTCGTAGCGGCCGGCCTCGATGCGCGACAGATCGAGGATTTCGTTGATCAGGCCGAGCAGGTGCTGGCCGGAATTGTGGATGTCGTTGGAATATTCCTTGTAGGCCGGCACGGCATGCGGCGCCGAACATCTCGCCCTTCATCACCTCGGAGAAGCCGAGGATGGCGTTGAGCGGGGTGCGCAGCTCGTGGCTCATCTGCGCGAGGAACTGCGACTTGGCGATGTTGGAGCCTTCGGCGCGCCGGCGCGCCTCGTCGGAGATCGCCTTCGACTGTTCGAGCTCGCCGATCAGCGCGTCCTTCTCGGCGCGCGCCACCAGCGTCGCGAGGCCCGACGAATAGAGCCGGTAGGCGAGCAGGGTGAAATAGCCCTGCGCGGCGACCGCCATGATGCCGAGGATGGAGTTGTGCAGATCGCCTTGCAGCGCGAAGTTGAGCGCGACCGCGGCCGACACCGGAATGGTCGCAGCGAGCACCGCGATCGGCAGGCTCGACGCGAGCATGCTCGACACCGCCACCACCATCAGCATCACGAACAGCATGAAGGTGCTCGAGCCTTCGTCCTGGCCGAGCGGATGGACGAGGTTGTACATCCAGGCGAGGCCGTAGAAGAGATCGAGGATGATGAAGCGCAGCCGCCAGGCGCGCAGGTTCATGCCGTGTCGGCGACTCGCTCAAGAAACTGCCGGCACTTGGTGACGATGACGGCGTGGATGACCAGCACCGCCGCGGTCCAGGCGCCGGCCATCACCGCGCCGGTCCACAGGCTCGACAGGAAGCCGACGGTGCCGACCAGCAGCAGGATCACCAGCGATGCCGACAGGCGGTTCTCGGCGAACTGCCGCAGCAACTCGTAGTCGAAGGCGGCCCGCGTGCCGGTGGTGGAGGTCAGCATGTCGCGGGCTTCGCGCACGCGCTGCGCCGCCAGCCGCCGGCGCTTGGCCAGCGGCTTTTCGCTGGGCATCGGAATTTCGCGATTTTCGGTTACGCTCACGGTACGCCACAGGCCGCGAAAAATCGCGTCAAAGTCGCGCAAAAACCTTAAGACCTGGCTTAAACCCGCTATAAATCCCATGGTTAACGGCGGATGATCCATGAAGCTTTATGACGGCGGGCGGGCGCCCAATCCCCGGCGGGTCAGGGTGTTTCTGGCGGAAAAGGGCATCAGCGTGCCGACCGAGCAGGTCGACCTCGGCGCTTTGGCGCAGAAATCGGCGGCCTTCACCGCGATCAATCCGCTGCAGCGGGTGCCGGCGCTGGTGCTCGACGACGGCACGGTCATCACGGAATCGATCGCGATCTGCCGATATTTCGAGCTGCTGCATCCGAAGCCGTCGCTGTTCGGTACAGCAGCCCAAGGAGGTGGCGATCGATCGAAATGTGGCAGCGGCGGATGGAGCTTCATCTGCTGCTGCAGGTCGGGCACGTCTTCCGCAACATCGCATCCCGCCATGAAGGAGATGGAGGTGCCGCAGGTGCCGGCCTGGGCGGAGGCCAACAAGCCGCGCGTGATGGAATTTCTCGACGTGCTCGACGCGAGTTGAAGGACCGGCCGTTCGTCGCCGGCGACCGCTTCAGCGTCGCCGACATCACCGGCATGATCGGCATCGATTTCATGAAGCCGGCGAAGCTCGCGGTGCCGGAGACGCTTGCCAACGTGAAGCGCTGGCACGCCGACGTTTCGGCGCGGCCGAGCGCCAAGGCTTGACGATGCGGCTGACCGTCATCGGCTGCAGCGACGCGTTTGGCTCGGGCGGGCGGTTCAACACCTGTTTCATGGTGGAGGGCGGCAAGAGCACAGTCCTGCTCGACTGCGGCGCGTCGTCGCCGGTCGCGCTCAAGGTGCGCAACGTCGATTTCAACTCCATCGACGGCATCGTTCTGACCCATCTGCACGGCGATCATTTCGGCGCGATCCCGTTCTTCATGCTGGAATCGCAATTTCATCTGCGGCGCGAGCGGCCGCTGACCGATTGTCGGGCCGCCCGGCACGCGCGAAGCGGGTCATCGCGGCGATGGAGGTGTTCTTTCCGCGTTCCAGCAAGAACGCCATGGCGGTTTCCGTTCACGATCGGCGAGATCACGCCAGGCGTGCCCGATGAGGTGCTTGGCTTCGCGGTGCGCACCGCCGAAGTGATCCATCAATCGGGCGCGCCATCGACCGCGGTGCGGCTGACCGAAGGCGGCAAGATCGCTCGCCTATTCCGGCGACACCGAATGGACCGACGCGCTGATCCCGATCGCCGACGGCGCCGACCTCTTCATCATGGAGTGCTACGACTACGATCGCGAGCATGCCGGGCCACACCAGCTTCGCGACGCTGAAAGAAAAGCGCGCGTGCTGCGCGCCAAGCGGATCATGATCACGCACATGAATCCGACCATGCTGGCGCGCCAGGACGAGGCGCGCGCCGCCGGGTCTGATCGTCGCCGAAGACGGACTGGTCGATCGACGTCTGATGTCAGCCGAGCTGCTTGCCCGGCGGACCGGCGTGCGGCGCACCGCTCGGCAGGTCGTATTGGTTCGCCGGCAGGGTGTCGAAGAACTCAAGCACCTCGCGAGGTTTTCACCACGTCGGCGTACTTGGCGTTCATGTCGCACAGGTTGATGGCGTGGCTCGCCTGGCTGCGGTCGAAGCAGCCTTCCTCGGCGAGCGTGATGCGGTAGTTCAGGCTGAACGCGTCGAGCACGGTGGCGCGCACGCAGCCCGACGTGGTGGTGCCGGTCACGATCACGCTGTCGCAGCCGAGCAGCGTGAGATAGCTCGTCATGTTGGTGCCGAAGAAGCCGGATGGCTTCTGCTTGTAGATCACGATGTCCTTCGGGCCGGGCGCGATTTCGGCGACGATCTCGTTGCCGTCGATGTTGGTGCCGGCGGGGTTCGAGCGGTCCTCGCTGGAGCGGCTGTTCTTCCAGCTCCAGCTGCCGTTGTCCCAGTTGTCGGCGCGGCGCACGCCGGTGGTGTAGATCACCGGGATGCCTTTCTCGCGGGCCTTGTCGATCAGCGACTTGAGATAGGGCATCGCCACCCAGGCGTCCTCGCCGCAGGAGTTGCGCCAGCGCTTGATCGATTCCAGGATCGGCATCGGCCGCTCGTCGCAGAACGCGTAGTTCACGTCGATGATCGAGCAGCGCGGGGCGCTTGCCGAAGCCCTGGCGCGCGCCATAGCCGGAGGTGCCGAACACCGCCTTGTCGCGCTCGGTGAGGAACTTGTTCCAGATCGGCTCGGACATGCGCTGGCTCTCCTGCGTCTCGTTGCGGCAAGTTTAGGTGTCAGCGATCCAGCCGGGCAAGCAGGCTCGACGTGTCCCAGCGGCTGCCGCCCATCTTCTGCACCTCGGCGTAGAACTGATCGACCAGCGCCGCGACCGGCAGGTTGGCGCCGTTCTTTCGCGCCTCGCCGATGCAGATCGACAGGTCCTTGCGCATCCAGTCGACCGCGAAACCGAAATCGTACTTGCCGGCCACCATGGTCTTGTAGCGGTTCTCCATCTGCCAGGACTGCGCCGCGCCCTTGGAGATGGTGGCGATCAGCTTCTCGATGTCGAGGCCGGCCTTCTTGGCGAAGTGGATGCCTTCGGCGAGGCCCTGCACCAGGCCGGCGATGCAGATCTGGTTGACCATCTTGGCGAGTTGGCCGGAGCCGGGCGTGCCCATCAGGTTGCAGGCGCGCGCATAGGCCGCGATCACCTTCTCGGCGCGGGCGAACGGCTCGGCGTCGCCGCCGCACATCACGGTGAGCGACGCCGTTCTCGGCGCCGGCCTGGCCGCCCGACACCGGCGCGTCGACGAAGTCGAAGCCGCGCTTCTTCGCCTCGGCGTAGAGCTCGCGCGCCACCTCGGCCGACGCGGTGGTGTGGTCGACGAACACCGTGCCTTTTTTCATGCCGCCGAACGCGCCGTTGGCGCCGAGCGCGACCTCGCGCACGTCGTTGTCGTTGCCGACGCACATCATCACGAAGTCCTGGCCCTCGGCCGCTTCCTTCGGAGTCTTGGCCGCCTTGCCGCCGAACTGGCTGGCCCACTTCTCGGCCTTGGCGTGGGTGCGGTTGTAGACGGTGACCTCGTGGCCGCCCTTGTTCTTGAGATGCCCGGCCATGGGGTAGCCCATGACGCCAAGACCGAGAAACGCCACCTTCGCCATCGTCTCCTCCTTGTGCGCGATTGGCGCATCAATATCTTGCAGGCGCGGCGTTGACCAGGGTGCGGGCGGCTCTATGGTGACGCCCGCAATACGCTAGGACACGCAATGGCGGTGACCAAGGAACAGGTGCTGGACGCGCTCGGCAAGGTCGCCGCGCCGGACGGCACGCCGCTGCCCAAGACCGGCACGCTGTCCGAGATCGTCGCCGGCGAGAAGGTGTTCTTCTCGATCAACGTCGACGCCGCGGTGGCGCAGGCCTGGGAGCCGGTGCGCAAGCGCGCCGAGGAGGCGGTCAAGGCGATCCCCGGCGTGCAGTCGGCGATGGTGGCGCTGACCGCCGAGCGCAAGGGCGGCGCTGCGGCGCGCGCGCCGGCGCTCCAGGCCGCGCCGGCGCGCGGCCGCGCGGCGAGCAGGCGCCGCAGGGCGTGCCGGGCGTGACGTCGATCATCGCGGTCGCGTCCGGCAAGGGCGGCGTCGGCAAATCCACCACTGCGGTCAACCTCGCGCTCGGGCTGCGCGACCTCGGCATGAAGGTCGGCATCCTCGACGCCGACATTTACGGCCCGTCGCTGCCCAAGCTGCTCGCCATCCGGGAGAAGCCGCAGACCGTCGGCGGCACGCGGCTCAAGCCGATCGAGCGCCATGGCCTCACGGTGATGTCGATCGGTTTCCTGATCGAGGAAGAGACGCCGATGATCTGGCGCGGTCCGATGGTGATGTCGGCGCTGACGCAAATGCTGCGCGAGGTCGAGTGGGGCACGCTCGACATCATGGTGGTCGACATGCCGCCGGGCACCGGCGACGCGCAGCTCACCATGGCGCAGCAGGTGCCGCTCAAGGGCGCCGTGATCGTCTCGACGCCGCAGGATCTTGCGCTGATCGACGCACGGCGCGGCATCGCCATGTTCAAGCGCGTCAACGTGCCGGTGCTCGGCATCGTCGAGAACATGAGCACCTTCATCTGCCCGAAGTGCGGCGAGCGCTCCGACATTTTCGGTCACGGCGGGGCGCGGCGCGAGGCCGAGCGGCTCGGCGTGCCGTTCCTCGGCGAAGTGCCGCTCGACATGGCGATCCGGGAGACCTCCGACGCCGGCCTGCCGATCGTGGCGACGCAGCCCGACGGCCCGCATGCGGCGGCCTATCGCGCCATCGCTGAGAGAGTTCGCGATCAGCTGGGCACCGGGGGCGCCGCCAAGCCGGCGCCCAAGATCGTGATCGAGGCGTAGCGCCACGCCGCGATCGGTTTGTTGCGCCGGCTACGACTTTCGTCTTGCCCAGAAAACCGGCGGCCGAGGCTCGCTATTGCCTCGCAAAGCGGCGGTAGGCCGCGTTGCGCCTGTGTCATGCGCCAGTTACAGTTGATGATCTGCGTTTGTACCTGGAGGGGAGGGTTAACATGCTGAAATTCAAGAGCGGATTGTCGTTCGTCGTCGCCGCCGCTGCGGCGCTGTGCATTGCCGCACCGGCAAGCGCGCAGCAGACCAGAACGCTCAAGATGCAGTCGACCTGGCCTGCCAGCTTGACGCTGCAGGACAATTTCAAAATGTTCGCCGAGCGGGTGGACAAGCTGACCAGCGGCCAGATCAAGATCGAGGCGCTGGCGGCCGGCCAGGTCGTGCCGCCGTTCGAAATCCTCGACGCCACCCACAAGAAGGTGATCGATGGCGGTCACGGCGTCGCCTACTACTGGGTCGGCAAGAACAAGACCGCGACGCTGTTCTCCGCGACGCCCGCCGGTCCGTTCGGCATGGACCACTTCGACTTCCTCGGCTGGCTCTACGAAGGCGGCGGGATGGAGCTCTACTGGGAGTTCTACCGCGACATCATCAAGCTCGACGTCGTGGCGTTCCCGGTCGGCGGCTCGAGCCCGCAGGCGTTCGGCTGGTTCAAGCGGCCGATCAAGAACATGGCCGATCTCAAGGGCCTGAAGTGCCGGCAGACCGGCATCGTCGAACGAAATCTACACCCGCATGGGCATGACCACCGTCAACCTGCCGGGCGGCGAAATCATTCCGGCCGCGCAGCGCGGCGTGATCGATTGCGCCGAATGGGTCGGCGGCGTCGAGGATCTGCGCCTCGGCCTGCCGCAGGTGTTCAAGTATCACTACACGCCGGGCATGCATGAGAGCAATTCGATGCTCGAGCTGATCATCAACAGCGATGTCTGGAAGAGCTTCACGCCGCAGCAGCAGGAAGCTGTGCGCGCCGCGACGTTCGACACGTTCATCCGTTGGGGCATCAGGTGGCAGAAGCAGAATGCCGACGCCATCGAAGAGATGCGCGACAAGCACCAGGTGCAGCTCCTGCGCACGCCGCCGGACATCCTGATCGAGTTCATGAAGACCTGGGACATGATGGCGGCTGAAGAATCGGCGAAGGATCCGTTCTTCAAGAAGGTCTATGAGTCGCAGCGCGCGTACGCCGGGAAGGTCGTGCCCGCGAAGCGCTTCATGTTCCCGCCGTACTCGTTCGCGGCGAACTACTACTGGCCGGAAAAGAAGTGATCGCGCGGTGCTAGCGCCGAAGATCAAGCGACAACAAGGAGCGGGGGCTGCATGCCCCGCTCCCGGCTGCCGCGTTTCTAGGCGGATCTGAATGATAGGCTTTTCGCCGCAGCTCGTTGCGCTCACCGCGACAGATCGACCGCTTCACGGATGCGATCGGCTTCGCCGTGGCCTGGCTGAACGTGCCGCTGGTGCTGGCGGTGGCCTACGAAGTGATCGCGCGCTATTTCTTTAACGCGCCGACGATCTGGGTCTTACGACGTCACGTACATGCTTTATGCCGCGATCTTCATGCTTGGCGCCGCCTACGCGCTTGCATTTGGGCGCGCACATCCGCACCGATTTCTTCTTTGAGAGCTGGTCGATCCGCACCAAGGGCCTGATCGATTCGATCGCCTACATCGGCTTGTTTTTTCCGTCGCTGATCGTGTTCTTTATCGTCAGCGCCGATGACGCCTGGTACGCGTTCGTGCATGAGCGAGACCTCCGAACAGACGCCGTGGCGTCCGCTGCTGTGGCCTTTCAAGACGATCATTCCGCTCACCTGCCTGCTGCTGATCATCCAGGGCGTCTCCGAGGTGATCAAGAGCCTGCACGCCGCGCTATACCGGCGTCGAGCTCGAGCACAAAGAGAAGGTCGAGGTCTAGGGCAATGACCGGTCAAGAAGCCCTCGGCATGGTCATGCTCACCGTGATGATCGGTGCGATCTTCATCGGCTTCCCGATCAGCTTCACGATGCTGTTCCTGGCGTTCGTGTTCGGCTACTTCGGGCTGGGCAAGGTGGTGTTCGATCTCGCCTATTTCCAGACCCTCGGGCTGATGAAGGAGGAGGTGTTCGCGGCGGTGCCGCTGTTCATCTTCATGGGCTTCATCACCGAGCAGGCCGGCTTGATGGAGCGCCTGTTCCGCGCCTTCCGCAATCTGCTGGCGCCGATCCGCGGCTCGCTCTACGCGGTGGTCATCCTGACTTCGACGGTGTTTGCCATGGCGACCGGCATCGTCGGCGCTGCGGTCACGGTGCTTGGCATCATGGCCGGCCCGATGATGATCAAGGCGAAATACGACGCCAAGCTTTCGGCGGGCGCGATCACGGCCGGCGGCACGCTCGGCATCCTGATTCCGCCCTCGGTCATGCTGATCGTGATGGGACCGGTGCTCGGCGTTTCGGTCGGCGATCTTTATTCCGCCGCCTTCGGGCCGGGCTTCATGCTGGCCGCCATCTATCTGATCTATCTGCTGACCCGCTCGTTCATCAATCCGGAGCTCGGACCGCCGGTGCCGCACGAAGAGCGCATCCACAGCGTTGCGCAACTTCTTTGGGAGGTTGTGGTCGGTGTGGTGCCGCTGTTCTTGCTGATCACGGCGACGCTCGGCTCGATCCTCATGGGGCTTGCGACGCCGACCGAGGCGGCGGCGGTCGGCGCGCTCGGCGCCTTTGTGCTGGCGCGCTGCTACGGACGCGTGACTTACGCCGGCGCCCGGCAAGCGGTGCTTTCGACCACCGCCACGTCGAGCATGGTGCTTCTGCTGGCGGTGACCTCGAACATTTTCGGCGCGGTGTTCTCGCGGCTGGGCACCGCCGATTGGGTCACCAAGTGGATGCTGAGCCTGCCGCTGTCGCCGGTGGTGATGCTGGTCTTCGTGGTGATCCTGCTGTTCCTGCTGGGTTGGCCGTTCGAATGGCCGGCGATCATCCTGGTGTTCCTGCCGATCTTCTATCCGATCATCGAGGCGCTGCGGCCGCAGCTCGGCGCGACGCTTGGGCATTCATCCCGACTCGGTCATGCTCTGGTTCGGCGCGGTGGTGGCCTTGACCATGCAGACCGCCTATCTGTCGCCGCCGGTCGCGATGTCGGCCTATTACCTCAAGCAGGTGGTGAAGGACTGGTCGCTCGGCACGATCTACAAGGGCATGTTCGAATTCATGGCGCTTGCAGTGCATCGCCATCGCGCTGCTGGTGACATTCCCCGCGATCGCGACCTGGTTCCCGGAACACCAGAGGCACGAGGCCTCGAAGGTCCGATACGAAAAGGTCGACGACAGCAAGAACATCCTCGAAGAAGATCCGTTCGAGCAATATCGCAAGCAGCAGCAACAGCACAGCAGCAGGGCAACTGAGCGGCGCTACGCGGCCGGCGTTGCCTTGGCAGTGAGTCTCGCGCCGGCGCACCGCTTCGCGATGCAGCGCATAGAGGCCGCTGCCCACGATCAGCACGGCGCCGGCCACCGACCAGCGCGTCCGGCAGTTCGCTGAACACCAGATATCCGGCCATCGCCGAGGTGATGCAGGTAGCTGTAGCGGAACGGCGCCACCACCGAGATTTCGACGCCGCGGAATGCCATCGCCATCGAGATAGGTGGCGATGCCGACGAACACCGCGGCCGCCGGCCAGCATGGCCGACGTCGCGGGCCGGGATCGGCGTGCCATTGCTCGGTCGCGGCGAACAGCGCGCCGACGACCAGATTCGCGATCGAACCCATGAAGGCGATCACGATGGTCGGGATGCTGTGGTCGATCTGCCGGGTCTGCGTCTCGCGCAGCGCCGACGACGTCGCGGCGAGCAGCGCCACCAGCGCCCAGACGTCGAATGCCGACGGCGTCGGCTTGATCACGAACAGCGCGCCGATGAAGCCGACCGACGATCGCGGTCCAGCGCCGCCAGCCGACCGTCTCGCGGTAGAACAGCACCGAGAACGCGGCGAGGATCAGCGGCGAGACCTGAAGCACCGCGGCGAGGTCGGCGAGCTTCATGTGCACGAGCGCGGCGATGAAGCAGGCGGTCGACAGCCCGTCGCACACCGAGCGGATCAGCAGATCGGCCTGTTGACACGCGCCGGAGCTCCCGGGCATGGCCCAGCGCCAGCACCACCGCGCCGATCAGCAGCGTGGTGAACACGCCGCGGATGAAGATGACCTCGCCGACCGGATGGTTGCGCGCGATCTCCTTCACCATCGCGTCGTTGATGGTGTAGGCGGCCATGCTGCCGCAGATCAGCGCGAGGATGCCGCGTTGATTGGCGGAAAGGGCCACGCGGACTGGGCGACGGGCGGCGTCAGCCGCCGGTCACGCTCATGTGGCGCGACAGCGCCGGGCGCTTGTGGCGGCGGTCGATGACGAAGTCGTGGCCCTTCGGCTTGCGCAGGATCGCCTCGTCGAGCGCGGCGTAGAGCAGATCGTTGCGCCTCCGAGGCGCGCAGCGGCGCGCGCAGGTCGGCGGCGTCCTCCTGGCCGAGGCACATGTAAAGCGTGCCGGTGCAGGTGATGCGCACGCGGTTGCAGGATTCGCAGAAGTTGTGCGTCATCGGCGTGATGAAGCCGAGCCGGCCGCCGGTTTCCTTGACGCGCACGTAGCGCGCCGGGCCGCCGGTCATGTAGTCGATCTCGTCCATGGTGAAGCGCTCGGCGAGCCGCGCGCGCACCATCGACAGCGGCAGGTACTGGGCAAGCCGATCCTCGCCGATGTCGCCGAGCGGCATCACCTCGATCAGCGTGATGTCCATGCCGCGGCCATGCGCCCAGGCCACGAGGTCGGCGAGTTCGTCCTCGTTGACGCCCTTGAGCGCGACCGCGTTGATCTTGACCTTGAGGCCCGCCGCCTGCGCGGCGTCGATGCCGGCGATCACCTTGTCGAGCTCGCCCCAGCGGGTGATGGCGCGAAACTTGTCGGGATCGAGCGTGTCGAGCGAAACGTTGATGCGCTCGACGCCATGCGACTTGAGCTCGGCGGCGTATTTCACGAGCTGCGAACCGTTGGTGGTCAGCGTCAGTTCGTCGAGCGCGCCGGTCTTGAGATGGCGCGACAGCGAGGACACCAGCGTCATGATGCCGCGCCGCACCAGCGGTTCGCCGCCGGTGAGCCGCAGCTTGCGCACGCCCTTGGCGACGAAGGCCGAGCACAGCCGATCGAGTTCCTCGAGCGTCAGCAGGTCGGCCTTGGGCAGGAAGCTCATGTGCTCCGACATGCAATAGACGCAGCGGAAGTCGCAGCGGTCCGTCACCGAAACGCGCAGATACGTGATGGCGCGCGCGAACGGGTCGACCAGCGGCCGCAGCGGCCGGTCGGCAGGACCGATCAAGCTCGAGCGTGGACGTCGAAAAACTCATGTTTTTTCCTGCGGAATTGCCAGCGATTGTGACGGATCGGGAGCCGAGCGTCCAGGGTGCTATATATAGGCGGAATCTGGTCTTTCGGGAGATCGAAATGGCGGCCTCGACGACGCGTCCCTGGCCGACCGAACTGCGGCTCTCCAAGGACCGCAAGGCGCTCACGGTCAGCTTCGACAACGGCGACAGCTTCTGCGCTCGACGCCGAATATCTGCGGGTGCACAGCCCCAGCGCCGAGGTCCAGGGCCATTCGCCGGACGAGCGCAAGACCGTGCCCGGCAAGCGCAACGTCGCGATCCTGGAGGTGCAGCCGGTCGGCAACTATGCGGTGCGGCTGGTGTTCGACGACCTGCACTCAACCGGCATCTTCAGCTGGGACTATCTGTCCGAACTCGGCCGCAACCGCGAGCGCAAGTGGCAGGACTATCTCGACGAACTTGCCGGCAAGGGCCTCTCCCGCGATCCGACCGAAGCGGCCGTGAATCTCGCGGGAGGCAGGGCGGCTATTGCACGATCACCTTGGTGCCGACTCGGACGCGGTTGTAGAGATCGACGACGTCCTCGTTGGTCATGCGGAAGCAGCCCGACGACACCGCCTGGCCGATCGTCTCCGGCTCGTTCGAGCCGTGGATGCGATAGAGCGTCGAGCCGAGATACATGGCGCGCGCGCCGAGCGGGTTGTCGATGCCGCCGACCATGTGCCGGGGCAGGTCGGGTCGGCGCCGCAGCATCTGCGCCGGCGGCGTCCACGACGGCCATTCCTTTTTCTGCGTGACCGTCTTCACGCCCTTCCAGGTGAAGCCGACGCGGCCGACGCCGATGCCGTAACGCATCGCCCGGCCGTCATCGAGCACGTAGTAGAGCCGCCGCTCGGCGGTGTTGATGATGATGGTTCCCGGCCGCTCGGCGCCGGCATAGCTCACGGTCGTCTTCGGGACCGCATCGTTCCAGCCGCCGAAAAAACCGTAAGCTCGCGACTCGGGCGCGCCGCCCATTAGCATCTCCCGCTTCTCGTCCATTTCGTAGCCCTGGGCGATGGATGGCCGAACCTCGGCGGAGAATATTGCGGAGGCCAAAGCCGAGGCGGCAACGAAACGTAAAAACATCTCGGGTTCCCGTATTCTGCAATCAACTGCGGGTATGTGGTGGCGCTATAGGGATCGAACCTAGGGCCTCTCCCGTGAGAAGGTTGGAATCCGGAGGCCATCCTAGACGACTACAGTCGAAGTTACACGGCTTGCTGTTTTGCCTCAAGTTTCAAGCGATTAGCGCTAGCACAGTGGGTTGATGCGGTTGAGAGGTTTACCCCGCCGCTTGGGCCCTCTATCGGGTCGGTCACTCACGAGCGTTGCTGAGGCCCAACTGCGACATGCGGTTATTGATCTACAATATGGCGCAACGAACCGCCGCCAAAGTCGCGGCAAGCTCCTTCAATTTTCGGGCCTTCGCGACACGCAGGAGTTGCACCCGCCATCTCCCGTCGCGTCACCACAAGGCAGGCCATATTTACTACGTCCGTTGACATCGTTGACTTTCCGCCCCCAGATATACTAAAAGTTGTGCACAATCAGCTCTAGTGCGCGTGGAAGTGAAATGGTCGCGTTGAGTCGTTTGGAATTGAAGCTCCTCGGAGCTTTTTCGCATCGGAATCAGCTCACAAAGCACTGGTCCAGATCCCTTGTCGCAAGGCACGGGCTCTCGCTTATCCGCAATGCATCGCGATCTGCCGATCGACCGCGAGGTGCTTGCCGATCTGCTGTGGGAAGCTGTTCCGGTCGAGATGGCCGGCACAATCTTCGCCAGTGTCTTGTCGATCTCCGCAAGCGGCTCTAACCCTTTCCCGGCCTTTTGATCGTGGATCGGGCGTCGGGTCAGCGTTCGCTCGGAACACTGCGAAGTCGACGTGTTTTCCTTTGAGGAAGCTGTTGAAAGGGCGGGACCGGAAACGGCAGTTGCGCTGCATGCCGGGACATTCCTGCAGAATATCAACGTTCGGCTCGACCATTTCAACGATTGGGTGGGTATCGAGCGCGCCCATTTCTCGCGGGCATCGCCAGTCATCTGTTCGAACTCATGATGCAGTCGGCAACTGCATCGGGTGATGGAAAGAAAGCGATTGCCTTCGCAGAGCGTTTGGTGGCCTCGACCCCTTTCGCGAGGACTGGCAACGCCATTGCTCCAGGTGTATGCACGCTTCCGCGGCCGTCACAGTGCCATCGCGCACGCCCGCACTCTCGCGGCGCTGCTTAAGCGCGATCTCGATGTGCAGCCCGAAGCCGAAACGCTGGCTTTCTGCTCGATCGGATCCGGCAAGGCACGGCACCTCTCGTGCCGGAGCAAGGCGGCGAGTTGGTCGGCTGATCGGCGACGTCGGCTTGTCGCTCGCTAAATTAAATTCTTTTCCGTTCCGGGATGTTTTGTCACTGCGGCGTTTCGCAGGCAACGCGTTCCGATCCGGAACGATGTTGCCTGGTTACCGCATTTTTGGGAGATTGCGGCGAAGTGGAATATGACAGCCATTTGACGTTAATTTGACGATCTTTTGACGCTGCTTTGATGGGCGTACCGTAACCATTCCTCAACCATAGCGTCCACCCGCGACAATTGCGGGGGGCTACTCCGCGAAAACGCGGGTCACGGTTCAGTTCAGGGGGATGTGATGATTGTCGCGACAATCGGTGCGAATTCGTACGAAGCATTCAAGACGCAATCGATGCGGCGATCAACGGCGACACGATCGTGGTCGTGGCTGGCGCGCACACTGAAGACCTGACGATCAACGGCAAGCACGTCACGTTGCAAGGCGCTGACGAAGAGGGCGTAAGCCTCAACGGCCAGATCACCGTGACCGGCGCGCTTGATGGCGCGCTTGTCATTCGCTGATCTCGAAATCGACGCGACGGGCCAATCCTATGGTGTGTTCGTCTCGGTCGATCGACCGCCTTTGCGGGAGCGATCACGCTCGACAACGTGGCGTCGAGAACGCCCAGCCGAACGGTTCGCGTACATCCGGCAGGCAACGGAACGACGCCGACGCTCGGGGATACGATCGGCGCCATTTCGATCCTCGACAGCGGTTCAGCAACAACGCGACCGTCAGGACCGGTGGCGAGCGGCCGCGGCGACATTCTGCTGTACGGCTACAATCAGGATCTGACGATCGACCAATGTCGAGATCGGCGTCGCCGGGCGCTTCGCGCAGAAGGCGATCCAGATGCGCGGCATCGAGGACGGCGACGCGGTCGTGTCGGCCCGTACGATCCGGCCGGCGACGTGGCGATCGAACGCCTGACCGATCGACCGGCGCTTATGCCCAGGACGCATCGCCTTCTACCGCATCGAGAGTTCGCGAGCTTCACCGGCTCAACAACAGTGTGAACGTCACCCGCTCGGCGAATGCCAACCCGAACGCGGCTCGAGCCCTGGGCGGTCATCAATTTCGACGAGGTGGGCGGCGATCGACCTCAGGCTTCTTCGCTCCGCCTCCAATCTGGCCTCGCCGGACGGCATTGTGCCGGCGGTGCCGTCCTGGATCGCGACTCCGCAGGGACTCGCGACGGCCGACACGTTCACCGGCACCTCCGGAAAGGACGTGTTCATCGGCCGTGGCGGCGACGACGAACTCAATGGCGGCGGCGGCGACGATATGTTCAGCGGCGGCGAGGGCAACGACAGCCTCAGCGGCGGTGCCGACACCGATACGGCGGTCTATGACGGTGCGGCGGCCCACTACGCGCTGACAGTGCAGACCAACGCCGGAGGCTTTGTCACCGGCATCACCGCGGTCCAGGAAACGACTGTCACAGGCACCAACGAAGGCGCCGACACCCTGTCTGGCATCGAGCAGGTCCAGTTTGCCGACGTCACCCTCGACCTCAACGATCCGGTCCAGCTCTTCGACGCCGGCGGCAAACTCATCGGCACCTTCCACACCATTGCGGCGCGATCGGCGCTGCGGTCGATGGCCAGACCATCCGCATCGCGGCCGGGACTTACGCAGAGAACATCACGATTAACGATAAAGAGCTGACAATCATCGGCGCCAATCAGAACGTGCCGGGCGCCGACGGCGGCCGCGGGGCTAAATTTTCGATAGTCGGTCGCGTCACGGTTACCGGTTCGGAGAATGTGACGTTCGATGATCTCGATTCCGCGCCACTGCGACCACCGGAACGACGGGTCCGGGGAAATCCGGCCCTTCGCCTGCAGGGTTCGGGGGACTACTCGGTCGTCAACTCGGTCTTCTACAACGAGACGGCAGGCGGACCGAACGCTGTCGTGCGCGAGCAATCTATCTGGACACGAGCGTTTCCGGCGCCGTGACCATCGACGGCAATCTGTTCACCGGTGCCTTCACCGGAAAGTTCGATACCGCCTCTTGGAACCGCGGAATTTGGTCAGACGCTTCAGTTCGGACCTCCAGATCACCGATAACACGTTCACTGGTGTCCGCAGCGCTCTCAATATCTCGACGGTTATGACGACGCCGACGGCATTGGCAACGAAACGACCGTATCGGGCAACAATTTCAACGTTGCCGGCACCGCCATATCGGTCGGTATCCGGACGGTCAAACGTTTGAAGGAATCAACAACAATACATTCAATGACGTCGATACTGACTTCAATTTCCAGAATGTGACGACGCCGGTCAGTATCGACCTCGCAGATACGCAGAATGAGGCGACCCCCGGCAAAGCCATGCTGGTGCTGGGCAGCCAGAACAGCGACGAGGATGCCGGGGTATGACCGGAGCGATATCCTCGCCGGAAATGGCGGCAGCGACACGCTCGATGGTGGCTTGGGCAACGACACGCTCAACGGTGGTGGCGGCGATGACGAACTGAATGGTGCCGGCGGCAACGACACGATCGATGGCAGGGGGCCGCCCGACGATTCGGCCGTTTACACCACAACTCTGTCTGCCTCGAATTTCAGCGACACGGGCGCGACCTGGACGGTCAACGGCGGCGCGGAGGGCACCGACACGCTGAGCAATGTCGAGTCGTGAGATCCCGGCACGGACGACCCTTCTGGTCGGCAACGGCGGCTTCGCCACCATCCAGGCGGCGATCGAGCCGCCGTCCGCGACACCATCCTGATCGGCGCGGGCAACTATGACGAGAACCTGACGATCACAACGGACGGCATCACGCTGCTTGCGGTCGGCGAGGTCAACCTCACCGGTCCGCTGCACAGCCTGATCGGCGGCGATCACCTCGACGCGTACTTCAAGGCGAACCACCCGGCCTACGGCGGCTCGACCGGCATCTCGCTCAACGCGGACGATGTCGCCATTCAGGGGCTGACCATCTCGGGCTTCGGAGTTGGCCTCGGACTGAGCACGTCGGACGACGTGCAACTGCTCGACAACACCTTCACCGACAACGTCAACGGCATCCGCAACAGCACGAGGCCGCAGCAGGTCACCGACCTGAACGGTGAACGACAACACGTTCACCCACGGCATCTTCGGCATCACCGTCTATGTCGATAACGGGCGAGAGTCGGCTCGTTCGACGGCATCACCATGAACAACAACACCTTCTCGCCACCTGACCGAGAAGGGCATGTACTTCGAGCAGCTCTCCAACGCGACGCTCGGCACCAGACACCTTGACAGACGTCGGCAACTGGGGCCGCATCACGCCCACGTTTGGGCCTTTGTCCCAGGAGGGCGACTTCGGCAACGCGATCGACATCAACCTGAAGTACGAGACCTACTCGAACGTCACCTTCACCGACACGACGATCACCAACTCGGGCCGTTCGAACGAGGATGGCGGCGCGGCTCCGAGCGCGTTCGGTGCCGCGATCGCCGTCAAAACCCGCGACGATGCGCCGTCCTATGGCGGCAATCCGGCCGACTTCAACGGCCAGATTGTGTTCGACGTCCTGACCATCGACGGCACCAGCACGGGTGTGCGCGTCGGCGAGCCCGGCAAGAACAACCTGGATCCGGACGTCAAGCTGGAGAACGTCACTATCAGCAACGCCACGGTCGCCGACGTCGACAACGCCACGCATCCCGCGAATGGCGGCACGCTGGAAGTCGAGTTCTCCGCCACGGAGACGAGCCTCGACGGCTCCCCGTCGCAGGCGCCGCTCGACGTCACCGGCAACGCGCTCGACAACGAGATCGCTGGCGGAACGGGCAACGACACGCTCGCGGGCGGTGACGGCAACGACACCTACTTTGTCACCACCGGCGACACCGTCGTCGAAGCGTTGAACAAGGGCAAGGACCACGTGATCTCGACCGAAAGCGTCACGCTCTCCGACAATGTGGAGAACCTGACGCTTGTGGACGCAGTCTCCAATACGGAAGACTTCGAGGATTTCGCCACCGGCGCGATTGCCAATGGCGAAAACGGCTGGACATTCCTCGGCGGTGCGATCGACCAGGAGGTCATCGTCGATCCGAATGACAGCGGCAATAAGGTCTTCCGCATGTCGAGCGATCCGTCGTCGGGCGCGTTTGCTGGACCCTACTCTCCGACGCTGTCCGAGACTGCAGGGGAGCCGTCTACCACGGCCAACCGTGACTCGATGCAGGTCACGTTTG
>CAVQGC010000006.1:0-116953 GCA_963711955.1 uncultured Alphaproteobacteria bacterium | reverse complement strand
CCGCTTTCGGAGGTAAAGCAGACATCGCAATCCAGTGTCTGGATGTCCGCTTTTGACCCATAGCGGACTTCGGCCCCTTCCAAAATGCTCCGCTGAACCGCTACGATGTCGCGTTCCCTGGGGGGGCATGAGGCGTCGGGAATTCATCGCGGGATTGGGCGGCGCGGCGGCGATGCCGTTCGCGACACGTGCGCAGCAGCCTGAGCCGACGCGACGCATTGGCGTGTTAATGAATTTTCCCAAGGGGGATGCCGAGGGACGGTCGCGAGTTGCAGCGCTTTTGCAAGGTTTGCAGGATCTCGGTTTGATCGTGGGAAGCCGGCGGATCTGCCGGTGCAGGCGCCGACAAGGTACGAGTTGGTAATCAATCTCAAGACCGCCAAGGCGCTCGGCCTTGCCGTGCCGCCGACCTTGCTCGCTCGCGCAGACGAGGTGATCGAGTGAGACGGCGCGCGTCGCGGCTTTCGGCGGCGCAACAGTTCGATCGCGTGCGGCGGATGTCGAGCTGGTCTAATTCGCAGCAGCCACGACAACATCCACTACCTTGTGGAAGTTGCTAACGACGACGACCACGACAGCGATGGCGTAGAACGCTAACCAGGCGAAGGCGCCGCCAACTGCGTTCTTCTCTGCCTTTAATAAGATTAGCGATGTTTTTCGTTGAGCGTGGTGTTCGGCGATGTAACCGGGGCCGACGACATCGAAGTGCTGTGTATTTGATTCGAAAGACATGATGGCCTCCCGACGTTTCAACATGATCGAACACTAAGCGTCTGCCGATAGCGCGATGTGATGCTAATCACCAAAGCGCTGATTATTTTGTCGCCTCACCAATGAACGTATTCCGCTCACGCCCCGACCAAGGTCAGCACCGCTGTCCTAAAAAGGCCGCGCAACCGGCAGGCCGGCCGCGCTGCTTGGCTCACCCTGAATAAACTCTTCAGGGCCCGAATATTTATTCCCGCGTTTGAGAATAAATGCGGCCCCCCCGGTCTTGCGCCTTATTTGATTGCAGTTTGATTTCGGCGATGTCCGCTATTGGTCAGACATAGCAGCCTAACCGCCTGATGTCCGCTGTTTGCGAGGTGAAACTGCACGTGGCTAAGGACGGGCCGTTGTGTCAGATCCAATGACCTCAAAGCCTACAATCAAGGCGCAGAGCCCCACCAGCTAGCCGCTTCGGAACAGCCTCACGAACTCCTGGAGTTCCTGCGCATTGAGGTCGGACACGGCCCAGTAGGCGACGCCGCCATCGATCCATTGGACGAAAAGGTTGTATCCCTCGGCATTCTCCAGCCGAGGCGCCATCTCGGCACTATGCGGCGCCGAGACAGCGGTTACGCCAATGACATGCTTGCGCCGGTGATAGACGAGCGTCGGCGACGGGCTGCGGCCGATCACATCAACTCGCCCCCCCGCTAACGGAAAACCGGCCTTTGCCAAATCGACCACGCGCGGCGCCTGCGGGATGCGTCCGCTGAACCATGGCTTGACTGTATGCGTTTCGGACGATGTCACGTCGGTTGCTTGCGGGGCCATCAATCCGCGAAGACATGGGCGGCTATGACGGAATTTATCCGTCGCTCTGGTTGATGCCGATCGAGCACCATCCAGGTCGAGCCGCTGGCGACCACGGCGGTCACTGCGATCGATGCCGCGAGGGCGCGCCATGAGGGCCGCTGCGCGGCGGCCTTCATCCCAATGGCCAATTCGATCCGCCCGCGCAGCTCCGGCGATGGTGCTTCGCGGAGTATGCGGTCCCGCATCAGTTGCCGCACCGCTTCGATCCGCTCGCATTCGGCCGCGAGCGATGGGTCGGCGGCGATACGCTTCTTCATCTCGATCGCATCGACGGAATCGAGTTCGCCGTTTAGATAGGCATGAATGAGAATTGGATCGTCCGGCAAACAGCGGGGCATGGATGAGCTCATGAAGGGTTTCGCCCGATGGCTGCTATCAATCGCTCGCGCGCCCGCGCGAGCCGAGACATCACAGTGCCAATCGGCACACCAGTGACCTCGGCGATCTCGCGATAGCTCAAGCCCTCGACCTCGCGCAACGCAAGCACCTCTCGAAATAACGCCGGTAGTTCCTGTAACGCGGCTTCCAGACGTACACCATCCGTCCTGGCGATAACCGCGGCTTCCGGCGTTTCGCTATCGACACCAGGCGACGCGGTCTGCAGCTCCGCGGCCTCAAGATTGTCGACGGCTATAATGGCTGCAGGCCTGTTTTTCCTCAGCCAAGTATAGGCGGTGTTATGAACGATGGTCAGCAACCAGGCCCGTCCGTTGGCGACGGCAGTGTTGCCGATGGCGCGGTATGCTCGCAAGCATGCCTCCTGCACCACGTCCTCCGCATCGGAACGGTTTCTGGTCAGGGAACGCGCCAGCGCATAGGCGGCAGGAAGGTGCGGCAGCACTACCCGCGCGAAGCGTGATTTCGCATCACCAACACTCGCCGCATCCCTCGGTAAAAGCTTAAATCCAACAGGCCGCCCCTTCGCATAAGTCCCTGGCCCGGCCCGGGCACGCTGAACTCAATGCGATATCCTATCGCAAACGGCAGGCCGGCCGCGAGGGGGATAAGTGGCAGCGAGGCTGGCCGGCAATTGGATTCCGGCCAACGGTCGGGTGTTGCGTGGCTCATCCTGAATAAACTCTTAAAACCTGGGATATTTATTCCCGCAGACCCGAATATTTATTCCCGCGTTCGGGAATAAATCCGGCCTCCCCCCAGTCTTGATCCCATAGCTGATTGCAGTCTGATTTCGGGCGTCGTTTCCCCGCGACGACGGGTAAGGATCCGCTCGGCATCGACTGCTCGGCACAGGGGGCGATTTCCGTGCAGATCAGTCACGCTCGATATTTCCTGGCTCTTTGCCGCGATAAGAATTTCACGCTGGCGGCCAAACGTTGCGGCATCTCGCAACCCTCGCTGACCAACGCGATCAAGCGGTTCGAGCGAGAGCTGGGGGGTCCGTTGTTCCACCGCGGTTTGACCGGCACGACGTTGTCCGAACTTCTGGCCAAGCCGTACGGCCTCATCTCGAGCGGCTGATCCAGTGCGCCGAAGACGCACGACGTGCCGCCACAACAATCAAATCGCTACCGCAAGGTTGGATCACCACAACGAATGGAGGTCTCGATGCCGAAGCTCATGCATTTTACCGCCGGCGTGGCGGTCGGCGCTCTCGCCATAATGGTCTTGATCAAAACGCCGACCGTCGCGACAGATCTGTCAACACGGCCGCAGACAATCTCGGTTGAGGAACTGCAGCGTTCCATTGACCTGAGTGCTCTGCCGGTCCGAGTCGTGGAAAATCCGTTCTGAACCGCTGGTTCTCGAATTTGACGCTGCTTGATCTCGCCTGCATCCCGCGCAGCGCATAAGCGTTGCCCGCCAGGTGCGCTTTTACGGCTGCGACTGTACTTGCTCACCTCACAAAAAATGTTTTGGCAATCGATGAGATGAAAAGACCGGGCGACCCCACAGATTGCGGAACCCAGGAGCATGCATCTGAAATGCGCGTTCCTGCTCGTCAGTCATGTACCGGATGATGTCGTCAGGGCCAAAATCGCCGGGATCGGAAAAGCACTTTGCTATGCCATCTAGGGCACCGGGGCCAGCACGGACGAAATCGTCTTCTGAAAAGACGGTTAGAGGGCTGTAGTCAGATCGATTGCAAGCTGATATCCCAGAAACGGGCCCACGGTTGGAAAGCTACAAAGTGTTTCGAAAATTCCTTAAGTGATTTAATCAACTCACTCTGCTTCGCAGCCTTTCCGCCATCATCTTCTCGATGACTTTCAGATGGTTCTGATGTTTTCGATCAAAGCCAAACGCCGTTTTGCCCGAAGGCATGATGTAGGCGGCCGAATAAACGGTTTCACCGGAAGACATTAGGCGATCCAAACATATGCTGAACCGTTCAAATTGATAGCGTGCCCAAGTAAGAGGTCCAACAGACTGCTCTAATGCCTCCCACGTCTCAATCTTATTAAAGAACTTGAAAAGCATCAGTCGAAAGAAACGAGGTCGTCCGGCGACCACGCGCCGTCATAGAGAACGTGACGGATGAGGTACTGGCTGACGCGGTCGGCAGCCCTATAGACATTCGTAAAGCGATGGCGCGCGATAACTAAATCTTGCGATTGAACAGCGCCAGATGACAAGCGCGCAAAGTAGGTGTCTTGCCTGGCTTTCGCAAACAATGTCGCCCTTTTGATCCCAGCCTCTCGATAGGCAAAGCTCAAGAAGCGCGCGATCGATTGTGCCGTCATCCCGGGGCCCTTCTGGCTGAAAAACAATGGCGTGCGACCCGGCTGTGGAGAGGAGGCAGTTCTTTTCGCCATACCGTTCCAGCGCTCTTTGCACAATTGGCGCCGAGAAGTACAACGCGTTTCCTGGGATGTCTTGCGTAGGCAGCATTGACTTAACTCGATAACGAAGTTTTCCATCCTGTTCGTAGAGGTCTTGCCACTTCAGTTCTGCAATTTCCGTTGCACGGAGACCTGCCCCAATCGAAAGTGCGAGAGCTGCCTCTGTGCGAGCGGCATGTCGTTTTCGAGCCCGCGCGGCACGCAGCGTTTTATGTAGCTGAGATGCGAGAGGACTGTAGCTGGCCGGGGGCGCCCGCCGGGCGGCCGCGATTCTCGGGGTCGACACGTGGTCCGACATGCGACCGATGAAATATTATCCAAGTCGTAATTCGTAAACCCGCATTGCGTCGAACTCCCTGAAAAATTCAAATTGCGGAAAATGATTTTTTTGCACAGGAAAAAATCATTTCCATTTTTTTGTCTCCACGTGGTCACCCAGTGGTCACCATGAGGAAAGCTTCGAAAACATTATTTCCTAGGTGCCAAAATATTCGTTGCGATCAAAGGCAAGGATTTCGAACCCCCGACCCCGTCATTACGAATGACGTGCTCTACCGACTGAGCTATTGCGGCTAAAAGCTGGGCCTCTGATAGCCCCGGTGGCTCCGGCAGGCAAGGCTCGGACTCTCCTCTAACGCGTTCATTTCGGCGCGCGCAGCCGTCTGCGGGCGTCATCGGGCAGTTCGGGCTCGATCTCGGCCTGCGGCTCGGGACCCGGATCGTCCGGCACGTGCACCAGCGGAATCACTGCATCAACCCGCGGCTGCGGCGCTGCTGCACGCCGCGCCGAGCGCGGCCTTGCAGAAGGTTCCTTGGCAGCGGGTTCCCTGCCCTCCGGTTCGTCGCGCCGCACGGGCTCCACGATCTCGGCCGGCGTATCCACCACCACCTGCACCGCCGCGGGGATCGCTTCCACCGCTGCCGGCAGATCGCCGGTCTCGATCGCCTGGCGGGCGTCGCCCAGTTCCTCGAGCGGGACTTTCCATTGGAACGCGTCGAGCCGTCCGCTGACGGGCGAAACCGGCATCCAGCGGTCGGAGACAAAGCCGTCGGCGGTCCAGGCCGGATCCTTGGCGGCGTGCAGCGCCCGCGCCATCCATTCGCGCGCGCGCCCTTCGTCGCCGCTTTCGCGTTGCTCGATCTCCGCCATCAGAACGGCGATGCGCTGGGTGGTGGTCTTGAGCAACGGCTTGAGCGCCGCGCGCGCCGCCGCAAACTCCTGCGCCTCGAGCGCCGCGCGCGCCACCGCGAGTGCGCTTTCGACATGTCCCGGCGCCTTCTGCGCCAATGCCTGCACGCGCGTCAGCCGTTCGCGCGCGGACTCGCCGGAGCGCAGGTGCGCATAGGTGTCGGCGAGATCGGGATGCGGATTGATTTTCCACGCCGCTTCGACGATGCGGCTCGCCTTCTTCAGGTCGCCGCGCTCGCCGAGCAGCCGCGCCGCGAGATCGGCTGCGGGAACCAGCGCCGGCTCAAGCTTCACGGCTTCGAGCGCCAGCGAACGGGCGCGCTCGGGTTCGCTTTCTTCGATGCTCAGTGCGCGCGCTGTGAGCAGCACCGCACGCTGACGGCGATAGCCCGCCTTGTCGATCAATCCGTAGCGGCTGCTGCGGTCGAGCGCCGACAATGCGCCCGCCCAGTCGCCGGTGGCGCAGCGATATTCCAAAACGGCCTGACCCGCCCAGGCGAGCGACGGCGCGGCTTTCGCCGCCTCCTCCGCATAGCCGCGCGCCGCGGCGCCGTCGGCGCGGCGCTGTGCCTCGACATAGAGACCGCGCAGGCCCAGCAGCTTGGTGTCGTTGCGCTCGGCCATGGTGCGGAAAGCAAACTCCGCGCCGGTGCGATCGCCGGCGAGCTGCGCGCATTGCGCATGAAGCAGCAACGCGAGCGGCTCGCCGGGCGCGATCTTCTCCGCTTCGTCCGCAAATTTCTTCGCCGCGCGCGCGTCGCCGGCGCCGACCGCGATCAGCCCGCGCGAGATCGCGAGGTAGCCGCGCACGCCGCGGCGGTGGCCGAGGAACATCGCGATCAGGTCGGGCGAGCGCAGGATGGTGCGGATCAGCGACCATAGCAGCAGCACGACCGTGACGACGGCCCCGATCGCCACCGCCATCACCATCACCGATGTTTCGATGCGGTAACCCTGCCAAGTGATCGCGACGTCGCCGGGACGGTCGGCGATCCAGACCACGCCGAGCGCGATCAGGGCGACCAGCGCGAGGAACAGGATGACCCGGATCATTGCGGCGTGAGCCTATGGATTCAACGTGAGTGCGGCGAGTGCTTCGGCGCCCAGCCGGCGGCTCGCGTCGACCGCCTTGCCGCGCGCCTCCGCCTTGGCGATCCAGGCGAGCGCCGGAGCGCGCACCGCAGGCGGCAGCTTGGCAAGCTCGGCGAGCGCGCCGGCGATGTCCGCGTGCGCGGCCTTCACCTCGATGCGCGACAGAATCGCGTTGACGTCTTCGCCCGGCATCTCGTCGATCGGACGGATGCGCACCAGCTTCTCGGCATTGGCCTGCAGGCGATCGAGCAGCCCGCCGTCGCGCGGCGCGGTGCCCGCAGCCCGCTGCATGATAGGCAGCACGGTCAAAAGCTCTCGGCCAAGTGTCGCGGCACTCGGCACGCCGGACGCCGCGAACGGCTCGATCGCCGCCAGCATCTGCATGTTGGCGGTGAGCGGCTTCACGGCAGCCAGTTCGGCGGTGAACGGCTCGCCGCGCTCGAACGCGGCGCGCAGTGCCGACGCGGCAAGCGCGAACCGGACCGGCCGGTGGTTGACGGCGGCAGCCGCGCTCGCAGCCGCGTTCTTGGCGAGTTGGTCCGCAACGGTGCGGTCAACCTTCTCCAGTGTGGCGATCCGATCCGCCAGTTTCACGATCTCACCATGATCGCCGGAGCTGGCGCGCGCCGCGTTCTGCAGCTCGGACACCGTCGCGGCTGTCGTATCGATGCGGCCGCGCACGTTGCGGAACGTCGCGTCGGCGTCGTCGGCGCGGCGCGCGAGCGCAATGATGGAATCGGACAGCGGCTTGATCAGCCCTTCCATCGAGCCGAGGCGGCCCAGCACGTTCGGATCGGTCGCCACCGGGCGTGGCGCGTTGAGCGCGCTTTCGAGCTTCGCAAGCCGCGCCGAAAGCACGTCGATTGCCTGCGGATCGATACTCGCAGGAGCGGGCCGCGCGGCCAGGTCGCGTAACTGCGTCTCGATCGAAGCCAGTCGCGGCGTCAGCGTCGCCACCCCATCGCCACCGCTGCGCGGCACGATCAGCCAGATCGACAGGACCACCAGCAGCACGGCAGCGGCCGCGAGGGCACCGGCAACAGCAGCCGGCCAGGGGAAGTCGGGCGGCAGCCACGCGATGCCGCCGGATGGCGGCGGCTCGGCCGCGGCGCGCGGCGGCTCGTTCGGTGGAACGTGCGGCGGCACAGGAGGCGCTTCCGCCTGCAACGGCTCGGATTGGGCCGGCGCGGCCGCGGGCTCAGCCGCGACTTCGGTTGCCGTCAGGTCGATGGTCGGCGCGGGCCGCTTTCGGCGGGCGCCGGGGATTGGCGGGGACGGGCGTTTTCCAGTGGTCATGCTGCATTCTATGCGATTCGTTCAAGGCCGCGACGTGACCAAAGCGAGCATCCCAGCCTCGTCGGGCTTGGCCGCCACGCGGATTCGGGAGGCGCCGGCGGCCTGGAGGGGCTCGGCCGCCCGCGCCGACAGGCAATAATGAATGGGTTGCAGTGCCGGCCCGTCGCGGGCGCAGTCGAGGTAGCTTTCCACGCTGCGCCTGGAGAAGTGCAGCACGCCGTCGACAGCGCCCGCCGCCAAAGCGGCCCGCACTTTTTCCGGTAAGGCCGCCGCCTTGACCGTGCGATAGATGACAACGGTCGCCACCTGGAGGCCGCTCGCGGCCAGCTCGGCACCCAGATCGCGGGCGCGCTCCTCCCCGGACAGATAAAGCAATGGTTTGGCCGCACCGGCAAACCGCGCAGCGGCGAGCCGCGCGAGATCGCCGCCATCGCCGTCCGCTGAAGTGACATCGGAGAAATCCGCCTCGCGTGCCGCCGTCGCGCTGGCCTGGCCCACGGCAAGCACCGGAAGCGCCCGCAGCTCTCCGGACCGCCGGTGGGAAGCGATGGCCCGCGCACCATTCGCGCTGGTGATCAGCACCGCAGCCCAAGAGCCGCTGCCGAGATCGGCATCGATCACCGGCTCGACCCGCAGCATCGGCGCCAGCATCACCTCGTGACCGCGTGCGCGAAGCTCCGCCGCGGTTCGCTCGTTGTCGGGCTCGGGGCGGGTGACGATGAGGCGCATGTCAGGCGAAGAAGTCCGGGCCGGCCTTGCCCTTGAGCTCATGGCCGGCATCGCTGCCGAGCCGCTCGGCGTCGCTCACAGGCCCGCTGCGTGTCGTCTCGAACGCTTCGCTGCCGTCCGGCTTTACGATCATGCCGCGGAACTTCACTCCGCCATCTGCCACCGCCGCGTATCCGGCGATCGGCGTGCGGCATGAGCCGTCGAGCGCAGCGAGGAACGCGCGTTCGCAAGCCAACGCAGTCGCGGTGTCGGCATGATTGATCAGCGCCAGCAGGCCGCGCGTCTTCGCATCGTCCGCGCGCGTCTCGATACCGATCGCGCCCTGCCCCACCGCCGGAAGAAACTCATCAAGCTCGAACACCGTGGTAGCCGCGTCGGTGAGGCCCAGCCTCTTCAAGCCGGCAAGCGCCAGCAGCGTCGCATCGGCGGCTCCCTCATCGAGCTTGCGAAGCCGCGTCTCGACGTTGCCGCGCAGGTCGACGACCTTCAGATCGGGCCGCATCCGCCGGAGCAAAGCGTGGCGGCGCGGCGACGACGTCCCCATCACGGCGCCGCGGGGCAACTCGGCCAAAGTCCGCGCCTTGCGGCTGATGAAGGCGTCGCGGGCGTCTTCGCGCGGCAGGAATGTCGAGAGCACGAGACCCTCGGGCAAGAAGGTCGGCATATCCTTTGAGGAGTGCACCGCGAGGTCGATGCGCTTGTCGATCAGCGCCTCCTCGATCTCCTTGGCGAACAGCCCCTTGCCGCCGGCCTCCGCCAAAGGCCGGTCCTGAATCCGGTCGCCCGTGGTGCGGATCACCATGAGTTCGAGCCGTGCCGGATCGAAGCCGTGGGTCCTGGCCATGATGTCACGGACCATCCCGGCCTGCGCCAGCGCCAGCGGGCTGCCGCGCGTGCCGATCCGCAGGATCGCAGCTTGGGATGGAGCTTGCGGTTGCGACACCGGGACCTCGCAATGGTTGCCCGTCAGCAGCTATGCTAACTGTTCGTCATGCTTGTACTCGGAATCGAGACGACATGCGATGAGACCGCCGCCGCGGTGGTCGAACGCACCGGTGACGGGCCAGGCAACATCCTGTCCAACGTCGTGCTGTCGCAGACCAACGAACATGCGGCATTCGGCGGCGTGGTGCCGGAAATCGCGGCGCGCGCCCATGTCGAGGCGCTGGACCGCGTCATCGCCAAGGCCATGAAGGATTCCGGCAAGGATTTCGACGCCATCGACGGCGTCGCGGCAGCGGCCGGGCCGGGACTGATCGGCGGGGTGATCGTCGGGCTGACCACCGCCAAGGCGATCGCGCTGGTGCGCGCGAAGCCGCTGATCGCGGTCAATCATCTCGAGGCACACGCGCTGACCGCCCGGCTGACCGACGGCACGCCGTTCCCCTATTGCCTGTTCCTCGCCTCCGGCGGCCACACCCAGATCGTCGCGGTGCTCGGCGTCGGCGACTACGCGCGCATCGGCACCACCATGGACGACGCGATCGGCGAGGCGTTCGACAAGACCGCGAAGCTGCTTGGCCTCGGCTATCCGGGCGGACCGCAGGTCGAGCAGGAGGCACTGCGCGGCAATCCGGTGCGCTTCCTGTTGCCGCGGCCGATGCATGGGCGGCCCGAAGCCGACTTCTCGCTCTCCGGATTGAAAACCGCGCTGCGGCTCGAAGCGGAGAAGATCGCGCCGCTGACCGACCAGGACGTCGCCGACCTCTGCGCTTCGTTCCAGCAAGCCGTCGTCGAGACCGTGATGGATCGGCTGCGCGCGGGCTTGCGCATTTTCCGCGAGCAGTACGGCGCGCCGACCGCGCTGGTCGCAGCCGGCGGCGTTGCCGCCAATCAGGCGCTTCGCAAGGTGCTGCATCGCATCGGATTCGAATCAGGAACCGTGCTGGTCGCGCCGCCGCCGGCGCTCTGCACCGACAACGGCGCGATGATCGCGTGGGCCGGTGCGGAGCGGCTCGCTCTCGGTCTCACCGACTCGCTCGACACCGCACCGCGCGCGCGCTGGCCCCTCGACGAGGTGAGCAAGCCGGCGCAGCCGGAAAGCTTCTTCGGGCGCGCTTTAGCCGGCGGCGGCGCGAAGGCTGCGCCATGAGTTTCGTATCATGAGTCTCGACCGGTTCGCCGTGCTCGGCGCCGGCGCGTGGGGCAGCGCGCTGGCCAATGCGGCCGCGCGCGCCGGCCGCACGGTGACGCTGTGGGCGCGCGATCCGAACGCCGCCGCGGCAATCGCCAAGACCCGCGAGAGTCCCCGCCTGCCGGGCATGAAGCTCGCCGACGGTGTCTCCGTGACGAGCGACCTGCAGCAAGCCGCCGGAAACACCCACGCCATTCTGCTGGTGGTGCCCGCGCAGCAGGTGCGCCCGGTGGCGCTCGCATTGAACGATGTCGCGCCGTCCGGCACGCCGGTGATCGCCTGCGCCAAAGGCATCGAGCGCGGCACCGACCGCTTCATGACCGAGGTGATCGCCGAGTGCGCGCAGACCGCGCTGCCCGCGATCCTGTCCGGCCCGAGCTTCGCCGCCGACGTGGCGCGCGGCCTGCCGACCGCCGTGACGCTGGCGGCCAAGGATCTCGGCTTGGCGGAGCGGCTGACGCAGGCGCTCGGCTCCGGCACGTTCCGGCCCTATCACTCGACCGACGTGCGCGGGGTGGAGATCGGCGGCGCAGCGAAGAACGTGCTGGCAATTGCTGCGGGAATCGCTACAGGCCGCGGCCTTGGCGCCAGCGCCGTCGCCGCGTTGACCACCCGCGGCTTCGCCGAGTTGTTCCGCTTCGGCCGCACCTTCAACGCGCAGCCCGAGACGCTGACCGGCCTGTCCGGGCTTGGCGACCTGGTGCTGACCTGCTCCAGCCCGCAGTCGCGGAATTTCTCGCTTGGCATCGCGCTGGGGAAAGGCGAAAAATTGCGAGACGCCCATCACGGCAAGCTGGCCGAAGGCATCTTCACCGCTCCGGCGCTGGTCGAATTGGCCAAGGCCAAGGGCGTTGAAATGCCGATCGCCGCCGCCATCGCCGCGGTGCTCGACGGCAGGCTCAGCGTGGACGCGGCGATCGAGTCGCTGCTGGCGCGGCCGCTCAAATCGGAGGCGTGAATGGCGTACTGGCTGCTCAAGACCGAACCGGAGGATTTTTCCTGGGACGATCAGGTGAAGAAGGGCACCAAAGGCGAAGTGTGGAGCGGGGTGCGCAACTTCACCGCGCGGCGTCATCTCAAGGAAATGAAGAAGGGCGATCTCGCGTTTTTCTATCATACCGGCGACGAGAAGGCCGTGGTCGGCGTCGCCGAGATCGCAAAAGAAGCTTATGCCGACCCGACCGCGGCCAAGGGCGAGCCGTGGGTGGTGGTGGACATCAAGGCCGTCGAGCCTTTGCCCAAGCCGGTTACGCTGGCCGCGATCAAGGCGGAGAAGTCGCTCAAGGACATGGCGCTGGTGAAATACGCGCGCCTGTCGGTTCAGCCTGTGACGGCTGCTGAGTGGAAAGCGGTCTGCAAGATGGGCGGCGTGAAGGGCTGACGCCGTGGCCTACTGGCTGGTGAAATCCGAGCCCGATGTCTGGTCGTGGGATCAGCAGGTCGGCAAGGGCGCCGCAGGGCGAGCTCTGGACCGGCGTGCGCAACCACACCGCCAAGCTCAACCTGATGAAGATGAAGAAGGGCGAACGCGCCTTCTTCTATCATTCGAACGTCGGCAAGGAGATTGTCGGCGTCGTCGAAGTGATCCGCGAGCATCATCCCGATCCGACGGCCGAACCGGGCGAGCCTTGGGTGGTGGTCGATTTCAGCGCCCGCGAGCCGATGCCAAAGCCGGTGACGCTCGAAGCCGTCAAAGCCGAACCTAAACTCAAGGACATGGCGCTGATGAAATATTCGCGCCTGTCTGTGCAGCCGGTGACGGCGGATGAGTGGAAGCTGGTCTGCAGGATGGGTGGGATGAACGCTTAGCCAAGCAGGTTTCAAGCCGCCGTGTATGATGGCTCAAGAGCCGGGAGGGCACACCATGATGGCGAATATCAATTACCTTTCGATTTTGATTGCAGGCGTCGCCGCCTGGCTATTCGGCGCGGCGTATTACACGGCGCTGAGCGGGCCTTGGCTCGCGGCGCAGGGCAAGACCATGGAGCAATGCAAAGCGGAGATGGAGGGCAAGCCCAAGTCTGCGATGTATGTGCCATTCGTCCTGGCTTTCGTCGGCGCGCTGATCATGGCCTGGGCGCTCTACGGCGTGCTGGTGCATCTCAAGACATTCAGCGTCCGTGCCGGCATGATCTCCGGCGCCATCATCTGGTTCGGCTTCGTGCTGACCACGATGACGGTCAACAATGCCTTCCACGGCAAGCGGCCGATGCTCACCGTGATCGACAGCCTGCACTGGCTCGGCTGCCTGCTGATCATGGGACTGATCGTCGGCTGGATGGGGCAGTAGCTACTCGATCTTGACGCCGATCGAACGGATCAGCGTGCCGTACTTTTCGTAATCGGCCTTGATCCGGGCAGCGAACGCATCCGGCGCGACCGTGTAAGGCTCGCCGGAGCCGGTGTTGGCGAGCCGCTCCCTCAACTCGGGCTGCGCCAGCACCGCCGCGATCTCCTTGCGCAGCAGATCGACCACCGGCTGCGGCGTGCCGGCCGGCACGAACAGGCCGTGCCAGCTCAGCGCCTCGTAGCCCGGATAGAGCTCTGCGATGGTCGGCAGCTCCGGCGTCGCCGGATTGCGCACCGATCCCGTGGAAGCCAAACCGCGCAGCTTTCCGGACTTGATGGTCGGCACCACCGAGCCGCCGCCGAACATCGCCGAGACTTCTCCCGCCAGCAGCGCGATGGCCGCCGGCCCGCCACCGCGATATGGAACGTGCGTGAGGTCGATGCCGACGTGCTGCTTGAGCATCTCCATCGCGAGATGATGCTGGCTGCCGTTGCCGATCGAGGCGTAGAACAGCGGCGGCTTGCTGTTGCGCGCCAGCTCGACGAAAGCACGCAGGTCGTTCGCCGGAAGCGCCGGATTGACCGCCAGCACGATCTGGTTGGAGACCAGGCTCGCCACCGGCACGAGGTCCTTGAACGGATCGAACGGCATCCGGGCGCCGTACACATGCGGATTGCTGACGAACACGTTCTCGGTGCCGTGCAGCAGCGTGTAGCCGTCGGGCGTCGCCTTTGCCGCAAGGTCGCTCGCCAGATTGCCGCCGGTGCCGGGCCTGTTCTCGATCACGACCGGCTGGCCGAGCCGCACCGACAGGCCCTGCGCGTACAGCCGCGCGATGATGTCGGACGCGCCGCCCGGCGGAAATCCGACCAGCAGCCGGATCGGGCGGCTGGGATAGGCCTGCGCGCAGGCCGCATCGGCTGCGGTGACCAGCGCAATCAGCGCCAGCAGGATAGGTAGAAATCGGCCCGGCATGGACAGTTTCCGCCCCAACTATCGCTTGTCTGTCGACCAAAGTGGCACGGCCGCCGCCTTGTCGCTCGTCTGTGCGCCATCGCATAATAGTGCAAGCAAAAAGAGCCGCCAAATCGCGCCACGAGGAGGAACAGATGTCGGACGACAAGATCTACGAAATCCCCGCCGAGTGGAAGCAGCGCGGCTTCATCGACGACGCCAAGTATCAGGAGATGTACAAGCGCTCGGTCGCCGATCCGAACGGATTCTGGGGCGAGCACGCCAAGCGCATCACCTGGATGAAGCCCTTCACCAAGGTGAAAAACACCTCCTACGCGCCCGACAACGTCTCGATCAAATGGTTCGAGGATGGCACGCTGAACGCCGCCTACAACTGCATCGACCGTCATCTGGCGAAGCGCGCCAACCAGACCGCGATCATCTGGGAGGGCGACGATCCCAAGGACGACAAGAAGATCACCTACCAGGAACTGCACGACGAGGTTTGCCGGATGGCCAACATCCTGCGCAACCGCAACGTCGAGAAAGGTGACCGCGTCACCATCTACATGCCGATGATCCCGGAAGCCGCCTACGCGATGCTGGCGTGCGCGCGGATCGGCGCGGTGCATTCGGTGGTGTTCGGCGGGTTCTCCCCGGATTCGCTGGCCGGCCGCATCGAGGACTGCCAGTCCAAGGTCGTCATCACCGCCGACGAAGGCGTGCGCGGCGGCCGCAAAATTCCGCTCAAGGCCAACACCGACGCGGCGATCGCCAAGGTCGGCAACGTCGATCATGTGATCGTGGTGCGGCGCACCGGCGGCGCGGTCGACATGATGCCCGGCCGCGACGTCTGGTACCACGAGGCCGCCGCGGTGGTGACCAGCGAATGCCCCTGCGAGGAGATGAGCGCGGAGGATCCGCTGTTCATCCTTTACACGTCAGGCTCGACCGGAAAGCCCAAGGGCGTGCTGCACACCACCGGCGGCTACATGGTCTACACCTCGATCACGCACCAATACGTGTTCGACTACCACGACGGCGACATCTATTGGTGCACCGCCGACGTCGGCTGGGTCACCGGCCACAGCTACATCGTGTACGGCCCGCTCAGTAACGGCGCCATCACGTTGATGTTCGAGGGCGTGCCGAACTATCCGACCATGTCGCGCTTCTGGGAAGTCTGCGACAAGCACCAGGTCAACACCTTCTACACCGCGCCGACCGCGATCCGCGCGTTGATGCAGGCCGGCGAAGGCCCGGTGAAGAAGACGTCGCGCAAGTCGCTGCGGCTGCTCGGCTCGGTCGGCGAGCCGATCAATCCGGAGGCGTGGGAGTGGTATCACCGCGTGGTCGGCGACGGCCGCTGCCCGATCGTCGACACCTGGTGGCAGACCGAGACCGGCGGCATCCTGATCACGCCGCTGCCCGGCGCAACACGGCTCAAGCCCGGCTCGGCGACGCGGCCGTTCTTCGGCTGCCAGCCGCAACTCGTCGACGCCGAGGGCAAGGTTCTGGAAGGCGCCGCCTCCGGCAATCTTTGCATTATCGATTCGTGGCCCGGCCAGATGCGCACCGTGTTCGGCGATCACGCGCGCTTTGTCGAAACCTACTTTAAGACCTATCCGGGCAAGTACTTCACCGGCGACGGCTGCCGCCGCGACGCCGACGGCTACTACTGGATCACCGGCCGCGTCGACGACGTGATCAACGTCGCCGGTCACCGCATGGGCACCGCCGAGGTCGAGAGCGCGCTGGTCGCGCATCCGAAATGCTCGGAAGCCGCGGTCGTCGGCTATCCGCACGACATCAAGGGTCAGGGCATCTACGCCTATGTGACGCTGATGGCCGGCGAGCAACCGAGCGAGGAGTCTGCGCAAGGAGTTGGTGGCTTGGGTGCGCAAGGAGATCGGACCGATCGCCTCGCCCGACCTGATCCAGTTCGCGCCAGGTCTGCCGAAGACACGCTCCGGAAAGATCATGCGAAGGATCCTCAGGAAGATCGCGGAGGACGACTACACCGCGCTCGGCGACACTTCGACGTTGGCAGATCCGGCCGTGGTCGACGACCTCGTCAACAACCGCCAGAACAAGAAAGCGGCCGCAAAGGCGAGCGCTTAAGAGCTGCGAGCGCTACCCTCTTCATCGTCATTGCCGGGCATAGTCGTCCGAAGGGCGGCGTCGCGAGCCTGTCGGGCGCCAATTGGGCCGGACCCTTGGCGCGCGGCATCCATGAGCCCTCGCGGGCATCTGCAATCGTAAGAATTCGTCCAGAGGCACCGCATCATGGATGCCGGGTCCAAGCGGATAGCGGCCGGTGGACCGGAAACAACGCGCCCGTTCGTATTGAAAATCAATTACTTAATGACCCTTGCCATCTCCCGCCAATATGGTTAATAAAGGGTTAATGATGCGGCAACGTTAGTTGGACGTTGCGTCATGAGTATGGTTCTGCGTATTGCCGCTTCGGCGGCCGTTGCCGCGTCATTCTTCTCCCCTCTTACCGCCATGCCCGCGTCTGCTCGCGAGGTTGTCGCCTTCAATGGCGGCGCTTCCCCGGGCACCATCGTGGTGCGCACCGGCGAGCGCAAGCTCTACCTCGTCCTCGGTGAGGGCCGGGCGATGCGCTACACGGTCGGCGTCGGCCGGGCCGGACGGCAATGGGCCGGCCGGTCCTATGTCGACGGCAAGCACATCAGGCCGGCTTGGTCGCCGCCCGCGGAAATCCGCCGCGACAAGCCGAACCTGCCGAGCGTCATCCCCGGCGGATCGCCTGCGAATCCGATGGGCGCCGCGGCGCTGACGCTGTCCGGCGGCGATTATGCCATCCACGGCACCAACAGCCCGAGTTCGATCGGCGGCTTTGTGTCGTACGGCTGCATCCGCATGTACAACCAGGACATCGTCGATCTCTATGGCCGGGTTGGCGTCGGAACGCCGGTGGTGGTGACGCGCTAGAATCCAGACTGGCTCTGGATTTCAGCACCACGTGTCGCGGCGTGCGCCGTTGTAACGGCGCACGTAGCCGGCGTTGAGCAGCGACGCCGCGACGTCCGGGATCGCGTAAGCCGATGCGTCGGCGAGAACACGCCCGCCATATTTGTCGAGCGACACGCGCATGATGCCGACCTCGCCCCGATCGAGCGTAGCCTTGAGCGCGTCGCGTGCGACTTCCGCCTTGATCCGCTCATCCACGCAACGCGCGTTGAGCTCCGGCGCGTCGATACCCCGCAGCCGCACGCGGGTCGTGACGTTGAGCCCCGGCCACAAATGAACCCGCGCCTCGAAGGTGTCGCCATCGAGCACGCGCAACACCTCGGCGGGATGCGCGGCGCGCCATGTTGAAATTGGCTCAGCCGGCACGGCCGGAGTTGCTGGCGCGGCGACCGGATCGCTTCGGCTGGCCGTCATCGGACCGATGCTCGCGCCGATGCCCAATCCCAGCACGAACGTCAGCGCCGCAAGGACCGGCGTGGCATTCGATGTGGCTGCGGATAATAATCTTGGATTAAGGATCATAGTCCTAGTCATAAATCGAGTTGCCGGAGCAAGGCAAGTGCGATCTGAGCGGACGGAATTTCAAAGCGCCACCCCGGCTTGACCTGCTGAGAAACTCAGAAGTCCGAGGCGATTCCCTTATTTTCCCAATCGCCATAACGAGTTGGGTCGAGGCCCTGCTTCCGGCCGGTTTCTTTTGGCCGCTCGGCCAATTTCCGGTCCATTGCCGCGCGGCGCTCGGCCGCCTCGGCCAGCGCGCGTTCGGCCGCCGGCGAAAGCGGCTTTTTCGCCGGACCCGGCTGCGGCGGTTTGTCCTCGGATCGTTCGGGGCCAGCCATGGTTTCTGAACTACGCCGGATATGACGGCCGTCAAGGCCGGTATCCCGGCGCGAGCTTGAAGTCGGCGCAAGCATTCCCATTTTTTCTCCGCGGCCGTTTTTCGCGGGCCGCGTGTCGGGAGGCGCACCATGAACTACTTCCGTACGGCCCTTCTGCTGGCGGGTCTGACCGCCCTGTTCATGGGCGTCGGCTTTCTGATCGGCGGACAGAGCGGCGCGTTGATCGCGCTGGTCATCGCCGCCGGCATGAACCTGTTTGCCTACTGGAATTCCGACAAGGCCGTGCTGTCGATGACCGGCGCGCAGGAGATCGACGAGCGCACCGCGCCCGACGTGTTCCGCATGGTGGCCGAGCTGGCGCAGCGCGCCCAGTTGCCGATGCCGCGCGTCTACCTGATGGACAATCCGCAGCCCAACGCATTCGCGACCGGCCGTAATCCGGCGAATGCCGCGGTCGCGGTGACCACCGGACTGCTGCAGCATCTCAGCCGCGAGGAGGTCGCCGGCGTGATTGCGCACGAGCTCGCACACATCAAGAACCACGACACGCTGATCATGACCATCACCGCGACGATCGCCGGCGCGATCTCAATGGTCGCGCAGTTCGGCATGTTCTTCGGCGGCAACCGCGACAACAACAGCGGCGGCATGGGCATCATCGGCACACTGGCGATGGTGATCCTGGCGCCGATCGCCGCCATGCTGGTGCAGATGGCGATCAGCCGGACACGCGAGTACTCAGCGGACAATCTCGGCGGCCAGATCGTCGGGCGGCCGGAATATCTCGCTGGCGCGCTGCGCCGGCTGGACGCCGCCGCGCACCAGATCCCGAACGACGTGGCGGAGCGCAATCCGGCCACCGCGCACATGTTCATCGTCAATCCGCTCAGCGGGGCGCGCATGGACAACCTGTTCTCGACCCATCCGGCAACCGAGAACCGCATCGCGGCGCTGCAGGAATTGGCCCAGCAGATGGGCCAGGGCGGCGGCTTCGACCCGGGAGCAAGCCGCCAGCAGGCGCCGTCCACGCCAGCCCACGGCCCGTGGGGCGGCGGCACGCGCCGCAGCGGCCCGTGGGGTTGATTGCACCCGTTCACACTGTCATGCCCGCGAAAGCGGGCATCCAGTAACCACAGGACTTGCGGCCTAAGCGCGGTCGTGCGTCACATCCACGACTGCGATTACTGGATCGCCCGCTTTCGCGGGCGATGACATCTGAGCGAGCATGGCCCAAGAAACCATATCCGAAACTGCCGTCCCCGGCCTTGCCGCCCGGCGCATCGCTGCGGTCATCGTCGAGGGCGTGCTGCGGAGCAGGCGGCCGCTCGACGAGCAGCTTGAAGTCGGCGGCCTCGATTCACTCGAGGAGGAGCGCGACCGGGCGCTGGTTCGTGCCATCGTGGCAACCGTGATCCGCCGGCTCGGCACGCTGCGCCATCTGCTCGCCGGCCTCCTCGACCGCGGCCTCCCGGACAGCGCGCCGGGGGTCGAAAGCGCGCTGCTGATCGGTGCCGCCCAGATCCTTTTTCTCGATGTCCCCAATCACGCCGCGGTCGACCTTTCCGTGCGGCTCGCACAGGAGGATCGTCACGCCCGGCATTACGCTCCGCTGGTCAACGCCGTGCTGCGCAAGGTCGCGCGCGAAGGCGTAACGCGGCTTGCGGCCATCGATCCAATCATGCTCGACACGCCGGAGTGGCTGATGAAGCGCTGGCGGTCGCGTTACGGCGACGCGATGGCACGCGACATCGCCGCGGCGAATGCGCGGGAGCCCGCGCTCGATCTCACGGTGAAGAGCGAACCGCAACAATGGGCGGCGCGGCTTGATGGCCGCGTGCTGCCGACCGGTACCGTGCGTCTGCTCGCTCACGGGCCGGTGCCGAAGCTGCCTGGGTTCGATGGCGGCGGCTGGTGGGTGCAGGACGCCGCTGCCGCCCTGCCCGCGCGGCTGCTCGGCGATGTCCACGGCAAAACCGTCGCCGATCTTTGCGCCGCGCCGGGCGGCAAGACGGCGCAACTGGCCGCGGCGGGCGCGAACGTCACCGCCGTCGACCGCTCGCTGCCACGGCTCGGCCGGTTGCGCGACAACCTGGCGCGGCTCGGCCTGCAGGCGAACGTCGTTCGCGCAGACGCCACGTTATGGGAGAGCGAGCCGTTCGACGCCATCCTGCTCGACGCACCATGCCTCGCCACCGGCACGATCCGCCGGCACCCGGACATTCCATGGCTCAAGAGCGAAGCCGATCTCGTGAAGCTTTCAGGCCTTCAGTCTCGGCTGCTCGACCGCGCCGCCGCGCTGCTCAAGCCGGGCGGGACCTTGATCTATTGCACCTGCTCGCTGGAGCCCGAGGAAGGCGAGCAGGCCGTCGCGGCGCTGCTGGCGCGCACCGCCGGTTTGGTGCGGCACCCGATTGTGGCCGAGGAAATCGGCGGGCTGGCGGAATGTCCTCACGCCGGAGGGCGCTTTGCGGACGCTGCCCTGCCACCTGCCCGATCCGGACCCTCGCATGGCAGGGCTGGACGGCTTCTACGCGGCCCGAATCGTCAGAAACTAGAAGGAATTACGGGGCGGTTCCGGTTGGCCGCTGTTGCACCCTTCGCTATATGATGCGGCCGGGAACGGCGGGGGCTTTTGGCAACCGCGGAGCACAGGGAAAAGGCGAACGCGTCCATGGCCAGGCTTTCGATGGCGGAACGCGTCAAGCTGACCGTGCTCATGGGGCGCCGGGCCGGGCGCAATCTGGCCGGGCGCGTCCGCGGCCATCCGCTGATCCGCTGGAAAATCATGCCGGGCAAGGCCGACCGGCTGGTGATTGCGCCGCAGGATCTGCGTACCGCTGACGGCACCCGCGCCAGCGAAATCTACGCTGGCCGCTTCGCCTTCGCCGGCAAGGTGGTGATCTGTGACGGCCGCTCGCCGTTCGAGATCGCACCGCCATCGGACGAATGGGCGGCGGCGGTGTTCGGCTTCGGCTGGCTGCGCCACCTGCGCGCCGCGGAATCCGGAATCACCCGCGCCAACGCCCGCGCGCTGGTCGACGAATGGATCACGCTGCAGGGATCGTTTCATCCGGTGGCGTGGCAGCCCGACATCACGGCGCGGCGAATCATCGCCTGGCTCAGCCAGGCGCCGCTGGTGCTGCACGACGCCGACGAGCAATTCTATCGCCGCTTCCTGCGCAGCCTGCAGCGCCAGGTGCGCTACCTGCGCCACACCGCGGGCGAAGCGCAGCGAAGGCGTGCCGCGCATGCAGGCGCATGTCGCGCTGACCTACGCGGCGCTGTGCATGGCCGGGCAGGCGCGGCACCTACGCACCGCGGTCAAGAACCTGGTTGCGGAGATCGAACGGCAGATCCTGCCCGACGGCGGGCACGTCACGCGCAACCCCGGCGCTCTGATTGAGGTGCTGCTCGATCTCTTGCCGCTGCGCCAGGCGTTCGCGGCGTGCAACATCGCGCCGCCGCCGCAGCTCAACAACGCCATCGACCGGATGATGCCGATGCTGCGCTTCTTCCGTCACGCCGACGGCAACTTCGCGCAGTTCAACGGCATGGGCCCGACCCAGCCAGATCTGATCGCCACCATCCTCGCCTATGATGACGCGCGCGGCGACGCCGCTCTCCAACGCGCCGCATTCCGGCTACCAGCGCGTCGAAGCAAACGCCCTGACGGTGCTGATGGAGACCGGCCAGCCGCCGCCGTTCGCGATGAGCCAGGAGGCGCACGCCGGTTGTCTGTCGTTCGAATTGTCGTCGGGGCTGCAGCGCATCGTGGTGAACTGCGGCCTGCCGGCGACCAGCCGCGACACCTGGCGGCAGGTGGCGCGCGCCACCGCGGCGCACTCCACCGTGGTGTTCAACGATTCCTCGTCGTGCCGCTTCCTCGAGACATCGTCGTTCAAGAAGCTGATCGGCACGCCGATCGTCGACGGCCCGGAACAGGTGTCGGTCGCGCGCGAAGAGCGCGCCGACGCGATCCTGCTGCGCGCGTCGCATGACGGTTACGCCGACCGATTCAGCGTGGTGCATCAGCGCGCGCTGCGGCTTTCCGCCGACGGCCACCGGCTCGACGGCGAGGATTTGTTCGTGCCGGTCGACAGCGATCTGCTGCCCGACAACGTACCGGACGAGTTCGCGGTGCGGTTCCATCTGCATCCCGCGATCAAGGCCAACAAGCTCACCGACGGCCGCGGCGTGATGCTGATGCTGCCCGACCGCGAGGTGTGGACCTTCAACGCGCACGAGGATCGCGTCGAGCTCGAGGAGAGCGTGTTCCTCTCCGGTCCCGACGGCCCGCGCCGCACCGTGCAGATGGTCATCTACGGCCGCGCCCGCAAAGTGCCGCGCGTGCATTGGAGCTTCGCCTACGTGACGCCGGCCAGCGGCGGCAAAGCGCGCGGCCGCGACGAATCGCCCGAACTGCCGTTGAGCACGCCGTGAGCGTCAGATGACCGAGCTTCGCAAAATCGCCCGCGCGCTGCTCTCGGTGTCCGACAAGACCGGCCTCGCCGAATTCGCCCAGGCGCTCGCCGGCCACGGCGTCGAGCTGGTTTCGACCGGCGGCACCGCCAAGGCGCTGAAAGACGCCGGCCTCAAGGTGATCGACGTTGCGGAGCTCACCGGCTTCCCCGAGATGATGGACGGCCGCGTCAAGACGCTGCATCCCAGGGTGCATGGCGGCTTGCTCGCCATCCGCGCCAACAAGGACCACGCCGGCGCGATGGCCGCACACGGCATCAAGCCGATCGATCTCGTGGTGGTGAATCTCTATCCGTTCGAGGCCACCGTGGCGAAGCGCGCGGCCTACGACGATTGCGTCGAGAACATCGACATCGGCGGCCCGGCGATGATCCGCGCCGCCGCCAAGAACCACGCCGACGTCGCGGTGGTGGTCGAGCCCGACGACTACGCCGCCGTGCTCGCCGAGCTCGCCCAGCACGGCGGCGCGACCACGCTGACGCTGCGCAAGAAGCTCGCCGCCAAGGCCTACGCCCGCACCGCCGCGTACGACGCCGCGATCTCCAACTGGTTCGCGCAGACGCTCAACGATTCCGCGCCGGCGTTTCGCGCGTTCGGCGGCAAGCTCGCCGAGGCGCTGCGCTACGGCGAGAACCCGCACCAGAGCGCGGCGTTCTATCGCGCGCCCGAGCAGCGCTTCGGCGTCGCCACCGCGCGGCAGGTGCAGGGCAAGCAGCTCTCCTACAACAACATCAACGACACCGACGCCGCCTATCGAATGCGTCGCCGAGTTCGACGGGAAGCGCGCCGCCGCGGTCGCCATCATCAAGCACGCCAACCCGTGCGGCGTGGCGGAAGGCGCCTCGCTCGCCGAGGCGTACCGCAAGGCGCTGGCCTGCGACTCGACGTCGGCGTTCGGCGGCATCGTCGCGGTCAACCGCAAGCTCGACGCCGAAGCCGCCAGGGCAATCACCGAAATCTTCACCGAGGTGATCATCGCGCCGGACGCCACCGACGAAGCCATCGCGATTGTCGGCGCCAAGAAGAACCTGCGGCTGCTGATCGCCGGCGGGCTGCCCGACCCTCGCGCCAGCGGCCTCACGGTGAAGTCGGTGGCCGGCGGATTGCTGGTTCAATCGCGCGACAACGCCACCGTCGACGAGATGCAGTTCAAGACCGTCACCAAGCGCGCGCCGACCGCGGCCGAGCTCGACGATCTGCGCTTCGCCTTCCGCGTCGCCAAGCACGTCAAGTCCAACACCATCGTCTATGCCAAGGATCGCGCCACCGTCGGCATCGGCGCTGGCCAGATGAGCCGCATCGACGCCGCGCGCATCGCGGCGCGCAAGGCCGAAGACGCGGCGAAAGAAGCTGGCCTCAAGGAGCCGCTGACCAAAGGCTCGGTGGTCGCGTCAGACGCGTTCTTCCCGTTCGCCGATGGGCTGCTGGTCGCGATCGAAGCCGGCGCCACCGCGGTGATCCAGCCGGGCGGCTCGATGCGCGACGACGAGGTCATCAAGGCCGCCGATGATCACGGCGTCGCCATGGTGCTCACCGGCACCCGGCACTTCAGGCATTGATGGGAGCGGCTAGCGCTCCACCCGCCGCGAGAGATCTCACCGCGAGTCATTGCCGGGCTTGACCCGGCAATGACGACGGATGGATTTAGCGTTGCCGCCAAGAGCTTACCCTGCCCGCCCTGCGCTGTCGGACTTGGCGGTCGGCGTTGCCGACGTCGCCGGTGTCTTGGGCGAAGCAGGCGGCACCACCGCAGCGGTCGGCTTGATCGGCGACGAACCACCATCGGACCCCGCGGACACCGGAGCCGGCGCGGCGGGAGCTTGCGGCTGCGTCGCGGCGAGCTTGGCGTCGGCGCGCGCTTTGGCGAGCCGCTCCAGCACCGGCGCCGGATCCACCGGCTTGTTGAGCTTCGCGTCCCAGATGCGCACGCCAATCTCGATCGCCGTGTCGTCGGAAATGAAGTTCATTCCGCTCGGCGGAGCGCTCAGCATGATGCGCAGCACATCCATCTGAGTTTCGATCGAGCGCAGATACTCGGCGATGTTGAACACCTCGAACTGCGTGCGATGCAAAACGGTCTTCAGGTCGTTCGCGGAGTAGCTGACGTTTTCGTTGAAGTCGCGGCTGAAGGCGTGATAGCCGAGCCGGCCGCCGATGAACTTGGTGCGCGAGACGTTGCCGTTCGCGTCGCGGCCGCCGAGGAACGCCAGTGCGCACGCGCTGGTGCACAGCGCCTTGGCTTCCACCACGGTCTCGATCTTGGAATCGTAGAAATGGGTGCCGAGCTTGAGGCCCTCGCGGAGATTACCGCCGGGGGAATCGAGATAGACGATGGTGGTGGGCTTCTTCGGCAGCTTGGCGAGGTGCTTGCGCACCTCGTAGGCATCGCCGTCCACGATCGGGCCCTTGAGCAGAACAGCGTTCACCAGCACGTTGTCGCTGGAGTGCTTGGAGATTTCGAGCGCATTCGCGGGCAGCGCCATCGCGCCCAGCAGGACCGCCGTGGAAACCAGATTCCGGATGTTCTTGTTCGCCGCCATGACACAACCCTGATGTTGGCCGCCTGCCTCGTTTTGGCGGCTCTTGGCTATTGGTTGTGGTTAAGGCCGCGGGGGTTCAACGCGGCCGGGCAAAACGGCGTCTTCATGCGTCACACGGCTCCATAAGCTATTGAAATAACTTAATCTTTTGCCAAATCGCCAAGCAGGCTGGCGGCCACCGAGAGCTTGGAGAGGGTCAGACCGCTGCTGGCGATCTGCCGGATTGCGGCCCGGATGCGCTCCACCTGGGCCGCCCGCGGCTCGGCCCAGGCTGCGACCGCCGCCGCGCCCGACTGGCCGGTCTGCACCATCGCGGCTGTGAGACGGCGCTCGGCATCGCCGATCGTGTCCAGTGAGCGGTCGAGCGCCAGCCGGTCGAAATAGTCCGACACCACGATCTTCTGGGCGTCCGCCGTTACGCGGTCGAGCCAGAAGTGCGCCACCGCCGCGAAATAGGTGGTGACGATTGCCTTGATCGGTTGCTGCGTGCGGTCGGCGATCAGCACCACGTCAGGCGCCGCCGCGAGATCCGGCAAGATGGCGATCCGGCGCGCCAGCGCGTCCGGCACACCCGTCATGCTCAACTCCGTAGCGCGCGCCTGTGCCGCCGCCATCGCCTCCTCCGGCAAGCCGTCGAGCGCAGCCGCCACCGCCTCGACGCCCTCGCGATAGTGGTCGACGACATTTGCCAAACCCTCCGACAGGTTGACGTTGCGCAGGAACCAGACCAGCCGGTCGAGCAAGAGGTTCTGCACCGCTTCGTACAGCTCGATCTGCACCTTGCCCGGCACCTTGTTGTCGAGCGCGTTGATCTCGTCGTTGAGCGCCGGCATGTCGAAGCTGTTACGCACTGCCGCGAAGGCGCTGGCGATTGCGGCGGAGGTCGCGCCGGTCTGGTCCGCGATCCGCACCACCAGCGATGGCCCGCCGCGATTGATCATCGAGTTGGCAAGCTGCGTGGCGATGATCTCGCGGCGCAGCCGGTGATGTTCGAGGGCGTCGGGAAACGCCTGGCTCAATTCCTTCGGGAAGTAGCGCAACAGCTCGCGGCCGAGATAGGGATCGTCCGGCACCGGAGATTCGAGCAGCTCGGCGTACAGCGACAGCTTCGCGTAGGCAAGCAGCACTGCCAGCTCGGGCCGGGTGAACGGCTGGGAACGCTTCATCCGGTCCGCGATCGCCATGTCGTCAGGCAGGAATTCGACGGCGCGGTCCAGTTCGCCTCGCTGCTCCAGCGTCTGGATCAGGCGCTGCTGGAAGCCCATGTCCTCCAAGCCACGCCGTCGCGCCAGCGACAGCGCCAGCGTCTGCAGATAGTTGTTGCGCAACACCAGCGCCGCGACCTCGTCGGTCATCTTGCCGAGCAGCTCGTTGCGCGCGGGCAGATCGAGACGGCCGTCGCGAACCGGCAGGCTGAGCGCGATCTTGATGTTGACCTCGACGTCCGAGGTGTTGACGCCGGCCGAATTGTCGATCGCGTCGGTGTTGAGCCGCACGCCGCTGTGCGCCGCCTCGATGCGGCCGCGCTGCGTCATGCCGAGATTGGCGCCCTCGCCAATCACCTTGCAGCGAAGCTGGCCACCGGTGATGCGGATCGCGTCGTTGGCGCGGTCCCCCGCCGCCTCGTCGGTTTCAGTCGACGCGCGGACGTAGGTGCCGATGCCGCCGAAGAACAACAGGTCGGCCGGCGCCTTCAGGATCGCGGTCATCACCTCCAGGGGCGTCGCCTTGTCCTTCCTGAGATCGATCGCCTCCTGCGCCTGCGGCGAAAGCGCGATCTCCTTGGACGAGCGCGGAAACACGCCGCCGCCCGCGGAGATCAGCGCCTTGTCGTAATCCTGCCAGCTCGATCGCGGCAGCACGAACAGCCGGGCGCGCTCGGCGAAGCTGCGCGCCGGGTCGGGATCGGGATCGATGAAGATGTCGCGATGGTCGAACGCGGCGAGCAGCCGCGTGGTGCTCTCGCGCAGCAGGCCGTTGCCGAACACATCCCCCGACATGTCGCCGACGCCCACCACGGTGAACGGTGTGGTCGTGATGTCGACGTCCATCTCGCGGAAGTGACGCTTCACCGATTCCCAGGCGCCACGGGCTGTGATCCCCATCTTCTTGTGGTCGTAACCGGCCGAGCCGCCGGAAGCGAAAGCGTCGCCCAGCCAGAAATTGTGCTGCTCGGAAATCGCGTTCGCGATGTCGGAGAACGTCGCGGTGCCCTTGTCGGCCGCGACCACAAGATAGGGATCGTCACCGTCGTGCCGCACCACGTTGCCAGGCGGCACCACGCCGTTGAGGTCGAGGTTGTCGGTGATGTCGAGCAGGGTAGAGATGAATATCTTGTAGGCGGCGGTGCCTTCGGCCTGCACCGCCTCGCGGGATCCGCCAACCGGCAGATGCTTCGGCACGAAACCGCCCTTGGAGCCGACCGGCACGATCACCGCGTTCTTGACCTGCTGCGCCTTCACCAGCCCGAGAATTTCGGTGCGGAAATCCTGCGGGCGGTCGGACCAGCGGATGCCGCCGCGCGCCACCTTGCCAAATCGAAGGTGAATGCCTTCGACGCGGGGGGAATAGACGAAGATTTCGTAGAGCGGCTTCGGCGACGGCAGGCCGTCGATCTTTTTGCTCTCGAACTTGATGGCGATCTGCGGCTTGGGTTGGCCGTCGTCGTCGATCTGATAGTAGTTGGTGCGCACCGCCGCCTGCACCGCGTTGACGAAATGGCGGACGATGCGGTCCTCGTCGAGGCTTTCAACTTTTTGCAGCGCAGCCTCGATCTCGGCAAGGCAAGCCGCTTCGCGCTCCTTGCGCTGCTGCAGCGTGTCGGACGCGCGCGGATCGAATCGTGTGTGAAACAGTTCGACAACCTTTGCGGTAAGCGCAGCATGCTTGCGCAGTGTCACCCACATGTAGTCCTGCGAATAAGGCACGCGGATCTGTCGCATGAAGCGCGAGATTGTCCGCAGTAGTGCGACGTCGCGCCACATCAGCCCCGCCGCCAGTGTGAGCGCGTTGTAGCCGTCGTTCTCGCCAAAGCCGCGCATGATCACGATGAACAGCGCTTCGAGGCCTTGCTGCCGCGCTTCGAGATCGCTCGCGGTGCCGGCGAGGCACTCCAGCGTCATGTCATGGAACCAGAACTCCGCTGCCGCCAACAGGGTCGACCTGATAGGTGCGTTCGTCGACAACACGGAAGCCCATGTTCTCCAGCACGGGCACGCGCTCCGACAGCGGGATCGGCCGGCCGTGGCTCCAGACTTCGAGGCCGACGCCATCCTGCTTGTCCCAGACCTTGTGATAGAAATCGACCGCGAGCGGACGATCCGCCGACAGTCCTTCGATGACGCGGATGTCGGCCACCGCTTCGATCGGCGAATAGACTTCGCGGTAGCCATCGGAGAACGCATCACGATAGCGCTCGAACATCGCCCGGGAACGCCCCGGGAACGCATCGTTCAGCGCCTCGGACAGCGAGTCCGACCAGGTGCGGACGATCGCGGAGATGGCTTCTTCCAGCGTTTCGCGATCAGGATTCGGCGTTTCGCCGGAATCGCGTCCGATAATGAAATGCACCCGGACCAGCGGGCCGTCCGGGAAGTATGGATAGAACGCGCTGACCCGCCCGTTGAAGACCCCGGCGAGATATTCGCCGATCTCCTGGCGCACGCGCGTGTCGTAGCGCTCCCGCGGCGCGTAAACCAGCACGGAGACGAAGCGGTCGAAGCGATCGCGGCGCACCAGCACACGCAGACGCGGCCGCTCCTCGATCTGCATGATGGCGAGCGCGTTGCGATAGAGCGCATCCTCGTCGATCTGGAACAGCTCGTCGCGCGGATAAGTCTCCAGAACATTGACCAGCGCCTTGCCGGAATGCCCGTCGGGATCGAAGCCGGCGCGGCGCACGATGGCGTCGATCTTGCGTCGCAGATACGGAATGGTGCGCGGCGGGCGCGTGTAAGCGCCGGAGGTGAACAGCCCGACGATGCGAAACTCGCCGGAGACAATTCCGTCGGCGTTGAAGCGCTTCACGCCGATGTAGTCCATGTGGACGCGGCGATGCACGCGTGATTTCACATTGGCCTTGGTGACGATCAGTGTTTTCGGCTCGTTGAAGAACGCCTGGATCTCCGGCGTGACGGTGACGACCTGGCCGCCGCGCCGCAGGATTGGCAGGTCGTGCTGGCGCAGCAGGCCGAGCCCGCTGTCCGGCACCGGCTGGAGATCGTGATCGGCCGCGACGGTGTATTCCTGCACGCCGAGCAGCGTGAAGTTGTTGGCATTGAGCCATTCCAGGAACTGGATCGCTTCGGCAATGTCGCCGACCGGAACCGGCGGCGGATTGGCCTTGAGCTCCGCGATCACCTCGTTGACGCGCGCCACCATCGCCTTCCAATCGCGCACGCAAAGGCGTACGTCGGCCAGCACTGCTTCGAGCGCGTGCGCGACCTCCTCGCGCTTCTGCACGTCATCGATGCGCTCGACGTGAATGTGGATGAAGCTCTCGTTATGCGAGCCGGCCTTGCCTTCGGCGCGGGCTTCAACCGGCGGCGCTTTGAGGTTGCCGTCGCCGTCGCGCGTGACCGAAAAGATCGGATGCGCGACCAGCCGGACACCGATGCCGCGCTCGGTCAACTCACCCATCAGCGAATCGACGAGGAACGGCATGTCGTCGTTGACGACTTCGATCACCGAGATCGACTTGAGCCGGTCGCCGTCGGACGCGGGAGAAGTGAACCGGATTTTCGGCACGCCCGGCTTGCGGACGGCGAGGAAGGCCCAGGCGTCGCGGGCGAGCTGCGCGAGTTCCTCCGCGCTGTAGGCGAGGAGATCCTCGGGCGCTGTTCGGGCGAACAGAACAGTCGCGAACACCGCCGGAACATCGCCAAGCAACATGCTGGAACTGTCCAGAAGATCGCGAGCAGCGCGCTCCTCGTCGCTTGTCGGGACGGCCGAACGTTCTATGGGCTGAGAATCATTCATGACGGCACGCCCGAATGTAGAGATTTCGCCCGATAGCGAAAGGGTTTAGGCTGGACGCAAAATCACGACCGGAGCATGACCGTGGCGAAGGCATCAAAAAAATCTAGCTCCATCAAAGGGAAACGCGATGCTGCACCGCACGCGGCAACAGGTGACGACAGCAAGATCACGGCGCTCGATCTCAAGCCAACGAAGCTATCACCACAGACTAAAGCCTACTTCGACAAATGCTCTGAGAAGCTCGGCTTTGTTCCGAACGTACTTCGGGCCTATTCGTTCGATGTTCCGAAGTTGGAGACATTTGTTGCTTTCTACAACGACCTGATGCTGGCGCCGTCCGGCCTCTCCAAACTCGAACGCGAAATGATCGCGGTCGCCGTATCCTCGGCAAATCGTTGCTACTACTGCCTGGTGGCGCACGGCGCCGCAGTGCGCGCGCTGTCCGGCGACCCGGTGCTCGGCGAGCTGATGGTCATGAACTATCGCGCCGCGCGTCTGAGCAAGCGCCACCGCGCCATGCTCGACTTCGCGGTGAAACTCACGACCGAACTCGTGGAAGATCGAGGAGGACGATCGCGAAGCATTGCGCCGCGCCGGCTTCAACGATTGCGATATCTGGGATATCGCGGCTGTCGCCGGCTTCTACAACATGACCAACCGCGTTGCGTCCGCCACAGACATGCGCCCGAACAGCGCCTACCACGCGCAGGCACGGTAAGAGCTAATCGACCTTGATGTTGTTCTTGCGCACCACATCACCCCAACGCGCCTGTTCGGCGCGCACGAACGTGTCGTAGCGCTCCGGCGGCCCGCCCATCGGCACCGCGCCCTGACGCGCCAGCGCATCCTTGATGTCGGGCAACTGAAGAACCTTTCCGATCTCGGCATTGAGCCGCTGCACCACGGCCGACGGCATCCCGGCCGGACCGCTGATGCCGAACCAAAGCGACACGTCGATGCCGCTGATCCCAACCTCGGTAAAGGTCGGCACATCGGGCAGGATGGGCACGCGGCTCCGGCTCGCGGCCGCCAGCGGGCGGATTTTCCCGGCCTGGATCATGGCGAGCAGCGACGGCGCCGCATCGAACATAATGTCGACGCGGCCGCCGGCCACGTCGACCACCGCCGGACCACTGCCCCGATACGGCACATGCAGCATGCCGATCCCGGTCACGATCTTGAACAGCTCTCCTGAAAGATGCGGCGCGCCGCCGTTGCCGGACGACGCGAACGACAGCTTGCCTGGGTTGGCTTTGCCATAGGCAACCACCTCCGCCACCGTTTTCATCGGATGGGCGGCATTGAGGGTCATGATCAGCGGCAGATCGGCCAGGAAAATGATGGAGGTGAAATCCTTCAGCGAGTCGTACGGCGCGTTGGTGTTGACCAACGGGCCGATGCCATGGGTGGTGATCGAGCTCATCAAGAGCGTGTAGCCGTCGGGCGCCGCTTTCGCGACGTTGCCGGACGCGATGGTGCCGCTGGCGCCACCCTGATTGCTGATCACAACCGGCTGCCCGAGCGCCTCCGCCAGCTTCTGGCCGACCGTGCGGGCGATGAAATCCGACGCGCCGCCGGGCGGCACCGGCACCACCAGGGTGATCGGACGGCTTGGATATGCCTCCTGTGCCCACACGGGGTGGGCGAAAATCGTGGCCGCTCCAACGATCAGCAGGCTGCGGAAGATGGCACGCATGCGCTTTGGTCCCTTGCACCGGCCGTCAACATTCCCAAAAATCACCGCCAACGACAACAACAGCGAGAGGCGCGCCGCGCATGCCGATCCGGCTGATGGAGAACTTCCGCGCGGTCTTCTATTCACCGTACTACGCAACGTACGAGCTCGGTTTCTATAAACGCGAGGGCATCGACGTCACCTTGCTGACGTCCGACGTGCCGGGAGACGCGGTGCCCAAACTGCTCGATGGCTCGGTCGATATCACCTGGGGAGGACCCATGCGGGTGATGAAGGCGCACGACCTGGACAGGAGTTCGCCGCTGGTGAGCTTCTGCGAGGTGGTGTCGCACGATCCATTCTTTCTGATCGGAAAGCGCGGCGCCAAGCCGTTCCAGCTCACTGATCTCGCAACCAAGAGCTTTGCCTCGGTGTCCGAGGTGCCGACGCCGTGGATGTGCCTGCAGCAGGACCTGCGCGACCAAGGCATGGACCCGAGCAGGCTTTCGCGCCGCGCCGATCAGGCGATGACGCGCAACTACGTGTCGCTCAAGTCTGGCGACATCGACGTGATGCAGACGTTCGAGCCATTCGTATCGATGGCGGAGAAAGACGGCGCCGGCGAAGTCCTCTACGCGGCAGGCGCACGCGGTCCGACCACCTACACCGCCTTCGTCGCGACGCGTGGCGCCTGCATGAAGCACCGCGACGAGTTCGCGGCGATGACTCGTGCCACCGCGAAGATGCTGGCGTGGCTGTATGCCAATCCGGTCGAGGAGCTCGCCCGGGCGGTGGCAAAATTCTTCCCCGACGTTGCGCCGGACATTTTGCTGAGATCGTTGCGCCGCTATCGCGACGCCAACCTTTGGTCGCGCGAGACCAAACTGATCCCACAGGGATTCTCGCAGCTCGCGAAAAGTCTCCATTCCGGCGGATTCATCGCCCGCATGCCGGGCTATGATGAATGCGTCGAACCTCACCTCAACGAAGTTCGCCCAGGGACCTGATCATGACCGACATGACCATCACGGCCGTCCGCACCACCATGCTGCGCGTGCCGTGGCCGGATACGCCGTGGCTCAAGGGTCATGCGTTCGGCGATGCGCGCAATTTCCTGGTGGTGGAGGTCGAGACCAAGGGCGGCATCGTCGGCATGGGCTACCTGTTCTCGTTCCGCCCGGGACTGAAGACGATCACCGCCGCCCTGGAAGAGACAATCATCCCGCGCGTGATCGGCAAGGACGCCACCGCCGTCGAAGGCATCTGGAACGACATCTACAAAACGACCGTCACCTACGGCCGCGCCGGCATCGTCATCATGGGGCTGTCGGCGCTCGACATCGCGCTGTGGGACGCGGTCGGCAAACGCGCCAACCTGCCACTGCATCGGCTGTGGGGTCACGTACGCTCGCAGATACCCGCTTACGGCTCCGGCTGCTTTCGCGGTTCCGGCGGCGACGGCATGATCGCCAAGGCGCTGCACTACAAGCAGCGCGGCTACAAAGCCATCAAGATGCAGATGGCGCACAACCACACGCTGCGCCAGGACGTCGACAACGTGAAGCGCATGCGCGAGGCGCTCGGCCCCGACATGGACATCATGATCGACATCAACATGGGCTACACCGCCGAAGTCGCGATCAGCCAAGGCCGCAAGATCGCCGACTACGACATCTACTGGCTGGAAGAGCCGGTGCCGGCCGACGACTTCAAGGGCTACATGCGTGTCGCCGAGGCGCTGCCGATCCGCATCGTCGGCGGCGAGACGCATTTCACGCGATTCGACCTGCGGCCGTTCTTCGAGAACCCGCGCTGCCCGATCCTGCAGCCCGATCCGATGCGCGGCGGCTACACGGACCTGCGCAAGATTTCGGTGATCGCCGACACCTGGAACATCCAGATGGCGCCGCACCTTTTCCCCGAATTGAACGTGCAGCTGCTGGCGTCGATCCCGAACGGAGCCTGGATCGAGGACATGGGACTGTCCGAAGACCTGTTCGTCGATCCGGTGCCAATCGTGAACGGCATGATCACCGCGCCGGAGCGGCCGGGACATGGCTTGGCGTTCAAGCCGGAGATTTTGAAGGACTGCAAGGTGATGTAGCGCAACCTCTCGGCTGTCATCCCCGCGAAAGCGGGGATCCAGTACCCGAGGTCCATCGAGAGGTCTGCGTTTACTGGGTCCCCGTGTTCGCGGGGACGACGGGCGGAGCAAGTGTCAATGACCGATCTCGTCACCGAAGAATTCATGGTGCCCTCCGAGCCGGGCATCGAAATCTTCGTCCGCAACAAGCGCCCGCCGAACCACGCAACGTTCACGCCCGAACGAACGCTGCTGTTCGTGCACGGCTCGACCTATCCCGCGCATACCGGTTTCGACGCGCCGCTCGGCGGCCAGTCGTGGATGGAGTTCATCGCCTCGCGTGGCTACGACGTCTATTGCCTCGACGTGCGCGGCTATGGCCGCTCGACGCGGCCGAAACAGATGAGCGAGCCGGCGCAGAACAATCCGCCGGTCGTGCGCACGCCGGACGCCGTGAAGGACATCACCGCGGTTCTTAACTTCATCCTCAAGCGCCGCAACATCTCGAAGCTCAACCTGCTCGGCTGGTCGTGGGGCTGCACGCTGATGGCGACCACCGCGATCCAGAACACGGACAAGGTCGCGCGGCTGATGCTCTATGCGCCGGGCTGGCTGCGCACCACGCCATCTCTCCTCAATGCCGGCGGCGGCCCGCTCGGCGCCTACCGCACCGTGACACGCGAGCAGGCCAAGGCGCGCTGGCTCAACGGCGTGCCGGAGGACAAGCAAGCCGCGCTGATCCCGCCCGGCTGGTTCGATCAATGGGCCGACGCGACCTGGGCAACCGATCCGGACGGCGCAAAGCAGAACCCGCCGGTGGTGCGCGCGCCGAACGGCACGGTGGCCGACACCACTGAATACTGGTCGTCCGGCAAGACCATGTACGATCCGGCGAAGATCACCGTGCCGACTCTCATCGCGATCGGCGAATGGGACCGCGACACGCCGCCCTACATGGCGCAGGCGATCTTCCCGCTGCTGGTCAACTCGCCCGGCAAGCGGCTGGTCATGCTGGCCGAAGGCACGCATCATATGATGCTGGAGAAGAACCGGCTTGAGCTGTTCAAGGCGGTTCAGGCCTTTCTGGACGAAGCCAATTAGGGAGGAACCCGGATGCTCAAGGCATTGCTCGCCGTGTTCGCCTCCGTTGCAATCACGTCAGCCGCCGCCGCGCAGGCGCAGCTTGTCACCGCAGAGATGATGGTGAAGTCGCCGGACGCAGGGATCGAGATTTTCGTGCGCAACAAGCGCCCGGCTTCGATGACGTCGTTCCGTCCCGACCGCACCGTGCTGTTCGTGCACGGCGCGACCTATCCGGCGCACGCGGCGTTCGATCTCAAGCTCGATGGCCAGTCATGGATGGATTACATCGCGTCGCGCGGCTACGACGTGTACCTGCTCGACGTCCGCGGCTACGGCAAATCGACCCGGCCGAAGGAGATGGCGGAGGACGCCAAGAACAATCCGCCGATCGTGCGCGGCGACACCGCCGTCAAGGACATCGGCACGGTCGTCGATTTCATTCTCGCGCGCCGCAACATCGCGCGCCTCAACCTGCTCGGCTGGTCGTGGGGCTCGACGCTGATGGCGACCTACACCTCGCAGAATCCGGGCAAGGTCGAGCGGCTGGCGCTCTATGCGCCGCCGTGGATCCGGCAGACCGCGTCGCTGGTGCAGGCTGGTCCCGGGCCGCTTGCCGCCTACCGCACGGTGCGGCGCGACCAGGCGCTCGGCCGCTGGATGACCGGCGTGCCCGAGGACAAGAAGGCGGCGCTGATCCCGGCCGGCTGGTTCGACGCCTGGGCCGATGCGACCTTCGCCAGCGACCCGGATGGCGCGAAGATGAATCCGCCGGTGCTGCGCGCGCCGAACGGCGTGGTGCAGGACGGCGCCGAATTCTTCGGCGCCGGCAAGCCGTATTACGATCCGGCGAAGATCACGGTGCCGACGCTGCTGGTGCTCGGCGAGTGGGACCGCGACACGCCGCCCTATATGGCGCAGACGCTGTTTCCGCTGCTGGTGAACGCGCCCGGCAAGCGGTTGGTGATGCTCGCCGAGGGCACGCACACGATCATGATGGAGAAGAACCGGCTCGAACTGTTCAAGGCTGTGCAAGCGTTCTTCGACGAGGCGGGCGGATCGTGATCCGCCCTACTCCTTGAACACCTCCTCGCGCTTCCGCTTCACCGCCGGCAGCACGAGGATCACCAGCAACGCGAGCGACATCGCCAGCAGCATCGCGCTGATCGGCCGCTCGACGAACGTCATCGGATTGCCGCGCGACAGATACATGGCGCGGCGGAAGTTCTCCTCCATCAGCGGGCCGAGGATGAAGCCCAGGATGAACGGCGCGGGCTCGGCGCCGACCTTGTAGAAGAACACGCCGAGCAAGCCGAACAGCAGCATCACCCAGATGTCGAACACGGTGTTGCCGACCGAATAGGTGCCGATGCAGCAGAACAGCACGATCATCGGGAACATCAGCCGGTAGGGCACGCGCAGCAGCGACACCCACAGCCCGATCATCGGCAGGTTGAGCACGATCAGCATCAGGTTGCCGAGCCACATCGAGGCGATCACGCCCCAGAACAATTGCGGCTGCGCGGTCATCACCTGCGGGCCGGGCTGGATGCCCTGGATCATCATCGCGCCGACCATCAGCGCCATGATGGCGTTGCCGGGAATGCCGAGCGTCAGCAGCGGAATGAAGCTGGTCTGCGCGCCGGCGTTGTTGGCGGCCTCCGGCGCGGCCACGCCTTCGATCGCGCCGCGGCCGAACCGCTCCGGCGTCCGCGACATCTTCTTCTCCACCGCATAGGCGGCGAACGACGACAGCGCCGCGCCGCCGCCCGGCAGCACGCCGAGCACCGAGCCGAGCGCGGTGCCGCGCAGCATCGCCGGCATGCATGCGCGCAGCTCGGCCCAGCTCGGCCACAGATCGCGAAACTTCACCGACAGCAGGCTGGCGCTCCTGCGGCCGGCCCAGCGTCACCGCAAGCTCGGCGATGCCGAACAGCCCGATGGCGACCGGCACGAAGCCGATGCCGTCGCCCAGTCCGGCGAGATCCATGGTCATGCGCGGCGCGCCGGTGTTGACGTCGATGCCGACCAGGCCGAGCAGCAGCCCGACCAGCACCATCGCCACCGCCTTCTCCGGCGCGCCATGCGCCAGCACCACCGCGCCGGTGAGCCCCAGCACCATCAGGCTGAAATATTCCGCGGCGTTGAATTTCAAGCGCGAGCCAGCTCATCGGCGCGCTGGCGGTCGCGATCACGATGGTCGCGATGGTGCCGGCGACGAACGACGCGATCGCGGCGATCGCCAGCGCCGGCCCGGCGCGGCCCTGCTTCGCCATCTGGTGGCCGTCGATGCAGGTGACGATCGCCGAGGATTTGCCCGGCACGTTGACCAGGATCGCGGTGGTCGAGCCGCCGTACTGCGCGCCGTAGAAGATGCCGGCCAGCATGATCAGCGACGAGGCCGGCGGCAGCGAGAAGGTGAACGGCAGCAGGATCGCGATGGTGGTGATCGGCGCGATGCCGGGCAGCACGCCGACCAGCGTGCCGATCAGCGCGCCGAGAAAGCAGAAGCCGATGTTGGCCGGCGTCAGCGCGACCGCGAAGCCGGTGGCGAGATTGGCGAACAGGTCCATCCCGGATTCCGTTAACGCGGCCAAACCGGGATCGGCAGCCCGAGCACGGTGACGAACAGCAGCACCGCGAAGATCGCGAGCGCAAGCGCCAGCACCGCGTTCTCGCGCAGCCGCACGTCGTAGGCCGCCAAGCCGGCGCAGATCACGACCACGAGGCTGGTCAGCGCAAGGCCGGCAACCGGCAGCAGAACCGCGAACAGCGCGACCGACGCCGAAATCAGCAGCAGCGGCCGCCACGCGATCTGCGGAAATGCGACGCGGCCGGCGAACGCCGCGCGCACGCCGAGCACGAGGCCATAGATCATGATGATCAGCGCCAGGCCGCGCGGCACGTAGCCGGGGCCCATCGCCGCCGCGGTGCCGACGCTCAGCTCACCGGCCAGCGCGAACGCCAGCGCGCCGAGCGCGACAAGAAAGGCGGCGAAGGCGAGATCGGGGACGTTGGCGCGTGTCGCCATGGCGGCGCGTCAGCCGTCGGTGGTGATGCCTTCCGCCTTCACCACCGCGCCCCAGTCGGCGATCGCCTTGGCGATCCAGCCGCCGAACTGCTCCGGCGTGTCGGTGCGCACCTCGCCGCCGAGGTCGGTGATCTTCTTGGAGATATCCGGCATCGCCAGAATCTTCTTGATCTCGGCGTTGAGCCGCGCCGCCACCGCCGGCGGCGTGCCCTTGCTGGCGAGGAAGCCCTGCCATGAGCCGACCTCGACGATCGGCATGTCGAGCTCCTTGAAGGTCGGCAGGTCCGGCAGCGCAGGGAGCCGCTTGTCGCCGGACACCGCGATGCCCTTGAGCTGCTTCTGCACGACGAACGGCTGGGTGGCGAGCGCGCCGTTGAAGATCACGTTGCTCTCGTTCGACACCACGGCGCGGATCGCGGGCGCGCCGCCGCGATACGGCACCATGCCCCACTTGAGCCCGTACTTCTTGGCGATCACGATCGCGAGCAGATGCTGGATCGAGCCGACGCCGCTGTTGGCGACATTGAGCTTGCCGGGATTGGCCTTGTCGTAGGCGATCATCTCCGCAAAGGTGTTGACCGGCAGCGAGGGATGCACGGCAAAGCAATACGGCGAGAACATCACCATGCCGACCGGCACCAGGTCCTTCTGCACGTCGAAGGAGAGCTTGCTGCACCAGGCTGGGCTGCGTCGCCAGCGTGCCGACGTCGGTGATCAGCAGCGTGTGGCCGTCGCCCGGCTGCTTTGCGACATAGTCGGCGCCGATATTGCCCGAAGCGCTCGGCTTGTTCTCGACGATGACCGGCTGGCCGATCGCCTTCGACAGCTTCGGTCCGATCAGCCGCGCGAGGATGTCCGAGGTGCCGCCCGGCCCGTACGGAACGATGATGTGAACCTGCTTGGTGAAGTTCTGCGCGTTGGCCGGAACACTGAGCGCCGCCGTTGCGGCAAGCCCTGCAAGCGTTTCACGCCGCGTCAACATGGTCGTCCTCCCGCAAAAATTCTTGTTGTGGATCGAACGGTACCACCCCGCCAAAGCTTCGGATAGGCTCGCGCCATGATCGAAATGACTCGTCGCGCGCTAGCTGCGGGCCTCGCGTTGGCGCTGAGCGCGGCGACGGCCGCGCAGGCCCAGCGCGGCGCGAGCCCGGCCGAACTGCCGAAAGTTGCTCCGGTCTTTGCGCGCCACGGCATGGTGGTTGCGCAGGAGCAGCGCGCGGCGCGCATCGGCGTCGAGGTGCTCAAGCGCGGCGGCAATGCGGTCGACGCGGCCGTCGCGGTCGGCTTCGCGATGGCGGTGACCTATCCGCGCGCCGGCAACATCGGCGGCGGCGGATTCATGGTGATCCATCTCGCCAGCCGCAACGAACAGTTCGCCATCGACTATCGCGAGACCGCGCCGGCGGCGACCACGCCTGAAATGTATCTCGACGCGCGCGGCGAGCCCGATCCGAAGAAGCTGCGCGAGCTCGGCTCGGCGGTCGGCGTCCCGGGCACGGTCGCGGGCCTCGCGCTGGCGCACCGGAAATACGGCTCGGGCAAATTCACGCTGGGGCAATTGATAGCGCCGTCGATCATGCTCGCGCGCGACGGCATTCCGGTCGAAGACGATATCGCCGATTCCCTGCCCTATATGCAGCCGATGTTTGCGCGCTGGCCAGCCTCCGCAAAGATCTTCCTACGCCGCGATGGCAAGGTTCTCGAGCCCGGCGACCGGCTGATGCAAGCCGACCTTGCCCGCACGCTCCACATGATCGCGCGCAACGGACCGCGCGCATTCTATGAAGGCGAGATCGCCGAGAAGATCGCCGCCGCGGTTCGCGCGGCCGGCGGCGTGATGACAGCAAACGACCTGAAGAATTACCGCGCCGTCGAGCGCGCGCCGCTGCGCGGCATGTATCGCGGCTATGACGTGGTGTCGATGCCGCCGCCTTCATCCGGCGGCGTGATCCTGCTGCAGATGCTCAACGTGCTGGAGGAATACAAGCTGCGCGCGAACGATCCCGCATCGCTGCATCTGATGATCGAGACGATGAAGCTCGCCTATGCCGACCGCGCGCAGCACCTCGGCGATCCCGACACGGTCAAAGTGCCGGTCGCCGGGCTCAGCTCGAAGAGCTACGCCAAGGCGTTGCGCGACGGCATCGATCCCGACAAGGCCAAGCCCGCGCGCGACATCAAGCCCGGCAATCCGGCTTCGTTCGGCGGCGACAACACCACGCACTATTCCGTGGTCGATCGTTTCGGCAACGCCGTGTCGAACACCTACACGCTGAACCTGAGCTACGGGAACGGGCTGGTCGCCGCGGGCACCGGCGTGCTGCTCAACAACGAGCTCGACGATTTCGCCGCCAAGCCCAACGCGCCGAACTCATTCGGCCTGGTCGGTCTCAACGCCGCAAACGCGCCGGGACCGAACAAGCGTCCGCTCTCGTCCATGACGCCGACCATCGTGCTGAAGGACGGCAAGCCCGTGCTCATCACGGGGTCGCCCGGCGGCAGCCGCATCATCACGACGGTGCTGCAGGTGATCCTCAACGTGTTCGACTACAAGATGCCGGTCGAAGCCGCCGTGGCGGCGCCCCGCCTGCATCATCAATGGCTGCCGGACGAGGTGTGGATCGAGCCCGGTCTGCCGCCCGCGGTGCTGAAGAACCTGGAGGCGCGCGGCCACAATGTGGTGCCGCGCATCTGGGGCACCTCGGCGAACTCGATCCTGGTGACGCGCAAGGGGCTGATCGGCGCCGCCGACACCCGCACGCGCGGGGCGCTGGCGGCGGGATATTGAAGATCGAGTGGCTCACTTCGTGCGGATGGCCAACCGAAGCGCCAGCGGCGCGAAGGTTGGAGCGGGCGAAGGGATTCGAACCCAGTCATCGCAAACGCTGCCGCCAACGCCGTTCCTATGCCAAAGGCTTCCCGGCGTCCTCCTCGTCCCGCTTGCCGCTATTTGCCGAGGATCGCGCTAGCCATTGCGCGCGGGTCGCGCACCGGCCAGCGTCCCGCCTCGACCGCATGCAGAAAGTCTGCGATGTGCTGATTGAATGCGGCCGGTTCCTCCAGGTTGATGGTGTGGCCGGCGTTCGGCATCACCACCAGCCCGGCGGTGGGAATGGTCCGCTTCATCAAGATCGCCGGCTCGAGGCATGGCCAGTCTTCATCGCCGGTCATGACCAGCGTCGGCGCCGTGATGGTCTTCATCCGGTCGACTAGATCGAACAGCGACGGCCTGCGCTTTTGCACGCCGCGCATGGTGAGCGCGGAGCCCTTGGTCGAATTGCCGGCAAGCTGGTCGGCGAATTCCTTCCAGCCGCGGGGATCCTTGTTCTGGAATTGCACACGCGACGGCGCGCTGGCGTAGCCGGCCGCGGCCTTGCCCATGCCGATCTCTTCGAAGCGCTTCGCGGCCGCCTCGGTCTCTTCTGCGAACTGCGCCTTCTTGTCCGGCGAAGCGCCGTAGCCGCAGCCGCCGACGACGAGTGAACGTGCTCGCTCCGGATAGGTAAAGCCGAAGTGCAGCGTGGCAAATCCGCCCATCGACAGCCCGACAATGTGCGCCTTGTCGACCTTCAACGCGTCGAGCACCGATTTGATGTCATCGCGAGCGCGCTCCTGAGAATAGCTCTCGACGTTGTCAGGGATATCCGACGGAGGAAAGCCCCGCGCGTTGAACGCGATGCAGCGATAGCGCCGGCCGAAATAACGAAGCTGGTGTTCCCAGGAACGCCAGTCGCCGGCGAATTCGTGCACGAAAACGATCGGAGCGCCGGCGCCGACCTCTTCGTAAAAGAGTTTGACGCCATCGTCAGTGGTCAGATGCGGCATTCGGGTCTCCGGAGAACATCGCTGGCGAGAGGTCGCCGAGCATAGTCCGATCACACCAGTCCTGCGCAAGGTGTCATGGCGGGTCCCGGCTGCGGCCCTCTCGAGGGGATGCCGTTGCGGCAGAAAGCGCCGCCGCCTATCATCGATACACTTCTTGGAAAGCGGCAGGTGCAAAACGGGGAGGCTGTGATGAAAGCGTTGCGTAGTTTGGTGCTTGCTTGTGTTGCGGCGTTGGCCGCCGGTGATGCGCTCGCACAGGCCGACCTGCGCAAGCCATTGGCGCAGCCGCTCAAGATCAAGCAAGGCATGCTCAACGTGCCGGCGCTGTCGCCGCTCTGGCTGCTCCCCGAGGAAGCCGCGAAATACAACATCCAGATCGAGCCCGTGATGTTTCAGCGCTTCGCCGATGCGCGCACGGCGCTCGTCACCGGCGACATCCACCTCGCCGCGTTCGGGCCGCAGGACATTTCGCTCGCGCTCGGCTCCGGCGCGAAATCGCTGGTCGGCGTTGCCGGCGTCGGCTCCGGCAACGACTGCCTGATCGTCCGCAAGGGCGAGGACATCAAAGACTGGAAGGAAATCGCCGACAAGCGCATCGGCGTCGGCGCGGGCTCGATCTCGTGGCTAAAATTCGCGGCGTCGGTGCAGGAGAACGGCCTGCAATACAACCAGCTCAAGATCGTCAATATCGTCGGTGGCGGCGGCAATTATCTCCGGGCGTTGCAGAACAAAGAGATCGATATGGCTGCGGTGTGGCATCCGTTCTGCGCCCAGGGCATTATCGAGGGCTTCGCCGCCTATCCGACGCTCGACCACAACAAATCCAAGACCGTCGGCGGCCTGATCGCGGTGCTGGCGGTGAACCGGCCGTTCATGGAAAAGAACCGCGACGCCGTGCAGCGGCTCGTGGTCTCTTATCTCGACGTGCTCGCGCTCGCGACCAAAGACAGCGCGCGCTGGGCGCGCATCTACGCCGAGAAGGCCGGGCTCGCCGAGAACATTGCGGCCGAGTCGATCCGCACCACCAAGCTCGACGCCACGCTGCCGCTGGAGTCGATCAAGCGCATCTCCAAGTTCCTGTCGGACAATGGCGTCATCACGCGCGACGTGTCGGGCGAGGTCGGCGATTATTACGACTACGATTTCCTCGCCAAGGCCACCGGCAAGACGCCGGACCAGCTCGGCAGGAATCAGTAGTGCATCGCTAGCGGATCGGTCGCGGAGTGAAGCTGCGCCTGTCAGTGCCGTGGTTCATCGTCCTGCCGCTTGCGCTGCTGGCGCTCTGGCATTTCGCCGTGACGCTGCGCTGGGTGACCGAAGGCGTCATTCCGTCGCCCGAGCAGGTCGTGCGCTCCTGGCACACCTGGATCTTCGGCAGCAGCAAGATGATGCTGTCGCCTTACGCCGGCACTTGGCTCGACAACGTGACGTATTCGACGCGGCGCGTGCTGCAGGGCTTCGGCCTTGCCGCCTTGGTGGCGATCCCGCTCGGGTTGATGATTGGTTGGAGCAGGCTGGCGGCGCGGCTGATCGATCCGACCGTGCAGCTCCTGCGGCCGGTGCCGATCACGGCATGGCTTCCGTTCGCCATCGCGGTGTTCGGCATCTATGACGCGAGCGCGCTGTTTCTGATCGGGCTTGGCGCATTCTATCCCATCGTGGTCAACACCACGCATGGGGTGCGCGACACCAATCTGCTGCTATTGCGCGCCGCGCGCATGCTCGGCGCCGGTCCTCTCACGGTGCTGGCCAAAGTGGTCTTCCCATCGGCACTGCCGTCGATCTTCACCGGACTGCGGCTTGGCATCGGCGTCGCCTGGACGGCGGTGATCGTCGCCGAGATGATCGCGGTCAAGTCCGGGCTCGGCTACGTCTTGTGGGATGCCTACTACGTCGGGCGCATGGATATCTGCGTCGCGACGATGTTCTCGGTCGGGCTTGCTCGGTTTCCTGTCCGATCGGGTAATCGTCTCGGCCGGGCACCTGGTGCTGCGCTGGCGCACGCTCGAGGCGCACGCATGATCGAGCTCGACGGCGTGTGGAAAGAATTCGCCAAGGGCGAGCGCCGCGTGCTGGCGCTCGAGGACATCAGCCTCAAGGTCGCGGAGCGGGAGTTCGTCGCGATCCTCGGACCCTCGGGCTGCGGCAAGTCGACCCTGCTCAACATGGTCGCCGGCTTCGACAGTCCGTCGCGAGGCACGGTGCGGGTGGATGGCGAAGAAATTACCGAGCCGTCGCCGCGGCGCGGTGTCGTGTTCCAGGAGCCGGCGCTGTTTCCATGGTTCTCGGTCATGGAGAACGTGCTGTTCGGCCCCAAGACGCAACGGCAGCCGGCCGCCGATTCCCGGCAGCGGGCGTCACAAATCCTCGAGCAGGTTGGGTTGCGCGGCTTCGAGTCGAGCTATCCGGCGGAGCTGTCCGGTGGCATGCGCCAGCGTGTCGGCATCGCGCGGGTGCTGATCATGCAACCGCAGGTGCTGCTGATGGACGAGCCGTTCGGCAGCCTCGACGCGCAAACCCGGATGTTGATGCAAGAGCTGCTGCTCCAGGTGTGGGAGCGTCACCATCAAACCGTGCTGTTCATCACCCACGACATCGAGGAGGCCCTGCTGCTGGCCGATCGCGTCTGCGTCATGACCGCCCGGCCCGGGAGGATTAAAAAGAGCATCGATGTCGGCATTCCTCGGCCCCGCGCCATCGAGGTGACGACGTCGCCGGAGTTCAACGCCCTGCGCCGCGAGGTGCTCGGCCTGATCCGCGAGGAAAGCGAACTCGCCGCCATGGAGACGGCGGCCCGCTGAGTGGGGGTAGCCAACGGCCCGCCTTCGCCAAGGCTTCGGCGCGCAACCTTCGCGATTGAGAATGGCTTGCCAACCGAAGCGGCCGTTGGCCGCGAAGGTTGGAGCGGGCGAAGGGATTCGAACCCTCGACCCCGACCTTGGCAAGGTCGTGCTCTACCCCTGAGCTACACCCGCATCCGTTGCGTATTGGCGGCCTTCAGCCTGGAAGCCGCCAAGGCCGTTCCTATGCCAAAAGGCTCCCGGCATTGCAACAATGCCGCGCCAAATCGCTATTTTCCCTTAATCTGCACCTTGATCCATGCCCGCCACGCCCGACGACCTGTTCGCCTTCCTCGACCGCCTGGCGATCCGGCATTCGACCGTCCAGCACCCGGCGCTGTTCACGGTGGAACAGTCGCAGGCGCTGCGAGGGCGGATTCCCGGCGCCCACACCAAGAACCTGTTCCTCAAGGACAAGAAGGGCAGCCTTTATCTGGTGACCGCATTGGAGGACGCCGCGATCGAGCTCAAATCGCTGCACAGCAGGATCGGGGCGAAGGGCCGGTTCTCGTTCGGTGCCGCCGACCAGATGCGCGAGACGCTGGGCGTCGAGCCCGGCTCGGTCACGCCGCTCGGCGCGATCAATGACACGCAGGGCCAGGGTCACGTGGTGCTCGACACCGCGCTGATGGCCCACGAGCTGATCAACGCGCATCCGCTGACCAACACCATGACCACCGCGCTGGCGCGCGACGATCTGATGCGTTTCCTGCGGGCGACCGGCCATGAGCCGCTGATCGTGCCGGTGGCCGGGCCTGCGGCGGCCTCATAGGCCGTTGCATTTCCTTGGAGCTTCTCGCCATTTAATGACCGCACGGGAACCGGCGTCTCAGGCAAGGATCGGCGGACAATGCTGCAAAACGGCGGGGTAGCGACGGCGGCAGCCGCGGACGGTCTCATCAAGGAGACCACCACGCAGACGTTCGTCAAAGACGTCATCGAGGAATCCAAGCGCCAGCCGGTGCTGATCGACTTCTGGGCGCCGTGGTGCGGGCCCTGCAAGCAGCTCACGCCGGTCCTCGAAAAAGTGGTGAAGGCGGCCAAGGGCAAGGTCAAGCTCGTCAAGATGAACATCGACGAGCATCCGGCGATCCCCGGCCAGATGGGCATCCAGTCGATCCCCGCGGTGATCGCGTTCGTCAACGGCCAGCCGGCCGACGGCTTCATGGGCGCGCTGCCGGAAAGCCAGGTCATGGCGTTCCTCGAGCGCCTGACCAAGGAAAAAATCGGTGCGGGCGACGCGGACCTGCTGAAGGCCGCAGAGCAGGCGCTGGCGGACAAGGACTACGCAGGCGCCGCCGAAATCTATGCGCAGGTGCTCGAGGAAGACGGCGCCAGCATTCCGGCGCTGGCCGGCTTGGCGCGCTGCTATGTCGGCACCGGTGCGATCGAGCAGGCCAAGCAGACGCTGGCCATGGTGCCGGAGAGCAAGCGCAACGAAACCGCCGTCGCCGCGGCGCGCGCCGCGATCGAGCTTGCCGAGCAGTCGCAGTCGCTCGGCCCGGTCAATGAGCTCGAGCAGAAGGTCGCGGCCGATCCGAAGGACCATCAAGCCCGCTTCGATCTCGCGCTCGCGTTGAACGCCAACGGATCGCGCGAGGCCGCGGTCGACCACCTGATGGAAATCGTCAAGCGCGACCGCAAATGGAACGAGGACGGCGCGCGCAAGCAGCTCGTCCAGTTCTTCGACGCATGGGGACCGACCGACGAGGCAACGATCGCCGGCCGCAAGCGTTTGTCCTCGATCCTGTTTTCCTGAGGCTCTCGTCCGGCGATCGATCCGGGCCTGGAGGGCGACGATGCCGATGAATGCGGTCTATCGCGGGCCGATCGATTTGCCCGAGAACATTCCGGTGTTCCCGTTGCCGGGCGCGCTGCTGCTGCCGCGCGGCCAGATGCCGCTCAATATTTTCGAGCCGCGCTATCTTGCGATGGTCGATGACTCGCTGCGCGACGGCCACCGGCTGATCGGCATGATCCAGCCGGACCCCTCGCATCCCGGTCCGGAGGACAAGCCCAACCTGTTCAAGGTCGGCTGCGCCGGCCGCATCACCCAGATCGCCGAGACCGGCGACGGCCGCTATGTGATGCAGCTCACCGGCGTGGCGCGCTTTCGCGTCGAGCAGGAGCTCGACGTGCTCACCGCGTATCGCCAGTGCCGCGTCACGTTCGCGCCGTTCGCCGACGATTTCGTCGCGCGCAAGGGCGAGGACGCGGTCGACCGCAACGCCTGCTCGAAGCGCTCACCGATTTTCTCAAAGCCAACAACCTCAAGACCGACTGGGCCGGCATCGAGAGCGCGCCCAACGAGGCGCTGGTCAATGCGCTCGCGATGATGTCGCCCTACGGCGTCGCGGAGAAGCAGGCGCTGCTGGAAGCGCCCGACCTCAAGACGCGCGCGGAAATCCTGATCGCCATCACCGAGATCGAGCTCGCCAAGAAGTCCAGCGGCGGCGAGACGCCGTTGCAGTGACAACGGGACGGGGCATCCGCGCTAGAATTGCGGATCGAGCAAGCGGAGCTGACCCATGTCGAATTCGGCCGACCGCCCCGCCAGCGGCGTCGATCCCAAGCTGCTGGAAATCCTGGTCTGCCCGCTCACCAAGGGCACGCTGGAATACGACGCCGGCAAGCAGGAGCTGATCTCGCGCGAGGCCAAGCTCGCCTATCCGATCCGCGACGGCATTCCGATCATGCTGCCCGAGGAAGCGCGGCGATTGGATTAGTCGAACAGCACGTCACGCAGACTTGTCACCGCTGGGCATTGACCCAATGGTCAATGCTTCTGGCACCATGACCAAAGAGATTATCGGAGGAACCAACAATGCTGAAAATCTGGGGCCGCAACACCTCGTCCAACGTGCAGAAGGTCATCTGGGCGCTCGCCGAGATGAAGCTGCCGTTCGAGCGGATCGACGTCGGCGGCGCCTTCGGCAAGACCAAGGACCCGTTCTATCTCGCGATGAACCCGAACTCGCTGGTCCCGACCATTGAAGAGGAAGACGGCTTCACCCTGTGGGAGTCGAATTCGATCATCCGCTATCTCGCCGCCAAGCACACGAGCCGCGTCGCTGGAGCCGGCCGACCTCAAGACCCGCGCGCTGGCGCAGAAATGGATGGACTGGCAGCTCTCGGTGATGGGGCCGGCGATCACGCCGGTGTTCTGGGGACTGATCCGCACGCCGCCGGAAAAACGCGACGCCAACGCGATCGCCGCCGGCAAGGAAAAGACCATCGTCGCCGCGAAGATCATGGATGCGCAGCTCGGCAAGACGCAGTTCCTCGCCGGAAGCGACTTCTCCTATGGCGACATTCCGGTCGGCATCATGATCTATCGCTACATCCAGCTCATCCCGGAGCGGCCGGCGACGCCGAACCTCGACCGCTGGTACGCCGCGATCTCGTCGCGGCCAGCGTTCAAGGAGCAGATCGCGGTGGTGCCGCTGTCGTAGCTGAGAGGTCCATCGGCTACAGCGCCTCGCCGCGCAGCAGCTTCGGCACATCGCCGGTAAGGCCGGCGGCCTCGCGGATGAACATGTCCTTGAGCGCCGGCGCGCGCTCGACCAGGCCGAGGCCGACGTCGCGGACAAGACGCAGCGCGTCGGAGCGGTTGGAGAACAGCCGGTTGAGCCCGTCGGTCGCAACGCCCATCGACATGGTGTCGAACCGCCGCCAGCGCTGATAGCGGTCGAGCACGGTCGCGTCGCCCGGATCGAGGCCGAGCCGCGCCGCGTCGACGATTGCCTCGGCCAGCGCCGCGACGTCGCGCAGTCCCATGTTGAGGCCCTGCCCTGCGATCGGATGGATGACGTGCGCGGCGTCGCCGATCAGCGCGAGGCGGTCGGCGACGAACGAGCGCGCCACCGACAGGCTGAGCGGATAGGCGCGGCGCGGTCCCGCCACCTTGATCTCGCCGAGCCGCAGCCCGAAGCGCTTTTCGAGCTCGGCATGAAATTCGTCGTCGGCCAAGCGCGACGATGCGTTCCGCCTCGGCGGCCTCCTCGGTCCAGACGATCGACGAGCGCCTGCCCTTCAGCGGCAGGATCGCGAACGGCCCCGCGGGCAGGAAATGCTCCTCGGCGCGGCCGTGATGATCGCGCTCGTGCGCCACCGTGGTGACGATGCCGGATTGCTCGTAGTCCCAGCCGAAGCTCTGGATGCCGGCGCGCTCGCGGATGCTGGATCGCGCGCCGTCGGCCGCGACGAGCAGTCGAGTGCTGACCGTGCCGCCGTCGTTGAAGCGGACCGAGAGCTGTCCGGCCCAGCCTCGAAATCCGTCACTGCCTTCGAATGAAGCGCGACGCCGATCTGCTTCGCCTTGGCCGTGAGCGCATCGACCAGCGGACCGTTCTCGATCATGTGGGCGAACGGCTCGCCCGGTTCGATCTCGCCGCCGAAGCTGAGAAACACCGGCCGCATCGCGTCGTTGAGCTTGGAGTCGGTGACCACCATGTCGAGGATCGGCTGCGCATCGTCGGCGACCGCATCCCACACGCCGATGGTCTCGAACAGCCGCCGCGCCGCCGCCGCGATCGCCGAGGCGCGCACGTCTCCGGAATGAGTTTTGCCCAACGCCGGGTCGGCGACCGCCACCGAAAACGACGGTCCCAGCGCCTGACGCAAGCGCGATCGCCAGCGCGAGCCCGGCAAAGCCGGCGCCGCCGATCAGCACGTCAACCTGGTCGTCAACTTCGCCGTTCGCTTGACCACTGGGCCGCTTTGTCTTCGCCATCGCCGCAGTATATCACTGCTCCATGTCTTCCGCCGTCCAGGACCTGCTGTCCATCCTCGATCTCGAGCCGCTTGAGGTCAATCTGTTCCGCGGCCGCAGCCCGCAAGTCGGCTGGCAGCGCGTGTTCGGCGGCCAGGTGATCGGCCAGGCGCTGGTCGCCGCCACCCGCACCGTCGAGGGCCGGCCGCCGCATTCGCTGCACGCCTATTTCCTGCTGGCCGGCGATCCCAAGGTGCCGATCATCTACGAGGTCGACCGCATCCGCGACGGCAAGAGCTTCACCACCCGGCGCGTGGTGGCGATCCAGCACGGCCAGCGCGATCTTCTCCATGTCGGTGTCGTTTCACGCCGACGAGGCAGGGCTCGACCACCAGGTCAAGATGCCGAACGTGCCGAAGCCCGACGCGCTGCCGAGCGATGCCGAGATCAAGGAGAAGATCCTGCCGCAGATGCCCGAGCCGGTGCGCAAGCTACTACGAGCGCGAGCGGCCGATCGAACTGCGGCCGGTGGATTTCGGCCGCTATCTCGGACAGAAATCGGACGACGGCCGACTTCAACGTCTGGATCCGCACCACCGGCCGGCTGCCCGACGATCCGGCGATCCACCGCTGCGTGCTGGCCTACGCCTCCGACATGATGCTGCTCGACACCGCGCTGCTGCCGCACCGGCGCAGCGTGTTCGACCGCAACATCATGGCGGCGAGCCTCGACCATGCGCTGTGGTTTCACCGGCCGTTCCGCGCCGACGAGTGGCTGCTGTACGCGCAGGACAGCCCCAACCTGCACGGCGCCCGCGGCTTTGCCCGCGGCCTGATCTTCTCGGCCGACGGGACGCTGGTCGCCTCGGTGGCGCAGGAAGGGCTGCTGCGCGAGCGCCGGCCGCAAGCCCGCGCCTGGTCGCAGGCTGCTCTGACAGCCCAAGCAATTGCCTGCGGAAATATCAACAAAACGGCTTATGTTTTGATCGGGATGCCGATATCGTAGGCAGGCCGGCTGAATTGCATCGTTTTCCGGGCCGGCTTCGTTGTCGCAGGACCGGCAATCCAACGGCCGGCCCACCGAGGGATTCCAGTCATGAAGCTCGTCATCGCCATCATCAAACCCTTCAAGCTGGACGAGGTCCGCGACGCGCTGACCGCGCAGGGCGTCCACGGCATGACCGTCACCGAGGTCAAGGGCTACGGACGGCAGAAGGGCCACACCGAAATCTATCGCGGCGCCGAATACGCCGTGAACTTCCTGCCGAAGCTCAAGATCGAAGTCGCGATCGCGGACAGTCAGGAAGACAAGGTCGTGGAGGCGATCACGGCCGCCGCCAAGACCGGCCAGATCGGCGACGGCAAGATCTTCGTCAACGACGTCGGCCGCGCCGTGCGCATCCGCACCGGCGAAACCGACAACGACGCGCTCTAAAACTTCAAAGCTCTAGAAATCCAAAGCGCTAAAAACTCAAAGCTCTAGAAAATCTTACGGGGGGTTGGCATGACGAAACACGCGCGCGCGCGTTGCGTATTCGCAGGAGTGGCGGCTGCGATTGCTCTGATCGCGGGTCCGGCATTCGCGCAGACGCCGGCGGCCCCGCCGCCAAAGATCGACGCGGCGGACACCGCCTGGATGATCTCGGCGACCGGCCTGGTGCTGATGATGAGCATCCCGGGCCTGGCGCTGTTCTACGCCGGCATGGTGCGCAAGAAGAACGTGCTCGCGACCATGGCGCAGACGCTCGCCGCGGTGGCGCTCGGCTCGATCCTCTGGATGGTGATCGGCTACAGCCTCGCCTTCACCGGCGAAGGCGCGGTGATCGGCACGTTCGACCGCGTCCTGCTCAACGGCATGGGCATGGATGCGATCAATCCGCCGGCCAAGACCATCCCGGAATCGGTGTTCATGATCTACCAGATGACCTTCGCGGTCATCACGGTGGCGCTGGTGGCGGGCTCGGTGGCCGACCGCATGCGGTTTTCCGCATTCCTGTGGTTCGTCGCCGGCTGGGTCCTGCTGGTCTATGTGCCGATCGCGCACATGGGTCTGGGGCGGCGGCTTCCTCACGCTCGGCGACAGCGGCGGCGTGCTCGACTTCGCCGGCGGCCTCGTGGTGCACCTCAACGCCGGCATCGCCGGCCTGGTCGCCGCTTACGTGCTCGGCGCGCGGCGCGGCTACGGCAGCGACAACCTCGCGCCGTACGATCTCTCGCTCGCGGTGATCGGCACCGGCCTGCTCTGGGTCGGCTGGCTCGGCTTCAACGGCGGCTCGGCGCTCGGCGCCGGCGCGCGCGCGGGCCACGCCATCGTCGCCACGCATCTTGCCGCCTGCGCCGGCGTGCTGACCTGGATGCTGCTGGAGTGGTGGGACCGCGGCAAGCCGTCGGTGCTCGGCATGATCTCCGGCGCCGTCGCCGGGCTCGGCACCATCACGCCGGCGTCGGGCTTCGTCGCGCCGTGGCACGGCATCGTCATCGGCATCGTCGCCGGCGCGCTCTGCTACTGGGCCTGCACCAAGCTCAAGCAGAAGCTCGGCTACGACGACTCGCTCGACGTGTTCGGCGTGCACGGCATCGGCGGCGCGACCGGCACGATCCTGGCCGGCGTGTTCGCGGTCGCCGCGATCGGCGAGAAGCCGGGCCTGATCGAAGGCAACAGCAGCCAGCTGGTGACCCAGCTCTACGGCGTCGTCGTGACCCTGGTCTGGTCCGGCATCCTGACCCTGGTCATCCTCAAGGTGATCGACTTCTTCGTGCCGCTGCGGGTGCGCGACGAGGACGAGCGGGCCGGCCTCGACGTCACGCAGCACGGCGAGGCGCTGCAGTAGCTCCATCGCCTCGCGTTGATAAAAACGGGCCCACGTGAGCGGGCCCGTTCTCTTTTGGAACCGGCCGAAACAAATTTGCTCAATTCGTAGGCACCGACGGTGCTTCCCGCAGCGGCTTGGCTAATCCATTCGCAATCGGCGTTGCAGCGTATCCGCGAGCCGGATGCCAGCGCGACGCCGCAGCAAAAACTGTCGCCTTAACAACAGGTTAATTCGCTCATACCGATTGGCACGGCGGTTTGATTCCTTTTTGGCGCGGCAACGCACGCAAGCATGAGCACGCGTGGCGTTGCCCGGTCAGTACGCCCGGTCCCCGACCGGGCCCAAGCGGGGGTCAAACCCATGAAAATCGTCATGGCCATCATCAAGCCATTCAAGCTCGACGAAGTCCGAGACGCTCTCACTGCGGCGGGGGTGCACGGGCTTACCGTCACCGAGGTCAAGGGATACGGGCGTCAGAAGGGCCACACTGAAATCTACCGCGGCACCGAATACGCCGTGAACTTCCTGCCGAAAATCAAGATCGAGGTCGCCGTTCCCACCGATCAGGCGGACAAGGTCGTCGATGCCATCACTGGCGCGGCCAAGACCGGCCAGATCGGCGACGGGAAAATCTTCATTCTGAACCTCGATCACGCCGTGCGGATCCGCACCGGCGAAACCGACGCGGCAGCGCTCTAACCGCGCGTCCACAACCTTGCGAACAGGAGCTTGAACCATGACGTTGAAGACACTCATTCGCGCGGGACTGGCGGGGCTTGCTGCTCTCGCCGTTGCCGTGCTGCTTATCGATCCGGCGCTCGCGCAGACGCCGGCACCGGCAGCCCCTGCCGCGCCGGCGATCGTCCCCAACAAAGGCGACAACGCCTGGATGCTGGTTTCCACCATCCTCGTGCTGCTGATGACCGTGCCGGGCCTCGCGCTGTTCTACGCCGGCCTGGTTCGCGCCAAGAACGCGCTGTCGGTGCTCGCCCATGTTTTCTACGCGGTGTGCATCGTCAGCATCATCTGGGTGATCTACGGCTACAGCCTGACGTTCACCGGCGGATCGTTGATCGGCGGATTCGACAAGATCTTCCTCAAGGGTGTGACGCTGGAAACGCTTGCCGCGACGTTCTCGGTCGGCGTCAACATCACGGAGCTCATCTACATCTGCTTCCAGATGACGTTCGCCTGCATCACGCCTGCGCTGATCGTCGGCGCCTTTGCCGAGCGCATGAAGTTCTCCGCGGTCGCGCTGTTCATTCCGCTGTGGGTGACGTTCGTCTACTTCCCGATCGCGCACATGGTCTGGTACTGGGCCGGACCGGACGCGATCGACGCCGCCGCCAAGGCTGTTGCCGCCGCGGCGGCTGGTGAAGCCAAGACCAAGGCCGAGGCGGCGCTGGCGGCCGTCACTGCCGACGCGGGCCTCATCTTCTCGTGGGGCGCGATCGACTTCGCCGGCGGCACCGTGGTGCACATCAACGCCGGCATCGCCGGCCTGGTCGGCGCGTTGCTGGTCGGCAAGCGCACGGGACACGGCAAGGAGCTGATGCCTCCGCACTCGCTGGTGATGACCTTCATCGGCGCCTGCCTGCTCTGGGTCGGCTGGTTCGGCTTCAACGCCGGCTCCAACCTCGAAGCCAGCGGCGGCGCGGCGCTCGCCATGATCAACACCTTCGTCGCGACCGCGGCGGCGGCGTTGTCCTGGATGTTCGCCGAATGGGCCGTGAAGGGTAAGCCTTCGCTGCTCGGCGCGCTGTCCGGCGCGATCGCAGGCCTTGTCGCCGTCACGCCCGCGGCCGGCTTCGCCGGTCCGATGGGCGCGATCGTGCTCGGCCTGATCGTCGGCGTGGTCTGCCTGTTCTTCTGCTCCACGGTGAAGAACATGTTCGGCTACGACGACGCGCTCGACGTGTTCGGCATCCACTGCGTCGGCGGCATCGTCGGCGCGATCGGCACCGGCATCCTGGTGGCGCCGGCGCTCGGCGGCACCGGCATCATGGACTACGCCACCGCCAAGATCGCCGACTACGACTTCGTCACGCAGGTCATTGCACAGTGCAAGGCCGTGCTGTTGACGCTGGTGTGGTCCGGCGTCGGGTCGATCATCATCTACAAGATCGTCGACTACACCGTCGGCCTGCGGCCGACCGTCGAGCAGGAGCGGGAAGGTCTCGACCTCAACGACCACGGAGAACGCGCCTACAACATGTAAGCGCCTCAGCGATACGGTTGGGGCGGAACCCGGCACCGCCCTGTCCGTCGGGGGGCCTCGGTCGCAAGACCGGGGCCCCTCTCTTTATTCAGGGTTTATGCCACGAGACCGCGATGGTTAATCACGCCTTAACCTCGCCCCCTCTATGGTGCGACAGAGCTTGCGGCGGGCGATCCGCCGCCCGGTCAATCGTGTCCATGGTCACCGCCGCCGCACCCGCCTCGTCACCAATGCCCAAGACCGAAGGCCGGTCGCCTTTCGTGCGGCTGCATGAACTGCTGGCCGACATCAAACCGGGCAAACCCGCGATCAACCTTTCGGTCGGCGAGCCGCAGCACGCCATTCCGCCGTTCGTCGGCCCGGTTCTGGCGTCGCATCTCAACGATTTCGGGCGCTATCCGGCGAACAAAGGCACAGACGGTTTTCGCCGCGCCGCGGCCGCGTGGCTCGGCCGGCGCTACAGGCTGCCCCGCCCGCTCGACCCGGAGACCGAAACCATTGTGCTCAACGGCACGCGCGAGGGCCTGTTCCTCGGCGCAATCGCGGCCGAGCGCTTCGTCGGCAAGCGCGCCGGCAATCCCGCGATCCTGATTCCCAATCCGTTCTACGCCGCCTATTCCGCGGGCGCGTCCGCCGCCAACTGCGAGCCGGTCTATCTGCCGACCACGGTAGCGACCGGCTTTCTGCCCGATCTCGATGCCATCAGCGAGGAGCTGCTGGCACGCACGGTCGTGTTCTACCTGGCGTCGCCATCCAATCCGCAAGGCGCGGTAGCCGATGTCGCGTATCTGACGCGGCTCGCTTCGCTGGCGCAGCGCTTCGGCTTCCTGGTGTTCGCGGATGAATGCTACTGCGAGATCTACCTGAACGGCCGTCCGCCGCACGGCATGCTGGAGGTTTCAGGCCCGGACTTCACCAACGTCGTGGTGTTCCATTCGCTGTCGAAGCGCTCCAACCTGCCAGGCTTGCGCGTCGGCTTTGCCGCCGGCGACCGCCGCTTCCTGACGCGCTATGTCGAGCTGCGCAACATCGCGGCGCCGCAGGTGCCGGTGCCGATGCAGGAGGTCGCCATCGCGGCCTATGCCGACGAAGCGCATGTCGAAAAGAATCGCGAGCTCTACGTCGCCAAATTCGATCTCGCCGACCAGATTGTCGGCGACCGCTACGGCTACCGACGCCCAGAGGGTGGCTTTTTCCTCTGGCTCGATGTGAGCGCGAAGGGCAGCGACGAAGACATCGCGATGAAGCTCTGGCGCGACGGCGGGCTGCGCGTCATTCCCGGGCATTACCTGGCGCGCGACGGCGCCGACGGCCGCAACCCGGGCACCGGCTACCTCCGCATTGCACTCGTCCACGACAAGGAGACCACGGCTGAGGCGCTGCATCGCCTCGTCGCCGTGCTGAACTGACCATGGCAGCAACCGACAGAACCTTCGACGTCTCGCTGTGGTCCGACGATCTGCGCGGCGCAGTCCGCCGGCGGCTTCGCGAATGCGGCGGCATCGCACTGATCACGCTTGCCGTGACGATGGGTTGCGCGCTCGCGACCTGGTCGGTGCAGGATCCATCGTTGAGCCACGCCACCGACGCGCCGGTGCGCAATCTGCTCGGCGCCACCGGCGCGATCGGCAGCGATCTGCTGATGCAATTGCTCGGGCTTGCCTCCACCGTGCTGGTGCTGCCGGTCGCGGTCTGGGGCTGGCGCATCGCGACGCATCGGGAGTTCGACCGCGAATGGCAGCGCCTGCTGCTCTGGCTTGGCGGCACCTTGCTCGCGTCGGGCTTTGCCTCGTGCCTGCCGAAGAGCCCGAAATGGCCGCTGCCGACCGGACTTGGCGGCGTGATCGGCGACGCCATGCTGCGGGTTCCGGCGTTCCTGCTCGGCCCGTTGTCCGGCGTCCAGCTCGCGGTTGCAGCCGTGATACTCGGCGCGGCCTCGCTGTTTGCGATCTTCATCGCCGCTGGCTTTGGCTGGCAGAGCGACAGTCCGGTCAAGCTGGACGAACGTTGGGCGAAGAAAGCCGCCGGCCCGATCGACGACGACGAGGAGCGCGCCTCGATCTCGCTGGGCTGGCTGGTCCACGGTTTCTTGAGCATCAAGGCGCGGATCGGCCGATGGATTGCGCGGTCACAAACCGGGGAAGCGATACGCCGCGCTCCGGACTTGGCTGTTTCGCCGCGCGATCGGATTGCACCGACGTTCGACGAGCGGGTGCCGAGAGCGCGGGACGAAGTCGAAGCCGAAGAAGACGAGGAAACCGAAGCGCCGGTCGCGTCGCGCAAGGTGGTGAAGCCTCGCGCGCCGAAACGCTCCAGCAACGGCTATCAGCCTCCGTCGCTCAATCTGCTGGCCGCCCCGAAGGCGATCGACCGCTTCGCGCCGACCCAGGAATCGATTCAAGAAACCGCCATTGCGCTGGAGAAGGTGCTGCAGGACTTCGGCGTGCGCGGCGAGATCATCAACGCGCGTCCCGGACCGGTGGTCACGCTGTACGAGCTCGAGCCGGCGCCCGGCATCAAATCGTCGCGCGTGATCGGCCTGTCCGACGACATCGCCCGCTCGATGAGCGCGCTGTCCGCGCGCGTCGCGGTCGTGTCGGGCCGCAACGTCATCGGCATCGAACTTCCCAACGAGCGGCGCGAGAAGGTCTATTTCCGCGAGATGCTGGCGTCCGACGATTACACCGAGAGCCAGGCGAAGCTGCCGCTCTGCCTCGGCAAGACCATCGGCGGCGAACCCGTCGTGGTCGATCTCGCGCGCATGCCGCACCTGCTGATCGCGGGCACCACCGGCTCCGGCAAGTCGGTCGCCATCAACACCATGATCCTCAGCCTGCTCTACCGGCTGACGCCCGAGCAGTGCCGGCTGATCATGGTCGATCCCAAGATGCTCGAGCTGTCGGTCTACGACCACATCCCGCATCTGCTCACGCCGGTCGTCACCGACCCGCGCAAGGCGGTGGTGGCGCTCAAATGGGCGGTGCGCGAGATGGAAGAGCGCTACAAGAAAATGTCGAAGCTCGGCGTGCGCAACATCGACGGCTACAACGCGCGCCTCGCCGACGCCAAGGCCAAGGGCGAAGCTCTGTCCCGCACCGTGCACACCGGCTACGACAAGGAGTCCGGCGAGGCGATCTACGAAAAAGAGGAGCTCGATCTCGAGCCGCTGCCGTACATCGTCATCGTCGTCGACGAGATGGCCGACCTGATGATGGTGGCCGGCAAGGACATCGAAGGCGCGGTGCAGCGCCTCGCGCAGATGGCGCGCGCTGCCGGCCTGCACGTCATCCTCGCCACGCAACGTCCGTCGGTCGACGTCATCACCGGCACGATCAAGGCGAACTTCCCGACCCGCATCTCCTTCCAGGTCACGTCGAAGATCGACAGCCGCACCATCCTGGGCGAGCAGGGCGCCGAGCAACTGCTCGGCCAGGGCGACATGCTCTACATGGCGGGCGGCGGCCGCATCAGCCGCGTCCACGGCCCGTTCTGCTCCGACGAAGAAGTCGAGAAGATCGTCAATCACCTCAAGTCGCAGGGCACGCCGCAATATCTCGAGGCGGTCACCGCGACCTCGAGGAGGAAGGCGAGGACGGCGAAGCGGTGTTCGACGGCACCGCCATGGGCCAGACCGGCGACGCCACCGACCTCTACCAGCAAGCCGTGCAGATCGTGACCCGCGACAAAAAGGCCTCGACCAGCTACATCCAGCGCCGGCTGCAAATCGGCTACAATCGCGCCGCTTCGATCATGGAGCGGATGGAGCAGGAAGGCATCGTCGGCCAGGCCAACCACGCCGGAAAGCGCGAAATCCTGGTTGGCACCGAGGAACACGACAAAGTACTGAGGAATCAGTGCTCGCGCCGCGACTGGCAGCGGCCATCGACGAGCCGCGAAATCGCCACAGCCCATGACTATCGGATGGCAACGGCGGCAGGGAATTGGGACTGAGGCGGAGCACGAAATGGCGAGCCCTGTGATCGTGGCTGCGGCACTTGCCGGAACTCTGGCGCTGATAGGTCCGGCGCTGGCGACCATGGCCGCGGCGCAAGGCGTGCCGCTGCCGGTCCCGGCGCCGGGCCGCTCCGGCGCACCGCCGGCGCCGGCCAGCAGCAGCAACGGCCAGCTGCTCCGACGCCGCTCTCGCCCGGCGCGCAGCGCGACACCAGGAGCCCGGTCGCCGCGCCGGTGATCCGGCCGCCGTCCATCTTCAGCCCCGGCCAGACCACCGCCTTCGACGCGCGCCAGCGCGCGCTGGTCGACCGCGTCAGCGCCTACCTCATGAGCGTGCGCGTGCTGTCGGGCGATTTCGTCCAGATCGGCCCCGACGGCAGCAAGTCGGAGGGCGAGTTCTATCTGCAGAAGCCGGGCCGGGTTCGCTTCGACTACAACCCGCCGATCGCCGGTCGAGCTGATTGCCGACGGCTCGTCGGTCGTGGTGCGCGACCGCAAGCTCGCGACCCAGGACCTCTACCCGCTGTCGCAGACGCCGCTGCGCTTCCTGCTGGCGGACCAGCTCGACCTGATGCGCGACACCAACGTCATCGGCGTCTATGCCGACGACGTGTTCGTCACCGTCGTCATCGAGGAGCGGCAGATCCTGGCCGGCACGCACCGGCTGATGCTGATGTTCAACGCGCAGGACCTGCAGCTCAAGCAATGGACCGTGACCGACCCGCAGGGCTACGACACCACCGTCGCGGTCTACAATCTCGACAGCACCAAGCGCCCCGACCCGATGCTGTTCCGGATCGACTACACGCGGCAGATTCAGTAGCGGACCAATCTTCGCCGCTCTTGGCTGCTGCACCATCAGCCCTATATGGCCATCGCGACCGCCTACGTACAAGCTTCGGCGGGCCAGACACCGGACATGCGATCGGCATGCAGCTCAAGGTCACCACCTGGAACATCAATTCGGTGCGGCTGCGCATCGATCTGGTGGCCAAATTCATCAAGGCGGTGCGGCCCGATGTGCTGTGCCTGCAGGAAACCAAGTGCCCCGACGACGCCTTCCCGCTCAAGCGGTTCAAGCGGCTCGGCTATGAGCACGTCGCGCTCAACGGACAGAAGGGCTACCACGGCGTCAGCGTGGTCTCGCGCCTGCCGTTCGATACGACGAACAAGAAAGGCTATTGCGGCAAGACCGACGCGCGCCACATCGGCGTGACGTTCGGCGAGAAGGCCGGGCTGCGCGACCCGCTGACCGTTCACAATTACTACGTGCCGGCAGGCGGCGACGAGCCCGACCCGAGATCAATCCGAAATTCGCGCACAAGCTCTCGTTCCTCGACGAGCTGCGCGAGTGCCCGCACATGCTGCCGGCGCCGAACGAGCGCTCGATCGTGGTCGGCGATCTCAACGTCGCGCCGCTGGAGTGCGACGTCTGGAGCCACAAGGCGCTGCTCAAGGTGGTCTCGCACACGCCGATCGAATGCGAGAAGCTGCTCGCCGCGCAGAAGGCCGGCAACTGGATCGACGTGGCGCGCGACCTTCGTGCGCGAGCCGGAGAAGCTGTTCACCTGGTGGAGCTATCGCTCGCCGGATTGGGCCGCCGCCGACAAGGGCCGGCGGCTCGACCATATCTGGGTTTCGCCGGCGCTCGGCGACCGGCTCGCCGGCATCAAGGTCGCGAAAGATGCGCGCGGCTGGGCGAGGCCGTCGGACCACGTTCCGGTGACGGCGACGCTGGAGTTTAGCGCATGATCCGGCGAAGTGGGTCCGGTTCGCCGCCAGATCATGCGCCACATTAGAGTGTCAGCGCGGCGCTTCGCTGGTATCGAGCATCGCGCGGATGTCGCTCATTTCCTTCATCGACTGCTCGGTGCGCGCCGCGATCTGATCGCGCAGCGTCTGTGCCGCGTCGGGATAGCCTTCCAGCATCTTGAGGAACAGGCTGCGCGAAATGCGGATCACCGTCGAAGGCTCGCGCGCGATCGCGGTGGCAGGCCGCGACGTTTCGGTGAGCAGCGCGAGTTCGCCGAGCAGCGTGCCCGGCCCGGCGACGACCTCCGCCGCGACGATCGGCGTGGCGGGGCGCAGTTCGAACGATCCTTCCTGCACCACATAGCCGCAGTCGGCCGCTTCGCCGGCGTGAAACAGCGCCTCGCCGTCATGGACGTATCGGCTCTCGGCGCCGATCGCGAGAATGCGCAGCGCCGTGCGGCCGAGCAGGCGCAGCGTCGGCACGCGCTCCAGGAATGCGATGTCGTCTTCGATGCTCATGATTTTTTGCTTTGAGACACGATCTTGTCCGAAACCGTCCCGAGCTTTCGGGATCATGCTCATAGGCACCAGCTTGTAGCCGCCGGCGTCGGTCACCAGGATCGCCGGATTGGCGGCGTCCTTCTCGACCTTCTGCCGCAGCCGGTAGACGTGCGTCTCGAGCGTGTGCGTGGTGACGCCGGAATTGTAGCCCCAGACCTCCTGCAGCAGCGTCTCGCGCGACACCGGCTTCTGCCCGGCACGATAAAGGTAGCGCAGGATCGCGGTTTCCTTTTCGGTGAGCCGGACCTTGCCGCCCTTGGGATTCATCAGCAGCTTCGAGCTCGGCCGGAACGTGTAGGGGCCGATGGTGAAGACCGCGTCCTCGCTCGCCTCGTGCTGGCGAAGCTGCGCGCGGATGCGCGCCAGCAGCACGGCGAAGCGGAACGGCTTGGTGATGTAGTCGTTGGCGCCGGACTCCAGGCCGAGGATGGTGTCGGAATCGGTGTCGTGGCCGGTCAGCATGATGATCGGCGCCTTGAAGCCGCTCTTGCGGAGAATGCGGACCGCCTCGCGGCCATCGATGTCCGGCAGGCCGACGTCCATGATGACCAGGTCGATCTGGCCGGCCTTGGCCGCCTGCACGCCCTTGGTGCCGGTTTCGACCGCGACGGCCTCGAATTCATCGTGCAGCGCAAGCTGCTCGACCAGCCCGCCGCGCAGCTCGTCGTCGTCGTCAACGATCAGGATTTTTCGGCTGTTGGGCATTAAATTCCGTGGCCCCTCCCGGCGCAGCCCGCCGGATGGCGCGAAGTAGAGCATTCGGGCATAAAAGAGCAAGCGCCTTAAAACCACGAAAAGAACGATGAAAACGATGCTGCTGGCGACACTTAGGGTCCGTGCCAGGCCGGGCCGAAGGACCCGCGGCTGGCTGATTGCCGGGCCGCTGGCCCTGCCGGTCGCGCTGGGCCGGGGCGGCATCAAGGCCAACAAGCGCGAAGGCGACGGCGGCACGCCGCGCGGCACCTTCATGCTGCGGCGGTTGTGGTGGCGCGCCGACCGCATGCCGCGGCCGCGGACCGGCCTGCCGGTCCGGCGCATCCGGCGCAACGACGGCTGGTGCGAGGACCCCGCCGACCGGCGCTACAACCGGCCGGTCGACGTGCCCCCAAGGAAGCACCGCGGACCGGCTGTGGCGCGCGGATGCGCTCTACGACCTCATCATCGAGATCAGCCACAACACCCGGCCGCGGATCGCCGGACGGGGCAGCGCGGTGTTCGTCCATGTCGCCCGGCAAAAATTCGCGCCGACCGCCGGTTGCGTCGCGCTCGAAGCCGGCGCCTTGCGCCGGCTGATCGAGCGGGTGGGACCTCATACTCGGATTGACATCGCTTGATTTCGGGCGCTTCAAATCAATGCGCGTTTAGGTTGTATTTTACGGAAAGTGCGACAGGCTCGCTTAACAAAATCTCCAGCGTTGCCGCCGTAAGGTGGTTTGCCGTTCCGCGGCGCGGCCTAACATTTCAGCCTTGGGGTGGCGATGGATTCGACCTTCAACCGGCAGCCGGCGCGCCCTCCTTCCGCCAGCCGCTGACACCAGCCCCGCCGCAACGGTGGTTGCCCGGCCGCAGCTGCACCGGCACTCACACAGGCCCCCACACCGGCCGCACCGGCGGCGGCGCCAGCCAATCGCAACATGATCGGACGCGTTCACGCCGTCAGCGGCGCGCAGGTCACCGTCGGTCTCAGCCCAGCCAACGTGGCGGCCGATGCTGCGAAGGCCACCGTCGGGAAATTTCTGGGCATCCTGAGCAGCAGTTCGGTCATCGTCGGCATGATCACCGAGATCGCCGAACGGCCCGCGCGCGACCAGGACAACGCTGCCGCAGCGTCGCGCGGCTGGATCTGGTCGGCGAGATCAAATCCAAGGCCGGTTCGGGCGCCGCGCATTTCCAGCGCGGCGTCACCGAATATCCGATCATCGGCGAACCGGCGATGCTGATGACCGACCGCGAGCTGCGCGTCATCTACGGCGGCGAACTCCAAGCTCAATCCGATCGGCGTGCTGCAGCAGGACCACACCATCCCGGCGCAGATCGACATCGAGCAATCTGGTGAGCAAGCACTTCGCCGTGCTCGGCACCACCGGCGTCGGCAAGTCGAACGGCGTCGCGATCATCCTGCAACAGATCCTGGACGAGCAGCCGGACCTGCGCATCTTCCTGATCGATCCGCACAACGAATACGGCCGCTGCTTCGGCGACAAGTCGCAGGTGCTGACGCCGCGCAATCTGCGGCTGCCGTTCTGGCTGTTCAATTTCGAAGAGACCGTGGACGCATTCTTCGGCGGCCGTCCGGGCATCGACGAAGAAGTCGAAATCCTGTCCGAGGTCATTCCGCTCGCGAAGGCGGTCTATGGCCAATACAAGGGCACGCCAACGACCGGACGCTTGCCAAGAAGAAAGACCCGCGCAGCGTCGGCTTCGGCGTCGACACGCCGGTGCCCTACCGCATCGAGGACCTCACCGCGCTGATCGACGAGCGGATGGGCAAGCTCGAGAACCGCTCGCGCACCGCCGATCTACAACAAGCTGCTGCAGCGCATCCAGACCTTCCGCAATCATCCGCGCTACGGCTTCATGTTCGAGAACGCCACGGTCGGCGGCGACACGATGGTGGAGGTGCTGAGCCACCTGTTCCGCATTCCGTCGAACGGCAAGCCGATGACGATCATGCAGCTCGCGGGATTCCCGGCCGAGGTGGTCGACTCGGTCGTCTCCGTGCTGTCGCGCATGGCGTTCGACTTCGGGCTGTGGAGCGACGGCGCATCGCCGCTGCTGTTCGTCTGCGAGGAGGCGCATCGCTACGCGCCGGCCGATTCCAAGATCGGCTTCGGTCCGACCCGGCGCGCGCTGTCGCGCATCGCCAAGGAAGGCCGCAAGTACGGCGTGTTCCTCGGCCTGGTGACGCAGCGCCCGGCGGAAATCGACCCCACCATCATCTCACAGTGCAGCACGCTGTTCGTGATGCGGCTGTCGAACGACCGCGACCAGGTGCTGATCCGCTCGGCGGTGTCGGATGCCGCCGCCAATCTGCTGACGTTCATCCCTTCGCTCGGCACCGCCGAGGTGTTCGCCTTCGGCGCCGGCGTCGCGCTTCCGACCCGCATGAAGTTCCGGGAAGTGCCGCCGCATCTGCGCCCGACCAGCGAGGCCGGCGGCAACACGCATATCGCCGCCGGCACGAGCCCCGACCGCGACCTGATCGCTTCGGTCATCGACCGCTGGCGCGCCTCGACCATGAGCCACAAGAGCACGTTCGACGACGACAGCGGCGACCTCGGCTCGTGGCGGGACGATGCCGCCACAGCGCAACCGTCCCCGATGCCGGCGCCTCCGAGCTTCGAGCCGCCGCGTCCCGAGTTCGAACCGTCTCGCATTCGATCCGCAACGGGTCAGCCCGGATCCCGGCCGCCCCGGCACCGATCCACAACGTCCGAGCATCCTGCGCAAGCCGATCGGCGGCGACCCCGCACTCGTTCCGGGAACGCCGCCGGCCCCAACGCGATGGCGCTAGGCGACTGCTCATAAAAATAAGAGGTAGGCATGTCGAGCTCTAATTCCGAAGCCTACCGCCCCACGCGCCAAACGTCTCGCGCTGTAACGTTTTTCGTAACATTCAGCATGGTGAGTTTGGTTAGCACTTATTAAACACACTCTCATTCCGATGTGGCCATTGGCAGCACAATTTACCAGAATTTTGTCGATAGTTTTATAGATTGGACGCCTCGCATTCTCCGCTCTTTCCCAGCAGGGGCGCATGTATACCGTACTCAACTGCATCGTTACTGAACATGATCTGCGGCTCGTAGGCTTAGCGGCGGTGATCTGCGCGTTGGCCTCGTTTACAGCGATCAGCCTGCTCAATCATGTGCGCAGATCCAACGCCTGCATGTGGTGGGTTTGGCTGGCCGTTTCTGCGACCTCTACTGGCTTTGGAATCTGGGCGACGCATTTCATTGCCATGTTGGCATTTTCGCCAGGCATCCCAAGCGCCTACAACATCGCACTCACTGGTCTATCTCTGGTTGCAGCAATCTTTCTAACCGGAGCAGGATTCGCTGTTGCGGTGATGTCAATTTCGAGTGCTGGGGCTTGGCTTGGCGGCGCCATGGTTGGCGGTGGTATTGCGGCGATGCATTATACCGGAATGGCCGCGTTCGAAATCTCGGGCCGAATGGTCTGGGATCCAGTCTTGGTCTCGGTATCGATCGTTCTTGGCGCACTTATTGGAGCCGCGGCGCTGGCTATCGGAATGCGTCAGACTATCTCAAACACAAAATCGTTGGCGCCCTGTTGTTGACCGCGGCGATCTGCAGTCACCATTTCACCGCCATGGGCGCGGTCTCGATTATCCCCGACCCGACAGTGGCGCTCTCCGAAACGGCACTGCCGTCCGCTTGGCTCGCTATCGCCGTGGCGCTCGCAAGTTTTATCATCCTTGTTCTGGCCCTCGGTGGCGTCGCGATTGAGATGCGTGATCGCCGACGTAGCGAGCTCGAGACTGATCGGATGCGCGGGCTTGCCAACGCTGCGGTCGAAGGATTGCTGGTGTGCGAAGGAGAGATCATCGTTAGTGTGAATGACAGTTTTGCAAAACTCATGGATTGCAGTCCGAACAACGTCGTCGGAATGAAATTGGAACAGTACTTTCCGGATATAAAAATCAGACAAACTTTGTTTAGTCGTGAGGACCATTCCGTGGAAAGCGCACTGCTCCGTTCCGGCGGCCCGGCTATCCCGGTCGAATTAATCCAACGAACTGTTGATTTCGGAGGGAAGATACACCGCGCGATTGCCGTGCGCGATCTTCGCGCACGCAAGGAAGCGGAAAATCATATCCGATATCTGGCGCATCACAACTTGCTTACCGGACTTCCCAATCGTAACAGTTTCAACAAGAGACTTGATCAAGAGATCGAGGCGGCCGAAGCAGCGGGGAAGAAGCTCGCTGTTTTGTTCCTCGGCCTCGACAGGTTCAAAGAAGTCAACGATTTGTGCGGTCACGCCGCCGGAGATCGAATTCTTCAGACCGTCGCACAGCGCATCGTGGGGGTTTTGAATGAAGGTCAGATGATAGCAAGACTTAGTGGCGACGAGTTTGCGATTATCCTTCCGATGCTTTCCCATCCGACAACAGCCGGCCGGATCGCCGAAACAATCCTAGAGGTTCTCCAAGTTAAGGGCGAAAATCCAGAGACTGACAACGCTATCGCGGCTAGTATTGGAATTGGCGTTTTTCCCGATGATGCAAGTGACCGACATACTCTCCTAACGCAGGCGTGCACCGCACTCCATCGCGCGAAGAATGAGGCAGAGGCACTTATCGTTACTTTGAGGCATCGATGGGTGCCACTGTTCGTGAACGCCGCCTGCTAGAGCACGACCTGCGTAACGCGATTTCTCGCGGCGAGCTTAATCTCGTTTACCAGCCACAAACGGACGTTACTACCGGTGCGGTGGTGGGCTTTGAAGCTTTGCTGCGCTGGAAGCATCAAACTCGCGGCAATGTTTCTCCCGTGGAGTTTATTCCAATTGCCGAAGAAACCGGAATTATTTTCCAAATTGGCGAGTGGGTACTGCGGACAGCTTGTCATGAGGCGAATGGATGGAGCCACCCACTGACCGTCGCCGTCAATGTGTCGGCCATTCAAATCCATAATCCGAACTTCCCGCATTTGATCCACCAAATTCTCTTCGACACTGGCCTCAGTCCAGCCAGGCTGGAATTAGAGATCACTGAAACGGCACTTGTTCGAGATCTGAACAGGGCGCTGGCCACGCTTCGACAGATCAAAATGCTTGGTGTCCGCATCGCGATGGATGACTTCGGTACGGGGTACTCGTCACTGTCGAACCTTCGAGCCTTTCCTTTCGACAAGATCAAAATTGATCGCTCCTTCATACAATCGGTCAATGTCAACGAGCAGTCAGCCGCGATCGTTCGTTCAGTGATCGGACTTAGTCGGGCGCTTAAACTTCCCGTGCTCGCGGAAGGCGTAGAAACAAACGGCGAGCTTGAATTTCTCAAGGGCGAACTATGTAATGAAGTGCAGGGATATCTGATCGGAAAACCCTCTGAAATTGGTACTTTCCGCCAGTTGACACACGGAGAAGAAGTATCCGCCAAAGACCACGCGCCCGTCGTCCCGATCGCGGCGAGAGTAGCGCTGGCCTGACCAAGGGTAGGTCGGCCGCCAGATAGTTCGAAGTCATGTTGGGCTTCATGCTTCGGCGGGCGAAGGCAGGTCGGAAAAGATCATGCACAAATAAGAAAGTAAACGACTAGTCTGATTTAACGGTACCTGAATCGGACTCTAAGCGCCCGCCGAAAATTGCGGTGCCGACGCGCACGTGCGTCGCGCCCATGGCGATGGCGACTGGATAATCGGCGCTCATGCCCATCGACAGCAGCTTGAGCCCGTTGCGCGCCGCGATCTTGGCGGTCAGCGCGAAATGCGGCGCCGGCGCTTCGTCGAGCGGCGGAATGCACATCAGCCCGTCGATCGAAAGGCCGTAAGCGTCGCGGCAGCGCGCCAGGAAGGCGTCGGCATCCTGCGGCAGCACGCCGGCCTTTTGCGGCTCCGCGCCGGTGTTGATCTCGACGAACAGCAAGGGCCGGCGGTCCGACTTTGGCGATCTCCTTCGCCAGCGCTTCGCACAAGCTCGGCCGGTCGACCGAATGGATGGCGTCGAACAGCGCGACCGCTTCCTTCGCCTTGTTCGATTGCAGCGGCCCGATCATGTGCAGTTCGAGGCCGGGATGCTTCGCCGTCAGCGCCGGCCACTTGGCCTTCGCCTCCTGCACGCGGTTTTCGCCGAACGCCTTTTGCCCGGCTGCGATCACCGGCTCGATCGCTTCCGCGCCGAATGTCTTGGCACACGGCAATCAGCGTCACGCTCGCCGGATCGCGCTTGGCGTCGCGGCAGGCGCGCTCGATCTCCTGCCGGACCGCGGCCAGGCCGGTTTTGCTCGGTGTCATTGCTCACGCCGGCGAGATTACATCAGCCGGCAGCGGCTGCGGCGCCAAATTTAGAAGCGGTTGCCCAGCGACCGGCGCCCGATCCGTCGCTCGCGCTTCGCGACGTGGCACATCGGGCAGCGGCGGATTGAGGCCGTAGCGCGCAAACTCCACCGACACCTCGGGCTTGATCGCGCGCGCCGCCGCGATGTCGGCGTTGCCGCCGGCGAAATCCTGCTTCCGGCGCTTGGCCATGCCGCGACCGTAGAGCGACGCCGACCTTCTTTGGGTCGATCCGCAGCGCCGCATCGTAGTCGGCGATGGCCTCGTCGTAGCGGCCGGCCTTGAGATGCACGAAGCCGCGGCTGTCGAGCGCGTTGGCGAAGTCGGGGCGCAGCCGCAGCGCCTCGTTGCAGTCCGACAGCGCCGGCCTGCAATTGCCCGATCACCGCGCGGGTCCAGCACCGGCTGTTCCACGCCGCGGCGTTGGCCGGCTGCAGGCGCGTCACATGATCGTAGTCGGTGATGGCGGCGACGTACTGCCGCCGGCTCTCCAGCGCGATGGCGCGGCTGAAATAGGCGCCGGCCTGCTTGCCGTCGAGCCGGATCGACTGATCGTAGTCGGCGATGGCGCGGGCGGACTGGCCCTTCTTGAGCAGCGCGTTGCCGCGATTGTTGAACGCGACGGCATCCTTCGGGATCGAGCCTGATCGGCCTCGTCGTAGTCGCGGATCGCCTGGTCGAGCCGGCCCTTGCGCTCGTGAGCGACGCCGCGGTTGACCAAAGCATCCTGATATTTGGGATCGATCGCCAGCGCCTGGTCATAGTCGCGGATGGCGCGATCCGGATCGCCCTTGGCGTAGTGGGCGTTGCCGCGATTGTAGAACGCGATGGCGTAGCGCGGATCGAGCGTCACCGCCTCGTCGAAATCGCGGATGGCGCGGTCGTATTCGCCGCGGCTTGCATGGGCGTTGCCGCGGTTGTTCAGATTGACCGCATCGGGCGCGAGCCGGATCGCTTCGTCGTAGTCGGCGATGGCGCGGTCGTGATCGCCCTTGCTGAAATAGGCGAGACCGCGGCTGCCGAAGCGCCGAGGCATATTTCGGATTGAGCCGGATCGCCTCGTCGTAGTCGGCGATGGCGCTGTCGAAATCGCGCTTGCTGGCGCGGGCGATGCCGCGGTTGTGGAATGCCGCGGCCTGCGACGGATCGTGCTGGATGGCCTGGTCGTAGTCGGCGATGGCGCGGGCGACGTCGCCTGCGCGCGGTCCATTCGACGCCGCGGTTGCTGTAGGCCAGCGCAAGCGCGCGGCCGGTCAATTCGCCCGAACCGATGGCGCGGTCGCAGGCGGCCATCGCCGCGGCGCCGGAGGCCTTGGCGCAGGCCGTCCAGTCGTCGCTTTGCGCAAATGCCGCGAGCGGGCCGGTCAGCAAAAGACCGGCAAGCAACGCGATGCGAGGAGCTTCCCCGAACCATAAGTCCCCTTCCCCGCCGCGATTGGTAAACTACAGGGCCGGAGCGGCGCGGCCCAACACCAATCCGCCGATATCGTTAAGGTGACGGCGAGCCACGCGGGCCGGTCTAAGTGTTGACCGGATCAAGCCTTTCGTGGCCTAGTCCGGCCGCGCTTTGGGGCCGCAAAACAAGCCGATTCGATGCGTTCGGAACGCTACAACGCCCGCGAGGCCGAGACCCGCTGGCAGAAAATCTGGGACGAGCGGGAGATCTTCAAAACCCGCAACGACGACCCGCGCCCGAAATACTACGTGCTCGAGATGTTCCCCTATCCGTCGGGGCGCATCCACATGGGCCACGTGCGCAACTACACCATGGGCGACGTGGTGGCGCGCTACAAACGCGCGATGGGATTTTCAGTGCTGCATCCGATGGGCTGGGACGCGTTCGGCATGCCGGCCGAGAACGCCGCGATGGAGCGCAAGGTCCATCCCAAGGAATGGACCTACGACAACATCAACGCGATGAAGAAGCAGCTCCAGTCGATGGGGCTGTCGCTCGACTGGGCGCGCGAGATCGCGACCTGCGATCCGAGCTACTACAAGCACCAGCAGAAGATGTTCCTCGACTTCCTCGAAGCCGGGCTGGTCGAGCGCAAGCAATCGCAAGGTGAACTGGGATCCGGTCGACCATGACCGTGCTCGCCAACGAGCAGGTGATCGACGGCCGCGGCTGGCGCTCCGGCGCGCTGGTCGAGCAGCGCGAGCTGACGCAGTGGTTCTTCAAGATCAGCGACTATTCCGAGGACCTGCTCAACGCGCTCGACAGGCTCGACCGCTGGCCGGAAAAAGTGCGGCTGATGCAGAAGAACTGGATCGGCCGCTCCGAAGGCTTGCTGGTCCGCTTCGCGCTCGACGCCAAGACCTCGCCGAACGGCGAGGACGAGCTCGAAATCTTCACCACGCGGCATGACACGTTGTTCGGCGCCAAGTTCATGGCGATCGCGCCCGATCATCCGCTCGCCACCGCGGCGGCGGCGAAGAATCCCGCGCTCGCCGAGTTCATCGCCGAGTGCAAGCGCATGGGCACGTCGCAGGCGCTGCTCGAGACCGCGGAGAAGAAGGGCTTCGACACCGGCATCAAGGCGATCCATCCGTTCGATCCGGCTTGGAAGCTGCCGGTCTATGTCGCGAACTTCATCCTGATGGACTACGGCACCGGCGCGATCTTCGGCTGCCCGGCGCACGACCAGCGCGACCTGGACTTCGTCAACAAGTATGGGCTCGGCAACACGCCGGTGGTCTGCCCGCCGGATGTCGATCCGAAAACCTTCGTCATCACCGACACCGCCTATGACGGCGACGGCCGCATGATCAACTCGCGCTTCCTTGACGGAATGACCATCGAGCAGGCCAAGGAAGAGGTGGCGAAGCGGCTGGAAAGCGCGGCCAAGGGCAACCGCCCGGTGGCGCAGCGCGAGGTCAATTTCCGGCTGCGCGACTGGGGCATCTCCCGCCAGCGCTACTGGGGCTGCCCGATCCCGATCATCCACTGCGAGGCGTGCGGCGTCGTTCCGGTGCCGGAGAAGGACCTGCCGGTGCAATTGCCCGACGACGTCACCTTCGACCGGCCGGGCAATCCGCTCGATCATCATCCGACCTGGAAGAACGTCGCCTGCCCGCAATGCGGCAAGCCGGCGCGGCGCGAAACCGACACGATGGACACGTTCGTCGACTCGTCGTGGTATTTCGCGCGCTTCACCGATCCATGGCTCACCACCGCGCCGACCGACCGCAAGGTGGTCGACGACTGGCTGCCGGTCGACCAGTACATCGGCGGCATCGAGCACGCGATCCTGCATTTGCTCTACAGCCGCTTCTTCACCCGCGCGATGAAGGCGACCGGCCACGCCGGGCTCGACGAGCCGTTCGGCGGCCTGTTCACGCAGGGCATGGTGGTGCACGAGACCTACCAGAAGAAGGACGGCTCGTGGGTCACGCCGGCCGAGATCAAGATCGAAGGCGCCGACGACAGCCGCCGCGCGACACTTGCTCGCCACCGGCGAGCCGATCGAGATCGGCGCGATCGAGAAGATGTCGAAGTCGAAGCGCAACACGGTCGATCCCGACGAGATCATGACGACCTACGGCGCCGACGTGGCGCGCTGGTTCATGCTGTCGGACTCGCCGCCGGAGCGCGACGTGGAATGGACCGAGCGCGGCGTGCAGGGCGCATGGCGCTTCACCAATCGGCTTTGGCGTCTGATCGGCGAAGCGATCGAGGTTGCGAAGTCGGCGCCGGCCGAAAGGCCTGCGAGCTTCGGCGAGCCGGCGCTGGCGGTGCGCAAGGCATCGCACGGCGCGCTGGCCAAGGTGTCGGACGCGATCGAGAAGCTGCACTTCAATGTCTGCGTCGCGCATATCTACGAGTTCGCCAACGCGCTCAGCTCGGCGCTCAGCGAGAAGCACGCGCGCAGCGCCGGACTTCGCCTGGGCGGTGCGCGAGGCGGCCGAGATCCTGGTCCGGCTGTTCCATCCGATGATGCCGCACCTCGCCGAGGAGTGCTGGGCCGAGCTTGGCCACAACACGCTGGTCGCCAGCCAGCCCTGGCCAGCGGTCGAGCCGGAGCTCTTGGTCGAGCACACCATCACCTTGCCGGTGCAGATCAACGGCAAGAAGAGAGCCGATGTGACGGTCGCCCGAGACGCCAAGAACGAGGATATTGAGGCTGCCGTGCTGGCGCTCGATGCGGTACAACGGGCCTTGGAAGGCAAACGCCCGAAAAAGGTCATTGTCGTCCCGCAAAGGATCGTCAATGTGGTGGCTTGAGCCGCACGGGAAGGTCCGCCAATTGCCCCGCCTGGCCATCGTGCTGGCGGTGGCGGGCCTTGTTGCCGGCTGCTTTCAGCCGCTTTACGGCGCCCGGACATCGGATGGCTCGACCGTCGCCGATCAGCTCCGGCGGATCGACGTCGAGCAGATCAAAGTGCCCGAACGGCACGCCGGAAGCAGGCCTGGCCGCGGAGCTGCGCAACGTTCTGATATTCGAGCTGGGCGGCGGCGCCGCAGGGGGGCCGCCAACCCACCGGCTGACATTGAACCTTCAGGCGATACGCCAGCAGGTCATCGTCGACATCACCACGTCGCGGCCGGACGTCGAGCAAGCCGGCATCAACGCGGAATACTCCTTGGCCGAGATCGGCAGCGGCAAGGTCGTGGTGACCGGCCGGACCTTCTCACGCGTGTCCTACGACAACCCCGGACAGGAGCAGCGCTTCGCCCGCGCGCGCGGCCGCCGCGACGCCGAGCACCGCGCCGCCAAGGTGATCTCCGAGAATATCCGGGCGCGGCTGGCGTCCTATTTTATTGCTGGGACTTGAGCAAGAAATTCTGCCCCTTGCCGCGATGAAGCGGTAAAGCTCCGTCATGGTCGCGATCAAGAATGCCGACGCCGACGCCTTTGCCGCACGGCCCGATGCGGCGCGCCCGATCGTGCTGCTTTACGGCCCCGACGCAGGTCTGGTGCGCGAACGCGCCGAGCGCATCATTCGCGGCTCGGTGGACGATCTCAACGATCCTTTCGCGCTGGTGCGGCTGGAGGGCGACGACCTGGCCTCCAATCCGTCGCGCTTGCCGGAAGAGGCGCACACCGTGCCGCTGTTCGGCGGCAAGCGCGCGATCTGGATCAAGGCCGGCGGCCGCAACTTCGCGCCCGCGGTCGAGATGGTGCTGGCGACGCCGCCCGTCGATTGCCGCATCGTGATCGAAGCCGGTGAGCTGCGCAAAACATCGCCGCTGCGCACGATGTGCGAGAAGGCCAAAGCTGCAGCGGCGATCGGCTGCTATCGCCGACAACGAGCGCGATCTCGCCCGCCTGATCGACGAGGAGATGCGCGCGGCAAAGCTCGACGATCGCGCCCGAAGCGCGCGCCTCGCTGGTGATTGCTGATCGGCGGCGACCGGCAGGCCTCGCGCAGCGAGATCCGCAAGCTCGCGCTCTACGCCCATGGCAAGGAGCGCGTCGAGCTGGACGATGTGCTCGCGGTTGTCGCCGACGCATCGGCGCTGGCTCTCGATGCCGTGGTCGACGCCGCCTTTGCCGGGCAAGACCGGCGAGACGGAAGCGCAGTTCGCCAAGGCGCTGGACGCGGGCACCTCGGCTGGCACCATTGTCGGAGCGACGCTGCGGCATGTCGGGCAGCTGCACAAAGCGCGGCTCGCGGTTGGAAGCGGGCGAGCGGACCGACCAGGCGCTCTACAGCTTCGTTCCGCCGCTCCATTTCAGCCGCAAGACGCAGGTCGAGGCTGCGCTCTGTCCGGCTGGACGTCCGGGCGGCTTGCGCGTGCGATGGATGCGTTCGCCGATGCGCTGCTCAATGTGCGCCGTACGCCGGCGCTGGCCGATGCGATTGGTCAGCGCGCGCTGATTGCACGTGGCAAGGTCAGGCCCGCGGCGCGGCTCGAGGCTCAGCCGAATTGTCTTGGCGAGCTCCGGCTCGAATTCGCCATCGAGCAACACGAACACGACGACGCAAGGCGCGTTGGATCGATTGCTCCACGCATGGTTGGTGCCGCACTGCACGAGCACGTCGCCGGCCTTGAGCAAGACCTCACCTTCATCGAGCAGCATGGTGATTTCGCCGGACAGAATGATGGCGTAGTCGATCGTCTCGGTGCGATGCATCAACGGATGCCGGCCGCCCCTGCCGAAGGTCGCGGCCTTTTCGTTGCCGAGCGAGGCGAACGCCTTTCGCGAATCCTCCGGAGTCATTCGGCGCACGGCTTCCGGCTCGGGCGGGAAATGATTGATGCGGATCACACTGCCGTGCTTGGCTGGCATCTGCCGTCGCGGCCCGAGCGTCGGCTCCGGCGGCGCGGCTACAATGCGCGCCGGCGTCTCATCGGTCCGCCAGATATCGGCGGAATACCATTCCGGCTCATTCGGATTGACGTGAACGAACGGCGCGGGACCGTCCGACAAAACGACCGCCTTGCCGTTTGCATCATGGCCGGTGACGACCCGGCGGAATTGTTTTTGCATCGCGCTGCTCCCTCATATCGCTGCGCGAGACGAGCATGCCAGAGCGAAACTGAAAATGCTTGAGCGTCGGCTTATTTTTCCAGCCGGCGGATCACGTCGTCGAGCTGATCGAGCGTGCGGTAGCGCACCTGCAAAACGCCGCCCTTGCCGCGATGATCGATGCTGACCACAAGACCGAGCGCATCGGACAATCTTTTCTCCAGCGCGATGGTGTCGGCGTCCTTGACCGAGCGCGCGCGCGTCTTCGACGGCCTTGCCGGCCGCTGCGGCTTGCTCCTGGCCGAGCGCCTCGACCTGGCGGACGTTGAGGCCCTTGGCGACGATGTCGCGCGCGACCGCTTCCGGATCGGGCTGGTTGATCAGCGCGCGCGCATGTCCCGCCGAAAGCTTGCCGGCGTTGATGTAGGCCTTCACCGTATCCGGCAGCTTCAACAGCCGCATGCGTGTTGGCGACATGGCTGCGGCTCTTGCCGACGATCTTCGCGATGTCGTCCTGCGAGTGATCGAACTCGGCGGCGAGAACCTGATAGCCGGTCGCTTCTTCCAGCGGATTGAGATCGGTGCGCTGCACGTTTTCGATGATGGCGAGCTCGAGCGCTTCGCCGTCGCTCGCTTCGATCACGACGATCGGCACTTCGTGCAGGCCGGCGCGTTGCGCCGCGCGCCAGCGGCGTTCGCCGGCGATGATCTCATAGACGTCGGTGCCGCGGCTTCGCACCACGATCGGCTGAATGATGCCGCGCTCGCGGATCGACGCCGAAAGATCTTCCAGCTCGGCTTCGGAGAACAATTTGCGCGGATTGCGCGGATTGGCGCGCACGAATTCGATCGGCACGCGGCGCTGGCTGCGCATGCGCTCGGCGGCGTGGGTTTCCACGCCGACATCGCCCATCAGCGACGCAAGACCTCGGCCCAAACGCGAACGGGCTGCGTCGTCCGCCATGTCCGGCTCCTTCGAATTTCCGACGTGTCGCTCAATTTGCGCGAATTCTTTTTCGCGCTGGATGATCTCGGTCGCGAGCCGCAGATACGCTTCGCTGCCGACGCATTTGAGATCGTAGACCAGCACCGGCTTGCCGTAAGACGGCGCTTCGGAGACGCGCACGTTGCGCGGGATGATGGTGTCGTAAACTTTGCGGCCCATGAACTCGCGCACGTCGGCGACAACCTGGTTCGACAAGTTGTTGCGCGCGTCGAACATGGTGAGCACGATGCCGTGGATGGTCAGATCGGGATTGAGCGTGGTCTTCACCTGCTCGACGGTCTTCAAGAGCTGCGACAATCCTTCGAGCGCGAAGAACTCGCATTGCAGCGGAACGAGAATCGCCTGCGCCGCCGCCATCGCGTTGACGGTCAGCAAGTTGAGCGACGGCGGACAATCGACCAGCACGTAGGTGAAATCGTTGACGCCGGCGAACTTGCCGGCGTTGAGCGGCGCGGTCGCGCTGCGCAAGCGATACGCGCGATCGCGCGCTTGGCCGATCTCGAGCTCGAGGCCGGAGAGATCCATCGTCGACGGCGCCAGCGAGAGCCGCGGCACGGCGGTCGCGACGATGGCGTCGCGCAGCGGCGCGTCGCCGATCAGCACGTCGTAGGTCGAGCAGCGGCGGTTGCGGCGGTCGATGCCCGAGCCCGGTCGATGCGTTGCCTTGCGGATCGAGGTCGATGATCAGCACCCGCTCGCCGATCGCGGCGAGCGCGGTGCCGAGATTGATGGCCGTGGTGGTTTTGCCGACGCCGCCTTTCTGGTTGGCGATGGCGAGCACGCGCGGCGGCTTGGCCGGTTCAGCGCGGGCCGCCAGGTCCACGACCTGGCTGTCGGGCGCGGCGGCATCGGGCTGCAGATCGGGCGATTGGGACATGAGTTCTCGCGTTTCCGGTTCGGACCTGAGCGTTCAGCGGTTGGCCGGCGGGGCTCCCAGTGGCGAACGCTGACAATTCGGCTGTTTGGGCTGGTCTTACTCGGTACGAGGACCGGCTCAAACTTCCAATATTTAGACGGCCTGGGTCAATTCAGACGCTACATCTTGCCCCTTCATGAACAGACCTTGTGCACCTGTTTTCGAAAACGGGTGCGCCAAAGCCAGCGTTTGCGTTGAGCGGCGCCAGCGCCCGCGCGGTGACAATGTCGGGTCGTCCGCGTCGAAGTTCTTCGCGAAATCCTCGATTCGCACAACATGCACCGTCGCCGGGACGCCAATATGGCGGGCGGCCTCGCGCAGGAAATTGGCCTTTTTCCCATTGCTTTCAACCAGATGGACAGCCGCCCGGGCACGTCGGCGAGCGCGCAGGCGATGCACCAAGCCGGGAAATCCGGCCCCGGAGCCGAGATCGACCCAGATTTTGGCCTCCGGGGCGAGGTCGAGAAGCTGCAGCGAATCGGCGATGTGCCGGGTCCAGATTGTGCGGAATTGTGGACGGCGCGATCAGGTTGATGCGCTGCTGCCATTCGAGCAACAGCGCCGACGAATCGGTCGAGCCGCGCAGCGATTTCACGTGAAACCGGAGTGAGTTGCAGCGCCCGGGCGCGATCTTCGGCCAGCAGACTATCGCGGTCCGCAGTCATCAGGCGGCCGGCCGGCCCCTGCCCTTGTGCCTTGCGGCGGACATGGGCGACCAGCAGCGTGAGCGCGGCTGGCGTGATGCCGTCGAGCTGCCCGGCGTGGCCGATGGTGCGCGGCCGTCTGCTCTGAGTTTCTGGCGGACTTCGTTCGACAGCCCAGGCAGCGCCGAATAATCGAGGTCGTCGGGCAATTCGATCGCCTCGTCGCGGCGGTATGACGCAACGTCAGAGGCCTGGCGGTCGAGATACACCGCATACTTGGCATCGATTTCGAGCTGTTCGGCGATTTTGGTGTCAAAGGCCCGAAATTGGGGCCAAATCCGCGTCAGATCGGCCATTTTTAGGGTCGGATACGACAGCAGCTCGAACGCCGTGCGGCGCTGGCCGTCGCGGTTGAGCGCAATGCCGTGGCGCGCCGCTTCGTTCGGCGTGACGCGACAGCGACCGCGCCAAAGCCCTCGCTGCCTCAAGGGCCTGCAGCTTGGCGCCGAATTGCCTGGCGCGCGTTGCGGCCGACGCAGCCGATGGCGATGCCCTTCGGGGTGAGCCGCTGATCGGCGTTGTCGGCACGCAAGGTCAGGCGGTATTCGGCGCGCGAGGTGAACATCCGATACGGCTCGGTGACCCCGCGGGTGACCAGATCGTCGATCATCACGCCGAGATAGCCCTCGGCGCGATCGAACACGATGTCCGGGCCGCTCGCCGGCGCGAGACGCGGCGTTCAGCCCCGCCACCAGTCCCTGGGCGGCCGCCTCCTCGTATCCGGTGGTGCCGTTGATCTGGCCGGCCAGGAAAAGTCCTTGAACGCGCTTGGTTTCCAGCGTCGGCCGCAGCTCGCGCGGATCGACGTGGTCGTATTCGATGGCGTAGCCCGGCCGGACCAGCTTGGCCCGCTCGAGTCCCGGGATCGTGGCGACCAGGGCGAGCTGCACGTCCTCCGGCAGCGAGGTCGAAATCCCGTTGGGATAGACCGTCGTGTCGTCGAGGCCTTCCGGCTCGAGGAAAATCTGGTGGCCGTCGCGCTCGCCGAACCGCACGATCTTGTCCTCGATCGAGGGGCAATAGCGCGGCCCGCGGCTTGAAATCTGGCCGGAATACATCGGCGAGCGGTGCACATTGGCCCGGATGATCTCGTGCGTCGCGTGCGGTGGTGCGGGTGATGGCGCATTGGATCTGCGGGTTTTCGATCCGGCTCGGTCAGCGTCGAGAACGGCTCCGGCGGCTCGTCGCCGGGCTGCATTTCGAGGCTCTTCCAGTCGATGGTGCGGCCATCGAGCCGCGGCGGCGTGCCGGTTTTCAGCCGCCCCAGCGCAAATCCGCAGCGCTCCAGCGTCGCGGAAAGCCCGATCGCGGGCGCTTCGCCGACCCGGCCGGCCGGTGTCTGCCTTCTCGCCGATATGGATGAGGCCGCGCAGGAACGTCCCGGTGGTCAGAACCACCGCGCCGGCGCGACAAAATCTCGGCCATCGGCCAGGCGAACGCCGATAACGCGGCCCTCTGCGAGGACCAGATCATCGGCTTCGCCCTCGATCACCAGTCAAATTCGGCGTCTCGCGGATCGCCCGCTGCATGGCGGCGGCGTAGAGCTTGCGGTCGGCCTGGGCGCGGGGGCCGCGCACGGCGGGGCCTTTGCGGCGATTCAGAACGCGAAACTGGATGCCGCCCTGGTCGGCGACGCGGCCCATCAGGCCGTCCAGCGCGTCGATCTCGCGCACCAGATGGCCTTTGCCGAGCCCGCCGATCGCCGGATTGCAGGACATCGCGCCGACGGTCGCGAATTGGTGCGTCACCAGCGCGGTTTTGGCGCCCATCCGCGCAGCCGCAGCCGCGGCTTCGCAGCCGGCGTGGCCGCCGCCAATGACGATAACGTCGAATTTTCCGTCCATTGGGAGCCTCTGAATCGGCTTGTAGCGGAGAAAACGTCGCTGTTTCACGTGAAAAATGCAGCCGTGTTTCATGTGAAACGGGCCGCGAAACTCCATTGCTCGGCCCTTGGTTGGCATTGATCGGCCCGGTGCTTGGTCCCGACACGCCCTTCGGTCCGCGCGTCCTCCGGATCATTTGCCGATGCAGAACTCCCGGAAAGATCACGTCCAGCAAATCCTCGACATCGACCCGCCCGGTCAGCCGGCCCAGCGAGCGGGCGGCGAGGCGAAGCTCCTCGGCGATGATGTCCTCGCGGCCCGCCGGCCCTTCGGCCAAGGCGCGTTCGAGCGCGGCCTGCGTATCGGTCAGGAAACGGCGGTGGCGTTCCCGGCTGACCAGCGCCGGCTCGCCGCCGAGAGTGTTTTTGCGCATACTGGGCCAAAGCTTCGATCAGTGAATTCATATCCCTCCCTGTTATAGCCGAAATCTGAAGGTATGAATATAAGATGTCCCTATTATACGTTACCTTTATTAGATTGAATTCATATTATCGATTTTGTTAATGACCAGCCACAGCGGCCGGAGAGGGCGGGCTAGGCGGGCTAGCCGCCTGCTCGGCCGCATCGACCACCCACAGCACCAGGTCGGCCGCCGCGGCCCGGTCGCGGGCGCGGCGCACGCCCTCCTGCTCGACCGGGTCGGCGCTGTCGCGGATGCCGGCGGTGTCGAGCAGCGTCACCGGATAGCCGTCGAGATCGAGATGCACCTCGATGACGTCCCGCGTGGTGCCCGGGCATCGGCGACACGATCGCCGCCTCGCGCCGCGCGATCCGGTTGAGCAAGCGTCGACTTGCCGGCGTTCGGGGGACCGGCAATCGCCACCACCAAGCCGTCGCGCAACCGCTCGCCGCGTGCGGCGCCGGCCAGCGCCTCGGCGATTTCGCTGCGCAATTGCTGCGCAACATGAAGCGCCGGACGCGACCAGATCCTCCGGCACATCGGCCTCGTCGGAAAAATCGATCCGCGCCTCGACCAGAGCCAGGCCTCGATCAGCCGCTTGCGCCATGTTTCAGCACGATCGCCAAGAAGCCCCTTGAGCTGCCGGAACGCCTGGCGGCGCTGCGCCTCGGTCTCCGCGCCGATCAGGTCGGCCAGGCCTTCGACCGCGGTCAGGTCGAGCTTGCCGTTCTCGAACGCGCGGCGGGTGAACTCGCCGGCCTCGGCCGGGCGAAGCCCTTCGATCTGCGACAGGGCGGCGAGCACGCCGGCAATCACCGCGCGGCCGCCGTGCAATTGCAGCTCGGCGATGTCCTCGCCGGTCTCGCTGTTCGGTCCCGGAAACCACAGCGCCAGCGCTTCGTCGATGATCTCGACCCGACGCCGGATCGCGCAGCCGCGCCAGCGCTGCCTGGCGCGGGGCGGGGATGCGGCCCATCAGCGCTTGCAGCGCGTCGCCGGCGCGCGGCCCGGAGATGCGCACCACCGCGATCGCCGCCGGCGGCCGGCCGGAGGAGAGGGCGAAGATGGTGTCTGTGTCGGCGCTCACGAGGCCGGTTTGAAGCTTATCCCTTACCCCAGGTAAAGCCTCGCGCGTAAAGGCCACGCCGCGCCGAAGGACTCTAGCGGTCGGGGCCTTGTATCATCGCTCGCATTGCAGAGCTGAACACCGTGGTCCGCTTGAGGGGAGCAGAACACGTGCGTAGCCGGCGTGAATTTTTTTCAGTGCTCGGCGGCGCGGCAGCGATGCCGTTTGCCGCGCGTGCGCAGGACGCGTGTGCGGCACATCGGCGTGCTCATGCCCGCAAGCCGCGGACCAATCCGGAATACCAAGCCCGCGTCGCGGCGTTCCTGCAGGGCTGGCGCAATCGGGCTGGACCATCGGCCGTAACGTGCGGATCGATGACCGCTGGGCCACGGCCAATCACGCCGAACTTCGCAGACACGCGGAGGAATTGGTCGCGCTCGCGCCCGGACGTCATCCTCGCCACTGGCAGCCTCGGCCGTGGGCGCCGTTGCTGCAGGCGACCCGCACCGTGCCGATCGTGTTCGCGCACGTCATCGATCCGGTCGGCGCCGGCTTTGTCGACAGCCTGGCGCGGCCGGGCGGCAACGCCACCGGATTCATCTCGTTCGAATACGGCCTGGCCGGAAAATGGCTGGAGTTGCTCAAAGAGATCGCGCCGCGTGTGACGCGAGCGGCCGTCCTTCGGGATGCCGGCGTAGCATCCGGGATCGGCCAGTTCGGCGCGATCCAGTCCGTGGCGCCGTCGTTCGGGGTGGAGTTGAGCCCAGTCAACGTGGGCGACGCCGCTGAGATCGAGCGCGCCGTCGCGGCCTTCGCGCGCTCCCCAAATGGCGGCCTGATCGTGACGGCGGGCCCGTCGGCGAACCGTCATCGCGATCTGATCGTCACGCTGGCGGCCCGGCACAAGCTGCCCGCGGTCTACAGCGAACGCTCCTTCGTCGCCGCCGGCGGCCTGATCTCCTATGGGACCGATTACATCGACCAGTACCGGCAGGCCGCGGGCTACGTCGACCGCATCCTCAAGGGCGAGAAGCCCGCCGACCTGCCGGTGCAGACGCCGACCAAGTATGAGCTGGTGATCAACCTCAAGACCGCCAAGGCGCTCGGCCTCGACCGTGCCGCCATCCGTGCTCGCGCGCGCCGACGAGGTGATCGAATGAGGCGGCGCGAATTCATCGCGGGGCTTGGCGGCGCGGCGGCGTCTGCCGTTTCTTGGCCGCGTCGCGCACGCGCAGCAGCGAGCGCGTGCGGCGCATCGGCGTGCTCATGCAACCTGCGCCGCCGACGATCCGAAGCGCAGGCGCGGATCGGCGGCGTTCCTGCAAGGCCTGGCAGCAGTCGGGCTGGACCATCGGCCGCAATGTTCGGATCGACATGCGCTGGGCCGGAGGCGATCCCGCCGCATTCGCAAGGCACGCGCACGGAATTGGTCGCGCTCGCGCCGGACGTCATCCTCGCCGCCGGCGGCCTCGACCATGGAGGCGTGCTGCAGGCGACGCCGCACCGTGCCGATCGTGTTTCGCGCATGCCGTCGATCCGGTCGGCGCCGGCTTCGTCGACAGCCTGGCGCGGCCGGGCGGCAACGCCACCGGCTTCATGCAGTTCGAATACAGCATGGCGGGAAATGGCTGGAGCTGCTCAAGGAGATCGCGCCGAGCGTGACACGCGCGGCGGTCCTTCGGGATCCCGGCGATAGCCGCCGGGATCGGCCAATTTGGCCGCCATCCAGGCTGTGGCGCCGTCGCTCGGCATCGAGTGAGTCCCGATCAACGTGCGCGACGCCGGCGAGATCGAGCGCGGCATCGCGGCGTTCGCGCGCACTCCAAATGGCGGCCTGATCGTGACGGCGAGCCCGGCGGCGATCGTTCATCGCGATCTGATCATCACGCTTGCGGCCCGGCACAAGCTGCCCGCGGTCTACTCCGATCGCTTCTTCGTCGCCGGACGGCGGTCTGATCTCCTATGGGCCCGATCTGGTCGACCAGTACCGGCGCGCGGCAGGTTATGTCGATCGCATCCTCAAGGGCGAGAAGCCGGCCGACCTGCCGGTGCAGGCGCCGACCAAGTATGAGCTCGTCGATCAACCTCAAGACCGCGAAGGCGCTCGGCCTCACCGTGCCGCCATCGCTGCTCGCCCGCGCCGACGAGGTGATCGAATGAAGCGGCGGTTCGACGTCTGGCGGGTGTTTGGTTCTGGCGGGGCTGCTGTCCTCGCCAAGCGCCGCGCAGCAGCCACCGATGCCGGTCGTCGGATATCTGGGCAGCGAAACGCCCGAGCTTTTTGCATCGCGCCTCAACGCATTCCGCCAAGGCCTGGCCTCGACCGGTTTTGTCGAAGGCAAGAACGTCGTCATCCAGTATCGCTGGGCGCAGGGCCGCAACGATCGTCTGCCGGAACTGGCGGCGGAGCTGGTGCGCGCGAATGTCAACGTGATGTCGACGCCGGGCAGCCTGGCCTCGACGTTTGCCGCGAAAGGCGCGACATCCACGATACCCATCGTGTTCGAAACAGGCGCAGAGCCGGTCGCCGCCGGTCTCGTCGCCAGCTTGAACAAGCCGGGCGGCAACCTCACCGGCGTCACATCGCTCAACGCGCAGGTCGGCCCGAAGCGGCTGGAAGCGCTTTATGAGCTGCTGCCGGCCGCCTCGACCTTCGCGCTGCTCGCCAACCCGACCAACCCGCGCAACGCCGAGGCCACCGTCGGCAGCATGCAGGCGGCCGCACGCGCGCTTGAAGCTGAAGCTTGAACTCGTACACGCGAGCAGCGAAAGCGAATTCGACGGCGTGTTCGCCAAGGTCCGCGAGCTTCGCGCCGCCGGGCTCGTGATCGCCAACGAAACCTATTACGCCATGCGCAGCGACGCGCTGGGAGCTGCTGGCGCAACGCCACGCGGTGCCCGCCGCGCATCAATCCCGCGAGTTCGCGTTGGCGGGCGGCCTGATGAGCTACGGCGGCGACGTGATGGAATCGCACCGGCAGGCGGGCGTCTACACCGGACGCGTGCTGAAGGGCGAGAAGCCGGCGGACCTGCCGGTCCAGCAGGTCACCAAGGTGCACATGGTCATCAACCTCAAGGCCGCCAAGGCGCTGGGGCTGAACGTGCCGCTGGCGATGAGCGCCCGCGCCGACGAGGTGATCGAATGAAGCGGCGCGCGTTCATCGCGGGGCTTGGCGGCGCGGCGGCGATGCCGTTCGCCGCGCGCGCGCAGCAGCCAGCGCGTGCGGCGTATCGGAGTTCTCATGAGCACCGAGGCCGACGAGCCAGAAGGGCAACGCGTCTCGCGGCGTTCCAGCAGGGCCTGGAGCGAGCCGGCTGGATCGTCGGCACGCAATCTGTCGCATCGACCTACCGCTGGGCGGCTACGAAGCGGAGCGCAGCTCGCCGCCACGCGCAGGAGCTGGCGCGCGCTTTCTCCGGACGTCGATGTCCTCGCGCCTGCAACCACGCTCGGCCTGCGCACGCGACAGGCGCGACTCGCACGGTGCCGATCGTGTTCGCGAACGGCGCGATCCGGTCGGCACCGGCTCTCATCGCCAGCCTGGCGCGGCCGGGCGGCAACGTCACCGGCTTCACGTAGTTCGAATGCGCGAGCTGGCGCCGAAATGGCTAGAGCTGCTCAAGGAAATCGCCGCCGCAGCTGCGGCCGTCGGCGTGCTCCGCGATCCGGCCAACCCCGCCGATCGCCTAGGCCATCGTCGTCAGATGCGCCGGCGGCCGCCGCTGGGGATGGAAGCTTGACGCTCGGCACGATCGCGAGCGCGCGAGCGAACTCGACGCGCGCTTTGCGCGACGGCACGCGAATGCGCGACTGGTGGTGCTCGTCGAGCGGCAGCGCGACCGTTCGCCATCGCGATGCGATCATCACGACTGCTGGCGCCCGGCACACGTTGCCGGCGGTGTACTGCTACCGCTCATTTCGTCGCCGCCGGCGGCCTGATCTGCCTACGGGCCCGACCTACTCAGACATGTACCGGCGGGCGGCCGGCTACGTCGACCGCATCCTCAAGGGCGAGAATCCCGCCGACCTGCCGGTGCAGCAGCCGACCAAGTACGAGCTCGTCGTCAATCTCAAGACCGCCAAGGCGCTCGGCCTCGACTGCCGCCGTCCTGCTCGCGCGCGCCGACGAGGTGATCGAATGAAGCGGCGCGCGTTCATCGCGGGGCTTGGCGGCGGCAGCGTCCGTGTCTTGGCCGCTCGCCGCGAAAGCCCAGTCGAGACCTGCCGTGGTCGGCTTCATCGATCCGCGGTCACCCGAAGGGATGGCAGATCGGCTGCGCGCCTTGCGGCAAGGTTTGAAGGAGGGCGGATATGTCGAAGGCGAAAACCTCGCAATCGAATACCGCTGGGCCGAAAATCAAATGGATCGGCTGCCTGAGCTGTCCGCCGAGCTTGTTGCCCGGCAAGTCGCGGTGATCCTGACGCCCGGCGGGGTCATCTCAACGCTGGCCGCGAAGTCGGCGACGACGGTGGTCCCGATCGTTTTCATTGTCGGGGAGGATCCTGTGCGGCTCGGGCTCGTCAAAAGCCTGTCGCGGCCGGGCGGAAATCTGACCGGCGTCAACTTCCTCAACACAGAGCTGACCGCCAAGCGGCTGGATCTGCTGCGGGAGATGTTGCCGGCAGCCAATCGGGTCGCCGTGCTCGTCAATCCGACGAATGCCAGCAACACCGAAACCACACTGAAGGACATCGAGCCTGCCGCGCGCGGCATCGGAATCCAGCTCCAGATTTTCAACGCCGCCACGGCACATGAAATCAACGACGCGTTTGCGGCGCTCGCGCATACGCGACCCGATGCCGTGTTCGTCGGGCTGGACCCGTTCTTCAACAGCCGCCGCATCCAGATCGTGCACCTGGCCTCGCACTATCGAGTTCCGGCGGCGTACGGCAACCGGGACTTCGCCGACGCCGGCGGGCTGATGAGCTACGCCAGCAATATCACCGACGCGTATCATCAAGCCGGGATTTACACGGCACGCATTCTCAAGGGTGCCAAGCCCTCAGACCTGCCGGTCGTTCAGGCGAGCAAGCTCAATCTTGTCCTCAACCAGCAAACCGCCCGGATGCTTGGGATCGCCATCCCCGCAACGCTCATCGCCCGCGCCGACGAGGTGATCGAATGACGCACCTGCTGTCGTGCCCAGGGCCGCGGCGCCGATGACCACGCACACCCAGCCCGGCACGGCCATCGAACGCAGCGCTGCGGACCGACCGCGCGGCCGCGCGTCGTGATCGTCGGCGCCGGGTTCGGCGGGCTTGAAGCCGCCCGCGCGCTGAGCCGGCGGCCGGTCGACATCACCGTCATCGACGCCAACAACCACCATTGCTTTCAGCCGCTGCTGTACCAGGTGGCGACCGCGTCGCTGTCGCCCGCCGACATCGCGTGGCCGATCCGCGGGCTGTTCCGCCGCCGGCCGAATGTCCGCGTCATGCTCGGCACGGTGACGGGGATCGACCGCGCCGCGCGCGTGGTCCGCAGCGACGCCGGCGACCTCGGCTACGATTACCTGATCCTCGCCACCGGCGCGACGCACTTTTACTTCGGCCATCCGGAATGGGCGGCCTTCGCGCCGGGGCTCAAGCGCATCGAGGACGCGACGCGCATCCGCCGGCAGATTCTGCTGGCGCTCGAGCGCGCCGAGATCAGCGACGACGAGCAGCGAGCGCCGGCGCCTGATGACCTTCGTGATCGTCGGCGGCGGGCCGACCGGCGCGGAGATGGCCGGCGCCATCGCGGAGATCGCGATGCACACGCTGAAATCGGATTTCCGCAGCATCGATCCGCGCCGCTCGCGCATCCTGCTGATCGAGGCCGGCCCGCGCATCCTGCCCGCGTTCCCGGCGGCGCTGTCCGACTACGCGCGCAAGGCGCTGGAGAAAGCCGGCGTCGAGATCAGGACCAGCGCGCCGGTGACGCGTTGCGACGAGCGGGGCGTGGCGCTGGGCGAGGAGCGGATCGAAGCCGCCACCGTGATCTGGGCGGCGGGTGTCGCGGCTTCACCGGCGGCGCAATGGCTCGGCGCCGAACAGGACGGTGCCGGGCGGGTCAAGGTGGCGGAGGATTTGTCCGTGCCCGGTCACCCGGACATCTTCGTGGTCGGCGACACGGCGTCGGTCAGCGATGCGTCCGGCAAGGGCGTGCCCGGCATCGCGCCGGCCGCCAAGCAGATGGGCCAATACGCGGCGCGCGCCATCGCGGCCGTGATCGACGGCACGGCCAGGCCGGCGCCGTTCAAGTACCGCCACTACGGCAACTTCGCCACCATCGGGCGCAAGGCGGCGATCGCGGATTTCGGCGGCTTCAGCCTGAAGGGCACGCTGGCTTGGATGCTGTGGTCGGTGGCCCACATCTATTTCCTGATCGGCGTGCGCAACCGCCTGATGGTGGCGCTGACCTGGATCTGGAACTACGCGACGCTGAAGCGCGGCGCGTTGCTGATCACCAGAGGTTGATGGCACGCCAATCACATCACATTGCGGATCGCCTGCTGCGTACCGAGCAATAGCAGCCCGAGAAAGAACCACCGGCGGAATGTCGCTTCGCTGGCGAGGCCGCGGATGCGCTGGCCGATCGCCATGCCGGCAAGCGCCGGCAGCACGGCCAGCATCGAGCCGCCGGCGTTGGCGACATGCAGCGCGCCGTCGCGCCACAGCACCACGCCGAGCGTGATGGTCGAAACCGTGAAGGAGAGGCCGAGCATCTGCACCAGCTCGTCCTTGGTGAGCCCGATGGCCTGGAAATACGGCCCCGCCGGAATGACGAACACGCCGGTGCCGCCGGCGATCAGGCCGGTCAGCAATCCGACGATCGGATTGAGCCACCATTCATGGCGCGGCTCGACGGTGAAGCTTATCTTCGACAATCCGAGCGCAGCATAGACGATCAGCGCGACGCCGAGGCCGAGCGCCGCGAACCGCGAGTTGGCGCTGGTGAGGACGCCGCCGCCCAGCCAGATGCCGGCGGCGCTGGCGAGCACCAGCGTCCACAGCCGCCGCATCAGCGCGGCCAGGTGCACGCCGACGAACATCTGCCAGACGTTGGTGATCAGCGACGGAAAGATCATGATCGCTGCCGCCTGCGCCGGCGTCATCGCCAGCGCGAGCAGGCCGATGGCGATGCTGGGCAAGCCGAGGCCGATCGTGCCTTTGACGAGACCGGCCAGCAGGAAGGTGAAGATCGTCAGCGCGACCAGGCTGAGCGGCGCGCCGAACGGCGAGATATCCATGGCGGGAGTGTGTTGGCGATTCGCGGACACGGCAATGTGCGATGCGCGAAGCTTGAGTGCGCTTCACACGAAGCGTCACGGCTTGAGCGCTGATGCCAATCTCTCCGACGATAGTTTTGTGCACTACGTCAAAAACGAAAAAGCCCGGCGGCATGCCGGGCTCTTGCAAAGTTCTACCGTAGGGCTGCCGGACTTACGGCAGCCCTCCGACGCGCGATGCGGAAGCTTATTTTACCTTGAGATTTTCGGCTGATTCCTTGCCGCGATTGGCCACGATTTCGTATTCAATCTGCTGGCCTTCATTGAGGGTGCTCAGTCCGGCACGCTCCACCGCGGAGATATGCACGAACACGTCCTTGCCGCCGCCCTGAGGCTGAATAAAGCCGTAGCCTTTGGTCGGGTTGAACCACTTCACAGTTCCTGTAGCCACAACAACTCTCCTTAAAGATGACCTCGCCCCGCCCGGAGACCCGTAGCGGAACATGAGTCATAACCCGAAATAAGGGTGGTCGGCTACCCCGATGGCGGCCCCGCGACATTTTCGTAAAATCACCCATGTCACAAACACCCTCGCAAACTGATCGATCCGGCACCGAAAACCGCCTCGCGCGGGAAACCAGCCCATATTTGTTGCAGCACAAGGACAATCCGGTCGCGTGGTGGCCGTGGGGGACCGACGCGCTGGCCGAGGCCAAGCGCACCGGTAAGCCGATCCTGCTCTCGGTCGGATACGCCGCCTGCCACTGGTGCCACGTCATGGCGCATGAAAGCTTCGAGAACGAAGCGACCGCGGCGGTGATGAACGAGCTGTTCGTCAACATCAAAGTCGACCGCGAGGAACGCCCCGACATCGATCAGATCTACATGTCGGCGCTGCATCATCTCGGCGAGCAGGGCGGCTGGCCGCTGACGATGTTTCTCACGCCGGACGGCGAGCCGGTGTGGGGCGGCACGTATTTTCCGCCGACGTCGCGCTACGGCAGGCCGGCGTTCACCGACGTGCTGCGCGAGGTCGCGCGGCTGTTCCGCGAGGAGCCCGCCAAGATCGGGCAGAACCGCGACGCGCTGATGGAGCGGCTCGCCGAGCGCGCGCACCCGCGCGGCAAGGTCACGATCGGACCGGCGGAGCTCGACCAGATCGCGCGGCAGATCGGCGGCGCACTCGATCCGGTGCACGGCGGCATGCGCGGCGCGCCGAAGTTTCCCAACGCGCAGCTTTACGAATTGCTGTGGCGGGCGGGGCTTGCGCAGCGGCGACACGCGGTACTTCGACGTGGTGGCGCACACGCTGGAGCGGATCTGCGAAGGCGGCATCTACGATCATCTCGGCGGCGGCTTCTCGCGCTATTCGGTCGACGAGAAATGGCTGGTGCCGCATTTCGAGAAGATGCTGTACGACAACGCGCAGCTTCTGGAGCTGCTGCCGCTCGCTTGCTCTCACACCGGCAACGAGCTGTTCCGCGCGCGGGCACGCGAGACGGTGACCTGGCTCGCACAGGAGATGACGATCTGGGAGGGTGCGTTCTGCGCCTCGCTCGACGCCGACTCCGAAGGCGAGGAGGGCAAGTTCTACGTCTGGTCGATGCCTGAGATCGCGGCGACGCTGGGCGAGGAGGACGTGGCGTTCTTCGCGCAGCACTACGACGTCAGCGAGGGAGGCAACTTCGAGGGCCATAATATTCTCAACCGGCTGCAGCGGCAGGAGCGCAGCGCGGCCGACGAGACGCGGCTCGCGGGCCTGCGCGCCAAGCTGCTCGGCGTGCGCTCGGCGCGGGTGCGGCCCGGGCTCGACGACAAGATCCTGGCGGACTGGAACGGCGAGATGATCGCGGCTCTGGTGCACGCCGGCACGGCGTTCGGCGAGCCGTCATGGATCGACCGCGCGCGCCGCGCCTTCGAGTTCATCGCAAGCGACATGACCAAGGGCGACCGGCTCGGCCATTCATGGCGGGCGGGGCGGCTGCTTTATCCGGGGCTCGCCTCGGATTTTGCCAACATGATCCGCGCCGCCCTGGCGCTTTACGAAGCCACCGGGCAGGGCGACTATCTCGAGCGCGCGCTTGCGTGGCAGCGCGCCTTCGACCAGCGCCACGCCAATCCCGCGAACGGCGGATATTTCCTCACCGCCGACGACGCCGAAGGCCTGGTGGTGCGCCCAAGCTCGACCAGCGACGACGCGACGCCGAACCCGAACGGCATCGCCGCGCAGAACCTGGTCCGGCTCGCCGCGCTGACCGGTGACCACGCCTGGCGCGAGAAGGCCGACGCGCTGATCGCCGGCGTGCTGTCAGCCGCGCAGGACCATCTGTTCGCGCACGCGTCGCTGCTCAACGCGCTCGACCTGCGGCTCAACGCAGCGGAGATCGTGGTGACCGGGCCGGACCACCAGCGCTTCGCGGAGGCTGCGCTGAAGCTGCCGCACCTCAACCGCATCGTGCTACGCGCGCCGGACGCCGGTGCGCTGCCGCCGTCGCATCCGGCGCAGGCCAAGGTCGCGGCGGGTGCCGGCAGCGCGGCGTTCGTCTGCGTCGGCGAGCGCTGCTCGCTGCCGGTCACTGAACCCAACACAATCGCGGACGTTGTCGTTTCGATGCGTTCGGGCGCACGGGAGAACAAATGACGAAACAAACCAAGCGAGCCAAGCGCGCGCCGCGTCCGGACCAATTGCCGGGCGCCGTCAAGTATCGTCCGGCGAAAGGCAAGAAGAGCGACCGCCCGCTGGAGCGGATCAAGCAGGGCTTGGGGCTCGACAAGGCCGATCGATAGCTGGCGCTCGCGCTATAATTTTCTTGTGCTTGTTGAAATGGAACCAAATCGCGCGGTCGCGCGTTTTGTTGCGGGATCTTATCGACCCGCAATTGCACAATTGCAGTTCGGTTTTGCGGCGCTGGGTGGTGTTGGCGTGATGTTTTTTGAAAGGAACGGATATGGTCAAGAATCCCGAGCAGCAGGCGGCGCTTCTGGCGCGGCGTGAGAAGCAGAAGATCGAAGGCGCGATTGCGATGACCGAGTATCTGGCGAAGGAAGCCGCGACGCGCCGCCGGACCAAGCGGCTGCGCGAGCTGCGTCTCGCCAAGGAAGCCAATGAGGCGCGCGAAGGCGCCGAGTAACTGGAAACGGAGGGCGGGGCGTCATGGCGAAGCAAGGAGTGGTGAGCAGCGCGGCGGATACCGTTGTCGGCGCCGCGAAGACCAGCGCCGCGGGCGTGAGATCCCTCGCGGGTGACGCCGCGAGCTCGGTGGCAAAGGCCGCAACCGGCGTGGTGCGCGGCGCAGTCAAACGGGCGAGACGCCTGGTTGGCGGCAAGCCGGCGAAGCGAAAGACCGCCAAGCGCAAGACCAAGCGGCGCACGGTGGCTTCAGCCAACCGAAGCACGAAACGCGCAGCCAGGACAACGCGCCGCAAGGCGCGGAAGAAATAAGCGCGCCGAACCAGCGAGCGATCAGCGGCAGATATAGCCCGGCGGACATGGCGCCGGACGGCGCACCCGCGGCGGCGGACGGCGGCGCTGTTGCGCGCGCGCTTCGGGCTTCTTCGGCTCCGCCACCGGCTTGGCATTCGGATTCCACAGCACCGGGATCCATGCCGCCATGTGCTGGCGCGCCGTCGCCTCGGTGTCGCGGTCGCTCAGCGTCGTCATGCGGAATTTGATGAACTTGTTGTTCCACGAGGTCACGCAGAGAAAGCCGTCCTGCGGCTTGGCGCCATCGCGGGTCAGATGAAACGCCGCGCACTGGAACCGCGTGCGCTTGGCGCTGTCCTCGATGGTGAAGTTGCGCCGCAGATAGACCTGGGCGTACAGGCCCCGCGGCTGCGCCAGGAACACGTCCTCGCGCGAGCGCTCGAACTCGGCCCGCACGATCGCCGACTTGGCGTCGTCGGGAATGGCGCTGCGCTTCAGATCGTAGATGAAGACGTCGAGCTTCCAGCCCGGCTGCGAGTAGTCGAGGCTGTAGCCTTCGCCCGGTTTCGAACGCTCGAAGTTCATCGAGTTGTTGAGCCTGAAGCCGCCGACCTCTTCGGGCGCCTTGAGGCCGAAGACGGTCACGGACGCAATCGCATGCGCCGCCGTGGTCGCGGCGGCAAGCAGCACCAACGCGATCAGAGCAGTTCTGCGAGCGCGCATCACCCTCAACACTCAAGAAAAAGCCGGCAGCGGATCGCCGCTGCGTCGGGTATCGATCATTCGCCGTAATGGTTCACGGTTGGTAAATGCGGGGGTCAAACAAAGCTATTTTTCGGCGGTGCGGTAAACGCAGGACATCCGGCAATGAAAAAAGCCCCGGGAATTGCGTCCCGGGGTTTTATGGCCGCCCGATTCAATCGGGTCAGGTGTTCATGCTCTCGAAGAACTCGGCGTTGCTCTTGGTGCTGCGGAGCTTGTCGAGCAGGAAGTCGATCGCATCCATCGTCCCCATCGGGTTCAGGATGCGGCGCAGCACGTACATCTTCTTGAGCTGATCGGGCGGGGTGAGCAGCTCCTCCTTGCGGGTGCCGGAGCGGGTGATGTCCATCGCCGGGAAGGTGCGCTTGTCGGCCACCTTGCGGTCGAGGATGAGCTCGGAGTTGCCGGTGCCCTTGAACTCTTCGAAGATGACTTCGTCCATCCGGCTGCCGGTGTCGATCAGCGCGGTGGCGATGATGGTCAGCGAGCCGCCTTCCTCGATGTTGCGCGCCGCGCCGAAGAACCGCTTCGGCCGCTGCAGCGCGTTGGCATCGACGCCGCCGGTCAGCACCTTGCCGGATGACGGCACCACGGTGTTGTAGGCGCGGCCGAGGCGGGTGATGGAGTCCAGCAGGATCACCACGTCGCGGCCGTGCTCGACCAGGCGCTTGGCCTTCTCGATCACCATCTCCGCGACCTGGACGTGGCGCGAGGCCGGCTCGTCGAAGGTCGAGGACACCACCTCGCCCTTCACCGAGCGCTGCATGTCGGTGACTTCCTCGGGACGCTCGTCGATCAGGAGAACGATCAGATAGCACTCGGGATGGTTGGCCGTGATCGAGTGCGCGATGTTCTGCAGCAGCACGGTCTTGCCCGTGCGTGGCGGCGACACGATCAAGGCGCGCTGGCCCTTGCCGATCGGCGCCACGATGTCGATGACGCGGGCCGAGAGATCCTTCTTGGTCGCGTCCTCGTGCTCCATCTTGAGCCGCTGCTCGGGATAGAGCGGCGTCAGGTTGTCGAAGTTGATCTTGTGGCGCGCCTTGTCGGGGTCTTCGAAGTTGATGGTGTTGACCTTGAGCAGCGCGAAGTAGCGCTCGCCGTCCTTGGGGCTGCGGATGTGGCCGTCGACGGTGTCGCCGGTGCGAAGGCCGAAGCGGCGGATCTGCGAGGGCGAGACGTAGATGTCGTCGGGGCCGGGCAGGTAGTTCGCTTCCGGCGAGCGCAGGAAGCCGAAGCCGTCCGGCAAGCAGCTCGACGACGCCTTCGCCGATGATGTCCACCTCTTTGGTGGCGAGCTGCTTGAGGATGGCGAACATCAGCTCCTGCTTGCGCATGGTGCTGGCGTTCTCGATTTCCTGTTCTTCAGCGAAGGCGAGAAGTTCGGGGGGAGTCTTGGACTTGAGGTCCTGTAGTTTCATTTCCCGCATGCGGGTGGTGTCCTATGGGAGTTCTGGCGTCTGGAAAAAATTCAACTGACGCGGAGGTAGAGAGGGGGCAGTGGCAGGTCTTGGGCTGGGCTTTAGGGCGCCTGGCCCGATGCGACGGACGGTCCAATTACTCAGGACCGAGACTCGTATGCATCCGCCTGCGTTCGGAGGGATGCGCAAACATACGGAAAGACAGGCTTTTTTGCAAGGGGCGGGCGTGAAAATCGGTTTGCCCGTTCCCTAATTTCAGAACGGCTTCAGCACCGCCAGGATCACGATGAGGATCATCAGGACGGTCGGTACCTCGTTGAAGATGCGATAGAATTTCTGCGATTTCGCGGTTCTTGTCGGCGGCGAAATCCTTCACGAAGCGGGACATCATGCCGTGTGCGCCGGACATCAGGACGACCAGCGCCAGCTTGGCGTGCAGCCACGGCGCGGCGAACCAGCCGCCCTGCCAGGCCAGGGTCAGTCCGAGCAGCCAGGTCAGGATCATCGCCGGCGTCATGATGAAGCGCAGCAGCCGGCGCTCCATCACCTTGAAGGTTTCCGATTGCCGCGAGCCCGCGTCCGCCTCGCAGTGATAGACGAACAGCCGCGGCAGATAGAGCATCCCCGCCATCCAGGCGATGACGGCGATGATGTGGAAGGCTTCGAGCCACTGGTACATGCGCGTTCGTCTCACGAGTGTCATCGTCCGCGCAAGCGGGCGATTCCGATAACCACCATTCTCAACAGGACCGCAACTCACTCCGCCTTCACGCCGGTCGCCTTGATGACCGCGCCCCACTTCTCGACCTCGGCCTTGTGGTGGGCGGCGAGCGCGGCCGGCGTCTGCTGCTCGCGCGGGTAGATCTCCTGGCCCATCTGCATGAGCCGCGCGCGTACGGTCGGATCCGCCAGCGCATGCGTCACCGCGGCATTGAGTTTGGCGATCACGTCGGCTGGCGTGCCCTTTGGCGCCCAGATGGCGTGCCAGAACGGCATCTGCAATCCCGGCACGCCGGCTTCCTCGATGGTTGGAACATCCGGCGCGGCGCGCCAGCGCGAACTTGGCCGTCACCGCATACGCCTTGAGCTTGCCGCCGCTTGCAGATGCGTCAGGATGTTCGAGCCTTCGGTGTAGCCGATGTCGATCTGGCCGCCGACGATGTCCTGCACGATGGCGAAGGCGCCGCGATACGGCACGAACTGGAATCGCGTGCCGATGGTGTTCTGGAAATCCGTCGCCCAAACCCGCGCCGGGCCGCCGATGCCGACCGTGCCGAACGACGCCTTGTCGGGGTTGGCCTTGAGCCAAGCGACCAGTTCCTTTGCAGTTCGCTCCCGGCAATCCATTCCGTCCGAACAACACCATCGGCGCAATACCGATCAGCGCGATCGGCTCGAAATCCTTCACCACGTCGTAGGTCACCGGATAGGTCAGGCTCGAGAACACGTGCGAATTGAGATGGCCGATGCTCAGCGTGTAGCCGTCGGGCGCCGCGCGCGCGACGCGGCCGACGCCGAGCGTGAGCCGGCGCCGGTGACGTTTTCGACCACGATCGGCTGGCCCAGCACCGCCCGCATCGGCTCGCCGAGCAGCCGCGCAATGGTGTCCGGCGGCCCGCCGGCGGTGGTCGGCGCGATGATGGTGATGGGCCGCGACGGATAGGTCTGCGCGGCGGCGTCGGTGACGAGCAAGGCGAGCATGACTGCAAGAAACGGCTTCATGGCGCTTCCTCCGCAGTTTGCGGAAGGTTAGGCCCGTTTCACCGGCTCTGAACAGGGGCTGGCAGGGCTAGCTGCGCACCCGCTTCAGCATCTGCTCGACGTGCGCGATCGGCGTGTCCGGCAGGATGCCGTGGCCGAGATTGAAGATGAACGGCCCACCGGCGAGCGCTTGCAGGATCGCATCGATGCTGCTGTCGAGTGCGGCGCCGCCGGCGCGCAGCACCAGCGGATCGAGATTGCCCTGCACCGGCAGGCGGGGCTGCAGCGCTTCCTGCGCGACGAACAGCGGCATCATCCAATCGATGCCGATTGCGGTGATGCCGGTCATTTCCGCGTAGGACAGTGCCATCATGCCGGCGCCGCGCGGAAATCCGATGATCCTGGCACCGGGAATTTTCTCGCGCAGCCGCGCAACGATCTCCTGCGTCGGCACGATGCACCAGCGATCGAATTGATCGGGCGGCAGCACGCCCGACCAGGTGTCGAAGATCTGCACGGCGTCGGCGCCGGCCTCGAGTTGAGCAGCGAGATAATCGACCGAGCTGTCGACCAGGATTTCGATCAGCTCCGCAAACGCTTCGGGCTCGCGATAGGCAAACAGCCGCGCCGGTGCCTGGTCGGACGTGCCTTGCCCCGCGATCATGTAGGTCGCGACCGTCCATGGCGCGCCGCAAAATCCGATCAGCGCGGTTTGCGGTGGAAGCTCCGCCTTCACGCGCCGCACCGTCTCGTAGATCGGCGCGAGCTTTGCCGGATCGGCATGCCTCGGCAGCTTTGCCACCGCCGCAGCGTCAGTGAGCGGATCGAGCCGCGGACCTTCGCCTTCGACGAACCGCAATTCGCGGCCGAGCGCGTGCGGGATCACCAGGATATCGGAAAACAGGATCGCGGCGTCGAAACCAAACCGCCGGATCGGCTGCAGCGTCACCTCTGCGGCCCATTCCGGCGTGAAGCACAGCTTGAGAAAGCTTCCCGCCTTCTCGCGCAGCGCGCGATACTCCGGCAGATACCGCCCCGCCTGACGCATCATCCAGACCGGCGGCACGGCCTGACGCTTGCCGTCGAGCACATCGAGCAGCGGCTTATGCACGGACAATTCGGTCACGAAGCCCTTCTCTAATAACTAATAGAATCTTCTTGTTACTGTAGTTACGCGTGGGATTGAACTCATGACTTTCGATCCACATCCAATCCCCGGCTGGCAGCGTTATCCCCGCAGTGCACGGGACTGCCTGTGAATTCCAGTCTGGATGGATTCGCATGTATTTTCATTGGCTTGCAAGATAATCGAATTGTCGGCCTGTGGGTGAAGCCGTTGTCCAGATCGCGTTGCTTCCAACCGATCAGGGGCGTCCCATTGGCAGCGATGTGGATGCTTTGACAGAGGCCGGGCGGTGAGTGCTTGCATGGGGCGGGGAGGCGTGGCCTGCTCCCACCTCGTCCACAGGTCATCAAGCTTTGCCGCACCGGGCTGGAAATTTCTTTCATCTGCATCTCGTCTCCGACGCAACCGGTGAGACGCTGCTCACGGTCGCGCGCGCTGCTGCGGCGCAATACACCAATGTCTCGCCGGTCGAGCACATTCATCCGCTGGTCCGCACCCGCAAGCAACTCGACCGCATCCTCGACGAGCTCGATGATGCGCCGGGCATCGTGCTCTATACGCTGCTCGACCGCGAGCTTGCCGACCCGCTTGAGGAAAAATGCCGGGCGCTCGGCTTGCCGTTCCTGTCGATTCTCGGATCCGGTGCTGCAACTCTTCCAGTCCTATCTCGGCGGCGAGAGCACGCATCGGATCGGCGCGCAGCACCTGCTCAATGCCGAGTATTTCAAGCGCATCGACGCGCTCAACTACACCATGCTGCATGATGACGGGCAGCACACCGACGATCTCGAACAGGCCGACGTCGTTCTGGTCGGGGTGTCGCGCACCTCGAAGACGCCGACCTCGATCTATCTCGCCAACCGCGGCGTGAAGACCGCGAACGTGCCGCTGGTGCCCAACGTGCCGCTGCCGCCGAATCTTGAAATCGCTGAAGCAGCCGCTGGTGGTCGGTCTGATTGCCAGCCCGGAGCGCATCGTGCAGATCCGGCAGAACCGGCTGCTCGGGCTCAAGGCGGAACAGGACGCCGACCAGTATGTCGACCGCCAGGCGGTCGCCGAAGAAATCGCGTTCTCGCGCAAGCTGTGCGGCCGGCACAACTGGCCGATCATCGACGTGACGCGCCGCTCGATCGAGGAAACCGCCGCGGCGATCATGGCGCTGCTCGCCGAGCGCCGCCGTCAGGTGGCGGTCTGATATGGCGCTGTGGCGCGCGGCCGAGCCACTGGTGCTCGCCTCCAAAAGCGCGATCCGCCGCTCCGTGCTGGAAGCCGCCGGCGTGCCGGTCGAGATCGCCGCGGCCGACATCGACGAGCGCGGCATCGAAGCGCAATCCGGCCTGAACGATCCCGGCGAGGCGGCGAAACTGCTGGCGCGCGAGAAAGCGCGGGCGGTTTCCACGGCAAAGCCCGGCCGCTTGGTGCTCGGCGCCGATCAGACGCTGGCGCTGGGCGAGCGGCGCTTCTCCAAGGCGCCGGACCGCGACCGGCGCGCGCGAGCAGCTCAAGGCGCTGCGCGGCAAGACCCATGCGCTGCATTCGGCGGTGGCGGTGCTGCGCGACGGCAGCGTGCTCTATGAGCATGTGGCGGTGGCGCGGCTGACCATGCGCGCATTCTCCGACGCAATATCTCGAGAGCTATCTCGATGACGTCGGCGACGCGGCGCTGTCGAGCGTCGGCGGCTATCAGCTCGAAGGCCGCGGCGCGCAATTGTTCGAGCGAGTCGAGGGCGATCATTTCACGGTGCTTGGCATGCCGCTGTTCCCGCTGCTCGAATGGCTGCGGGGCGCCGGCATGCTGGCGAAGTGAGACGTCATGTTCATTCTCGGCCTCACCGGCTCGATCGCGATGGGAAAGTCGACAACCGCGCGGCTGTTCGCCGAGGAGGGCGTGCCGGTCCATGACGCCGACGCGGCGGTGCACCGGCTTTACGAAGGCGAGGCTGCGCCCGCGATCGAAGCGGCGTTTCCGGGCTCGACCAGGGACGGCAAGGTCGACCGTGCCGCGCTTGAGCCAGCACATCGTCGGCAACGCGGAGAAGCTGAAATTTCTGGAAAATATCGTGCATCCGCTGGTGGGGAAGGTGCGGGACGCGTTCCTGGCGGATGCGGCAGCCTCCGGCGCCAAAGTCGTGGTGCTGGATATTCCGCTGCTGTTCGAGACCGGCGGCGAAAGCCGGGTCGATGCGGTGGCCGTGGTGTCGGCGCCCGCCGACATGCAGCGTGCGCGCATGCTGGAACGCGGCATACCGGCCGACCGGCTCGACGCGCTGCTGGCGCGACAGATGCCCGACGCCGAGAAGCGCCGCCGCGCCGATTTTGTGGTGGATACCTCGCGCGGAATCGAGCCCGCGCGCGAGCAAGTGAAAGCAATCCTCGCCGCGGTTGCTAAAATGCCCAAGCGGAGTTCATAACGATTCTCCGCATCAACTGATTCGAATTGCCATGCGCGAGATCGTGTTCGACACCGAGACCACCGGGCTCGATCCCATTTCCGGCGATCGGCTGGTCGAAATCGGCTGCATCGAGATGGTCAACCGGTTTCCAACCGGCAAGGTGTTCCACCGCTATCTCAATCCCGAGCGCGACATGCCCGAGCCGGCCTTCAAGGTGCACGGGCTGAGCGTCGAGTTCCTCAAGGACAAGCCGCTGTTCGCCGACGTGGCCGAGGAGCTGGTGGCGTTCATCGGCGACGACGGGATGCTGGTCGCGCACAATGCGATGTTCGACCTCGGCTTTCTCAATGCCGAGCTCAAGCGCGCCGGCAAGAAGCGAAGTGAACCGCGACCGGCTGGTCGACACGCTGATGCTGGCGCGCCGCAAGCATCCGGGCGGATCGAACCGGCTCGACGATCTGTGCCTGCGCTACAAGGTCGACAACTCACGCCGCACCAAGCACGGCGCGCTGCTCGACGCCGAGCTGCTGGCCGAGGTCTATCTCGAGCTGATCGGCGCGCGCCAGGCGATGCTTGGCCTCACCGAAGCGATGGGCGGCGCCCATGCCCGCGCGGCCGAGGCGCTGGGCGTGGTGCGGCCGCAGCCGTTGCCGCCGCGCGTCACCGAAGAGGAGCGCGCAGCGCATCTGGCGTTCGTCGAAACATTGGGCGACGCGGCGATCTGGCGTCAGTATGCGCCGGCGGAAAAGCCCTCCGACGATTCCGCCTCCGCAGCTTAGACCAGCCGGTCAGGCCGTCGTCGGTGCCGGCTGCTGGCCCTGCTGCTGCGCGACGCGCTGCTGATAGAGCGCGACGAAATCGATCGGATCGAGCAGCAGCGGCGGGAAGCCGCCGTTGCGCGTCGCGGTCGCGATGATCTCGCGGGCGAACGGGAACAGCAGCCGCGGGCATTCGATCATCACCAGCGGCTGCAAGGTATCCGCGGAACGTTCTGGATGCGGAACACGCCGGCGAACACCAGCTCGAAGCTGAACAGCACCGAGTTGTTGGCCTCCGGCCTTGCCTTCGAGCTTGAGCTCGACCTCGAAGTCGGTCGGGGTGTATCGGGCGAGGTGGCGCCCAGCGCATTGGCGTTGACGTTGATCTGGATGCCGATCTGCGGCTGCACCTGGGTCTGCGAGCGATCGCGGCGCGTTCGGATTCTCGAACGAGAAATCCTTGACGTACTGGGCGACCACGCCGAGCGATGGTTGCGCACCGGCCGGTGCGGCTGGCGGTGGTGTGGTGCCGCCGTTGGACGCCATCGACATGAGAAACTCCTTCAGAACCGGAGACGCGCCGTGCCTTATTTCGGGGCGTGGCTAACACACGGGCCCCGGCGGGACAAGAATACGAAGCCCGCCTGATTTAGTGCTTGTCCGACTGGTCGGGCTCGCGCGGCGTCTCGCGATCCGGCATCTGCCGCCATTCGATCGGGCTCCAGATCCAGCACCGAGCGGGAGCCGGCAGGCGTCCCGATCGATGGCCCGGAAACGCGCCGCGCAGGCGCGGCGGACCACCGGCAGCAACAGCGCCGCGCCGGCCAGATCGGTCAGGAACCCGGGCAGGAACAGCAGAATGCCGCCCAGGACGGCAAGAAAGCTCCCGGCATTGGCCTCGATTCCGGTGGTGTCGTTTCGCGTGACGGCGGCGCCGAAGTTGGCGAGCCGGCCGCGCCCGGCCCGTTTCAGCACCACAAATCCTGCGAACGTGGTTGCCGCCATCAGCAGAAAGGCCCAGCCCCAGCCGATCAGCAGGGCGACCACGACAAATGTGGCAATTTCCGCGACCGGCAGCAGCAAAACCGCAATGATGATCCATTTCACCATGATGTCGGTTTCCGGCCGCGCCGAGGTTGGCGTGGGGGCAGGGATCGTCTAATGTCGCTCCGAAGCACGGTCCCGGCTGGGTCGACCGACGCGCCTCTGGATGCCAGTACCAGCGTGCTTACATTATAGCGGCGGACGGGCCTGCCGGTCCCGGTTGGGTGATCGGGGTTAGACCCGTCAGCACGGCCGCCTCAGGAGCATGCGAGACGTGTTCGATATCTACACCATCATCTTCCTGGCTCTGGCAGTCTTCATTTTCTTGCGCCTGCGCAGCGTGCTCGGTCAACGCACCGGCCGCGAGCGGCCGCCGTTCGATCCGTATGCGAATCGCGAAGTGGCGCGCACGCCGACCACCGACGGCAATGTCGTGACGTTGCCCGGCCGCGCCGCGGACAAGGGTCCGGCCGCGCCGCAGCAGGAAGAAGGCCCCGACCGCTGGAAGGGCATCGCGGAGCCCGGCTCGGCGCTGGCGGCGTCGCTCGACGCCATCGCCGCGCGAAGACAAGACGTTCGACGCAGCCGGCTTCCTCGGCGGCGCGAAAGCCGCCTACGAGATGATCGTCACCGCCTACGCCAACGGCGACCGCCGCCAGCTCAAGGATCTGCTTGGCCGCGAAGTGTACGAGGGCTTCGAGGCTGCGATCCGCGAGCGCGAGCAGCGCGGCGAGAAAGTCGAGTCGCGGTTTCGTCTCGATCGAGGCGGCCGACCTGATCGGCGCCGAAATGCGCGGCAAGACCGCGCAAGTCACGATCCGGTTCGTGTCGCAGCTCGTCTCGGTCACCCGTGACCGGTCGGGCGCCGTGATCGACGGCAATCCGGATGACGTCACCACCGTCACCGACGTGTGGACGTTCGCGCGTGATGTCACGTCGCGTGATCCCAACTGGAAACTGGTCGCGACCGAAGCTGGGCAATGACAGCGGGCTGGCTGCGCTTTCACCGCAGAGCAGGACGGGCAGCGGTCGCCGCAGCGATCGCTCCTTTGGTTCGGCCGCGCCGGCGCAGGCCATCAGGATCGGCAGCAGCCAGTTCGAGGCGGTGGACTGGCCCAAGCTCGACGGCTGGGCCGACGACGATCATCTCGCCGCCTTCGCGACCTTCATGCAAAGCTGCACGCGCGATCCTGCGCGGCGGCGGCGATGCGCGCGGCCGGCCGATTTTCCGCGGGCTGCATGAGGCTTGCACGGTCGCCGCGACGCTGACGCCGAAGGACGCGAAGGAGGCGCGCGACTTCTTCGAGCAGAACTTCCGCCCGGTCCGCATCACGCCGAACGGCGAGACCGCGGGATTCCTGACCGGCTACTACGAGCCGATCGTCGATGGCTCGCGCGAGCCGAGCGACGAATTCGCCCATCCGCTCTACCGCACGCCCGCTGGCTTGCTGCGCGGCGGCAAGCGGCTCAAGGCCGCCAGCTTCGGCCGCAGCAAGGTCGGTTCGAAGATCGCCAAGGGCGCGAAAGCGACCAAGAAGGCGGTGCGGTCCGCCGCCAAGAAGGTCGCCGGCAAGGTGCGCCGCGGCGGCCGGCGGCTGGTTTCGTTCTACGACCGCGCCGCGATCGAGGACGGCGTGCTCAAGGGCCGCAATCTCGAGATCGTCTATCTCAAGGACCCGATCGAACTCGTTCTTCATCCACATCCAGGGTTCGGCGCGCGTGCGTCTGCCCGACGGCACGCTTGATGCGCGTCAATTACGAGTCGCAGAACGGCCATCCGTATTATCGCGGTCGGCAAATGGCTGATCGACAAGAAAATCTACACCAAGGAAGAAATGTCGATGGACCGCATCCGGCAATGGATGACGGCCAATCCGACAGAGGGCAACGAGCTGCGCCGGATGAACAAGTCCTATGTGTTCTTCCGCGAGACCGGTCTTGCCGACGACGAGCGAGCCGGTCGGCGCGCAGGGCGTGTCGCTCACGCGCGGGCCGCTCGATCGCGGTCGACAGGAAGCTGCACGTCTACGGCACGCCGTTCTTCATCCAGGCCGAGCTGCCGATCGACAGCGAGGAGCCGACCACGAAATGGCGCCGCCTGATGATCGCGCAGGACACCGGCGGCGCGATCATCGGGCCGGCGCGCGCCGACATCTATTATGGCGCCGGCGAGCCGGCGGGCATGATCTCCGGGCCGCTTCAAGCAGCCCGGCCAGTTCGTCATGCTGTTCCCCAAGAGCGTCGATCCGTTCGCGGCGGACGCGACGAGGAGGAGGAGATTCCGCTGCCGCAGCCGCGGCCGGCCAACATCCCGCAGGACGAGATGGCGGCCGCGAAGCCTGAGGTGATCGCGGCGGTGACGACGGCGATGCCGCTGCCAGTCGGCAAGGCCGCGAGATGAAGAAGCCAGATGGCCGCCCAAGACGGCGAGCGTGAAGCCGGCCGAAGCGAAGCCCGCCGAAACGAAGCCGGCCGAGGCCAAGGTCGTCACCAAGCCCGCAGCGACAAAGCCGGGTGCCAAGAAGAAGCCCGAGCCGAAGAAAGAGCGCCAAGACCAGAGCGACCGAAGCCCAGATCGAGCACCGCGCCGCCGGGTGCTGGCGCGACTATGAGCAGGCGCAGGCTCGATCCCGACGAGCGTTCCCTCTGGAAAGACGTCACCCGTTCGATCGCGCCGCTCACCAGGCGGCGTCGCGACGACGTCGAAGACATCGAGCCGCCGCGCCGCGCCGCGCCCAAGGCGCCTAAGGCTCAAGCCGAAACTCAAAGCCAAGGCTGTCGCCGCGCCCCGGCGCCGCCGCTCGGCCGCCGCGTCCCGAGCCCGCGCCGCTCGGCCGCAAGGCGAAGCGCCGCCTGGCGCGCGGCGGCGACGCGATCCACGGACGGCTCGATCTGCACGGCATGACGCAGGCGCGGGCGCACGACGCGCTGCTCGGCTTTCTCCGCACGCTCGCAGGCGCAAGGCGCCAAGATCGTGCTGGTGATCACCGGCAAGGGCGGCGCGGCGACGGCGAGGCGCGGCGTGCTCAAGCGCCAGGTGCCGATGTGGCTGCGGCTGCCGGAATTCCGCGACTGGTGGTCGGCTTCGAGACCGCCGGCATCGGCCACGGCGGCGAAGGCGCGATGTATGTGCGGCTGCGGCGGCGTCGGAGCGGAATAACTGCAGCTCTACTCCGCCGCCTGCGCGGTGGCTGTGCTGGCGGAATTTCGGCATCACCTCCCGCGCCAGCAGCGTCATCGCCTCGCGCTCCCAGGCCTCGCTCGGGCCGCCCCAGTCGACGCCCATCTTCAGCACGCGTGCCGAACGGCCCGACCGCGTCGCGGAACGCGATCAGCTTGTCGAGCACGGTCTTGGGCGAGCCGTAGATCGCGCATTCCTTCATCAGCACGTCCGGCGTGAACTCCTCGTCGCTCATGTCGGGCCGCGGCTTGATGGTGCCGAGCCGGCCGGCCTTGGCGACGGCGGTGCGCAGATAGGTGAAGAAGTAGCGGTTCGCGGTGTTCGCGCCGAACACGCGCTCCTCGGCCTCGGCGTCGGTCGGCGCCACGATGACGTTGCGCGCCACGCGCCAGTTCTCGCCGCGCGCGGCCGTGCCCGCCGCGGCGCAGGTTTCGGCGTAGGCCTTCCAGTGCGAGGCGATCGAATAGGTCGGCGCGTTGGGACCGGAGATGATGCCCCAGCCGCGCGACGCCGCCATGCGCGCCGACGATGAGTTCGGGCTGTCCCGATCGAGATGTGGATCGGCGGATGCGGCTGCTGCAGCGGCTTCGGCATGGTGCCGAAGCCGAGCTCGGGCACGATCGCCTTCTTGATCCTGACGTTCCAGAACTCGCCTTCGATGTCGTAGGGCGGGTCCTGCGCCCAGATCTTCATCATGATGTCGATGCGATTCGACGAACATGCGGCCGCGCTTGGCGCCGTCGCCGACCTCGAACAGCTCGTGATCGGAAGCGAGCCCGCCCGGCCCGACGCCGAACATGAAGCGCCCGCCGCTCATGTGGTCGAACTGCGCCACCTCGCCGGCGACGATCGCCGGATGATGGTTCGGCAGGTTGATGACGGCGGTGCCGAAGGTCAGGTTCTTGGTCTGCGGCACCAGGCCGGCGAGGAACATCAGCGGCGAGGGGAACGGCTCGGTGATCGCCGAGAAGTGCTCGCCCATCCAGAGCTCGTCGAAGCCGAGCTGGTCGGCCAGCAGCGACTTGGCGGTGTCCTCGCGCAGCGTGTCGGACATCGAGCGGCCGGGCGGATGCACCGGCATCATGAACAGTCCAAGTCGCATGCCGCTTCCTATGTCCGGTCATCCGACGGCGTGCAGCGTCGACCGGTGGGTCGCAGCGGCCGTCACGCTCCGGGACGGAGACGGCTACTCCGCCGCCTGGCTGCGCGTCGAGTGCTGGCGGAACTTCGGCATCACCTCCTGGGCGAGGAGCCGCATCGATTCCCGCTCCCACTCCTGGTTCTTGCCGCCCCAGTCGAGCCCGGTCTGCAGCAGCCCGCCGAACGGGCCGACCGTGTCGCGGAACGCGATCAGCTTGTCGAGCACGGTCGAGGGCGAGCCGTGCAGCACGCATTCCGCGGTGATGGCCTCGACGGTCGCCTCGCTCGTCCGGCATGTCGGGCTTCGGCTTGAGAATGACCAGCAGGCCGACCTTGTTCGAGCACCTCGCGCATGTAGGTGTAGAAGTAGTTGTTCGACGCGGCTTCGCCGAACACGCGGTCGTGCGCCTCGGCGTCGGACGGCGCCACCATCATGTTGCGCGCCACGCGCCAGTTGTCGCCGCGCGGCTTGATGCCGGCGGCCTGGCAGGCGTCGCGGTAGACCGTCCAGTGCGACGCCACCGAATAGGTCGGGATGATGTTGGCCGAGATCATGCCCCAGCCTTTCTGCGCCGCGGTCTTGGCCGACGACGAGCTCGGGCTTGCGAGCGAGATGAACATCGGCGGGCGCGGCTGCTGGTAGGGCTTCGGCATGTAGCCGATGCCGAGCTTGGCATCGATGCCGTCCTTGATCGAGATGTTCCAGAACTCGCCCTTGAGATCGTAGGGCGGGTCCTGCGACCAGATCGTCTCGATCATGTCGACCGCCTCGACCACCATGCGGTTGCGCGCGTTGTGGTCGGTCATCTTGAACAGCTCGAAGTCGGACAGCAGCCCGCCCGGCCCGACGCCCAGCATGAAGCGGCCCTTGCTCATGTGATCGAACTGCGCGCACTCGGCGGCGACGATCGCCGGATGATGGTTCGGGCATGTTGATGACCGCGGTGCCGAAATGGATGTGCTTGGTGCGCGGCAGCAGGTTGGCGAAGAACATCATCGGCGAGGGGATCGGCTCGGTGCGACGCGGAGAAATGCTCGCCCAGCCACAGCTCGTCGTAGCCGAGCTGATCGGCCAGCAGCGACTTGTCGGTGTCCTCGTCGAGCGTGCTCCAGAACGTGCGATCCGGCGGATGCACCGGCATCATGAACATTCCAAGTCGCATGCGTTGCCCCTTCATGCCTATTGCAGCGCTGTCTCATCGTCGCCGTCAGGCCGGCTTGCCGCCCTTTGATCTCGATCAGGACGGAATGGAACTTGGTGTCTTCCAGATTGAACAGCTCGTGCGGCCCGCCGCTCGCCTCGCGGTATTTCACCTCGCCGGCGACGTCGACCAGGTCGCGGGTCGCGGCCGTCCTCCCACTTCATCACGCGACTTGCCCTCGCTGACCGGCACGATCAGGTACGGCAGATGGTGCTCGTGCAGCGGCTGGTGGCCCTTGCCCGGCAGCTCGATGCTCCAGACCCGGATGTGCTCGTTCTCGAACAGCACCTTGGTGCCGATCGGGCCGAGCGGAGTGCCGGATTTGCGAGTAGCTTCTCATGGCATGCGCAACCTCGAACGAGCCCGAGGATAGACAGTGCGCACAATGCCTGAACGGAAAGTGCCGGCCGGCTACAAGGATAAACCGGCTCAGATCGGCGTTCTTGGTCAGCTCGCCGACGGTCTTCTGCACGTAGTCGGCAGTGATCTTCGTACGGTCTCGCCGGAGCGGCTCGGTGGCGCTCGAACGAGATTTCGTCGAGCACGCGCTCCATCACGGTCTGCAGCCGCCGCGCGCCGATGTTCTCGATCGCGGAGTTGACCGCCACCGCCACGTCGGCGATGGCGTCGATCGCGTCGTCGGTGAATTCGAGCGTCACGCCCTCGGTCGCCAGCAGCGCGATGTATTGCTTGATCAGCGAGGCTTCCGGCTCGGTGAGGATGCGGCGGAAATCGTCGCGGGTGAGCGCCTTGAGTTCGACGCGGATCGGCAGCCGGCCTTGCAGCTCGGGCAGCAGGTCCGACGGCTTCGACATGTGGAATGCGCCGGAGGCGATGAACAGGATGTGGTCGGTCTTCACCGCGCCGTGCTTGGTCGAGACGGTGGTGCCCTCGATCAGCGGCAGCAGATCGCGCTGCACGCCCTCGCGCGACACGTCGCCGCCGATGCGGCCGTCGCGCGCGGTGATCTTGTCGATCTCGTCGAGGAACACGATGCCGTTGTTCTCCACCGCCTTGATGGCTTCCTGCACCAGCTGCTCCTGATCGAGCAGCTTGTCGGATTCCTCGGCGACCAGGATTTCGTGCGACTCGCCGACCGTGACGCGGCGCGTCTTGGTGCGGCCGCCCATCTTGCCGAAAATGTCGCCGATGTTGATCGCGCCCATCTGCGCGCCGGGCATGCCGGGGATTTCGAACATCGGCATGCCGCCGCCGGACGACTGCACCTCGATCTCGATTTCCTTGTCGTTGAGCTCGCCGGCGCGCAGCCTCTTGCGGAACGCGTCCTTGGTGGCGGCGCTGGCGCCGGCGCCGACCAGCGCATCGACCACGCGCGCCTCGGCGGCCTGCTCGGCGCGCACCTTGACGTCCTTGCGCTTGCGCTCGCGCGTCATCGCGATGCCGATCTCGACCAGGTCGCGCACGATCTGCTCGACGTCGCGGCCGACGTAGCCGACCTCGGTGAACTTGGTCGCCTCGATCTTGAGGAACGGCGCGCCGGCGAGCCGCGCCAGCCGGCGCGAGATTTCGGTCTTGCCGACGCCGGTCGGGCCGATCATCAGGATGTTCTTCGGCAGCACCTCCTCGCGCAGCTTGTCGTCGAGCTTGAGCCGCCGCCAGCGGTTGCGCAGCGCGATCGCGACCGCGCGCTTGGCGTCGTGCTGGCCGACGATGAAGCGGTCGAGCTCGGAGACGATTTCGCGGGGCGAGAAGTCGGTCATTGCTGCGTGATCGTTCTGTGTCGATTTCGTACTGCATGATGAGCGTATCACCGGGCCGTCCGGCGAGTCGCGGAATCGCCCGGAAGCCGGCCTTCTCATAGGCGCGCACGGCGCGCGTGTTGGCCGGATCCGGATCGATGATGATCGTCGCGGTGATCCCTGCTCGAACAGGCGATCCGCGAAACGCGCGCAGCGCGCCTGAGCCGATGCCCTGCGCGAGCATGTCCGGATCGCCGATCGACAGATCGACGCCGATCGCGTCGGCGGGCAACTCGGCGAGCCAAGGGTGATCCGCGAGCCAGTTCGGCGTTCTGGTGATGGCCGATGAACCAGCACTGGATGTAGCCGACCGGTATCGCCATCGACTGAGAAGATGAACGGCCGGGTCGATGTCGCGGCCCGTCGATCATGTCGCGGATGTAGCCGAGCTCCGTCGTCCGGCTCGCCCCACCATTCCGCTGACGTGCGGCATGTCGAGCCAGCGCCGCATCAGCGGCAGGTCGTCGGCCGTCATCGGGACGAAACTCGTACATGCGCCACCAGGCATCACGCGGTCTTCAACGTCTCGATGGTGACGTTGCGGTTGGTGTAGACGCAGATGTCGGCGGCGATGTCGAGCGACTTGCGCACGATCGCCTCGGCGTCGAGCGGGCCGTCGAGCAGCGCGCGCGCCGCCGCCAGCGCGTAATTGCCGCCGGAGCCGATGCCGATGACGCCGGCCTCCGGCTCGAGCACGTCGCCGGTGCCGGTCAGCACCAGCGACACGTCTGGCTTGTCGGCGACGATCATCATGGCCTCGAGCCGGCGCAGATAGCGGTCGGTGCGCCAGTCCTTGGCGAGCTCGACGGCGGCGCGGGTGAGCTGGCCGGGATATTGCTCGAGCTTGCCTTCGAGCCGCTCGAACAGCGTGAAGGCGTCGGCGGTGGCGCCGGCGAAGCCGCCGATCACGTCGCCCTTGCCGAGCGCGGCGCACCTTCTTGGCGTTGGCCTTGACGATGGTCTGGCCGATCGACACCTGGCCGTCGCCGCCGATCGCGACCATGCCGCCCTTGCGCACCGTCAGGATGGTGGTGCCGTGCCAGAGATCGGATTGTGACTGCATACGCAAATACCCCCGTGCCCGCAGGGATGTAGGGCGCGCTGGATGCTATTGCAAACGCGGGTGCCGCCTGTAGCGAAACCGGCAAACCCCTGATAAAAGGGCGCGAATCCGAACCGGCAAGGCAATTCCGATGGCGCGCGGCCGCAAGCTCACCGTGAAGAAGCCTGCCCGGCCGCGCGGCGCAAGGGCCGCCGCGCGCTCGGTCAAGCGCACCACCAAGGAAACCGACATCGAGGTCGCGGTCGATCTCGACGGCAAGGGCACGTCGAACATCTCGACCGGCATCGGCTTCTTCGACCACATGCTCGACCTGCTGGCGCGGCACTCGCGCATCGACATCACGGTCAAGGCCAAGGGCGACCTGCACATCGATCACCATCACACCACCGAGGACGTCGGCATCGCGCTCGGCCAGGCGGTGAAGCAGGCGCTCGGCGACATGAAGGGCATCACCCGCTACGCCGACGTGCACGTGCCGATGGACGAGGCGCTCACCCGCGTCGCGATCGACGTGTCGGGCCGGCCGTTCCTGGTGTTCAAGGCGCAGTTCGGCCGCGACAAGGTCGGCGCGTTCGACACCGAGCTGGTGCAGGAGTGGTTCCAGGCGTTCGCCATGAACGCCGGCGTGACGCTGCACGTCGAGACGCTGTACGGCAGCAAACGATCACCATATTGCGGAATCGTGCTTCAAGGGCCTGGCGCGGGCGTTGCGCGCGGCCTTTGCGATCGATCCGCGCGCCGCCGGCGAGGTGCCCTCGACCAAGGGCTCGCTCGGCGGCTGACAGTTGCTTCCCTATCTAGGGACGCGAGCCGCCTGCGTGCGGCTGGAGGACGAAATGCCGGTCTATACGGTGCACGAGCCGCCGCCGCGCGACGGCGACGACGATCGCGGCCGTCCGGACCGCTTCGTGTTCGTGCGCGACGGCTTCTCGTTCTGGGCGTTCCTGTTCGGGCCGGTCTGGATGCTCTGGCACCGGCTGTGGCTGGTGCTGCTGCTCTACATCGTGGCGATGGCGGCGCTGCAGGTTGCGCTGTGGGCGCTCGGCGTGTCCGGGCTCGGTGAAGTTCGCGGTCGGCGTGCTGATCGCGCTGCTGATCGGCTTCGAGGCGGCTCGCTGCGGCGCTGGACGCTTGCGCGCGGCGCAACTGGATCGACCACGGCGTGGTGGTCGGCGCGACGACGAGGAAGGCCGAGCGGCGTTTCTTCGACGCCTGGATCGGCGCGCGCAGGCTACGACCCGCGCTGCCGCCGGACGGTCCGCCGCCGCGCCATACCGCTCGGCGGCCGATCCGCCGGACGTCATCGGCCTGTTTCCCGAGCCGCAGCCGCGTCCGACTAAGAGATCGTCCATGAGCGTCGCGATCGTCGATTACGGCTCCGGCAATCTGCACTCGGCGGCGAAAGCGTTCGAGCGCGCCGCGCGCGAGAGCGGGTACGACCAGCCGATCGTGGTGACGCGCGATCCCGACGCGGTGCGCAAGGCCGACCGCGTGGTGCTGCCCGGCGTCGGCGCGTTCGCCGATTGCCGCCGCGGGCTCGACGCGGTGCCGGGCATGGTCGCGGCGCTGGAGGAGACCGTGCGCGGCAAGGGCCGGCCGTTCCTCGGCATCTGCGTCGGCATGCAGCTGATGGCCGAGCGCGGCCGCGAATATCAGGTGACCGACGGGCTCGGCTGGATCGCCGGCGAGGTCGACAAGATCGCGCCGCGCGATCCGGCGCTGAAGATCCCGCACATGGGCTGGAACACGCTCAAGGCGCGCATGCCGCACAAGCTGCTCGACGGCATTCCGCTCGGGCCGGACGGCCTGCACGCCTATTTCGTGCATTCCTATCAGCTCACAGCCGGCGGATCCGCGCCGACCTCGCTGGCCGAGGCCGACTACGGCGGCCCGGTCACCGCCATGGTGGCGCGCGACAGCGTGGCCGGCACGCAATTCCACCCGGAAAAGAGCCAGAAACTTGGGCTTGCGCTTGATCGCCAATTTCCTGAATTGGAAGCCGTGAGATGGCTCAATGGCCTGGGCCGGCGCGATTGGCGGCCTGACCTATGGACAATTGAGTCGGCCAATGGCCGACCGAGTGAGCACGCCGTGATCCTGTTTCCCGCCATCGATCTGAAGGACGGCCTGTGCGTGCGCCTGCAGCAGGGCGACATGGCGCGCGCCACCGTCTTCAACCGCGATCCGGCGGCGCAGGCGCATGCCTTCGAGACGCAGGGCTTCCGGCACCTGCACGTGGTCGATCTCGACGGCGCGTTCGCCGGCAAGCCGATGAACGTCGCCGCGGTCGAGCGCATCCTCGAAACGGTCGGGCTCTGCGTGCAGCTCGGCGGCGGCATCCGCGACATGAAGACGATCGAGGGCTGGCTGGCGAAGGGCGTCAACCGCGTCATCATCGGCACCGCCGCGGTGCGCGATCCGGCGCTGGTGAAGGAAGCGGCGAAGAAATTTCCCAAGCGCGTCGCGGTCGGGCTCGACGCCAACGACGGCAAGGTCGCGGTCGAGGGCTGGGCCGAGACATCGGAGCTGACCGCGCTCGACATCGCCAAGCGCTTCGAGGACGCCGGCGTCGCCGCGATCATCTACACCGACGTCGCGCGCGACGGCATGCTGCAAGGGCATCAACTGGGACGCCACCATCGCGCTCGCCGAAGCGATCTCGATTCCGGTGATCGCCTCGGGCGGACTCGCTTCGATCGACGACATCAAGATCATGACCGCAGCCGCGCGCCAAGAAGCTCGAAGGCGCCATCGCCGGCCGCGCGCTCTATGACGGGCGGCTCGACGCCGGCCGAAGCGCTCAAGATGATCCGCGCCGCGCGGGACAAGTGACCGATGTTCAAGGTCCGCGTCATTCCCTGCCTCGACGTGAAGGACGGCCGCGTCGTCAAGGGCGTCAACTTCGTCAACCTGCGCGACGCCGGCGATCCGGTCGAGGCGGCGATCGCCTATGACGCGGCCGGCGCCGACGAGCTCACCTTCCTCGACATCACCGCGAGCCACGAGAACCGCGACACCATCTTCGACGTGGTGCAGCGCACCGCCGAGGCCTGCTTCATGCCGCTGACCGTCGGCGGCGGCGTGCGCACGCGTCGACGACATCCGCAAGCTGCTGACGTCCGGCGCCGACAAGGTGTCGATCAACACCGCCGCGGTGACGCGCCGCGCCTTCGTCAAGGAGGCGGCGGAGAAGTTCGGCGACCAGTGCATCGTGGTGGCGATCGACGCCAAGAAAGTGTCGCAGCCGGGCGAGACGGACCGCTGGGAGATTTTCACCCACGGCGGCCGCAAGCCGACCGGCCTCGATGCGGTGGAATACGCCAAGGAGGTGGTCGCGCTCGGCGCCGGCGAGATCCTGCTCACCTCGATGGACCGCGACGGCACCAAGTCGGGCTTCGACATTGCGCTCACCCGCGCGGTAGCGGACGCGGTGCCGGTGCCGGTGATCGCCTCGGGCGGCGTCGGCAATCTCGATCATCTGGTCGAGGGCATCCGCGACGGCCACGCCAGCGCGGTGCTGGCCGCCTCGATCTTCCATTTCGGCGAGCACATCGTGCGCGAGGCCAAGAGCCACATGGCCAAGGCCGGCCTGCCGATGCGGCTCGATCCCTAACGCGCTTGGCGCCAGGCGAGCGCCGCCTCCAGCCGGTCGTTGCCCCAGAACAGTTCGCCGTCCGGCGTCGACGAAGGCTCGGCGCGCCGAAAATCCCGAGCCGCTGCGCTTCTTCGGTCTGCGCGCGCAGGCGCGCCTTGTTGTCGTCCGATTGCGCGGCGCCGAGCGCGGTCGCGGCGTCGACGCCGAAGCCGTCAGGATCGTCGCGCAGCGTCGCCGGCGTCGTCGATCCGGCGGCCTTCGCCGAACTGCGCGCGGAACACCGCGACGCAGAATTCCTCGCCCCAGTGGCGTCCGGCCGCCAGCCCGACCACCGCGACGCGCGCGGCCAGCAGGCTGTTCTGCGGAAACGGCTCGGGCCGGCGGAACGGCAGCTCAAGGCCGGCGCACAGCCGCTCGAGGTCGCGCCACATGTAGCGGCCCTTGGCCGGATAGATGTTGAACGGCGAGGTGTCCCAGCCCTGCGCCTTGAAGATCGGCCCGAGCAGGAACGGCCGGAACCGCACCGCGACGCCGGCGCTCGCGCCGCCGCGCCGATCCGCATCGCCGCCGGATAGGAATAGGTCGAGGCGAAGTCGAACCAGAAATCGACGGCGTCGGCATGGGCCATGGCGCGATGCTAGCGCAGGCCATGCGCCGCCGCGAACCGAGGCCGCGCTTGCGGCGGTTTCCGCAACGCGGCGGAGATGCTATGGAAATCCCATGAGCAAGTTCACCCTCGCCGATCTTGAGCAGCGCGTGAAAGAGCGCGCCAAGGCCAGCGCGGACGTGTCCTATACGCGCAAGCTGCTCGACAAGGGCATCGCCCATTGCGCCAAGAAGTTCGGCGAAGAGGCGATCGAGACCGTGATCGCCGCGATCGGCGAGGACCGCGAGCAGCTGATCGCGGAGAGCCGCCGACACGCTCTATCACCTGCTGGTGCTGCTGGAGGCGCGCGGCGTCACGCTCGGCCGAGGTCGAGGCGCTGCTGGAAACCCGGACCAAGAAATCCGGCCTCGAAGAAAAGGCGTCGCGCAAAGAGACCGACCCGTGATGGAACAGCGCATCGACGACGGCCTTTCGCCGTACCGCACCTATTCGCGGGCGGAATGGGCGGCGTTGCGCGACGACACGCCGATGACGCTGACGCCGGACGAGGTGACGCGGCTGCGCTCGCTGCACGACCGGCTCGACATGGCGGAGGTCGAGGAGATCTATCTGCCGCTGTCGCGGCTGCTTTCGCTTTACGTCGCGGCGACGCAGCGGCTGCACCGCGCGCAGCAGCGCTTCCTCGGCGGCGAGGACGCCAAGACGCCCTACATCATCGGCGTCGCCGGCTCGGTCGCGGTCGGCAAATCGACCACGGCGCGCGTGCTGCAGGCGCTGCTGGCGCGCTGGACCAACGTGCCCAAGGTCGACGCTGGTCACCACCGACGGCTTCCTGCTGCCGAACGCGATGCTGCAGAGCGAAGGGCTGATGGAGAAGAAGGGCTTTCCGGAAAGCTACGACCTTCCGGCGCTGCTGCACTTTCTCTCCGACGTGAAGGCCGGCCGCCATCCGGTGCGCGCGCCGATCTACTCGCACCTGATCTACGACGTGGTGCCGAACCAGTGGCTCGAGGTCGACCGGCCCGACATCCTGATCGTCGAAGGACTCAACGTGCTGCAGACCGGCCGCCTGCCGAAGGACGGCAAGGCGATCCCGTTCGTGTCCGACTTCTTCGATTTCTCGGTCTATCTCGACGCCGACGAGACCGTGCTCAAGAGCTGGTACGTCGACCGCTTTCTGACGCTGCGCGGCACCGCGTTCCGCGATCCGAAATCGTACTTCCACCGCTATTCGCAACTGACCGACGCCGAGGCGATCGAGACCGCGACCGCGATCTGGTCGAGCATCAACCTCGTCAACCTGCACGAAAACATCCTGCCGACGCGCCAGCGCGCCGACCTCATCCTGAAGAAGGCCGAGAGCCACCGCGTCGAGGAAGTCGCGCTGCGGAAGCTCTAGGCTTCATGTCGGCGGAGCTAAGCGCGTCACGCGCGTCTTCGACGCGCTATGGCGAAGCCGGATCCGACGCAGACCGGCATGACTGCGTCACGCCGCCAGCGCGGCGCGCCCCGACAGCTCGACAGCATCGCGGCGAGCCGCTCGCGGTCGAGCGGCTTCACCAGGAAATCGTCCATCCCGGCGGCGAGGCAGGCTTCGCGGTCCTCGGCGAAGGCATTGGCGGTGAGCGCGACGATCGGCGTGCGGCGGGCGCGTCGGCTTCGGCCGCGCGGATTTGCCGCGTGGCTTCGAGTCCGTCGATGCCCGGCATCTGCACGTCCATCAGCACCACGTCGATAGGGCGCGTCGCCGTCCTGCGCGGCGCGCCAGGCGGCGACGCGCTTCGCCGCCGTCGGCCGCGACGGTCGGACGATGGCCGAGCTTGGCCAGCAGCGAGCAGGCCAGCAGCGCGTTGATCTCGTTGTCCTCCGCGATCAGGATCGCGAGGCTCTTGCCGGCAGGCGCCGTGCTCCGTTGGCAGCGGCCGGCGCGGCGGCGTCCTCGAACACGGCGCCGCCGGTGAGCTGTGCGGCGAGCGAGGCCGCACGCACCGGCTTGACCAGATAGCCGGTGAAGCCGGCGGCGCTTGAGCGCCGGCAGGCCATGACGCTCGCCCGGCGTGATCAGCACGATGCGGCGCGGGGTTGTTTCGCCGGCAGGCTCGGCGGCGCGGCGTGGCCTCTGCGCCCGAGCGCGTGATCGATCAGCACGGCGTCGAAGTCGTCCTGCAGCAGGCGATGGCGTCGTGCAGCGGCGCGCGTCACCGCGGCGCCCCAGCGCGTCAGCCGCCGCTCCAGCAGCGAGGCCTCGAGCGACGGCGGCGCGACCACCAGCGACGGCCTTGCCGCCGAGGTCCGGCGCGGCGAATGCCGGCGCGTCGGTCGGCCCGCGGCAGCGCGATCGCGACCGGAACGTCGAGCCTTGGCCCGGCGCGCTTTCCACCTCGATGTGGCCGCCCATGCGCTCGACGATGCGGCGCGAGATGGCGAGGCCGAGACCGGTGCCGCCGAACTTGCGGCCGGCGCCGCCTTCGGCCTGCTCGAACTCGAGGAAGATGCGCGCCTGTTGCTCCGGCGCGATGCCGATGCCGGTGTCGCGCACCTCGAACACGATCTCTCCGGCGTTGCGCCCGGCTCGACGACGACGCTGACGCCGCCGGTCTCGGTGAACTTGATGGCGTTGCCGGCGAGGTTGAGCAGCACCTGGCGCAGCCGCGTGGCATCGCCCATGACGCGCTCGGGCAACCGCTCGTCGACGTCGGCCGCGATCTCAAGTCCCTTGGCCTGGCGCGCGGGGCCCTCACGCGCGAACCGTCGCCGACGCGATCGCGGATGCTGGCAAGCGTAGCCTCGTCCAGTCGCAACGTGATGACCACTGGTTAGTCGGGTCATTGGTTTCCTCGTATTACGGCTGATGATCTCAGCTCGTGATCTATGTATGCGGACTGACCTGCAGCCGCCGCGCGAGCCCCCCGGTGAGCTGACCGCCATGAACCTCTGTGCATCTCCGCAGGCGGCGACACCGGAAACCCTCGCAAAGGTCTGATTGGTTCTGTGCCTCGTCCGACTAAGGCGATTTTATTCTTGGCGTCCACATCGGCAACTACCAAACCCAGACACCGCCGCAATGATCGTAATCGGCCGTATGATGGAAGTTCCATCGCGAGCTTAACGACCCGTTAGGAGATTGCACTCAAGCTTCCGTAAATTGGTAACCAACCGGCGTGTCAGATGTCAGTGTTCCGGGATAAAGCGCTCCTGCAACGATTTCATCTCTGTCGAGCAGACCTCGTCGCCGCGATTGGCGCGAGCGAACACGCGCCGCACCCCACGACCCTGCGAGAACTCGCCCAGTCTGCAGCTGGCGATCATGGCTACCGAGCAGGTCATCAAAGACAAGCAAGACGCCGGCTTCATGCGCTCTTGGGAAAACCAAGACGCTGCCTAGCCCCCCCGCTGAGAGGACCTCATGCCGCAAGACATCGCATTCGACGAACCGGTCATCGTTCAGATATCGAAGTTAGCCGATCAGAACGGTCGACCAATCGTGCGGTCGCATCTACGCGAACAGTTCACGATGCAGCGACTGACGACGCTGCTGGTGCTTGAACGTGCGGCCGACGGTCTGGAGGTCGCCGAGGCGCGACAAGCCTTCTGCTCCTGGGCTGGAAATGAGTTATCTGCGCCAATCTCATACGCCATAAGCCTTCTCAGGCTATTTGGCGCCGACTTCATCTACCTCGAATAGAAGGCCTGGCGTACATCCCTCGCTTCGCTCGGGATGGTCGTCGGGCTACGCCCTCCGCCTCGCGCTATCTTTCGATCAGGCTTCAAGCGGCTACGAGCCACTGATCACCACCATCCAACTGATCGACTTGCGGGAGCCGGTGGAGGACACACTTTGCCCATCCGGCAGAGCGTGTCCCGCTTGCGTGATGCGGCTTCGTACACACCGGGTCAGAGGCGCCATCTTGTGGCGGGGCGCTACGTCCTAGCGCCATGCACTGAGATGTATGACCTTTTATGTATGCCAGCGAAGCTGACGGATTGGCGAAAAACGGGAGCGCTGTATCCTATGGATCACAGTCATCGGGTTGCAGTGGATATCGACGGCTCGAATGTCCGCTCTTCGAGGTAAGAGCGGACATCGACAAGCCAGGCCGCCATGTCGCCTAATGACCCAAAGCGGACATTGCCCCATTGGGCGAGCAAGCGCACTCGGCTCTAGGGTTTGCTCGCCAGCACAAACCTGCGATTAGGCGGTGGGGCTAAGCTTGCCACGATCACGCAACACCACGTGGCGAGCCGTCGGTCGCGCAATGATATTGGCTGCCTCAAGGTCGCCCAACACACGCGACACGGTTTCAACGGTCAAGCCAAGATAGTGGTGAGTGATGTCCAAGCGCGCCATCGGAAGTTCGATCTTGGTCTCTTTTGGATTGCGCGATGCCATTTCCAACAGAAATTTTGCAACGCGTTCCTTGGCATTTAATATGAGCATGGTGGCGTGCGTTTGAGCGCGCTTGAGCTCGCAGGCTGCCAGTTCCAAACGACGGCGTTCGATCTCTTGTCGTGCTCGGCTAACACCGCCAAGACGCTGCGCTTGATAATCAAAATTTTTGAATTAGTGATGGCCTCTGCCGAAAGCATGTGTTCGTTTTCCGGTTTCCAAGCCGAAAAATTCTCCCGACAGGAAAAACCCGGTGATCTGCCGGCGGCTGTTGCTGAAAACCTTGAACAAGCACCAGAAAACTGAACGAAGGCGACAAAAACATAGAA
>CAVQGC010000005.1:0-161948 GCA_963711955.1 uncultured Alphaproteobacteria bacterium | reverse complement strand
TGTTGATGGTGTTCTTGAGCTCCAGGATTTCGCCCTTCACGTCCACCGTAATCTTGCGCGAAAGGTCGCCGCGCGCGACGGCGGTGGTCACTTCGGCGATGTTGCGGACCTGGGCGGTCAGGTTGCCGGCCATCGAGTTCACCGAGTTGGTCAAATCCTTCCAGGTGCCGGCCACGCCGGGCACGTTGGCCTGGCCGCCAAGACGCCCTTCCGTGCCGACCTCGCGCGCGACGCGCGTCACTTCGCCGGCGAACCGGTTGAGTTGGTCCACCATCGTGTTCAGCGTTTCCTTGAGCTGAAGGATTTCGCCGCGCACGTCGACGGTGATCTTGCGCGAAAGGTCGCCGCCGGCGATCGCGGTCGCCACTTCGGCGATGTTGCGGACTTGCCCCGTCAGATTGCCCGCCATCGAGTTGACGCTGTCGGTCAAATCCTTCCAGGTGCCGGCGACGCCAGGCACCGCGGCTTGGCCGCCGAGCCGGCCTTCGGTGCCGACCTCGCGCGCGACGCGCGTCACTTCGCCGGCGAAGCCGTTGAGCTGGTCCACCATCGTGTTCAGCGTTTCCTTGAGCTGAAGGATTTCGCCCGACACGTTCACGGTGATTTTCTTCGAAAGGTCGCCCAGCGCCACAGCGGTCGCCACCTCGGCGATGTTGCGGACCTGCCCGGTGAGGTTCGAGGCCATCGAATTCACCGAGTCTGTCAAGTCCTTCCAGGTGCCGGCCACGCCGCGCACCAACGCCTGGCCGCCGAGCTTGCCCTCGGTGCCGACCTCGCGCGCGACGCGCGTCACTTCGCCGGCGAAGGCGTTGAGCTGATCCACCATGGTGTTGATGGTGTCCTTGAGCTCGGCGATTTCGCCGCGCACGTCGACCGTGATCTTTTTCGACAAATCGCCGCCGGCAACGGCGGTCGTCACCTCTGCGATGTTTCGGACCTGAGCGGTCAGGTTCGAGGCCATCGAGTTCACCGAATTGGTCAAATCCTTCCAGGTGCCGGCCACGCCGAGCACGTTCGCCTGGCCGCCGAGCCGGCCTTCGGTGCCGACCTCGCGCGCGACGCGCGTCACTTCGCCGGCGAAGGCGTTGAGCTGGTCCACCATCGTGTTGACGGTTTCCTTGAGCTGCAGGATTTCGCCGCTGGCCGTCACGGTAATCTTCTTCGACAAATCGCCGCCGGCGATGGCAGTGGCGACGTCCGCGATGTTGCGGACTTGAGACGTCAAGTTGCCGGCCATGAAGTTGACGCTGTCAGTCAAGTCCTTCCAGGTGCCGGCGACGCCCGGCACCGCGGCCTGGCCGCCGAGCTTGCCTTCGGTGCCGACCTCGCGCGCGACGCGCGTGACTTCCGAGGCGAAGCCGTTGAGCTGGTCCACCATTGTGTTGATGGTGTCCTTCAATTCCAGAACTTCACCCTTCACGTCCACCGTGATCTTGCGCGACAGGTCGCCACGCGCGACAGCGGTTGTCACCTGCGCGATATTGCGGACCTGCGTGGTCAGATTGCCCGCCAGCAGATTGACGTTGTCGGTCAAATCCTTCCAGGTTCCGGCGACGCCGGGCACGATCGCCTGACCGCCCAGCTTGCCATCGGTGCCGACCTCGCGCGCAACACGCGTCACTTCCGACGCGAACGACCGGAGCTGGTCCACCATCGTGTTGATGGCTTCCTTGAGCTGAAGAATCTCGCCCCGCACGTCCACGGTGATCTTCTTCGACAAATCGCCGTTCGCCACCGCGATCGTCACCTCGGCGAGATTGCGCACCTGACCGGTCAGGTTGGACGCCATCGAGTTCACGCTCTCGGTCAGGTCTTTCCAGACGCCGGTCACTTCCGGCACCTGCGCCTGCCCGCCGAGCTTGCCTTCGGTGCCCACTTCGCGCGCGACGCGCGTCACTTCGGACGTGAACACGCTGAGCTGGCGGATCATGGTGTTGACGATGGTTGCCGACTGCAGGAACTCGCCCTGCAGCGGACGGCCGTCGACGTCGAGCCGTACGGTTTGGATGAGGTCGCCTTGCGCCACCGCGGCAACTGCGCGGGTCACTTCTCGGGTCGGCCAGAGCAGGTCTTCGATCAGGGTGTTGACCGAACCTTCCATCTCGCCCCAGGCACCTTGCGACAGGCTGAACTTGACGCGGTCCTTCGCTTTGCCTTCGCGGCCGACGCGCTGCCCGACGCGTTCGAGCTGCTGCGCCATCCTTTGATTGGCTGCGACGATTTCGTTGAACGTGTCGGCGATCTTGCCTTCGATGCCGAGCCGGTTACCCGCCATCCGGACCGAGAAGTCGCCGGTGCGCATCGCCTGCAGCGCGGCAAGAAGCTCGTGAGGGTTGAAATCTGCTTCGCCGTTGATTTGCGCCTTGGCCGGCGCCGCGACCCGAGCGCCACGGGGGGGCTTGGATCTGAGTTCTTCAGCACTAGACATGGCGTTCTCCAATCCGCGCCCGGGGCGCGGAATGCTCTCTTGAGCAAGCGGATGTAAGGCATAGAGGTGGCGGAACGGCGCAAGCAAATGCGCGCGAACAGCGCGCAATGCCGCATGCCGACAGGCCTTCCAACATTCTGATTCCCCCGAGCTGTGCGGCCGGCTCGACGACGGTCCGCACCACAACCCAACCATACAATTCATGCGAGTGGTTCCGGTTCCCTGGCCGCAGCGAAAAATTTGACGATCTTGTGTCAATTGACACTATCCCGATTTTGCGCTGCACAAAATTCTGGCGCACTGCCCGATTGCAGGCACAAGCGGCGCGGCGCACGGTAACCCGATGTAGCTGTTAGTTGTTTGTTTTTATTGATGAATCAGCTTCGGTCGAGCCGTGGCACGCTGCTTGATGATTGATCAGCAGTTCATGGATCCGACCTTTAAAATTGTCATTGTCGACGAGAACCCAGTGCGGGCCGCCATCCTGGAGGAGGGGTTGCGCGAGGCTGGTCATGTTCATGTCGTTCGCATCGACGAGATGTCGCATCTGCTGACCCGCATCTACGCCATCGACCCTGACGTCATCCTGATCGACCTGGAGAACCCGAGCCGCGACGTGCTCGAGCAGATGTTCCAGGTCAGCCGCGCGGTGAAGCGCCCGGTCGCGATGTTCGTCGACCAGAGCGACACCGCGTCGATCCAAGCGTCGGTCGATGCCGGCGTGTCGGCCTATATCGTCGGCAACCTGCAGAAAGAGCGCATCAAGACCATCCTCGATCTGTGCATCTCACGCTTCAACGCGTTTTCCCGCCTGCAGAACGAGCTCGATCGCACCCGCTCCGCGCTGGAGGAGCGCAAGGTGATCGATCGCGCCAAGGGCATCCTCATGAAAGCAAAGAACCTGTCCGAGGACACCGCCTATGGGCTGCTGCGCAAGACCGCGATGAACGAGAACAAGAAGATCGCCGAGGTCGCGCAGTCGGTCGTCACCGCCGCGGAGCTGTTCAAATGAACCCCAAGCGCCTGCGCATTGGCTTCATCCCGCTGTGCGATGCGACCGCGCTGATCGTCGCGGTCGACAAGGGCTTCGCTGCGGCCGAAGGGCTCGACGTCGAGCTGGTGCGCGAAGTGTCCTGGTCGAACGTGCGCGACAAGCTCAACATCGGCCTGTTCGACGCGGCGCACCTGATCGCGCCGGTGGCGATCGCCTCCAGCCTCGGGCTTGGTCACGTCAAGGTGCCGATCTTGGCGCCATTCGGTCTCGGCGTGAACGGCAATGCCATCACCGTATCGCCCGAACTCTATGCCGCACTTGCCGCAGCGGCCGACGGCAACATCGCCGATCCTGTCGTGTCAGGCCGCGCGCTCGCCCGCGTGGTGCAGAGCCGCAAGGCGAAGGCACAGGACCCGCTGACCTTCGGCATGACGTTCCCGTTCTCGACGCACAATTATCATCTGCGGTTCTGGATGGCGGCCGGCGGCGTCGATCCGGACGAAGACGTCCGCATGATCGTGCTGCCGCCGCCCTACATGGTCGAAAGCCTGGCGAACAAGCATGTCGACGGGTTCTGCGTCGGCGCGCCGTGGAACTCGGTCGCGGTGGATCTCGGCATCGGTTACATCCTCCACTTCGTTTCCGAGATTCTCTCGCGCGCCGCGGAGAAGGTGCTCGCGGTGCGCGCAAGCTGGTCGGCCGAAAATCCCGACGTGCTGCGGCGGCTGATCCGCGCGCTGGGCCGTGCCGCGGCCTTTGTCGAGAATCCGGCGAACCGCGACGAAGCGTCTGCGATCCTCGCGGCTCCGAACCGCATCGGCGCGTCCGCGGAAGTCATCCGCCGAACGCTCGACGGCCGCTTGAAGGTCACGCCCGACGGCACCATTCGCACCAGCGACCGCTATCTGCTGGTTGGCCGCAAGGCGGCAGGACGGCCCGACCCGGTACAGGCAGCGTGGCTCTACGCGCAGATGGTGCGCTGGGGTCAGGCGCCGTATTCGGAAGAGATGCTTGCCGCGGCGAAAGCCGTGTTCCGTCCCGACCTTTACGACGCGGCGTTGCCTAGCGAAGCTCCGGATACGGCTGGCGAGCCGGTGGATGGCATCGGCGCATTCACCGGCCCGCCGTTCGACGCCGATGACATCGAGAGCCATCTCGCGGCTTCGAAGATCCGGCGGTAGCCGCCTGCCTGTTTTTTGCACTGCACAAAATATCCGCAGGGTGCGGCCACGATGGGCATAGCGTCATTCTTTAGCGCTTCGTCAACGCCTGCGACAATCGACACAAGCCATTGTAAAAATTGAAGAACGTGTCTTCGGCCCAAGCTGGCACGAAGCTTGAATTGATCTGACCCGAGACGGCGCCGCCATGCGTGACGGCATCGGGTCCAACGACGGGCCAATAGCAATGCCGCTGACCTGGGGAGGCCACGGAAGGCCCACTTCAGGCTGCGGCTTTTTTGTTGGCGCGAACGAGACACACGGGAAACGCGACGCGGGCGCAACGAAACCAGAGACCAGAGAGGACGACAGACACAATGACGACGAAGGACACGGGACGGAAGTCCATCGACCGCCGCAAATTCCTCAAGGGCACGGCCAGCACGGCGGTGTTGCTCAGTGCGGTGCAGACGCAATTTCCCGGCGGCGCTTTTGCGCAAGCCGCGGGCCCCGAAGTGAAGGGCGCTAAGCTCGGCTTCATCGCGCTGACCGATGCTGGGGCGCTGTTCGTCGCCAAGGACAAAGGGTTCTTCGCCAAGCACGGCATGCCCGACACTGAAGTTCTTAAGCAGGCGTCGTGGGGTGCGACGCGCGACAATCTGGTGCTCGGTAGTGAAGGCAACGGCATCGACGGCGCGCATATCCTGACGCCGATGCCGTACCTGATCTCGGCCGGCAAGGTGACGCAGAACAACGTGCCGACCCCGATGTACATCCTGGCGCGGCTCAATCTCGACAGTCAGTGCATTTCGGTCGCCAAGGAATACGAGGATCTGAAAATCGGGCTCGACACCAAGCCGTTCAAAGAAGCGCTGGAAAAGAAGAAGGCCTCCGGCAAGGCGGTGAAGGCTGCCAATACATTCCCCGGCGGCACCCACGATCTCTGGATTCGCTACTGGCTCGCCGCCGGCGGTATCGATCCCGACAAGGACATCGAGACCATCACCGTTCCGCCTCCGCAGATGGTGGCGAACATGAAGGTCGGCACGATGGACTGCTTCTGCGTCTGCGAGCCGTGGAACCTGCAGCTCGTCAACCAGAACATCGGCTACACCGCGATCACCACCGGCGAACTCTGGAACAAGCATCCGGAGAAGTCGCTGGGCATGCGTGCCGCCTGGGTCGACAAATATCCCAACGCTTCGAAGGCGATGCTGATGGCAGTGATGGAAGCGCAGCAGTGGGCCGACAAGCCCGAGAACCACGAAGAGCTCGCCCGCATCATGTCCAAGCGTCAATGGATCAACGCGCCGTACGAGGACATCATCGATCGTACCAAGGGCAAGTTCAATTACGGCATCCCCGGCAAGGTCGTCGAGAACTCGCCGCACATCATGAAGTACTGGATGAACCATGCGTCGTATCCGTTCCAGAGCCACGACCTCTGGTTCATCACCGAAGACATCCGCTGGGCCAAGTTCGAGGCGACGGTCGACGCCAAGGGCCTGATCAAAAAGGTCAACCGCGAAGACATCTGGCGCGAGTTGGCCAAGATGCTGGGCGTGAAGCCGTCCGACATCCCGACTTCGACCTCTCGCGGCATAGGAAACGTTCTTCGACGGCAAGGTGTTCGACCCTGAAAACCCCGCCGCGTATCTCAAGAGCCTCGCGATCAAGCGCGCGGAAATCGGTTGACCTCAGCGGGCCGCCTTCGGGCGGCCCGACCTCTTGCACTGGAGCAATTGCAATGAACATGCCGCTTCGCACGACCGAGACCGTGATGGCGCTGCCTGCAAGCAGCGCCGCGGTGGTGGCGATCCCGACCAAGCAGGTGCCTTTCGCGACACGGCTTCGCACGCACGCGCAGAATATCGCGGTCAACGTCATTCCGCCCGTGCTGGTCATCGCGCTCGTTCTGGTGGTCTGGCAGGTGCTGTGCAGCAAACCCGGCGCTTCGCTGCCGCCGCCCCTGAAGGTGCTGGACGACACCTGGGAATTGATCATCGATCCGTTCTTCGATCGCGGTGGCCTCGACAAGGGGCTGTTCTGGCACATGTCGGCGAGTCTGCAGCGAGTGGCGTTAGGCTATGCGCTCGCGGCAATCGCCGGCGTTGCGCTCGGCACTCTGGTCGGCCAGTCGACCTGGGCGATGCGCGGCCTCGATCCAATTTTCCAGGTGCTGCGCACCGTGCCGCCGCTTGCCTGGCTGCCGCTGTCGCTCGCGGCGTTCCGCAACGGCCAGCCGTCGGCGATCTTCGTGATCTTCATTACCGCGATCTGGCCGGTCATCATCAACACCGCGGTCGGTATCCGCAACATCCCGCAGGACTATCGTAACGTCGCGCAGGTGCTGCGGCTCAATCATCTCGAGTTCTTCTTCAAGATCATGGTGCCGGCCGCAGCGCCTTACATCTTCACAGGCCTGCGTATCGGCATCGGCTTGTCGTGGCTCGCCATCGTCGCAGCCGAGATGCTGATCGGCGGTGTCGGCATCGGCTTCTTCATCTGGGATGCGTGGAATTCCTCGCGCATCAGCGAAATCATCCTGGCGCTGGTTTACGTCGGCCTGGTCGGCTTCATCCTCGACCGCATCGTCGCCGCCGCCGCCACCATCGTCACCCGCGGCACCGCTGCGAACTAAGGAGAACGGCGATGCCTTATCCCTATCTGAAGATCGACCACGTCGATAAGTCGTTCACGCGTGGCACGACCGAGACGGAAGTCCTCAAGGACATCACGCTCGGCATCGAGAAAGGCGAGTACGTCTCGATCATCGGCCACTCCGGCTGCGGCAAGAGCACGCTGCTCAATCTCGTCGCCGGCCTGCTGCCGGTGTCGGCGGGTTGCGTGCTGCTCGAGAACAAGGAGGTCAACGATCCTGGCCCGGATCGAGCCGTGGTGTTCCAGAACCATTCATTGCTGCCTTGGCTTACCGTTTACGGCAACGTCAAGCTCGCGGTCGACAAGGTGTTCGGCTCGTCAAAATCGCGCGCCGAACGTCACGCATGGGTCATGCACAACCTCGATCTGGTGCAGATGGGCCACGCCAAGGATAAGCGGCCGGCGGAGATTTCCGGTGGCATGAAGCAGCGCGTCGGCCTCGCCCGCGCGCTCGCCATGGAGCCCAAGGTTCTGCTGCTCGACGAGCCGTTCGGCGCGCTCGACGCGCTGACGCGTGCGCACTTGCAGGACTCGGTGATGGCGATCCACAGCAAGCTTGGCAATACGGTCATGATGATCACCCACGACGTCGACGAAGCTGTGCTGCTGTCCGACCGCATCGTCATGATGACCAACGGCCCAGCCGCGCGGATCGGCGAGGTGCTGGACGTGCCGCTGGCGCGGCCGCGCAAGCGGCTCGCGCTCGCGGCCGATCCCACGTACCTGAAGTGCCGGCAGCGTGTGCTTGAGTTCCTCTACGAGCGGCATCGCTTCGTCGAAGCGGCCTGATATGTCCAGCGACTTCACGCCCGAGCAAAAGCGCTACCTGGAAGGCTTCTCCTCCGGCCTCCAGATTGCGCGGCTCGGGCGTGGATCCACCGCGTCGGCCAAGCCGAGCGGGCCCGATGCCGAGCATGTCGCGGCGCAGGATCGCGTGCTGGCGGCGGGCAAGAAGCTGTCCGACCAGGAGAAGTTCAAGCGCGATGAGCATCCGTTCGACGCCTACCATCGCCTGCAGGATCAGGCGGCGAAGAACGAGTTTCCGAAACCCGCCGACAACTTCCGCTGGCGCTATTACGGCCTGTTCTATGTCGCGCCGGCGCAGAACTCCTACATGTGCCGGCTCCGCATCCCCAACGGCATCGTCACGCATTGGCAGTTGTCGGCTCTCGCCGATCTGGCGGAGCGCTATGGCGGCGGCTACTCGCACGTCACCACGCGGGCGAACTTTCAGATCCGCGAAATCGAGCCGAAGAACGCGATCGATCTGCTGGAAGCGATCGTCGATCTGGGTCTGTGCTCGAAGGGCACCGGCGCCGACAACATCCGCAACGTTACCGGCACGCCGACCGCCGGCATCGATCCACAGGAGCTGCTGGACACACGGCCCTATGCGCGGGCATGGCACCATCACATCCTCAATCAGCGCGCGCTGTACGGCCTGCCGCGCAAGTTCAACGTCGCGTTCGATGGCGCAGGGCTCATCGCCGCTTTGGAAGACACCAACGACATCGGCTTTCAGGCGGTCGAGGTGAAGGACGGCTTCGGCGTCGAGCCGGGCGTTTGGTTCCGTCTCGCGCTTGGCGGCATCACCGGTCACCGGGATTTCGCGCGCGACACCGGTGTAATTTTGAAGCCCGCCGACTCAAATAAGGTGGCGGACGCCATCGTTCGGGTGTTCACCGCACACGGCGACCGCACTGACCGAAACAAGGCGCGTTTGAAATACGTGCTCGATGCGATGGGCTTCCAGAAATTCCTGGGGCTGGTGGAGGAGAAACTCGGTGCAAAACTCGTTCGCGTGCCGGCTGAAGCGGTTGCAGTGCGCCCGAAGGCGGATCGCGCGGCTCACATCGGCGTGCACGCGCAGAAGCAGAAGGGGCTGAACTGGGTCGGCGTGGTGCTGCCGGTCGGCAAGCTGACCGGCGATCAGATGCGCGGGCTGGCGACGGTCGCGCGGGATCTGGGCGACGGCGACGTCCGTCTCACCGTGTGGCAAAACCTGCTGATCTCCGGTGTGCCGGCGGACAAGGTTGCGCTGGCCGAGGCGGCGATCGAGGCGCTGGGGCTTGCGACCAAGGCGAGCGCGATCCGCACCGGGCTGGTGGCTTGCACCGGCAATACCGGCTGTCGCTTCGCCGCGTCCGACACCAAGGGCCATGCCGAACAGATCGCGCGCTGGTGCGAGGCGCGCGTCGAACTGGACACCCCGGTGAACATCCACCTCACCGGCTGCCATCATTCCTGCGCGCAGCATTACATCGGCGACATCGGCTTGCTCGCCTGCAAGGTGCCGGTGTCGGAGGAGGACACCGTCGAGGGCTATCACATCCTGGTCGGCGGCGGATCAGGCCCGGATGCGACACTGGCGCGCGAATTGTTTCGCGACGTGAAGGCGGACGATACGCCGCACATCATCGAAGCCATGCTCAAGACCTATCTTTCGCGGCGCGCCTCGAACGACGAGACGTTCCACGTCTTCACCAAGCGCCACGACGATGCCGCGCTCGGCACGCTGTTCGCGGAGTGCCGCTCATGAACTCGCCGATGCGCACCCCTTTGGCTTCCATCGTGCCGGAGAACGCGCCGTTTACCGCCGATCAGCGTATCTGGCTCAACGGGTTCTTCGCCGGGCTGCTGGACGGCGATGTGTCGGCGCTGTCGCCGCAGGATGCGTCCGCGCTGATGCCCGGCGTCAATGTCGGGGGCGAGGCCGACGACGGCGCGCCCTGGCACGATCAGACGCTGCCGCTCGCCGAGCGGATGAAACTCGCGGACGGCAAGCCGCTGCGCCGCAAGATGATGGCGGCGATGGGCCAGCAGGATTGCGGCCAGTGCGGCTACAACTGCGAGCAATACGCCGATGCGCTGTTCGACAAGAAAGAAGAGCGGCTGAACCTGTGCGTTCCGGGCGGCAAGGAAACCGCCCGGATGCTCAAGACGCTGCATGTTGAAATCGGCTCGGCCCTGGCGGTCGAGCAGGCAGGCGAGCCGGTCAAGATCGTTGCCGTTCCGCTCGGCGAGGCCGGCCGCTCGCGCGACAACCCGGTCGAGGCGACATTCGTGTCGCGTGCGCTGCTCAACAAGCCGGGCTCGGAGAAAGAGACCTGGCACATCGAGTTTGATCTCACGCAGTGTGCGCTCGACTACAACGTCGGCGATGCATTCGGGTTGTACCCGACCAACGATCCGGCGCTGGTCGAGGCGGTGCTGAAGGCGCTCGACGCGCCGGCCGACTTCCCGATCGGCGGTCGCGCGCTGCGCGACGTGCTGACCGACGGCGTGTCGCTGGCGCCCGCGCCCGACATGCTGTTCCAGCTCTACTCCTACATCACCGGCGGCGAGCGCCGTAAGAAAGCCAAAGCGCTCGGCAACGGCGAGGATCCGGACGGCGACGCTGCCACGCTCGACGTTCTGGCGGCGATCGAGAAGTTCCCCGGCGTGCGGCCCGATCCGGAAGCCTTCATTGAAGCCCTCGACCCGCTGCAGCCGCGGCTCTATTCGATCTCGTCGTCGCCGAAGGTCAATCTCGGTCGCGTGTCGCTGACCGTCGACACGGTGCGTTACGCGATCAACAAGCGCACGCGGCTCGGCGTCGCCTCCACCTTCCTCGGCGGCCGGATCAAGCCCGGCGACAAGATCAAAGTCTACGTCCAGAAGGCGCATGCGTTCGGTCTGCCGGCCGATCCATCGGTGCCGATCATTATGGTCGGCCCGGGCACCGGCGTCGCGCCGTTCCGCGCCTTCCTGCACGAGCGCATGGCGACCCAGGCGCCGGGCCGCAACTGGCTGTTCTTCGGCCACCAGCGGCGCGACTGCGACTTCTTCTACGAGGACGAATTCGCCGGCATGAAGGCTGTCGGATTGCTGACGCGCCTGTCGCTCGCCTGGTCGCGCGACGGCGATGAGAAATTCTACGTGCAGAACCGCATGGCCGAGGTCGGCCGCGATCTGTGGTCATGGATCGCCGACGGCGCGCATATCTACGTCTGCGGCGACGCGCAGCGCATGGCGAAGGACGTCGAGCGCGCGCTGGTCGACATCGTCGCGATGCATGGCGCGCGCTCGATCAACGAGGCGGTCACCTTCGTCGCCGAATTGAAGAAGGCGGGCCGCTACCAGACCGATGTGTATTGAGATGCCGCGATGAACGCGCCCGCCAACATCCCGGCAGCCGTGCGAAGCGCTTGTCCGTATTGTGGCGTCGGCTGCGGCGTGCTGGCGCGGCCGGATGCCGAGGGCGGCGCGACCGTCATCGGCGATCCCGACCATCCGGCGAATTTCGGCAAGCTGTGCTCCAAGGGCTTCGCGCTCGACGAGACGCTGGGCCTGGAGAACCGGTTACTTTATCCCATGCTGCGCCAGGCGGACGGCTCGCACGCGCGCGCAGACTGGGACACCGCACTCGGCGTGGTGGCGGATGGCTTCAAGCGCATCGCCGTGCAGCACGGACCAGGCAGCATCGCGTTCTATCTTTCGGGGCAATTGCTGACCGAGGACTATTACGTCGCCAACAAGCTGATGAAGGGCTTCCTCGGCTCGGCGAACGTCGACACCAACTCGCGGCTCTGCATGGCGTCGTCGGTGGCGGGTCATCGCCGCGCGTTTGGCGAGGATATCGTGCCGGGCAACTATGAAGACCTTGATCTCGCCGACCTCATCGTGCTGGTCGGCTCCAACGCCGCCTGGTGCCATCCAATCCTGTTCCAGCGCATGATCCGCAACCGGCGCGACCGCGGCGCCAAGCTCGTGGTGATCGATCCGCGCCGAACCGCGACGGGCGACGACGCCGATCTGTTCCTGCCGATTGCGCCGGGCGCCGATACGGCGCTGTTCAGCGGCTTGCTGGTGCATCTGGCAGACACCGGCCTGCTCGATGACGCTTTCATCAAGGCCAGCACCACAGGCTTTGCCGAGGCGCTGCAGCGCGCGCGCCAGATCGCCCCAGATGTCGCGGCAACTGCCGCCGCAACCGGCCTCAAGGAAACCGATGTCGCGCAGTTCTTCAAGCTGGTCGCGGCGAAGCCGCGCACGGTCACCTGCTATTCGCAGGGCGTGAACCAGTCGGCACAGGGCACCGACAAGGTCAACGCCATCATCAACGTCCATCTCGCCACCGGCCGGATCGGAAAGCCCGGCAGGGGCCCGCTGTCGCTGACCGGCCAACCCAACGCGATGGGCGGGCGGGAGGTCGGCGGTTTAGCAAATCAGCTTGCCGCGCATATGAATTTCTCGCCGGACGAAATCGACCGCGTGCGCCGGTTCTGGAACGCGCCGGACATGGCCGAGCACGAAGGGCTCAAGGCCGTGCAGATGTTCGAGGGCGTAGAGCGCGGCGAGATCAAGGCGCTCTGGGTGATGGCGACCAATCCGGCGACCTCGCTGCCGCGCGCTGCTGCCGTCCGCGCCGCGCTCAAAAAGCTCGAGCTGTTCGTCGTCTCCGACAACGTACTCTCCAACGACACGATCGACGCCGGTCCACACGTGATGCTGCCGGCCGCGGCCTGGGGTGAGAAGGACGGCACCGTCACCAATTCGGAGCGGCGCATCTCGCGACAGCGCAAGTTCCTGCCGCTGCCGGGGGAGGCGCAGCCGGACTGGCGCATCGTCGTCGACGTGGCGCAGCGCATGGGCTTCGAGCAGGCATTCGCCTATCGCACGGTGGCCGACGTGTTCCGCGAGCACGCCGCGCTGTCCGCGTTCGAGAACGATGGCGCGCGGGCATTCGATATCGGCGCGCTGGCGGCGATCCCGGACCGGGGCTACGAGGCGCTGGAGCCGGTGCAGTGGCCGGTCCGGCCGAATGGCGGCGACGCATCGCGCCTTCTCGGCGACGGCCGGTTCTTCACCGCCGACCGCAAGGCGCGGTTCATCGCAACGGAACCGCCGGCGCTGGCGGAAGCGGTGAGCGAGGAATTTCCGCTGCGGCTCAACACCGGACGGCTGCGCGACCAGTGGCACACTATGACGCGTTCGGGCCTGAGCCCGACACTCGGCGCGCACCGGCCCGAGCCGTTCATCGAAGTGCACCCCGCCGACGCCGAAACGTACGACCTCCGCCACGACGGCTTTGCCAGCGTCAGCACGGCCTACGGCAGTTGCATTCTCAAGGTGGCGGTCAGCGACGCGCAGCGGCGCGGCTCGGTCTTTGCGCCGATCCACTGGAGCGATCTCAACGCATCGTCGGCGCGCATCGGCGATCTGGTGGCGCCGGCCACCGATCCGTTCTCCGGGCAACCCGAATCCAAGGCGACGCCGACTGCGATCGCGCCGGTCGATTTCGCCTGGCGCGGCTTCGCGCTGTCGCGCCGCCCGCTCGCGCTGCCGTCCGGAACCTGGTGGGCGCGGGTCGCGGTCCCGGACGCCTCCGGCTGCACGTTCGCAACCAACCAAGACCTGATGACGTGGCACGATCTGGCGCCGCGGCTGTTCCCCGATGCGGTGCTGACCGAATACGTCGACCGGCGTCGCGGCATCTACCGTGTCGCGGCCTTCATTGACGAGCGTCTCGACGGCGCGCTGTTTGCCGGCCCAGCCGATGCGCCGCCACAGTGGAGCGATCTCCGCGCCATGGCCGGCAAGCCAGGCATCGCGTTCAGCGGCCCGGTGGTCTGCGCCTGCTTCGGCGTCGGCATCGATGCGATCCGCGACGCGCTGACCTTCGCGCAAGGCGGCCAGCGCCGAGGAGATCGGCCTTGCGCTGCGCGCCGGAACGAAATGCGGAAGCTGCCTGCCTGAACTGCGGAGCATGGTCCATGAATCTCATCCCGGTTGAAACCAGGGCGCCTGCCGAAGTCCGCTCGCCGCGCATGGGCGCGCTGGCGCGGTTGCCGGTGTTCCTGGCGCTGCACGGCAAGCGCGTGCTGGTAGCGGGCGGCACGCCGGCTGCGGCCTGGAAGGTGGAGCTGTTGCTCGCCGCGGGCGCGAATGTCGATGTCTATGCCGGCGAACCGTCGCCGGAGTTGCTTGCAATCATCGACGAGGCGCGGCGCGGCAGCGCGACACTGCATCGCCGCGAATGGCGCGACGCCGACTGCATCGGAGCGGCCATCGCGGTGGGTGCTTTCGAGGACGATGCGCAGGCCACGCGCTTTGCCGGCTCGGCACGCGCCGCCGGCGCGTCGGTCAATGTGATCGACAAGCCGAAGTTCTGCGACTTCAACTTCGGCGCCATCGTCAACCGCTCGCCGCTGGTGATCGGCATCTCGACCGACGGCGCGGCGCCGATCTTTGCCCAGGCGATCCGCGCCAGGCTTGAGGCGATGATCCCGCGCGGTTTCTCGTCGTGGGTCGAGGCGGCGCGCCGCTGGCGCGACAGCGTGAAAGCCTCCGGTCTTTCGTTCAATGGCCGCCGCCGCTTCTGGCAGCTCCTCACCAACGACGCAGTGCTCCGCCCGGATCACCAGCCGGACGACGCCGATCTCAGCCGCCTGCTGGAGTTGGCGAGGGCGGAGGGCGTCACGATCGAGCATGGCTCGGTGACACTTGTCGGCGCGGGGCCTGGCGACCCGGAGCTACTGACGCTGCGCGCGGTGCGCGCCTTGCAATCCGCCGACATCATCCTGTTCGACGATCTGGTCTCATCGGAAGTGCTCGACTTCGCCCGCCGCGAGGCCAAGAAGATGCTGGTCGGCAAGACCGGGCACGGCCCGTCGTGCAAGCAGTCCGATATCAACGCGCTGACCGTCGAGCTGGCGCGTTCCGGCAAGCGCGTGGTGCGGCTCAAGGGCGGCGATCCGATGATCTTCGGCCGCGCCGGCGAGGAGATCGAAGCGTGCCGCAAGGCGGGCATCGCGATCGAGGTGGTGCCCGGCATCACGGCGGCGCAGGGCGCGGCCAGCCGGCTCGGTGTTTCGCTGACGCAGCGGCGCGACGCGCGGCGCGTGCAATATGTCACTGGCCATGATGGCGACGGCGAGCTGCCACGCGATATGGACTGGCGGAGCCTGGCCGACCCATCGGTAACGACGGTGGTCTACATGCCTGTGAAGACACTCGATGCGTTGGTTGCGAAGGCGGTCGATCACGGTCTCGATCCGGCCACGCCGGCGGTCGCGGTGTCGCGGGCAACCCGGGTGGACCAGGCTTCGATCAGCGCGCCGATCTCGTTGCTGCCGGCGAGAATCGAGGCGGGGAAGATGCCGGGTCCCGTGGTGGTGATGATCGGGAAGGTGTTCGGTGAGGCGGCATCGGCGGCGGGCGGAGAGAGCATGCGCTGGCGTGGCGGAAACGCCTGAACTAGCATCCTCCGAAAATAGCCGGAGGAATGCCCATGAGCGTCGCGCCATCGCGGCCATCCGCGCCCGCCATTCCGGGTGCCGACGAGCTGGTATCGCGGGCCCGCGCGTTGGCGCCGAAGCTGCGTGAGCGTGCGATCAAGGCCGAGCGCGACCGCAACATCCCGCGCGAGTCGGTCGATGACTACATCGCAGCAGGTCTGATCCACACGCTGCAGCCCAAGCGCTGGGGCGGCTACGAGCACGATCACGAGACGATGTTCAACATCGCCATCGAGCTCGGCAAATCGACTTGCGGCTCGTCGGCCTGGTGCCTGAACTATCTCGGCGATCACGCCTGCATTCTGGCGCATTTTCCCGAGGAGGCGCAGCACGACGTCTGGAGCCGTGACACGGCGGCCTGCATCGCCACGTCGGCGGCGCCGACCGGCAAGTCCGCCGTGGCGTCCGGCGGCTATCGGCTCGACGGCCGCTGGTCGTGGTGCAGCGGGTTGCGGCATTCGCAATGGATCATGATTGGCGGGCTGGTGTTCCGCGAGGGCGATCACCATCCCGACATGCGGCTTCACCTGGTGCCGACCTCCGAGGTGAAGCAAGAGGACACCTGGTTCTGCGCCGGATTGAGCGCCTCAGGTTCGAACACGGTGGTGCTCGACAACGTGTTCGTGCCGGAGCATCGCAGCGTGTCGTTCTCGACGCTGCGCGACGCGCACTCGCCCGGCTCCAAGATCAACACCAATCCGATCTACCGCACTCCGTTCATCGCGGTGCATTCCTACGCATTGTTCGGCCCGGCGCTCGGCCTGGCGCGCGGCGCCTACGACGAGTTTGTGCAGTGGACCAAGCAGCGATACCTGACCTACACGCAGCTTGCGATCGCGCAGCACGTGCCGGTGCAGATCCGGCTCGCGGAGATCGGCGCGCAGATCGATGCCGCCGAGCTGCTGGCGCGCCGCGCGCTTGCCACCGCGCGGAAAGACTATACCGGCATGACGCTTGAGACGCGTACGCTGCTGCGGCGGGACTGGGCCTATGCGATGAAGCTGCTGCGCGATGCGATGGATGCGCTGATCAAAATCAGCGGCTCGAGCGGATTGATGCAGTCCAACCCGGTGCAGCGTTGCTGGCGCGACGTGCACGCCATCTCCTCGCATGTGGTGATGAACTGGGACGTGCCGGCGGAGAATTTTGGCCGGATGGAGTTCGGCCTTGGGCTGAACCCCGCCTATCCGGCGTTCTGAGGCGGCCACGCCGGAACCGGCGCTCGGCTCGGTTGTTGGTCTCTCGCGCGGATTGCGCCGAGAGGCTGTCATGACCATTGGATTTAGGCCCGTTTTTGCTGGTGCCATCGCTCTGGCGCTCGCCGGCTGCGGCGAAAGCGCGAAATTGCCTGAGGACGCCGACGTCGGCAGCAATCCGACGATACCCGCGCCGATCCAGACGATGATCCCGACCGTCAATATCGCGCCCGCCAAGGGCTGGTCTGAAGGCACGAGGCCGAAGGCAGCGGCCGATCTTGAGACCAACGCGTTTGCCACCGGTCTCGATCATCCACGCTGGCTCTATGTCCTGCCGAATGGCGACGTCCTGGTCGCCGAGACGAATGCGCCGCCGCGGCCCGATGATGGCGGCGGCGTCAAGGGCTATGCGATGAAGTTCTTCATGAAGCGCGCCGGCGCTGGCACGCCGAGCGCAAACCGCATCACGCTGCTGCGCGATGCGGACGGCGATGGCGTGGCAGAGGTGCGCAGCGAATTTCTCACCGGACTGAATTCGCCGTTCGGCATGGCGCTGGTCGGCAACGCGCTCTACGTCGCCAACACCGATGCGGTGATGAAGTTCGAATACAAGGAGGGCGCTACCAAGATCGACGGCCCCGGCACCAAGGTCGCCGATCTGCCGGGCGGGCCGCTCAACCATCATTGGACCAAGGGCCTGGTGGCGAACCGCGACGGCTCGCGGCTCTACGCGTCGGTGGGCTCCAACAGCAACGTCGCCGAGAACGGCATCGAGAAAGAGGAGCAGCGCGCCGCGATTCTGGAGATCGTGACGGCGACGGGCGAGTCGCGCGTGTTCGCGTCCGGCCTGCGCAATCCGGTCGGCATGGCGTTCGAACCGCAGACCTCGCAGCTCTGGACCGTGGTGAACGAGCGCGACGAACTCGGCAGCGACCTGGTGCCCGACTATCTCACCTCGGTGAAAGACGGCGGCTTCTACGGCTGGCCGTACAGCTATTTCGGCCAGCACGTCGACGAGCGGGTGAAGCCGCCGCGTCCGGACCTTGTGGCCAAGGCGATCGTGCCGGACTACGCGCTTGGCAATCACGTCGCACCGCTTGGCTTGACCTTCGCCGGCGTCAACCGGATGCCCGATCAATTCAAGCAGCGGCGCGTTCGTCGGCCTGCACGGCTCGTGGAATCGAAAGCCGCGCAGCGGCTACAAGGTGGTGTTCGTGCCGTTCGCCGACGGCAAGCCGGCCGGCAAGCCGATCGATGTCGTGACCGGCTTCGTCAACGACAAAGGCGAGGCGATGGGCCGCCCGGTCGGCGTGGCGATCGACCAGCGTGGCATGCTGCTGGTGGCCGATGACGTCGGCAACGCGATCTGGCGTGTCGCGCCAGCCCGCCGCGCGGCGGAAAATCGTTACCGGCTCGTGGATTAGTTAGGACCCAATCGCCGAAGTTCGTTTGCGGGTGGGCCGTCATCACATTTTTTCGATCAAGCTCCCCCCGGCTTGTCGCTGCGCCTGAAAAGGCGCAGCCTTTAGAACTGGAATATGTCCAGAGAAGCGGCCCGCTGCGGCCTTGGCTCCGTGCGGGCCATAGGCGAGCGAAGCGACGCCGTTCTTCGAACGACTATGGGAGGAAAGCAATGGCCACCAACTTCACTGTCAATGGCAAGGCGGCGTCGACCGACGCGCCGCCTGCAACGCCCTTGTTGTGGGTGATCCGCGAAGGCCTCAAGCTCACCGGCACCAAGTTCGGCTGCGGCACCGGATTGTGCGGCGCCTGCATGGTCCACATCGACGGCAAGCGCGCGTACTCGTGCCAGACGCAAGTCTCCGAGATCGCCGGCAAGTCGGTGACGACGATCGAGGGCCTGTCGCCCAACTCCAGTCATCCGGTGCAGAAGGCCTGGCTCGCCGAGAATGTGCCGCAATGCGGCTATTGCCAGTCCGGCCAGATCATGAGCGCGGCCGATCTGCTCAAGCAGAAGCCGAAGCCGACGCGCGACGAGATCGTCGAGCACATGAGCACCAACATCTGCCGTTGCGGCACCTATCAGCGCATCGTGCGCGCGGTCGAGCGCGCGGCGCGGGAGGCGTGACATGAACAAGCCACTCAAGCATTCCGCAGCTTTCCCGCCGCCAGGTGATGATCGGCGCAGCGGGTCTGTCGTTCGCATTCGCGCTGCCCGGCGGCGTTTCCGCTTCGGTGCAGGCGCCTGCGCGCGCTGGAAAGGCGATGAGCCCGTGGGTCTCGATCGCCGATGACGGCACCGTCAGCATCATGTCGGCGGCGACCGAGATGGGGCAGGGGTCGATGACCTCGCTGCCGCTGATCCTCGCCGAGGAGCTCGATGCTGACTGGTCCAAGGTGAAGATCGTGACAGCTCCGCCGATCGAGGCGCTCTACGGCAATCCGGGCTTCCAGGGCATGATGTACACCGCGGGCTCGAACGCAGTGACGAGCTACTACACGCCGCTGCGCATCTTCGGCGCGCAGGTGCGCCGGGTGCTGCTCGACAACGCCGCGAGGAAATGGGGCGTGCCGGTCGAGGAACTGACCACCGAACCGAGCGTGGTGGTGCACGCCAAGTCGGGCCGGCGGATGACCTACGGAGAAGTTGCCGACGATCGCCGAAATTCCGGCCAAAGCACCGGAGATCAAGCCGGAACAGCTCAAGAAGAACCGCGCAATTCCGGCTGATCGGCAAGGACGTGATGCGGGTCGGAGCTGCCGGGCAAGGTCAACGGCACGGCGCAATACGCGATCGACGTGCAGGTGCCGAACATGCTGTACGGCACGGTGCTACGTGCTCCGGTCGAGGGTTCGGTCCCCGACAAGATCGACGAGACCAAGGCCAAGGCGATCGCCGGGGTGGTGCGCGATCGTGCGCCTGCCCTATGGCGTCGGCGTGCTCGCCGAAACCCCGTGGGCGGCGTTCGACGCGCGCCGGGCGCTCACGCAGTCCGTGACCTGGACGCAGGACCGGCACGGCGTGGGGCTTCGACAGCGACAAGGGCATCGAGCGGTTCGCCGCCGACGCCAAGAATCCGGCCCGCATGTCCACCGAGTGGAGCCGGATCGGCGATCCGCGCGGCCAGATGCCGAAGGCGGCGTCCACCATGGAGGCCGAGTACCGCTGCGACTATGCCTATCACGCGCAGATGGAGCCGCTGAACGCGATCGCGTCGGTGTCGCCGTCGGGCGATGCGGTCGAGATCTGGGCTGGCACGCAGAGCCAGACCACCGCGACCGAAGCGCCGGCCAAGATCCTCGGCATCGCGAAGGACAAGGTGAAGCTGCACGACATGCTGATGGGCGGCGGCTTCGGCCGGCGCGGCAACCGCGACGTCGATTTCATCATCGACGCGGTGCTGATGTCGAAGGAGGCCGGCCGGCCGGTCAAGGTGATGTGGACCCGCGAGGACGACTTCGCCAACGGCCGGTTCCGTCCGATCTCCGCCCACGCGCTGAAGGCGGGGTTCGACCCGTCCGGCAAGCTGACCGCGTGGTCAGCACCGCATCGCCGTCGATCGCGTCGGGGCCTACATGGACCCGGTGCGCTACCAGGCGGCGGGCGGCAAGGACTTCATTGCCATGCTGGGCGCCGACCTGAAGGGCTACGACGTGCCGCATCAACTGGTGGAGCAGCTCTATCGCGACACCGGCGTGCGCACCAATCCGCTGCGCGGCATCAGCTTCATCGCCAACCGGTTTGCCACCGAATCGTTCATCGACGAGATCGCGCGCAAACAGGGCAAGGATCCGCTCGCCTACCATCTCGAGCTGCTGAAGGACACTCCGCGCGCCATCAAGGTGGTCGAGCGGGTGGCGCAGATGGCGGAGTGGGGCAAGAAACGCGACGGCCGCGCGCTCGGCTTCGCCTATCTCGACTATTCCGGCTCGCAGGTTGCCGGCATCGCCGAGGTATCGGTCAACCGCGCGCAACGGCGAGATCAAGGTGCATAACTTCTGGTGCACCATCGACTGCGGCGTGGCGGTGCAGCCCGACAACGTGATCGCGCAGCAGGAGAGCAGCATCGTCTACGGCCTGGGCGTGGCTCTGACCGAGATCATCACCATCAAGAACGGCGCGGTCGAGCAGAGCAACTTCTACGACTACCACGTGCCGCGCATGAAGGACGTGCCGCCGATGCACATCGAGGTGATCCAGACCGACAACCACCCGACCGGCGCCGGCCAGATGGCGACGCCGCTGGTTGCGCCGGCCATCGCCGGCGCGGTGGCGGAGCTGACCGGGGTGCGGCTGCGTCACACGCCGTTCACGCCGGATCGGGTCAAGAAGGCGCTGGGGTAGCGGCGCGCGCCGCACTCTCCGTTACCTCTCCACGCTTGCGGGGAGAGGTCGGCGCGCGCGGTGCGCCGGGTGAGGGGGACTCGTCGTCATAGGTCGCGCTTAGACTCGCTCCTCACCCCTCCCCGTAGGCGGGGAGAGGGAGTGAGAGAGCGCGTCGTCGGGAACAAGATCAGCGCGCCGCCGCCTCGGGCTTCTTCTCCGAGAGATATCGCTCCGCCGTCATCGGCGAGCCTTCGACCGGCGGCTTCTTGATCTCGACGCCGGCGAAATTCGTCGCCTCCTCGACCCAGCTTTTCGGCGCCGGCAGGCCCCACAGGTTGGAATTGGCGTTGGCATTGACCGGGCACTTCACCGGCTCTTCGTCGATGTCGATCAGCTGGATGCCGGGCAGCAGCAGTTCGGTGCGGTGGCCGTCCGGATCGCGGACGTAGAGATAGTAGGAGTGCTGATGGCCGTGGCGGCCGGGGCCGTGCTCGATGCGGTCGCCGAAGCCGAGATTGCCGGCGACGTCGCAGGCCCGCACGATGTCCTCGAACGCCTCGACCACATAGCCGCCGTGATGGAAGCGCGGGCCGGAGCGCGTCAGGAACACGATGTCCCACGGATTGTTCTTGCGGTGCAGGAAGGTGCCGACCACGACGTTCGCCGCCTCGACGTAGAGGTAGTCGGAGATGCGGAAGCCGAGGTCCATGTAGAACTTCGCGTTCGCGAGCACGTCCGGCACCAGCACCTGGTAGTGATCCATCCGCAGCGCGCCGGCGCCCTTGTGCTGGTGGATCTTGGTGTACATGCGCGGCTCGGTCTGCATGGTGGCGACCAGCTCGATCGGCGTGCCGGCCGGATCGTTGAAGTGCAGCGTGCGGCCCTGGTGCGGCACCTCGACGAACGCCGACTTGATGCCGGTGCGGTCGAAGTGCGACTTGGCCTTGTCCAGGTCCTCGTCGGTGAAGACGCGCATGCCGACCCGCTCGCACATCGGCTGGCCGGTGGTGCGCTTCAGCGTGAGGCTAGTGATGGCCGATCTCCTCGACGCCGCGCAGCCAGATCGTGTTGGCGTCCTCGTCGCTGACGATCAGGCCCATCACCTCGGTGTAGAACTCGCGGCTCCGGGCAAGATCGCGCGCGGTGAAGATCAGGTGGCTGGCGCGAGTGATGTTGAACGGCGGATTGAAGTTGGTGTTGGGCAGCTCGGTCACGTCTTCACCTGCACGCCGGTCTCCTTCACGATCGCGCCCCACTGCGCCAGCTCGCGGTCGATCATCGCGCCGTATTGCTCGGCCGCGATGGTGCCGGGATCGTAGGATGCGCCGACCAGCATGTCGCGGATCTTGCCGCTCGCGTTCAGCGCACGCATCTCGCGGTTGATCGCCTGGATGATGCCCGGCGGCGTGCCGATCGGGCCGAGCATGCCGTTGGCGACGTAGAGATCGTCGAAGCCGTCGTAGCCGAGCTCGCGGAAGGTCGGCACCTCCGGCGCCGACACCGAGCGTTTGGCGCCGGTCACCGCCAGCGCGATCACCTTGCCGGCGTCGCGCACGCCCTTGGAATTGCCCGGCGTGTCGAAGGTGAACTGCAACGTGCCGGCGGCGGCGGCGAGCAATTGCTGCGTGGTGCCGGGATAGGGAATGTGCTGGCCCTGGATGCCGGTGCGCTTGAGCAGCAGCTCCGTCACCAGATGCCCGCCGGTGCCGACGCCGGGCGAGCCCCAGTTGAGCTGGCCCGGCCGCGCCTTGGCGTAGTCGACCAGTTCCTTCAGCGTCTTCGGGCCAAGCTCGGCGTTGACCACCAGCAGGAACGGGAAGGTGAACAGCAGCGCGATCGGCGCGAAGTCGCGCTTCACGTTGACCGGCGAGCCGGTCAGCACCAGCGGCGCCAGCACGATGTGGCTGTTGGAGGCGAGCAGCAGGGTGTGGCCGTCCGGCGCCGAGCGCGCCACCGCCATGCAGCCGACCGAGCCGGAGCCGCCCGGCATGTTCTCGAGCACGAAGTTCTGGCCGAACGTGTCCTTCAGGACGTCGGCGTACATGCGGAAGTTCTGTCCCGGCCCGCCGGTCGCGGTCGGCGAGATGACGCGCACGGGGCGCGCCGGCCAGTCGCCGACGCGGGTTTGCGCGTGGGCCGGCGTCAGTCCGGCCGCCGCGGCCGCGCCGCACGGTGCGATGAACTGCCGCCGCGTCGCCATGAAAATCCTCCCCGCTTGCAATGCTTTGAGCTGAAAGCATGCTTGATGTGATCCTGCGGGTTCAAGCGTTATTCTGCACCCGGCACGCGAGGAGCGTTTGCATGGCCGACCACCTGCTTCCGACCACCGTCGTGGGCAGCTACCCACAGCCGGACTGGCTGGTCGACCGCGCGCTGCTCAAGACCATGGTGCCGCGGGTGCGGGTGCGCGAGCTGTGGCGCGTCGCCGAGCCTTATCTCGCGCAGGCGCAGGACGACGCCACCATGCTGGCGATCCGCGACATGGAGCGCGCCGGCATCGACATCATCACCGACGGCGAGATGCGCCGCGAGAGCTACTCCAACCGCTTCGCCACCGCGCTCGACGGCATCGACAACGACAACCCGGCGACCATCACCAACCGCGCCGGCCGCTCGGTCAGCGTGCCGCGCGTGGTTGGCAAGATCGCGGCGCAAGGGCCCGGTCGAGGTCGAGGACATGAAATTCCTGCGCCGCCACACCAAGCGCAAGGCGAAGATCACGCTGCCCGGCCCGTTCACCATGGCGCAGCAGGCGAAGAACGAGTTCTACAAGGACGATGACGAGATGGTGATGGACTTCGCCGCCGCGGTGAACGAGGAGGTGCGCGACCTCGAAGCCGCCGGCGCCGACGTCATCCAGCTCGACGATCCGTGGCTGCGCAACGATCCGGACGCGGCGAAGCGCATCGCGGTGCCGGCGCTCAACCGCGCGCTGGAAGGGCTGAAGGTGCCGACCGTGGTGCACCTGTGCTTCGGCTATGCCGCCGTGGTGCCGGGGCAGAAGCCGTCCGGCTACGCGTTCCTGCCGCAGCTTGCCGACAGCACGGCGGACCAGATTTCGATCGAGGCGGCGCAGCCGAAGCTCGACCTCGGCATGCTGCAGGACCTTGCCGGCAAGACCATCGTGCTCGGCGTGATCGATCTTGGCGACCGCACGGTGGAGACGGCGGACAAGGTGGCGGAGCGCATCCGCGCCGCGCTCGAGCATGTGCCCGCCGAGCGGCTGGTTCCCGCGCCGGACTGCGGCATGAAGTACCTGTCGCGCGAGGTTGCGTTCGGCAAGCTCTTGGCGCTCGCCGCCGGCGCTGGCATCGTGCGGCGAGAGCTAACGCAATAGAAATGATTATCGACATCTTCAATCACTTCATGCCGCAGGGCGTATTTCGACCGCCTGGGCGATTTCATTCCCGGCCATCCGGTGCTGGCGGCGTTCCCGCGACTCGCGCCGTTGCTCGATGTCGAGGCGCGGCTGCGCCTGATGGACGAATTCGGCGACGATGCAGCACGTCATCTCGCTCGCCAATCCGCCGCTGGAGCTGATCGCCGGCGCCGGACCAGACGCCGGAGCTGGCGCGGCTCGCCAACGACGCGCTGGCCGAGGTCTGCCGCAAGCATCCCGACCGCTTCCCGACCTTCATCGCCTCGCTGCCGATGAACAATGTCGAGGCGTCGCTCGCCGAGACCGACCGCGCGGTCAAGACTCTCGGCGCGCGCGGCGTGCAGATGTTCACCAATGTCGCCGGCAAGCCGCTGTCGGCGCGCGGAATACCGGCCGCTGTTCGCGAAAATGGTGCGAGCACGACCTGCCGGTCTGGGTGCATCCGATGCGCGCGGCGCAGTTCTCCGACTATGCGAGCGAGAAGGAGTCGCAGAACGAAATCTGGTTCAGCTTCGGCTGGCCGTACGAGACCACCGCCTGCATGACGCGGCTGATCTACTCGGGCATTTTCGACGAACTGCCGGAACTGAAGATCGTCAGCCATCACATGGGCGGCATGATCCCGTATTTCTCCGGCAAGATTCAGCTCGGCTTCCGGCAGATTTTCTTCGGCGGCGCCGGACAAGAACCCGGTCGCCGCCGAGGCTGGGCTGAAGAAGCAGCCGGTCGAATATTTCAAGATGCTCTATGCCGACACGGCGCTCGGCGAAGTGGCGCCGACGCGCTGCGGCCACGCTTTCTTCGGCACGAAGCAATGCCTGTTCGCCAGCGACGCGCCGTTCGATTCCGAAGCAGGGGCGGGGGCTGTTGAGCAGGTCGATCGTGGCGGTGAACGCGCTGGAGATTCCGCAAGGCAGAGAAGGATGCGATTTTCGCGGGGAATGCGAGGAAGCTGTTGAGGTTGTAGGGCTCTCTCGCCGTCCTCCTGAGGAGCCGCCGAAGGCGGCAATCTCCGAAGGATGCGGCGGCCTCGATCCTTCGAGACGCGCACTGCGTGCGCTCCTCAGGATGAGGCCGGGAGAGGCCGGTGATGAGGGAAGAAGAATGCGAACCGAAAACATCCGCGTGAAGCTGCGCGACGGCGAGATGGGCGCCTACATCGCCTATCCCGACAAGACGCCGGCCGGCGCCATCATCGCCATCATGGAAATCTGGGGCGTCAACGACACCATGCGCCATCACGCGCACGAGTTCGCGGAAGCCGGCTTCATCTGTCTGGTGCCGGACCTGTTCTGGCGCCAGGAGCCGGGCGTCGAGCTGTCCGACAAGAACCCGGCCGACATCCCCAAGGCGTTCGATCTCTACTACGAGTTCGACTACGACCTCGGCGTGCGCGACATGGAGGACACCTGGCATTACCTGCAGAACGCTGCCGGGCTGCAACGGCAAGGTCGGCGCGGTCGGCTACTGCCTCGGCGGCAAGCTCTGCTACCTGATGTGCTGCCGCACCGACATCGACTGCGCGGTGGCCTATTACGGCACCTACATCGAGCACCGCATCAAGGAAGTCGAAAAATCTGCATCGGCCGTTCGTGCTGCACATGGCGATGAAGGATCGCTGGGTGCAGGCCGAGGTGAACGACATGCTGGAGCGGCGGCTGTCACCCAATCCGCTGGTGACGATCCACAAATACCCTGGCGCCGACCACGCCTTTGCGCGCCACGGCGGCCGGACCTACTCGAAGCCGGAGGCGGATCGCGCGCTGGGGCTGACGGTGGATTTTTTTAGGAAGCATTTGGATTAGCGTCATTCCGGGGCGCGACGAAGCGATCCGGAATGACGGCGGAACGCTTACTTCAAAGCACCCGTTGCGACGCTAGTTTCGCGCCCTCGCTAAGGCTTTTCAGTTTCGCCCACACCACGTCGGGCGCGACGCGACCCCAGCCGGCCGACGTATCGAATCCGCAGTCGGTGCCGGCCTGCACGCGCGATGGATCGCCAACCACTTGCGCGACGCGCTCGATGCGATCGGCCACCACCTCGGGATGCTCGACGAAGTTGGTCAGGCTGTCGATCACGCCGGCAACCAGGATTTGATCGTCGTCGAGCGGCATCTTCTTGAACAGCTTGAATTCGTGGGCGTGGCGCGGATTGGCGAACGGCAGCACGAGGCCGCCGACCTTGGCCTTGCGCAGGATCGGCAGGATGTCCTCCAGCGGCACGTCGCGATCGTGCGGCGATTCCGAGTTGCCCCAGCAAACATGCAGGCGCACGCGGTCGCGCGGCACGTTGGCGAGCGCATCGTTGATGGTGACGACGGTCTTCTCGACGAACTCCTGGAACGCCGAGACCGGCCGGTCCTTGTAGGTGATGTGCCGCTCCAGCGCGAGATCGGGCGCGTCGATCTGCAACAGGTAGCCGTGCTTCACGATGGCGTCGTATTCGACCTGCAATGCGCGGCCGAGCGCGGCGAGATAGTTGTCGAGCGTATCGTAATGCTCGTTCTTGCAGGCGAGCGCGACGATGCCGGGCGAGGGCGCGCACATGAACGGCTCGGCGAACGCGTTCGGCGTTTCCGCGAGCACCGACTTGAAGTGGCGGCACTCGTCGTTGATCGCCGTGTCGTCGAGATAGTGCACCTCGCCGATCGTTTTCGGGATTCCCATCAGGTTGGAAACGCCGACCGTGCCGCCGTATTGCCTGGCCCACAGCTTCTGGAACTCGGGATAGCGGTCGACGTCGCCGCGGGTCGGGCGCGTCCAGCTTCCGCCCAAGCCGCTCAGCCGTGACCGCAGGTAGAGAAAGAAAGAGTCGCGCTGCTGCTCGCCGTTGTTGCCGATGTCGATGCCGGCCTCGCGCTGCTTTGCGACGACGTCGCGCACCGCGTCGCGGCCGATCCGGCTCGATCTCCGTCTCATCCACCGGTTCGCCGCGCGAGCGCTTGACGTAAAGCTGCGTGAGCGCTCTCCGGCCGCGGCAGGCTACCGGTATGGGTGGTCAGGATGCGGTCTGTGCTGCGTTGCATGGTCTATCGGTTGACCCAGCAATCCATCTGACAAAGACGAATCTTCTTTTGATGGATGCGCGGGTCAAGCCCGGGCATGATGACTCTGTAATTTGTAATAAAACGGGCGGCCCAAAGACCGCCCGTCCTAAGCGTGAGACTGAAGCGGATCAGGCCGCAGCGGTGAGATTGCCGAACTTCTGCAGGTTCTCTTTCTGCTTGTCGTTGCGCGGCTTGCAGCTTGAACAGCCGCGCCGCGGTGCCGCCGAGGATGTTGTGCTTGGCCTTCTCCGACAGGAACGGCAGGTCGGTGATGGTCGCCGGCAGATCGAAGTCCCAGTGCGGATAGTCCGAGGAATACATCAGCTGCGTCTCCGCGTTGATCATGCGGAACGTGCACTCCAGCGCGCCCATGTCCTGAATCTCCATCGGCTGCGACGAGTAGTACATGTCGCGCATGTAGTCCGACGGCTTCTTCTTCAGCAGCGGCGCCTCCGACGGACGCAGCATGTACTCGTGGTCGAGCTTCTGCATCAGGAACGGCACCCAGGCGAGGCCGGATTCGATCCAGACCACCGGCAGCTTCGGGAAGCGCTCGCCCATGCCGTTGATGACCCAGTTCGACAGGTTGACGATGTTGTACCAGCTGAAGCCGAGCGCATGCGCGGTGAGGAAGCGGTTGCAGCTCTTGAAGATCGGCTCGCCCCAGTTCGGGCCGGAGTGGAACGACAGCACCAGGCCGCGCTCCTCGATCGCGCGATAGACCTTCATGTAGCGGTTGTCGTTGACCGCGAGATTGTTGCGCACGGTCGTGACCATGAAGCCGCCGACGTGCTTGCGGTCGCCGAACTTCTCGACCTGGCGCAGGCACGCGTCGGGATCGGAGAACGGCAGCGTCAGCATCGAGAAGAAGCGGTCGCTCGAATCCGGCAGCACCTTTTCGGTGAGCCAGCGGTTGTAGGCCCAGCACAGCTCGGCCTCCATCTCCGTCTGCGGATGCAGGCCGATGGAGAGCATGCCGGTCGGGAACAGGCAGGAGTAGTCGACGCTCATCGCGTCCATCCAGCGGTGGCCGAGCTCGACGTCGCGGAAGTTGCCGTCCGCCGGTCTTCTCGGTGCCGCGCATCGGATAGCGCGTCACGCGGCCGCCCATGTCCTGGTAGCCGACGGTCTGCGGCGTGATGGCGCCGCGCCCGCGTGCTGGCGCTGGTCCCCGACATGGCGAGCTGCTTGAGCACCTCGTTTTCCATGAACGGCAGGATCTCGCCGAAGTGCTCGTTCTCGTAGTGGTGCGCGTCGACGTCGACGATCAGCATGTCGTCGAGCTTGCGCTGCACCGCCTGCTTTCGGGCGTGGGCCAGCAACCGGCTGGTGTTCAGCTCCTCGACTGTTACGCGTCGGCCGCGATCAGCAATGAGGTCCATGGCGTTTCTCCGCAATCCAAGTTCATGTCGGACGACGCGTTCAGCGTCCCGTCCAGCTCTGCCACATTCCGAGTTCGAACACCGCAAGATTGGCGGCGCGCAGCAATCCGCTCGCCGTCAGCATCACGCCGGTCGGGCTCACCACCTGCCCTTCCGGGATCGGCGTGTAGTTGCGCGCCGTTCTCGACCTGCGCCGCATAGACCCGGCACAGCGCGCTCATCAGCGTCTGCATCGCCTCCGGCGACAGCGCCTCGTCGCTCTTGGCGAACGCGCGCTCGATCTCGGCGGCAAGCCTGATCGCGTCGGCCGACACGCCCGGTTGCTGGCGACGACTCGAGGCTTCGGCGCAGCCTTGATGGCGACCGGCTTTGCAACGGCGGCCTGCCTTCGGCTTCGCGCTGGAAGCGGCGGCGCGCCTTGGCTGCATGCGGCCTTACGCGACGACATAAACCTCGTCTCCCTTTTCGCAGCACCTTGTAGCTCCGCAGCTTCATCTTGCGGTCGCTGACGCACTCGCCGGTCTTCATGTCGTATTCCATGCCGTGCCAGGGGCAGACGAAGTGCATCTCGGTTTCGGAGAAGTAGAGGCCCTGGGAGGTCTTGTCCGGGCGCAGGCGCTCCTCGACCTTGGCGATGGTCAGGCCCTCGCAGGCGGGGCCGCCCTGGTGCAGGCAGAAATTGCTGTAGGCGTAGAACTGGCCTTCGTGCCGGAACACGCCGATCTCGTGGTCGCCGACGAACACGATGCGGCGGTCGCCGTCCTTGAATTCGGAGGCTTTCGCGACGAACTTTTCGGCCATGCGGCGCCTTTCCACGGCCGCCGATCGCCGGCGGCCCACTCCCTGGAATCTGACCGGTTTAGACCGGCTCTGAAACGCGAATTTGCCCTCTCCGGGGTGCTAAAGCAACCGGCGGTCGCGGCGTGTCAGGGATGCATAAGGCGGCGCGATCGGCGCATCTGCCGTGCGGGTTCTGCGCTAAATTGCTCCGCAACATCGGCGGAACCGCCGGCCCGGTGCTATAAGACGCCGGATTGTCCTGCTTCGTGGAGGCGACACCCATGACCACCCCCAGGATCAACGGCCTGCGCAGCATCGAACTGGCCGTCCACGACCTGAAGAAGTCGGCCGATTTCTACCGCAAGGTCTGGGCGCTGGAGGATGTCGCCGGCGAAGGCGACACGCTGCACATGCGCGGCACCGGCCGCGACCACCATGTGCTGACGCTGCGAGAGCGCCCGCGCGCGGCGTTGCTCGGCGTTCATCTTTCTCGGCTCCGGACCGGCGCCACTGTCGATGCGCTGCACTGCCCAGGCGGTTGCGCTGGGCGCCAAGGTCGTGCACGCGCCGCAGGCGCTCGAAAAGAGCGCCGGCGGCGGCTACGGCTTCCGCGTCAGCTCGCCGGAGGGCCATCCGATCGCGATCTCGGCCGACGTCGCCGATTACGCCGACGCGGTCGACGACGCGACCCGGCCGACCAAGCTCACCCACGTCGTGATCAACAGCGCCGAGGTCGAGAAGCAGACCGCGTTCTTCCTCGACGTGCTCGGCTTCAAGTGGAGCGACAGCACGGTGATGATGGACTTCGTGCGCTGCTGCACGGACCATCACAGCGTCGCGATCGCGCGCGGCAACGGCCCGTCCTCAACCACATGGCCTACGAGATGCCCAACATCGACGGCCTGATGCGCGGCGCGGGCCGCGTGCGCGAGCAGCGGCTACGAGATCATGTGGGGCGTCGGCCGGCACGGCCCCGGCAACAACGTGTTCTCCTACTTCATCGAGCCGAACGGCTTCGTCACCGAGTACACCACCGAGGTCGAGCAGGTCGACGATTCCTACGTCGCGCACGATGCGCAATGGTGGCTCGAGACCAAGCTGTTCCCGTGCCGCTGGAAGATGGCGGGCGCGCCGTCCGAGCTCGCCCGCAAGGCGATGGGCGGCGAGCTGGTCGAGGAAGAGAACCTGCGCTGCGAGCAGGTGATGGCGCGCGCGCTGGGACGGTGAGCCGATCCGCATCGTCGAGACAGGCGTCTATCGCCCGTCATGCCGGAGGCGCTTGTGCGCAGGCGTCGACGTCCTCGATAGGACGTGAACGGCCTCGGATGCGTCGGGACATCGGAGCGCCATTCCGCAAGGCGACGCCGTGCTCGGACCTCGGCGATGACCGGCGATGACGAAGGACTGAGGGACTGACATGACCGAACTCAACGGCAAGAAACTGACCGGCCGGATCGCCGCCGACCGCATCCGCATGACCTCGACGCCGAAGCCGCCGAACGGCGCGGTGGAGCGCTTCATCGCGCTCGGCGAATGCACCAGCCTCATTTCCGACGTGATGGACGAGCTCGGCATGCCGAAGGCGCGATCGGCGCGCACGTGCTGAAGCCGACGCTGCCGGGCAAGCTGGTCGTCGGTCCGGCGCTCACCGTGCGCAACATCCGGCGGCGCGCCGATCCGCGCGTGGCGGCGCAGCAGAACAAGAACGGCATGGCCGAGTTCGAGGCGCACAACCTCGCCGAGGACGGCGACGTGCTGGTGATCTCCGGCGTGTCGGGCGTGTCCAACATGGGCGGCATCTCGGCCTACACCGGCCAGCGCCAGGGCGAGCGCGGCGCCATCGTGATGGGCGGCGTGCGCGACGTGCGGCATTCGCGCTCGATCGGCTATCCGGTGTGGGCGAGCGAGATCACGCCGGTCACCGGCAAGTGGCGGCTCGAGACCGTCGAGATCAACGGCGAGATCCAGATGGGCGAGGTGCGGGTCAATCCCGGCGACCTCGTGGTGGCCGACGACACCGGCGTGGTGTTCATCCCGCGCGACCGACATCATGGCGGTGCTGGAGCTTTGCGAGAAGAAGAAGAAGGGCGAGGACGAGCGCGTCGACGCGATCTCGAAGGGCGTGCCGGTGCCGGTGTTCTACGGAAAGGGATGACGCGACGATTGCGCGTTGCCTGATGCGATGACAAACGGTGCGTGGTCCAAAATCGCTGTCGTCGGCGCGGGGGCCATCGGCAGCTATTTCGGCGCAGCGCTGGCGCAGGCCGGCCAACGCGTGACGCTGATCGGACGCCGGGGCCATATCGACGCGATCAATCGCGATGGCCTGCTGTTCCAGGACCAATCCGCCGAGCGGCGTGTCGAGGTTTCGGCCACGACCGACATCGCCGCGGTAAGTGGCGCCGGGCTGGTCCTGTTCTGCGTCAAGAGCCTCGATACCGAGCAAGCGGCGAAGCAGATGGCGCCGCATCTGGCGCAAGGCGCTGTCGTCGTCAGCCTGCAGAACGGCGTCGACAACGTCGAGCGCATCCGGCTGCATGTGCGCAACCGCGTGATCCCCGCCCTGGTTTACATCGGCGCCAATATTCCAGCGCCGGGTCGCGTGAAGCACACCGGCGGCGACAAGATTGTCATCGGGCTGCTTGGGGAACCCGGCGCAAGCGACGGGAAGCCCTTGCTTGAGCAGATCGCTGCGTTGTTCGCCGCGGCCGGCATCTCGGTGCGGATCTCCAGCAGCATCGAAGTCGACCTTTGGACCAAGCTCGTGATGAACGCCGCCTACAACGTCATCTGCGCGCTGAGCGGCGCGCCGTACGGGAAGATGGTCGCGCTGCCGGAGGTTCGGGACGTCATGCGCGCCGTGGTGGACGAAGTCGCACAGGTTGCGCGCGCCAAGGGCATCCGGCTGCCCGGCGATATCGGCGACACCGCGATTGCCCTCGCCGACGCGATGCCGACCACCATGTCGTCGACGGCGCAGGACATCGCCAGGAACAAGCCGACCGAGGCCGATCATCTCAACGGCTATGTGGTCCGCGCGGGCCAGGCGCTGGGCATCGCGACACCTGTGAATGCCACGCTCAACGCGCTGATGAAGCTGTACGAGCAAACCAAGCTTTCGAGCACGGGCTAGGTATCGAGCGGCATGCTGAACGTGAACCGGGTTTCTTCGGCCGACGAATCGAAGTTCACGGTGCCGCTGTGGGCACGGGCGATCTCCGAAACAATGTAGAGACCGAGGCCGAGGCCCTGCATCGCGGGTCTGGCGGCGCCTCGGCTGAATGGTTGAAACAGGCGCTGCCTGGCTTGTTGCGGAATTTGCGATGTCTGCTGTACCCCTGATAGCGGACGTCAGCCTGAGCGCGTGCGACGTCCGCTAAGTGCCAATAGCCGACATCACCACGCTAAGACGGCATCCCAAGGATCCGCCGAGTACTACTTTTTCTTCCAGACTTCCGTGCCCCCGATGCCGGGATCGGTGCGACGCCAATATTTTCCTTCAAGTGAGCCGTCCGGCTTGATGTCCATGATGCCGATTATGGTTCTGCCTTCGGCGGAGGACCCAACAAAGAGCTTATCTCCGACCACCTGGCCGATACCGACATACCTGCCGCCGTCCCATTTCAGTTCGAGGGCGCCGTTCTTGTCCATGGTGATCGCCAGCGGCCCGGAGCCACTATAGGGCTTGCCGCTTGTTTCGGTGCCCGTGACAACGTAGTTCCCGAGCAAGCTGGCATTGGTGGCCGGAACACTGGCGGCCGCCGGAGCAGGAGTGGCGGTCGGCGCGCCCATATTGCCCTGCGCGAAGCACGGCGATGCCGAGACAAGCGCCAACAGAGCAGCGAACATCATTGCAGATTTCATTGCAGCCTCCATGAAATGCCTGTCATCGCAGACGCATTGCGTCCGTCGCGACAATATCAATCGGATGGGTTGGAGCGTAAGCGGAGAGCTAATTCCACCCGGCGCGTCTGGCGCAGTCATCGCGCGCCGCTGGGTTGGCTCTCTCCCATTGGGTGACGGACCGGGTTTCGTTGTCGCTCATCTTGCTGACCATGCAGGTGCAATACATGATCTTCACTTGCTGCGAGACAGCATAGCTTGCGCTGTCACGCACACATTGATTGACCCATTTGACGTCGTCTGTCGATTGGGCCGTGGCGCTGCTCGCGATCAAGCAGCCAACAAAAGAGAAAGTAATAATTGCAGATTTCATCACCCGTCCCCCCTGGGCAAGCGGCTGCCTGCCAACCGCCAATTCTAATTTCCGTAAATACAGTTTATCAAGTGCCCATGTCCGCTTTGGGTCAGAAGCGGACATGGCGGCTCTATGGGGCATGTCCGCTTTACCCCCGAAAGCGGACATCAGACGCCTGGGCTGAAATGTCCGCTAAGTGCCAAAAGCGGACGTGCGGCGCATGGTTAGAAGGCTAGTTTGAAGCCCGGGCGGGAGCGAAACTTTAACACGCGTCCAGCGTCCCGCGTTCTCTTACTAACGCGATTGAGCGCGTGGGCCGGCTCGGCCAGCTTTGTGCAAATGCGTCGCCCGGCAAAAGCGAGCAAAGCACAGCCGACAAAGACTCCAGCAAATTTTCTCATCGCGTCCCTCCGGTGTCTTGGGCCGAGTGTATGGCCGCTTCACATCGCGACAAGGGTTTGCGGAGCGGCAGCGCACTCTTATGTATTCGCAAATCCTATGGCGTTGGTCGTTTTAGATATTTGACTTCGATAGGTGCCAAGCCGTCAATCGAACCAAACAAGCATTCGCGTCGGGAGTGAGTAATGGCGGGTACGCCGGATACCTATCAGGGTGCAAAGGTTGATCTGCCCGACAAGGTACACTTGGTCGGCAGCATAGGGTTTGACACCGTCGAAGAGGTATTCCGGGTCGTTGGCGGCATGCTCGGCAAGAGATTGAGCCGCGTTCCTGACGGCGAACCGGGCGGAAGGCGTTTATGGGCCGCGTGGCAATATCCGCTTCTGCGTGCGAACCCGTATTTGCGTCCGGATCCCAGCGGGGCAGTGCGTAAGAATTCACGTCTTCCGCAACTGTGTCTCGCCGAAAATGTCGCTCCTGCAGAAGTGCATTTTAGCGAGCTCGGTTACGCGCGCGAAGCGCGTGCCTCGTATCTCGATTTCTTGGAAGCGCGTCGTCTAGGAGAGGTGCCCAAGGACGCCAAATTCCAGGTGTGCTTTCCCACCCCGATCGCGGTCGTCTACTCTTTTTGCACCACACGCGATCTGCTCGCCATCCTTGACGCTTATGAAAAAGCTATGGTCCGGGAGATCGCGATGGCTTGTCGCGGCATTCCGCACCGCGACCTGTGTGTCCAGATAGACCTCTGTCAGGAAATGGTCATCTGGGACGGCCAACCTCAGGACGATTTTCCAACAATCCACGCATCCATGCCGGAGGTTCTAGAACGAATTGGCAAGCTCTGCGCCTCCGTGCCAGAGGGCGTCGAGCTGGGCTTCCATCTTTGTTACGGCGATTTCGGTGCGAAACATTTCATTGAACCTCGGGACACTCAGAAGCTCGTTGAGATGGCGAACGAGCTGGCGAAACGCATTCCCCACGAGATTGCCTACATCCACATGCCGGTTCCGGCCGCACGTTCGGACGACGATTACTTTCGCCCCCTTGGTAGCCTGCGCTTAAAGCCGAACACGCAACTTTTCCTCGGACTGGTCCACGCGTCGGACGGTGCAGTCGGAACCCGTACGCGGATCGACGTTGCGAGGCGCCATGTTCGCGATTTCGGTATTGCCAGCGAGTGCGGCATGGCGCGGGCAAGGACTCCTGAGGTCGTACGCGCGTTGCTGAAGGTGCATGTCGACGTTTCGCGCGAGCCAGAAGCCTAGCTCGCTGCCTGCCAACCTGTCGGCCGCAACCAATGGGAGGAAACAAATGTACAGGGCCTTAGCCGCGGCGCTTCTGTTGCTTACAAGTGGCGGTGTTGGCGCGCAGGCACAACAGACAAACTATCCAGCACGCCCGATCAATCTCGTCGTGCCGTTTGCGCCCGGTGGCTCGTCCGATGTCCTGGCCCGGATGCTCGAACCTTCGATGTCGCGCTTGCTTGGTCAACCGCTGATTATCCTCAACCGCCCCGGCGCAGGCGGAAATGTGGGAATGGAGGCCGTCGCCAAATCACCGCCTGATGGTTACACGATCGTGCTCGGCAATTCGCTGAACTTCGTCAGAAATTATCTTGAGTTCAAGGACTTGAGATTTTCAGACAAGGATTTCTTGCCGATCTCACTCATCGGCGAAACACCACTGGCATTAGTCGTCCATCCCAGCTTGCCGGTGAATTCGCTCAAAGAGCTGATCGAGTACGCTCGATTGAATCCTGACAAAATCGCCTACGGCGCCCAAGGAACGCGGAGCCTGGATATTCACATGATCCGGGTTGACCAGAAAATCAGTATGAACGAGATCCCGTATCCCGGTGGGTCGGGCCAGCTCATGAAAGACATCGTCGGCGGCCATATCCAACTGGTTGCCGCGACCACCTCTTCGGTGATTTCGCAAATCAAATCTGGGGCCCTGAAGGCGATTGCGTTGATGGGCTCCGCGCGGGATCCCGGACTGCCGGACGTTCCCACCGTTGCGGAAGCGGGCTATCCACAATTTGAGAGCACGCTTTGGTTCGGATTTGCTGTTCCTGCGGGGACGCCGCAGCCGGTCGTCGCGAAATTGCACGATGCCATTCAGAAAACTGTCTCGACGCCGGAAGTGCAGGATCAGCTTGCGAAGCTGGCTGTTCAGCCCAAAACGAATGTCGCGCCGGACGATTTTCGTCGATTTATTGGAACCGAGATGGCTCGTTGGAACAAGGTTGTCGAAGCCATCGAGGGCCGTCGATAGCGCCGTTTTTCGCTCGTGGAGAGCCGCATCGGGACGAACTCCGAAGTGCTCGTCGCTCTCGCGCGGCGACAACTAGGCAGCGCCTGCAATGAGCGGCGTGTCCGAGCTTCCCGCCCGTGCACAGTCACGCAAAATTCGGACGAAGGCTTCCGCTGGAGCGCTCTGTGTGCGGTCTTTCGCCCAGCTGATCCCCAGCGCGCGGGAAATATCGCCTTCCAGCAGACGGATCGTACAGATCATTCCCGCTTTACGCTCTAGCTCAACGAGTTGCTTCGGCATCAGGGCCACGCAGTCGCTGTACATCGCGATCGACTTCATTGCCATCATCGAATTCGTCTTGATCGCGTTTTTCGGCCAACCAAGGCCCGCGAGGACAAACAGCGCTTCGAGCTGTTTGTGAAAGGCGCTCTCGTCGCTCGGCAACACCCATTCGACGTCAGTCATTTGGCGCAGCGAAACCGAACGGCGTTTGGCCAGAACGTGCCCCTTCCGTACAACGATGGTGAACGGGTCGACGGCAAGCCGCTGTTCTTCGATACCGTCCACCGGAGGATAGACACCGATCGGCCCGACCATTAGATCGAGAGAGCCGTTGAGGAGGCTGTCCATGCCTTCCTTGAACACGGTCTCATGGACTCGGATGGCGAGCGAGGGCATGTCACGCTTGATACGCGCGAGCGCTCGAGGGACGAGGCTCGCAGCCGCAACCGGCGTTACGCCCACGACCAGTGGTCCAGAGCACGCTTGCCCCAACAAGTCCATCTCTTCCATTGCACGTCGCATTTGCGTCTGCAGTATTCGGGCATGTCGGACCAGTACGTGACCCGCGTCGGTGAGAGCCGCACCGGAGCGTCCTCGGTTCAGCAATTTGGCGTTCAGGCGCTGTTCCAGCGAGGCGACGCTGTTGGAGAGCGCGGGTTGCGACATCCGCAGGTTAACCGCGGCCCGGCTGAAGCTGCCGCATTCGGCAATCGCCAGCAAATACAACAATTGCCTGTAGTCGGGTTCCATTCGCAGATTCTATGGCAGATGCCGGTTTGGATATTTGACATCAATGGCTGGCCGGCCGTCAATCGTGCGAATTCAAGGGAGTGGGAGGAATTCGCGTGACAGCTTTGCCAGATAAGATTCACCTCGTCGGGAGTATCGGCCTCGACACCGCCCAGGAGGTATTTCGTACGGTAGGCACCGCCTTTGGCAATCGGCTCAAGCGCGTACCCGACGGAGAACCGGGCCCACGCCGGCTATGGGTCAGTTTCCAATATCCGCTGCTACGATCGAGCCCGTTTCTGCGGCCAGATCCCAGCGGCGCGGTCCGAAAGACCAACGGCTTTCCTCTCCTCTGTCTTGCAGAAGGTGTGAACCCCTCGGAAGTCCGCTTCGGCGAGTTGGGGTATGCGAGAGAGGCCAGGACCTCCTATCAGGACTTTTGTGAGGCGCGGGAAAGGGGCGATGTGGTGAAGACCGCGCGCTTCCAGGTGTGCCTACCCACGCCTATGGGCGTGATCTACGCGTTCTGCACCGCGCGGGACATAGAACCCATAGAGGCTGCTTACGAGGCGGCCTTTCTTCGTGAAGTCCAGGAAATCTGCCGCGCAATTCCGCAATCATGACCTCTGCATCCAGTGGGACTTCTGTCATGAAATGGTGATCTGGGACGGGCAGCCACAGGACATGTTTCCGCTAGTGAGCGCCTCACCCAAAGAGATCGTTGATCGGATCGCGCGGATTTGCGCACCAATCCCTGACGCGGTCGAACTGGGCTTTCACCTGTGCTACGGCGACTTTGGCGCGCGTCACTTTGTGGAGCCAGTAGATTCTACAAAGATGGTCGAAGTCATGAGTGCGTTCGCCGCCGCAGTAAATCGTCCAATAGCGTACTTCCATATTCCCGTTCCGGTGACGCGAGACGACGACGCCTTCTATCAGCCGCTGACGCAACCTCAACTCCCACGTGGCACGGAGCTTTATCTCGGCTTGGTTCACGCTTCGGACGGCGCCGATGGCACACTCCGCCGGATCGAAGTGGCGCGGAGATATGTGAAGGATTTCGGCATCGCTACCGAATGTGGCTTTGCCCGCGCCAGAACCCGACGGGTTATCGAGAAAATTCTCGACGTGCACGTCGCAACGACAGTGGCCCCCGCCCATTAGTTCTGGCTCGGATATGATTAAGGAGGTTGTCATGCGACGCTTTTGGATTGCAGCAGTCTGCCTTTTGACAATGTCAGCTGCGGCAAGCGCTCAAGGCGATTGGCCTAATCGGCCAATCAAGATCATTGTTTCGCAAGCAGCCGGTGCAGGCCCTGACATCATTTGCCGATACCTCGCCGATCAAATGTCGAACGGACTGGGCCAACAGTTCATCATAGAAAACCGTCCAGGGGGACAAAACGTAATTGGCGCGCAAGCTGCCGCGCGCTCACCTGCGGATGGGTATACCTTTTTCTTTGCCACGGCCGCCGCGCTAGTCACCAATCCGCACACGTTCAAGTCGCTAGCCTACGATCCACTCCGAGACTTCACTCCCGTCTCCATGATTGCAAAGGGCCCGTTCTTTCTGATGGCGCATCCGGGCGTGGCTGGCGAGTCGCTGAAGGAGGTGATCGCCGCGGATAAGGCTCAGCCCGGCAAGATGAGCATTGCGACCGAAGGCCCGCGGCAGTTCACCGGGATCCTTGCCGGCTGGCTCAACAAAAAGGCAGGGACCCAGTTCCTCGAAGTGCCGTATGCCAGTGTCAATGCGGGCGTTCAAGACGTGCTGGCCGGCCGAGTCCAATTGATTAGCCTCGCGATTGCGCCGGCCGCGCCTTTCATCGCGTCGGGCCAGTTAAAGCCTCTCGCGATCAGTTCTCTCAAGTCCATGCCTAACTTTTCTAACATTCCGCCCATTGCCGACACCGTCCCAGGTGTCGAGCTCGTTGGGTGGTTTGTGCTCGTCGCGCCCGCTGGCACACCTCAGGCGATTGTCACACGGGTCAATCAGGAGATGCACAAAGTTCTTACGCGACCTGACGTCAAGGCCCGGCTCCTTGATTTGGGCGTCTACACCGACGGGGCAGGATCTGTCGAGGAGACGGGGAAGTTCATAAAAGATCAGTACGATCTCTGGCAGGGCGCGGTTCGAGAAATTGGGTTAGAACCTCAATAGCGCGCCTGCATTGGGAACCACGCATGGCCGTCTTGGAGCAGAACACAGACTACGCCGAAGCCCTGTACGTTTACCTCAAGCGCCATCAGCGAATGCCCACTTATCGGGAGTTATTAAAAATTTGGCGCTACAAAACTAAGAGCGCCGTTGATTACCGGGTAAAAAAATTGGTGGCCGCTAACCTGATTACAAAAGAAGGCCGGCGTCTTATTCCGAATTTCAATTTAGCGGCGGCGCCGTTGTATCAAACGCTTCAACAAGCACTCGCCGAGCCAACAAATAGGATCGAATTTGGTGATTTGGATGGTCCACACCAACCGGTTTAGTCGCGGTCTGGCGCCGGTTTCGTCGTCGCCGGCTCGTCGGCATCTTGCTTCCGATCCCGCTCGCGGACGCCCGCTTCAGGGGCAGCGGCAGCGTCCCCCGAAGCCCACCAGAGTGACGGCGCGCCGCGTAATCAACTGCGGGGAAACAACAATGATGTCCGCTTTGGGTCATTAGCAGACATTACCTCCTTGGATTGGGATGTCCGCTTGACCCCCAAAAGCGGACATTAGGCAGCTGAGCTGCAATGTCCGCTAAGTGCCAGGAGGCGACATCGTGACTCTCAGTTTGTTTTGTCTAGTCCAGAAAAATGGTCCATGCTGAGCTTCTCCTTCTGATGCTTGAGGCCGCCAACGCGGACCTCGTTTCAACCATCAGCCTGAAGCGCAGCACCCCAAATAATATTCAGCTATCCACAAGCCGGCCGGCCGATTATCCTATCGATCGTCAACGCCGTTCCAGAGTTCATCCGGGAATTGACCGGGATGAATCAAGGAGGAAGCGTCCATGCGGTTTGTCAAAGTCCTGGTCGGGGTGGGTCTAGGCCTGAGCGCTTCTCTTCATGCCGCTACCGCCCAGACCTATCCAAGCCGCCCGGTCACGATCGTGGTCCCATTCCCGCCGGGTGGCGGCTCCGACGTGGTGGCGCGCATTATCGCCGAGCCGATCTCCAGGTATCTCGGCCAGACGGTGCTGGTCGAGAACGTCTCCGGCGCCGGCGGCACGACCGGAACGGCGCGCGTCGCCGCAGCGCCTCCCGACGGCCATACGATGGTGCTCGCGCACACGGGGACCCATGCGGCGGCCGTGCCGCTCTATGCCAACCTGCGCTACCACCCGCTCAACGATTTCGCGCCGATCGGCCTGATCAACACCAATCCGGTCATCGTGATCGCCAAGAAGACGACGGCGGCGAACACGCTGCAGGAGTTGATCAATCATTTGCGCGCAACCCCGACCGCGACCAATGCGCATGCAGGGATCGGCTCGGTCTCGCATACGACCTGCGTTTATTTCAACAGCGCCGCAGACATCAAGACGATCGGTGTCGCCTATCGCGGCGCGGCGCCGGCCATGAATGACATCATCGCTGGGCACGTCGACTATATGTGCGACCAGATCTCGACGGTGCTGCCGCAGCTCCGCGCGGGGACCGTGAAAGGTTACGTGGTCGCACATGACAAGCGCTCGCCGCTCCTGCCGGATCTGCCGACCAGCGCCGAGGCCGGTCTGCCGGGCTATCAGGCCCCGATATGGAATGCGCTCCTGTTCCCCAAGGGAACACCCGAACCGATCGTCACGCGCATGAACCAAGCGTTGGTCGCCTCGCTCGATGATCCCGCAATCCGCAAGCGCTTCGAAGAGCTCGGCGGCGACGTGGCGTCCGCCGAGACGCGAACCCCCGCGGGTCTGCGCGCCTACATCCAGTCCGAGATGGCCAAGTGGACGAAGATTTTGACAGACGCCGGCGTGAAGCCAGAGTGAAGAGAAGAGTAGGCGAAATTCGAATGTCCGGTTTGGGTCATTAGCGGACATCTAGGTAACGAATGCGATGTCTGCTTTCCCCCCGGAAGCGGACACCCGGTGGCGGGGTTGCGATGTCCGCTAAGTGCCAATAGCGGACATCCAGCAGCGTCAACCACTGAGGCCGCCATCGCGCTCTGACGGGCCGATCATAGTGTTCTTCGGCGGCGGAGAACCGCACTGTTGGATTTTCGGATGTCTGGTAAAACGCAGACGCATTAGCCTCGAATCCGAAGAAATCTCAACAAGGCGGGAAATGGTCCACCAGACACTTATCGCAACAATCGTAGTCGGCCTCGGTTTGGCGTTCGTTTTCGGCGCTGTCGCGCACCGTCTGAAAATCCCACTCCTCATCGGATACATTCTCGCAGGCGTAATTATCGGACCCTTTACCCCCGGATACGTCGCTGATCAGAGCTCTGGCGCTCCAGCTCGCGGAAGTCGGTGTCATCCTCCTGATGTTCGGAGTCGGACTGCACTTCTCGCTGCATGATCTGTTGTCCGTGAAAGCCGTGGCCGTCCCCGGCGCGATCGGCCAGATGGTCCTTGTATCCGCACTCGGATTTGGCCTCGCCAAACTAATGGGTTGGTCCTCAGGTGCAGGCGTCGTATTCGGCCTGGCCCTGTCCGTCGCCAGCACGGTCGTCGTCCTGCGCGCGATGCAGGAGCGCCGCCTCATCGACACCGACCGGGGGCGCATCATCGTAGGCTGGCTGATCGTCGAAGATCTGGCGATGGTGCTTGTTCTCGTTCTGCTTCCGGCGCTCGCAACCGATGCTGGGCGGCCAGTCCCCGCAGCAGCTCGATATCGGTTGGTTCAGCGGTTTTCTGGACCCGCACTCTTTCTGGGGTGTGCTCGGCCTGACCGTCGCCAAGCTCACGGCATACCTGTTGCTGATGTTGGTCGTCGGGCAGCGGGTAATTCCATTGATATTGCACTACGTCGCGCATTCGGGTTCGCGTGAGCTGTTCCGCCTTTCGGTGCTTGTCTTGGCGCTTGGTGTCGCGTTCGGCTCGGCCGAATTGTTCGGCGTATCGTTCGCGCTGGGCGCTTTCTTCGCCGGCATGGTTCTCGCCGAGTCCACCCTCAGCCAGCAGGCCGCGCAGGAAACGTTGCCGCTGCGGGACGCGTTCGCGGTACTGTTTTTCGTGTCCGTTGGCATGCTGTTCGATCCCAGTATCATCATGCGGGAACCCGGACCCGTCGCCGCAACCTTCCTGATCATCGTATGCGGCAATGCGCTTGCCGCATTCCTGATCGTCCTTGCCTTGCGCCAACCGCTGTTCACCGCATTGACCGGGGCCGCCGCCCTGTCGCAGATCGGCGAGTTCTCCTTCATCCTTGCGGGCCTGGGCGTCGGACTACAACTGCTGCCCGAAAGCGGCCGAGACCTGATCCTTGCAGGCGCGATCCTCTCGATCCTCGCGAACCCGATCCTGTTTTTCGCTCTCGATAAGGCAAGGCCATGGCTGGGCGAGAGCGCCCGCAGGACGCGGCCGGCGACCGTCATCCAACTCGATTACGGACGAGGAACTGCCAGTCACGTCGCTCCGCAATCATGCAGTCATTGTCGGCTGCGGCCGTGTCGGCAGTCTGGTGACGGAAGCCATGATGACTCAGGGTCAGCCGTTGCTCGTCATTGAGGAGCGCGGCGAAGTCGTAGACAAGCTTCGCACGCGGGGTATCGAGGCAATCGCCGGCAATGCGGCCCAGCCCGGAATCCTGAAAGCCGCCAATCTTTCCGAAGCGAGATGGTTCATCAGCGCAATTCCCAACCCTTTCGAGAACGGTAATCTCATCGAGCAGGCGCGGGCGGCAAACCCAAAACTTGAAATCATCGCCCGGGCGCATTCCGACGATGAGGTCCAGCATCTGAGGAAATACGGAGCGGACCTCATCATCATGGGCGAGCGTGAGATTGCGCGCGGCATTACGGAGCACATCGCGCGCCGTCTCCTGGAGACGGCCCCTCGGCCTACGAATTGAATTTTGGCTAGTTCGCGCTGCGGACGACGACCAATCCGAGTATCAATGCCCCGATCGAAGCCGCAACGCGACTGGCGGTTGCCACGTCGGAAGCGCGGCGGGCCAATGTCCGCTTTGGGTTGACACTGAATTGCGATGACTGCTTTACCTTCGAAAGCGGACATCGGGCGGCCAGTCTCCATTGTCCGCTAAGTGCCACAAGCAGAGACACCGCGCCTGCGGTTCGAGATGACGACTAGGCCGCCAACTGGCGTGGCCTATTTTCCTGCCAGTGACATAACGAGAACCCACATCCCAGCGAAAAGAATTGCGACTATAAGAACGCCTTGAACATGCCTGCTCCTGATCGGCTTCGTCGTCATAGCCCTTGACCGCGCTGCGTTCGTTGGCATGTCCGCCTTGGTGCCAAAAGCAGTCGTGCCCACCCTCCATAGTTCCCAATCGACGCCGATAGTTTCCACCCGCGCAAATTCCAGCGCAATGGGTGTTCGCGCACTTCGGTGCGGAAGCAATAATTTGCAGATCGTGCGGCGCTTGCGGGCGATGATTGAAAACCTGATTCAAACCCTGCCAAGCCATCGCCAGCCGGCGCTGCAGCAGCAACTGGGCTTGCTCGACCGCGAAGTCACGCGGTTCTTCCAATATCCAGAAGAGTTGGCGCTGGCCCGTGCGCGACTCCCAGGGATTGGGAGGGCGTTCAAGCAGGTCCAACTAATCTGCGCTGGCGATCGAATTGCGCGCGCCTTGTGGCTCCTGCAAACGAGCCGCGGCCAAGCCGCTCCATGTCCGCTTTGGGTCAATAGCAGACATAGCACTCTTGATTGGGATGTCCGCTCTTCCCCCGAAAGCGGACATGGCCTGAGCACTTATACGTCCGCGGCCTACTCGGTCGGCTGGATGTTCGCCGCCTTGCCCACCTCGGTCCATTTCCCGATCTCGGCCTTCACGAACGCCGCGAAGGCCTCAGGCGTGCTGGCGACCGGGTCGGCGCCCTCGCCGGTGAGCAGAGCCCGGGTCTTCGGGTCCGCGTACATCACAGCCGCTTCGGCTTGCAGGCGGTCGACGATCTCCTTCGGCGTGCCGGCCGGCGCAAACAGCCCGAACCAGTTCAGCACCTCGTAGTCCTTGATGCCGGCCTCCGACATCGACGGCACGTCCGGCAGGGCAGGCGCGCGTTGCAGCGAGGTCACCGCGAGCGCGCGCAGCTTGCCGGCCTCGACGTGCGCTTTGGCAGACGCCACGTTGGACACCATCGACATCACGTGGCCGGCGAGCGTGTCCTGAAGTGCCGGGCCGACGCCCTTGTAGGGAACGTGCGTCACTTCGATGCCGGTGCGGTACTTGAGCAGCTCCATCGCCAGATGAAGATTACTACCGACGCCCGCGGACGCGTAGTTGATCTTGCCGGGCGCAGCCTTGGCGGCGGCGATGTAGTCGGCCAGCGTCTTCATCGGCTGCGAGGGATGCACCACCAGCACGTTCGCCACCGACGTCATCTGCGTCACCGGCGTCAGGTCGCGCAGCACGTCATACGGCAGCTTCTTGTAGACGATATGGTTGATGGTGATCGTGCCGGCGCCGAGCAGCAGGGTGTAGCCGTCGGCCGGCGAGCGCGCCACCGACTCGATGCCGAGCGTGTTGCCTGCGCCGCCGCGGTTCTCGACATAGAACTGCTGGCCGAGCACCTTGCTGAGGTGCGCCGCGAACATGCGCGCCGTGTTGTCGGCGCTGCCGCCCGCCGCGGTCGGCACCAGGATCTTCACCGGCTTGTTGGGCCACGAGGACTGCGCCTGAGGCGACTGTGCTTGCGCGGCGCTGGCGATCAGGTAGACGGCAGCAGCGCCCGCCCATGCAGCCTTGAGCATCGAACTCTCCCTGTTGCGCGATCTCATTTCGCGATTTTTGCCGTCTGCGCGACCTTCGCCCAGTTTTCCAGCTCGGACTTGATCTGCGCGCTGAACTCGGCTGGCGAGTTGCCGACCGCCTCCGCGCCGTCGGCCGCCATGCGCTTCTGCATCTCCGGCGTCTTCAGCGCGGCGGCGATCTCCTTGTGCAGCCTGGCAACGATCGGCGCCGGCGTGCCTGCCGGCGCGAAAAGCCCGTACCACTGAATTGCCTCGTAGCCGGGCACCTGCTCGGCGATCGCGGGAATGTCCGGCATGATGGCGGAGCGCGTCGTGCTGGAGATGCCGAGGCCGCGCACGTTGCCGGCGTCGATCTGCGACTTTGCCGACAGCGGGTTGATCATGATGGCCGTCACCTGACCGGCGATCACGCCGTTCAGCGCCGGGGCGATCCCCTTGTAGGGAATGTGCTGCATGTCGAGTCCGGCCATGGCGCGGAACAGCTCCATCGCCATGTGCGGCTGGGTGCCGACGCCGGCCGAACCGAAGTCGAATTCACCAGGCTTCGCTTTCACGCCCGCGATGAAATCCTTCAGCGTGCCGAACGGCAGCTTGGCGGGCGTCACCAGCATGCTCGGTGACGAGACGAGCTGGCTGATCGGCGCGAAGTCGCGCAGGATGTCGAACTTCACGTTGGGATTGGTGGCGGGCAGGATGGTGATCGCGGCGGCCGCGACCAGCAGCGTGTAGCCATCGTTCGGCGAGCGCGCCACCTGCTCCGTGCCGATCATCTGCCCGGCGCCGGGCCGGTTCTCGACCACGAACTGCTGACCCATGGACTGCGACAGCTTCTCGGCCAGGATGCGCGCACTGATGTCGGTGCCGCCGCCAGGCTCGGACGGCACGACGATGCGCACCGGCCGGGAGGGGTAGTCGGCTTGCGCGTGCGCCGCAGTGAGGGCGCCGGCCAGCAGCAAGATAGACAGCGGTGCGCGCATTGCGGAATTCCTTGGCCGGACTGGCAACGGGACCGTGCTGAAATTCCAGCATGGCAACAAACGGATGTCCATGGCGTACACCGTGACAAAGGGACCGCAGTTCGCCAAACTCGATCCATCAAGCCGTTCGGCGCAAGAAGAAGCCGGGATGAGGGTATGTCGGGTCCGTCGCAGCGCACGAAGCAGTCTTCGACGGTGGTGACGCCGCTCGCGGGGTATGCGCTGTTGAACGATCATCTGCTCAACAAGGGCACCGCATTCACCGATGACGAGCGCACCGAATTCGAGCTGCACGGCCTGCTGCCCCCGACCGTCGCCACGCTGGACCAGCAGGTCAGCCGCCGCCTCGCGGCGCTGCGCGGCTTTGCCACCGATCTGGAACGCTACGCCTTCCTGCGTGACCTGCAGGACACCAACGAGACGCTGTTCCACGCCCTGCTGGTGCAGCACATCGAGGAGCTGCTGCCGATCGTCTACACCCCGACGGTCGGCGCCGGCTGCCAGCACTTCAGCCGGCTGTTCCGCAAGCCGCGCGGCGTGTTCCTCAGCCTGCCGCATCGCGCCCGCGTGCGGGACATCCTGGCCAATCCGCAGTTCGACCGCACCGAGGTGATCGTCGTCACCGACGGCGAGCGCATCCTGGGGCTCGGCGACCAGGGCGCCGGCGGCATGGGCATCCCGATCGGCAAGCTCGCGCTCTACACCGCCTGCGGCGGCATTGCGCCCGACACCGCGCTGCCGATCATCCTCGACGTCGGCACCGACAACCAGGACCGCCTGGCCGATCCGCTCTACATCGGCTGGCATCACGCCCGCGTGCAGGGTCAGGATTACGACGACTTCGTCGAGGAGGTGGTGAGCGCCATCGCAGAGCGCTGGCCGCACGTGCTGCTGCAATGGGAGGACTTCGCCAAGCACAACGCGACGCGGCTGCTCGACCGCTATCGCGACCGGCTCTGCACCTTCAACGACGACATCCAGGGCACTGCAGCGGTCGCGACCGGCGCGTTGCTCGCCGCCATCAAGGTGACCGGCGTGCCGCTGACCGAGCAGCGCATCGCGATCTTCGGCGCCGGCTCGGCCGGCTGCGGCATCGCGGGGCTGCTGCTTGAGGCTATGGTGGAGGCCGGTCTGGACGCGCGCGCGGCAGCGCAGCGGTTCTTCCTGGTCGACCAGGACGGGCTGCTCATCAGCAGCATGAATTCGATGGCGCAGTTCCAGACGCGCTTCGCGCAGGACGCCGCCCTGCTGCAATCATGGACACTGGAGCATCCGGGCCGCGCCAGCCTGCTGGACGTGGTGAACAACGCCAAGCCGACCGCGCTGATCGGCGCATCCGGCCAGCCCGGCGCGTTCTCGCACACCGCGGTGCGCGCGATGGCGGCGCACAACGCACGGCCGGTGATCTTCCCGCTGTCCAATCCGACCTCGCGCGCCGAGGCGACGCCGGCCGACCTCGACACCTGGACGGAAGGCCGCGCCATCATCGGCACCGGCAGCCCGTTCCCGCCGTTGGTTCGAGACGGCAAGCACTTCACCGTCGACCAGACCAACAACTCCTACATCTTCCCCGGCGTGGGGCTCGGCGCCATCGCGGTGCAGGCGCGGCGCATCACCGACACGATGTTCATGGCGGCGGCCAAGGCGCTGGCGGAGCTGTCGCCCGCGCGCAACGATCCGCGCGCCAATTTGCTGCCGCCGGTGACCGCGTTGCGGGAGATCGCGGTCGCGGTCGCGCGCGCCGTCGCGCGTCAGGCGATCAGGGAGGGGCTGGCGTCGCCGCGCCCGGACCTCGACATCGACGCGGCGATTGCCGCCAAGATGTGGGACCCGCAGTATCTGCCGTACCGCCGAGCGAAATGAACCGGAGAGAGCGAGCCGTCGCATGGACCGCAGCAAGCAGCCCGTCGTGCATTTCGTCGGCAGCATTCCGCTGCCGGACAGCGAGACCGTGTTCCGCGATCTGTCGGCGGCGGTCGGGCCTCGCCTGACGCGTTTGCCGGACGGCGAGACCGGCATCCGCAAGACCTGGATCCGCTTCCTGCAGGACGTGCTTGCCGAGAATCCCGCCATCGAGCCGGCGCATGGCGAGCCGCCGTTCCAGTTCAGGCAGTGGGACGGCAAGGTGGTGCGCGAAATTCCGCGGCTTCGCGTCAAGCCCGGCGCCACGGTCGACGCCGCCACGTTCCGCACCGGCTACGCCGACATGGCGATCGAATCCTGGGCGGTGTTCGAGCGCCTGCAGCAGCAGGGCGTGATCCCGGCCGGCGTGAAGTTCCAGGTCTGCATTCCGACCCCGATCGCGCCGACCTACAACAACCTGGTGCCGGCCGATCGGCCGAAGCTGCTGCCCGCGCTCACGCAGCACTTCATCGGCGAGGTGGCGAAGATCGCCAAGGCGCTGCCGAACGACCGCATCGCGATCCAGTGGGACGTCTGCCAGGAGGTGCTGGCCTGGGAAAATTACTACGACAAGGGTCCGGTGGATTTCCGCACCGAGACGATCGACGTGCTGACCAAGATCGGCAACGGTGTGCCGGCGGGCATCGATCTCGGCTATCACCTTTGTTACGGCAGTCCGGCCGACCAGCACATGGTGCTGCCCAAGGATTCAGGGATCATGGTCGAGATGGCGAACGCCATCGCGGCGGGCGTGAAGCGGCCGATCCAGTTCTTCCATATGCCGGTGATGAAGGACCGCACCGACGATGCTTACTTCGCGCCGATGAAGGGCTTGAAGCTCGGCAAGGACACCGAGCTTTATCTCGGCCTCGATCCATCACGACGACGCCAAGGGCAACGCCGCGCGGCTTGCGGCAGCGCGCCGTCACGTCCGCGTCGACGGCGTCGGCACCGAATGCGGCATGGCGCGCGGCGATCCCTCGCGGCTGCCGGCGCTGCTTGCCGCGCACCGGCAGACGGCGGAACTCGCCGGTTGAGTTACTGCGTCGGGATCTTCGCCGACTTCACCAGCGCGGCTGCTTCGGCGACGTCATCCCGGAAGAACTTGTCGAACTGCTGGAGATTCATCGGCATCGGTTCGACGCCGAGCGTCTTGAGCCGCTCCTGCACCGCCGGCGCCTGCAATGCCTTCACCGTTTCCTGATGCAGCTTCTCGACGATCGCGCGCGGCGTCTTCGCCGGAGCGAAGAACCCGGTGTAGAACGGGTAGATCGAGTCGGCCTTCAGGCCGGCTTCGACCGTGGTCGGCACCTCCGGCATGATCGAGGTGCGCTTCGGCGCACTGACGGCGAGCGCGACCAGCTTGCCGTCCTTCAGCAGCGGCAGCGTGGTGGTGAAAATCTGCGGGCTGAAGTCGGCGCGCCCGGTCATCACCTCGGTCACCGCCTCGGAGGCGCCCTTGAACGGGATGTGCTGCGCCTCGATGCCGGCGCTGACCAGGAAGCGAACCGCGGCGAAGTGCGAGGCGGTGCCGACGCCGGCCGACGTGTAGTTCAGCGAGCCGGGCTTGGCCTTGCCGGCGGCGATCAAGTCGCCCAGCGTCTTGAAGCCCTTGGACGGCGCCGCCACGATCGACAGCGGCTGGATGCCGAACGGAATGACCGGCGTGAAGTCGGCGAGCGTGTCGTACGGCAGCTTGGAGTACAGCGCGTTCGCGGTGCCGAGCGCGCCGTAGGTCAGCAGCGTGTAGCCGTCGGGCGCGGCCTTGGCGACCTGGTTGGCCCCGATCGTGCCGCCCGCCCCGGGCCGGTTTTCGACCACGAAGGTCTGGCCGAGCTGCTTGGTGAGTTGCTCCGCCATGACGCGCGCCATGATGTCGCTCGCGCTGCCGGCGCCGAGCGGCACCACGATGGTGAGGTTGCGGTTGGGCCAGTCCTGCGCCGAGGCGGGAAGGGCGCCTGCGGAGGCCAGCATTGCAGCGGTCAAGGCAAGATGCTGGATGCGCGCGCGGACGTTCATTGTGCGTCTCCCTGGTTGCGCCATTCTGTATGGTTGAATTTTACGAGTTCCAGACGCGACCGAAAAAGGGAACCGCTTGACCCGCAAGGCACCCTGCGGCCTTATCTCGCAGCGGCGTCCGGGAGGAAATCGTGAAAGCCATCGTCATTCGTGAGTTCGGCCCGCCGAACGTGATGAAACTGGAAGAGGTGCCGACCCCGGAGCCCGGTCCGGGCGAAGTGCTCATCAAGGTCCACGCCGTGTCGGTGAACCGCACGCTCGACACCAAGGTGCGCGCCGGAACCTACGCGCGGCCGGTGACGCTTCCGCTGGTGCCAGGCGTCGATCCGTCCGGCGTGATCGTCAAGCTCGGCGAAGGCGTGACGCATCGCAAAATCGGCGACCGCGTCACGGTCGCGTTGCGGCTCGGCAACCGGAATTCCGGCGCGGACGCGCTGCGGCTGCTCGGCGTGCATGCCTGGGGCGGCTATGCGGAGTATGTCCGCGCCATCGCGGAGAACACCACGATCGTTCCGGACAACGTCGACTTTCCGGTGGCCACGGTGGTGACGCGCCACGCGCCGATGGCGTTCCACATGCTGCAGGACCACGCCAAGGTCGAGCTGGGCGAATGGGTGCTGGTGATGGGCGCGGCCGGCGGGCTCGGCAGCGCCGGCGTGCAGGTCGCCAAGTATCTCGGCGCCAAGGTGATCGCCGCCGCCGGCAGCGACGAGCGCGTCAAGGTCGGGCTCGACCTCGGCGCCGACGCCGGCGTGAACTATCGCAAGCAGGATTTGACGGTCGAGGCGGCGCGCATCACCGAAGGCCAGGGTGTCAACGTGGTGTTCGAGAACATCGGCGATCCCGCGACATTCCCCAAGGCGTTCGCGGCGCTGGCACGGCGCGGCCGCCTGATCACCGCGGGCGGCCACGGCGGCGGTATCGTGCCGTTCGACGTCAACAAGCTCTACCTCAACCAGATCACGGTCATGGGCCGTACCGGCGAAACCGAAACCGGCGCCGCCGAAAGCCTGAAGATGGCCTCAGAGGGCAAGTTCAAGGCGCTGATCGATTGCGTGCTGCCGCTGTCCGAAGCGGTGCGCGCGCACGAGATCGTCGAAAGCCGCGGCGGCATCGGCAAGGTGGTGCTAGAGCCGACGCGGATTTGAATTGTCGGACTGAGCCGGACCGCGTCTCAGCGCAAGGCACTGCCCGGCACAAACTAGCACGTTGGATGGGACTGGGTGTGACCTCGGGAACAGCCCGTTTGGACCGCTGCCGACGTCCGCTTTGGGTCATTAGGCGACATCGTCACCTAGCACCGCCATGACTGCTTTACCTTCAATAGCGGACATCAGGCGGCTAGGCCGCAATGTCCGAAAAGTGCCAGAAGCAGACGTCGCGCCGAACTCACTCAATCATCTCGTCGGCGCGGGCGAGCAATGTCTGCGGCCCTGTGAAACCGGGCGCGCGGTGTTCGAATTGTCGCCATTTCGAACCTGGGGACTGTAATCGGGGGATTTGATTAAAATCAAATGCTGACCCTCGGCCTTGTGCCTAATCGCGGTGGGACGGAGACACGAACGTGGCGGCCAACAATGGATGGAAGCCATTTCATTCAGTCCTCGAGCCCATCGACAGGATTTCGGAAGTTTTGTTCGGGCTGATCATGGTTCTGACCAGCACAAGCACGCTGAGCGTCATCAGCGCGGGCCGGCCCGAAGTTCGAACCATGATCCTGGGGGCGCTCGGGTGCAATCTCGCGTGGGGCATCATCGACGCCGGATTGTACGTGCTGGGCTGCATCGACGAGCGGGGCCGCAAGCTGCTGACGCTTCGAGCGGTGCGGCAGGCGACTCATCCCGACGAAGCGCGCCGCGCGATAGCTGACGCTCTGCCAGAACCGTTGTCGAAACTGCCGCACGAGCATCTGGAGCCGATGCGGCAGGAGCTGTTGCGGCTTTCCGAGCCGCCGCAACATCCCGGACTGACCAAGGACGACGCGCTCGGCGCATTGGGCGTGTGTCTTCTGGTTTTTCTGTCCACCTTGCCGCCGGTCATACCGTTCCTGCTGTTCGGAGAGGTTCAGACGGCGCTGCGCATCTCCAATGCAATTGCGATCGCGATGCTATTCTTCTGCGGCTACGCCTACGCACGCGGCACGGGGCTGCGGCCATGGCCGACCGGGCTGGTGATGGTCGCAATCGGCATCGCGCTGGTCGCCGTCGCCGTCGCTCTTGGTGGCTGACAAAGGTTGCGAGGTCCCCTATGAACCCGTTGATCCAGGAAATTCGTGGCAACCGCCTGCTTTGGCTGCTTGTCGCTGTGCCGGTGATGTTCGTTGCCCAGGCGATCGCACCGCAAGCCCACGAGCTGCTGTTCGTGCTCTCGATCCTCGCCATCGTGCCGCTCGCGGCGCTACTCAGCCGTGCCACGGAAGCCGTGGCGACGAAAACAGGCGACACCATCGGCGGCCTGCTCAATGCGACGCTGGGAAATCTGACTGAGTTGATCATCGCCCTCACCGCGTTGAAGGCCGGACAATACGCGTTGGTGAAAGCATCGATCGCGGGCGTGATCGTTACCAATACGCTTTTCATGCTGGGCGCATCGCTGCTGCTCGGCGGCCTCAAGCACCACACGCAGGAGTACAATCCCAGCACGGCGCGCATGCAGGCCGGCATGCTGTTCGTTGCGACCATCGCGCTGCTAGTCCCATCAATGTTGACCGAGGTGGATGCCAAGTCGGCGGCCACGGGATTTACCCAGACGCTCAGCCTTTGGCTGTCGATCCTGCTGATCGGCTGCTACGCGCTGGGCATGCTTTTTTCGCTGAAGACCCACCGCGAGTTTTTCGGCAGCGCTCACCATGAGGGAGATGAAGCGCCCTGGCCGATGGGATTGGCACTGGCGACTCTGGCTGCCGTGACGGTGCTGGTGGCCATGGTGAGCCATGTCTTCGTCGAATCCGTGCAGCACGCGGCGACCGCATTCGGAATGACGCCTGCCTTCGTCGGCTTCATCATCGTCGCGCTGGTCGGCGGTGCGGCGGAAATGGTCTCGGCCTTCTCTGGCGCACGCAAGAACAGGTTGGACTTGAGCGTCGGCATCGCGCTCGGGAGCGCATCGCAGATCGCGCTCTTCGTTGCACCGATGCTCGTCCTGCTCAGCTACGTGATTGGGCCGGCGCCGATGAACTTGCAATTCTGGCCCGGCGCGATCGCGATGATGCTGATCGCGACGATGACGGCGTCGCTGATCGTCAATAGCGGCCGCTCGGCATGGTTCGTCGGTGTGCTGATTATCAACGTGTACCTCGTCTTCGCCATGACGCTTTATCTGCTGCCACCTCAAGTAAAGTGAAGCATGGCTATGAAACGGCTTGCCAATAAGCGCATCGCAGTCTCGCTTGCCGCCGCCGGCTCGCTTTGCGTGGAAGGGCTGACCGGTTTCGCCGCACGCGGCCAGACCCTCCAGCCAACCTCGGAAGCGCCCGCCCGGTCGATCAACCTGGGCGGCCGCAGCTTGGGTGGCTCCGACGCCCGCGCGCCCTCCAAGGATCGCGAGGGGGAGACGATCCAATTCAGCGCCAAGGCCGGCATCGCCTCGGACTACATCTATCGCGGCACCACGCTGTCCGATCGCAAGCCGGCGGTCGGCGCCGGCATCGAAGCGACCTACCGCTGGCTCTACGCCGGCGCCACGGTCGCCAGCGTCAAGTTGCCGACCCAGCCATCCGCCGAAATCACTGTGAGCGGCGGCGTGCGACCGAGCCTTGGCCCGGTCGAGCTTGATCTTGGGATCACCTATTTCGCCTATCCGAGCGAAATACCCAACCCAACCAACGGCATCGAATATTGGGAGACCGCGTTCCGCGCCGTCGCCCCGGTCGGCGAATCGATCCGTGTCGCCGCCGGCTACGCCTATTCGCCCAACGTGTCCAACACCGGCGCGTGGAGCCAGTACGCGGCCGCAGGATTTGGCTTCGAGGTTCCGGCCCGGTTGCTTCCGAAGGATGTCGGGGTCTCGTTTACGACCGCGGCCGGGTATTCCTGGTTCGGCCGCCAATCGCTAATCCTTGGCGGTTTCGAATTGCCCGCCTATCTGAATTGGCAGGCGGGCGTCACCTTCAGCCACAAGTTCCTCAACATCGATCTGCGCTACTACGACACTAATCTGTCGAAGGAGAACTGCTACCTGTTTACCGGCGACCCCAATGCGGCGCCCGGTGGGCGCGTCAATCCCATTACCAATCCCGACGGCCTGATGTCGCGTTGGTGCAGCGCCACCATCGTTGCGAAACTCTGGTTCGAGTTGAACTAGCGTCGTTGGCGGCGGCGCCGGCACAGGCGCTTGTCTTGTTCGGTTTGGGTCAATAGCGGATATTGCGGATGTTCAACGCGATGTCCGCTAAGTGTCAGAAGCAGACGTGCGCGTCAGGGACGCATCAGCGCCTCGTCGAGCACTGCGTTGCAGGAGCGAGACACGCGGGCGCGCGCCTTGGCGAGACAGTCGACTACATTGCCCCCACCGGTCACCATTCCTGTGCAGAGCCGCTTTGCATCTGGCTCGCAAATTCGCTGAGCTTCATGAAGCGCGGTGTAGGACCTGTTGAGCCGTTCGAGCGCCGCTGAGACTGCCGTTCTGCATCCGGCGGACAGCGACTTTTCGCGAGCATAAAGACAAGCCAACAGGCGGCCGTCGCCGGCAATGACACTTTTGCAATGCCGGTTAACTTCCTTGTTGCAGCTTTCGAGGACGTAGACCTTCCACTGCGCAACCACGGGTGACTGAGCGATGGACGCACTTGAAGTCAGAACGGAAATAAAAAGGGCGACGACTACTGCCTTTGGTGTATTCATGGTCGGTATTCCCCTGATATTTCGTTGCCGGTGCGGCCGACGTACAGCCGCTGTTATGTCCCGGCGCGCGGCGAGAGCCGTAGAAGTGACAGCGATACTATCTGACAGGTGGGGTCGTGGCGGTGGGATTGGAACGAATTTTCCTGACTTCCCGCTTTATTCCAAGACAGACAAGCAATTCGACATAGCTGGGCCGACCTCCGGACGACGTTGATCCAATTCAAGCAGACCGGTCTGCGCCCTCAACTTCGGGCCATACCGCGATCAGTTTGGTGCGTGCATCTTCCTCGGTCTTTACGCACCTTGCCGCTCTCTCCTGCACCGACAGATTGGAAGTATCGGGACCCAGCCTCCCCTCCATTTGTTTAGCAGCCCCTAGGCATCCAGGTTCTACATCGTACCGTGGAACGTCGTTCGCGATAGCGACAACGAAATTCGAACTCAAGACGATTGCGAGCGCGTGAACAACCATAACGGATCGACCTCCTAATACGCTGCAGGGCTATCAGCACCTACCTGCCGCGATGACTGGATGTTGGGCGATTCTGCGCCTCGCATTAAGGCATTGTATGGAATCAGATAGGCGCGGTGATAGGGGGCAGAAACCGGTTCGATTAGGGTCCGCTGGCGCGCGCGATTAAGCAATGCCAGGCGATGAGCCGCTGGCCTGCAGGTATGCAGAATTACCTGAACACTCCGCGGTTTGTCACATTCGATTTTGCTTCAACTCGAAGCGACGGCTCTCATATGTCAAATGACGTGGCGGTGTCCGAGCTTTGAGCGTTAGGATTAAGTGCTGGCTTCGACATGCTTGAGCTGGCACCCCACTGACTCATTCACCAGGAGGATGCGATGCGCAAAAAGTTGCTCACAATTGTCGCCGCTGCATCTTTTGTAGCTGCAACAGTCGCAATGCCCACGAAAGCAGAGGCGCGGTGTTATGGATGTTGGGCCGGTGCTGCGTTGCTGGGGGGACTAATCGGAAGTGCGATCATTGCGAACAGGGCGTACGGCTACTACGGACCCGGCTATCACGCGCCTGCATATTATTATCCGGCCGCGTATCACGGCTACGCACCATATTATTATCGGCCTCGAATTTACCGACCGTATTATCGCGGCTACTACCGAGGTTATTATCGTCCTTATCGCGGGTACCACCGAGCGTATTACGGGCCGCGTCGTTACGGCTACTATAGGCGTTGGTAGTCAGGCGAGTACCGTACTGATTGAATAATTGAATGTTGCTGTTCTGGCTTGGCTGCTAGGGCTTGCAGCTATTTGTCTGCTTGCTTTCAACCCGAAGCCGACGTCCGGGCCAAGGCGGTAATACGAGACGCACGTCTGCTTTGGGTCGAAAGCCGACGTGGCGGCATGTTTGGCGATGTCCACTATTCCCTCGAAAGCGGACATTGCCTGAGCGTGCCCACCGCGCTCAATGGGAGAGGGGGACGGAACATGTCTCGCCGTCCCCGACGTGGATTTAGTTCCCCGCCTTGATGCCGGCTTCCTTGATCAGCTTCTCCCACTGCGGCCGCTCGGCCGCCAGCGCGGCGGCGAATTCCGCGGGCGAGCTCGCGATCACCTCCATGCCGACGTCGGCGAGCTTCTTGCGCAAGTCGGCGGGGGCCAGCGCCTTCACCTGATCCTGGTGGATCTTGTTGACGATCGCCTGCGACACGCCGGTCGGCGCCATCAGGCCGAACGCTGCAACCGCCTCGAAGCCCGGAAAGCCGGCCTCGATCATGGTCGGCAATTCGGGCACCGCGCCGAACCGCTTGGCCGAGGTCACGGCGAGCGCCCGCAGCTTGCCTTCGCGCACCAATGGCACGAGCGGCGCGATGTTGCCGAAGAACATGGTGACGCGGCCGCCGAGCAGGTCGGTGATGGCCGGCGTTGCGCCGCGATACGGCACGTGCTGGATGTCGAGCTTGGCCATCGACTTGAACAGCTCGGCGGCGAGGTGCTGCGTGGTGCCGGTGCCGGCGGAGGCATAGGTCAGCTTGCCAGGATTGGCGCGGGCATAGGTGACGAGCTCCTGGACCGTCTTCGCCGGCACGTCGTTGGGCACGACAAGCAAGTTGGGTGTGAACACCGATTGCGAGATCGTGATCAGATCCTTGACCGGATCGAACGGCATCTTCTCGTAGAGGAACGGGTTGACGACGATCTGCGCGTTGCTGGCCATCAGCAGGGTGTAGCCGTCGGGCGCGGCCTTGGCGGCGCGGTCGCCGGCCACGTTGGCGGCGGCGCCGGTAGCGTTCTCGATCAGCACCGGCTGGCCCCAGAACTCCGAAAGCTTGTCACCGACGATGCGGGCGATCATGTCGGCCGGCCCCGCCGGCGCGAAGCCCACCATCACGCGAACCGGCTTGTTCGGATAGCTCTGCGCGCTCGCTTTGCCCGCCGCCGCCAGCGGCAGCGCCGCGATCAATGCGGCGATGATTTTCGATTGGCCCACCATTGCAGTCCTCCGCTGTGCCCACTTGCCACCCAGGCGTGCATGGAGCATAGCCGCAGGGCGGGGTTTCGTGGCAGACATTATTTGTGCATGAGTGCGACAGGACAGCGCGAAGGGAGGAACCATGAGCGATCTGCGAACCATCCGCACCGATGTGGTCGGCAGCCTGTTGCGGCCCGCCGCCGTGAAGGAGGCGCGGGCGCGCCTGGAGGAAGGCAAGATCGACGCCGCAGAGCTTCGCCGCATCGAAGACGAGGCGATCCGCGACGCCATCAAGCTGCAGGAAAGCATCGGCCTCGACGTCGTCAGCGACGGCGAGATGCGCCGGCTGAATTTCCAGGACAGCTTTGGCGCGGCGGTCGAAGGCTACGACGCCGCCGCCAGCACCATGCAGATCTACACGCAGCGGGTCGAGAACGCCTCCGCGCTGCGGCGTTGGGAGCTCCCGCTGCACGAGAAGGGCACGGCGATCTCGCACCGCCGTCCGGTGACGTCGCGGCTGCGGCTCGCCCGCAACGTGCCGCTCGAGGAGTACAAGTTCGTCCACGGCGTCGCGAAGGCGCCGGCGAAGGTCGCGCTGATCGGGCCGGACCGCATCAGCCAGCGCTTCGCGCACGAAGATTCGAAGGCAGTCTACAAGGACATGGACGCTTTCATGGCGGACGTGGTCGCGATCGAACGCGAGATCGTCAAGAGCCTGGCCGACGCCGGTTGCCGCTACGTCCACATCGACGCACCGGGCTACACCGCCTATGTCGATGAGCCGACGCTGGCACAGATGCGCTCGCGCGGCGAAGACCCGAAGGAGAATTTCGCGCGCTCGCTCAAGGCCGATAAGGCGCTGATCTCAGGCTTTCCCGGCGTGACGTTCGGCATCCACCTCTGCCGCGGCAACCAGCGCAGCATGTGGCATCGCGAGGGCACTTACGACGCGATCGCCGAGCAATTGTTCATCGAGTTGCCGTACGACCGTTTCCTGCTGGAATACGACAGCCCGCGCGCCGGCGGCTTCGAGCCGCTGCGCTTCCTGCCGAAGGGCAAGGTCGCGGTGCTCGGATTGGTCAGCACCAAGGTGCCGGAGATGGAAAAGATCGACGATCTCAAGCGCCGCATCGACCAGGCGGCGAAGTTCATCCCGCTCGATCAGATCGCGATCAGCCCGCAGTGCGGCTTTGCCTCGGACGTGGTCGGCAACCTGATCAGCGCCGATGATCAGAAGCGCAAGCTGGAGCTGGTGGTGGAGACGGCGCGTCAGGTGTGGGGGTAGTAAAACGAGCCTTGCGCCGCACACTCCACGGTCATCGCCCGCGAAAGCGGGCGATCCAGTAATCGCTGAAGGTGCAGTGTGTGCTGGATGCCCGCTTTCGCGGGCATGACAGTCCCACTTTATTGCGAAACGTGCTCGATGAACTTCTGCGGCGGCGGGTCGCCCCACTGCGAAACCAGCGCTTCCTCGGCTGACAGCAAATTCGAGCCGTTGGCGAGATTGAGCCGGTCGCTGTCGGCCCAGTGCTCGTGCACGCGGCGCCACGGGTCGGCCCAGTAGTCGTACACCTGGCTGCCGAGCAGGTGGCGGCCGATGCCCCACATGTGCTCGTACTTGCCGGTGTTGCGCATGTGCTGGTGGCCCATGAACACGTCGTCCATGTCCTGCACCTCGAACGAGACGTGGTTCAGGCCGGCGTTGTGGTGGTTGATCGCGAAGAACACGTGATGGTCGACGAAGGTGTCGCCGTTGTCGATGCGGTTGAACGAGCCGATCAGATTTTCCTTCTGGCCCGCATAGACGTCGTCCGAGCAGATGAAGCCGAGATGGTGACGGAACCAGTTCACCGTTTCCTTCACCTTCGGCGTGCCGAGCACGGCGTGGGCGACGCGCTTGCAGCGCGACGGGCCTTTCTGAATGCGCATCATTTCGCCGGCGCGGGCCAGCGGCGCGTAGCCGGAGTTGAGCATCTGGCGCGGCGCGGGAATCTCCGGCACCTTCTCCATGCCCCACACCACTTCGATCTGGTAGCCGTTCGGCTCGGTCAACCGCACGCGCTTGCCGCCGCCCGGCTCGTCCATGTTCTCGATGCCGGAGGCGCCGGGCGCCTTGGAGAGCGTCTTGAGGTCGTCCTCGCTCGCCGCGTGATAGGCGATGCCGATGAACTTCGGGTCGCCCTTCTCGGTGATGTGGACGTGATGCACCGGGTCGGTGGCGCGATAGTACATCGCCTTGTCGGTGCGGGCGGATTTGACCAGCCCGAAGTTGTCGAGGAATTCAGCCTCGACATCGAGGTCGGGCGAACGAAGCCGCACGTAGGCGATGTCGGTTACCTTGATCACAGCCATGTCGTCACCTTGGTGTTTCCAGAGTTTGGGCGCTTCCGGATTTTGGTTGCGGCTACGATAACGCACCCCGATAGGCGAGGCAATTTGATGAGGTGCCCGGGCAGGCCTGATATGCGTGGCCGCCATGCGGCATGCTGGCCGCGTTCCGGGGGATGTGCTGTATTTCCCCCGGCGGAATAAGGGGAGGGCGTTGTGAAGTTTGTCCTGTTCAAGAGTGCGGCGAATGCGGAGCTCGCGCCCGGCCTGCTGACCGACCGTGGCGTGGTCGACGTCTCCGGCGCGGTGAAGAAGGGCCACACGCCGCAGCTCACCATGCAGGGCATCATCGACGGCTACGACGCGCTCAAGCCGGCGTTGCAGAAGCTTGGCGGACAGCGGCACCGCGGTGCCGCTCGCGTCGGTGCGGCTCGGGCCGCCGCTGCCGCGGCCCGGCAAGATCCTCTGCTGCATTGCGAACTATTGGGAGCACGCGCAACGCGAGGCGCGGCCGCTCAACATGTTCATGAAGAACCCGGATGCGGTGGTCGGCCCCGGCGATACCATCATGCTGCCGGAATACACCGTGCCGTGGGCGTTCATGCACGAAGCCGAGCTGGCGCTGGTCATCAAAGGCCCGGCCAAGATGGTCAAGCAGGCCGACTGGAAGAGCGCGGTGTTCGGCTACACCACATTGATCGACGTGTCGGCGCGCGAGCTCGGCCGCCGCACCTGGCCGGCGATCCCGCTGACGAGCTGGCTCGGCAAGTCGTTCGACACCTTCGCGCCGATCGGCCCGTGCATCGCCACCGCCGACGAGATCAAGGACCCGAACGACCTGGTCGTGCGGTTCTGGGACGACGGCGTGCTGCGCCACAACTACAACACCGACGACATGGAGCACCGCGTGCCGGAGCTGGTGGAATGGGCCACCACGGTGATGACCATGAACTCCGGCGACCTGATCGCCTGCGGCACCAACCACGAAGGGCTCGGCTTCCTGCAGGACGGCGAGACGGTGGACATCGAAATCCAGAACATCGGCAAGATGACGCTGAAGGTTCGCGATCCGCTCAAGCGCACCTGGGAGAAGGGCGTCTACATGGGCGTCGACTCGACCAACCCGGACGCCGTGAAGCGCCACCGCCCGCAGGGCGGGCCGACCGCGACCGGCGCGATTTAGCATGAGCAGAATTCCGCTGACGCTGGCGATCAGCCACTACGATCACGTCACCGAGCTGATGAACGGCCGCGTGCCGGTCGAGGGCGTCGACCTCACGCCGCTCAACCTGCAGATCGAGGAAATCTTCTACCGCATGTTCAACCATCGCGACTTCGATGCGTCCGAAGTCTCGATGGGCAAGTTCTCGTCGCTCGCCTCGCAGGGCAACTCGCCGTTCGTCGGGATTCCGGTGTTCCCGTCGCGGGTGTGCCGCCACTCGTCGATCTACATCCGCAAGGACGGCAGCGTGAAGCAGCCGTCCGATCTCAAGGGCAAGCGGGTCGGCATTCCCGAATGGGCGCAGACCGCGTCGGTCTATTCGCGCGGGCTGCTGCAGCACCAGTACGGCGTCGATCTGACATCGATCGAATGGGTGCAGGCCGGCGTCGATCAGCCGGGCCGGCTGGAGAAGGTGAAGCTCAATCTGCCGGCCGGGATCAACTACTCCTCCGCGGTCGACAAGAGCCTGAGCGGGATGCTGGTGTCGGGCGAGATCGATGCGGCGCTGTCGGCGCATGCGCCGGCCTGCTTCGAGCATGGCCATCCCAACGTCGCGCTGATGTTCCCGGACTACCTCGAGATCGAGCAGAATTACGTGAGGGACACCGGCATCTTCCCGATCATGCACGCGGTGGCGATCAAGCGCGAGATCGTCGAGAAGCATCCCTGGATCGCGGCGAATCTGTTCGCTGCGTTCGAGGAGGCGAAGCGCCGCAGCATCAAGCGCGCGCTCAACAACACGTCATCGGCGCTGCCGATCCCGTGGGGCTACGAATACGCGCGGCGCATGCAGGAGATCGTCGGCGAGGAATTGCTGCCCTACGGCATCGACGCCAACCGCAAGACGCTGGATGCGTTCCTGCAATACGGCTTCGAGCAGGGCGTGCTGCACAAGCGGATGCAGCCGGAGGATCTGTTTCCGCCGCAGGTGCACCGAAGCTTCAGAGTGTAGCGCGCTACCCCAGCGCCGCGACGCCGGCCTGCGCGACCTGCTCGTCCTCGTGCGACTGCACGCCGGACACGCCGATCGCGCCGACGCATTCGCCCTGGTGCATCAGCGGCAGGCCGCCCTGGAACATCGCGCCGGCGGGGAAGGTCGCAAACGCCGGCTGCTCCTTGACGCGATCCTCCCAGAACTTGGTCGGCCGCCGGGTCAGCGCCGAGGTCAGCGCCTTGTCCATCGCGACCTTGGCGCTGATCGGGCCGGCGCCGTCCATGCGGTCGAGCAACAATGCCGCGCCGCTGTCGTCGACGATCGCGATGGTGACATTCCATTTGTTCTTCTGTGCCTCCGCCTTGCAGGCGGCCATCATCTTCTGCACGTCGGTGGATGTCAGAGCAGGTCTGGTACGCATGGCGTTCCTCACACGGTCGATGAAAATGGAGCGGTAGAGTTTCGGGAAATCAGGGGCGCGTCAATCGGCCTGGGCGGCCTACAGCTCAGTCGCCCAACGCGTTGAGCAGGAACACTGCGCCGATCAGTGTTCCCGGCTGGAGCCCGATCGACGCGAACCAGGTGTTGAAGATGAACGTGATCTCGCCGCCGCGGATGATGTTGGCCAGCGCCGTGTTGACGGCGAGCCGCAGCGCCCAGTCGCCGCGCGGCAGCACGATCGCGTAGGGCTCGATCGAGAGGTCCTCCCCCAGCAGGCGGATCGCCTTGGGGTCGGTGAACTTGGCGCCGACCAGCAGGAGCTTGTCGCTCGCATAAGCGTCGGCCTTGCCGCCCTCGAGCGCCGCAATGCCTTCGGCCCGATCCTTGACGCGAACCAGCGTCATCGGAATGCGCTTGCTGACGGTTTCGACTGCCTGCTCGTTGCTGGTGCCGGCAACGACGGCAACGCGCTTGCCGCCCAGATCGTTGAGCGTCTTGATGTCGGAGCTCGCCATCACCGACGACGCCGGTCGATTCCACGAACACGTAGTTGGAGAAATCGACCTGCTTCATGCGCGACAGCGTCACCGTGCTGGCGCCGCACTCGATGTCGGCCTGGCCCTTGGCGACGGCGTCGAAGCGCGTTTGCGACGTGACCGGCACCCATTGGATCTCGATGCCCGTCACCTTGAACTGCTTCTCCAGCGATGCGACCACGGACTTGCAGATGTCGACGGTGTAGCCGGTCGGCTGCTTGCGGTCGTTGACGAACGAGAACGGCACCGAGTCGACGCGATGCGCGATCTTGATCTTCTTGGTGCTGACGATCGTCTTGAGGCGGCCTTCCAGCGTCTGGGCCGCGGCATCGTTCGCGGCGGCGACAAAGGCGAAGGCGGCGAACGCGTACGCAATACGGAGCATGACGATCCCCCGAAAATATGGCGCGTAGTTGTACTGCCGCGGACGGGGACGTGGCAATCGCATGACGGCAACGGACTGGCCGCAAACGAAACGCCGCGCATTTGCGCGGCGTTTCCATAGACGCCGGTCTTCGATCGCTATTCCAGCCCGGTCGGAACGTTCTTGTTCTCGCTTTGCAGCTTCATGCCGGACGCCTGCGCCATGGTCTCCATCAGCGTGGCGAAGTCCTTGGCGAGATACTCCTCGGGGTTCTTCTGCGCCATCGCGTTGCCCATGTGCATCTGCAGGATCTGGCGCGTCGCCGCGGTGATCGGCATCGGCACGTCCACGTCGTCGGCCATCGCGAGGCCGAGGTCGAGATCCTTGCGCAGCAGCTCCGGCGTGAAGGTCGTGGTCCAGTCGAGGTTGACCAGCGCCGGCGACTTGTAGGCGGTGAACATCGAGCCCATCACGCCGTTGTTGAGGAAGGCGAGGAAGGCGTGACGCGGCACGCCCATCTTGTTGGTGAGCAGCGTGATCTCGATCAGGTTCTGGATCACCACGCCGAGCATGACGTTGTGCGCGATCTTGCAGACGCGCGCGAGCTCGCCGTCGCCGACGTAGGACGACGCCCTTCGGCGCGAACACCTTGATCATCTCCTCGGCCTTCTTGAATGCCGCCTCCGGGCCGGAGCAGACCGACGACAGCTTGCCGGCCTTGATCACCTTGGCGTTGCCGATGACCGGCGCGCAGACGTAGTCGGCGCCGCGCTCCTTGAGGCGCTTGCGGATCTCGACCGACTCCTCGACCGCGATGGTCGAGCAGTCGACGAACACGCGCCGGCGTCTTGTTGCCGGAGAGCACGCCGTCCTTGCCGAAATAGACCTGCTCGACGTCCTTGCCCTCGGCGACGATGGAGAACACGATGTCCATGCCGGAGAGATCGGAGAGCTTGTCGACGATCTTGCCGCCGGACTTGGCGAGCGGCTCCGCCTTGGACTTGGTGCGATTCCAGATCGAGACGTCGTAGCCGGCCTTCAGGAGCCGCTCGGCCATCGGATAGCCCATGCGGCCCATGCCGATCCATCCGATCCGTTGCGTGTTCTGCGCCATAACTCACTCCTTGCATGAAACCGGTGTGCTGCGAGTTCTGCTAGCACGGCGCATGCGCGGGGCGGCAATGCGCGCAAATTGCATGTCGGCGCGCGAAAGGCTGTGATAAATTCCTGCCATGGTTCGTCTTTTGGTTCTGGGCCTTGCTCTGCTCGCGGCCTGTTGCGGCGAGGCATGGGCGCAGCCGCCGGCCGAGCGATTCCGCCAAGGCGATGGCCGGCACCTGGGAGTTCACCAACGCCGACCGCGACAAGACCTGCACCATCACGCTGCGGCCCGATCCGGTCGCAGGCGGCATGCGGGCGGAATTCGACCCGGCCTGCGCCGCGAAATTTCCGTTCATCGGCGAGATCGCGGCCTGGACCTTCGCCGAGAACGACTTCCTGCGCTGGTCGACGCCAAGGGCGCCTCGGTGCTGGAGTTCAACGAGGTCGAGAGCGGCGTCTATGAAGCGCCGCGGCCCGGCGAAGGCATCCTGTTCATCCAGAACGCCGGCGCGGCCGGGCCGCCGCCGCGCACCGCCGAGGAGGTGACCGGCGACTGGACCGTGGTGCGCGGCGCCGGCAAGCCGATCTGCGGGCTGACGTTGTCGAACACCGCGGCGGGCGACGATTTCGCGGTCCGGGTGCGGCCGCCGTGCGATGCGTTCGTCACGCGGTTCGGCCCGGCGACCTGGCAGATGGATCGCGGCGAACTGGTGCTCAAGCCGGCGAAGGGCCAGCCCTGGCGCTTCGAGGAGCAGGACGCCGACCACCTGGCAGCGCGTTCCCGCTACCGCCGATCCGGTCCTGCTGGTCGCAAATAACCGGGAGACGGACGGTGCAGGTCAGCGGACAGAAAAAGCTCGAACGCATGCGCGACGGCCGCGCCGTCTACATCGGCGCCGAGCGGGTCGACGACGTCACCGCGCATCCGGCGTTCCGCGAGGGCGCGCGCACCGTCGCCGCGCTGTACGACCTCAAGGCCGATCCGGCAGAAGCGCGACCTGTTCACCTTCGAGGAAGACGGCGATCGCCACGCGCTCTATTGGCTGCGCTGCCGCAACCGCGACGATCTGGTGCGCCGCATGCGCGCCATGAAGGCGATCGCCGACGCGACCTACGGCTTCGTCGGCCGCTCGCCCGATCAGGTGTCGGGTCTGGTCACCGGGCTTGCGATGAACTCCGGCATTCTGGAGAAGCTGCGCGCCGGGCTTCGGGCAGAACCTGCTCAACTATTACAACTACGCGCGCAACAACGATCTCTATCTCAGCTTCGCCGTGACGCCGGCGAGCGGCCGCAAGAGCGCCGAGCTGTTTCCCGGCCAGCAGCGCGACGATCCCAATCTGCAGGTGGTCGCCGAAGACAGCGAAGGCGTCATCGTCTCCGGCATGAAGATGATGGCGACCAGCGCGGTCTACGCCGACGAAATCCTGATCGGCAATCTCACGCCGATCGAGGACAAGTACAAAAGCGAGGCGATCACCGCCGCGATGCCGCTCAACGCGCCGGGCGTCTCGCTGTGGTCGCGCCAGCCTTATGCGCTCGCGGCGCAAGCACGAGGCCGACTATCCGATGTCATATCGTTTCGACGAGACCGACAGCGTGCTGGTGTGCGACCGCGTCAAGATTCCGTGGCAGCGCGTGTTCCTGCACAACGACGGCAACATGTCGCGGCGCATCTACATCGAGACGCCGGCGAACTGCTACCAGAACCATCAGTCCAACATCCGGTTCTGGTCCAAGATGGGCCTGATCGTCGGCGTCGCGAGCCGCGTCTGCCAGGCCAACGGCACCGACAAGATTCCGGCGGTGCGCGAGGTGCTCGGCCGCATGGCGGCGTGGGAGGCGACTGATCGGCGGGCTGGTGCAGGGCCAGATCGAGGCGTGGGAGAACTGGCCGGAGGGCTACGCCACGCCGAACCGCCGCATCATGTATGCGCGCGCTCAACTGGTGCCAGGAGCACCACACCGAGATCATCGACACGCTGCGCACGCTGCTCGGCGCCTATCCGATGGTGATGCCGGCGTCGATCGACGTGCTGAACGATCGACACGCTGCGCGACCGCTTCGAGCGCTGGTGGAAGACCGCCTCGATCGAGGCGGTCGAGCGCCACAAGCTCTACAAGCTGGCCTGGGACCTGGTCGGCTCGGAGTTCGCCGGCCGGCACATGCTCTACGAGAAGTTCTACGCCGGAAACTCGCTGATCGTGCGCAACCAGAGCGACCGCGAGGCGCCCTGGGAGAAATTCCACGACACGGTGGACGGCTTGCTGGCGCGGATCGAAGTGTCGCGCGACGGCCAGAACTGAGCTCCACGGATCGTGATGGGCGGGTGCCCCTTGTGCGGCATCGGCCGGCCGCCGCACCATCGGGCCGAAGCGGGTGACGAATAGCGCCCGAAATCTTCGTTCAAGGGAGGACACCGTGATCAAAAGGCTTCTGCCATTGTTGGGCGTGTTCGCCGCCGTGCTGGCGGCTCCGGCGCAGGCGCAAGAGATCAAGCTGACGCTGGCGGATCAGAATTCGCCGCAGGCCTGGGGGCCGAGCAACGCGCTGCAGCCCTGGGTGAAGCAGGTCGAGGCAGCCACCAAGGGCCGCGTCAAGATCGAGGTGTTTCCGTCGCAGACGCTGGTGAAGGGTCCCGACATGTGGCGCGCGGTGCGCAGCGGCATCGCCGACATCGGCTGGTGCTTCCACGGCTACTGGGCCGACCAGACGCCGCTCGCCGACGTGATCACGCTGCCGTTCCTGCCGGTGAAGTCGGCCGAGCAGGCGAGCGAGGTGCTGTGGAAGCTTTACGAGAAGTATCCCGCGATCAAGAAGGAGTTCTCCGACACCGAGCCGCTGCTGCTCTACACCACGTCGCCTTATTTCCTGCTCACCACCAAGAAGCAGGTGAAGACGTTGGACGACCTCAAGGGCATGAAAATCCGCATTCCCGGCGGCCCGCCGACCGAGATGGCCAAGGCGCTCGGCATGGTGCCGACGCCGATCCCGATGCCCGACATGTACCAGGCGCTCGACAAGGGCGTGGTCGACGGCATGGGCGTGCCGTGGGAGGCGGTGCAGGGCTTCCGGCTCTACGAGGTCGCGAAGAACTACACCATGGTGCCGATGTTCACGGCGTACTTCTCGATCTGCGCCAACAAGCAGAAATGGGCGAGCCTGCCGGCCGACGTGCGCGCGCAGATCATGAGCGTGAGCGGGCTCGCCGGCGCGAAGTTCTGGGGCAAGAACTTCTTCGACACCGCGGAGGAGGACGCGCTCGCCAAGATCAAGGCCGGCAAGCACGAGATGAACCGCTACGACCTGCCGGCCGCCGAGGTCGCGCGCTGGCAGAAGATCGCCGGCGAGCCGCTGTGGGACGCGTGGGTCAAGAAGATGGAGGCGCAAGGGCCACAAGGAGGCCAAGCAGATCCTCGACGACACGCTGGGATGCTGAAGAAGTGACGCGAAGCGTCATTCCGGAGCGCCCATAAGCGCGGCACGCGCGTCTTCAACGCGCTATGGGCGCGATCCGGATCCAGGACGACTCAGTGCATCTGGATTCCGGGTTCGCGAGCTTCGCTCGCGCCCCGGAATGACGGCGGTTAGCCGGTGCAGTCCTCTCGGCCAGCATCCTCCATCGCTGCGAGCTGCTGCTCGTCTATGCCGCCGTCGCGGCGGCGTTCGCCATGATGCTGCTGACCAGCGCCGACGCGCTGTCGCGCTATCTGCTCAACCGCCCGATCCTCGGCGCCTACGAGATCACCGAGAAATACCTGATCGTGGCGATGGTGTTCCTCGGACTGTCCTACGCCTACCGCGGCGGCGTGTTCATCCGCGTGACGTTCCTGGTCGACCGGCTGCCGCGCGGCGGCGCGCATCGCGGCCGACCATTTCTCGCACGCGATCTCGATCTTCTACAGCCTGATCTTCCTGGTCGCGACCGGGCGGCAGGCGTGGCGCGCGCTGTCCGACGCCACCACCATGACCGTGCTGCCGGTGCTGATCGGGCCGGCCTATTGCATGGTGCCGCTCGGCTTCCTGGCGCTGGCCATACTGATGCTGATCGACCTGCCGCGCGTGCGCGAGGGCAGGGCGCTGCTGTTCGCGCAGGAAGCGCCGGAGAGCTGAGCCATGGCCTCGACGCGCGCCCGCTCATCGTTCTGGTGCTGATGCTGCTGCTCGGCACGCCGATCGCGGTGGCGCTGGCGGTCGCCGGCATGCTCGGCATCTATCTGGTGACCGGCGATTTCGACAAGGTGCTCGGCATCCTCAGCCTGGCGCCGTACAGCACGGTGGCGGACTACGCGCTCACCACCATCCCGATGTTCATCCTGATGGCGTATTTCTCCGCCTCGAGCGGGCTGGCGCGCGACCTCTACGCGGCGGCTGCGGCGTGGCTGTCGCACATCAGGGGCGGGCTCGCGATCGCCACCGTGTTCGCCTGCGGCATCTTCGGCGCCATGTCGGGCGCGAGCACCGCCGCCGCCTCGGTGATGTCCAAGATCGCGATGCCGGAGATGCGCCGCCATGGCTATTCCGAGGAGCTCGGCGCCGGCGCGATCGGCGTCGGCGCCACGCTCGACATCCTGATCCCGCCGAGCATCGCGATGGTGATCTACGGCATCGCGACGCAGACCTCGATCGGCAAGCTGCTGATCGCCGGCGTGCTGCCGGGCATCCTGGTCGGCGTCTTCCTCTGCGTCGATGATCTACGTCTGGGTCCTGGTCGCGCCGCATCATGCGCCCGAGGCCTTCCGCACGCCGTCGGCGGAGCGCTGGGCCAGCCTCGGCCGGGTGTGGCCGAGCCTGCTGCTGATCGTGCTGGTGCTGGTCATGCTCTACAGCGGTGTCGCGACGCCGACCGAGGTCGGCGCGCTCGGCGCACTGCTCGCCGCCGTGATCGGCGCGGCGTTCGGCCGGCTCAACTTCGCGGGCTCGGTCGATGCGCTGAAATCGACCATCCGCACCTCGGCGATGATCTTCCTGATCCTGATCGGCGCGACGGTGTTCGGCTACTACATGACGCTCAGCCGCATCCCGCAGACCGTGGTCGCGCTGGTCACCGAGATGAACCTCAATCGCTGGGTCGTCATCATCGGCATCGTGGTCGTCTATTTCGTCATCAGCATGTTCATGGACGAGATCCCGCTGCTGCTGCTCACGCTGCAACTGACGTTCCCGCTGATCACGGCGCTCGGCTTCGACCCGATCTGGTTCGGCGTGCTGTCGATGCTGATGGTGGCGATGGGGCTGGTCTTTCCCCCGGTCGGGCTGTTGGCCTTCATCGTCAGCGCCACCGCGGGCGTCGACCTGATGAAGGTCTACAAGGGCTGCAGCATTCTGATGCTGGCGATCGTGCTCACCACCGTGCTGGTGATGGTGTTCCCGCAGATCGCGCTGTGGCTGCCGGCGACGATGCGGTAAAGCACCGCAGCGCATGTCCTTTTGTCGAGTTGACGCTGCTTGGCGAAGCTCCCATGCTTCAAATGCCTGGTTGAGAAGCCGACTGACCGGCCCGACGGATCGAGCACTTTGGGAGGCGATAAAATGAAGCATTTCTTGAGCGGCCTCGATCGCGGCCGCATGCATGATTGCGTATGCGGGTCCGGCACACGCACAGGCGTTACCCAAACAAGCCCATCACCATCATCGTGCCGTTTGCGGCCGGCGGGCCGACCGACATTGTCGCGCGCGTCATCGCCGCGCAATTCTCGTCGAGCCTCGGCCAGCAGGCGGTCGTGGAGAACGTGGTCGGCGCGGCCGGCACCATCGGCATGGTGCGCGCCGCGCGTGCTGCGCCCGACGGCTACACGCTGCTGCTGGCCGGCATGAGCACGATGAGCTTCAGCCCGACCGTCTATCCGAACATCCAGGCGCACTCGATCAACAGCTTCGAGCCGGTCGGTATCGTAGCGTCGGCGCCGATCGTGCTGACCGTCGGGAAGCAGGTGCCGGCCAGCAACGTCAAGGAGTTCGCCGATCACCTGCGTGCCATGGGCGACAAGGCGAACAACGGCCACGCCGGCGTCGGCTCGAGCTCTCATCTGGCCTGCGCGCTGGTCAACTCAGCGGCTCGGCGCCAAGCCGTCGGTCGTTCCCTACAAGGGCACCTCGCAGGCCATCACGACATGCTGGCAGGGCAGATCCATTACTTCTGCGACCAGACCACCAGCGTGATGACGCAGGTGCAGGCCGGCGGCGTCAAGGCGCTGGCGGTGCTCGCGGATCAGCGTTCGACAGGCGCTGCCGGATGTGCCGACGATCTCCGAAGCGGGCTATCCGGGCGCCGAGATGGTGCTGTGGAACGCGGTGTTCGCGCCCAAGGGCACGCCGCCGGAGATCGTCAAGCAGCTCAATGCCGCGATCGCCAAGGGCATCGAGGCGCCGGCCGCGATCAAGCAGTTCTCGGATCTGGGCGCCGAACCGCCGGGCCCCGCGCAGCGGTCGCCTGAGGCGCTTGGCAAAATCCTCGCCAGCCGACATCGAGAAGTGGGGCAAGGTGATCCGCGACGCCGGCATCCAGGCGAATTAGTTCGTCGCGGCTTGCTGCCGACTGCGTCATCTGGATGTCGGCGCGAAGCCCGCTTTGCTCTCCAAAGCGGTCTTTCGCTTGCACGTCCGAGACGCGCTTTTATCGACGATCCAACCACCTATTGTCGAGGTTGTTCGGAGTCGCCCTTAGTAGCGGGCCACCAAGGTCAAATTCCTGCTTGAGCCATGCAATGAGTTCCTCCGCGTCTTGCATCCGTCTTCGCAACTTTTTCCAGGGCCCACTCCCTCATTATTTGGTGGGCTTTGCTGAGCATGTCGCCTCCGGGCTTCTCGCGAAAACCCAGGACCAAGGTGCCAACAGCACGCCGAAAAGCATCAGCCTCGCCCTTGCCGGGCACCTCGGGGCTTCTCATTATCAATCACAATCGCAAGGCACGTTTGAAATAAGTTCCCCGCCTTCGGGTCGGTGGCTCTTTCGCCAGCTCTCTTTTCTGGCATTTCCTTTTCCCAATCTCGGTACTGAAATGCCCTGTCGCCTTCCTCGTCGGCAAAATTAATGGCTTCCGCGTAGACTTCAGACAGGACGTCATCGCCAAAGCGCCAGAGGGCTGGATGCGGGTGATTGAACTGCATTCTTCTATTGTCTTCGATCTTTTCAGGCGCAGCCTCATGCCAGCCGACAAAGATCGGAAGCGGCCACGGTTTCTCACTTTCATTGAGCCGCATATGGAGCTCTTGCGATAGCTCCGGTTCGTCCAGTGTTCTCTTCGATATCTTGAAGGATATCTGCCAGATATTTTTGTATCGTTCTGAAATCGTCCAGCGTTATCCCACCTGGAATCGGACGTTTGTCAGACAATCTCCGGTTCCGATTAATTCTTCCGAGCGGTTCTTTTCTCCAGTTGGGTTCGGCCATAGGCATTGCCCCCGTGTTGCCGGTGTCGTGCGAGCGAACTCAGCAACAATAAAATTATCATCGAACCCGCCATCTTCATAGCCCCGGGTTCGCGTGACAAGCACCCACGCTTCAAGCGGCACTTCATTCCGAGGCCCGCGTGGCCGAACCTCGTTGGGCTCTTCCTTGCCGCGATCAAGAAAACGCATTTGTCACGGCAAACATTGCCGGGACCAATTTTTCCGTTTTTTCGTAGAGTTCTACTCTTTCAAGTGCAGAAGCGTGTGCGCGTCTACGGGGAGCGGAAAACCCTTCAGCGTCAAATTGCCTGCTGACTCGCTCTGCACGACGCCCTCAAGTAACGCCACTACGCGCTGGGAAGCCAATATTTGGTTATGCTTGGCTTCGCCGCCAAGGCCAGAAGCGAGATTGGTGACCGCGCCGATCGCGCCATAATCTATTTGCTCTTTATAGCCTATGCTGCCAAGGGTGGCGTGACCGTGGGCGATGCCGACTCCGAAGCCAAGCTGATAACCGAGGCGAAGCCATTCACGAGACAAACCGTCCATTCGTTCGCGCATTGCGAAAGCCATCCGAACCGCACGTTCAGTCGGGTTTGCCATTTCCATTGGGTCATTGAAAAAGAGCATCATGCCGTCGCTGGCCAAGCGCTGAAGGGTCCCGCCGTATTCGATGACCAGCCGACCCATCTCGTGATGGTATTGCTGAAGCACGTTCATCACTTCTTCGGGCTCGAAATACGTAGTAAAAGCCGTGAAGCCCTTTAGGTCCAGATAAACCACCGTTATCTCCCGACGGTGGAGCTCCAGAGGGTCGTTGCGACCGCTCAAAATCATCTCGGCAAGGTGAGGAGAGAAAAAGCGCTTTAACTGTTCGAACCGCTCAAGCCGGGTCGATTGCTCGTTCACGCGCTTCTCCAGGTCGGTGGCGCGCGCTTGGACGGCATCAAAGAGTTGTGCATTCGCAAGCGCCGTTCCGAGTTGGGAGCCGAAATCAAAAAGAAGACGCAGTTCAACGTCGGAGAATTGATGCAGCCGCTTGCTGCCAAGTGCGACAAATCCATGAACGTTTTCGTTGGAGACGATAGGAATCATGGCCAAGGAGACGAGCCCTTCTCGTTCCATGGTGCGCGCTGTGAACGCCGGGTCTTTACGGATATCGGTGCTGATGTGGGGCTTTGCCGTTTTGAAAACGCTTTTGCCAAGAACGGGCTCAGACGAGTTCAAAGAATAAGAGCTGGTCAAGAACTCTGGCGACGACAAACCGCTGGCAACACGAACAATTAGATTCTTACCTTCCTTGTCCAGAGTGCGAACATAGCCCACATCAAGTCCGAGGATGTCCATAGACTTGCGCAGGGTGTCGCTTAGGATCCTTTCCGTCGTCCAAAGTCTGGGTTGCAGTTTTTGAGATTTCGAGCGACGCCGAAAGCTCGCGGTTCTGATCCCGCAACGCCTTTTCGTCCTCAGTCCTGTTAGCGCTATCGTCTTTTGGACCGGGGACCGAAGGATTTGGCGGACTACCGTTAATCACCTCGACGCTCCACCTGAGGTTACGTCATAGTGGCTAAGCTTGGTTCCCGGATGAACGCTGACATTGCGACGGATAGTAGCGATTTTCCAAGAAATCCGAAAGGTTGGAAACGGCCTTGCGACTGCAACAAGAGATGCCCGCAATTGACGTGTTGGGTCAAAAGCGACCGTGCTGACCCCAATTTCTGATGTCCGCTTAAAACCTCAGAAAGCAAACACCGCCAGTTTAGATCAACTTCAGCCCTTTCAAGCTGGCATGACCTTCTTTGCCAACAATGATGTGGTCATGCACAGCGATGCCGAGCGGCTTGGCGATCTCCAAAATCGACTGCGTCATCTGGATGTCCGCGCCGCTTGGCGTGGGGTCGCCCGATGGATGGTTGTGCACCAGCCTAGGCGCGGCAGTAGAGCGTTGAAATCTTAGAAGTTTGCAGTCGTCACAAGTGATCTGGGGGCTGTAATTGGGAGCGGTTCAAAGTGCTCATTCGTGATTATCCCGGTCGGCCACGCGACGTCACGTTAGATGATTTTTCAGCACGGCCGATCACGAGTTGATGTCAGCTTTGCCTCCTTAGCGACCAAATAGCGGACGACGGGGGCGTACTATTCGGCCGAAGCTCCACTTCTCGCATGTCGCCATGGTGGACGGTTGCGGTATGTCCATTCTTCCAGAGAATGGTAACTGCACTCCAGTTTCTTTCAGAGATCGTGCCGCTATCAGCGGAATTGCCCTGCCAATAAACGCGAGCGCCTCTAGGCAGAGCCTTCAATTCGACCGGGGTCATGGCTTTGCGTGGATCCTTGGGGTGTCCTGGAGGCTTCCTAGAGCAGCGGAATGACTTTCGGAGATTCTATCGAAGCGATGTCGCCGCGCAGATAAGAGAAGATTTTGTGCATTGTTGGTGATTGGTTGGTCGTAAAAGACGAAAGCAATAAACAACAGTGAGAGTGCGCCGGATAGCAGAAAAGTGCTTCCTGACCCCCAGCGCAGCGCATCCCCGCGCCGCACCTGCATTGCTTGGTACTCTCGATACTTCCGACAGTGGATATCATAGCTCATGGATTGCTCCTAAAACTTGGTCTTCTCGACGCCCGCTGGGCGCTCGCGGGAGACGCTCGCGTTGCGCGCGCGATTGAACACGACAGTGCAGGCCGGGCTGAGCTCTCGCTTGTTCTTGACAAGACATTGAATCACGCGACTCTCGTCGGGAGCGGCGTGCATACAAAGCCGCATTGCATCTGGCGTGCATGCGTCGACATCCGCTTGCGTATAGGCGGTTGCGGGCAGCGTGGCCGAGATCGTCAAAATGAAAGCGATCGCGCTCAATTGACGCATGATGTTCCACTCCTTTGAGGATTGCCGACGAATTTTCACTTGAGCCTCTTAGTAAATTCCGGTCGGCCGCAGATCGGCGGCCCGCGGCGCAACGAGGCGGACCGGCGCGGCAGTCCTTGCAACATCGCTGTGATTGGGCAGCACGATGATCTTCGTGCCGACCGTCACGCGGCTGTACAAATCGATCACGTCGGCGTTGATCATTCGGATGCAGCCGCTCGACACCTTGGTGCCAATCGTTGCCGGCGCATTGGTGCCGTGAATCCGATAGACCGTGCTGCCGAGGTAGATGGCACGGGCGCCGAGCGGGTTGCCTTTGCCGCCGGCCATCCAGCGCGGCAAATAGGGTTGGCGCTCCAGCATTTCTTGCGGCGGGGTCCAATCCGGCCATTCGGCCATACGGGTCACCGCCTGCGCGCCGGACCAGGTGAAGCCATCGCGCCCAACACCGATGCCATAGCGAATGGCTCTGCCGTCGCCGAGGACGTAGTAGAGGTAAGTCTGCGCGGTATCGATAATGATGGTTCCGGCCGCGACCGGGGTGGCGTAGTTGACCACCTGGCGCTGGAGATCAGGCGCTAGATTCTCGCTGCTATCGTCCTGCTCGATCGGCGCCGGAGCGTGCATCACAGATGCGAACAACGCGGCGGAGTTTCTGGGGTATGCCGGCGAGAGCGGGGCCGCGCTGACCGCGCCGCACCAAAGCAGGGCGCTCGCGAAGGTCACTAAACCGGCGGACCTGAGTGCGGATTTTTGGATGTTCATGCTGACCCCCTACGACTGCGGGGATAAGTATTTCCGCCATGAAAGGTTCCACAGAGCCAATATTTACTGAGAATTGCGCTGTAATTAATCTAGTAATAGTTGCCCATTTACCTGCTGCGCCTTGAATTCATTGGCTTATTGGTGAGTATTAATAGAATTTTGTTTGAATGAATATTTGAGTGGAGCGGAGAATTATTGGAACTCCGTGCCAGGGGGAGGGTTGTCATCTCGAAGGCGCATCGAGGGGAATCCAATGATCCGGTCAGGCAGTCAGCAGCTTCTCGTCACGGGCACCGCAATCGGCGCCCTCGTAGGCGCCTCGTTGATCGCCGGCGTGGCGCTGTTTCTGTCAGGAGTGCCAGACGCCCGAGCCGAGACCCAGGACCGTGTAGTCGCCCATGCCAAGGGTGATCGACTTCTCGTTCTCACCAAGGGGACCGCTTGCTCGTCGCAGGGTTGGCCGCATTTCGAGCAAGGTTGCCAATTCGATATGAGGCGGCAGGCGGATGACGTGCGGGCCGTTCGGATTATTGCGCTCCGGTAGAGCAAGCGTCCCTCGCTCCGTAGCGCCCGTTAAACAACGGCTTCGTAAGCCTGAAGAGTTGGCAGGCGTCGTCTGCGCGTTCGAAGCCTCTGCGATTGGCACGGACGTTCATTGGTCGAACGAAAGTGTCAGCAATCATGGCTAGTGATCACGCAACCACAAAGCCCACTGTCCTTATTGTCGAAGATGAGATGCTGCTGCGGATGCGTGCGGTAGAGATGGTCGAGGATGCGGGTTTCACTCCTCTGGAAGCGGTAGATGCCGACGAAGCACTCGCTCTGCTGGAATCGCGCTCAGACATTGAACTGCTGTTCACGGACATCCAGATGCCCGGCAGTATGAATGGCCTAAAACTAGCCCATGCGGTCCATGAGCGATGGCCCTCCATCAAGATTATTTTGGTGTCGGGTCAATTGACGCCAGGTGAGGGTGATAGACCCACCGACAGCCGGTTTTTTGGAAAGCCGCTGGAGGTGCCACAAATGATTGCCGGCTTGCAGGAGATGATTGGGGAAGGATCGCTGAAAATTATTCCTGCTGCTACCAGCTCCGCGTCAGCCGAGACGAGCAATCTCCCAGCAGAGTTTGACCGCGGAAAATAGCAGTCTTCGCCTGCTACTTGATCAGGCTGGTATCGACGCCAAGGCGCTCCTCGCTCAAGCGGGCATCGATGCAAAAGAGCGTGAGGCAGCTGACAAGCTACAGAAACTTATCTTGGAAGAGCTGCACCATCGGATCAAAAACACTTTGGCGACTGTGCGGGCCATTACGTCTCAGAGCTTACGGACAGCAATAAGCATTGAACACGGTCAGAAAGCGATTGACAGCCGGCTTGCAGCGCTCGGCCACGCGCATGACCTTCTTATGCAGGCGAGATGGGCCAATGCGAGCTTCGCGCAGATCATCCGCAGCGCGACCGAACCCTACGATAGCAAAAGTGCCGGAAAATTTGCAATTGATGGGCCTGACATCAACATCACGTCAGGCGCGGTTATCGCCTTCGCGATGTCGCTCAATGAGCTTTGCACCAACACGACGAAATTTGGTGCGTTGTCTGTGCCGGGCGGACAAGTCGAGATTTCGTGGAAAATCGACGAAGAGAAACATCGGTTGAAGTTTAGCTGGATCGAACGCGGAGGGCCGGCGGTGCTTGCCCCCTCCAGGCAAAGCTTTGGGACACGACTGATCGGATCACTTGGCCAGCAGTTAAAGGGCGAGGTTAAGTTGACTTACAGTCCCGCCGGATTCGCATATGCCCTGGATGTGCCGATGTCTTCTCTCGTGCCCGCGGCGTAGATGCTAAAGCAAGTGCCTTCCGACGCCGCTTCCCCTCATGCAGCGACATCCGCAGGGCGACCTTCGAGTGGATCGCAAGTGGGGCTCTTGTGCACCAGGATGATCGCGGTCGCCGACAGCTCCAGCGCGCGCTTCACCACCTCGCGCGGATAGACCGGCGTGTGATCGACGGTGCCGGTCTGCTGGCGCTCGTCGGCGATGAGCTGGTTGCGCTTGTCGAGGAACAGGATGCGGAACTGCTCCTTGTCCTCGAACGCCATCGCGGTGCGGCAATAGTCGAGCACCGCGGACCAGGATGACAGCACGGTCTTGCCCTGCACCTTGCCGCGCGCCAGCCGGCTCGCGGCGGCCTGCACGATCTTGAGCTCGGTGACGCCGGCCTCGCCGAGGCCTTTGACCTCGTGCAGCCGCTTCTGGGGCGCCGACACCACCTCCGCGAACGAGCCGAACTTGGCGATCAGGGTCTTGGCGAGCGGCTTGACGTCGCGCCGCGGCAGCGCGCGGAACAGCACCAGCTCCAGCATCTCGTAGTCGGTGAGCGCCTCGGTGCCGGCTTCGCGGAAACGCGCGCGCAGCCGGTCACGATGGCCATGATAGTGCGGCGGCGCCTCGGCAAGCCCCGGCCGATCGCCGTCCTTGTCGCCCCTCGTCAGGCATGATCCCACCCGAACGCAACCTGTCCCGTCAGGATGATCGCAGAAGCGGCGCTTTGCAATCAACACGCGGACGCGGTTCAGGCGCGATAAGGCGGCTTGTCGAGGCCCTTTGGCGAAGTGGTGAAGATTTCGGCGCCGCTCTTGGTCACGCCGACCGTGTGCTCGAACTGGGCGGACAGCGAGCGGTCGCGGGTGACCGCGGTCCAGCCGTCGGACAACACCTTCACGTGCGGCCGGCCGAGGTTGATCATCGGCTCGACGGTGAAGAACATGCCGGGACGCAGCACGATCCCTTCGCCGGGCCGCCCGACGTGGACGATGTTCGGCTCGTCGTGGAACAGCTTGCCGAGGCCGTGGCCGCAGAAGTCGCGCACCACGCTCATGTGCTGCGCCTCGACGAAGCTCTGGATCGCGGCGCCGATGTCGCCGGTGGTGCCGCCGGGCCGGATCGCGGCGATGCCGCGCATCATGGCTTCGTAAGTCACCTCGATCAGGCGCTCCGCGCGGCGGGGAATCTCGCCGACCGCGTACATGCGGCTGGAATCGCCGTGCCAGCCGTCGAGGATCAGGGTGACGTCGATGTTGACGATGTCGCCCTCCTTCATCGGCTTGTCGCCGGGGATGCCGTGGCAGACCACGTGGTTCAAGGAGGTGCAGGTCGACTTGCGATAGCCGCGGTACATCAGCGTGGCCGGCATCGCGTTGTGATCGAGCGCGAACTCGCGGACCAACTGGTCGATCCGCTCGGTCGAGACGCCGGGCCCGACCTCGGCGGCCAGCATGTCCAGGCATTCGGCGACCAGCCGCCCGGCCTTGCGCATGCCTTCGAACGCGCCGGCGCCGTGCAGCTTGATCTGGCCGGTCTTGCGCGGCGGGGCGATGGTGGCGTCGACGTAGGTCATGGGCCTGCAATTTAAGGATTGGAGGGCTTGGCGCAAGCGCGGGAACTAGACGGCATTCCTGGCGATGCGCCATCCGATCGGCTAAGGACGTTTGTGAAAAGATACAAGCGGTCCAGGCTTCCCAAAGGGGTTATAGTCCGTCAGGTCAACCTTGGGGCGACTTCATGATGAGGCGGCGCAATGTTCTTGCGGCCTTTGCCGGTACTGCGGCGATCTGGCCCTCATCGCTGGCGGGGCAGCCGACGTCGCAGCGGCCGCGTGTCGGCGTGTTGGTCTACGGCACGCCGGACCGCGATCCGAGCATTCAGGCGTTCCTGAGGAGCATGCGCGATCTGGGTTACATCGACGGCCAGAATATCACCTATGAATTTCGCTCCGCCGAGGGGAATCCGGAGCGGCTTCCCGAGCTCGCCGCTGATTTGGTTCGGCTGAAACCCAACGTTCTATTCGCGTCGGGCGGAGACGTGACGCCGTGGATCGCAAAGGCAACCCAGACGATACCGATCGTATATTCAAGCAGCGCCGATCCCGTCAAAGTCGGTCTTGCAGCGAGCCTGTCCAAGCCCGGAGGCAACGCGACGGGAGTGACACTTCTGTCGGATGAACTCGCCGCCAAACGCATCCAACTTTTCAAAGCAGCCGTCCCGCGCATTTCCCGGGTCGGGTTTCTTCGCGACCCAACGCACGCAGACAATGAGGAACCCATTGCGCAACGCTCTGCCGTGGCGTTGGGTGTCGAAATCCACCCCGTACCGGTGCGTGGCTCCGCCGATCTCGATCGCGCTCTGACCGCTGCCGCCGAAGCCAGGATCGACGGGCTTTACGTTGTGTCGTCCCGGCATACCGCGCTCAACATTGGGCGTATCGTCGATTTCGCGACAAAAAATCGTTTGCCGCTGGTTGGAGGCTGGGGCGAGTGGGTGCACCTGGGCGGGCTTCTGTCCTACGGGCCGAACACGGCCGACATGGTTCGGCAGTCGGCCGCGTATGTGGACAAGATTCTCAAGGGTGCGCGGACCAGCGATTTGCCCGTGCAGCAGCCGACCCGCTTCGAGCTGCACATCAATCTCAAGACCGCCAAGGCTTTTGGTCTGGCCATTCCGGAACCATTCATCCTGCTGGCCGACAGGATCATCGAATAGCGCGTTGACCTGCTGAGCGGCAGAGCCTGCGCGGGAATGCGGCCTAAGCCGCGGCGCCGTCTTCCCGCAGCCGCGCGATCTCCTGCGCGCTCAACCCGGCTTCAGCCAGCACCGCATCCGTATGCTCGCCCAGTCCCGGCGCGGGCTTCTGCCATACGCCCGGCGTCTGCGAGAAGCGCGGCAGGATGTTGTGCATCGGCAGCTTGCCAAGCTCGGCGTCCTCGACGTCGACGATGATCTCGCGCTCGCGGAAGTGAACGTCCTGCATCGCATCGGCGATGGAATAGACCGGCCCGGCGGTAACGCTTCCCTCGCGCATGATGCGCAGCGCCTCGTCGCGCGTCTTGGTGGCGAACCAGGCGCCGACCGTCTCGTCCACGATCGTGCGGTTCTTCACGCGGGCGGTGTTGGTGCGAAACCGCGGGTCCTCGATCATCTCCGGCTTGCCGATCGTCTCGAACAGCCGCTTCGCCATCGCCTGGATCGAGGCCGACACCGCGACGTACTGGCCGTCCGAGCATCGATAGACATTGCGCGGCGACGACGTGTTCGACGCGCTGCCTGAGCGCTCCTTGACCTTGCCCGTGACGGCGTAGATGCCCGCCTCGGGACCGAGCACCGAGAAAACCGATTCCAGCAGCGACAGGTCGACGACCTGGCCCTTCGCGGCGCCGCTGTCGCGGGCGCGCAGCGCGGTGACCGTGGCGAACGCGCCGTACAGGCCCGCCATCATGTCGGCGAGCGCCAGCGGCGGCAGCACCGGCTCGCGATCCGGGAATCCGGTGCGCGAGGCAAAGCCGCTCATCGCCTCGACCAGCGTGCCGAAGCCGGGATGCGGCGCATAGGGTCCGGTCTGGCCGAAGCCGGAGACGCGCACGATGACCAGGCTGGGATTCGCTTTGTGCAGAACGTCGGGCGCCAGCCCCATCTCCTCCAGCGTGCCGGGGCGGTAGTTCTCGATCAGCACGTCGGCCTTTTTCACGAGACGCAGCAGCGCATCCTTCGCCGCCGCGTGGCGCAGGTTGAGCACGATCGAGCGCTTGTTGCGGCAGTAGGTCTTCCAGTGCAGCGACTTGCCGTCGTCGCGCCACTCGCGCAGCGGGTCGCCCTCCGGCGGCTCGATCTTGATGACGTCGGCGCCGAAGTCGCCGAGCTGCAGCGACAGCATGTTGCCGGCGACGAGCCGCGACAGGTCGAGCACGCGGATGCCGTGGAGCGGTCCCTTTGCGCCGGCGTTGAAGCGGATCATGCGCTCACTGTCTAAGTTCCAAGGAATGCCGCGCGATTCTGCTTGATAAAATAAACCGACCCGGTGCGCGTGAAGTGGTTGTCGTCCCAGTATATCGGCTTGCCGTCGCTATTGGGCACGACGAGCAGACAACCCTGATCGTTGCAAAGCGTGGCGAGCGGCGAAAGAAACGTCACGCCGGTGCCGGCGGCGGCTCGCTGGATTCTGTCGTCGGTTGGATAGACGTTGGGCGTCAGGAACGACTTGTCCCGCTCCAGGTCCTTCGCACCGCCCGAAAGTCCCAGCGCGGAAAAGCGGAAGTTGCGGGCGCGCAGTTGAGGCACCTGCGCGCCCCACGTTGGAAATTGCCCCATCACCACGATGCGCTGGACGCCGAGCGCCTTCACCCGTGCGATGGTGGCCTGGATGTCCTCCGGCTTGGCGTGGCCGAAATGCAGCTTTCCGTCATAGATGTCCCACCGGCCGGCCATCACGACGATATCCGGCTTGAACTCCGCGATCTTGCGCAGCACGAAGGCATTGAAGTCGTGACAGGTCCTGTTGTGCTTGCTGGCAAAGTCCCAGATCGGCGGGCAGCCGGCGGAGGCGTATTGCGCGAACTGAAATTTTTCCCGCTCGCTCAGTTCCTCCAGGCCCGGTCCGAGATGCGCCGCGTGTGAATCGCCCCATAGCAGGACGCGCCTTGTTCCCGGCTGATTCGAGCCGTCGCAGAGCGCCACGAAAGCCGATTTCGCCTTTGCCCTGGTCGAGACAACGGTATTGCCTGGCGTCTTCCGCCGCATTGTTGCGGAAATCCGCGACCACGTTCTGCAGCTCTTTAGGAAACCGCGACGGGATTCCGCTGCCCGCGTAGATCAGCAGGCCGAGGCAACCGGCGGCGGCCAGCGCCGCCGACGCCATGATCGGCTTGCGCGGGGTCGGCGTGCCGAACCGGATCGGCCGCTCGATGTAACGATAGGTCAGGTGGGCGAGGACGAAGGCCAGCGCGATGCAGAGCCCTTTCACCAGGTCGGTCGGCTCCTTGAAGTGCAGCATCCGCGCATAGCTGAGGATCGGCCAGTGCCAAAGGTAGAGCGGGTAACTGATCAGCCCGATGTAGATCATCGTGCGATTCGACAGCACCCAGCGGTTGATCGTGGATGCCGGGCCGGCGAGGATCATGAGCGCGGCGCCGAGCGTCGGCAGCAGCGCCCACCAGCCGGGAAACGCGCGCGTGGACTTGAGCGTTGCCGCCGCCACAACGATGAGGACGAGACCGAGCCAGCCTGCCGTGTCGTGGATTTTCTGCCGGTGCCGCTCATAGAGCGCTGTAAGACCTGGCGGCGACAATTCGGCGAACGTGTTTTGCGCCGTCGCGAAGGCGACGACACAGCCGATCATCAGTTCCCAGAATCGCGTGAAGGGAAGATAGAACGCCTGCGACGGGTCGGTCCTGGTCAGCACCACGTTCCAGACGAACGAGCCCAGGCAGATCAGCGCTGCCATCAGCAGCGGGCCGTTCCGCCATCGCCACACCAGCACGATCAGCGCCGGCCAGACGATGTAGAACTGCTCTTCGATGCCGAGCGACCACAGATGCAGCAGCGGCTTGTGATCCGCCGTCGCGTCGAAGTAGCCGGCTTCCTGCAGGAACGAAAAATTTGCGACGAAGCCGGCGCCGGCGGCGCTGTGCTTGCCGAGGTCGCGATACTCGCCGGGAAACATCACGATCCAGCCGACCGCCAGGCAGGCGGCGATCATCACGATCAGCGCGGGGAAGATGCGCTTGATGCGCCGCGCATAGAAATCCATGACGCTGAAGTCGCCATTCTCCTTGGAACGGAGGATCAGGCTGGTGATCAGGAACCCGGAAATGACGAAGAAGATATCGACGCCGGAGAAGCCGCCGGGCACCTTGCGCGGGAAGGCGTGGAACGCCACGACCAGCAGGACCGCAACGGCGCGCAGGCCGTCCACATCGCCGCGATAAGGGGGCCTCACGCCAGGTTTTCCGGGGCTGGGACGCGCATCGGCGCCATTAACAGCACACCTTTTCATTGCCGACAACGCGCCTGCAAAGGCTGTCAGCCTAGCACCGGAACTGGCGCAATCCAGCGCGATCAGGTCGCGCGACAGGCTGCAGCGCCAGGCGATCGCTTCGACGCCGCGCACCCGCGCGCGGTCGATAGGCCGCGCCGTATTTCGGGTCGATGTCGCGGGCCAGCGCGAAGCGCGACGCCGAGCCGATCTGGATCAGGTACAGCATCACCGCGCGGTGGCCCGCCTCGACCATGTCGCCCAGTTCGTCGAGGTGCTTGGCGCCGCGCTCGGTCTTGGCGTCGGGAAATTCGGCGAGACCGGGCTTCCTCATCAGATGCACGTTCTTGATCTCGACGTAACACGGCGGCCGTGCCGGGTCTTCGAGCAGGAAATCGACCCGCGAGTTCTTGCCGTACTTCACCTCGCGGCGGATGTTGGAATAGCCCGCCAGTTCCGGGATGGCGCCGGCGGCGAGCGCCGCGCCGATCAGCGGATTGGGATGACCGGTGTTGACGCCGACCAGTTCGATGCCGGCGCCGAGATCGACCTCGATCAGCTCCCAGCTATGCGGCAGCTTGCGGGTCTTGCTGTCCGACTTCGACAACCACACCCGCGCGCCCGGCGCGGCCAGCCCGGTCATCGCGCCGGGGTTGGCGACATGCGCGGTGATGGTCGTGCCGTCCGGCAGCACGACGTCGGCGAGAAAGCGCTTGTAGCGTTTGACCAGCGTTGCGGGAATGAGGGGAGTGGGGAATTTCATGGGCAGTCTCGTGTCCCGGACGAGCGTAGCGGTCTGCAGCGCATCACCATAGCGCGCGAAGACGCCCGTGAACGCGCTTATGGTGCTGCGCTGCGCCCGGGACACGGGAGGCTACGCCGCGATCTTCCCACCCAGATCCTCGTCGATGTGAATCCGGATGATCTCGTCGAACGAGCTCTCGGCCTGGAACCCGAGCTCGATGGCGCGCTGCGGATCGAACCGGTGCGGCCAGCCGTCGACGATGCGCACGATCAGCGCGTCCGGCTCGCGGCGGATGCGCGCTGCGACCTTGTCACCGGCGACGCGGCGCAGCGCCTCGATCTGCTCGCCGACCGTGCAGGTCACGCCCGGCATGTTGAGCGCGATGCGCGGCGCCGAGCTTGGCGCGGTCGAGATTGGCGGCGTGCACAAGAAAGCCGACCGCGGCGCGCGGGCTGGCGTGGGTGTGCACCACCGTCTCCTTCACCGGCAGGATGGCTTCGACGCCGGCCAGCGGCTCGCGGATGATGCCGGAGAAGAATCCGGACGCCGCCTTGTTGGGCTTGCCGGGCCGCACCACGATCGACGGCAGCCGGATGCCGACGCCTTCGAGGATGCCGCGCCGCGTGTAGTCGGCGAGCATCAGTTCGACCATCGCCTTCTGCGTGCCGTAGGAGGTGAGCGGCGTCAGATGAAAGTCGTCGGGGATCGCATTGGGGAACGGCGCGCCGAACACCGCCATCGACGAGGTGAACACCACGCGCGGCTTGTAGCCGTCGCCGGTGGCGCGGATCGCTTCCAGCAGCGCGCGCGAGCCGTCGAGATTGACCCGGTAGCCCTTGTCCATGTCGAGCTCGGCCTCGCCGGACACCACGCCCGCGAGATGAAAGATCACGTCCGGCCGCTCCGACACCGCCTTGGCCGCGACGCCCGGCTCGTTGAGATCGGCGGCGCGCGTCTTGATGTGGTCGGAAAAGCCCGCGGGCCGCGCCGGCGCGACGATGTCGATCAGGGTGAGCTTCTCGATCGGCTGGCCGCCCAGCGCGCGGTCGACGATCAGCCGCTCGGTCAGCTTGCGGCCGATCATGCCCGCCGCGCCGGTGATGAGGATGTGCATGAACGCTCCCTTACAAGGCCCAGCCGCCGTCGATCAGGTGGATGTGGCCGGAGATGAATTTGGATTCGTCGCAGGCGAGGAACACCGCGAGCGAGGCGACCTCCTCGGCGGTGCCGATGCGGCCCATCGGCTGGCGGTCGATGAAGTCCTGCAAGGCGGCCTTCGCCGACTTGCCGCTGCGCTTGGAATGCGCCGCGACGCGGTCGCGGAACGACGGCGACTCGATGGTGCCCGGGCAGATGGCGTTGACGCGGACGCCCTGCTTGATGAAGTCCATGGCGACCGACTTGGTCAGCCCGATCACCGCGGCCTTGGTGGTGCCGTAGATGTAGCGCGCCGGCACGCCGCGCACCGACGAAGCGGCCGACGACATGTTGACGATCGCGCCGCCGCCCTTCTTCAGCATGCCCGGCAGGAATGCCTGGATCATGCGATGCATCGAGCGCACGTTGAGGTCGAAGGCGAACTCCCATTCGGCGTCGGTGGCGTCGAGCACGCTGCCGTGGTGCACCACGCCGGCCACGTTGACGAGCGCGTCGAGGCCTCCGAACTCCTTGTTCACCGCCTTCGCCAGCGCTTCGATTTCTTTCGGCTTGAGGACGTCGAGCTTGATGCGCTGCTTGGCCTTGAGGCCCTTGAGCTTGCTGTCATCGACGTCGGTCGCGATCACGATCGCGCCCTCGGCGATGAAGGCCTCGGCGATGGCGCGGCCGATGCCCTGGCCCGCGGCGGTGACCAGCGCCACCTTGCCCTTCATCCGCCCGGCCATTCTTTGGCATCTCCCCGAATTCAGATGTCATCATCCGCGGAAGCGGATGATCCAGTACCCAAGGTGCATGAGTATAACTGGACGCGGCGGTATCGAAAGGTCAGTGAGTACTGGATGCCCGCCATAGGCGAGCGAAGCGACGCCGTCCTTCGGACGGCTATGCGCGGGCATGACACCGAGTTAGACCGACGCGCCGTTCAGTGTGGCGAGGCTTACTTTTTGCTTCCCCGCCGCATCGAAATTCTCCGGCGCCAGCCACCTTTCAAAAGCCGCTTTGCGGGCCGGCCATTCGCTGTCGAGCATGGAGAAATAGGCGGTGTCGCGGTTGCGGCCCTTGGCGATCATGGCTTGCCGGAGGATACCCTCGTACATGAAGCCGTAACGCAGCGCCGCCCGCCACGACGGCGCGTTGAGCGCGTTGCACTTCCATTCGTAGCGCCGGTAACCGAGCGTCTCGAACACGTATTTCGCCAGCAGGTATTGCGCCTCGGTGGCGAGCCGCGTGCGCTGCAGGCGCGGCGTATAGACGATGTGCCCGACCTCGATCGAGCGCATCGCCGGCTTGATCTCCATCAGCGTCGAGATGCCGACGGCACGGCCGGACGGCTCCACGATCGCGTAGGAATACGGGTCGTCCAGCGGCGGCCGGCTGCCGACCCATTTGGAGAAGGTCGCAAAATCCGGGAACGGCCCGTAGCTCGACATGTAGGTCCACAGCGTGTCGTGGCCCTGCACCGCCTCCCACAGATCCTTGTCGTGGTGCTGCGCCAGCCGCTCGACGCGGCCGTAGCGGCCCTGCAGCGTCACCGGCCCGGGCCGCGGCGCCGGCGCGGGGTTGGCGACCGGCAGCCCGACCGGCTGGCCGGTGCTCGGGATCGATTTCCGATTGGACGGTCACGAGCGCTTCTTGCGGTCTTCGTCGAAGAACTTGTTCAGCTCGGCGTTGGATATCAGGTCCGCGAAGCCGTCGAACTTGCCGTCCTTGGCGATTTCGGTCGCGGTCTTGATGAAGGCATGCATGGCGACGCGCGCCAGCGAGCCGCCGACGCTGATCCGTCGCACGCCCATCCCGGCGAGGTCGCTCACCGTGAAGCCGAACGCGCCGCTGTTGAGGAAGTTGACTGCCTTGGGCGCGGCCGCCTTCACCGTCGCCTCGATGTGCTCGCGGGTCTTGATGCCCGGCGTGTAGATGCAGTCGGCGCCGGCCGCGACGAACGCCTTGATGCGCCGGATCGTCTCGTCGATGTCGGGGCGCCGCGGATGAAGCCCTCGCTGCGCGCGGTGAACACCACGTCGCCGCCGGCCTTGTCGATCGCGGCGCGGGCCGCCTTCACGCGCGCCAGCGCGGTGTCGAAGTCGTACAGCCGGGGCGGGCCGCCTTGCGGCGAGTCCTCGATCGAAAGCCCGGCGACGCCGGTCGCGATGCACTTCGTCACGTTCGCTGCGACCTCGTCGGGCGTCTTGCCGAAGCCGTCCTCGAAATCGGCATTGAGCGGAATGTCGGTTGCGTCGGCCAGCTCGCGGTAGTGCGCGAGCACCGCGTCCAGCGATTGCGCGCCGTCGGGGTAGCCCAGCGAATGCGCGTGGCCGGAGCTGGTCGAGGCGATGGCCTTGAAGCCAAGTCCCTGCAGATACCGCGCGCTGCCCACGTTCCATGGATTCGGAATGACGAAGCAGCCGCTTTCGTGCAGCTTGCGGAACGCGCGGCGCTTGTCGGCGGTAGACGGGCGGGATGCGGCCATGGAAAACTCCCCGGCAATGAGAACGCCAAGCCTGCCACGGCGGCCCGCGCCGGGACAGCGCATTTCGGTGATCGGTGGTATGACCCGCGTTGATGACGGGCAGGGAGTTGGAATGGTGTTGCAGGATTGCGTCGACCTCGATGCGCTGGAGCAGAACGCGCGGCGGGTGATGAGGCCGGAGTCCTGGGTGTTCTGCGACACCGGCGCCGACGATGAGATCACCGCGAAGGAGAATGTCGTCGCCTGGCGCAAGCTCAAGCTGCGCCCGCGCATGCTGCGCGACATCGTCAAGATCGACACCAGCGTCACGCTGCTGGGCGCGCAGGTGAACACGCCGGTCATGGTGGCGCCGACCGGCCGGCATAACCTGTTTCACAGCGAGGGCGAGCTTGCGACCGCGCGCGGCTCCGCCGCGGCCGGCGCGCTCTATGTGATGTCGACCAGCGGCATGAACACGGTGGAGAGCGTCGCCAAGGCGGGCGGCGGCGCGCCGCAATGGTTCCAGCTCTACATGCAGCCCGACCGCGAGCACACCGCCGCGCTGCTCGACCGCTGCGTCGCCGCCGGCTTCAAGGCGCTGGTGCTGACCGTCGACCAGCCGGCGCCGGGCTGGAGCCCGCGGGCGTATCGCACGCCGGTGGTGGCGCGCGACGACGTGCGCAGCGTCAACATGGTCGGCCAGCCGGTCGCGCGCACCGCCTACGATCCGGCGCGCAAGGGCGTGGTGATGTTCCCGACCACGTACCGCGATCTGGAATGGCTGGTGAAGCGCTGTGCCATGCCGGTTGTGGTGAAGGGCATTCTCCGCGCCGACGACGCGATGCGCTGCGTCGATGTCGGCGTGAAGGGCATCATGGTGTCGAACCACGGCGGCCGGCATCTCGACACCACCGTCACCACTGCCGAAGTGATCGGGGAGATCGCCTCCGCCGTCGGCCGCAACGCCGAGGTCTATGTCGACGGCGGCATCCGGCGCGGCACCGACATCCTCAAGGCGCTGGCGCTCGGCGCGCGCGCCGTGCTGGTCGGCCGGCCGCCGCTGTGGGGTCTCGCGGTGGACGGTGCCGCCGGCGTGCAGGCGGTGATGGAGCATCTGCAGGACGAACTGGTTCGCGCCATGCAGCTCACCGGCACGCCGACGCTCAAGGACGCGACGCCGGATCTGGTGACGGCATGAACGAGCTCATCCCCAGCGGCAAGCTGCGCGCCGGCATCGTGTTCGCGCCGAAAATGTCCGGGCTGTTCGTGATCAAGGATGCGAACGGCAACCCGCAGGGCATCACCGCCGATCTGTCCCGCGAGCTTGCCAGGGAGCTTGGCGTTGCGGTGGAGTTCAGCATCGCGCCGAACTCCGGGTTGGTGACGGACCTGCTCGCGGCGGGCGAGATCGATGTGTCGTTCATGCCGGTCGATGAGGAGCGCAAACAGCGCATCGATTTCGGCCCGTATTATTGCATGATCGAAAGCACCTACATGGTGACCGGCCCGTCCGGCCTGAAGACGCTGGCCGAGGTGGACCAGACGCATGTGCGCGTCGTCGGCATTGCCAACACCACGACGATCCGCGCGTCGGCGCGTTCGCTGAAGAACACGCAGCCGATTGCCGCCACCTCGATCGGCGACGCGATGGCGATGCTGCATTCGGGCAAGGCCGACGCCTATGCGATGGGCCGCGACGCGCTGCCGGAGGTGGTCAAGGATTTCCCCGGCGCCCGCATCGTCGACGGCGGCTTCCAGCAGACCGGCATCGCCATCGCGGTGCCGAAGGGACGGCCGCAGGCGCTGGCTTATGTGACGGCGTTCATGGAGCGCGCGAAGGCATCCGGCCTGGTCCGCGCGGCGATGGATCGCGCGGGCATGCAGGCGCTGGAGGTGGCGCCTTAGCCGGCCTTGGTGCCGAGGTTGGGGAGGAACGTGGCGGTCTGCGGGAACACCGCCACCAGCGCGACGATCACCAGCAGCACGATCCAGTAGGGGATCGAGCCGCGGAAGATTTCCCCTAGCGTCACGGCACGGTCGGGCACCGCCGCCTTCACCGTGAACACCAGAATGCCGAAGGGCGGCGTCAGCAGCCCCGTCTCGATCGCCAGGATGCCGATGATGGCGAAAGCGAGCGGGTCGAAGCCGAGCGCCACCGCGATCGGCGCGAAGATCGGCACGGTCAGCAGGATGATCGAGATCGAATCGATCAGGCAGCCGAGCACGAACCAGATCGCCACCATCACCAGCAAGATGCCCCACGGGCCGGCGCCGGTGCTGAGCAGGAACGCCTTGGCGGCTTCGGTAAAGCCGGTCATCGACAGCACGCGCGAGTAGAGTTGCGCGCAGAACAATAGCAGCAGCAGCGGCCCCGATGTACGGCCGACGTCGAGCACGACCTGCCAGACTTCGCGCGGGCTGATGCCCTTGATCATCGCGAGGATCAGCGCGCCGACCGCGCCGATGCCGGCGCCCTCGGTCGGCGTGCACAGGCCGAGCCAGATCGAGCCGAGCGTGCCGAGGATCAGCGCGACCACCAGCATCGTCGAGAACAGCATCTTGCGGAATTCTTCTCGCTTACGTCGGTGGCGACGGGCGTCGCCGCGGCGCCGGCCGAGCGGGGTATCGGCTGGCCGTCCCGCGTTTCGCCGACCAGCGCCGGATTGAGCTTGGCCGCGATCACCACGTAGACGATCATGCCGCCCGCCGCGAGCAGGCCGGGAATGACGCCGGCGAGGAACAGCTTGCCGATCGACAATTCGGTCAGCACCGCCCACACGATCATGAGCACGGAGGGCGGGATCAGCATGCCGAGGCAGGCGCTGCCGGCGACGCAGCCGAGCGCGAAATCCTTGCGGTAGCCGAAGCGCCGCATCTCGGGATAAGCGATGCGCGAGAACGCCGCCGCGGCCGCGATGCTCACGCCGGTGACGAAGCCGAACAGTGCATTGGCGACGATGGTCGCGGCGGCGAGCCGGCCGGGCAGCCATTTGCTGGCGCGGTTGCCCAGCGCGTAAAGGTCGCGCGCCGCCCCGCATTTCGCCAGGAAGTCGCCCATCAGCATGAACAGCGGGATCACTGCGAACACGTAGTCGCGCAACGCCTCGTAGGCGGTGTTGGCCATGAAGGTGCGAACCACCTCCATCTCGCCCGTCATCAGATAGAGGCCGAGCGCGGCGGTGATGCCGAGCGCGATGGCGATATGCGCGCCGGCAAACACCAGGCCGAGCAGCACCACCACGATCACGATCATGTCGAAATTGCCGAGCACGATTGTCGTCCTTCAGGACAGAGGCGTGGGTGGCGCGACGTCGTCCGCGGCGCGGCCGGACATCAGCGCCTTGAAGGCGACGGCGCCATACAACCCATAGCTCACCACCACCAGGAAAGAGCCAACCAAAACCACCAGCCGCGCCGGCCAGACCGGCACCCGTAGCGCGCCTTCGCCCTCATATTCGCCGCTGGCGACGGCGTGCAGCATCGGCTCATAGCTGCCCCAGACGATGAAGCCGAAAAACATGATGCCGAGGATGGCGGAGAGCAGATTGGCCGCCGCGTGTCCACGCACGCCGAACAGGCTGGCGAACACGTCGGTCGAGATCATGCTGTTGCTCTGGACCGAATAGCCCGCGAGCAGGAAACAGATGATGACGATCGACATCGAGACGATCTCCGGCGTGCCCTTCACCGGCGAGTTGAACAGCGCGCGGCCGAAAATGTCGGCGCAAACCAGGAAGCCGAGCAGGAAAATGATTACGGCGGCGGCGGCCAGCAGCAGCCGGACCACGCGGGCGTTTAGCGCTTCGATTGTGTGCACGAGGGTCTTCGCGAATGAGAGACGCGCGGACGGGCTGTTGGACTGGCCCGTCCGCGCTCTTGATTACTTCAGATTATAGCGCAGCGGCCACTTGTGGCCATTCTCTTCCGCCGCTTTCAGCGCGATATCGAGCACCTGCGAGCCGGGCAAGCCGGCGGCGTCGAGCTCCTTGGCTTTCTCGGCCGGCCACTTGGCGAGCGACTGCGCCCAGTCCTGCCGCACCTTGTCCGGCAGCTGGCGGACATTGACGCCGTGCTTCTTGAGCTCGGCGATCTGTTTCGGGTAGTCCGCCAGGTTCTGCGAGCCGGTCTTGGCCTCGTATTCCTTGGCGACTTCCAGGATGACGTCCTGCACTTCCTTCGGCAGCCGCGCCCAGCGCGCGGAGTTGACGGTCAGGCCGTGCCAGGTGATCGCGCCGAAGCCGATTTCGGTATAGAACTTGCCGACTTCGTAGAGCTTGAAGTTGACCCAGCCCGACGGGAACATGATCCAGCCGTTGTAGACGCCGGTCTGCATCGACGTGTAGGCGTCGACCAGCGAGGACTGCACCGGGGTCGCGCCTGCGAACTCCAGCCATTTCAGGTTGAGGCCCGCGCCCGCGATCTTCTGGCCCTTGATGTCGGCGACCGAATTCCATTCGAAATTGGTGCCGAGGTTGTAGCCGTTGTCCGCGATCAGCGCGATCAGCTTCTGGCGGAACTTGTCCTCGAACACCTTCGACATGTACGGCACCTTGTCGTACACGGCGCGCGCGACCTTCAGGCTGACTTCGGGGTCCATGGTGCCGAACGGCAGCATGATCTGGAACGCGTGCAGCGGCAGGTTCGACGGCTCGAAGCAGAAGCAAAAGCCGCCGATGTCGATGATGCCCGCCTGCACGCCTTCGAGCGTGTCGGCGACCTTCACCATCGCGCCGCCGTAACCCTCGACGAACTCGATCTTGTACTTGGTCTTGGCGGCGACGCGCTTGGTCACCTCCGGCACGAAGAAGTTCTGCATCAGGTTGACGTAGGTGTTGGCCGGCGGATGGCCGGATGCGATGCGCAGCCGGATGGTTTCCTGCGCGGAAGCCGCGCCCGCGGCCGCGATAAATCCGGCGCACGCCAAAGCCTTGATCAACGTGTGAATTCTCATTGATTTCCTCCCCGCCGCCGTTTCGGCTGCTTATAGCGGAAGCATCGGGCGCGGGGACGGGCTGAGTCAAACGAAAGTTGTAGATGCGCCTGCAACGCATTGCTGCGGAAGGAACTTCGCCGGAACAAAACAGCTCAATGATTATCCCGCGGCACGCCGCCCTTCTGCGCGACGCGCTGATACTTCACCGCCGGTTTCAGCACCATGCCGCCGGCGAGCTGGTCCACCATGCCGCGTTGGATCTCCTGCCACGGCGTCTGACTCGCTGGATACTGGTAGCCGCCGCGCTTCTGCAGCGCCGCGCGGCGTGAATCGTACTCTGCCTTCGAGATCAAAATATTCGCGGTGCCCTTGTTGAGGTCGATGCGCACGCGGTCGCCGGTCTTGAGCAAAGCGAGCCCGCCGCCGGCCGCCGCCTCCGGCGAGGCATTCAGGATCGACGGCGAGCCCGAGGTGCCGGACTGCCGCCCGTCGCCGATGCACGGCAGCGAGAGGATGCCCTTTTTGATCAGCGCCGCCGGCGGCTGCATGTTCACCACCTCGGCGGAGCCCGGATAGCCGATCGCGCCGACGCCGCGCACGAACAGCATGCAGTGCTCGTCGATCTTCAGCGCCGGGTCGTCGATGCGGTGGTGATAATCCTCCGGCCCGTCGAACACCACGGCGCGGCCCTCGAAGGCATTTTTGTCCTTGGAATTTGAGAGATAGCGCTTGCGGAACTCCTCCGAGATCACGCTGGTCTTCATGATCGCGCTGTCGAACAGGTTGCCCTTCAGCACCAGGAAGCCGGCCTGCTTCTTCATCGGCTTGGCATACGGCTTGATGACGTCGGCATCCTGCGACGCCGTGCGCTTGACGTTCTCTCCCATCGTCTTGCCGTTGATGGTGAGTGCGTCGGCGTGGATGCGCTTTGCCTTCAGCAGTTCGTGCATCACCGCCGGCAGGCCGCCGGCGCGGAAGTATTCCTCGCCGAGATATTTCCCGGCCGGCTGCATGTTGACCAAGAGCGGCACGTCGTAGCCGAATTTCTCCCAGTCTTCGATGTCGAGCTTGACGCCGACATGGCGCGCGATGGCGTTGATGTGGATCGGCGCGTTGGTCGAGCCGCCGATCGCCGAGTTGGCGACGATGGTGTTCTCGAACGCCTTGCGGGTCAGGATGTCGGACGGCTTCAGGTCCTCGTGCACGATCTCGACCGCGCGCACGCCGGTCTCGTAGGCGATCTGGCCGCGCTCGCGGTACGGCGCGGGAATCGCGGCGCAGCCCGGCAACGACATGCCGAGCGCTTCGGCGAGCGCGTTCATGGTCGAGGCGGTGCCCATGGTGTTGCAGTGGCCGATCGACGGCGCCGACGCCATCGCGATCTCCATGAACTGATTGTCGTCGATGCGGCCGGCGGCGAGCTCTTCGCGCGCCTTCCACACCGCCATGCCGGAGCCGCAGCGCTCGCCCTTCCACCAGCCGTTCAGCATCGGCCCGCCGGACAGCACGATCGCCGGAATGTTCACCGTCGCCGCCGCCATGATGCAGGCCGGCGTGGTCTTGTCGCAGCCGGTCATCAGCACCACGCCGTCGAGCGGGTAGCCGTACAGCACTTCGACGAGACCGAGATAGGCGAGGTTGCGGTCGAGCGCGGCGGTCGGCCGCTTGCCGGTTTCCTGGATCGGATGGCACGGGAATTCGAACGCGATGCCGCCGGCCGAGCGGATGCCCTCGCGCACGCGGTGCGCCAGCTCGAGGTGATGGCGATTGCACGGCGACAGGTCCGAGCCGGTCTGCGCGATGCCGATCAGCGGCTTGCCGGAGCGCAACTCCTTGGATGTGAGCCCGAAGTTGAGATAGCGCTCGATATAGAGCGCGGTCATGCCCGGATTCTCCGGATTGTCGAACCAGAGCTGGGAGCGCAGCCTTTTTCCGGGCAGAACCGGGGCCTTTGTTTTCTTTGCCATGATCTATCTCCACCTCACCCTTCGAGACGGCCGCGCACAGAATCGGGTTGCGTTTCTTGGGCGTGCAAGGCGGCCTCCTCAGGATGAGGTCGATGGGGGAGCGCCGCAAGGTGCCTTTGCGATTTGATTTAGGTTCCTGGATGGGCTGAACTGACGCCCGGGCGCAAGGGAGCCGCCGGACGGCCATGTTGCAGATCCTCGCCGCGGGCGGACTGGTCAGCTTCCTCAATTTCGGCATCCACGCGCTGATGACGGCGCTGGTCGTGATCGCCACCAAGCGGACGGCGGATCGCACCGACCATCTTCATGCCTTTTTGCGCCTGATTGCGCTGCTGGCGGTGACCATGCTCGTGCTGATGATCGCGCATGTCATGGAGATTGCGGTGTGGGCGGCATTCTACGGCCTGGCCGGCTTTCCCATCCAGGAGACCGGCACCACGAAGTTTTCCGGCGGCTATTTCGAGTTCGCGTTCGAGAACTACACCGCGCTCGGGTATGGCGACGCTGTGGCCGGCGGCGGCTGGCGGATGATCGGCCCAATGACCGGGCTGAACGGCCTGTTGCTGATCGGCTGGTCGGTCGCGATCATCTTCGAGGTCATGCGGCTGGCCGACGTCTATGTGGATACGGGCCGAAAACGCTCCCGTTGACGGGGCCGCCGCCGGGGCGGCAAATAGCGCCGACGACCGTGAGAAAGCCGGGGGAGCCATGCTGAAAACCGTCGCCAACTTCGACCGGATCGGCGAGGAGAACGCCTTCACCGTGCTGGCGCGCGCCAATGCGCTGGCGGCCCAGGGCCGCGACATCATCAGCCTCGGCATCGGCCAGCCGGATTTCCGCACCCCGGAGTTCATCGTCGAGGCGGCGATCAAGGCGCTGCGCGACGGCCACCACGGCTACACGGCTGCGAACGGCATCACGCCGCTGCGCGAGGCGGTCGCCGCCGATCTGCACAAGCGCTTCAACGTCGAGGTGTCGCCGGACAGCGTGATGATCATGCCGGGCGGCAAGCCGACCATGTTCATGTCGATCCTGATGTTCGGCGAGCCCGGCGTCGACATTCTCTATCCCGATCCCGGATTTCCGATCTACCGCTCGATGATCGAGTACACCGGCGCGCGGCCGGTCCCGGTGCCGATCCGCGAGGAGAACGGCTTCGCGTTCTCCGCCGAGGAGACGCTCAAGCTGATCACGCCGCAGACGCGGCTGCTGATCGTCAACTCGCCGGCCAATCCGACCGGCGGCGTCACCCCCAAAAGCGAGGTCGACAAGCTCGTCGCGGGTCTCGAGAAATGGCCGGATGTCTGCGTGATGTCGGACGAGATCTACGACCACATGACCTACGACGGCGAGAAGCACGTCTGCCTGCTGTCTTATCCGTCGATCCGCGACCGGCTGATCCTGCTCAACGGCTGGTCCAAGACCTACGCCATGACCGGCTGGCGGCTCGGCTACGCGGTGTGGCCCGGCAAGCTCTACGACCATGCGCGCAAGCTTGCGGTGAACTTGTACTCCTGCATCAACGCCTCGGCGCAATACGCCGGCCTCGCCGCGCTCACAGGCCCGCAGGACGAGGTGCATAAAATGATTGCTGAGTTCGACAAGCGGCGCAAAGTCGTGGTCGATGGGCTGAACAAATTGCCCGGCGTGTCCTGCGTGGTGCCGAAGGGCGCGTTCTATGCGTTCCCGAACGTGAAGCGCACCGGCTGGAAGGCCAAGGATCTGGCCACCGCGCTGCTCAACGACACCGGCGTCGTGACCATCGGCGGGCCGGACTTCGGCATCCTGGGCGAAGGCTACCTCCGGCTGTCCTACGCCAACTCGACCGAGAACATCCTGAAGGCGCTCGGCCGGATGGGCGAGTTTCTGGCGAGCCGCAAGGCGGCATAAGCATGATCCCGAAAAAGTGGAAGCCGCTTTCCCGCCTGCGCGAAGCCCTGGCGCGGTTCGCCATCTCAGTTTAATGCTTCGGCGGGCGAAGGCAGGTCGGAAAGGATCATGCTAAAGTGAGCGGAGACGGGCAATGCGGCGCCAATCGATAGTATTGGTTGCGGTCGGAGTCGTCGGACTGAGTTCGCCGGCATTGGCGCAGCGCTTCATCGCCTATGAATGCAACGATGGCGCGCAATTCCAGGCCGCGGTGCTCGATCGCGACAAGATGGCGTACCTGCAGCTCGATGGCCACGCCTACAAGCTGCCGAAGAAGATCGCCTATACCGGCGACCGCTACGCCCAGAGCGGCGTCACGTACTGGGTGCGCGGCAACGGCCGCGTCACCATCAAGCGCGGCGGCAAGGTCAGCGAGTGCTTCTCGATCACGGCGCGTTGAGCCCGTCTGACCTAATCCACCTTTTCGAATCCGATTTCCTTGTAGAGCTTCTCGGCCTCGTCCGCGGTCTGCCTCCAGACCTTCATCGATTCATCGACCGACGACGAGCCGGCGATCACGCCGGTCTTCTCGATCGGTGTCTTGAAGTCATCCGAGTTGACCGCGGCCGCTACCTGCTTGTTGATCACGTCCAGCACCGGCCTCGGGGTGCCAGACGCGGCGCACACGCCCCACCAGCCGGTGCTGACGATCGGCACGCCCTGCTCCTTCATGGTCGGCACCTGCGGCGCGACCTTGAGCCGCTCCGGGCTGGTCATCGCCAGCACCTTCACCTGCTTGCCTTCGTACAGCGGCATCGTCACCGCCAGCGGTCCGACCATGAAATCGAGCCGGTTCGCGACCATCTCCTGCAGTGCCGGGCCGGTGCCGCGATAGGTCACGCCCGTCATCGAAATGCCGGCCGCCTTCTCGAATTGCCGCGGCACGATCTCGGTCACCGAGCCGGTGCCGACGCGGCCGTAGTTCAGCTTGCCCGGATTGGCCTTGGCGTGCGCGATGAACTCTTGCAGCGAATTGACCGGCAGCGCGTTCGACACCGCGATGGCGTAATACGCCTTCTGCACCAGCGAAATCGGTACGACCTCGTCGAGCTTGTAGTCGACCTTCTTGTAGATCAGCGGATTGATCGCATCGATGTAGGAACACAGCAGCAGCGTGTGGCCGTCGCGCGGCTGCGCCAGCATGTCCTTCAGCGCGATCATGCCCGCCGCGCCGGTCTTGTTCTCGACCGTCACCGGCTGGCCGAGTGAGGCTTGCATCTTCGCCGCGATCAGCCGCGCCGGGACGTCGCTTGGTCCGCCGGCCGGGAATCCGACCAGAAGTCGGATCGGTTTCGAGGGATAGGATTGCGCGATGGCAGGTGCGCTCGTGACCCACGCGGCGAGCGTTAGCGATGCGGTGATGAGTTTGCGAGCCATTGTTTCCCCCAGCGCATGATCTTGTTCTGTTGCACAGTATAAGCGACAACACGGCGAGGTCGATTTTTTTGCGCGTTTGTGGGCGCCTGCCCAAGGGTCGTTTCAAGGATCGTTTGATGTCGATGACGCCCGATCAATTGAGGGCCGCGGTTGCGCGCGGGATGCTGGCGTTCCCGCTGACCGATTTCGACGCGGACGGTGCGTTCGACAAGAAGTCCCACGTCGCGCGGCTGGAATGGCTGTCGTCCTACCAGCCGGCGGCGTTGTTCATGGCGGGCGGTGCGGGCGAGTTCTTCTCGCTGACGCCTGCGGAATTTTCGGCGGTGGTCGCGTCCGGCGTCGAGACCTGCGGCGGCAAGCTCCCGGTGATCGCTGCGTCGGGCTTCGGCACCCGTACCGCCATCGAGTATGCGAAGGAGGCCGAGCGGCTTGGGGTCGACGGCATCCTGTTGCTGCCGCCGTATCTGACCGAGGGCTCCCAGGAGGGCCTGCGCGCGCACATCACGGCGATCTGCAAGTCCATGCGGCTCGGCGTGATCGTCTACAACCGCGCCAACTGCCGTCTTGCAGCCGACACGGTGGCGAGGCTTGCCGTGGATTGCCCGAACCTGATCGGCTTCAAGGACGGCGTCGGCGACATCGAGCAGCTAACCGGCGTGCGCAACGCGCTCGGCGACCGGCTCCTGTTCATCAACGGCATGCCGACCGCGGAGACCTACGCGCGCTCGTTCCGTGGCATCGGCATTCCGGCCTACTCATCCGCGGTTTTCAATTTCATCCCGCGCACCGCGCTGGCATTCCACCGCGCCATCAATTCCGGCGATGACGCAACTGTCGACCGTCTGCTCAAGGATTTTTTCATTCCCTACGTGCGCATCCGCAATCGCGGCGCCGGCTATGCGGTGAGCATCGTGAAGGCCGGCGCCAAGATCGTCGGCCGCGGCGCCGGCAAGGTGCGGCCGCCGCTGTCGGACTGCACAGCGGATGAAGTGCTGGAGCTGCGGAAGTTGATCGAGGCAATGGGGCCGCAGGATTAGGGCGTGGGCTGTTGGCGCGCTGCCATCACCGTCGCCATCGGCCTTCGCGCGTTCGGATGCTGCTCTGGACCGTACCCCGCTTGCGGGTGGATTTCGGCTTCGGCATCGAACGGGCGTCGGTCGTCGGTCTGGCTGTAGCAAGGGCCAGCCGCCCGGTGGTTATCGCATCGGCGGCAGCGCGTCCTCGTCACTCTCCGTTTTCGCGCGCTCGTAGATTACCCGCTGCGGCCCCGGCTTGGGCAGGCCGACGCCTTCGCGCTCCAGCGTGTCCCACAGCGCGAGCATCACGTTGCTGCGCACCGCGGTGATGCCGGCGCCCGGATCGCCGATCCAGAACGCCAGCCGGTACTCCACCGACGAGGACCCGAATGCCAGCAGGTGACAGATCGGCGCCGGCTGCTTGAGCACGCGCGGCACGCCCGCCGCCGCCGCGATCGCCGCGGCCTGGACCTTGCGCGGGTCGCTCGAATAGTTCGCGCCGAACTTCACTTCGAGGCGGATCAAATTGTTGGAGTACGACCAGTTCACCACGCGCTGCGTGACGAAGTCCTCGTTCGGGATCAGGTACTCGCGGCCGTCCCGCGTATCCACCGCGGTGTAGCGCGCGCCCATCGTGGTCACCCAGCCGAACTGCTCGCCGACCGAGATCACGTCGCCCGGCTTGATCGACTTGTCGGCCAGCAGAATGATGCCGCTCACCAGGTTGGAGACGATCTTCTGCAATCCGAAGCCGAGGCCGACGCCGACCGCGCCGGTGAACACCGCCAGCACCGACAGATCGATGCCGACCGAGCTCAGCACGATGATGATGGCAAACGCCAAGAGCGCGATGCGGATCAGCTTGCTCAGCAGCACCTGGATCGACGGCGTGAGATCGGAGAAGCCGCGCAGCCGCCTGTCGAGGAAATTGCTGGCCGCGACCGCAACCCAGACCGTCAGCACCATCAGCACCGACGTCTTCAGGATCACCAGCGGCGTGATCCGCAGCCCACCGATGTTGAGCGTGACCGAGTCGAGCCCGGCGAGGATCGGATCGAGCAGGCGTAGGATGCTCAGCGCCGCGATGGTCCACGCCGACACCGCCACCACGCGGTTGATGAACTGATTGCGGATCACCCCGGCGACGATGTTGATCACCACCCAGGCGGTGGCGAGATCGATCGCGACCATCAGCAGGTAGGTGCGCGGACGGTCGATCGAGGCCCGCATGCTGGCTCTCACGATGGACAGCAGCAGGATGAACATGATGGTGCCGAAATGGCTCATCAGCGCGCGCACCACCAGCCGCAGATAGGGCGGCCAGTTCATGGTCGCGGACACGAGGTCGACGCGCTTGCGGACGATGGCGGCGATGCCCATCGCGGCGGCCGCCACCGCGACGATGATGCCGAGCTGGATCGGCAGCCAGATCGAGGTGAACTGGGTCCGCAGCGTCATGCGGAGCCCGCTGTTCAAAGCGGCGAGGGCGGCGTCAAAGTCCTGCCAATCCATATCCGGCTCCTAGACGATTCGCGGCACGCGCACATCTGTCATCGCCGGCATGATGGCCAGGGTGGCTGGACCGGGGTGGCCTATGGCCGTTGCGTCAGGCGGAAGCCGATCAGAACGATGGCAAAGCCGAGGAGTTGCGGGATGCTCGGCACGATGCCGAGCGCCAGATAGCCGGCCAGCAGCGTAAAGCCGGGCACCAGCGACGGGAAAACCGCCGCGCGGCTGGCGCCGAGCAGCACCACCGAGCGGGTGAACAGATAGATCGCGGCAGGCCCGGCCAGGATGCCCTGGATCACCGCCTGCAGCAGGTTCTCCCACACGCCGAGCGCGACCATCCGCTCGAACCCGATAAACGCCCATTGGATGCGGGATGAGCACCAGCGAGACCACGCTGACCACGACGGTCGCGGGAATGGCGTCGATGCGCCACCGCCGCAGCAGCATGCCGAACGTCGCGAAAAAGGCCCCGGTCACGACGAACATCAGGTCGCCGAGCAAAGCCGTGCGTGCCGATGGTGGTCACCGCTTCGCCGCCGATCACGACGAGCCCGCCGACGATGATCAGCGCGCCGAGAATGCGGGAGGCGGCAGCGGCTCCTTCAGCACGAACGCTGCCAGCAGGATGCCGAACAGCGCGGCGCAGGACGGCTGGATCACGCCGCCGTGGGCGAGCGGCACCAGCAGGAAGCCGGAATAGCTGATGATGGAAATGCCGGGGCCGCCGAGGATCGCGAGCGCGATGCCGCGCCCCAGCCGATGCCGTTGAGGTCGGCGACGCTGCCGCGCAGGAACAGCGGCAGCAGCAGGACGCCGGCCCAGACGCAGCGGTGGAACGTGATGTCGGCCGGCGAGAATCCGATGTCGATGCCGTGCCGGGCGGCGGTGAAGCCGACCGCCCAGAACATCGCCGCGCCGGCGCCGCACAGGATGCCGATGGTGCGATGGATCTGGTTTTGGTGGGCGGGTTGAGCAGCACGGACTGACGCATACGCCGCCTCGAGGCGGCCGCGCCAGCGCATCGCCGTCCATGCGCTGCCGAGGGCTTTCGCAACAGGCGCGGGCATTGCTTAGGATCGGCCGCAAACATCTGAGGGAGCGAACCGTGGCCAAGCCACAGAACAAAGTCATCATCACCTGCGCCGTCACCGGCTCGATCCACACGCCGTCGATGTCGCCGCACCTGCCGATCACGGCGGAGCAGATCGCCGACGCCGCGATCGGCGCGGCCGAGGCCGGCGCCGCGGTCGTTCACCTGCACGCGCGCAATCCGCAGGACGGCCGGCCCGACCAGACGCCGGAGGCGTTCGCGCCGTTCCTCAAGGTGATCAAGCAGCGCTCCAACGTGGTGGTGAACATCACCACCGGCGGCTCGCCGACCATGACGGTGGAGGAGCGCGTCAAGCCGGCCGCCACCTTCAAGCCGGAGGTCGCCTCGCTCAACATGGGCACCATGAACTTCGGGCTCTACCCGATGATCCCGCGCTACAAGGGCAAGTTCAAACACGACTGGGAGGAGCCGTATCTCGAAGGCACCCGCAAGGGCATGTTCAAGAACACCCTGGCCGACATCGAGTACATCCTCACCACCTGCGCCGGCAACGACACCCGCTTCGAGATCGAGTGCTACGACATCGGCCATCTCTACACGCTGAAGCACTTCCTCGACCGCGGCGTGGTGAAGCCGCCGCTGTTCGTGCAGTCGGTGTTCGGCATCCTGGGCGGCATCGGCACGCATCCCGAGGACGTCATCATGATGAAGCGCACCGCCGACCGGCTGCTGGGCGACAACTATCACTGGTCGGTGCTGGGCGCCGGCGCCAGCCAGATGCGGATCGCGGCCCAGGCCGCGGCGATGGGCGGCAACGTCCGCGTCGGCATGGAGGACTCGCTCTGGATCGGTCCGGGCAAGCTCGCCGAGTCGAACGCCCAGCAGGTGGCGAACGTGCGCAAGATCGTCGAGGGCATCGGCCTCGAGATCGCGAGCCCCGACGAGGCGCGCGAGATCCTCTCGCTCAAGGGCGGCGACAAGGTCGGGTTCTGATTCTTCTGCGCACGACGTCGGCCTTCGGCCGCTATGCAGGAAAAGACGCCGATGCGCGCACGCGGTCCGACAGGATCGAGCCAGCGGGCCGTGCCATGCCCCTCACCCGACCTCGCTGCGCTCGGTCGACCTCTCCCGCCAGACGGGGAGATTTGTCAGCGACTGTGCTCCGGAATGACTTGCCGTCGCGTCCCGCTGCCAATAGGAAACGGGCAGGGACCGACGATGCAATCTCTCGACGCAATCAGCCTCTCGCTGCTGCTGGGCTCGCTGCTGGTGCTGGCCGGCATCATGTCGAGCCTGGTCGCGCTGCGGTTCGGCGCGCCGTTGCTGCTCGCGTTCCTGCTGGTCGGCATGCTGGCCGGCGAATCCGGCCCCGGCGGCATCATCTTCGACGACGTCGAGATGGCCTATACGGTGGGCTCGGTGGCGCTCGGCCTGATCCTGTTCGACGGCGGCCTGCGCACCCGGTTCCAGACCTTCCGCAACGTGCTCGGCCCGGCCGGGACGCTGTCGACGGCCGGCGTCGTGATCACCGCCGCGCTGACCGCGCCGGCTGCGGTGCTCACGCTGGGCATGAGCTGGACGGAGGCGCTGCTGGCCGGCGCCGTGGTGGCCTCGACCGACGCCGCCGCCGTGTTCTTCCTGCTGCACGCCAAGGGCCTGCGGCTGCGGCCGCGCGTCAACGCCACGCTGGAGGTCGAATCCGGGCTCAACGATCCGGTCGCGATCTTCCTCACCATCGCGCTGGTCGAATACCTGCTGCTCGGCAACAGGACGTGGAGCAGCATCGCCATGCTGCTGGCCCGCGAATTCGTGCTCGGCGGCCTGATCGGCTATTTCGGCGGCCGGCTGGTGGTGCTGGTGCTCAACCGGCTCGACCTGCCGCAGGGCCTGCACGCGCCGTTCGTCGCGACCGCCGCGGTGGTGATCTTCGCGCGTCACGCAGTCGGTCGCACGGCTCCGGCTTTCTCGCGGTCTATATCGCCGGGCCTGGTGGTCGGCAACAGCTCGACCCGCGCCCACAACACGCTGGTGACGTTCCTCGACGCCGCGACCTGGCTCGCGCAGATCGGCATGTTCGTGATCCTTGGCCTGCTGGCCTGGCCGAGCCGCCTGCCGCAGACCATCCTGCCGGCGCTGGCGATCGCGTTCACGCTGATGTTCATCGCGCGGCCGGCCGCGGTGTTCCTCTGCCTCTGGCCGTTCCGGTTCAGCCAATCGCGAGAAGCTGTTCATCTCCTGGGTCGGCCTGCGCGGCGCGGTCGGCATCTTCATCGCCTCGATCCCGCTGCTGATCGGCCTGCCCAAGGCGCACGTCTACTTCGACGTCGGCTTCGTCATCGTGCTGGTCTCGCTGATCGTGCAGGGCTGGACCATCTCGCCGGCGGCGCGGCGCCTGCACATCGCGCTGCCGCGCACCGACGTCTCGGCGCGGCGCACCGAGCTCGACCTGCCGGGCCAGCTCGAGCAGGAGCTGGTCGGCTACCCGGTGATCGCCGGCAGCCCCTATCTGCGGCGCGGCATCCGCCCGTCGTGGGCCAAGCTCACGCTGGTGGTGCGCGACGAGCGCGTGCACACGCCGGAGGAGGCGGGCGACGTGCGCGAGGGCGACCACGTCTATTTCCTCGCGCCGCCCGACCGCGCGCAGGCGCTCGACCGTTTCTTCGTCGAGGGCACGCAGGCGGCGTCCGCGCCGATGGTGGTCGAGGACTTCTTCGTGCCGGGCGACGCCACGCTCGGCGCGCTGGCGGAAATCTACGGCGTAGCGGTCGACCCGGCCGACGCCGGGACAAGTCTCGCGGACTATTTCGCCAAGCGGCTCGGCCGCACGCCGCGCATCAACGACGTCGTGCCGCTCGGGCCGGTGGCGCTGGTGGCGCACACGGTGACCGAAGGCGCGGTCACCATGGTCGGCCTGCAGCTCGCCGAGCCCGAGCCGCTGCGGCCGAAGACGCGCGCTCGGCCGCGCGCTGGCGATGGCGCGGCTGGCGCGCATGCGGCTGCGCGGGATGCTGCGGCGCTGACGGAATGTTGAACGCTACTTCGCCGCGCCGGAAGCCTTGATCAGCGGGCCGAACTTGGCCGTGTCCGCCTTGATGCGCGCCGCGAACTGCTCCGGCGTGCTCGACTCGACGCTGATGCCCTGCGCCGCGAGCTTGTCGCGCACCTCCGGCGACGTCGACCGCCTTGGCGAACAGCTCGTGCAGACTCTTGACCGTCGCGTCCGGCATCTTGGCCGGACGCCATCAGCCCGAACCAGACGAAGTCCGTGTTGACGTCGGGATGACCGACCTCGGCCATGGTCGGCGCGTCCGGCACCTCCTGCATCCGCGTCCTCGATGTGACGGCAAGCGGCCGCAGCGAGCCGGCGGCGAGGTGCGCCTTGCTCGGCAGCACGCCGACGAACATCATGTCGACGCGGCCCGCGACCAGGTCGATCACCGCGGGCGCCGCGCCCTTGTACGGAATGTGGACCAGCGGCGCGCTGCTGCTCTTCTTGAACAGCTCGCCCAGCAGATGACCCGCGGTGCCGACGCCCTGCGACGCATACGACAGTCCGCCGGATTTTCGCTTGGCGAGGGCGATCAGCTCCGGCACCGTGTTGGCCTCGACGGCCGTGGGCACCGACAGCATCACCGGAAACGAGAACAGCGTGGTGATCGGCTGGAAGTCGGCGATCGGATCGTATTGCGTGCCGCCCGCCATCGCCGGGTTGACGACGTGGGTGGCGTAGCTCGCGAGCATGAGCGTGCGCCCGTCGGGCGGCGCATCCTTGACGCCGAGTGTTGCCGTCACGCCGCCGCCGCCGGGGCGGTTCTCGATCACGATCTTCGGGCCGCCCATTTTCTCGACCTTGCGCGGTGATCGTGCGCATGCCGATGTCGGATGCAGCCGCCGGCCGCGACCGAGACGACGATGGTGATCTGCGATTGCGCGGCGGCGCCGGAGATCGCTCCGACCGCCAGCGCGGCGAAGGTCAGCACTGCGCACGCGCGCGTGGCGGTTCGGATGGTCATGGCGTTTCTCCCGTGGTGGCCGTCATATTGTCTAATCGGGAAGCGGCGTGCAAATTGCGGAACGTCGCTAGCGCGGAGTTTGCAATGCCCGACAAGATTGCCGCCGGTCTGGTTTCGCGCACCTACTTCAACATGCCGCTTTGGGCTGCGCAGCAGCATGGCTTCTTCGCCGAGGAAAGCCTCGAGGTCGAAGGCACGATCCACGGCAACGCATCGCAGATGCCGCCGCTGCTCGACGGCCCCTTCCAGGTCTACATCGGCTCGCCCGAGCTGCCGATCCAGAACCAAGCCGAGGGCGGGCCGCTCAAAATCGTCGCGGGCAACGCCGGCAAGCTGGTGCATTCGCTGATCGCGCGCGCGCCGTTCAAGCGCATCGAGGATCTGCGCGGCCGCATGATCGGCATCTTCACCGACAAGGAGGGCACGTTCTTCCATGTCAAGGCGATGCTGGAGGCGCACGGGCTGAACTATCCGGGTGACTACCAGGTCAAGCACACCGGCGGCGTGCCGCCGCGCCACAAGGCGCTGCTGGCCGGCGAGATCGACGCCGGATTGCAGTCGGTGCCGTGGAACTACGTGGCCGAGGAAGCCGGCATGAACAACCTCGGCGACGTCATCGAGTACGTGCCGGACTGGCAGTTCGTCTCGGTCAACGTCAACGGCCAGTGGGCCGAAAAGAATCGCGACGTGCTGGTGCGGTTCCTGCGCGCGATCCTGCGCGCCACGGAATGGCTCTATGCCAACCGCGCCGCCGCCTCCGCGATCGCCGCGCGCGAACTGCCGGCGCCGCTGCAGCACGCGGAACGGGCGTGGGATTTCTTCACCGGCACCGATGCGCTGACGCGGGACGTCTCGGTGAACCTGAAGGGGCTGGCGCAGGTGATCGCCACGCTGAAGGCGACGGACTTGCTGGCGAACAGCGCGCCGGATGATCCGGCGGCGTATATCGACGATTCGTATTTGAAGACGGCGCGGAGTTAAATTGGGCGCTGCGCCACCGGCACGCCCACTCCGCCAACATCCACCGTTACCACCTCGACTCCAAACACCTTGGCGATCCGCTCCGCGGTCAACGCTTCATCCGGCGCCGCGTCGGCGACGATATGGCCCCGCTCCATCACCAGCACGCGGTCGGCGAAGCGCGCCGCCAGCGCGAGGTCGTGCACCACGGCAAGCACCGCGCCGCCGGCCCGCGCGGCGTCGCGCAGTAATTCCATCACCACGAGCTGGTGGCGCGGATCGAGCGAGACGGTGGGCTCGTCGGCGAGCAGCACGGCGGCCTGGGTTGCCAGCGCGCGGGCGAGCGCAACACGGGCGCGCTCGCCGCCCGACAGCGTCGTCACCGGCCGTGCCGCGAAGGCTTGCGTTTCGGTGATCGCCAGCGCGCGGGCGACCGCCGCGCGGTCGTCGGCGGTGACGCCGGAGAACGGATCGGCGTGCGGCGTGCGGCCCAGCGCCACCACATCGGCGACCGACAGCGGCCAGTGGAACACATTGCCTTGCGGCAGATACGCGATGCGCCGGGCGCGCTCGCGCGGTGAAATCTCGTCCAGCGCGCGGCCATCGATCGAGATGCGGCCTTCGGCGGGCAGCAGCCCGGCGAGCGCGCGAACCAGCGTGGTCTTGCCGGCGCCGTTCGGCCCGACCAGCGCGGTGAGCTCGCCGGCGCGCAGCGTCAGGTCCGCGCCCGTAACGATCGGCACGCCGCCGAGCCGGACGCCGACACCTTGCGCCTGCAGGATGACGCTCATTGCGGCGATCCTTCCAGCAGGCGGCGCTCGCGGAAGATCATCGCCAGGAAGAACGGCACGCCGATCAGCGCGGTGACGACGCCGAGCTTGAGCTCGATCGCGGTGGCGTTCGGGTTGGCCGGAATGAGCCGCACCGCGATGTCGGCGGCGGTGAGCAGCGCGGCGCCCATCAGCGCGGCGGGCAGGCACACCCGCGCCGGATCGGAGCCGACCCATCGCCGCACCAGATGCGGCGCCACCAGCCCGATGAAGCCGATCGAGCCGGCGACCGCGACCGCGGCGCCGACGCCGAGCGCGGTGCCGATCACCACCATCATGCGGGTGCGGTTGAGATCGACGCCGAGCGACGCGGCGGCATCCTCGCCGAGCGTCAGGGCGCGGTAGGCGCGCGCGTTCAGCGCGAGCAGGATCCAGCTCGCGAGCAGGAACGGCGCGGCGATCAGCAGGTGATCGATGCTGCGGTCCTCCAGCGAGCCGAGCAGCCAGAACGCCACTTCGAGCGCGGCATAGGGCGTCGGCGCGAGGTTGAGGATCAGCGCGGTGCCCGCGCCGGCAAAGCTCGCGAACGCCAATCCTGCCAGCAGCGTCACGGTCAGGCTGGCGCGCCGTCCGGCGATCGCGACCAGGCCGCCGACCGACACCAATGCGCCGAGAATGCCGGCGAGCGGCACCGCGAACGAGGTCGCGCCGGCGAAGCCATAAGCGATCATGAACGATGCGCCGACAGAGGCCGCCTGCGGCGCGCCGAACAGCGCGGGCTCGGCAAGCGGATTGCGCAGCAGACCCTGCAGCGCCGCGCCGGCCAGCCCGAACGTCGCGCCGATCAGGATGGCGAGCAGTGTGCGCGGCAACCTGATGTCGCGCACGATGATGCCTTCGGCGCCCTGGCCGTCGAACAGCCCGGAGAGCGCCTGGCGCGGCGAGATGCTCGCCGGCCCGCTCATCAGCGATATGACGGCCAGCACCATGACCAGCGCCGCGAGCGCAAGCGCCAAGCCAAGATCGCGGCTGGAATCCATGTTGCTTTCCCCGGGCACTGTCCTACAGGGTTGCGCGGGGCGCTCCAATACGGGTTTCATGACCAAGGCACTGGCTGTCATGCCCGCGAATGCGGGCATCCAGTAAACACAGACGTGGCGATGGGTAGAGCATTCAACAGATTCCGGTGGCTACTGGATCGTCCGCTTTCGCGGACGATGACAGCGGTGGGTGCGGCGATGTTGGTGGCGAGCGTCGCGAACCCCGCCCACGCCGATACGCCCCAGCGCATCGCGTCGTTCAACCTGTGCGCCGACCAGCTCGTGGTCGCGCTGGCCGACCCGCGCAGATCGTCGGGCTGTCGCCCTATGCCAGCGATCCCAAAATCTCGGCGGTGGCCGAACAGGCGCGTGCGTTGCCGAAGCTTCCGCTGCAGGCCGAGGCGCTGGTGCCGCACCAGCCCGATCTCGTGCTGGTCGGCACCTGGGACCGGCCGCTGACGCAGCGCCTGCTGCGCAGCCTCGGCTTCCGTGTGGTCGGCATCGACGTGGTGGCGGATCTCGACGCCGCCCGCGCGCAAATCCGCGACGTCGCCGAATTGCTCGGCCATCCAGAGCGCGGCGAGGCCTTGATCGCGCGGATCGACGCGGCGCGGCGCCGGCTCGCGGCCGCGCCGCGGCCGGCGTCATCGAGCGCGCTGCTGATCGGCAACAGCGGCTACACCGTCGGACCGGACAGCCTGGCCTCCGCGCTGATGGCGGAGGCCGGACTGACGCCGCCGCGCGGCGCGCCGAACGGCTACGGCGGCTATGTGCCGCTGGAACGGCTGATCGAGCTGAAGCCCGACTATCTGGTGATGGCGAGCCACATCGAGCAGCCGGACGGGCAGGGCGCGCTCTACCTCACGCATCCGGCGCTGCGCGAGATCTATCCGGCTCGGAAGCGCATCGAACTGCCGAGCCGTTTCACGCTGTGCGCGGGGCCGAGCCTGATCGGCGCATTCGATTATCTGACCGAGGTGGTGACGCGATTGGCGCGGTGATCACCGCGCCGCCCATTCCGCGACGATGCCCTCCAGCGCCGCGAGCCCGTCGGTCAGCGCCGCCGGGCCCGGCTGCAGGATGATCGTCGACTTGATCTCGCGCAGGAAACCGTCGCGCACCGCCGGGATCGCATCGAAGCCGGGCCGCGCCGCGACCTTGGCCGGCACGAATTTCTTGCCGCACCACGAGCCGACGATGATGTCGGGCCTGGCGCCGATCACCGCGCCGGGCAGCACGATGCGGTCCTTGGCGCTCTTGCTCGCTCGACAGTTGCTTGAACACGTCGATGCCGCCGGCCGCTTCGATCAGCTCCGACACCCAGCCGATGCCGGAGATCATCGGGTCGTCCCATTCCTCGAAATAGACGCGCGGCTTGCGCGGCAACGCGCCGGCGCGCTCGCGCGACTGCTTGAGCCGCGTCTCCAACGACTGCGCCAGCGCGTCGGCCTTGTCCGCCGCGCCGACCAGCGCGCCGAGCGTGCGGATCATGTCGAGGATGCCGGCGATGTCGCGCTGGTTGAAGGCGTGCACCGCGACGCCGTTGCGCACCAGCTCGGCGACGATGTCGGCCTGCAGGTCGGAGAACGTCAGCACCAGGTCGGGCTTGAGCGCCAGGATCTTCGGCACGTCGGCGGAGATGAACGCCGCCACCCGCGGCTTCTCGCGGCGCACCTGCGGCGGCCGCACCGCATAGCCGGACACGCCGACGATGCGGCGGTCCTCGCCGAGGAGATAGAGCGTCTCCACGGTCTCTTCGGTCAGGCAGACGATTCGCGCGGGCGGGAACATGGAGGCAGAATAGCACGCCTCAATGCGCCATCTCCGCATCCAGCAACTCCAGCCCGCCGGCCGCCAGCACGCGGCCGTCCTCGATCCGCACCACCTGCGAGGCCAGCTGCACGATCTCGCCGGCCTGGTGGCTGACGTAGATCATCGGCACCCTGGCCTCGTCGCGCAGCCGCGCCAGATACGGCAGGATTTCGAGCTTGCGCGCGCGGTCGAGCGAGGCGAGCGGCTCGTCGAGCAGCAGCAGCCGCGGCTTCATCAGCAGCGCGCGGCCGAACGCGACGCGCTGGCGCTCGCCGCCGGACAGCTGGCCGGGCCGGCGCGACAGCAGGTGGCCGATGTCGAGCAGCGCCACGATGCGCTCGCGCTCGGCCGCGATCGGCCGGCAGCCCGCTCATCCAGCGGCCGTAGTCGAGGTTCTGCGCCACGGTGAGGTGCGGGAACAGCCGGCCCTCCTGGAACACGTAGCCGATGCGGCGGCGGTGCGCCGGCACGTTGATGCGCGCCGCGCTGTCGAACAGCACGGTGTCGTCGAGCGCGATGCGGCCGCGGTCGGGCGCCACCAGGCCGGCGATCATGTTGACGATCGAGGTCTTGCCGGAGCCCGACGGGCCGAACAGCGCGGTGACGCCGCCGGTGGTCTCGAACTTGGCGGCGAGAAAACTCGCCCAGCCGCTTTTCGACATCGACGGACAGCATGCTTTCTTTGCGCATGACCTTGTCCGAAAACCGGTCTCCACTTTTCGGGTCATGCGCTCAGTCCCCGTGATAGCGCATGCCGGCGCGCCGCGCGAACCACTCGGACGCGACCAGCGCCGCGAGCGCGATAATCACCGCGACGACCACCAGCCGCATCGCCGCGGCGTCGCCGCCCGGCACCTGCGTCAGCGTGTAGATCGCGGCCGAGATGGTCTGCGTCTCGCCGGGAATGTTGGAGACGAAGGTGATGGTGGCGCCGAACTCGCCGAGCGCCTTGGCGAAGCACAGCACCATGCCGGCGATGATGCCGGGCAGCGCCAGCGGCAGCGTCACGGTGAGGAACGTCCAGAGCCGGCTGGCGCCGAGCGTCGAGGCGGCGTCCTCCAGCCGCCGGTCGATCGCCTCGAACGACAGCCGGATCGCGCGCACCAGCAGCGGAAACGCCATCACGCCGCAGGCCAGCGCCGCGCCGGTCCAGCGGAACGAGAACACGATGCCGAACGTCTCGTCGAGGAAGCTGCCGATCGGCCCGCGGCGGCCGAACCAGATCAGCAGCAGATAGCCGGTGACGACCGGCGGCAGCACCAGCGGCAGGTGCACGATGCCGTCGAGCAGCGCCTTGCCCCAGAAGTCCTTGCGCGCCAGCAGCCAGGCGACCGCGATGCCGAACGGCAGCGCGCACGATCGTCGCCACCAGCGCGATGCGCAGCGACAGCCGCACCGCGGTCCATTCCTCGGGGGTGAGGTCAAACATGGCGCAGCGATGCAGCTCTGCGCATGAACCGCGGTTCACGGCCCCGCCTTCAGCAGATACGTGAAGCCGTGCTTCTCCAAGATCACCTGCGCGGTCGCCGAGCGCAGCAGCTTGAGATAGTGTCCGCCTCCGGCTTCGCGGTCGCCGTCAGCGCCACCGGATAGACGATCGGCGGATGCGAGTCGGCGGGAAAGCGGCCGACGATCTTGACGCCCGGCTCGACCTTGGCGTCGGTCTCGTAGACGATGCCGAGCGCCGCCTCGCCGCGCGCCACCAGCACCAGCGCGGCGCGCACGTTCTCGGCCATGGCGAACTTGCTCTCGGCGGCGGCCCACGCGCCGAGCTTCTCCAGCGCCGCCTTGGCGTATCGGCCGACCGGCACCGCCTTCACGTCGCCGGTGGCGATGCGGCCGTCGCCGGCGAGCTTGGCGAGATCGAAGCCCTTGCCGATCTTCACGTCGCCGATCTTGGAATCCTTCGGCGCGATCAGCACCAGCCGGTTGCCGGCAAGATTGAACCGCGTGTTGTTCTTGATCAGCTTGCGCTCCTGCACGTAGTCCATCCACGGAATGTCGGCGGAGATGAACACGTCGGCCGGCGCGCCCTCCTCGATCTGCTTCGCCAGCGCCGAGGAGGCGGCGTAGCTCGGCGTCACCTTGATGCCGGTGTTGCGGGCGAAGATCGCGTTGAGGTCGTTGGCCACGTTGGTCATCGACGCGGCGACGAACACGGTGATGGTCTTGTCCTGCGCCAGCGGGGAGAGCGGCGAGCCCGAACAGAACGACAGCCAAGACACGAACGAACATGACGGCGCTCCTTGGGCGCGCTGCGCCGCATTGGGTATCGATTTGATGGAGCGACCTGCCGGAATCGCCGTTCCGGCAGCGCGGCGCACGCACGGCGCGCCGCGGTCGTGACTGAAACCTAGCAATCAAACGCCGGGAAGGCAAAGCCGTTTCAGCGCGACTGCGCATCGTGGCCTGCAGCGCCGCGAGGTGGCGCGTCGCCGCCTTGTGGGACTTGGTCTCGATCGCGGCGTAGTGCGCGATCACCGCCTTACCCAGAGCGGTCAGTCCTGCGCCGCCGCCTCGCTTGCCGCCGGTCTGCGAGGTGACCAGCGGCCCCTTGAAGCTGGCATTGAGCTCCTCGATCAGCCGCCAGGCGCGGCGGTACGACATGTCCAGCGCGCGGCCCGCGGCGGAGATCGATCCCGTCTCGCCGACCGCCTTGAGCAGCGCGATCTTGCCGGGGCCGAGCCTGTCGCCGCTGTCGAGATCGATGCGGACGCTCAAGGTGGGCATTTGTATCTCATTTGGATTTTCAATTGTTCGCACGAAAGGTAGCGGCAATCTCAGTTGTCGTCCCCGCGACCCGCCTACGCACAAGGCTACGGCGAGCTAGGTCTTAGTCCGCCGAAGCTTTAGCGAAGGCGGAAAGCGCGGACCCAGCAACCACCGGCGTTTACTGGATCGCCCGGTTTCGCGGGCGATGACAGCGGAGTGAATGGCGCGGGTTGCGAACAACTCACTATCCCCGCCTCCGTTCATTTTCGCGCGCGGAAATCATTGCAGAAAAAATACTTATCCCCGGTCTTGAATGCCGGCCCCATATTGATCGCGTCCCGCTCAATCGAGGGCGTCGTCGATCGCGATGCTGGATGACGGAGCGGGGCCGGCGCCCGTCATATCGGATGCCGAATGGAGCGCCGGGAGGCGCAGCGGCCTCGCGTCATTGGCCGAGCGCACCTCCGAAAGCGGCGAGCCCCGGTGACGGGGATATCGCCGTGAGTGCGTTGGCGGGCCGCGAGGTCCGCCCGGCAGGCTCGTCACCTGCCGTACAGGGGCGGCGATCCGCCCTAGCGCCACGCAAGTCGGGTTTACCCGACTTGCGCACTCAAAGAGCCGATCTCGGGTAAACCCGAGATCGGATGCGCTCCATCCCCTCATGGGGAAACGGAAAAAAGGGAAGACGGGCCGCCGAACGTCTCTAAACAACCGGCCGGCGCAGCGTTGGCTAATTGCAACGCGCGACAGGAGGTCCGCACACTGCGGCGCAGGAGCAACGGAATGGCCGAGCCGAAACCCATCGAAGGCGAATACGACTACATCATCGTCGGCGCGGGCTCGGCGGGCTGCGTGCTGGCGAACCGGCTGTCGCGCCGATCCGGCAATCGCGTGCTGCTGCTCGAAGCCGGCGGCCGCGACAACTGGATCTGGTTTCACATTCCGGTCGGCTACCTGTTCGCGATCGGCAATCCGCGCTCCGACTGGATGTTCAAGACCGAAGCGTGCCGGGCCTCAACGGCCGCGCGCTGAACTATCCGCGCGGCAAGGTGATCGGCGGCTCGTCCTCGATCAACGCCATGATCTACATGCGCGGCCAGGCGGCCGACTACGACCACTGGCGCCAGCTCGGCCTCGACCGGCTGGGGCTGGAACGACGTGCTGCCGGTCTTCAAGCAGCACGAGAATCATTTCCTCGGCGCCAGCGAGCATCACGCGGTCGGCGGCGAATGGCGGATCGAGCATCCGCGGGTGCGCTGGGACCTGCTCGATGCGTTCCGCACCGCCGCCGAGCAGGCCGGCATCAAGCGGATCGACGATTTCAACACCGGCGACAACGAAGGCTCCTGCGCCTACCACGTCAACCAGAAGCGCGGCCGGCGCTGGTCGGCGGCGCGCGGCTTTCTCAAGCCGGTGCTCAACCGGCAGAACCTGCGGCTGGAAACCGGCTGCCTGGTCGAAGCGCGTGACGTTCGACGGCAAGCGCGCCAATGGCGTGCGCTTCAGGCAGAACGGCGAGACCAAGATCGCGCGCTGCAGGGGCGAGGTGATCCTGGCGGCCGGCTCGATCGGCTCGACGCAGATCCTGCAACTGTCCGGCGTCGGCCCCGCCGCGCATCTCAAGGAGCACGGCATTCCGATCGTGCTCGACAAGCCGGGCGTCGGCGAGAACCTGCAGGACCATCTGCAGCTGCGCATGATCTACAAGGTGACCGGCGCCAACACGCTGAACGAGACCTATGCCTCGCTGCTCGGCCGCGCCAAGATTTTCCTCGACTACGCGCTGTTCCGGCGCGGCCCGCTGACCATGGCGCCGTCGCAGCTCGGCATCTTCACCCGCTCCGACAAGACGCGCGAGCGCGCCAACATCCAGTATCACGTGCAGCCGCTGTCGCTCGACCGCTTCGGCGAGCCGCTGCACGCGTTCCCGGCCTTCACCGCGAGCGTCGCCAATGTGCAGCCGACCAGCCGCGGCTTCGTGCGGCTGCAAGTCCGCCGATCCGGCCGACAAGCCGGCGATCCAGCCGAATTATCTTTCGACCGACGAGGACAAGCGCGTCGCCGCCGACTCGATCCGCGTCACGCGCAACATCGTGCGGCAGCCGGCGCTCGCGCCGTTCAAGCCGGTCGGATATCTGCCCGGCACGGTCGCGGACGACGACGAGGCGGCCTGGTCGAAGGCGGCGGGCGAGATCGGCACCACGATCTTCCATCCGGTCGGCACCGCGAAGATGGGGCTGCCCAGCGATCCGATGGCGGTGGTCGACGAGCGGCTGCGCGTGTTCGGCCTGCAAGGCATCCGCGTGGTCGACGCCTCGGTGATGCCGACCATCACCTCCGGCAACACCAATTCGCCGACCATCATGATCGCCGAGAAGGGCGCGGCGATGATCCGCGAGGATGCGCAAAGCGGCTAGCGCTTGATCGCTTCCAGCGAAAAACCGTCGCGGAACCAATCTATGCCGTTTCCGTTGACGCCATCGGTGCGCGTCGACCTGCGACAGAACGGGTATTTTGCCAAGCAACGATTTGGTCGCACCCGATGCCGCGGAATTGATGCGGAGACCGTTTCATGACCGAAGAATTTTTGATGCTCCTTGCCATCGGTTTTGCTGGCGCAGATCGATCGACGGCGCGCTCGGCATGGCGTTCGGCGTCATCTCGACCTCGGCCATGCTGATGATCGGAGTGCCGCCGGCGCAGGCGAGCGCGCTGGTGCACACCGCCGAGGTTTTCACCACCGGCGCGTCGGCGGCCTCGCACATCTATCACCGCAACGTGGACTGGCGGCTGGTGATGCGGCTCGGCATCGCCGGCGTGCTCGGCGCGGTGCTCGGCGCCTGGGTTCTGTCGAACGTCGATGCCAAGGTGATGCGGCCGTTCGTGTTCGGCTATCTGTTCCTGATGGCGCTCTACATTCTGCTGAAGGCGGCGCGGATCCCGACGCCGCGCGACGCGCCGGCGGGATGGACCGCGCCGGTCGGCTTCGTCGCCGGCTTCCTCGATGCCAGCGGCGGCGGCGGCTGGGGTCCGGTCGCGACCACGACGCTGGTCGGCTCGGGCCACGCGCCGCGCCAGACCGTCGGCTCGGTCAACGCCACCGAATTCTTCGTCACCATCGCCGCCGCCACCACGTTCTTCGTCGAGCTCGGCGCGTCGCCGCTGCAGAACCTGTTGCCGCTGGTGATCGGCGGCTGATCGCGGCGCCGCTCGGCGGCTGGGTGGTGAAATACGTTCAGGCGCGCACGCTGATGATCGGCGTCGGCTGCTGATCCTCGGGCTGTCGTCGCTGGCAGATTTTCACAGCGCGTGAGGTCGCTGTTCTGATGACGCTTACTCCGCCAGCAGGACCTGGCGGCAGGCCGCCGGCAGCGCCGACATCTTGATGCGGCGGCCGGCCCGGCCGGGCTTCGGGATCGAGCGCTCTCTGGTGAACCACCAGTCCAAGTCCGGCCGCAGCCTTCGTCGGCCGGCGCGGCAGGCTGCGCCTTGCAGCCTTCCTGTCCCGCGGGGCAGCCGATGCGGATGTGGAAATGATAGTTGTGGCCGTACACCGGGCGGACCTTGTGCAGCCACGAGCGGTCGCCGGTGACGTCGCGGCACAGCGCCTTCTTGATCGCCGGATTGACCAGCACGCGCTCGACCTCCGGGTCCTGCGCGGCGGTCTTGTAGAGCGCGATGTGCGCCGGCGACCAGACCTTCGGATTGACGTCCTTCCAGTCGTCGGCGACCATGTTGGTCGCCATCATCTCCTCGCGCTCCTGGCGGGTCAGCTCGCGGTCCGGCATCGGCGAGAGCCAGATGTCGGCGTCGAGCCCGACCTGATGGCTCCAGTGGCCGGTCAGCATCGGGCCGCCGCGCGGCTGCGCCATGTCGCCGACCAGCAGGCCGTGGCCCCAGCCGATCTTCGGCGCCTTGTCGGCGAAGCGCTCGAGGAATTTGACCAGGTTCGGATGGCCCCAGTTGCGGTTGCGCGACAGCCGCATCACCTGCCAGGTCTTGCCGTTGATCGGCAGCGCGACGCCGCCGGCGAGGCAGCCGTGGGTGTAGTAGCCGATCGCGCGCGCCGCGAGCGGCGCGGGCGTCGGCTTGCGGCCGAACAAGTCCTTGGCCGGCGTGTTGGGATCGTCCGGCTTTGCGAGCGGCGGCAGCGGCTTCGGATCGAGCGTGCCGCGGTCCTGCGCGGCGGCGGCCGCGCAGCCGGCGAGCAGAACGGCCAAGGCGCGAATTGTGGTTCGAACGGTGGCTGAATCATCAGGCAGGCCATGGGTTTTTCTAGCCCAACGACAGCGCCCGGGTAATGCCGGGATGCCCGAGTTTGCGGAGATTTGGCGAACGTTCGCTAACCCTTTGACAAAGCCCCGCTCCTGAGGCCAAATTAACCATCAGATGCGGCGAGTGAACGGGGCCTCGGGGGTCTCATGTTTCTCGCCTTTTTTCGTTCGCGGCCGCTTTTGTGCGTGCCTTTGCCTGGCCGCTCGCGTTCGCCTCGGACCGCGCCCGGGCCGAAGTCTTCATCGCGATCAGCAAGGCGTCCCAGCGCATGACCGTCATGGTCGACGGCAAGCCGCGCTACAATTGGGCCATCTCCAGCGGACTCGAACGGCGGCCCGCCGTCCGGCACGTTCAGGCCGCAGCGCCTGGAGCACATGTGGCACTCGCGCACCTACGACTGGTCGCCGATGCCGCATTCGATCTTCTTCCACCATGGCTTCGCCATCCACGGCACCAACTACGTGTCGCGGCTGGGCCGCCGTGCGTCGCACGGTTGCGTGCGGCTGCACCCGGCGAATGCCGCGACGCTGTTTGCGCTGGTGAAGGAGCATGGCATGGGCCGCACCACGATTGCGGTCTCGGATTTCGCGCCCCGGATGGCCTATCGCTAGTCTTTATGCACGTCATTCCGCGTGCGCAGACTTTACAAGTGCGCCGGCGGCCGGAATCCTCGGATACGCATTCGGGGGGTTTCATGCTGCGTCGGGCTGTCGGCAAATCTGGCTGTGGCGGCGTGCCTGGTCGCGGCATCCGTCGCGCTGGATCGCGCCGCTGCCGCCGAGGTGGTGATCAGCATCAACAAGGCCGCGCAGCGCATGTCGGTGCTGGTCGACGGCGTCGAGACCTACAAATGGGTGGTCTCGACCGGTGTCGGCGGCGGGCCGCACGACGGCACCTACAAGCCCGGCCGGATGGAGCGCCAATGGGCGTCGCGCAAATACGGCATGGCGCCGATGCCCTATTCGATCTTCTTCGACGGCAACTACGCCATCCACGGCACCGTCAAGGTGGCGCAGCTCGGCCGCCGCGCCTCCAAGGGCTGCGTGCGCCTGCATCCGCGCGACGCCGCGGTCCTGTTCGCGCTGGTGGGGCGCGAGAAGGCCAACACCACGATCGTGGTCGACAAGGCGACCCACGTGGCCGCCGCGGCGCCCCGGTGATGAGCGATGCACCGCCGGCCGAAGCGACGATCATTCTCGATGAACCGGCCGTTGCGCCGACCCGCAAGCGCGCGAGCCGCAAGTCGTCGTCGCGCACGACGACGTGGCGCGCGCTGCCGTTCGGCATGAAATACGGCGCTGCGCAGTAATCAGCGCGCGCCCAAGCAGGCTTTGCGATCTCCACGATCCTGCGGGCGATGATCTCGTTGGCCTTCGGCGTGATGTGGTTGTAGTCCAGTGTAGATCGGCTCATTGATATCGAGCGCCGCTGTCAGGTCGTGAATTGGCCCGCCGCTGCCCGCGATCTTCTTCCGGATCAGCGGATAGACGGTCTGATATTGTCGGTCGAGGCCCACCGGCAGCTTGAGATGGTCGAGCCGCGTCTTGCTGAAATACGACACCGGCTGCAGGATGCCGATGAACTTCCCGCCAAACGACTCCACCAGCAGCTTGGCGAACTGCCAGTCCCGGATCAGGTTCTCCGCGACGGCCTCGGCTTTCTTCGGATCGGTGTCGCAATCGTACGGGCTCACCGACAGCGACTTGGACAGCTGATTGCTGATCCGCTGCGCGATGCGCACCACCGGCTTGACATAGTAGGAGAACGAGCTCGGTGAATCGCTGCCGCGCAGCAACGCGGCGATCTCCTTTTCTTCGCCGTGGGATTCCGGCGTCAGCCCGCGCTCGCACTTGATGGCGACGTCGTTCACGCCGTCATAGAAGACAACCAGCGAAGGACGGTGGCCGGCCTGCAGGAGTTGCAGCAGCAGCACCAGGCTCTGATGCGCCGTGTAGCCGATCTCGCCGTAGTTCTCCGAGCGCACCTTGGTGGCGGCGGCAAACTGCGAGGGGATGGTCTGCGCCTCGGGAGACCAGAAGCCCCACATCGTCGAGCCGCCGAAGAAATAGACCGTCCGGTCGCCGGCGGTGTTGTCGTTGATCGTCGGCCGCTGTGGGTTGCGCCATCCCAGGAAACTGCGGAACGCGAACGTGCTGTTCTCTTGCTTGCCTTTGATCAGAGCCGAGATCGACCCGACAACAGGAATGCTCCAGTACAGGACGTTCGCCAGGACGAAGAAGACCAGGGCATTGTAGGAAATCGTTTTGAGCATGGTCCTCGCGCGGGATGATCGAGGCCATGGTAGAGCATGATCCCGAAAAGTGGGAACCGGTTTTCGGAAAAGATCATGCTGAAGCAATAAAAAATGTCGCAGCCGGATGCATCGCTGCATCCGGCCAGCGCTGCAATGCGCGTCGCGCGCTTACTCGATCACGATCTCGCCGACCATCCCGAGGTCGGCATGCGTCTTGCCGTCCTTGCCGGCGATGCCGCAGCGCAGGTCCGCGGTGCGGCCCGCCTGCACCGGCACCAGCCACCATTCCGCGGCATGGCCCGGATAGACCTCGATCTCGCGGATCGCGCCCTTGAATTCGGCGAGCGTCACTGGCTTGCCGTCGCGCACCTGGACGACCTGGACCTTCCGGGTCCAGACCATCTGCGAGAAGTTGTGCGAGGTGAAGTAGTGCGGATCGCTGCTCTGGTTGCGCAGGATCAGCTTGTAGAGCTTGCCGGTCTCGAACTTGAGTTGCTTCGGCTCGAACACGTGCTCGCCCGGCCTGCCCAGATCGACCGTGAGCTCGATCGGGTTCTGCCGCGACAGGTCGCCGGCCGCATAGCCCGCGGCCGAGCCGATCGCCGCGCCGGCCACCGCGGCCGCAATGCCCCTAACGCAAAACGCATGGTGTGCCCCTTTTGAAAACCGTTGTCGATGGGGCAAGCCTATTGCTATTGCAAGTGAGTTGCAAGTGCATCTGAGCCTTTCAAAGCTCGCGACCTGGAGCCCGCTAGACTGCGGCCAGCAACAGGGAGCCCGACATGGCCGAATATCTGGAGAAGACCGAGTTTCAAAAATCGCGCGCGTTTTCGCCCGCCGTCATCACCCAGGGCGGCAAGACCATCTGGCTCGCCGGCCAGACCGCGACCAAGGACGAGCAGGGCAACGACATCTCCGGAAATTTCGAGGCGCAGGTCCGCACCCTGTTCGGCCTGATCGACAAGACGCTGAAACGTTGCGGCGGCAGCCTTGCCAACATGGTCACCATGACCGTGTTCATCACCGACCCGCGCCTCGGCGACAAGTTCGTCGAGCTGCGCGGCGGATTTTTCCCGGACGGCAACTTCCCCGCGAGCGCGCTGATCACGATTCGCACCTGGCGCGGCCCGGCATGCTGATCGAGATTCAGGGCGTGGCGGTGATCGGGGGGTGAGCTGGTCGAGCGTCGGCTGTTTGCCGGATGTTCTAAACATCCACCTTCAGCGCGGCAATGAACGCCTCCTGCGGAATGTCCACCTTGCCGAACTGGCGCATGCTTCTTCTTGCCCTTCTTCTGCTTTTCCAGAAGCTTGCGCTTGCGGGTAACGTCGCCGCCGTAGCACTTCGCGGTGACGTCCTTGCGGAAAGCGCGCACCGTCTCGCGGGCGATGATCTTGCCGCCGATCGCCGCCTGGATCGGGATCTGGAACATGTGCGGGGGGATCAGCTCCTTGAGCTTCTCCACCATGGCGCGGCCGCGCTGCTCGGCGCGCGTGCGTGCACCAGCATGGACAGCGCGTCGACCGGCTCGTCGTTGACCAGGATCGACATCTTCACCAGGTCGGCCGGCTTGTAATCGGTGAGGTGATAGTCGAACGAGGCGTAGCCGCGCGACACCGACTTGAGCCGGTCGTAGAAGTCGAACACCACCTCGTTGAGCGGCAGGTTGTACTTCACCATCGCGCGGCTGCCGACATAGGTCAGCTCGACCTGCGCGCCGCGGCGGTCCTGGCACAGCTTGAGCACCGAGCCGAGATATTCGTCCGGGCGTCAGGATGGTCGCCTCGATCCACGGCTCCTGGATTTCGAGAATCTGCATCACGTCCGGCATGTCGACCGGATTGTGGATCTCGATCTCGTTGCCGTTGCGCAGGCTCATCTTGTAGATGACCGACGGCGCGGTCGCGATCAGGTCGAGATTGAACTCGCGCTCCAGCCGCTCCTGGATGATCTCAAGGTGAAGCAGCCCGAGGAAGCCGCAGCGGAAGCCGAAGCCGAGCGCGGCGCTGGTCTCCATCTCGAAGCTGAAGCTGGCGTCGTTGAGCCGCAGCTTGCCCATCGCCGCGCGCAGGTCTTCGAACTGCGCGGCGTCGACCGGGAACAGGCCGCAGAACACCACCGGAATGGCGGGCCGGAAGCCGGGCAGCGCTTCCGCGACCGGCTTCTTCTCGTCGGTGATGGTGTCGCCGACGCGGGTGTCGGCCACCTCCTTGATCGAGGCGGTCAACATGCCGATCTCGCCCGGGCCGAGCTCGTCGACCAGGCGTCAGCTTTGGCGTGAACACGCCGACGCGATCGACCTCGTAGGCCGCGTCGGTGCCCATCATCTTGATGCGCTGGCCCTTGTCCAGCTTGCCGTCGACGATGCGCACCAGCACGACGACGCCGAGATAGCCGTCGTACCAGCTGTCGACCAGCAGCGCCTTCAGCGTCGCGTCGCGGTCGCCCTTTGGCGGCGGCAGCCGGGTGACGATCGCTTCCAGCACCTCCGGAACGCCCAGTCCGGTCTTCGCCGAGATCATCAGCGCGTCGGAAGCATCGATGCCGATCACGTCCTCGATCTGCTTCTTAACCGCCTCGGGTTCGGCGGCCGGCAGATCGACCTTGTTCAGCACCGGCACGATCTCATGCCCGGCGTCGATCGCGTGATAGACGTTGGCGAGCGTTTGCGCCTCGACGCCTTGGCTCGCGTCCACCACCAGCAGCGAGCCTTCCACCGCGGCGAGCGAGCGGTTGACCTCGTAGGCGAAGTCGACGTGGCCGGGCGTGTCGATCAGGTTGAGGATGTAGTCCTTGCCGTCGCGCGCTCTGTATTTGAGACGCACGGTCTGCGCCTTGATGGTGATGCCGCGCTCGCGCTCGATATCCATCGAATCGAGCACCTGCTCGACCATCTCGCGCTGCTCCAGGCCGCCGGTGAGCTGGATCAGTCGGTCGGCCAGCGTCGACTTGCCGTGGTCGATGTGCGCGACAATGGAGAAATTGCGAATATTCTCGATGGCGGAGGCCGTCATGCGCGGCAGATAACACCGCTATTGCGCTGCGGCAAGGATGCCGCGGCGGCGGTCGGCTATTCCATCAATCCCTTGGCTTTCGCCGCCAATTCCTTGGGCGTCGCCAGCACCTTCTCGACGATTCGCTGCATCGGCTCGCCGAGCACCGGGTTGATCTCGAAGTTGAGCGTCTTGGCCTCGGCCAGGAACTCCGGGTCCTTCATGGTCGCGGCATAGGCGGCGCGCAGCGCCGCGACGCGCTCCGGAGGCGCCGCGTTGGTGGCGAGCGGGCGGCCAAGCTGCGTGCCGGACACCACCAGTTCGATGAGCTGGCGCTCCTCCGGAGTGCGGGCGGCGTCCTCGACCGACGGCGCATCGAGGTCCGCCGCGCGCGGGCCGGCCTGCGCGATCACGTTGATCTTTTTCTCCTTGAGCCAGGCCGCCTTGGTCGCCTTCCAGCTCGACCAGGTGTTGTTGCGGGCCTCGACCTCGCCGCGTTCCATCGCAAGGTTGATCTCGTTGCCGCCGGGATAGCCGGTGACGATCTTGAACCTGGTGCCGAGCAGCTCGTTCATCATCTGCGGATAGATGAAGGTGATGGCGCCGCGCGCCGAGGCGCCGGCCACGACTTCGCGCTTGCGGGCATCGTCGATGCTCTTGACGCCGGTGGTGTGCCACACCGCCAGCGTCTCATTCACCGGCGCGATCGAGCCGATCCATTGCATCTTGCCGGCGTCGAATTGCACGCCGGATGCGCCGACCGCCTGCATGGCGGGGAACGCGTTGGCGATCATGCCGATGTATGTGCCGTCCTTGGCCGCGACGTTGTAGAGATAGTTGATCATCCGCAGCCCGCCGGCGCCGGTCATGTTCTGCGCCACCACGGTCGGATTGCCGGGAATGTGCTTGCCGATGTGCCGCGCCACCAGCCGCGCCTGGATGTCGTATTCGCCGCCGACGCCGACGCCGATCAGCACGTTGACGGTCTTGCCGCGGTAGAACTCGGCGACCGCGTCTGACTGCGCGTGCGCGCACGAGATCGCCAGCGAGAGCAGTATGCCGCACCAGACGGCTGACAATCGTTTCATCATTCGCCTCTCGCCCATTGCATCTGCTTGTAGTCGAACCCGGTCTCGATGGTCGGCTTGACGATAGCAAAGAACGGCGACACGTCGAAATCGCGCGGCGTGTAGAGCGAATGGTGGCGGATGTGCAGAATCTCCCGCCGGCTCTGGTCGTCCACCCGGCGCACCTCTGGCAGGATCGGATAGCCCACCGACTCGAAGGCCTGCGCGATCAGGCTGGAGCAGATCGCCCGTGTCGGCTCGCCGGAGCCGAGCGCGATCATGCGCCGCCGCCAGCTCGCCGGCACCGGCGGCTGCGGCAGGAAATAGCGCATCAGGTCGATGATGTTCTTGACGTCGTAGCCATAGCCAATGCGCTCGACGGCATAGCGGATGACCTTTTCGCGGTCCTCGGGCGTCAAGCCGACGGGGCGGCAGATGCGGGTGTTGTACGTCGCGAACTTCGACAGCGGCGAGGCGATCACGCCCTGCCCAACCTCCGCCTCGATCAGCACCAGGGGCTCGCCATCGCGCTCGCCCAGCTTGGCGCCGAGCCCGACATAGAGTGCCGCATGCGACCAAGTCGACTGCGTGAGATAGCGAATCGCCGAATTGATCTTCGAACGGGCGCCCTCGATCAGCAGCACGTCACCAGGCCGGATCGTCATGGCGACCAGTTCGGGCCGTGCAGCGGCGTAGGGTTCGTAGCCGCTGGTGGGTCTGACAAGCCGGCGGGCGACGAGCGTGCCGATCCAGTCGAGGAATGTGCTGGCCGCAGCCATGCGGGTGACGCCTCAAAGCAACGGCGGCGCCGAAGCGCCGCCGCCTCATTCCACAACGATATGGCCGGACCGGACCGGCAGCAACCTCAGTAGCGGTAGTGATCCGCCTTGAACGGGCCTTCCTTCTTCACGCCGATGTAGGCCGCCTGATCGGGACGCAGCTCGGTCAGCTTCACGCCGATCTTGGCGAGGTGCAGCCGCGCCACCTTCTCGTCGAGCGACTTCGGCAGCACGTAGACCTTCTTCTCGTATTTGCCGTTCTTGTTGTTGGCGAACAGCTCGATCTGCGCCAGCGTCTGGTTGGTGAACGACGCCGACATCACGAAGCTCGGATGGCCCATGGCGTTGCCGAGGTTCACCAGGCGGCCTTCCGACAGCAGGATGATGCGCTTGCCGTCCGGGAACTCGATCTCGTCGACCTGCGGCTTGATGTTGTCCCACTTCAGGTTCTTCAGGCGGGCGATCTGGATCTCGTTGTCGAAGTGGCCGATGTTGCAGACGATGGCGCGGTCCTTCATCGCGCGCATGTGCTCGATGGTGATGATGTCCTTGTTGCCGGTGGCGGTGCACGAAGATGTCGGCGCGCGGCGCGGCGTCCTCCATCGTCACGACCTCATAGCCTTCCATCGCCGCCTGCAGCGCGCAGATCGGATCGATTTCCGAGACCATGACGCGGCAGCCGGCCTGGCGCAGCGAGGCGGCCGAGCCCTTGCCGACGTCGCCGAAGCCCGCGACCATCGCGACCTTGCCCGACATCATCACGTCGGTGCCGCGGCGGATGCCGTCGACCAGCGACTCGCGGCAGCCATAGAGATTGTCGAACTTCGACTTGGTGACGCTGTCGTTGACGTTGATCGCCGGGAACAGAAGCTTGCCGTCCTTCTCCATGGTGTAGAGCCGGTGCACGCCGGTGGTGGTCTCTTCCGAAACGCCTTTGATGTTCTTGGCGATCTCGGCGAACCAGCCCTTCGGCTTTTCCTTCAGAAGCTTCTTGATCAGCGCGAAGAACACCTCCTCTTCCTCCGACTCGGGCTTGTCGAGGAACGCGGTGTCGCCGTTCTCGGCGCGCAGGCCGAGATGCACGAGCATCGTGGCGTCGCCGCCGTCGTCGAGGATCATGTTCGGGGTGCCGCCGCCGTGCCACTCGAACAGCTTGGCGGTGTAGTCCCAGTAGTCCTGCAGGCTCTCGCCCTTGATCGCGAACACCGGCATGCCGGCGGCCGCGATCGCGGCGGCGGCGTGGTCCTGCGTCGAATAGATGTTGCACGACACCCAGCGCACGTCGGCGCCGAGCGCGGTCAGCGTCTCGATCAGCACCGCGGTCTGGATCGTCATGTGCAGCGAGCCGGCGATGCGCGCGCCCTTGAGCGGCTGCTTGGGGCCGTACTCCTCGCGGGTGGCCATCAGGCCGGGCATTTCGGTCTCGGCGAGCGAGATTTCCTTGCGGCCGAATTCGGCGAGCCCGATGTCCTTGACGGCATACTCTTTCGCGACAGCCATGACGTTCCTTGCTGGTTGGAAATGGGTCGGCGCGCGGGAAACCGCCGCGCCTTCGCGGTGGCTATAGCAGGGCCAAACAGAGGGCGCAACGAAGATATAAAGAAATCTTTATGTCCCGAATGCCCAACTGCGCATGGCACTGCGATCTCCGGCACGGCCTACGGCACCACGCTGCCGCGGCGTACTTAGTCCTCTTCGCCGAAGCCGTTCTCGACCAGCTTGGCCAGCGCCGCGATCACCGCGCCGGCCTCACTGCCGGTCGCTTCCACCTTGATGGTGGTGCCGGTCGCCGCCGCCAGCATCATCAGGCCCATGATCGAGGTGCCGCCGACCGTCTCGGTGCCGCGCGTGACCTTCACGTCGGCGTTGAACTTCTCGACCGTCTGCACGAACTTGGCGGAGGCCCGCGCGTGCAGGCCTTTCTTGTTGACGATTTCGAGAACCGCGGTTGCCGTTTCTTCCTTCGGCCAACCCTCTTCCTGCGGATCGTCTTCGCGATCGTCCGCGGCTCATTTCCCGGCAAGCACCCGGCTGGCGATGGTGACGTACTTGCGGCCGGCGGCCTGCGCCGCGGCGACCGCTTCCGCGAGCGGGCATTCCTCGCGGACTTTGGCGAGCTTCACCAGCATGGGCATGTTGATGCCGGCCAGCACCTCGACGTTCGGCTGGCCCATGCAGGAGATCGCGAGGTTCGAAGGCGTGCCGCCGAACATGTCGGTGAGGATGGCGACGCCTTCGCCGGTGTCGACGCGCTTCACCGCCGCCAGGATGTCCTTGCGGCGCTGCTCGACGTCGTCGTCGGGCCCGATGGTTACGGCCTCGATCTGCCGCTGCGGGCCGACGACGTGTTCCAGGGCCGAGCGAAATTCGACGGCGAGCCGCCCGTGGGTGACAAGGACGAGACCGATCATCGGGAGTACCAGGCGGGCGCGGTTGCGCCGCACGAAAGGGCCACAATAATGACCATGCGAAGCCCCGGTTCAAGGGGCTTAGAACGGTTTATGGGCGATGCTGCATTGCAGCAACATGCGCCTTACCTGAGGCTGTCTGTCGCTGCTCGTTTGCTCCCATATAGGCAGGCTTTTCGGCTTTGCATGGGGCCGTTCCGGCGTGCCGGGGCTCGTTTCACGGGATCGACTGCGCCGTGCGGATATAGGCCATCAGGAGGAGCAGGGGATCTACCCCGGCTGCGACCGCAAGCCGCGGCAACCGGACGCCCGCAATCACGGCCTCTTGCTGCGCCGGCTCCGGCAGCCGCTCGGCCGCGGTGCCAAGTTCCACCACCAGACCGACGACCGCCACCGGCTCGTGCGCCACCCGCCGGATGCCGAGCCCGCGCACCTCGATCTGGCCGGCCAGCGTCGGCAGCCGGGCGGACCAGCAAGCGGCCGTGTGCAGCCTCGACATGAACGCGGTCGTCGCCGACGAGCCGCGCGAACGGCAGCGCTCCGTGCGTCGGCGGCTTGCAGCAGCGCCAGTGCGAGGCGCGACTTGCCGGATCCCGACGGACCTCGGATCAGCACGGCGCGCGCGCCGACCAGCACGGCGGAAGCGTGGATTGTTGGCGTCGCCATCACATCGCCGGCAGGCGCACCACGAAGCGCGCGCCGAAAATTTTCGGCGCTTCGCCTGGCGCGGTGGCAACGCCGGTGCGGTTCTCGGCCCAGATCCGCCCGCCGTGCGCTTCGATGATCTGCTTGGAGATCGAAAGCCCGAGCCCGGAATTCTGGCCGAAGCCCTGGTGCGGCCGGTCGGTGTAGAAGCGCTCGAAGATCTTCTCGAAAGCGTCCGGCCGGATGCCGGGCCCGTCGTCATCGACGATGATCTCAACTTCGTTGCGCTGTCGCCGGCAGGTGACGCGCACCGTGCCGCCTGGCGGCGAAAACGACCGCGCATTCTCGATCAGATTGTCGAACACCTGGCCGAGCCGCGAATCGTGGCCGGACACCATGAAGGCGAGCGGCCCGCCGCCTTCGAACGTCAGCGACACGGTCGCATCGCCGGCCTGGCTCACCTCGTTGCGCACCCCGGCGACGGTGTTGAGCAGCTTCACCAGATCGACCGGCGCCACGTCGTTGCGCTGCAATTCGGCGTCGAGGCGGCTCGCGTCGGAAATGTCCGAGATCAGCCGGTCGAGCCGCTTCACGTCGTGCTGGATCACCGCCAGCAGCCGCGCCTGGCTGTCCGGCGTCTTGGCGAGCGGCATCGTCTCCACCGCGGAGCGCAGCGAGGTCAGCGGGTTCTTCAGCTCGTGCGCGACGTCGGCGGCGAAGCTCTCGATCGCTTCGATCCGGCGATAGAGCGCGCTGGTCATGTCGCGCAGCGCGCCCGACAGATCGCCGATCTCGTCGCGCCGCCTCGTGAAATCGGGGATTTCGACGCGCGAGCGGATGCGATGGCGCACGCGTTCGGCGCTCTCGGCGAGCCGCTTCACCGGGCCGGCGATGGTGCGCGCCAGGAGCACCGAAAGCACCACCATCACGCCGAGCAGGATGAGGAACAGCTTGACGATCTGCCAGCGCTCGGCCTCCACCGCCTGATCGATGTCGCCGCCCTGGGTCGAGAGCAGCAGCGCGCCGTGGACGGCGCGGAAGCGCTGCACCGGCACCGCCACCGAGACGATCACCTCGGCGCGTTCGTTGGCGCGCACCATGCTGGCCTTGTTGCCGAGCAGCGCGTCGGCGACTTCCGGATAGTCCCTGCCGGCTTCCGGTCCGAGCTCGCGGTAGAGCGGCAGGTCGCCGCGGCCGAGCCAGATGCGCACGCTTATCCAGTTGCGCCGCATGAAGCTGCGCCGCTGCGTCGCGCGGCGGCGGCAGATCGAAGCGCAGCACCTCGCCGGGGATGTAGATGTTGCGGCTGTCGAGGATCAGGAAGCCGTTGCGGTCGTAGATGCGCGCGCGCGTCCTGGTCGGCGAGATCAGGCGGCGCAGCGCCGGCGCGATGCGTTCGGGATTGATCGAGAATTCCAGGCCGGTGAGACCTTCGTCGCCGGGGCCGTAGCTCTCGCCCGGCTGCAGTTCGAGCAGGCGATCGGGATCGGTGATGGCGCTGTAGCTGTCGGCCGTCGCCGACGCGGCGATCGCGCTGGCGATGATCTCGCCCTGCACCACAAGGCTCTGCACCCGCGCGTCGATCAGGCCGGCGCGAAACTGCGAGAGATAGAGGATGCCGATGACCAGCGCGAGCAGGCCCGCGACGTTGAGGAAGACGATGCGCCGGGTCAGGCTGCGGCCGACCAGGAACTGCCAGTAGAGCTGCGCCATGCCGCGCAGTCCGCGCTCCCGATAGGTCTGCGCGATGCGCTGAGGCAGGTTGAGGAACGGATTGGACGAGGCACGCCGCTGCCGGCTCGTCGGGACGCGGCGTCTCGGCGGATTCCGTGACGGTCGTGGCGGTTCTATCGAGCAATGGGTCGCGTCTGCCAGCCTATCGTTTGCCCGTGATTGGGCACGCTTCGACATTCTAGCGCGGCAACACGGGCGTTTCAGCCCCGGTCAGACTTCCTTGAAGCGGTATCCGACGCCGTACAGCGTCTCGATCATGTCGAAGTCGTCGTCCACGACCTTGAACTTCTTGCGCAGCCGCTTGATGTGGCTGTCGATGGTGCGGTCGTCGACATAGACCTGGTCGTCGTAGGCGGCGTCCATCAGCGCGTTGCGGCTCTTCACCACGCCGGAGCGCGCCGCCAGCGCCTGCAGGATCAGGAACTCGGTGACGGTGAGCGTGACCGCGCTCGCCCTTCCAGGTGCAGGTGTGCCGCTCCGGGTCCATGCGCAGCGGGCCGCGCTCCAGCGCCTTGAGGTCGATTTCCTTCTGGCGCGCGGTGGCGTCCTTCGGAATCGCGCGGCGCAGCACCGACTTGACGCGCTCGACCAGCAGGCGCTGCGAGAACGGTTTGCGGATGAAATCGTCGGCGCCCATCTTGAGGCCGAACAGCTCGTCGATCTCCTCGTCCTTGGAGGTGAGGAAGATCACCGGCATGTCGTTCTTCTGGCGCAGCCGCCGCAGCAGCTCCATGCCGTCCATGCGCGGCATCTTGATGTCGAGGATCGCGAGGTCCGGCGGCGAGCTCTTGAAGCCTTCGAGCGCGGATGCGCCGTCGGTGTAGGTCATGATCCGGTAGCCCTCGGCCTCCAGCGCAATGGACACCGAAGTCAGAATATTGCGGTCGTCGTCGACGAGAGCGATGGTCGGCATGTGCCTATTTCCCCGTGGACGCTGATGATGGCGCTGGACCCCCGAGCGCCAGATTCCCCGTCTTTTGAAGCCCGCAAAGCTAGGCCGAAATGTGACGATCCACGGACAAATACGTGATTTGTCAAGCTGTTGACGATCTTAGCAGCCAATGGTTCCAAGCCCCAGCCGGGATTACTCGTTAAGTCGTTAACGCGTTAACCTATGTCGCTGAACTGCCGGATGCCAGGCGTACGCGGCTGGAACGCGCATGAAAAAAACGCCCGACTTCGATCCCAAGACCGCGGCCAAGAAGCTGATGCGCGAGGCGCGCTCCGGCGCGCTGGCGACGCTGATGGCCGGCAGCGGCGATCCGTATTGCTCGCTGGTCAATGTCGCGAGCGCGGCCGACGGCACGCCGCTGCTGCTGATCTCGCGGCTCGCGATCCACACCAAGAACATCCTCGCTGACCCGCGCGTCTCGCTGATGCTCGACGAGCGCAAGCCCGGCGATCCGCTGCAAGGCGCGCGCGTGATGCTGATGGGCACGGCGATCGAAAACCGACAAGCGAGGACGCGAAGCGGCGCTATCTCGCGCGCCAGCCCGAGGCGGAAATGTTCGCGGGCTTCGGCGACTTCGCGTTCTACGAGGTCAAGCTCAAGGGCGCGCATCTGGTCGCGGGCTTCGGCCGCATCGTCGATCTTAAGCCCGCGGACCTCCTCACCGATCTCGCCGGCGCCGAGGCGCTGGTCGCAGCAGAGCCTGAGGCGATCGAGCACATGAACCAGGATCACGCCGACACCTGCCGGCTCTACGCCACCAAGCTGCTCGGCGCGCCCGACGGCGACTGGCGCTGCGTCGGCTGCGATCCGGACGGGCTCGACCTGCAGTTCGAGCGCACCGGACTGCGGCTGCCGTTCCCGCAGCGCGTGTCGCAGCCCGGCGTGCTGCGTGCGGTGCTCAAGCAACTCGCGGATCAGGCGCGCGCCGCGGCGTAGCTGCCCACCGCTGCCCACGGATAGGACGGCATCGCGCGTTGCGGCAAACTCGTCGCCAACAAGACGTCATGGGAGGATTGCATGCGTCGCCTCGTCACCGGCTTGCTGTTCGCACTCGCTGCCACGCCCGCCATTGCACAATCAGAAGGAGCCGATCGCGCTGCGCGACATGGGCTCGTTCCATGTCGGCGGCCGCATCATCGAGATCACCGGTCAGCCGGTGAAAGAGGTGGTGTTCACGCCGGGCGGCGTGCCGGCCAAGGTCGACCCGAACGGCAAATACCAGGTCGAGCAGATGTACGTGCAGTACTTCCTGCCGCAAAACAAAAAGGGAAAGCTGCCGTTGCTGCTTTGGCACGGCGGCGGGCTCTCCGGCGTCACGTACGAGAGCAAGCCCGACGGCGGCGACGGCTGGATGCAATATTTCATCCGCAAGGGCTGGGACACCTACGTCTCCGACGCGATGGAGCGCGGCCGCTCCGGCTGGAGCAGCACCTTCAAGGGCGAAGCGATGGCGCTGCCGTTCGGCGATCCGTGGGAGCGCTTCCGCATGGGACCGCCCGGCTCGTGGAACGACGATCCGTCGAAGCGGATGTCCTATCCGGGCATGCAGTTCCCGGCCGAGGCCTATCCGCAATTCATGAAGCAGGGTGTGCCGCGCTGGGTGACGACCGACAACGAGATCATCAAGGCGTACATTGAGCTGGTCGACAAGATCTGCCCGTGCGCGGTGCTGGTGCACAGCCAGTCCGGCACGTTCGGCTACAAGGTGCTGGAGGCGCGGCCCGACAAGGTCAAGGCGCTGGTCGCGGTCGAGCCGACGCTCGGCGGCGACGTCAGCAAGATCGCATCGGTGAAGAGCACGCCGATCGTGGTGATCATCGGCGACAACGCCAAAGAGCATCCGCGCTGGAAGAGCATCCGGCAGAACAGCGTCAAGTACGGCGAAGCGTTCAAGGCCGCCGGCGGCAGCTTCGATCTGGTCGATCTGCCCGACGTCGGGATCAAGGGCAATTCGCACATGGTGATGATGGACAAGAACAGCGATCAGGTCGCCGACCTGATCCAGAAGTGGCTCGTCAGCAAGGGCCTCGGCGACTGAACCGCGTTGCACGCACGGAGACGATCATGAATTGCATAGTTGTCGGCGCGGCGCTGGTCGCTGCGTTGTCGGCCGCGCCCGCCTTCGCCGAAGACATCGTGCTGCGCGGCATGGGTTCGTTCCATGTCGGCGGCCGCATCGCCGAGGTGTCGGGCAAGGAGGTGCGCATGATCCAGCGCCAGCCCGGCGGCCCGATGACCAAGCTCGATCCGAACGGCCAGTACATGGTCGAGCAGATGTACGTTCAGTTCTTCCTGCCGAAGAACAAGAAGGGCAAGTACCCGCTGCTGATGTGGCACGGCGGCGGGCTGACCGGCGTCACCTACGAGTCGACGCCGGACGGCCGCGACGGCTGGCTCAATTTCTTCGTCCGCAAGGGCTGGGACGTCTACAACTCCGACGCGGTGGAGCGCGGCCGTTCCGGCTTCGCCAGTTCGGACGTATGGGCCGACGCGCCGATCTTCCTGACCTATCAGGATCCGTACGAGCGCTTCCGCATCGGCGATGGCGAAGGCTCGTGGAACGCCGATCCGGCGAAGCGCAAGCTGCTGCCCGGCAGCGCATTCCCGGCCGAGGCCTACGAGAATTACATGAAGCAGGCCGTGCCGCGCTGGCTTTCCACCGACAAGGCGATCGTCGCCGGCTATCTCGCGCTGGTCGACAAGATCTGCCCCTGCGTGATGCTGCTGCACAGCCAGGGCGGCACGTTTGGCTTCCAGGTCGCGGAGCAGCGTGCCGACAAGATCAAGGGCATCGTTGCCGTGGAAGCGGCGAGCGCCGGCAACATCGCAAACGCTGGCAAGCTGAAAGACGTCCCGGTGCTGCAAATTTTCGGCGACTACGTCGATCAGCACCCGCGCTGGTCGAACTTCAAGAAGATCGACATGGCCTATGGCGAGGCGATCAAGAAGGCCGGCGGCACCGCGGACTGGATCAATCTTCCGGACATCGGCATCAAGGGCAACTCCCACATGCTGATGCAGGACAAGAACAGCGACCAGATCGCCGAGGTCATCCAGAAGTGGCTGGTCAGCAAAGGCCTGTCGGACTGAGCTTGCTGCACTGCACAGTGCGGTGAAATGCGGGATTAGAGCGCCTCGCGGTAACCTTTCGGAACCCGCGCGGCGGTTCGGTCTTGGCATATGAGTGCAGGGTGACTATACGGTCGCCCTTCGACGGGGCTCGGGGCTACGCTCAAGGGCCGCCTCAGACGGCCAACTTTAGAACGATGGGAAATCCGGTCCGCCATGGCCGGATGCGTGCGAGGAGGAATTTCCGTGAAAGAGACGGGTTTGCGCAACAGCGCCTTTGGCGCGGACAAATTCGGCTTGAACAATCTTGCCGCGGTCCACTGGAACCTGACCGAAGCACCTCTCTACGAGCACGCGATCAGCAACGGCGAGGCGACCATCGTTGCCGGCGGCGCGCTCTGCGCCGAGACAGGTCATCACACCGGCCGCTCGCCCAAGGACAAGCACACGGTGGTCGATGCGCTGACCGAGAATACGGTCTGGTGGGACGGCAACCGCAAGCAGAGCAAAGAGCAGTTCGAGACCATGTACCAGGATTTCCTGGCGCATGCGAAAGGCAAGAGCGCTGTTCGCGCAGGACCTCTACGGCGGCGCCGATCCGAAGTACCGCATCAAGGTCGCGCGTCTACACCGAGCTCGCCTGGCACTCGCTGTTCATCCGCACGCTGCTGATCCGTCCGCGCCGCGAGGAGCTCGCAGAGTTTCACCGCCGGACATGACCATCATCGACCTGCCGTCGTTCAAGCCGGATGCCAAGCGTCACGGCGGCCGTGAAGGCTCCGACACGATGGTGGCGATCGATTTCACCCGCAAGATCGTGCTGATCTGCGGCTCTTCCTACGCCGGCGAGATGAAGAAGTCGGTGTTCACGACGCTGAACTTCTATCTGCCCGCGCAGGGCGTGATGCCGATGCACTGCTCGGCCAACGTCGGCAAGGCCGGCGACAGCGCGCTGTTCTTCGGCCTGTCCGGCACCGGCAAGACCACGTTGTCCGCCGATCCGAACCGCACCCTGATCGGCGACGACGAAACCGGCTGGTCGCCGAACGGCATCTTCAATTTCGAAGGCGGCTGCTACGCCAAGACCATCAAGCTCTCCAAGGAGGCCGAGCCGGAGATCTGGGACGCCACCAACAAGTTCGGCGCGGTGCTCGAGAACGTGGTGTTCGATCCGGTGACGCGCATCCCGGACTACGACAGCGACAAGCTGACCGAGAACACCCGCTCGGCCTATCCGCTGGAGTCGATCCCGAACGCATCGCGCAACGGCATGGCGGGCCATCCGAAGAACATCATCTTCCTGACCGCCGACGCCTACGGCGTGATGCCGCCGATCGCCAAGCTCACGCCGGCGCAGGCGATGTACCACTTCCTGTCCGGCTACACCGCGAAGGTCGCCGGCACCGAGAAAGGTCTGGTCGGCGTTGAGCCGGAATTCTCCACCTGCTTCGGCGCGCCGTTCCTGCCGCGTCCGCCGGCGGAATACGGCCAGCTGCTGCGCGACTACATCGCCAAGCACAAGGTCGACTGCTGGCTGGTCAACTCGGGCTGGACTGGCGGCATCTACGGCGTCGGCCGCCGCATGCCGATCAAGGTGACGCGCGCGCTGGTGACCGGCGCGCTCGACGGGTCGCTGAAGAACGCGAGCTATCGCACCGATCCATACTTCGGCTTTTCGGTGCCGACGTCGGTGCCCGGCATCGAGCCGCACCTGCTCTATCCGATGAAGACCTGGAAGGACAAAGCCGCGTTCGACGACACCGCGCGCAAGCTGGTCGGCATGTTCCAGAAGAACTTCGCCAAGTACGAGAAGGACGTCGACGCCGAGGTGCGCGCGGCGGCTCCCGAGGTTCGGCTGGCGGCGGAATAACCTGGATCGTCATTCCGGACGCCGCGAATCGGCGATCCGGAATCCAGCTACATGCACCGAATTTCAATTTGGATTCCGGGTTCGCGAGCTTCGCTCGCGCCCCGGAATGACGCTTCAGTTCGCCTGCGTGGTACGGCTCAGGCGGTTGAGCTTTGCCTTCTGCTCGTTGCTCAAGGACGCGTAGAAGTCGTCGAGCGCCGGGCGCACGGTGTTGGCCGCCTCGATCATGGCTTCGAGACGCTGCTGCATCGTCTCCAGCCGCCCGACCGGCGTCGTTGCGATCGTCGTCGGGCAGGCCTTCTGCAAGGTATCGACCGCTTTGCTCAACGCATCGCTGAGCCGGTCGAGCGCGGTCAGTTGCGCTTCGGTCGGCTGGATCATGTCCTCGATGCGGTCGATCGCCAGTCCGGACAGGCCGGACTTTTCGCCGCCGCAATCGCCCTGCTGCTGCGAGGCCGCGGTGCGTTGCTCGTTGCGGCCGATCTCCGGACCTAGTTCGTTGAAGCGAGCCTTCTGCTCGTCGCTCAGCGACTGGTAGAATTTCTCCAGTGGTGGGCGAACCAGCTTCACGGCGTCGAGCGTCGCCTGCAGGCGCAACGTCATGGCTTGCAAGCGGCCGCCTGGCGTCATGGCCAGATTTTCCGGGCACGCCTGCTTGAGGCGTTGCGCGGCCTCGCCCGCGGCCGCCTCCATCTGCTCAAGCAGCGCTTTCTGCTCTGCGCTCGGCCGGACAGCCTGCGCAATCCGGTCGAACGGCCAGGCGGTTACGCCCTTGTCTGGCTCCGCGCAGACTTCACGCGCGGCTTGGGGCAGTTGTCCGGGGACGTCGCGGCGCGCGCGGGGTTCGCGAGGCGTCGCCGATCCCGTGGTTGCCGCTGCGTAAGGCCCTTCATACGGACCCTCGGCGTAGTCCATATACGGCGCGCCGTCCGGGAAGAACACGCTGTCGAACATGTCGTCGTAGGCGTAGGCCCAGTAGCCGGGCTCATATGCCTCGGGCCAGAACGTGTAGTGGAATACGTCGGTGTAGGCGTAGGGCCAGTAGATGCCGCTGCGCCATGGCACATAACGTGCGTAGGCGCCGCGTTGCCACGCCGCGCGCGCCGCGAGCCGCAGCGCCCGGCGGATGGCGCGATTGTCTTGACCGGCCGCCAATGCTTGCGCGCGGAACGGCGCAGCAAAGCGGCCGGCCTGCGCCTGTTGCGCGGTCACCCGCGCGGCGCGGCGTTCGGCGCGCTGATTGGGCGCCAGTTGCCGGGTCTGCTGCGTGGGTGCCAACTGCTGTTGGCGCGCCTGCAGGCGCTCGCGAAGCTGCGGCGAATTCTGCAGCCGCTGCAGCTCGCGCTGCTGTTCGCGACCGAGGCGAGTCCCGCCGCTTTGCAGCGCCTGTAGCCGGTCCAAACGGCGCTCCGCATTCTGCAAGCCGCGCTCTTCCCGCGTTGCGTTTCGCTCCTGCTGGTTGAGCGCGCGCAGCTCACGGCGATCGGCCCGGCCGAGTTTGCCCTGACGCAACTGCTGCTGAAGTTGTTGACGGCGCTCCTGCGCGGCTTGGCGCGCCGTGTTGATCGGCGGCGCGGTCTGTGCGGTCTGTGCGGTCGGTTGTTGGGTGATGGGCGTTCTCGCCGCCTCACGTTCCTGGCGATTGAGAGTGCGGAGTTCGCGTCGATCCGCTCGGCTGACGTTGCCCCGGCGCAATTGCTGCTGGAGTTGCTGTCGGCGCTCCTGCGCAGCCTGGCGAGTGCTGTCAATTGCCGGCTGTGCGGCTGGAGCGGGCTTGGCTGTAATTGCGGGAGCGCGCGTGACATTTGGACGGACGTCCGGCCGCGCCAGCCGTGGCGATACGGCGGCCGGACCACGCGGCACAGGCCGGGCCAGCGTGGGGCGCGGGATTGCAGCGGGGCGTGCCACTGGTGCCGGTCTTGCCATGGGCCGGGCAATCGGCGCGGGCCGGACCATCGGAGCAGCGGCATCGGCGGGCTAGGGCGCATCGGAGCAGGGCGGACCATCGGAGCAGGGCGGACCATCGGAGCAGGGCGGACCATCGGGGCCGGACGCGCCATCGGAGCCATGGGCGCCGGCCGCGCCACGGGTGCGGGGCGGACCATCATCGGAGCGGGCCGGGCCATCGGAGCCGGGCGCGCCGCCGGGGCCGCGGGAGCAACCTTCTTGACATTGGGCTGAGCGATCGCGAGGCCGGGCGCGCTGAACGCGAGTGACGCGCCAAACATCAATGTTGCGGTGCGAATGGCGAAGCCGTTCATTACATCACTCCAAACTTTACACAGTGGATCGGGTCCAATGAGAGAAACGCGCCAATCCTCAATTCGTTCGCCAAAATTCGATCGCAAGAGGACCGCGAACTCGCTTTTTCGTCGCATGGCGTTCATCGCGCATTCATCGGCGCGGCGTGACACGGCCAAAATGACCGAATAAAAGTTGCGCCATGCAGGTTCTCGTGGTCGGCGCAGGCATTGTCGGGCTCGCCATGGCGCGCGCCGCGGCGCTCAAGGGCCATGAGGTGATCGTTGCGGAGGCCACGCGCGGCATCGGCAACGGCGTCTCGTCCCGCAATTCCGAGGTGATCCACGGCGGCATGTATTACCCGTCCGGCTCGCTGCGCGCCCATCACTGCCCGCGCGGCCGCCGGATGCTCTACGAGTTCTGCGCCTCGCACGGCGTGCCGCACCGCAAGTGCGGCAAGCTGATCGTCGCCACGGAAGACGCCGAGGTCTCCAAAATGGAGACGATCCTCAGGCAAGGCATCGCCAACGGCGTCGAGAACTTCGAGCTGATCGACGGCGTCGCGGCGCGTGCCATGGAGCCGGCGCTCAACTGTGTCGCCGCATTGCGCTCGCCGGAAACGGGCATCATCGACAGCCATCAGCTGATGACGGCCCTGCGCGGCGACCTCGAGGATCGTGGCGGCATGATCGCGTTCAACACGAGGATCGAGCGTATCACCCACAACCAAGCCGGCTGGATGGTGCATTTCTCCGGGGCTGAGAGCGGCGATCTCGCGGTTGATGCGGTGATCAACTCGGCCGGGCTCGGCGCGCAGGAGCTGGCGCGCAATACTGAGACCTATCCGCAAGAGCGCGTGCCGCGGCTCGTCATGGCGCGCGGCAATTACTTCGGCTACGCGGGCCGGCCGGTGTTCTCGCGGCTCATCTATCCCGCGCCGCGGATCGACGGCGGACTCGGCACTCATGTCACGTTGGACCTAGCGGGCCGTATGAGGTTCGGCCCCGACGTCGAATGGATCGACGAGGAGAACTACAACGTCAATCCCGCGCGCGCGCAGTCGTTCTACGCCAGCATCCGCCGCTACTGGCCTGGACTGCCCGACAACTCGCTGCAGCCCGACTATGCCGGCATCCGGCCGAAGCTCACGGGCCCCGGCGAGCCGGCGGCGGATTTCATGATCGAAGGCCCGGCGCAGCACGGGAGGCCGGGCCTGATCCATCTGTTCGGAATTGAATCGCCGGGGCTGACCAGCGCGCTGTCGCTCGCCGACGAGGTCGTCGCTTGTCTTTGAGCGCTTACCTCTGAGCGCGCCGGCGGTCGGTCCGCTCGGCTTTCTTTTCTTCCGCGACCGGTTTGATCGGCTCTTCCTCCGGAGCGGGCGCCACCTTGATCGACATCAGGCGCAGCTTCCATTCGCTCGAGCCGCCGGACTTGTCGATCGGCGTGAATTCGGCGGTCTTCGCCCTCCGGTTTCCGTTGAACGTCACCAAGCCTTCGTTGGTGGCGACGATGTCGCCGGGCCGCAATGTCGGATCCAGCTCGGGCTTGAGCGACGCCAGGCCGCCCGCGGTCTTGCCGTTGCAGGTGCAATTGTCGACGGTGCGCTCGCGATAGAGGAATGCGTTGTCGAGATCGGCATAGCGCGTGCCGTCGGAGGCGACCGAATAGTCGATTTTGCTGCCGCTAAAGACCTTCGTGCTGGCTGCGGGGCAGAACGACTTGCAAAGCTCGGTCGCGGTCATGTTGCCGCTGCTCTTCACCGGAAAATACTTGCCATCGCAAGTGCGCACGCAATAGCCGGACGAGGGGCCGCCGTGAGTAGCGCCACCATGATTGAAGGAGCTCGGCGCGCGGCGCTGCGAACGTTCGTCGCCGAAGCCGAATGGATCCGCGTATGAACTGACGCGGGGCGGCAGCGGCGCGCGGCGTTGCTGGTGGAAGTTGCCGAACAGCGCATCGAGCAGCCCCTGCGCGGAGGCCGGTTGAACGGGTGAGGCACTATAGAGCATCAATGCCATCGCGAAGGCCGCGACGGCGCGCCCGATTTGTTTGGTTTGGCAACGAATAGACACGTAAGGCTCCCTGTCCCGCACCTGTGTGCCGCTTGCGTCAATAAAACGCCTTCAGCGCCCAAAGGTTGCGCCGCAAAAAATCGCGGCGGCCACGGAACCAATTCCCGCCTGCACGCTAACGGCAGGGAGTAAACGCCTCATGAGTTACGCGTTGCGAAAACAGCCGGGGAAAGACCGCATCGATGGCACAGGCGGGCGAAATATGGCTAACAATTCGCCAACGCCACGCAGGGAGGCTTCCATGAGCAACGTGCGGTTCTCGAATCCGTCCACCATGCCGCCGCCGCGCGGCTACACCATGGTCGTGGAGGCGATCGGCCCCGGCCGCACGCTTTATATCGCCGGGCAGCTCGGCATGACGCGCGGACGGACAGTTCGCCGGCGCGCCGGGCGACTTTCGTGCGCAGGCAACGCAATGCTTCGAGAACATGAAGCTCGCTTTGGAGTCGGCCGGCGCCAGCTTCAAGGACGTGGTGAAGATCACCAATTTCTTCACCGACATGAAGCACCTGCCGACCTTCTTCGAGGTGCGCGACAAGTACGTGAACACCCAGGCGCCGCCGGCGTCGACCGCGATCGAGATTTCCAAGCTGGCCCGCGACGGCGCGCTGTTCGAGATCGAGGCGATCGCGGTGCTGCCGGCGAGAGCGGCGAAAGCCTCAACGCGCAAGCCGGCCAGGAAAGCGAAACGATCGCGGCTCTGACCAGTGCTTCTCCGAATTCGATTTTCAAACAGCCAACGCTCCGCCCGCCGGTTGTTTAGCGACGTCCGGCGCGTCGTTTCCCTTTTCCGTTTCCCCATGAGGGGATGGAGCGCCGGGAGGCGCCAGGGAGCTTGCGAGGCTCCCTTGAGGCGAACCTGCGCTAGAGGTTCGCCTTTCGCGCCAAGTTTCCGGGACCCAAGTGTACCTTGAGGGGGTGGGGGTCCCAGGGCGCGCGGGCCCTTGGTGCGAGAGCCCTGCGCCTCCCGGCGCTCCATTCGGTCTCCAATATGAGGGAGACCGGCCCTGCTCCGTCATCCAGCATCGCGATCGACGACGCCCTCGATTGAACGGGACGCGCGCATGATAAGGCCGTTTCGGAGACCGGGGATAAGTGCGTTTTGGGCCGGAAACAGCGGTCTGCGGAGCATTCACGCGAATCGCCTACACTCCCGCTCATGCCCAGCTTCGTCTACGTTCTCGGCTGCCGCGCGAAGGATCGCTGCCTCACCTACGTGGGCTGGACAACCGACATCGAGCGGCGGCTCGCCCAGCACAACGGCGGCAGAGGTGGCGCGCGCTCGACGCGCGGCCGCGCCTGGGTGCTGCTGCACACCGAGACATTCCGCACGCGCCGTCAGGCGATGAGCCGCGAGTGGTATCTCAAGCGGGATCGAAAATTCCGGAAGTCGCTGGCGCAGGGCGTTTAACGCCTAATGCGCCTCTTCCCAATTGTCCGCCGCCCGCGCCTCGACTGAAAGCGGCACGTGCAGCGACACTGCCGGCATCGGCGCGTCCTCCATCACCTTCTTGACGATCGGCAGGGTCTTAGCGACCTCGCCCTCCGGCACCTCGAAGATCAGCTCGTCGTGCACCTGGAGCAACATCTGCGCCGTGAGCTTTGCTTTCGCCAGCGCCGGCTCGACGCGCACCATGGCGCGGCGGATGATGTCGGCGGCCGAGCCCTGCAAGCGCGCGTTGATCGCGGCGCGCTCGTTGAAGGCGCGGATGGACGGATTCGAGTTGACGATGTCCGGGTAATGGCACTTGCGGCCGAACAGCGTCAGCACATAGCCGTTCTTCTTGGCGAATGCCCTGGTCTCGTCCATGTACGCGCGGATGCCCGGGAAGCGCTCGAAATATTTCTTGATGTAGGCGCCGGCTTCCTCGCGCTCGATGCCGAGCTGGTTGGCGAGCCCGAATGCCGAGATGCCGTAGATGATGCCGAAGTTGATGGCCTTGGCGCGGCGGCGGATCTCGCCCGGCATATCCTTCATTGGCACGCCGAACATTTCCGACGCCGTCATGGCGTGAATGTCGAGCCCGTCCTTGAACGCCTTGCGCAACGCCGGCACGTCGGCGACCTCGGCGAGCAATCGCAGCTCGATCTGCGAATAATCGGCCGACACCAGCTTGCAGCCGTCGTCGGCGATGAAGGCGCGGCGGATCTTGCGGCCTTCCTCGGTGCGGATCGGGATGTTCTGCAGGTTCGGCTCGGATGACGACAGCCGCCCGGTGGTGGTCGCGGCCAGCGCGTAGCTGGTGTGGACCCGCTTGGTGTCCGGATTGACGTAGTTCGGCAGCGCGTCGGTGTAGGTCGAGCGCAGCTTCGACACCTGCCGCCAGTCCAGAATCTTCTGCGGCAGCTCGTGGCCCTGCTCCGCCAGGTCTTCCAGCACCTTGGCGCCGGTGGCCCATTGGCCGGTCTTGGTCTTGGTGCCGCCGGGCAGTCCCATCTTGTCGAACAGGATGTCGCCCAGCACCTTCGGGCTGCCGGGATTGATCGGCGCGCCGGCGAGCTTGGTGATCTCGTCCTCCAGTCCGTCCTGCTTCTGCGCGAACTCGCCGGACAGCCGCGACAGCACCTGGCGGTCGATCGAAATGCCGCGCTTCTCCATGCGCGCCAGCACCGGCACCAGCGGCCGCTCCAGCGTCTCGTACACCGTCGTCACCTGCTCCGACGGCAGCCGCGGCTTCAGCGCGCGCCACAGCCGCAGCGTCACGTCGGCGTCCTCGGCGGCGTACTCCGCCGCCTTCTCGATGGTTACACAGTCGAACGGCACCTGCGACTTGCCGGAGCCGGCGACCTGCTCGAAACGGATGGGCTTGTGGCCGAGCACCTTCTCGGAGAGGTCGTCCATGCCGTGGTCGCCGCGGCCGGCGTCGAGCACGTAGGACATCAGCATGGTGTCGTCGCAGGGATGGGCGTCGATGCCGCGCAGCGCGAAGATCAGCCAGTCGTATTTGATATTCTGTCCGACCTTCAGCACGCCTTGATCTTCCAGCAGCGATTTGACCGCGGCGAGCGCGGCGTCCTCCGGAATCTGATCGGGGCAGAGTTGGGGATTGGGCGCAAACAGGTCGCCGCCGCCCTTGGTGCCGCCGTCGCGATGGCCGATCGGCACGTAGCACGCTTCGTTGTCGCCCACCGCCAGCGAGAAGCCGCAGAAGTGCGCCTGCATCGGATCGAGGCTGGTGGTCTCGGTGTCGATCGCCACCACGCCGACGTCCTTCGCGCGAGCGACCCAGGCGTTGAGCCGGTCGAGCGTGCGCACGGTCTCGTATTTGGAGCGGTCGATCGGCGTCGCGCGCAGCTTCGCCGCACGCGCGGCGGCGAGGGAAATCGGCGTCAAAGCCGCTTGCTCGCCTCTCTCACTCCCTCCCCCATAGCCCGTCGAAGACGGGCGTGAAGGGGAGGGTTGGGGTGGGGGCGCGAACAGGTCGCCCCCTCCCGGCGCGCGCCGCGCGCCGTCCTTCCCCGCAAGCAGGGGAGGTAAAGCCGGAGGGAGCGGTGGAGGCGGCGACGTAATCGCCACCTCGTGCGATGCCACCTTGGCGTTCGGCTCGATCGCGCTGGCATCGATGCCCGACTGCTCGACCACGCGGCGCGTCAGCGTCGTGAACTCCATCGCCTTGAGGAAGGCGACCAGGTTCTTGTAGTCCGGCTCGTGCACCGCGAGGTCCGTGACCGGCACGTCGAGGTCGACATGCTGGTCGAGCGTGACGAGCTTTTTGGACAGCCGCGCCGCCTCGGCGTTGTCGATCAGCGTCTGCCGTCGCTTGTCCTGCTTGATCTCGCCGGCGCGCTGCAAAAGAGCTTCGAGATCGCCGTATTCGATGATGAGCTGCGCCGCGGTCTTGACGCCGATGCCGGGCACGCCGGGCACGTTGTCGGATGAAGTCGCCGATCAGCGCCTGCACCTCGATGACTTTCTCGGGGCCGACGCCGAACTTCTCGATCACCTCGTCGCGGCCGATGCGCTTGTCCTTCATGGTGTCGTACATCGTGACGCAGTCGTTCACGAGCTGCATGAGATCCTTGTCGGACGACACGATGCTGCATCTTGCCTTGGCTTCGCAGGCGAGGCGGGCGTAGGTCGCGATCAGGTCGTCGGCCTCGAAGCCGGCCTGCTCCAGGCAGGGAATATCGAAGGCGCGGACCGCCTCGCGCACCAGCGGGAATTGCGGAATGAGATCGTCCGGCGGCGCCGAGCGGTTCGCCTTGTACTCGGTGTACATCTCGGTGCGGAAGGTCTTTTCCGATTTGTCGAACACCACGGCGAGATGGGTCGGTTTGTCCTCCGGCTTCATATCCTGGAGGAGCTTCCACAGCATGTTGCAGAAGCCGAGCACGGCGTTGACCTGAAGGCCGTCCGACTTGCGTGTCAGCGGCGGCAGCGCGTGATAGGCGCGGAAGATGTAGCCCGAGCCGTCGACCAGGAAGAGATGGTCGCTCGATGTGAGCGGACGGGACGCCGTGGCCGGCGCGGCGGGAGCTTTGGCTTGTTCGGCTTTTTTGGCGGGTGCTGGCATGGCCCGAATGTGGGCCTGGAGGTTGGGATTGGCAACGTTCAGCAGCGGTCGAGCCAACAGCAAAATGTCGTCGCTCGCAGAAGCGGGCGATCCAGTACCCGAGACATGTCCGTGATTACTGGATGCCCGCTTTCGCGGGGTCCCGGTTATTCCGCGGGCTGAAGCGCCGGAGCCCGTTTTCGCTCGAGCTTCGCCCATTCCGGTCGCACGAACAGGAACCGGAACGGCGTGTTCCGCACCATCCAGTGCAGGACCAGCGCACCCGCCACGCCTGCGGCCGTCACCAGCAGCGAGACGGTGCCGATGTCGGTTATGACGCCGGTCTTGAGCAGCACCACGCGGCTTGCAGCCATGCCGAAAAAGAACGCGAGGTAGACCACGATCGTGTTGGCGCCGAGATAGCGCAGCGGGCTTGACCAATTGGTCTGCGCCATCAGCGTGGCGGCGGTGACGACTGCGCCGGCCCCGAGCAGGCCCAGGCCGAGCGAGATGAACGGCAGATCGCCGTATCCCTTGAACACCAGAATTCCGTTGATGATGCCCCACAGCGCGAGAGCCAAAACTGCGCCGACCGGCCGCGCCAGCATCTCTTCGGCAAAGTGGAAGATATGCGGCGCGAGCCAATACCCGGCGTAGAAATAGACGAAGCGTTCGGCGAACTCATCGATCACGGTCCAGCCGGTGTGGATCGGCGCGATTTCCAGCGCGGCGCCGATCAGGAAGATCGCAAGCGGCGGCACCGTGCGCGTCAGCTTGGTGACGACGAAGAACACGGGCAGCAGATAGATGAACCACAACGTGCCGAAAGGCTCGACGAACGCCATGAGGTAGAAGCGCACCACCGCATGCCAGCCGTCGGCGGCTTCCGCGGCCATGCCAGGCGCCTTTACGCCGATCTGGATCGTCATCCAGAGGACATAAAAATACGCGAAGTGCACGACCTTGCGGTCGATGTAGGTGCGCCAGTCGCGGTCGATCACGCGGGCGAGGAACAGTCCAGAGATCAGGAAGAAGTCCGGCATCCGGAACGGCTTGGCGAAAGCGACCCACGCATGCATCCAGCCTTCGCGGCCGGCCGCGGCCTCGACGCCCAGCGTCGAATGCATCATCACCACCATGATGATGCAAAAGCCCTTGGCGTAGTCGACCCAGTCGACCCGCCCGGTGTGCGGCGCGTTCATAAGCCCTCTCCGGTTCGGCGCCATTGTCGGCGAAGCAGGGTTTCATCGAGGTTTACGCGGGACCGCAAACGTTTGTGATGGCCTGCCCTCGCCAGCCCGAAAGGCGCTCTGCTATGAGGCCGCTTCCGGCGCGAGCACCGGATTTTATTAACCATCCCTGCGAGCTTTCATGCGCGTCGCAATGATCGGCACCGGCTATGTCGGCCTCGTCTCGGGGGCCTGCTTTGCCGATTTCGGCCATCATGTGATCTGCGTCGACAAGGACGCGGGCAAGATCGCGGCGCTCAAGCGCGGCGAGATGCCGATCTACGAGCCGGGGCTGGAGGATCTGGTCGCCAGCAACGTGCGTGCCGGACGGCTCAGCTTCGCGACCGATCTCAAGGAGCCGGTGAAGAACGCGCAGGCGATCTTCATCGCGGTCGGCACGCCGTCGCGCCGCGGCGACGGCCATGCCGACCTGACCTACGTCTACGATGCGGCGCGCGAGATTGCGGCGGCTCTCGCTGGCTATGCCGTGGTGGTGACGAAGTCGACGGTGCCGGTCGGCACCGGCGACGAGGTCGAGCGCATCATCCGCGAGGCGCGGCCGGATGCGCAGTTCGCGGTGGTGTCCAATCCGGAATTCCTGCGCGAGGGCGCCGCGATCCGCGACTTCAAGCTGCCGGACCGCATCGTGGTCGGCACCGAGGACGAGCGCGCCAAGCAGGTGATGAACGAGCTCTACCGGCCGCTCTATCTCAACTCATCGCCGATCCTGACCACCGACCGGCGCAGCGCCGAGCTCATCAAATACGCCGCCAACGCATTCCTTGCCACCAAGATCACCTTCATCAACGAGATCGCGGACCTGTGCGAGAAGGTCGGCGCCGACGTGCAGCACGTCGCGCGCGGCATCGGGCCTCGACAATCGCATCGGCTCGAAGTTCCTGCACGCCGGCGCCGGGCTATGGCGGCTCGTGCTTTCCCAAGGACACGCTGGCGCTGATCAAGACCGGACAGGACAACGCGGCGCCGCTACGCATCGTCGAGACGGTCGCGGCGGTCAACGACGCACGCAAGCGCGCCATGGCGCGCAAAGTCACGGCCGCGCTCGGCACCTCGCTGCGCGGCAAGACCATCGCCGTGCTCGGGCTCACCTTCAAGCCGAACACCGACGACATGCGCGACGCGCCTTCGATCCCGCTGATCACCGCGCTGCAGGACATGGGCGCCAGCGTGCGGGCCTACGATCCGGTCGGCATGGAGCAGGCCAAGCAGGTGCTCTCCAACGTGATCTATAGCGACGACCCCTACGCCTGCGCCGAGCAGGCTGACGCGCTGGTGATCGTGACCGAATGGGAGCAATTCCGCGCGCTCGACCTCGACCAGCTCAAGCGGTCGATGAAGTCGCCGGTGATTATCGACCTGCGCAACATCTATCTGCCCGGCGAGATGGTGCAGCGCGGCTTCACCTACGAAAGCGTGGGCCGCCCGGGATCGAAGCCCGAGTAACTCTCGGTGTCATGCCCCGCGAAAAGCGGGGCATGCAGTAAACGCAGGCTTGAGTTGACGGAATGATCGGTGGTTACTGGATCGTCCGCTTTCGCGGACGATGACACCCGATGCAAATTTTCGATACGAAACTCCCAATCGATGAAGCGTTGCCCGCGCTCACCGCGGCGCTGCATGCATCGAACGCCGCGGTGCTGGTCGCGCCGCCGGGCGCCGGCAAGACCACGCGCGTGCCGCTGGTGCTCGCCGGCGAGTCCTGGGCGGCCAACAAGAAAATCCTGGTGCTGGAGCCGCGGCGCCTCGCCGCGCGCGCCGCCGCCGAGCGTATGGCCGCCACGCTCGGCGAGAGGGTCGGCGATACCGTTGGGCTGCGCGTGCGGTTCGGCTCCAAGGTATCCCGCAAGACGCGTATCGAGGTTGTCACCGAAGGCGTGTTCACCCGGCTGATTCTCGACGATCCCTCGCTCGAGGGCATCGCCGCCGTGCTGCTCGACGAATTCCACGAACGCTCGCTCGATGCCGATCTGGCGCTGGCGCTCGCGCGCGAAGCGCAGCAGGGCCTGCGCGACGATCTCAAGCTGTTGGCGATGTCGGCGACGCTGGACGGCGCACGGGTTGCGAAGCTGCTCGGCGGCGCCCCGGTGATCGAAAGCGCCGGGCGTGCGTTCGAGGTCGAGACGCGCTACCTCGGCCGCGATCAGCGCGCGCATATAGAACAGCAGGTTGCTGACGCCGTGGTGCGGGCGCTGCGTGCCGATCCCGGCTCGGTGCTGGCGTTCCTGCCGGGCGCGGCGGAAATCCGGCGGGCTGAGACCCGATTGAAGGACGGCATCGGCGATCCCTCTATCGACGTGGTGACGCTCTACGGGGCGCTCGACGCGCAGACCCAGGATCGCGCCATTGCGCCCGCGCCGCCCGGCAGGCGCAAGGTGGTGCTCGCCACCTCCATCGCGGAAACCTCGATCACCATCGAGGGCGTGCGCATCGTCGTCGACTCCGGTCTCGCCCGCGTGCCGCGCTACGAGCCTGACGTCGGCCTCACCAGGCTTGAAACCGTCCGTGTCTCGCGCGCCGCCGCCGACCAGCGCCGCGGCCGCGCCGGCCGCACCGAGTCCGGCATCTGCTATCGGCTGTGGGACGAGCCGCAGACGGCGTCGCTCGAGCCTTATGCGCGTCCGGAAATCCTGGCAGCCGATCTGTCCGGCCTGCTGCTCGACCTGGCGCAGTGGGGCACATCCGATCCAGGCACGCTGGCGTTCCTCGATCCGCCGCCGGCCGGCGCGTTGGCCGAGGCGAGGGCGCTGCTCACCGAGCTTGGTGCGATCGACAAGGACGGCCGCATCACCGGCGAAGGCCGCAAGCTGCGCGCGCTGCCGCTGCCGCCGCGGCTTGCGCGCATGGTGGTCGACGCTGGAGCGGCCGGCTCCGGCGCGCTCGCCGCCGACATCGCGGCGATCCTGTCCGAGCGTGGGCTCGGGGGCGACAGCGTCGATCTCACCCACCGGCTCGATCAGTTCCGCCGTGATCGCTCGCGGCGCGGTGAGGACGCGCGGAGCATGGCGAAGCGCTGGGCGGACACCGTCATTCCGGCGCGCGAGCGCCATAAAGCGCGTTCACGCGCGTCTTCGACGCGCTATGGAGCGAACCCGGGATCCATAACCACCACCGGGAGTATGGATTCCGGGTTCGCCGCTTCGCGGCGTCCCGAAATGACGGACGGCGAGGTTTCCCCCGGTGCCATCCTGTCGCTCGCCTATCCCGATCGCATCGCCAAGAGCCGCGGCGCGGGCGGCGCGTTCCTGCTGGCAAACGGGCGCGGCGCCAATGTCGATCCGGCATCGCCGCTGTCGCGTGAGCCGTTTCTCACCATCGCGGAGCTTGCCGGCACCGCGGCGCAGGGCCGGGTGCTGCTTGCCGCTTCGATCACGCTCGACGAAATCGAGCAGCGCTTTGCGGACAGAATCGAGAGCCGGGAGGACGTTTCGTTCGACGCCTCCTCCGCCAGCTTGCGTGGACGCCGCAGCCATCGGCTCGGCGCGCTGGCGCTGTCGGAGCAGACAATGCGCGTCGCCCCCGGTGAGGCGAACGCACGCCTGCTCGCTGAGGGCATTGCGCGGCTCGGGGTCGATCGGCTGCCTTGGACCAAATCGCTCAAGCAATGGCGCGATCGCGTGATGTTCCTGCGCCGCGCGGAAGGCGATGAGTGGCCGGACCTGTCCGACTCGGCGCTCGCCGCCAACGTCGAGTGGTTGTTGCCCGTGCTCGGCGACAAGACGGCGTTATCGGACATTTCCGGCGACGAGATTTCGGCGGCGGTGCAGGCGTTCGTTCCGTGGAACATGAAACGGCGGATCGAAGCCGAAGCGCCGACCCACTTCGCAGCGCCGTCCGGCTCCTCGGTGCCGATCGATTACGAAGCGGAGGAGGGTCCCAAGCTCTCGATCCGCGTGCAGGAGCTGTTCGGGCTCGATCGTCATCCCTCGATCGCAGGCGGCAAGGTCCCGCTCGTTGTCGAGCTTCTGTCGCCCGCGCACCGGCCGGTGCAGGTGACGCGCGATCTTCCCGGCTTCTGGCGCGGCTCCTACGCGGCGGTGAAGACCGAGCTCAAGGGCCGCTACCCGCGCCATCCCTGGCCCGACAATCCGCTCGTTGCATCGGCCACGCGACGCGCCAAGCCGCGCGGCACCTGAATCGCTTTTAATGTTTTTTGCGTATGTCTTTTTGACGCTTTTTTCAGGGGTTGGTTGCAAAGGTGGCCGTCGTCGCAACCACAAAACAGGGAAGTGGGCATATGAAAGAACTTCAGCCGCATACCAAGTCGATTTTCGCAAAGTTCATTGCTGACGAGAGCGGGGCTACCGCGATCGAGTACGGCCTGATTGCGGCCGGGATCTCGGTCGCCATCATCGCCGTCGTCCAGGGCCTGGGCTCGAAGCTGAACACCACGTTCACGAGCGTCCAGAACGCTCTGAACTAATTCTTTTGGGTTGTCTGCGGAGAATTCTTAGAGGCCCCGGATGGGGCCTTTTTTTCATTACAATTGAATCGATTGGTTCAACGCGCCGCTCACCTTGGGACCGAAAGGCCCAATTCCGTGCCCCGCCGTTAGCATGAAATTCGTCGCCGCCATGCTGTGGTGGCCCGGTTTAGCGGCAGGACCTGAAGATGCGGACTGTGCTCATCTTTCTCTGCATTATGGCGGCGATCTGCACGTTCGCCTCGCAGCAGCTCGACAAGTGGAACAAGGCCGGCCAGCCGGCGATCATGACGGCGACGCCCGCGCCCCAAGCTTCGGCTTCCGGCCGCACCGTCACGCTGCAAAGCGACCGCCGCGGCCACTTCCTGGTCGATGCGCGGGTCGATGGTCGCGCGGTGGACTTCATGGTCGACACCGGCGCTTCGGCGATTGCGCTGCGCGAAAGCTCGGCGGCGAAGCTTGGCATCCATCCCGCGCGCCGCGACTATACGGCCAAGGCCAGCACTGCCAACGGCATCGTCGCGGTGGCCCCCGTCATGCTCAACCGCGTCGAGGTCAACGGCATCACCGTGCGCGACGTCACGGCCTTCGTGATGCCGGATGACGGGCTGAGCACCAACCTGCTCGGCATGTCGTTCCTGTCGCGGGTGAAATGGACCCACGACAAGGGCCGGTTGATCTTGGAGCAGTAAGCGCAGCGGCGAACCCGGAATCCAGCTATACAAACGAACCTTCTGTCATGCATCTGGATTCCGGGTCCGGCCCTGCGGGCCGTCTCGGAATGACACCCAACACCATTTCGGCTATGCCTCCAGCGGCAATCGCTGGAGTTTCGATGTTCCCAAAGCCCAAAGCGGCGCTGACGCCCAACACCTATGCCTACGAATCGGAGCCCCTGGTGAAGCCCACCGGGTTTCGCGAGTACGATGCACGCTGGCTGCTCAACACGGAAATCAACCTGATGGGCGTGCAGGCGCTCGGCATGGGGCTGGGCACGCTGATCCGCGAACTCGGGGTGAAGCCGGAGCTCGTCACCGCCCACGACTTCCGCGGTTATTCGGCGTCGGTGAAAAATTCATTGGTGTCAGGGCTGCTGGCCGCCGGCGTGAAGGTCCACGATATCGGGCTGGCGATGACGCCGATGGCGTATTTCGCGCAGTTCGATCTCGACGTGCCATGCGTCGCGATGGTCACCGCCTCGCACAACGACAACGGCTGGACCGGGGTGAAGATGGGCGCCAACCGCCCGCTGACCTTCGGGCCCGACGAGATGACCCGGCTGAAGGACATCGTGCTGAATGCCGCGTTCAAGCTCGAGGGCGGCGGCTCGTACCATTTCGTCGAAAACTTCCCGGCGCGCTACATCGCCGACCTCACCAAACGGCCGAAGCTGACACGCAGGCTCAAGGTGGTGTGCGCCTGCGGCAATGGCACCGCCGGCGCGTTCGCGCCGCAGGTGCTGGAAGCGATCGGCTGCGAGGTGGTCAAACTCGACTGCGAACTCGATCACACGTTCCCGAAATACAATCCGAACCCCGAAGACATGAAAATGCTACACGCCATGCGCGACGAGGTGTTGCGCACAAAGGCGGATGTCGGCCTCGGCTTCGACGGCGACGGCGACCGTTGCGGCATCGTGGACGACACCGGCGACGAGATTTTCGCCGATAAGGTCGGCGTCATGCTGGCGCGCGACATGTCCACCCTGTACCCCGGCTCGACCTTCGTGGTCGACGTGAAATCGACCGGGCTCTACGTCACCGATCCGGTGCTGCAAAAGAACGGCGTGATCGCCGATTACTGGAAGACCGGCCACTCCTATATGAAGCGCCGGACTTACGAGAAAGGCGCGCTGGCCGGCTTCGAGAAATCCGGCCACTACTTCTTCAACAAGCCGTTCGGCCGCGGCTACGACGATGGCCTCGTCTCGGCGCTCGCGGTCTGCGACATGATGGACCGCAACCCCGGAAAGAAGATGTCGGAGCTGAAGGACGCGCTGCCCAAGACCTGGGGCTCGCCGACCATGTCGCCGCACTGCGACGACGAGAAGAAGTACGGCATCGTCGAAAAGGTCGTGAAGCATTTCGAGGCGGAGAAACAGAAGGGCGGCAAGGTGGCCGGGCAGGGCATCCGCGACCTGGTCACCGTCAACGGCGTGCGCGTCACGGTCGAGGACGGCACCTGGGGCCTGGTGCGCGCTTCGTCGAATAAGCCCGAACTGGTGGTCGTCGTCGAAAGCCCGGTGTCGGAGGCGCGCATGCGCGAGATGTTCAAGGCGGTGGACGGCGTGCTGCGCACGCATCCGGACGTGGGCGCGTACAACCAGACGATCTGATTCATGGCCATCCCGACCACCAACCTGCCGTCCGGTGAACCGATGCCGGTGTTCGGGCTCGGCACCTGGCGGATGGGCGAGGATGCGCGCCACCGCAAGGACGAGGTCGCCGCGCTCAAGCTCGGTATCGAGCTTGGCGTCACGCTGATCGACACCGCCGAGATGTACGGCGAGGGCGGCGCCGAGGAGATCGTGGCCGAGGCGGTGGCGGGCCGGCGCGACGAGCTGTTCATCGTCAGCAAGGTGCTGCCGTCGAACGCCAGCCGCAGCCGCACCGTCGCCGCCTGCGAGCGCAGCCTGAAGCGGCTGCGCACCGACCGCATTGACCTTTATCTGCTGCACTGGCGCGACAGCACGCCGCTGGAGGAGACGGTGGATGCGTTTGCTGCGCTGGCGGAGCAGGGCAAAATCCGGCACTGGGGCGTCAGCAATTTCGACGTCGACGACATGGTCGATCTGCTCGCGCTGTCGCGCGGCCGCGGCGAGGCCTGTGCCAGCAACCAGGTGCTCTACAATCTCACCCGGCGCGGCATCGAATTCGACCTCGTGCCGCTGTGCCGCGAGCACGGCATGCCGATCATGGCCTATTCGCCGATAGAGCAGGGGCGGATGCTGCGCAACCCCGAGCTCGCCAAGGTTGCGAAGGGGGTCGGCGCGACGCCGGCACAGGTTGCGCTGGCGTGGCTGCTGGCGCAGGACGGCGTCATCGCGATTCCGAAGGCGACCAGCCTGGAGCATCTGCGCGAAAACATCGCCGCGCTCGATATGAACCTGGACGACAATGCTTTGGCTGCGCTCGACCGCGCGTTCGCGCCGCCGAAACGGCGCGAACCGCTGGGGATGCTTTAGGCGAAGAATTCCTGCAGCGCCTTGGTAAACAGCGCCGGCCGGTCCATGTTCGAGATATGCCCCGCGCCGGGCAGCTCGACGTATTTTGCCGCCGGAAGCTCCTGCTGCATGGTGCGCATCACCGCGGTGTTGTTGCCGTCCTTCTCGCCGCAGATGTAGAGCACCGGGTTCTTCACGGTCTTCATGCCGGTCCGGTAGTCGTGGTTGGCGAGCGCGGCCGAACACCCCGCGAAGCCGTCGACCGGCGTCTCCAGGATCATCTTGCGCAGCACATCGAGGTGCGGCGGGTTCGCCTTCACCGTCTCCGGCGGAAACCAGCGGGTGATGGTGGGCTCCACCTCGGCCTGCATGCCGTTGTTCTGTGCGTTGACGATGCGCGCTTCCCACTGCTGGGAACTTGCCGGCGTGGACTGCCCGGTTGTGTCGCAGATCGCCAGCCGGTCGAACCGGTCGGGGTGCTTCTGCACCGCGCCCATCGCGGTGGCGCCGCCCATTGAGATGCCGCACCAACTCGCCTTCTTGATTCCGAGCGTGTCCATCAGCGCGATGATGTCGGCGATCAGCAGCTCGAAGGTATAGCGGCCGGGCGTCACCTCGGTCTGCCCGTGGCCGCGCTGGTCGTAGCGCAGCACGCGGTGGGTGGATGAGAGATCCTTTGCTGTCTGGTCCCACATGTGCAGATTGGTGGCCAGCGAGTTCGAAAAGATCAGCCACGGCGCGCCCTCAGGGCCCGACACTTCGGTGTTGAATGTGATGCCGTTGGCCTTGGTCTTCATGCTTTGACCTCTTCGAACACCTCGCGGAATCCGTGCGCGGGATACACACCGAGAATCTTCAGCTCCTTGCAGAAGAACGACAGCTCCTCCAGCGCGAACACCAGCCCGCGGTCGTCGGGATGGCCCTCGACGTCGGCGTAGAACTGCGTCGCGAAGAAATTGCCCTCGATCATGTAGCTTTCGAGCTTGGTCATGTTGATGCCGTTGGTGGCGAAGCCACCGAGCGCCTTGTAGAGCGCAGCCGGCACGTTCTTCACCCGGAACACGAACGTGGTGACCACCTTGCCATTGCCGCGGGGCGCCCATTTCTTCTCTTTCGAAAGAATGATGAAGCGCGTCGTGTTGTGCGATTCGTCCTCGACGTTCTCCTCGAGGATTTCGAGACCGTAGATTTCCGCCGCCAGCCGCGTCGCGATCGCGGCGCGCGACTTGTCGCCGATCTCGGCGACCTCGCGGGCAGAGCCGGCGGTGTCGGCCGCGACGATCGGGCGGATGCCGAGCTTGCGGATGACCTTGCGGCACTGGCCAAGTGCATGAACATGACTCTCGACCGTCTTGATGTCCTTGATGGTCGCGCCCTTCACCGCCAGCAACTGGTGCCGCACCGGCATGAAATGCTCGCCGACGATGTGCAGGTTGGACTCCGGCATCAGGTGGTGGATGTCGGCGACGCGGCCCGCCACCGAGTTCTCCACCGGGATCATGCCGAGCGCCGCTTCGCCCGAAGCGATCGCGGTGAATGCGTCTTCAAAAGTGGCGCACGCCAGCGCCTCCGCGTCCGGATAAACCTCTCGGATCGCGAGATGCGAATTGGCGCCAGGCTCGCCTTGGAACGCTACTTTCATCTTTGCCATGGCCCGGTTTCGCCCACTGCCCAAGCCGAGTCAACGCCTGCCGAGTGTGCGGCGCGCCGCCTCAAGGTCTTCCGGCGTGTCGACGCCGAGCGGCACGCTATCGACGACCATGGCGTCGATCCGCATGCCCGCCTCCAGCGCGCGGAGCTGCTCGAGCCGCTCGCGCAGTTCGAGCGGCGAGGGCTTCAGCGCCACGAACTTCGCCAGCGCATCGCGGCGGTACGCGTAGAGCCCGATGTGGTGATAGAGCGGCCCGTCGCCCGACGGTGCCGTCGCGCGGGTGAAGTAGAGCGCGCGCAGCCGGCCCGGCGACACCGGCGAGCCGACCAGCTTGACCACGTTGGGGTTGGTCCGTTCTTGCGGCTTCTTGATCTCGGCGGCCAATGTCGCGATGTCGACCGCGGGATCGGCAAGCGGCTTGAGCGCGGCCTTGATGTCGCCCGGCGCTGAGCGTGGGCAGGTCGCCCTGGACGTTGACGACGATGCTGGCGCGGCGCTCCGGGTCGATCTGCTGCAGCGCCTCGAAAACGCGGTCAGACCCCGAAACATGATCGGCTCGCGTCATCACCGCGCGGCCGCCGGCCTTTTCCACAGCCGCGAAGACCGGCTCGGAATCGGTCGCCACCACGACCGCGCCGGCCTTGGCTTCCTGCGCGCGGTTCATCACATGCACGATCATCGGCTTGCCGGCGATGTCGGCGAGTGGCTTGCCGGGCAGCCGGGTCGAGGCCATCCTGGCCGGGATCAGAATGATGACATCGTCGGCCATAAGCCGCCTAATTCTTCAACTTGAAGGGGTGTCGCAGGGCGTTATACGGGTTGCCAGAGGCGAGGAAAACCGGGTATCTCTCGCCGCCGCGGGGTTCCCCGCGCGAAACCGCGACACTAGCTGGATAGCGATTTTGGTAGCTGGAGCCGAGCCGCGATGGATTCCTTTGAACTGAACAAGATCATGGGCGCCGTGCTCGGCTGCTGCCTGGTGCTGCTGTCGCTCAACATCACGGCCAACGCGATCTTCGCCCCGCACAAGCCGGCCAAGCCCGGCTACGACATCGCGGTCCAGGAAGCGGCGCCCGCCGGCAAGCCCGGCGCTCCGGCCGCGCCGGAAGAACCGATCGCCAAGCTGTTCGCCAGCGCCGACATGGGCCGCGGCGAAGCGTCCGCCAAGAAGTGCGTCGCCTGCCACACGTTCGGCAAGGGCGAGCCCAACAAGGTCGGCCCGAACCTGTACGGCGTCATCGGCCGCGCCAAGGCTGCGGTGGCGGGCTTCAACTATTCCGCCGCGATGAAGGCCAAGGGCGGCACCTGGACGATCGATGAGCTCAACGCGTTCGTGCTGAATCCCAAGTCTGCCGTGCCGGGCACCAACATGGCGTTCGCGGGTGTTCCCCGCGCCACCGAGCGGGCCGATCTGCTGACTTACATGAATTCCAAGGCTGACAATCCGGCCCCGCTGCCGAAAGCGGCCGACGCGGGCACCAGCCGGCAGGCCGGCCTGACTCGGCGCTGATTACGCCGCGATAACCACGCAGAATTGAGTGGGACGCCCCGCTTCGCGGGTAGCGGCTCATGCAAAAACCGACATAATCGCGGCCTACCGGTGTTTGCATGATCGGCGGCGCTGTGCCGCCCGGAGCATTCCCGCATGCGCCTTACCCGTCGCGCCATCCTGAAATCCGGCGCCGCAGCGCTGGCAACGCCTGCGATTGGTGCGCTGTCTGCTCTGCCGGACAACGCGGTGGCGCAAGATCTCCGTTGGCGGCACGGGCTGTCGCTGTTCGGCGACCTGAAATATCCCGCCGGCTTCAAGAATTTCGACTACGTCAATGTCAACGCCCCCAAAGCTGGCACGGCGCGGCTGATCGCGTTCGGCACGTTCGACAATTTCAACCCCGTCACCGGCGGTGTGAAGGGCTCGCTCGCGGCCGGCATCAATGAAATCTACGACACGCTGATGGTGGCGGCACTCGACGAGGTGTCGACCGAATACGGGCTGCTCGCCGAAGCCGTCAGCCATCCCGACGATCATTCGTCCGTCACCTATCGGCTGCGCGTCGAGGCGAAGTGGCACGACGGCAAGCCGGTCACGGCCGAGGACGTGATCTTCTCGCTCGACGCGTTCAAGAAGCATCATCCGCAGTACTCGGCCTACTACCGCCATGTGGTAAAGGCGGAAAAGACCGGCGAGCGCGACATCACCTTTACGTTCGACCAGCCCGGCAACCGGGAACTGCCGCAGATCGTCGGCCAGCTCAACGTGCTGCCGAAGCACTATTGGGAAGGGACTGATTCCCAAGGCCGCAAGCGTGACGTCGGCGCGACCACGCTCGAGCCGCCGCTCGGCTGCGGCGCCTACAGGATCAAGAACTTTACCCCCGGCCGCACCATCGCGTTCGAGCGCGTCAAGGACTACTGGGGCAAGGATCTGCCTGTGAACGTCGGCCGGGATAATTTCGACGAGTTGCGCTACGAATATTTCCGCGATCCGACCGTCGCGGTCGAAGCCTTCAAGGCCGACCAGATCGACTGGCGCACCGAGAACAGCGCCAAGAACTGGGCGACCGCCTACGACTTTCCCGCGGTGCGCGACAAGCGCGTGTTGCTTGAGGAATTCCCGATCAACTCTTCCGGCGTGATGCAGGCGTTCGTCTTCAACACGCGGCGCGACAAGTTCAAGGACCCGAGGGTGCGGCGCGCGTTCAATTACGCGTTCGACTTCGACGAGATGAACAAGCAGATCTTCTTCGGCCAGTACAAGCGCATCGCAAGCTATTTCGAGGGCACCGAACTTGCATCGCGCGATTTGCCGACCGGGCAGGAGCTGGCAATCCTGGAAACGGTGCGCGACAAGGTGCCGCCGGAGCTTTTTACCGAGCCGTACAAGAATCCCGAGACCGGCAGCGCCGATGCGATCCGCGGCAACCTGCGCGAAGGCGTGCGGCTGCTGCGTGAGGCGGGCTGGGAAATCCGCAACCGGAAGCTGGTCAACGTCAAGACCAACGAGCCGATGACCGTTGAGTATCTGCTCTCGAGCCCGGATTCGGTTCGCTTCGTCGAGCCGTACAAGCCGAACCTGGAGCGGCTCGGCGTCACCGTGACGATGCGCGTGGTCGACGACGCGCAATACGAGAACCGGCTGCGCAGTTGGGACTACGACATCATCACCGCGGTCTGGGGCCAGTCGCTGTCGCCCGGCAACGAGCAGCGCGGCTACTGGGGCTCGCCCGCCGCCGACATGGTCGGCTCGCGCAACTATGCCGGCATCAAGAACCCCGCGATCGATGCGTTGATCGACCGGGTGATCTTCGCCAAGGATCGCGCCGAGCTTGAGGCCGCGACCAAGGCGATGGACCGCGTGCTGCTGTGGAACCACTACGTCGTGCCGCAATGGACCTACGGCAAGGTCCGCAGCGCCCGCTGGGACCGCTTCAGCCGGCCCGACCCATTGCCGAAATACGGCTTCTCCGGCTTCCCGACCGTGTGGTGGTGGGACAAGGACAAGGCGGCCAAGGCGGGGTCGCGCTCGTGATGGCGCTGTCGCGGCGTGAGGTTCGGATCTCGGCGCGGGCGCCGCGGCGTCCTGTGCTGTCGGTCGTCGGGCTTCGCCCAACCCTCCGCCGACGCCGAGCGCCACGGCATCTCCTCTTTCGGCGATCTCAAATATCCGGCCGACTTTTCGCATTTCGATTTCGTCGATCCGAAAGCTCCGAAGGGCGGTCTGTTCTCGCAGATCGGCCCGAGCCGGATGTTCAACCAGGGCTTCCTCACCTTCAATTCGCTCAACAGCTACATCCTGCGCGGCGATGCGGCGCAGGGCATGGAGCTGACCTTCGCGAGCCTGATGGTGCGGGCGAGCGACGAGCCTGACGCGCTTTATGGACTTGCCGCTCGCGCGGTCCGCATCTCGGCCGACGGGTTGACATATCACTATCTGCTGCGGCCGGAGGCGAAATTCCATGATGGCGCGCGGCTAACCGCGCACGATGCCGCCTTCTCTCTGAACACCCTGAAGGAGAAGGGCCATCCGATCATCACCCAGCTCTTGCGCGATTTCACCGGCGCCGAGGCTGCGGACGATGCGACGGTGGTGCTGCGCTTCAAGGCGGAGCGTGCGCGCGACGTGCCGCTGTTCGCGGCCGGGCTGCCCATTTTTTCGCGCGCCTACTACGGCCAGAGGCCGTTCGACGAGACAACGCTCGACGTGCCGCTCGGCAGCGGGCCGTACAAGGTCGGCCGCTTCGAGCCCGGGCGTTACATCGAGTACCAGCGGAGAAGGACTGGTGGGGCGCCGATCTCCCGGTCTCGCGCGGCCAGTACAATTTCGACACCGTGCGCTTCGAATATTACCGCGACCGCGACGTCGCGTTCGAAGGCTTCACCGGGCGCAATTATCTGTTCCGCGAGGAGTTCACCTCGCGCATCTGGGCGACGCGCTACGATTTCCCGGCGATCAAGGACAAGCGCGTCAAGCGCGAGGTGATCGCCGATCACACGCCGTCCGGCGCGCAGGGCTGGTTCCTCAATACGCGGCTGCCGAAATTCAAGGACCGCAAGCTGCGTGAGGCACTGATCTACGCGTTCGACTTCGAGTGGACCAACAAGAGCATCATGTACGGCTCTTACGACCGCACGCATTCGGTGTTCCAGAACTCCGAGATGATGGCGAACGGCAAGCCGGATGCCGCCGAGCTTGCGCTGCTGGAGCCGTTCCGCGGCAAGGTGTCGGACGAGGTGTTCGGTGAGCCGTTCGTGCCGCCGGTGTCGGACGGCTCAGGCGCCGACCGTGCGCTGCTGCGCCGCGGCGCGCAGCTTCTCAACGAGGCCGGCTACGCCATCAAGGGCGGCAAGCGTGTCGGCCCGAACGGTGAGCGCATCAGCGTCGAGTTTCTGATCGAGGAGCCGACCTTCCAACCGCACCACATGCCGTTCATCAAGAATCTCAACACGCTGGGTATCGACGCTACGATTCGGATCGTCGATCCGGTGCAGATGCAGAACCGCCGCAACGACTTCGATTACGAAGTTGTGATCCAGCGGTTCGGCTTTTCGGCGACGCCGGGGGATTCGCTTCGCTCGTTTTTCTCCTCCCAGGCGGCTTCCCTGAAGGGCTCGCAGAACCTCGCCGGGATCGCCGACCCGGCGATTGACGCCATGATCGAGAAGGTGATCGCCGCCAACAGCCGCCCGGAGCTGGTGACGGCCTGCCGGGCGCTGGACCGGCTGATCCGGGCCGGCCGCTACTGGATTCCGCACTGGTACAAGGCGTCGCATTGGATCGCTTATTGGGACTTTTTCAGCCGTCCCGCGACCAAACCGCGCTACGCCCGGGGGGTCCTGGAAACCTGGTGGTATGATGCCGAGAAGGCCGCCAGGATTGTCCAGAGGGGCTAAGAGCGCTGGCAGTCCCGCCTTCAGTCCGTCATCCTTCCGACCCAGGATCGCCTCCCTCAACCGGATAGCCACCCAGCCATGGCCGCCTACATCGTCCGCCGCCTCCTGTTCATGATCCCGACCTTGCTCGGCATCATGCTGGTTTCGTTCGTGGTGGTGCAGTTCGCGCCCGGCGGGCCGATCGAGCGGGTGATCGCCCAGCTCTCCGGCGCCGACACCGGCGCCGGCTCGCGGATACCGGGGTCGGGGCAGGGCGGCGATTTCGGCTCGCGCGGCCAGGCGCAGGGCGGCTCGCAGATCGACACCACGACGTCGAAGTACCGCGGCGCGCAGGGCCTCGATCCGGATTTCATCAAGAAGCTCGAGGTGCAGTTCGGATTCGACAAGCCGGCGCACGAGCGCTTCTTGCTGATGCTGTGGAACTATCTGCGCTTCGATTTCGGCAAGAGCTATTTCCGCGACACCAGCGTGATGCAGCTCGTCAAGGAGAAGCTGCCGGTGTCGATGTCGCTCGGCATCTGGATGACGCTGCTGACCTATCTGATCTCGATCCCGCTCGGGATCCGCAAGGCGGTGTCCGACGGCTCGCGCTTCGACGTCTGGACCTCGGGCATCATCATCATTGGCTACGCGATCCCGGGCTTCCTGTTCGCGATCCTGCTGATCATCCTGTTCGCCGGCGGCTCGTACTCGACTTCTTCCCGTTGCGCGGGCTCACCTCCGACAACTGGGCGCAGCTGTCCGTGGTGGCAGAAGATCCTCGACTACTTCTGGCATCTGGCGCTGCCGCTCATCGCCATGGTGCTTGGCGCGTTCGCCACCATGACGCTGCTGACCAAGAACTCGTTCCTCGACGAGATCCGGAAGCAGTACGTGCTGACCGCGCGCGCCAAGGGCTGCACCTCGCGGCAGACGCTCTACGGGCACGTGTTCCGCAACGCCATGCTGATCGTGATCGCCGGCTTCCCCGCGGCGTTCGTGCACGCGTTCTTCTCCGGCTCGCTGCTGATCGAGACGATCTTCTCGCTCGACGGCCTCGGCCTGCTCGGCTTCGAGAGCGTGCTCAACCGCGACTATCCCGTGGTGTTCGCCACGCTCTACATCTTCGCCCTGATCGGGCTCGTCGTGAACCTGATCTCCGACCTGACCTACACCTGGATCGATCCGCGCATCGACTTCGAGACGCGGGAGGTCTGAGGTGGACGCCAGACCGAAAAGGCGCCGAGCTGCCGGAAACCTCGACGAGCGCCGTCGATCTCGCCGCTCGGCGCCGCCCGCCGCCGAAGCGCGGCCGCTTCGCGCTGTCGCCGATCAACAGGCGCCGCTGGGAGAACTTCAAGCGCAATCGCCGCGGCTACTGGTCGTTCTGGCTGTTCATGTTCCTGTTCGTCGTTTCGCTGTTCGCCGAGTTCATCGCCAACGACAAGCCGTTCCTGATCCTGCATGACGGCCGGGCCTTTTTCCCCGCGGTCGTGACCTATCCGGAGACGACGTTCGGCGGCGAGTTTGAGACCGCGGCGGACTATCGCGACCCGTTTCTGCAGAAGCTGATCGCCGAGAAGGGCGGCACCATGTTCTGGCCGCCGATCCGCTATTCCTACGACACTCACAATCTCGATCTGCCGACGCCGGCGCCGTCGCCGCCGACCTGGCAGCTGACCGAGGCGCAATGCAAGGCCGTGGTCGAAGAAGAAGGGCCTCAAGAGCTGCCGCGACCTCGAATACAATTGGCTCGGCACCGACGACCAGGGCCGCGACGTGGTGGCGCGGCTGATTTACGGCTTCCGCATCTCGGTGCTGTTCGGCCTGACCCTGACCATCATCTCTTCGGTCATCGGCGTCGGCGCCGGCGCGGTGCAGGGCTATTTCGGCGGCTGGACCGATCTGCTGTTCCAGCGCGTCATCGAAATCTGGACCTCGGTGCCCTCGCTTTATCTGCTGCTGATTATTTCGTCGGTGCTGGTGCCGGGCTTCTTCGTGCTGCTCGGCATCCTGCTGCTGTTCTCCTGGGTGTCGCTGGTCGGGCTTGTTCGCGCCGAATTCCTGCGCGGCCGCAACTTCGAATACATCCAGGCCGCGCGCGCGCTTGGCGTGTCGAACGCCACCATCATGTTCCGGCATCTGCTGCCGAACGCCATGGTGGCGACCCTGACCTTCCTGCCGTTCATCCTGTCGTCGTCGGTGATGACGCTGACCGCGCTCGACTTCCTCGGCTTCGGCCTGCCGCCCGGCTCGCCCTCGCTCGGCGAACTGCTGTCGCAGGGCAAGGCCAACATCCAGGCGCCGTGGCTCGGCCTTGCCGGCTTCTTCTCGGTCGCCATCATGCTCTCGCTGCTGATCTTCATCGGCGAAGCGGTGCGCGACGCCTTCGATCCCAGAAAGACGTTCCGGTGAGCGCTATGACCGAACCCCTGCTCACCGTTAAAGACCTCTCCATCGCCTTCATCAGGGCGGCGGCGAGACGCTCGCGGTCGACCGCATTTCGTTCGACATCAAGAAGGGCGAGACCGTCGCGCTGGTCGGCGA
>CAVQGC010000004.1:0-45718 GCA_963711955.1 uncultured Alphaproteobacteria bacterium | reverse complement strand
TCGGATGTCGTCCCCGCGAAAGCGGGGACCCAGTAATCACAGTTCTATCGAGAGGGCTGCGTGTACTGGATCCCCGCTTTCGCGGGGATGACAGCAGAGCTAACCGCGCCGCTTGCTTGCCGCCCGCTGCGTGATCTCCACTTCATCCAACTGCGGCGCCACGCGCTTCGCCTCGTCCACCAGCGCGGCGGTGATCGGCGTCATCGGCTCGCGCGACGGCACCACCAGGCCGATGGTCTGCACCGCCTCCGGCTCGATGATCGGGATCGCGCGCATCGTGTCGGTCAGGCCCAGCGTCTCGGCGAGCTTCGCCGGCATCACGCTGGCCCAGCGCCCGGTGCGCACGTGCGAGAACAGCAGGATCATCGAATCCGATTCCAGCGTCGGGCGCGAATCGCCGCCGGCGCTCTTGATGAGGCGGTCGATGATGCGCCGGTTCTGCATGTCCGGCGTCAGCAGGCACAGCGGCACCTCCGCGATCTCGGCCCAGGTGACGCTGTCGCGGTTACCGAGCGGCGCGTCCGCCGAGGTGAGCAACCGGTAGCGCTCGTGATAGAGCGGCACGGAATTGACGCGGCCGACCGGCTCGTTCTCCAGATAGGTGATGCCGGCGTCGATCTCGAGGTTCTCCAGAAGCTCCAGAATCTCGATCGAGGTGCGCGACAGAACCGTGAACGTCACGTTGGGATGCCGCTCGCGGTATGGCGTGGTGAGCGCGGCGACCATGGCGAGCGCGGTCGGAATCGCTGCGATCCGCAGCCGCCCGGTCAGGCCGTGGCGCAGCGCGTTGATCTCCTCGCGCATGGCGCGGGTGTCGCCGACGATGCGGCGCGCCCAGTCGAGCACGCGCTGGCCTTCGGGCGTGAAGCCCTGGAAGCGCGAGCCGCGATTGACCAGGAGCACGCCCATCTGCTCCTCGATCTGCTTCACGCCCGCCGACAAGGTCGGCTGGGTGACGCCGCACGCCTCGGCGGCGCGGCCGAAGTGGCGCTCACGGGCCAAGGCCAGGATGAAATCGAGCTTGTCGATCATGAATCGAAAGCCGTTGTATGTCAGAGGCTTAGACTTAGCAAAAGCGTCGCTCGCAAAAATATAAATGATCAATACCCCTAAAGTCGATAGAAATCGTCTATCAAGCCATGGGGTCCACGGGATTGTGTGCGACGCTAGAAGGGTTCAATTCTGATCCATGAATATCCAATCTCCGCTGCCGCCGAACGGAAACGGCGCGCCGCCGCGGAGGCCGCGCCGCACCCCGAAGGGACGCCAGGTCGATCCCAAAGCCGCCGCCGAGGTCGGCGCGCTGCTCGGCGACCGGCCGCGCCGGCGCGATCTGCTGATCGAGCATCTGCATCTCATCCAGGACGAGTACGGCCACATCTCGGCCGCGCATCTCGCCGCGCTCGCTGCCGAGATGAAGCTGGCGCAGACCGAGGTCTACGAGGTCGCGACCTTCTACGCGCATTTCGACGTGGTGAAGGAAGGCGAGACGCCGCCGCCGGCGGTCACGGTGCGGGTCTGCGACTCGCTGTCCTGCGCCATGGCGGGCGCCGAGACGTTGCTCGCAGACGCTGCCTGGCAAGCTCGGGCCGAACGTGCGCGTGGTGCGCGCGCCGTGCATGGGCGCCTGCGAGCGCGCGCCGGTCTGCGCGGTCGGCCACGTGCAGGTGTTCAGCGCGACGCCGGATAGCGTCGCCAGGGCCGCGATCGTGCCGGAGCACGCGCACGCCTGGAAGCGCCACATCGATTTCGAGCACTACCTCGCCGACGGCGGCTATCGCCTGCTCGCCGAGGCTTTCAACGGCACGCGCACGCGCGACGACCTCATCAAGATCGTCAGCGACGCCGGGCTGCGCGGGCTCGGCGGCGCCGGCTTCCCGACCGGCCGCAAGTGGTCGCTGGTGCGCGCCGAGCCGGCGCCGCGCCTGATGGCGGTGAACGCCGACGAGGGCGAGCCCGGCACCTTCAAGGACCGCTACTATCTCGAGCAGGACCCGCACCGCTTCATCGAAGGCATGCTGATCGCCGCCTGGGTCGTGGAGGCGAACGAGATCTACATCTACATCCGCGACGAATACCCCGAGATCCGGCTGATGCTGGCCGACGAGATCGCCAAGGTCGAGCGCGCAGGCCTCGCGCAAGTTCACCAACATGCATCTGCGGCGCGGCGCCGGCGCCTACATCTGCGGCGAAGAGTCGGCGATGATCGAGTTGATCGAGGGCAAGCGCGGCCTGCCGCGCCATCGCCCGCCCTATGTCGCGCAGGTCGGCCTGTTCGGCCGCCCGACGCTCGAGCAGAACGTCGAGACGCTCTACTGGATCCGCGACATCGTCGAGAAGGGCGCGCGAGTGGTTCACCTCGCAGGGCCGCCGCGAGCGCAAGGGCTTCCGCAGCTTCTCGGTGTCCGGCCGCGTCAAGAAGCCCGGCGTGGTGCTGGCGCCGGCCGGCGTCACCGCGCGCGAACTGATCGAGGAATATTGCGGCGGCATGCCGGACGGCGAGGTGTTCAAGGGCTATCTGCCGGGCGGCGCGTCCGGCGGCATCCTGCCGGCCTCGATGGCCGACGAGCCGCTCGATTTCGGCACGCTCGAGAAGCACGGCTGCTTCGTCGGCTCGCACGCGGTCGTCATCCTGTCCGAGAAGGACGACATGAAGGCGGTGGCGCTCAACCTGCTCAAGTTCTTCGAGGACGAGAGCTGCGGCCAGTGCACGCCGTGCCGCGTCGGCACCGAGAAGGCCGTCAAGCTGATGGAAACCGGGCCGTGGGATCCGGCGCTCTTGACCGAGCTGTCGGACCTGATGCGCGACGCTTCGATCTGCGGGCTCGGCCAGGCCGCGCCCAATCCGCTGCTGTGCGTTTTGAAATATTTCCCGGATGAACTCACCAAGCCGCTGGGACGTTGGTGAGAAGGAATTGGCGCCATGAGCGACACGACGCGCAGAAGCCCAACACGTTCTTCATCGACGACCGCGAGATCGACATCCGCGAGGGCGAGACGATCTTCCGCGCCGCGCGCCGGCTCGACATCAAGCTGCCGCACCTCTGCTACACGCCGAAGCCCGGCTACCGGCCGGACGGCAACTGCCGCGTCTGCATGGTCGAGATCGAGGGCGAGCGCGTGCTCGCCGCGAGCTGCATCCGCACGCCGACGCCGGGCATGAAGGTCAAGACCCAGACCGACCGCGCCAAGACCGCGCGCCGCATGGTCGCCGAGCTGCTCATCACCGACCAGCCGGATCAGGCGCACGCGCACGATCCGGACAGCGAGCTCTGGAAAATCGCCAAGCGGCAGAAGATCGAGGCCGGCCGCTTCCCCAAGCGCGAGCCGATCAAGGTGCCGCAGCCCGACCGCAGCCACGTCGCGATGGCGGTCAACCTCGACGCCTGCATCCACTGCAATCTGTGTGTCCGCGCCTGCCGCGAGGTCCAGGTCAACGACGTGATCGGCATGGCCGGCCGCGGCCATCTCGAGAAGATCGTGTTCGACTTCGACGATCCGATGGGCGGCTCGACCTGCGTCGCCTGCGGCGAATGCGTGCAGGCCTGCCCGACCGGCGCGCTGATGCCGTCGACCATGGTCGACGAGAACAATGTCTACACGGGCAAGCCCGACCGCGACGGTCGACAGCGTCTGCCCGTATTGCGGCGTCGGCTGCCAGCTCACCTACCAGATCAAGGACGACAAGATCGTCTACGTCACCGGCAAGAACGGCCCGGCCAACGCAGAACCGGCTGTGCGTCAAGGGCCGCTTCGGCTTCGACTACGTGCACAACAAGCAGCGCCTGCTGAAGCCGATGATCCGCAAGGACGGCGTGCCGAAGGTGCCGCACGAGTTCATCGACCCGTCGAATCCGTGGACGCACTTCCGCGAGGCCACCTGGGACGAGGCGCTCGACCGCGCCGCCGGCGGCCTGAAGAAAATCCGCGACCGCGACGGCCCCAAGGCGCTCGCCGGCTTCGGCTCGGCCAAGGGCTCGAACGAAGAGGCCTATCTGTTCCAGAAGCTGGTGCGCACCGGCTTCGGCACCAACAACGTCGACCACTGCACGCGGCTGTGCCACGCCTCCTCGGTGGCGGCGCTGCTCGAAGGCGTCGGCTCCGCCGCGGTGACCGCCACCTTCAACGAGGTGAAGAACTCCGACGTCATCATCGTGATCGGCGCCAACCCGACCGAGAACCATCCGGTCGCCGCGACCTTCTTCAAGCAGGCGGCCAAGCGCGGCGCCAAGCTGATCGTGATGGATCCGCGCGGCACAGGCGCTAAGCGCCACGCCTGGAGGATGATGCAGTTCAAGAACGGCACCGACGTGGCGATGCTCAACGCCATGCTCAACGTCATCGTCACCGAGAAGCTCTACGACGAGCAGTACATCCAGACCTACGTCGAAGGCTTCGCGCCTGTACGCCGAGAACATCAAGGACTTCACGCCCGAGGAGATGGCGCCGATCTGCGGCATCCCGGCCGACACGCTGCGCGAGGTGGCGCGCACCTACGCGCGCGCCGAGAGCGCCATCATCTTCTGGGGCATGGGCGTGTCGCAGCACACCCACGGCACCGACAACGCGCGCTGCCTGATCGCGCTGCCGCTGATCACCGGCCAGATCGGCCGGCCCGGCACCGGGCTGCATCCGCTGCGCGGCCAGAACAACGTGCAGGGCGCGTCCGACGCCGGCCTGATCCCGATGTTCTTCCCCGACTACAAGTCGGTCGAGGACCCGGAGATCCGCGCCAAGTACGAGAAGGCCTGGGGCATCAAGCTCGATCCCAAGCGCGGCAAGACCGTGGTCGAGATCATGGACGCGGTCCATGCCGACGAGATCAAGGGCATGTACATCCAGGGCGAGAACCCGGCGATGTCCGACCCCGACCTCAACCACGCGCGCGAGGCGCTGGCGCACCTCGAGCATCTCGTGGTGCAGGACCTGTTCCTCACCGAGACCGCGGTCTACGCCGACGTCATCCTGCCGGCCTCCGGCTGGCCGGAGAAGGACGGCACCGTCACCAACACCAACCGCCAGGTGCAGATGGGCCGCCAGGCGCTGCCGCTGCCGGGCGACACGCGTCAGACTCTGGATCATCCAGGAGATCGCCAAGCGCATGGGCTGCGGCTGGAACTACAAGCACCCGAGCGAGGTCTACACCGAGATGGCGTCGATGATGCCGGCGCTCGACAACATCTCGTGGGATCGCGTCGAGCGCGAGAGCGCCGTCACCTATCCGTCCGACGCGCCCGACCAGCCGGGCCGCGACGTGGTGTTCGACAAGGGCTTCCCGCGTCCGGGCGGCTTCGGCAAGCTGGTCGCGACCAAGCTCCAGCCGCCGGACGAGGAGCCGGACGCGGAGTATCCGTTCATCCTCACCACCGGCCGCCAGCTCGAGCACTGGCACACCGGCTCGATGACGCGCCGCGCCGACACTGCTCGACGCGCTCGAGCCGGGCGCGAGCGCGCAGCTCTCGCGCGGCACCATCGGGAAGCTCGGCATCCAGCCCGGCGACATGATCCGCGTCACGACGCGGCGCGGCGTTGTCGAGTTGGCGGCGCGCCAGGACGACGCCATTCCGGACGGCGTGGTGTTCATCCCGTTCGCCTACGTCGAGGCGGCCGCCAACCTGCTCACCAACCCGAAGCTCGATCCGTTCGGAAAGATTCCGGAGTTCAAGTTCTGCGCGGCCAAGGTCGAGGCGGTCGATCCGGCGACCCGGATCGCGGCGGAGTAATCTGCTAGTCTGGGCGGCCATGCCGCCCGGATCGCCGCGATGAAAAGTGCTTGGGCCATTCCATTGATGGTGGCGCTCGCCGGCGCGCCTGGCATCGCGGCTGCGCAGCCCTCGCCGCCCAACCTCGATCACCGCAAGCTGATAGCCGGGAATCTCGCCAAGCTGTTCTCGGCGGAGGCGCAGGTGCGCAACGTCGTGGTGTCGGAATTGCGCCAGGTTCCCTCGGCGGCGGGTCTGATGTGGGGCACCTGCGTGCGGGTCAACGCCACCGGCATGGCCGGCAAGCCGACGTTGCCGCGCATCTATGTCGTCACCTTTACGAAGCGCAACGACATCGCCGAGCGGCGCGCGGCGACCGGTGACGACTGCGCCGGCGCCAGGTTCGAGCCGCTGAGCTGATCATGGCATCCAATCTCGTCGTGGTCGGCCATGGCGCGGCGGGGCTTTCGGCGGCTTTGGCTGCGGCCGGCGAGGCGCGCCGCCGCGGCATCGCCGTCAATGTCACGCTGCTGGAGAAGGCAGCGGAAGACCGAGGCCGGCGGCAACACGCGCTGGTCGCCGTCCTATATGCGGATGGCGTCGCCCGAGCGCGTCGAGCCGAGCTTCATCCATGACATGCTGGAGGCGACGAAATTTCAGGGCGACGAGACCTATTTCGCGCGGTTGGCGGCGGAAGCGCCGGCCACCGTGGCCTGGATCAAAAGCCACGGTGTCGAATTCCATCAGCCGACCTATTATCTTGCCAAGGGCCCGCCGCGCATCCAGCCGGTCGGCGGCGGCCCGGCGATCATCGAAATGCTGGCGCGGGCCGCTAAGACGGCTGGCGTCGCCGTTCGCTACTCGTCGCCAGTGCAGGCCTTCATTCGCGAAGACGAGCGCATCCGCGGCGTCGAGATCGCAGGCGAGGGCGCGTCGCGCGAGGTGCCGGCGGACGCGGTGATCCTCGCGGCCGGCGGCTTCCAGGCCAATCCCGACATGATGCGCGAGCACTTCGGCCCCGGCGCCGACGGCATCCGGCTGATCTCGCCCGGCACGCGGTTCAACACCGGCGACGGCATCCGCATGGCGCTCGGCGAGGGCGCCGACAAATCCGGCGACTGGAACGGCATGCACATTGAGCCGATCGATCCGCGCAGCCGAAATTCCGCGCCCGTGGTGCTGGTCTATCCCTATGGCGTGGTGGTGGACAAAACCGGGCGCCGCTTTTTCGACGAAGGCGCCGGGCTCGTGCACGAGACCTGGGAGAAGTTTTCGCGCTCGCTGCATTTTGAGCTGCCGGGCCGCGAGGCTTACGCCATTTTCGACAAGCGGCTCTACGACATCCCGGACTGGCAGCGTGCCGTGCGTTCCGAGGTGCCGCCGGTCGAGGCGGACACGCTGGCGGAGCTTGCGGGCAGCTCGGAATCGATCCGCGCGTGCTGATCGACACGGTCGCGAACTACGACGCGGCGGCGGGCGGCGATCCCGCCATGTTCGACGCCACGCGCTGCGACGGGCTCGCCGCGACGCGCGAGCTTCAGCCGCCGAAATCGAACTGGGCGCGCCCCATCATCGAGCCGCCGTTTCTCGCTTATCCGCTGGTTGGAGCCATCGCCTACACGTTCGGGGGAATTTCGACCGACGACCGCGCCCGCGTGTTGCGCGGCGGCGCGCCGATTCCCGGCCTCTACGCTGCCGGCGAGATCACCGGGCATTTCTACGGCACCGCGCCGAACGCGGTGTCGGTGCTGCGTGCTTTCGTGTTCGGCCGCCGCGCGGGACTGGAGGCGATTGAGTTTTTGACGCCAAGCGAACGCTAAGCCGCTGCTACGCGGACGGCTTGTCGCGAAAGTATGGCTCGACCGGGCCGCTAAGCTTGATGGTCAGCGGATTGCCGAAGCGGTCCTTCGCGGTTCCCGCCGCCACACGAATCCAGCCTTCGCTGACGCAATATTCCTCGACGTTGGTCTTCTCCTTGCCTGCGAAGCGAATCCCGACGTCCCGGGCAAGCACGTCCTCATTGTAGAACGGGCTCTTCGGATTGTTGGACAGGCGGTCGGGCGGCACGTCGGTCATCGGCGGATTTTCCTTCATCGATCGGTGCCGCAAGGCGTCGCGACGGTGGCACACTAACACGGCCGTGGGGGAAGCACCGCTTTCGCGGAATGCGGCGTGTGCTATGAATGGCATGAAGCGCATACCAAGAAGGCCGCAGAATGTCCGTTGCCATGCATGCCCCTGTTGCCAGTCCAGGCTTGGTCCGCAACGACTGGACCCGCGGCGAGGTCCGTTCGCTGTTCGAGCTGCCGTTTCCGGAACTGATGTTCGAGGCGGCGCGCGTCCATCGCATCCACTTCGATCCGGCCGAGGTGCAGATCTCGACGCTGCTCTCGATCAAGACCGGCGGCTGTCCCGAGGACTGCGCCTATTGCCCGCAGAGCGCCAAGTACGACACCGGCGTGAAGGCCGAGAAGCTGATGGCGCTCGATACGGTGCTCGCCGAGGCGCGCGCCGCGAAGGCCGCCGGCGCCAGCCGGTTCTGCATGGGCGCGGCCTGGCGCTCGCCGAAGGATCGCGACGTCGAGAGCGTCTGCGCGATGGTGAAGGGCGTGCGTGCGCTGGGGCTGGAAACCTGCGCCACGCTCGGCATGCTCACCTCCGACCAGGCGCAGCGTCTCAAGCGCAGCGGGCTCGACTACTACAACCACAATCTCGACACCTCGCCCGAGTTCTACGGCGCCATCATCACGACGCGCACCTACCAGGACCGGCTCGATACGCTCGATCATGTCCGCGCCGCCGGCATCAACGTGTGCTGCGGCGGCATCGTCGGCATGGGGGAGGGGCCTGAGGACCGCGTCGGCATGATCGCGACGCTGGCCAGTCTGCCGGTGCATCCGGAATCGGTGCCAATCAACATGCTGGTGCAGGTCGAAGGCACGCCGCTGTCCGGTGAACGCAAGCTCGATCAGTTCGATTTCGTACGCACCATCGCGGTCGCGCGCATCACCATGCCGAAGTCGGTGGTGCGGCTGTCCGCCGGCCGCGAGGACATGAGCGAGGCGACGCAGGCGCTGTGCTTCCTCGCCGGCGCCAACTCGATCTTCTATGGGCCGAAGCTGCTGACCACGCCCAACCCCGAGCGCGACCGCGACATGCGGCTGCTCGACAAGCTCGGCATGCGGCCGATGGAGCGATGACAGGATTTCTTCTGGTCTTCCTCGGCGGCGGCATCGGCGCTGCGTTGCGCCACGGCGTCAACATTCTCACGCCGCGGCTGCTCGGCGCGGGGTTCCCCTACGCGACCATCATCGAGAACGTCAGCGGCTCGCTGGCGATGGGTCTGCTGGCCGGCTACTTCGCCTTCAAGGGCGACGCGGTGCAGCCGATGCGGCTGTTCCTGGCGACCGGCGTGCTCGGCGGCTACACCACCTTCTCGGCATTCTCGCTCGACACCGCGCTGCTCTGGGAGCGCGGCGAAGTCGCGCTGGCTGCGGTCTATGTGATCGGCTCGGTGGCGCTGTCGATCGCTGGCCTGTTCGCCGGCCTGGCCCTGATGCGGCAGCTCTCTTGAGCCTTGCGGCGCGCCGTCGATCACCCAGATATCCAGCATGCCGCCCGCTGATCCCACTCCGCTTTTGACCACGCCGGTCATCCCGGTGCTGACCCTCGAGCGCCTCGAGGATGCGGTGCCGCTCGCCCGCGCGCTCGTCGCCGGCGGATTGCCGGTGATCGAGGTGACCTTGCGGACCAAGATTGCGCTGGAGGCGGTGCGCGCGATCGTCGCCGAGGTGCCGCAGGCCATTGCAGGCATCGGTACGGTCACGAAGCCCGCCGACATCGCGCGCGCATGCGCGACCGGCGCCAGGTTCCTGGTCAGTCCCGGCACGCCGGCGTCGCTGACCGATGCCCTGGCTGACGCACCGGTTCCAGTTCTGCCCGGCTGTGCAACGGTGAGCGAAGCCATGGCGCTCGCCGAGCGTGGCTTCGCAGTGCTGAAATTCTTTCCTGCAGAGCCGTCCGGCGGCGCGCGCTGGCTCAAGGCGATCGCCGCGCCGCTGCCGCAGCTCAAATTCTGTCCGACTGGTGGCATCGATGCAGGAAACGCCGCGTCTTATCTTGCGCTGTCCAACGTGATTTCGGTCGGTGGCTCGTGGGTCGCGCCGGCCGATGCGATCGCCGCGCGCGACTTCGGCCGTATCGCGGCGTTGGCGCAAGCGGCGGTGCGGTTGCGGTAGCGCATGATCCGGAAAAGTGGGCACCGGTTTCCCGCCTGCGCGAAGCCCAGGCACGGTCGTTATTTTTGGCTCGATGCTTCGGCGGGCGAAGGCAGGTCCGAAAAGATCATGCGCGCTTGAACAGCCTGCGCTGAAGTGCTTTTGATGCGGTCTACCGCAATCGCAGGTTTCCTTGCCCGAAGCTCCGATCCAGCGCCGCCCGCGCAAGACGTTCGACTGGTCGACCGCCTTCATTGCCGTCGCGGTCGTGGCCGCGGCTGCGATCGTGTACTGGCGCGATGGGCAGGCGCGGTTCCTCGAGATCCTCTCCGCCGACGTCATGCTGTTCCTCGACATCTTGCCGAAGGTGCTGGCCGCCTGCCTGATCGCCTCGTTCGTCGCGGTGCTGATGCCGCGCGACGTCGTGGTGAAATGGGTCGGGGCTGAATTGGGATTTGCCGGACTGATCATCGCCACGCTCGCCGGCATCGTCGTGCCGGGCGGGCCCATCACCGTGTTCCCGATCGCTGCCGCGTTCCTCGCGGTCGGCGCCAGCGTCGGCGCCACCGTCGCCTTCATCACGAGCTGGACGCTGCTCGGCTATGGCCGCGCACTGGTCTGGGAATTGCCGTTCTTCGGTGCGGACTTCGTGATCTGGCGCAGTCTCGTCGCGCTGCCGCTGCCAGTCGTGGCGGGCCTCCTCGCGCATTGGCTGGCGGGGTGGCTTGGCATGCGAACGCGGAGCGGCGCATGATCCTGTTCGTCGATGCGCTGCTGTTCTTCATTGCCGCCGTGCTGGCGTTGATCGCGGCCACCCGCGGGCGCATCGTGTTGCGCGACAGCGCGCGAGAGGGCGTGCTCGATTTCTTCAAGCTGATGCCGCGCATCATGCTGGGCGTGATCGGCGCGGGCTATATCGCGGCGCTGCTGCCGCAGGATGTGGTCGGCCGCTGGCTCGGCGCGGATTCCGGCGCGGCGGGAATCGCGATCGCCATGCTGGGCGGGTTCCTGACGCCGGGCGGGCCGGTGATCGGATTTTCCATCGGAACGGCCGCGCTCAAGGGCGGCGCGGGGGCCCCGCAGGTCATCGCCTACACCACCGCCTGGGCGCTATTCGCCATCCAGCGACTGTTCATCTGGGAGCTCGGCGTCATGCCGCACAAGCTGGTTTGGCTGCGGATTGCCGCCTCCTGGCCGCTGCCGATCCTGGCGGCGCTCGGCGCGATGCTGCTGGGACGGCCTTAAACCGCTGCCACAGCTGATCGGCCTTAACCCGCGAATCAACGACCGATACCACGGCTGGGTGCGCTTTTCCGGGTATAAGGGTCCAGAACCGCCATAAACCTGCTATGGTGGGAATCGGGAAGCGTCAATCTGGGTCGGGTGATGCACGCTAGCTTCACCGCGTTCGGCAGGTGGATACCACCGCCGACGCGATTCTCATTGATGGCAACGGATCGTCTGTCACAGTCCCGAGGACGGCAAGGCGGAAGCGATCAGGTCAATTCGTCTTCAACGTTTGCCAGCCGGGGGCAGTCGTACCCGAACGCCGGGAAAAGACGTTATTTCGGCACGGGTGAGAATGACACGCTGACCGGCGATGCGGGCAACACATTCGTGTTCTCGTTCCTCGAGCAAAACTTCGGCACCGACACCATCACCGATTTCAAGGTGGGTTGCGCCAGCTGGGAAATGGACAAGATCATGCTATAATGGGCCTTTTGATCCTTGAAGAGCTCGAGTTGGCGGACGCGATCGACTATATCGAAGAAACCGGCGCCGCCGTAATTGATGTCGGTGTTGGCGCGATCACGCTGGAAAATGTCACCGGCCTGACGCCGGATCACTTCGTCTTCCAGCACGTGCCCCAAAACTGATCGGCCGCCGGCCGCCGTATCCACCTAATGCATCGCCGCTGCTGCGCGCGGCATGATCGCGCCGCGGTGGCGGATCTTCTCGCGCGGCAAGCCTGTGCGCCGCGGTCGCCGCCGCCGCGGCGCCTTCGCCCGAAAGCCGCGCCGCCATGTAGCCGGCGTTGAAGCTGTCGCCCGCCGCGGTGGTGTCGACCGGCATCACGACCTCCGGCGGCGGCACGTACTCCTGCCGGCCGCCGGTGGACACCAGCGCGCTGTTCGGCCCGTTCTTCACCACGATCTCGCCGATGCCGAACGCCTGCAGCCGCTCGACGGTCGCCTCCGGGCTCGGGTCGCCCCACAGCACCGCCTCGTCGTCGTAGGTCGGCAGCGCGATGTCGACGCGCTTGAGCGCCTCGTTGAACACGGTGCGGGTGCGGCCAGGTCGCCCTTCCAGCCGCGCGGCCGGAAGTTGCCGTCGAACGCCACCTTGACGCCCTGCTGGCGCGCCATCTCGAGGATGGCGAGGAAGCGGCCGAGTCCGTTGTTGGAATAGAGCGACAGCGTGATGCCGGAGAAATAGATCAGCCGCGCCGACAGCATCGCTTCGGCGACCCGCCCCACTGCGGCAGCTCGAACAGCTCGCGCGCCGGCGCGTTCTCGCGCCAGTAGGTGAAGCGCCGCTCGCCCTTGTTGTCGGTCTCGATCAGGTAGAGGCCGGCCTCGCGGCCGGGCACGCGCAGCATCAGGTCGGTCTTGATGCCCTCCGCCGAGGTCAGCGACACGATGCCGTCGGAATAGGGATCGTCGCCGAGCGCGGTGGCATAGGCGACGTCGATGCCGGCGCGCGCGAGATAGACCGCCGTGTTGAAGGTGTCGCCGCCGCATCCCATGCCGAAGCGTCCGTCGCCGCCGCGGGCCATTTCGACCATGACCTCGCCGATCGCGACCACACTCTTGCGTTGCTCGTTCATCCGCAGCTTCCGGCCCATTCCCCGTTGACCCCCTATCCCCATGGTCAGAATGGCGGGGCGGGAAAGTGTTGGCAATCAACGGCGGGCCTTGATTGGCAGCAAGGCACGCGCATATTCGCCAAAAGCTGCAATGACTTAGCGCAACTGGCAAAAGCCCAATTGTTATATTATAACATCGCTATGTCCGACCATCATCATCCACCATCATCACCATCGTCACGCGGGCCACGTTCACCCGCCGGCCACGGTGCATCCTCCATCCTGCGCATGTCGGTGATCGAGCGGCTCGCCGTGTCGCGCGGTGCGCGATCGCACTGATCTGGGCTCGCGGTGTTCTGGGCGATGCGATGACCGCGCAGCTTCAATTCCGCAATCTCACGCTCGGCTACGACCGCCATCCGGCCGTGCATCATCTCGACGGCGCGGTCGAGGCCGGCACGCTGACCGCGGTGGTCGGGCCGAACGGCGCCGGCAAGTCGACGCTGTTCAAGGGCGTGGTCGGCGTCATCAAGCCGCTCGCCGGCAGCATCGACCGCGGCGGGCTGTCGTCCGCAGGACATCGCATATCTGCCGCAGATCGCCGAGATCGACCGCAGCTTCCCGATCAACGTCTACGACATGGTGGCGATGGGGCTGTGGCGCGGCAAAGGCCTGTTCGGCAGCATCGGCGCCAAGGACCGCGACACCATCGAGAGCGCGATCGCGACGGTCGGCCTGACCGGCTTCGAGAGCCGCGCGATCGGCACGCTGTCCGGGCGGGCAGATGCAGCGCATGCTGTTCGCGCGGCTGCTGTTGCAGGACGCGCGGGTGATCGTGCTCGACGAGCCGTTCAACGCCATCGACGCCAAGACCTCGGCCGATCTGCTCGCTCTGGTGCATCGCTGGCACGGCGAGAAGCGCACCGTGCTCGCCGCGCTGCACGACCTCGAGCTCGTCAAGGCGCACTTTCCGCAGGCGCTGCTGCTGGCCCGCGAGCCGGTGGCCTGGGGCGCCACCGCCGATGTGCTGACGCCGGACAACATCGTCAAGGCGCGGCGCATGTGCGAGGCGTTCGACGAGCACGCCGAGGCTTGCGTGGTGGCGGCGTGATCGCCCTTCTTCTCCTTCCCCCGCAAGCGGGGGAGGTAAAGGAACGAGCATGATCTACGACACGCTCATCGCACCGTTCGCCGAATTCGAGTTCATGCGCCGCGCGCTGGCCGGCACGATTGCGCTGGCGTTCGGCGCCGGCCCGATCGGCGTGTTCCTGATGCTGCGGCGCATGAGCCTGGTCGGCGACGCGATGGCGCACGCGGTGCTGCCCGGCGCTGCGGTCGGCTTCCTGCTGTCGGGGCTCAATCTGTTCGCCATGGCGGCCGGCGGGCTGTCGCGGGCTTCGTCGTGGCGGTGGCGGCAGGTCTTGTGGCTCGCTCCACCGAGCTCAAGGAGGACGCCTCGCTCGCGGCGTTCTTCATCATCTCGCTGGCGCTCGGCGTCACCATCGTCTCGGTGAAGGGCACCAACATCGACCTGCTGCACTTCCTGTTCGGCACCGTGCTGGCGCTCGACAACCAGACGCTGGTCCTGATCGCCGTCAACGCCACGGTGACGCTGGTCGGCCTGGCGGTGATCTATCGTCCGCTGGTGCTGGAATGCGTCGATCCGGGTTTCCTGCGCTCGGTGAGCGGCGCCGGGGCGCCCGCGCACATCGCGTTCCTCGCTTTGCTGGTGTCAATCTGGTCAGCGGCTTTCATGCGCTCGGCACGCTGCTCGCGGTCGGCATCATGATCCTGCCGGCGGTGACGGCGCGGTTCTGGGCGCGCGACATCACCGCCATGATGCTGATCGCGGCTGTGAGCGCGCTGATCGCCGGCTACGCCGGCCTGCTGGTGTCGTATCACTCCGGCGTGCCGTCGGGTCCCGCCGTGATCCTGGTGGCCGGCGCGATCTATGCCGTGTCGCTGCTGTTCGGCCGGGTCGGCGGCCTGGTGTGGCAGGCGTTCCCGGAACGCCATCTGGAAGCGTGAGGAGGCCCGCCGTGCTGAGAGTATTCGCCGCTCTTTTCCGCGCTGCTGCTGGCGGCGCCGGCTGCTGGCACAGGACGCCAGGCTGAAGGCGACCGCGACCTTCTCGATCCTCGGCGACGTGGTGAAAAACATCGGCGGCGACCGCGTCGAGGTCACGATGCTGGTCGGGCCGAATGCCGACGCGCATGTCTATTCGCCGTCGCCGGCCGACGCCAAGAAGCTCGCCGACGCCAAGGTCGTGGTGGTCAACGGCCTCGGCTTCGAGGGCTGGATCGAGCGCCTGGTCAAGGCGTCCGGCAGCAAGGCCGCGCTCGTCACCGCCGCCAAGGGCGTCAAGCCGCGCCGCACCACGCGAGGCCATGGTCACAGCCACGGCAGCGACCCGCACGCCTGGCAGTCGGTCGCCAACGTCAAGATCTATGCGGCCAACATCCGCGACGGGCTGGTCGCCGCCGACCCGGCCGGCAAGGCGCAGCTACGAGGCCAACGCCGCGGCCTATCTCGCCAAGCTCGATGCGCTGGAACAGGAGGTTCGCGAGACGGTCGCGAAAATCCCGGCCGACCGCCGCCGCATCATCACCACCCACGACGCGTTCGGCTATTTCAAGGATGCCTATGGGCTGGATTTCATCGCGCCGCAGGGCGTCTCGACCGAATCCGAGCCGTCGGCCAAGGACGTCGCCCGGATCATCGTTCAGATCAAGCGGCAGAAAATTCCGGCGGTTTTCATGGAGAACATCAGCGATCCGCGACTGCTCAAGCGGATCGCCGACGAAACCGGGGCCAAAATCGGTGGCACGCTCTATTCCGACGCGCTGACCGACGAGAAAGGCCCGGCCCCCACTTACATCGACCTGATCCGGCACAATCTCAAACAGATCTTCGCTGCATTGACGACCAGCTAAGCCTTGAGCGTTGTCTCCTCGATAGACCCTTGCGCCAACAGGCGTTGGCGCACCAGATCGATGTGATGCCGCAGCATGTACAGCATGCTTGCGTACGCGGCCGGAATCCGCAGCTGGTTCGCCTGCTGCTCCAGGTGGTCGAGACGCGCCGCCAGGGTGCGGCGATCCTGCGCTCCAGTCCCGGCCGACAGTTCGTCCTCCAAGAAACGCAATTCGCCATACAGCCGCGATATCTTCCGTCGCATCATCCAACCGTACATTGCCGGCAGGAACCGCAGCAGCGGGTACATGATGCCCAGGATCGGGATCAGCACCACCAGCAACCTGGCGACCAGCGACGCAGCCCAGAACGGAAGGTAGTTCTGAAGGAACGGCCGTCCCGATTTGTAGAACTGGATGGCTTCGCTGCTGAGCGGAGCATCAATCGCTTCCGCGGCAGGGAATTGCCCGGCGCGCTGAAATATTCCGGGGCCGGAATGGATTTGCACCGCGGCGTTGAGGAGCAGGAATTAAATCGCGGAATGCACGTCGTTGCGAACGACAAGGCTGGCTTTGGGCGCGAACAGCGTCACGTCGGATGGCGGGCGGTCATTGGCGAGATCGCCGACCCCGGCTGGAACGACCACCTTGTTCAGGAAAGGGTATAGCGCGATATAAGCCTCGGTGTGAGGAAAGCTGCCGAGCTCGACACGTTCGTCCGACAGCAACTTCCGCACGATCGGCGAGTCCCACGAGATGAGCGATGATCGCAGCGTCGATCTCGCCCGACAGCAGCTTTTCGCCGGCAACCTGAGCGGAATATGCGAGGAACTCGACGTTCTGGCTGTCGATGCCTTGCCGCTTGAGCAGTTCGAGCGCCAGCGCGCGCGTTCCGCTGCCTTCGGGGCCGATCGAAATTTTTCTGCCGTGCAACCCGTCCAGTCCCTGACCCTTGAATTCGCTGCGCTGGAACAGCCACAGCAGCTCGTAGAACACGGTCCCCAGCAACTCGATTTCCGGCGCCTCGTTTTCGTTGGTCGTGCCGCCTTGCATCAGGGCGACGCTGACACCGGAGCGCCGGTCGCGCAGCAAGGCGAGATTGGCCACGGCGCCTGCGGTCGATACGAGGCGCAGCCGGATACCATCTCGCGCGAGGATTTCCTGGTAGCGCTTTCCGACCTCATGGTACGCGCCGCCCTCGGTGCCGGTCGCCATGACGATCGTTCGAGGTGGCATGGTCCAGAACACGACGAAACCGGCAACCGCCACGGCGGCGACAGCCACGGTGAACGCGAACAGCGCCCAATGCCGCCGCAGATGATCCTGGATCGCCATACCGCCCCGCTTGCCAGCGACCGATTTCGCCGTTCGCGTCTTTTCGAATTTCGTTTCGGCCGCGGAGGATAGCATCCAGGCGGGGATGCATATATACCGGGTCCAAACGGAGTGAAGTGATGTCCGACGCACGCAGACCGCCGAAAAAATCCCCGTCACCGTGCTGACCGGCTATCTCGGCGCCGGCAAGACCACGCTGCTCAACCGCATCCTGTCCGAGCCGCACGGCAAGAAATACGCCGTGATCGTCAACGAGTTCGGCGAGATCGGCATCGACAACGAGCTGGTGGTCGGCGCCGACGAGGAAGTGTTCGAGATGAACAACGGCTGCATCTGCTGCACCGTGCGCGGCGACCTGATCCGCATCATCGAAGGGCTGATGCGGCGGAAGGGCAAGTTCGACGCCATCATCGTCGAGACCACCGGGCTCGCCGACCCCGCGCCGGTGGCGCAGACCTTCTTCGTCGACGAGAACGTCGGGCGAAAGACCAAGCTCGACGCGGTAGTGACCGTCGCCGACGCCAAGTGGCTCAAGGACCGTCTCAAGGACGCGCCGGAGGCGAAGAACCAGATCGCCTTCGCCGACGTGATCCTGATCAACAAGACCGACCTTGTGAGCCGACGGCGAGCTGCGCGAGGTCGAGGCCCGCATCCGCGGCATCAACCCTTACGCCAAGCTGCACCGCACCCAGCGCTCGCAGATCGCGCTCGACCAGGTGCTCGGCCGCAACGCGTTCGACCTCGACCGCATCCTCGACATCGAGCCGGAGTTCCTGCACGGCGACGACCACCATCACGATCACGATCATGACCATGGCGACGGGCATCACCACCATCACGACCACGGCGGAATGAAGCACTATCACGACGAAGACATGCAATCGATGTCGCTCAAGACCGACAAGCCGCTCAACGCGGACAAGTTCTTTCCGTGGATCCAGGACCTGGTCGCCAAGGATGGCCCGAGCATCCTGCGCTGCAAGGGCATCCTGTCGTTCAAGGACGATCCGGAGCGCTTCGTGTTCCAGGGCGTGCACATGATCCTGGACGGCGATCATCAGCGGCCCTGGAAGGATGGCGAGACGCGCGACAGCCGCATGGTGTTCATCGGCCGCAACCTGCCGGAGGAGAAAATCCGGCAGGGCTTCGAGAGCTGCGTGGCGTAACGCGCTCGTCATGCCGGCTTGACCCGGGCATCCGTCTTCTCTTGAAGAACCTTTGCCAACTGATGGATTGCCGGTCATCGCTGCGAGCGACGCCGTCCTTCGACGGCTCTGCCGGCAATGACGACTGAGATGACCGACACCGCCCCCAACACCCCCTCCGTCGTCGACCGACGCGGCCCGTCGCCGCCGGCGCGCCGGTGGTGGCGGCGCATTTCCTCGGCCGCACCGCCGCGTTCGTGCTCGGCGAGGAGACGGTTCTGCTCGTTCCCGACAAGGGCGACGAAATCCGCGCGCCGGCGCACGGCGGCGGCATCCTGTCGGCGGCGGGCGACGGCGAGCGCATGGTCACCGGCGGCGATGACGGCAAGGTGGTGGCGACCGCCGCGAACGGCGAGACCAAGTCCTCGCAACCGACGAGAAGCGCCGCTGGATCGACCATGTTGCGTGCGGTCCCGGACGGCGCGGTCGCGTGGTCGGCCGGCAAGTCCGCCTTCGTGCGTACCGCCAAGGGCGACACCAAGTCGCTCGAGGTCGCTTCGACCGTCGGCGGCCTCGCCTTTGCGCCCAAGGGCCTGCGGCTCGCCGTCGCCCACTACAACGGCGTCTCGCTGTGGTTTCCCAACGCGCAGGCGGCGCCCGAGAAGCTCGAGTGGAAGGGCTCGCACCACGACGTCGCCTTCAGTGCCGACGGCCGCTTCCTGGTGACCGCCATGCAGGAGCCGGCGCTGCACGGCTGGCGCACTGCCGACGCCAAGCACATGCGGATGACCGGCTATTCCGCGCGGGTGCGCTCGTTCGGCTGGACCGCCAGCGGCAAGTGGCTCGCCACCTCCGGTTCCGAGCAGCTCGTGCTGTGGCCGTTCCAGTCCAAGGACGGCCCGATGGGCAAGCAGCCGCAGATGTATGCCGCCTTCGCGGTGCGCGCACGTGGTGGCCTGCCATCCGAGGCAGGAGGTGGTGGCGGTCGGCTATGCCGACGGCACGGTGCTGCTGGTGCGGCTCGACGACGGCGCCGAGGTGCTGGCGAAGAAGCCGGGCGCGGCGCCGGTCTCGGCGCTGGCCTGGGATTCGACCGGCATGCTGCTCGCCTGGGGTGCCGAGGACGGCGAGGCGGGCGTGATCGCGCTCGGCTAAACAAAAACCCCGGGCCGAAGCCCGGGGTTTTGCCTTCAGACCGGCAGCTCGGTCAGATCACGTATTGCCGCAGCGGCGGATAGCCGTTGAAGCCGACCGAGGAATAGGTCGTGGTGTAGGCCCCGGCCGCCTCGATCAGCACCTTGTCGCCGATCGCCAGCGACACGGGCAGCGGGTAGGGGTTCTTCTGGTACAGCACGTCGACCAAGTCGCAGGTCGGCCCGGCGACCACGCAGGGGCCGGTCTCGTCCCGGTCCTTGGTGGTCTTGATCGGATAGCGGATCAACTCGTCGATCGTCTCGGCGAGGCCGTGGAATTTGCCGATGTCGAGATAGACCCAGCGCAGGTCGTCCTCGCGATTGCGCTTGGCGATCAGCACCACCTCGGCCTCGATCATGCCGGCGTTGCCGACCATGCCGCGGCCCGGCTCGATGATGGTGTTCGGGATCTGGTTGCCGAAGTGCCGGCGCAGCGCCCGGAAGATCGCCTTGCCGTAGGATTCCAGCTTGGGCGTCTTGCGGATGTACTTGGCCGGGAAGCCGCCGCCCAGGTTGACCATCGACAGGTTGATGCCGCGCTCGGCGCAGGAGCGGAACACCGCCGCGGTCGAGGCCAGCGCCCGGTCCCAGGCCTCGACGTTGACCTGCTGGGAGCCGACGTGGAACGAGATGCCGTGGGCGACCAGGCCCAGGCGGTGGGCGAGTTCGAGGATGTCCACGGCGTAGTCCGGCTCGCAGCCGAACTTGCGGGACAGCGGCCATTCGGCCCCGGTGCCGTCGCAATGGATGCGGCAGATCACCCGGCTGCCGGGCGCGTTCTGGGCGACCTTCTCGACCTCGGCCTCGCAGTCGACGGCGTAGAGCGTGATCCCCTTGCTGAACGCATAGGCGATGTCGCTCTCCTTCTTGATGGTGTTGCCGTAGGAGATGCGCTCGGGGGTGGCGCCGGCGGCCAGCACCATGTCGATCTCGCCGATCGAGGCGACGTCGAAGCAGGAGCCGAGCGAAGCCAGCAGCCTGAGGATCTCGGGGGCCGGGTTGGCCTTCACCGCGTAGAACACCTTGGTGTCGGGCAGCGTCTTGGCGAAGGCCAGATAGTTGTCGCGCACGACGTCGAGGTCGAGCACGAGGCATGGTCCAGGGTCTTTGCGGGTTTTGAGGAATTCGCGAATGCGAGCTGTCATCTCGAACTGATCTCCCCCTAGTCCGGTGGCGGCGTGCCGCCCGAGGTTAGCCTGTGGCGATGTCCCGCGCGAATTCACGCGAACGCGACACCACCTCGATTGCTGCCTTGGTCCGGATTAGGGAGGTCCCGTTCCGCACTGCTGGCAAAGAAGGACAAGCCTCTTCGGTGATCCGGCGAACTTGCCGGGCCTTCCAAAAAAGCCCGCTCCGTCGTTGCTTTAAGCCGCGTCCCCTGCGGAGAGCAGGGTGTGCTGGTTTCGCCTCCAGCTGCCGGTCAGATTTCTTGAAGAAGCTCTTGTCTTCTTCAGGCGGCTGGCCGGCCTCTTGTCCGGCTACCTACCGACCGACACACGGCCACAGGCACGTGCGAAATTGGGCACATAACGAAATAATCGAATTGTTCCGAGAGTCAACACTTTTGGTTTGGATTGGGCATCGATCTGCAACCGGCTGTGTGGACGCCGGCACATTCAGAATTCGTTTACGGATGCCGCGCGCGCGGACGCGCCGCCGCTCACTCGGTGAACGGCTCGATCCTGCGCGCGGCGTTGATGAACCGCACCATCACGTAGAGGCCGATCACAAAGAACATCACCTGCAGCACCGGCGCGCCGTACTCGCCGAGCTGGAAGAGCGTCGCAAACGCCCAGCCGGCCGCAAAAGCGCCGCCGAACACCTCCGCGGCGATCAGCGTCGCGGCGCTGCCTACGGTGATCACGTTGAGCCAATTGATGCGGCGCTGGCGCGGTTTGTCGGCGGTCTGGTTCATGCTCTCGGTCCTTCGTGCGGCGGCAATGTCCCCGAAAGCCGGGGCCGGATCAAGCCCGCAGAGCCGCGCCGCCGGCTTGCTTCGGCCTTAACCATGGCAACAGGTTGGCGGTAGCCGACGCCTCCGGGGGGCCGTGTTAGACCCGGACGGAGACAGGGAGGTCGCTTGGCGAAGCTCAAGGTGATGTGCGCGCGCTCGATGCACCTGGTGGTCGGGGCGCTGGGCGGGGACTTTGCCCGGGACGGCGGCCATGAGGTGGAGTTCGACTTCGGCACCGTGGGCGCGCTGCAGGCCAAGCTCGACGCCGGCGAGACCGCCGACGTGCTGATCCTCTCCCGCGCCATGGTCGTGGCTGGAGTTGGCAGGCGGCCGGCGGCCGGCTCGCGGACGGACATCGCCAAGACCTTCATCGCGGTCTGCATCCGCGATGGCGCCCGCCCCCGGACATCGCCACCCCTGAGGCCTTCAAGCGCACGCTGGAGGCGGCCCGCGCCGTCGCCATGAGCGATCCGGCGGTCGGCGGCTCGGCCGCGGTTTACGTCCCGGTGGTGTTCGAGCGGCTGGGATCGCCGCTGATGGCCTCGAAGAGCCTGCTGCAGCAGAACGGCGTCGAGGTCGCCCGCCGCGTGGTCGAGGGCAAGGCCGACCTCGGCCTGACGCTGTCCGGCGAAGTCGCCTCGGTCGAGGGCGCGGTGATCGCCGGTCCGCTGCCGCCGCCCTACGGCCAGGACACCACCTACACCGCAGCGGTGTCGGCGGCGAGCGCGGCCCCCGACGCCGCCCGATCCTTTATCGCCGCGCTGACCGCTCCGGCCGTTCGCGAGACCTGGCGCAAGGCCGGGTTCGAAGTGCCGCAGGCGTGACGCCTGCCGCGCTGCTAAGATTGTTGAAACGGCTTCATTCCGGGAGGGAGAGAATGGGAATGCGACGCGCCGCCGTGGCCTTGGCCGCCACCTGGCTGATCGCCGCGCCGGGCATCGCCTGGTGCCAGGCTTCGTCGTCTCAGGCCTGGCCAAGCAAGGCGGTCACCATCGTCGTCCCCTTCACCCCCGGCGTCACGGTCGACATTAGCGCCCGTGTGGTCGGCGAGCAGCTATCCAGGCAGATCGGCCAGCCGGTGGTGATCGAGAACCGCGGCGGCGCCGGCGGCACCCTCGGTGCCGGCATCGTCGCCAAGTCGGAGCCGGACGGCCACACGCTCCTGGTGTCCGGCTCGCTCGGCAGCGCCAACGCCATTTTCGCCAATCTGCCCTACGACACGCTGCGCGATTTCGCCGGCGTCCATTCTCTCGGGCTCCAGCCGCTGGTGCTGGTTAGCCCGCCCGACCGGCCGTTCAAGACGCTGCGCGACCTTATCGACGCCGCCAAGGCCAAGCCCGGCACCTTGAACTACGGCTCGGGCGGCATCGGCTCCGCCACGCACCTCGCCGGCGAGCGCATCCGCATGAGCGCCGGGATCGATGTCCAGCACGTGCCGTTCAAGGGCGCCAACGACGCGCTCCGGGAGGTCATGGCCGGCCGGCTGGATTGGTACGCCACCCCGATCCCGTCCGCGCTGGAGCTGATCCGCTCCGGCAAGGTGGTCGCTTTGGCCGTCAGCGCGACCAGGCGCTCGTCGGTGCTGCCCGACGTGCCGACCACGGTCGAGCTGACTGAACAATTTGGCTTACCTGCTCTATGCCGGCCTGTTCGCGCCGGGGAAGACGCCGCGCGACGTGCTGGTCAAGATCCATCAGGAGGTCGACAAGGCGCTTCAGGCTCCCGCTGTGAAGGAGCGGCTGCAGAAGCTCGGCGCCGAGCCGATGCCGATGAGCCAGCCGGAGTTCGACAAGTATTTCCGCAACGACGTCGACGGCAACATCAAACTGGTGAAGGCGGCGAAGATCCCGCCGCAACAGTGGAGGCAGCATGGCCAAGTCACCGCGGGTCGAATTCAAGCTGGAACGGGTTGCGGAAGGCGATTGGCGGATCGTGGCGAGTTGCCCGGGCAAGGAAACCGAATACATCGCCGGCTTCAAGACCAAAGCCGAGGTCGATGAATGGCTGTCGGGAACCCGTCGTATCGCCTGGCTGCGATCCCAAGGCTACGCGAAATGAGCGGTCGGAATGATGCCGCAAACTTTGAACTTGCAAGCGCTCAATCGAACTGCACCCCGCTCGCCTTCACCGGCGCCTCCCAGCGCCTGATCTCCTCGGCGGTGAACTTGGCGAGGTACTCCGGGGTGCGCCGCTCCGGCGCCGGCACCTCCAGGCCGATGTCCTCCAGCCGCTGCTTGAGCTTCGGATTGTCCAGCGCCGTGCTGAGCGCAGCGTTGAGCTTCGCCACCTGCTGCGGCGTCGCTGCCTTCGGCATGTAGATCGCGTTCCACGCCGAGATTTCGAGACCCTTGAAGCCCTGCTCCTGCGCGGTCGGCACGTCGGGCAGCGTCGGCAGCCGCCTGTCGTTGAGCGCCGCGATCACCTTGGCGGTCCCGGCGCGGTGCGAGGACAGCGCGGTCGAGACGTAGTTGCAGATGAAGTCGATACGGCCGGCCAGCAGGTCCTGCATGGCCGGGCCGCCGCCGCGGTAGGGGACGTGGGTGATCTTGACGCCCAGCACCTGGTTCATCAGCACGCAGCCGATGTGAGAGGAGGTGCCGGCGCCGCCCGAGCCATGCTGCATCTTGTCCTGGTTGGCCTTGGCGTAGGCGGCGAACTCCTTGAGGTTGTTCGCCGGCAGATCCTTGCGCGCCAGCACCACCTGCGGCGCGTCCGCCACCAGCATGACCGGCGCGAAATCGGTCACCGCGTTGTAGGGCGGCTTCTTGTGCATCGACTGGCCGATGGCGTGGGTGCCGATCGAGCCGAGCGTGAACATGTGGCTGTCGGCCGCCGCGTTCGAGACGCGCAGCGAGCCGACCGTGCCGCCGCCGCCGGGGACGTTCTCGATCACCACCTGCTGGCCCAGAGCCTCGCCCAGATAGGGCTGGAGGTTGCGAGCCAGCGTGTCGAGCGGACCGCCGGGCGCGAATGCGATCACCATCGTCACCGGGCGGGTCGGCCAGTCCTGCGCCATGGCGGTGACGGACATGCCGAGCATTGCAATGCGCGGCCGCCGCGGTTAGTGATTTCCGGACCATGTTCCCTCCCGGCGGCGCTTGACCATCGGCCGCGCGGCCCTTCTCATAACAGAGTAACGGCGGGGCACGCCGTAGCAATGGGAGAGGACGATGAGGGCACGACATTTGGCCGCGGCGGCTGCATTGCTCGCATGCTTGATGGCGGGCTCGTCGGCCGTCGCGCAATCCTATCCGAACCGCGCCGGTCACCATCCTGACGCCGTTTGCCGCCGGCAGCGTCACCGACGCTGCGGCGCGGCTGATCGCGCAGACGCTGCAGGAATCGCTCGGCCAGTCCGTTCGTGGTCGAGAACCGGGCGGGCGCGGGTGGCCTGCTCGCGGCGGGCGCGGTCGCGCGCGCCAAGAATGACGGCTACACGCTGCTGCTGACCACCAACTCGACGCATTCGGTGGTGCATGGGCTGTTCAAGAACGTGCCGTATGATCCGATCAAGGACTTCACGCCGATTGCGCGGATTGGCAGCTTTGCGTCGTTCTTCGCGGTGACGCCGGACAAGCCGTACCAGTCGATGCAGGCGCTGGTCGCCTACGCCAAGGCCAATCCGGGCAAGCTGAGCTACGGCGTCGGCAACTCGACGTCGCACATCGTCGGCGAGGCGCTGAAGAAGCGCACCGGCATCGACATCGTCCGCGTGCCCTATAGCAGCAATCCGATGGTGATGATCGATCTGATCGGCGGCCAGATCCCGATCATGGTCGCCGACTTCAACACCGGCATGCCGCAGCTCAAGGCCGGCAAGGTCAAGGCGCTCGCGGTGCTGACGCGCGAGCGCAATCCGGCGCTGCCCGACGTGCCGACGCTCCATGAGACGGTGATGCCCGGCTATCACATCCTCGCCTGGGCCGGGATGTTCGGGCCGGCGGGCATGCCCGACGAAGCCGTAAGTGCTGGCGTCCGCCGTAGACAAGGCCCTACAGCGGCCGGAGGTGCGCGAGACGATTCGCCACTTCCGGCACCGACATCTATTGGAGCGGACCCAAGGAGTTCGACGCGTTCGTCAAATCCGAGCTCGGAAGCTGGACCGCCATGATCAAGGAAGCCGGAATTGAGCCGGAATAGGCCCGGGAACAGGCAGAATAACCGGAACCACTGAGGGTTAACACCGTTAACACCCTTGAAAGGCCGCAAAGGCATCCTATCTACCGATCAGATGAGTTCGCGGCGAGAGCCGCGGCCCCACCTAACGAGTGCCCGCTCGACCACGGATGTACTGGAGGGCAGAGCGCCGTTAGTGGGGAAGCTGATCAGGAACGCGCCCGCCGGTTTCCGGTGGGCCGTTTGCTTTTGGAGGCACGTATTGCCCGACGTTCGCTTGCTCCGGTTCTACGTCCGCTTCGTCCGGCTGGTGCTCCGAGACTTCTCCGGCGTTGCTCGGGCTTGTTCGGCGTACTCCGAAAAGCAAACGCCCGCCGGGTCGCGGCGGGCGTTTCGCTTCCTCCTGGTCCGAAACCTCAGGCCTTCAACGTCTCCAGCACGCGATCCGGCGTGAACGGCAGGTGGCGCAGCCGCTTGCCGGTCAGGCGATGGAATGCGTTGGAGATGGCGCCGGCGATGAACGGGTTGCCGATCTCGCCGAGGCCCGTCGGCCGCGTGTCGACGTCGACGAATTGGACGTGCATCTCCTCCGGCATGTCGGACATCCGCATCAGATTGTAGTCGTGGAAGTTCGACTGCTCGACGGCGCCGTCCTTGAGCGTGATGCGCTCATGCAGCACGCTGGACAGGCCGTAGAGCACTGCGCTCTCGACGTTGGCCGCTGGCCGGCTCGGGCGACACGATGATGCCGCCGTCGACCGCGACCCACACCTTGTGGACCTTGATCTTGCCGGTCTGCCGGTTGAGCGAGATTTCCACCACTCCGGCGCCGAGCGAGCCGGAGCGTTCGCTGATCGAGAGGCCGAGCGCGCGGCCTTCCGGTCGCGGCGCCTTCCAGTCGCACATCTGCGCCACGGTCTCGAAGCACTTGCGTGCCTTGGGTGTCGCGCCCATGCGCTCGAACCGGAACTCGATCGGGTCCATGTTGGCGTCGACCGCCATCTGGTCGATGAAGCTCTCGATGGCGAACACGTTGAACACGTGCGCCACCGCGCGCCAGTGCTTGATCTGCACGCCGTGCGACATGCCGCGCAGCTCGATCTGCTGGTTCGGCACGCCGTAGTAGGCGATGCGCATGCCGCCGGTCAGCAGCATGTTTCCGCCGTCGCCGATCACGCAGTGCTTCCAGCCTGACACCTTGCCGGTCGAATCCAGCGCCGCCTCGAGGCACTGGAATGACTGCGGGCGGAACTGGCCCTGCACCAGGTCTTCCTCGCGGGTCCAGATCATCTTCACCGGCCGCTTGATCTCGCGCGCGATCAGCGCCGCCTCGGCGGCCTCGAAGCCGCCGTTGCGCCGGCCGAAGCCGCCGCCCAGGTAGCACTGGTGGTGCGTAACCTGCTCTTCCTTGAAGCCGAGCGCCTTGGCCACCGCGCTGCGCGAGGCATCGGGCGCTTGCGTGCCCTCCCAGACCTCGACGCGGTCGCCGGCATCGTTGAACCGGATCACCGCGTTGTGCGGCTCCATCTGCGCGTGATAGCCGAAGTCGCTCTTGAATTCGGCCTTGAACGTCTTGGCCGCTCCGGTGAATGCAGCCTTGGCGTCCCCCGCGGCCTGCGACGGTCTGCACCGGCGCGTTCGGATCGTGATGGATGCGCTCGTAGTCCTTGTGCAACGCCTGCTCCGAGTCGAAGCCGCTGGCCTTGCCTTTGGCCCACGTCACCTTGAGCGCCTTGCTGGCGTCGAGCGCCCGCTCGAAGCGGTCAGCGACCACCGCTACGCCATTGCGCAGCTTCACGGTGCCGATGACGCCGGGCATCTTCTTGATCTCGGCGTCGTTCCAGCTCTCCGGCGCGCAGTTGTGCACCGGCGAGTGCAGCGTGGTGGCGTAGACCATGCCCGGCACCCGCACGTCGATGCTGTACTTCGGCCGTGCCGTTGACCTTCAACGGCGTATCGCGCCGCGCGACACCCTTGCCGATCAGGCGCCAGTCCTTCTTTGGCCTTGAGCTCCTTGGCATCGACCGCCGGCAGCGGCGAGGGCACTTTGCCGAATGCGGCGATTTCGCCGTAGGTCAACCGTTGGCCGTTCGCGGGATTGATGACGACGCTCGGCTCGGTGCGAAGCGTCGACGCATCGACGCCCCACTGCTCGGCGGCGTTCATGCAGCATCACCTTGCGCACTTGCGCGCCGGCGGTCCGCAGGTCGGCGTAGTAGAGCATCGTGGCGCGGCTGCCGACGATCGCCATCATGCGCTGGTTGTTGTTGAACATGTAGCCGTAAACGCCGGCGTCGGCAGGAGCCATCTCGATCGCGACCTTCGCCCAGTCGGCGTCCATCTCCTCGGCCACGATCATCGGCAGGTTGGTGAGCGAGCCCTGGCCCATTTCGGCGCCGGGGCTGATGATGGTGATCATGCCGCTCGGGGCGACGCGCACCCAGGCGTTGAACGCCTTGGCGTCGGTCGAGGCTTCGGCCGGTCGAGAACAGCTTCGCGCCGTCAGTGCCGAGCGCGAGGCCGAACGACATGCCGCCCAATCCGGCGAGCGCGCCGCGGCGGGTGATCTGGGTCTTGTCCATGGTCATTGTCATGGCTCAGCCCTCCCTCGACGCTTGCTCAACGGCAGCGATGATCTTGTGATAGGTGCCGCAACGGCAGATGTTGCCGTCCATGTGCTCGACGATCTGGGCGCGGCTCGGCCTCTTGTTGGTCGCCAGCAGCTCGGCCGCCTTCATGATCTGGCCGGACTGGCAGTAGCCGCACTGCGGAACCTCCAGCGCGACCCAGGCCTTTTGCAGCGGATGGGAGGAATTCGGCGCTCAGGCCCTCGATGGTGACGACAGCCTTGTTCGCCACTTCGGACACCTGCGTCTGGCAGGCGCGAACCGCCTTGCCGTTGAGATGCACCGTGCAGGCGCCGCACAGGCCGGCGCCGCATCCGTATTTGGTTCCGGTCAATCCGACGTGCTCGCGGATGACCCAGAGCAGCGGCGCTGACGGGTCGGCGTCGACCGAAACGCTGCTTTGCGTTCAGCGTGAACGAAACCATGTGACCTCCCTGAGGATTTCGTCTTTGTTTTCGGACGAGCGACGAAATTGGAAGGACTCTAGCATGATTTCGCAACTCTGCACGCGGCCATGCGCCGGAGCGTCGGTGTGGTATGCAACTGTTTGATGTCCTTGAATTTCCGGCATGACGGCGGTAGTCCAGACATGCGATAATCATCATCGATACGCCATGATCTCGCTCCGAATTCTGCGCCGATTGCTGCCAGCCATGCTGACGGCGTTGCTGTTTGCAGCGCCGGCCAATGCCGCGTGGCCTTCAGCGCGATGCCGCGATCGTCGTTCAAGACGGCACCGTTCAAAAGGCAGTTCAGCCGTCCAAGCAGGCTGACCACGCGACCAAGCGGCCGCATCAAAGCGCAAGCCTTGAGGAGTTCGTCGGCATCGATGACGATGCCGAGCAATATCTCAAGGCGCTGCTGGCTCTGCCGGAGCCCCTTCGTGGCGCCTCTGTTCGGCGACAAGCGCCGTGCTTCGTCATACTCCTTCCCGCCCCGCACGCATCGCGCCTGCGCGCCATTTCCAACCGGTCCTCCGCACGCCTGAGCCAATGGCACGCCGTTGGCGCGCCTATGCGTCCGCCGTCCGGCGGGCGCGAAAGTTCATGCGTGAAATCAATTTCAAAAGACCGCGCCTCCGAGGCGAGGCGGTCGTATCGGAGGATTATCTCCATGATCGTGATGATCGTTTACGTTCTGCTGGTGGTTGCCGGCGAGGTTGCCGCCTTCTTCATTGCTCAGGCCTTCAACTCTTTGGTTCCGGCGGCCTGGAGCATGATCTTCTACATGGCTCTGTTCTTCGGCGTGATCTGGGGCGCCTGGCCTGTCGCCGTGTACGTTACCGAGAAGTGGCTCGTTAGAGGCGCTGCCCCGCACGGCGAAGCACGCCGGACTTGATACGGCCGGCGTAAACGCCCGCCTTCTGGGGGAGGCGGGCGTTTTGCCCGGTCGTGGAATCGCGGGTAGGGTGCGCGCTCGTATTGGGATAGCCATAGTGCGCGCATGAACGACAGCAATCGACCTCTCGCCGTGGCCTCCAGCGGCGGCAATCCCTTCTTTGAGGACTGGACTCGCCCGTTCGGCGCGCCGCCTTTCGCGCGAATTCGCGCCGAACATTTCCTGCCGGCCTACGAGCGGGCGTTCACCGAACATCTCGCCGAGATCGACGCGATCGCGACTGAGCCTGCGCCGCCGACCTTCGAGAACACCATCGTCGCGCTGGAGAACAGCGGCCGGACGCTGCGGAAGGTCGACGACGTGTTCGGTCACCTGGTCGGCACCGACAGCAATGACATACTGCTCGAAATCGAGCGCGACACGTCTCCACGCGTTGCCGCGCACTGGAGCAAGATCCGGCTGAACGCGGCGCTGTTCGCCCGCATCGACGACCTGCAACGCAAACGCGACACGCTCGGACTGACCAGCGAGCAGGCGCGGGTGCTGGAGCGCTACCACACCACGCACCGCCGCAACGGCGCCGCGCTCGACGACCAGAGCAGGGCGCGTCTCGCCGAGATCACCGAGCGGCTCGCGACGCTTGGCACATCGTTCAGCCAGAATGTGCTGGCGGACGAGCAATCCTATGTGCTGACGCTGGAAACCGAGGACGAACTCGCCGGCCTGCCGGACTTCGTGCGCGAGGCCGCGCGCGCAGCCGCCGAGGAGCGCGGCATCAAGGGCAAGCATGCCATCACCTTGCAGCGCTCCAGCGTCGAGCCGTTCCTGCAATTCTCGTCGCGGCGCGACCTGCGCGAGAAGGCGTTCCGCGCCTGGCAAAGCCGCGGCGACAACAATGACAAGTCCGACAACAAGGCGGTGATCGCGGAGACCGTGAAGCTGCGCACAGAGCGCGCCAGGCTGCTCGGCTACAAGACCTTCGCGCATTACCGGCTCGACGACGCCATGGCGAAGACGCCGGAGAACGTGCGCGGCGCTGCTGGAGAAGGTCTGGGCGCCGGCGCGCAAGCGCGCTCTGGCCGATCGCGATGCCATGCAGGAGATCGTGCGCGAGGAGGGCGGCAACTTCGCGCTCGCGCCGTGGGACTGGCGCTACTACTCCGAGAAGCTGCGCAAGCGCCGCTGCGACATCGATGAGGCGTCGGTGAAGCCGTACATGCAGCTCGACAACGTGATCGAAGCAGCGTTCTACGCTGCCAACCGGCTGTTCGGGCTGAGCTTCGCCCGTATCGATGCGCCGGTCTGGCATCCGGACGTGCGCGCCTGGGAGGTGAAGGGCGCCGACGGCAAGCACGTCGGATTGTTCTTCGGCGACTATCTGGCGCGGCCCTCCAAGCAGGGCGGCGCCTGGATGAGCACGTTGCGCGATCAGGAGAAGCTCGCGGGCGATGTGCCGCCGATCGTCTACAACGTGATGAACTTCAACAAGGGCGATCCGACGCTGTTGTCGTTCGATGACGCCCGCACGCTGTTCCACGAGTTCGGCCACGGGCTGCACGGGCTGCTGTCGGATGTCACCTATCCACAGATCGCATGCACCAACGTGCTGACCGACTGGGTCGAACTGCCGTCGCAGCTCTACGAGCATTGGTTCGAGCAGCCGGAGGTGCTGCGCAAGTTCGCGCGCCACGTCGAAACCGGCGAGCCGATGCCGGAAGACCTGATGCAGCGGCTGATCGCGGCGCACACCTTCGATCGCGGCGCGGATACGCTGGAATACATTTCTTCGGCGATGGTCGATCTCGACCTGCATCTCGTTGGAGAAAGCCGACGGTCTCGACGTCAATTCGTTCGAGAAGCAGACGCTGGAGCGCATCGGCATGCCGGCGGAGATCGGCATGCGGCACCGCACGCCGCATTTCACGCACGTGTTCTCCGGCGGCTACTACGCCTCGGCCTACTACAGCTACATGTGGTCGGAGACGCTCGACTCCGACGCCTTCGCGGCGTTCGAGGAAGCCGGCAACATCTTCGATCCGGAGATCAGCGCGCAAGCTCAAGGAGTTCGTGCTGTCCGCCGGCGGCTCGCGCGATCCGGCCGAACTTTACGTGGCGTTCCGCGGCCGGCTGCCGAGCGCCGAGGCGCTGCTGAAGCGGCGCGGCTTCCTCGACGCGGCCTGACATGGCCGAGTTGCACGGCGCAGGCTGGAAGCGCGGCGTCGTCGCGGCGCCGCACGCGCTTGCGGCCGAAGCAGGCCGCGCGATCCTGGCCGAAGGCGGCAACGCCCTCGAGGCGATGATCGCGATGGCCGCAACGATCGCGGCGGTCTATCCGCACATGAACCACATCGGCGGCGACGGCTTCTGGCTTGTTCGCGAGCCGAACGGCCGCGTGCGCGCCATCATGGCGCCGGGCCCGGCGGGTTCGAAAGCGACGCGCGAACTCTACCGGCGATCACGACGCGATCCCGCCGCGCGGGCCGCTCGCGGCGCTCACCGTGCCGGGCGCGGTCGGCGGCTGGATGCTGGCGCTCGATGCCGCAAAGGCCAATGGCGGCAAGCTGCCGCTCGACGTGCTGCTCCATGCCGCGATCAGTCATGCCCGCGACGGTTATGTGGTGACGCGCAGCCAGGCGGCGCTTTCCAGCGAGAAGCTCGCCGAACTGAAGGACGTACCGGGCTTTGCCGCGCGCTTTCCTTCCGGACGGCAAGCCGCCCAAAGAGGGCGACAGGCTCAAGCAGGGCGCGCTCGCGGCAACGCTCGATCAACTCGCAAACGCCGGGCTCGACGATTTCTACCGCGGCGACGTCGGCCGCGAGATTGCCGCCGATCTGGAGCGGATCGGCAGTCCGGTCACGCGCGAAGACCTGAGGCGCTACGGCGCCTCCGTCAAGGAGCCGCTGAGCGTGAAGCTCAACGCCGGCACGCTGTTCAATACGCCGCCGCCGACGCAGGGTCTGGCGTCGCTGCTGATCCTTGCGCTGTATGAAAGGCTGCGCGTTCCCGAGGCCGAGAGCTTCGAATTCGCGCACGGTCTGGTGGAATGCACCAAGCGGGCATTTCGCGTGCGCGATCGCTACGATCACCGATCCGGCGCAGTTGCCGCATCCGGCGGCGCGCTATCTCGATTCGAAGTTCCTCGACATCGAGGTTCAGAAGATCGATCGGCGCAAGGCGGCGAAATGGCCGGCGCCGCCGGGCGACGGCGACACGGTCTGGATGGGCGCGGCGGACGCCAGCGGCTTGGTGGTGTCGTACATCCAGTCGCTGTACTGGGAGTTCGGCTCGGGCTGCGTATTGCCGGCGACCGGCGTGCTGATGCAGAACCGCGGCGCGAGCTTCTCGCTCGATCCGAAGGCGGTGAACACGCTGCAGCCGGGCCGACTGCCGTTCCACACGCTCAATCCGGCGATCGCGGTGCTCGGCGACGGCCGCGTCATGGCGTATGGCACGATGGGCGGCGACGGCCAGCCGCAGACCCAGGCGATGCTGTTCGCGCGCCACGTGCTTCATCGGCAGCCGCTCGACAAGGCGCTCGACGCGCCGCGCTGGCTGCTCGGCCGCACCTGGGGCTCGACGCACACCAATCTGCGGATGGAGTCACGGTTCGACGGCAACCTGATCGACCGGCTGATGTCGGCGGGCCATGACGTCGAGGTGCTGAGCGCCGCGTATTCCGACACGATGGGCCACGCCGGCGCGGTGGTGCTGCATCCGGACAAGACGCTCGAAGGCGCGCACGATCCGCGCGCCGACGGCGGCGCGGCGGGCGTGTGACGCAGGCTCAACGCCTGCGCCACGACGCTGACGTCGCCGGGTTACCGTATTGCGGCCGACGGCGATCGGGAGACCCAGCGCGCCACCCGGTTGCCCGGCTCGGCCTTGGCACTCTTCGGTGCCGGTTTGACGCCCTTCCACAGTTGGACTTTGACCTTCTTCTTCGCGGCGGTGCGGGCCGCGACCTTCTTCTTCGCGGCGGCGCGGGCCGCGACGGAGGTCTTGATGGTCTTCGCGTTCGCGCGTAGCGCCTGACGCGGCTTTGCCTTCGTGGCGCGTGGCGCGGTAGCGGCCGGCTTCGGCGAGATGCTGGCGGTCACGAGCGCCGGCTCTTCCGGAGTGATGGCGCGGGCGACGTCGGCCCCGTCGCTCTCGATGCCGAGCGCGGCGAGTTCCTGGTCGGTGACCGGCCCCTCGGGATATGCTGCGGTCGAGCGGCAGCGGAGTCATCCGGAAGCCGGGCAGGAGGCCCTTCTCCAGCGTTTCGTCGAAGTAGGCCATCGAAGCGCGGCTCAGGTCGAACTTGCGGCCCGGACGCAGCGGACCGACGTCGTTGAAGCGCACGATGATCTTCTTGCCGCCGTATTCGCCGAGGCCGTAGGCGGGCCGATAAAGCCGGCCGTACTTGATGCCGCCGAACCTGCCGCGGATCTCGAGCTGTGCGGCGGCGGTGTAGGCATTCGGGTTGTACTGCTCGCCTGAAGAGGTTGACTGCGGGTCGTCATAGAACGATGCGATGCCGACGATCGCCTGCTCGGCTCTGAGCACGATGCGGACACAGTCGTTTGGCACGATGGGATCGGCCGGGCGCGCAACATCCTGTGGTTTTGTGTCGAACCCCGCCGGATCGAGCGCGGCGAGCGCGACGGCCTGCGCGGACGCGTCGACCGGAAGATCGATTTGACTTTCGTCCCATTCGATCGCGGTCGTCTCTGCCGTGGCCGGCACGATTGATGCGATGAGAATTGAAGCTGTGATCGCACGGACACAGCGTAGCGCTGATACTGCTCGTTGCATGATGGTCCCCTCCCCAATGGGGACCAACTTGAACGAGCAGCTTTGGCGCGCGGCTAATGCGGTGGAGCGCTATTCGAACACAGACAACAAACCGCTTAATTGCGCGGAATTGTTTCATGTCTCGTACACCAACGCTGGCAACCGTTTGGTCGCTATGGCGCGGCACCGAAATCGCTCGCGCCATCGCTGGAATCGATGAGCGTGGATGTGCGATCGCGAGCGACCGCACGCGCAAATGGGCGATTTCCAACGGTTTAGCGTGGTTTCGGAAGAATGAATCCGGCGCGGATGTTCACCGCGCAGTAATCTAAAAGCCCGGGTTCTTTGTTAAGCCTGCTGCTAAGCGGTCTTTCCGCCGTATTGCTCGTCCGACACCTTTTCCATCCAGTTCACGTGATTGCCGTCGAGCGCCTCCTGCATGGCGAGGTGCGTCATCGCCATGTTCGGCGCGGCGCCGTGCCAGTGCTTCTCGCCCGGCGCGAAGAACACGGTGTCGCCGGCGCGGACCTGCTTGATCGGTCCGCCCCACATCTGCACGCGGCCCTCGCCTTGCGTGATGTGGATGGTCTGGCCGAGCGGATGGGTGTGCCAGGCCGTGCGCGCGCCCGGCTCGAAGCGCACCCATGCGGCGCGCAACCGTGCCGGCTCGGGCGCCTCGATGATCGGATCCTGCCAGACCGTGCCGGTGAAATAGTCGGCCGGCGTCTTGCGCGACGGCTGCGATCCGAGCGGCTTGATGTCCATGGTCCTGTGTCCTCCTGTTTCGGTTCATTTCGGGAAGCCGTAGAGCGTCGCCGGGTTGTCGACCAGGATGCGCTGGCGCACGCCGCGTCCGGTGCCCAGTCGGACAAGAGATCGAGCAACACGGCGTCGTCCGGCTTGTCCGTCTCGGTGGGATGCGGCCAGTCGCTGCCCCACACCATGCGCTCCGGCGCAGCCTTGATGTAAGCCTGGGCGATCGGCGCGGCCTTGGCGTAGCGCGGCGGGCCATCGAACATGTAGGCGCCGGACAGCTTCATCCAGGTGTTGCCCTTGTCGAGCATTCTGCGGATCACGCCGAACGCTGGATCGGCGATGCCCGCCGCCGAGAGCCGCCGAGATGATCGAACACGATGGTGCCGGGCAGGCGTTGCAGCAGGTCTGCGGCGCCGACGATCTGGTCGCCCCGCAGGTGGATCTGCACGTGCAGGCCGAGCGGCGCCACCCGCTTCGCCAGCGGCTCGATCATGTCGAGCGTGGTGGCGGCGGTCTTCGGATCGAACTGCGTGAAGCGGATACCGCGCACGCCTCTGGCCTGCATTGCCTTCAACTCGGCGTCGGTGACGGTCGGATGCACCACCGCGATGCCGCGCGCCTGCGGGCCGAGCTGCGCCAAGGCGTCGAGCGTCACTGCATTGTCGATATGGTTGGCGGCGGGCTGCACCACCACCACGCGGCTCGTGCCGATGCGCTGCTGGAACAGCCGGTATTCCTGGACGCGGGCGTCGGGCTGCATCCGCGCGCTCGGGCCGCGGCGGCGGGAAGCGCCCGCCGTCGTAGATATGCATGTGGCAGTCGCAGGCGTTGGCCGGGACTTTCAGGGCGGGCGGCGCGGTCCTGCGGAATTGGGGACCTGCATGGGTGTTACGTTATCCATGAGTGGACGGGGCTGCTACGGCCTCCATTCCGCCCCAGTCCATGATATGTTCCGGCCACCCATGAAACGCCTCATCCAATCGATCTTCGCAGCGGCAGCCGGCCTGCTCATCGCATCCGGCGCGGCGCAGGCCCATCCCCACGTCTGGATCACGATGACCAGCACGGTGCTCTACGCGCCGGACGGCACCGTGACCGGCGTCCGCCACGCCTGGACCTTCGACGACATGTTCTCGACCTTCGCCGACGCAAGGCCTGGAGAGCAAGCAGAAGGGCGTGTTCACCCGCGAAGAGCTGCAGCCGCTCGCCGAGGTCAACGTCACATCGCTCAAGGAATACGAGTACTTCAGCTACGCCAAGGCGAACGGCAAGAAGACGCAATTCATTGATCCGGTCGACTACCACCTTGAGCTCAAGGACCGTTGCTCACCCTGCACTTCACCTTGCCGCTCAAGGCGCCGGTGAAGGCGCAGAGCCTCGACGTCGAGGTGTTCGATCCGGCATATTTCATCGACTTCGCGTTTGCCGAGAAGGACGCCGTGGCGCTCAAGGGCGCGCCGGCGGCTTGCAAAGCCACCGTCGGCAAGCAGCAAGAAATGGGCAAGGAGATGATCGATCGGCTTTCGAAGATCGGCCCGAACGAGCAGATTCCGGAAAACTCCTTCGGCTCGCAGTTCGCCAACAAGATCATGGTGAAGTGCCCGTGAGGCGACCCGGCGCCGCGCGCGCGTCGCAGCGTTCGCAATTCTTGCCGCGATTGCCGTCGATCCTTCTTTTGCCCGGCATGCTCGATGCGTTCGCGCAGAGCGGGCCGTTCGGCGTGCCGCGCCCGACTGCGAAGCCGGCTCCGCCGCCGGACGGCATCGTCGGCTGGATTCTGGCCAAGCAGGCGGAATTCTCGCTTGCGATGCGCGCGATGCTGCGCAACGCCAAGTCGGACGGCAGTGCGGTGTGGGGTCTGCTCGGGCTGTCGTTCCTCTACGGCATCTTCCACGCCGCAGGCCCGGGCCACGGCAAGGCGGTGATCTCGTCCTACGTGGTCGCCAACCACGAGACCTGGCGGCGCGGCGTCGTGCTGTCGTTCGCGTCCGCCTTTCTTCAGGCGTTTGTCGCGGTGGCATTCGTGGTCATCGCCGCCTGGGTCTTCAATGCCACCATGGCGACGATGTGCACCAGCGAGCGCTATATCGAGATCGTCAGCTATGCGCTGATCGCGCTGATCGGTCTGCGGCTGGTCTGGGTGAAGGGCCGCGCCATGGTCAGCACCTGGCGCGGCATGAGCCGTCCGCTGCGCGCGGTCGGCGCGGCGGTGACGCCGGCATGACCACAAGCACGGCGAACATCATCACGACCACAAGCATGACCATGGTCATGCTCATGGCACAGCCATGACCATAAGCACGACCACGGCCATCACGATCATCACCACCACGGTCATGGCCACGATCACCACCATCACCACGGCGACGAGCACGCCTCGGCCTGGGGCCATGCGCATGGTCCGGAGCCGCAGGACCTCGCCGGGCCCGGGCGGCTGGCGGCGTGGCCTGACGGCCATCATCGCGGTCGGGTTGCGGCCGTGCTCGGGCGCGATCCTGGTGCTGGTGTTCGCGCTGGCGCAGGGCATGCTGTGGGCCGGGGTCGCGGCGACCTTCGTGATGGGTCTCGGCACCGCGATCACCGTCGCGGCGATCGCCACGCTCGCGGTCGGCGCGCGCGAACTGGCCGGCAGGTTCGCATCGTCCCGATCGGGCTACGGCATGCTGGCGCTGCGCGGGCTCGAAACCGCCGCGGCCGTCGTCATCCTGGCTTTCGGTTCATTGCTATTGATCGGCTATCTCACCAGCGAGCGTCTGCCGCTTTGCTGACACCCATGATTGAGACGACGATGCTGCATTGTTGGGGGCGGTCCGGCCGGCATGATGCTGGGTCTGCTGCTGGCGCGCGCCGGCGTCGATGTCGTTGTGCTGGAAAGCACGCCGATTTCCTGCGCGATTTCCGCGGCGACACCATCCATCCCTCGACGCTGGAGCTGATGCACGAGCTTGGGCTGCTGGAGCAGTTTCTCAAGCTGCCGCACCAGCAAGTGGCGTCGCTCGGCGGCCGGTTCGGCGACAAGCTCTACCGCTTCGCAGAGTTCAGCCATCTGCCGGCCACCTGCAAGTTCATCGCGCTGATGCCGCAGTGGGATTTCCTGGATTTCATCGCGGGGCAGGGCCGGCGCTATCCGGGCTTCCAGCTCAGGATGCGGACCGAGGCGACCGATCTGATCTTCGAGGGCGACCGCGTTGCCGGCGTGCGCGCCACCGCGCCGGAAGGTCCGGTCGAGATCCGCGCACCGCTGACGGTCGCCTGCGACGGCCGACATTCCCTGCTGCGCGACAAGGCGGGCTTGTGGCCGACGACTTCGGCGCGCCGATGGATGTCTTCTGGTTCCGCTTGAGCCGCAAGCCAACCGACAGCATGGCGACCGGCGGTGTGTTCGACAAAGGCCGCCTCTTCGTGATGCTCAACCGCGGCGACTATTGGCAGTGCGCCCTTGTCATTCCCAAAGTTCGGCGGAGGAGGTGCGCCGCCGTGGCATCGAGGAGTTGCGCGCCGAGCTGGCGCGCATCGAGCCGGGCGTGGTGGATCGCGTCGGCGAAATCGCCGATTGGAAGCAGGTGTATCTGCTGACCGTGACCGTCAACCGGCTGCGGCAATGGCACCGGAACGGACTGCTTTGCATCGGCGACGCGGCGCACGCGATGTCACCGATCGGGGGCGTCGGAATCAATCTCGCGGTGCAAGACGCGGTTGCGGCCGCCAATGTCCTGGCCGATCCGCTCTATGAGAAGCGTGACGTGACGCCACTGCTGGCGAAGGTACAGGAGCGACGCGAGTTTCCCACGCGGGCGACGCAGCGCCTGCAACTGGCGATACAAAATACGGTCATCAAGGGAGCGCTGAAGGGCGACGCCGATTTCAAGCCGCCGCTGCCGCTGCGGTTGATGGATCGTTGTGCGTATCTGCGGCGCATTCCCGCGCGGCTGCTCGGCCTGGGTTTCCGGCCGGAGCATATCCGGACGGTGGAGCGCGCCGCTCAATCGTGAAAATCAGTCGGCTTCAGCTCGATCGGCCGGCCATGCGGCGTGCGGTCGGCGGCGTGATCCCAAGCGTGGAAATAGCGGTGCAGCGTCTTGCATCGGCGACGCCCTTTCTCCTTAACGATGCGCTCCAACGCGTTGAGCCAATGCATGTAGTAGGTCTCGCCGGTGTCCGGATCGCCGGCGGCCTGCGCCTTCTTGATCTCGTCACTGAGCGTGGCCGCCCATTCCGGCCAGGTGAACACTTTGCGCTCGTGCAGCGCGAGCGTCATCGCGAACGCCTGGGCTTCCCACGGCTCGCGAAACACCGGGCCTTCGGTGTCGCACGGGATGCTGGGCACCTGCTCGGTTGCGAGCTTTGCGGCGGCGGGGTCGATTGGAGGTCATGCCGGGTCGAGATAGGGCTCGAACGCGTCGATCGAAATCTTGATGGTTGGGTCGGCATCCGCGCCCCACAGCTCCTGGCTCGTGAACACCACGGTGTAGAGCCATTGCGGATTCTCCGCGCCATCGATCGAGGCGGAATCCGGGAACACATGCGTGCCGTGGTTCAATTCGACCACGCCGACATGACCGCGCACGTAGCGCGGCAGGCGCGTGTGCGTCGCCGGGTTGATGTTCTTGCAACGCACCCTGTCGCCGGGCTTGAACTTCGGCTCGGTGTTGGTCGGCCGGCCGAACTTGGCGCGGTTGAGCACGCGCTCGACGTCCTTCATGCCGAACGGGCCGCGCTTGAGCGGCTTGCCGGGGCGCAACGCGTGGCCGGCCTCGACTTCGTCGGCATCGATGAAGCCGCGCTCCACCAGCATGTTGCGTCAGGCCGAGAGACCATTTCTGGTAGTAGGTCGCGGCGAGATAGACCGGCGGCGCCAGCAGTTCGCGCGAATGCGCGACATATCGATATTCCAGATGCCGGTGGCACCCATGGCGCGGTTCATCGCCAGCACCCGGCCTTCCCACGGCTCGTGGAACGGCGGCTCGTTCTTCTCGATCTCGACCTTGCCGAAGCCGTCCATGCCGCCCATGTCGTGGACGCCGTTCATGCCGGCCTCTTCGCTTCGGGCAAGCCGGTGCCGATCATGCTGTCGCGGGTGACGATCTCGGTGAGCTGATCCTCGCTCCAGCCTTCGGTGCCCGCGGGGCGCATCGGCAGGACCAGGAAGCGCGTTTCGGCGGTGGAATCCCATACGCGGATTTCGGTGTCCTTGGGCAGCGCCACGCCGAAGTCGTCGAGCACGCCGCGCGGATCCTTCACCGCGCGCGAGCGGTAGGGCGCCGCCTTGTACCAGACCGGCGGCAGCCCGAGCATTTCCCACGGATAGCAGGAGCACAGCGTACAGACGATCATGTTGTGGGTCTTCGGCGTGTTCTCGACCGCGACGAGGTGATCGCCGACGCGGCTGAAATGGCCGAGCTCGGCGATCGCCTTGGTGGCGTCAGCGAGCAGCGCTTTCTTGAACTCGGGATCGAGCCAGGCCTTGGCGACGACGCGGGCGCCGTTGCGCGGACCGATCTTGGTCTCGTAGGCCTCGACGATGGCGTCGAGCGCGGCCGGATCGACGTAGCCCTTCTCGGTCAGGATGGTTTCGAGCGCGCGGACCCGGAGCTGGGTGTCGGACAGTTCCGAGCTGCTCGTGATCATGGTCGTGGCCATGATCGATGGTCGTGTTCGTGGTCTTTTCCGGCCATGGGGGCCTCACGGGTTCCGATTTGCGTTTAATATACAGCATGTCTGCCGGCTCCCCAATGCTCGCGATTGCCGACCGCATCGACCGCCTCGAATGCGGCGGTCGGCCGCACCGCGGCATGGGCGGTGCTGTTCGTCGTGGTCGCTGCAATTCCTGGTGGTGGTGCTGCGCTACGCATTCGGCCAGGGCTCGATCTGGCTGACCGAGGCGATCGTATACGGCCACGGCACGCTGATCATGCTGGCGGCGGCCTGGACGCTGCTCGCGGGCGGACATGTGCGGGTCGATGTGCTCTATGCCGACGCGTCGCCGCGCACCAAGGCGCAAGATCGATCTCTTCGGCGCGCTGCTGCTGCTACTGCCGTTCATGCTGGTGCTGGCCTGGTTTGCGGTGCCCTATGTCGCGCGCTCGTGGGCGATCCTGGAACGCTCGCGCGAGACCAGCGGCATTCCCGCAGTGTTTTTGCTCAAGACATTGGTTCCGCTGTTCGCGCTGCTGATGGCGCTGCAGGGCGTGTCGCAGGCGATCCGCGCGGCGCACGCGCTGCGCGGCGGGCGCTGATCATGCCGCTCAACGAAGTCCTCGCCGTGCTGATGGTGGCCGCCGTCTGCGTCGCTGCTGTTCGCCGGCTATCCGGTGGCGCTGACGCTCGGCGGCATCTCGCTCGGCTTTGCCGCGCTGGGGCATCTCACTCGGCGTCGATGAGCTTTTCGTTCATCGGCGCGCTGCCCGGCGCGTCTATGGCGTGATCACCAACGATGTGCTGCTCGCCATCCCGATGTTCGTATTCATGGGCGTGATGCTGGAGCGCTCGCGCATCGCGGAGGAATTGCTCGAAACCATGGGCGGGCTGTTCGGGCGGCTGCGCGGTGGGCTTGGCGTCTCGGTGGTGATCGTCGGCACGCTGCTCGCTGCGGCGAAGGGCGTGGTCGGCGCCACCACCGTGACCATGGGGCTGATCACGCTGCCCGCGATGCTGCGCCACGGCTACAACAAGGCGCTGGCCGCGGGCACGGTCGCGGCGACCGCGACGCTGGCGCAGATTTTTCCGCCGGCGACGGTCCTGGTGCTGCTCGGCGACCAGCTCTCGACCGCTTACCAGTCGGCGCAGCTCTCGAAGGGCATTTTCGCGCCTTCATCGGTGACGGTGGCGGACCTGTTCGCCGGCGCGATCGTTCCAGGCTTCGCGCTGGTCGCGATGTACATGCTCTATCTGATCTTCATGGCGGTGTTTTTCCCGAAGACCTCGCCCGCTATTCCGCCCGATCCCGAATGCGCCGCGCGGCTTTGCGATGGCGCGCCGCCTGATCGAGGTGTTGATCGCGCCGTCTTGCGCTGATCCTCGCGGTGCTCGGCTCGATCCTGGGCGGCATCGCGACGCCGACCGAAGCCGCTTCGATCGGCGCGGTCGGCGCGATCCTGCTGACCGCGCGCCGCGCGCGGCTTGCCGAGGCGCTCGGCCCCGCCGTCTACAAGACCGCGCAGATCACCTGCATGATCTTTCGTCATCCTGATCGGCGCGACGCTGTTCAGCCTGGTGTTCCGCGGGCTCGGCGGCGACGACATGGTGCATCGTGCGCTTGGCGATCTGCCGGGCGGCACCGCAGCGCGATCATCGTCGTGATGGTCGCGATGTTCCTGCTCGGCTTTGTGATGGACGCGTTCGAGATCATCTTCGTGGTGGTGCCGATCGTGGCGCGTCGCGCTGCTCAAGCTGCCCGGCGTCGATCCGGTCTGGCTCGGCGTGATGATGGCGCTCAACCTGCAGACCTCGTACATGCACCCGCCGCTCGGGCCGACGCTGTTCTTCCTGCGCGGCGTGGCGCCGCCGGAGATCACCACCTGGCACATCTACGTCGGCGTCATTCCGTTCGTGCTGATCCAGCTCTTCGCGCTGGTGGTGCTGTGGTTCGCGCCGGGGCTTGCGACGGCGCTGCCGCGAATGTTGTATGGGGGCTTGAAGGACAGGACATGAAAGCCGCCGAAATCTTCGATCTCAAGGGCCGTGTCGCCATGGTCACCGGCGCATCGAGCGGGCTGGGCGCGCGCTTCGCGCAGGTGCTGGCGGCAAACGGCGCAGCGGTCGCGCTGGTGGCGCGGCGCGCCGACCGGCTCAAGGCTTGCAGCAGACAGATCGAGCAGGCCGGCGGCAAGGCCATTGCCGTCGAGGGCGACGTGCTCGATCGCGCCTCGATGACCCGCGCTTTCGATCAGATCGAGAAGGCGCTCGGCACCGTCACCATTCTGGTGAACAACGCCGGCGTGGCGCATTCGACCCGCGCGACCGATGTCACCGAAGAGGAATGGCGCCGCGTCGTCGGCACCAATCTCGACGCGGTGTTCTACAACGCGCAGGAGGCCGCGCAACGCATGCTCGCCGCCGGCAAGAAGGGCGCGATCGTCAACATCGCCTCGGTGCTGGGCTTCGGCGTGTCGAAGGGCACGATCGCCTATTCGACCGCCAAGGCCGGCGTGATCCAGATGACCAAGGCGCTGGGCCTCGAACTCGCCTTCAAGGGCGTGCGCGTCAACGCCATCGCGCCGGGCTGGTTCGTCACCGAGATCAACCGCGACTATCTCAACGGCGAGCAGGGCAAGGGGCTCACGCGCGACATTCCGGTCGGCCGCTTCGGCCAGGACGGCGATCTCGATGGCGCGCTGCTGCTGCTGGTCTCGGACGCCGGCAGCTACATGGCCGGCGCGACCGTGGTGGTCGACGGCGGCCAGATGGTCGCGTTGCGCGGATAGAGAGGGAATCATGGACTTCACGCTGCCGCCCGAGATCGAGGACCTCGCGCAAGCGCATCCGCGCCTTCGTCGAGGAGCATGTGCTGCCGCTGGAATCCGACAAGGCGAACTTCGCCGAGCACGAGAACATCCCGGACGAGCGGCTCGACCCGGTGCGCGAGAAGGCGAAGAAGGCCGGCCTCTGGGCGCCGCAGTCGCCGAAGGAATACGGCGGCATGGACCTGCCGATCGTCGCCTGGGCGGTGATGTACGAGGAGGCGGCGCGCTCGCTGTTCGGCCCGCTCGCGTTCAACTGCATGGCGCCGGACGACGGCAACATGAACGTGCTGAAGAATGCTCGGCACGCCGGCGCAGAAGGAAAAGTGGCTCAAGCCGATCGTCGAGGGAAAGGTGCGCTCGTCGTTCGCGATGACCGAGCCGGCGCCCGGCGGCGGCTCCGATCCCAGTCATGATCAAGACCTACGCCGAGAAGCACGGCAACACGTGGAAAATCTACGGCCGCAAGTGGTTCATCACCGGCGCCGCCGCGGCGTCGCATTTCATCCTCGCGGCGCGCACCTCGCGACGACAAGCGCAAGGGCATCACCACGTTCCTCTATCACAAGGACCAGCCCGGCTGGCGGATCGTGCGCCGCATCGAGATCATGGGTCCGGAGGAGCACGGCGGGCACTGCGAGCTGGAGTTCGACGGCCTCGAGGTCCATGACGACGACGTGTTCGGCGGCATCGGCAACGGCCTCAAGGTGGTGCAGGTGCGGCTCGGCCCGGCGCGGCTGACGCACTGCATGCGCTGGACCGGCTGGGCCAAGCGCTGCATGGAAATCGCGCAGGAGTACGTCAACCGGCGCGAGGGCTTCGGCGTCAAGCTCGCCGACCGCGAGAGCGTGCAGATGAAGCTCGGCGAGGTCGGCCACAACATCCAGATCGGCCGGCTGCTCGTCATGCACGCCGCCTGGAAGCTCGACCAGGGCGACTTCGCGCGCAAGGAAGTCTCGATGGCGAAGGTCCACGTCGCCAACACGCTGCATCAGGCGGCCGACGTCGCGATCCAGCTTCAGGGCGCGCGCGGCTATTCCAAGGATACGACGTGGAGTGGGTCTATCGCGCCGCGCGCGCGGCCCGCCTCGTCGACGGCGCCGACGAGGTGCACAAGATGGTGCTGGCGAAATTCATGCGCGAGGAAGGCCGCGACTTCTGGAGCTGGAGCGCGGGCAACCGGGTTTGAACCCGTTCGTGCGCTGACGCGACCAATCCCAAATTGTCTTCGCGTCGTGGCCGTGTCGCGGCTGGGCGATATGTACCGGGGCAATCATGAACGAGATTTGGTTCATCATCGGATTTCTTTTGCTGTTTCCGGCGCTGATCCTGTTCGCCGGAATCTACAAGTACATGGAGGTTTCCCAGGCAAAGCGTTGGCCGAGCGCGCAGGGCGTGGTGATCGCCTCCGGGACCGAAGCGCGCGAGGTGAAGTCCGGCGGTACCGACCAAGACGACACGGAGCTGCGCACGTTCGCCCTGATCGTCTACGAGTTCACGGTCGCCGGCCGCAAATACCAGGGCAGCCGCGTCTCGATCGGCGAGGACCTCGGCAACTTCGAGGTCGCCGAGACGCTCGCAAAATATCCCAAGGGCAGGTCGTCACCGTGTTCTACAACCCGCGCAAGCCCACCGAGGCAGTGCTGGAGCGCGACCTGCCGACCGGCGTCTGGAAGGTCCTCTTTATCATCGTGGCGGTGCTGGTGGCGTTGATCTTCGGCGGCTGGTTCGGCTTCAGCAACCTCGGCGACCTCATGGCGACGCTGGTGCGCAATCCAAGCGAAGCGCCGTTCGTCACCGCCTGCATCGGCTTCGCGCTGCTCGCGGCGCTGGTGATCTGGGGCATCCAGCGCAACGCCGCGCGTCAACGCTCCTGGCCGACCGTATCCGCAAGGATTGAAAAATCCGGCGTGCACGAGTTGCAGGAGCTGGAGCGGCGCGACAACGGACCGGACCGCTGGCGACGGCCTATCGCGCCGAGGTCGTCTACGGCTACGACATCGCCGGCGTGCATTACACCGGCGACACTGCGGCTGGCGGAACGCGGGTGAGCTCGAACCTCGACAATCGCGCGCAAGCGCGCCGAGAAGTATCCGGTCGGCATCGCCGTCGACGTCCACTACAACCCGGAAAACCCCGCCGAGTCGGTGATTAAGCCGGGCGGGCGGGCGCTCCTGCTGCTGGGCTGGTCCCGGCGGCGATGCTGACGCTTGCCTATTTTGTCGGACGCTGACGCAGCGATTTCAGATAAGCTCCGGACGCCGGTGCATCCGTTTGGAGCGCGACCATGTCTATCCGAAAAGTTCTCCTGGCATCGCTTGTCTTCGTCGCGGCTATGGTTGCGCCCGCGCAATCGCAGGACTGGCCAAACCGGCCGGTGAAAA
>CAVQGC010000003.1:0-170773 GCA_963711955.1 uncultured Alphaproteobacteria bacterium | reverse complement strand
CCGAACGCGAAGCCGCCGAGAGCCGCAAGCGCGAGGAAGAACATCGCCATAAGCGAGAGGAAGAATCCAAGCGCAAGGCCGGCGAGGTTGCGAAGAAGCGGTTCGGCGAAGCCGAGACCACTCCTGGCCGGATTCCGCGTTCGCCCCGTGATCGAGGCCGAGGAAGAAGAAGGACCGCGGACGTTCCGCCGCGGCCGGGGTGGCGGTGCCGCCCGTCCCGTGCCGCCGCCGAAGCGGCCGACCCGCGCCGCGCAGACCGCCGAGAAAGCCCGGGGACGGCTCACTCTCGTCACTGCGCTCAACGCCGACGAAGTGCGGGAGCGCTCCGCCGCCTCGTTCCGGCGCCGCAACCGCCGCGCGGTGCGCGATCTCAGCAATGAGCCGAAGAAGCTGATCCGCGAGGTGACGATCCCGGAGTTCATCAGCATCGCCGATCTCGCCAACCGCATGGCCGAGCGTTCGGTCGACGTCATCAAGCTGCTGATGAAGCAGGGCCAGATGGCGCAGATCAACGACGTGATCGACGCCGACACCGCGCAGCTCATCGCCGAGGAACTGGGCCACACCGTCAAGCGTGTCGCGGAAGCCGACGTCGAAGAAGGCGTGTTCGACGCCGCCGACGATCCGGCGCACCTGGTGCTGCGCGCGCCCGTCGTGACCGTGATGGGTCACGTCGACCACGGCAAGACGTCGCTGCTCGACGCCATCCGCTGACCAATGTCGTGAGCGGCGAAGCCGGCGGCATTACCCAGCACATCGGCGCCTACCAGGTCGACTCGCCGACCCATGGCAAGATCACCTTCATCGACACGCCGGGTCACGCGGCGTTCACCGCGATGCGCGCCCGCGGCGCCAAGGTTACCGACATTGTGGTGCTGGTCGTCGCGGCGGATGACGGCGTCATGCCGCAGACCGTCGAGGCGATCGATCACGCCAAGGCGGCGCAGGTGCCGATGATCGTCGCGATCAACAAGATCGACAAGCCGGACGCCAAGCCCGAGCGCGTCGCACCGAGCTGCTGCAGCACGAAGTGCAGGTTGAATCGCTCGGCGGCGAGGTAGTCGACGTCGAGCTGTCCGCCACCAAGAAGACCAATCTCGACCGTCTGCTCGAGATGATCGGGCTCCAGTCGGAAATTCTTGACCTCAAGGCCAATCCGGAACGCGCCGCCGAAGGCACCGTGATCGAAGCCAAGCTGGACCGCGGCCGTGGCCCGGTGGCGACCGTGCTGGTGCAGCGCGGCACGCTGCACGTTGGCGACATCATCGTCGCCGGCGCGGAATGGGGCCGCGTGCGCGCGCTGGTCAGCGACGCCGGAGAGCCGGTCGACACCGCGGGGCCCTCCGTTCCCGTCGAGGTTCTGGGCTTCACCGGGACGCCGGATGCCGGCGACCGCCTCGCGGTGGTCGAGACCGAGGCCCGCGCCCGCGAACTCACCGATTACCGCGTCCGTCAGAAGCGCGAAAAGAGCTCTGCGCGCGCGACCGGCATGCGCGGCTCGCTCGAGCAGATGATGTCGCAGCTCAAGACTGCGGGCCGCAAGGACTTCCCGCTCATCATCAAGGGCGACGTGCAGGGCTCGGTGGAAGCCATCCTTGGCTCGCTGGACAAGCTCGGCACCGACGAGGTGGCGGCGCAGGTCATCCACTCCGGTGTCGGCGGCATCACCGAAACCGACGTGGGTCTCTCCGAATCGACGGGCGCCGCGATCATCGGCTTCAACGTGCGCGCCCACAAGGAAGCGCGCGCGCAGGCGGAGCGCGACAGCGTCGAGATCCGCTACTACAACATCATCTACGACCTGGTCGACGACGTGAAAAAGGCGATGTCGGGCCTGCTCACGCCGGAACGGCGCGAGACCATGCTGGGCAACGCGCAGATCCTCGAGATATTCGTCGTCTCCAAGGTCGGCAAGATCGCGGGCTGCCGCGTCACCGACGGCAAGGTCGAGCGCGGCGCCAACGTGCGCCTGATCCGCGACAACGTCGTGATCCACGAAGGCAAGCTGTCGCAGCTCAAGCGTTTCAAGGACGATGCAAGAGAAGTGGTCGCTGGCATGGAATGCGGCATGGCCTTCGAGAACTACCAGGACATGCGGCAAGGCGACGTCATCGAATGCTACCGGGTGGAGACCGTGCAACGCTCGCTCTGAGTCCAAGTCTCAGACGGTCGTCCCACATCCACCCACTGTCATGCCCGCGGAAGCGGGCATCCAGTAGCCCGGCGAGAACTGGTGAGCACGGTGTGTACTGGATCATCCGCTTGCGCGGATGATGACGCCGGAGAAAATTTCATGGCCCGAAAACGTCATCGAGAAGCTTCCTCTGCCCCCGCCCTCGCAGCGCGGCTTGCGCGTCGGCGAGCTGATCCGGCACGCGATCGCCGAGATGCTGACGCGCGGCGACGTGCACGACCCGGTGCTCGAAGGACATCTCATCACGGTGCCCGAGGTGCGCATGACCGCGGATCTGCGGCTTGCCACCATTTACGTCATGCCGCTCGGCGGCCGCGACATCGAAGCGGTGCTCGAGGCGCTCGAACGCAACAAACGGTTCCTGCGCGGCGAGATTGCGCACCGCGTTAACCTGAAATTTGCTCCTGAGATTCGATTCCGCGCCGACGAGCGATTCGACGAAGCGGAACGGATCGAGAAGCTTTTGCGAACACCGGCGGTACAACGCGACTTGAAGCGCGAGAGCGGCGATGACTGACGAAGCGCGCCCGCCGATTTCCAATTCTGCTTCGCAAATGGCTGATCGAGCGGAGAAACCGGCGCAGAAAAGCAAGCAGCAATTCCGCCGCGTGAAGCGCGACGTGCATGGCTGGGTCGTGCTCGACAAGCCGGTCGGCATGACCTCGACCCACGCGGTGAGCGCGGTGCGGCGGCTGTTCCAGGCGAAGAGCGCCGGCCACGCCGGCACGCTCGACCCGCTCGCCTCCGGCTGCCTGCCGATCGCGCTCGGCGAGGCGACCAAGACGGTTCCGTTCGTGATGGATAGCCGCAAGACCTACAGTTTCACGGTGCGCTGGGGCGAAGCGCGCGACACCGACGATGCCGACGGCCAGATCGTTGCGACCAGCGCGCAGCGGCCGTCGCGCGAGGCGATCGAGGCGCTGCTGCCGCGCTACACCGGCACCATCGAACAGGTGCCGCCACAGTTCTCCGCCGTCAAGGTGGCCGGCGAGCGCGCCTACGACCTTGCCCGCGACGGCGAGACGGTCGAATTGCAGGCCCGGCCGGTCGAAATCCATTCCCTCGCCGTCGTTAATGTTCCCGATGCCGATCACACCGAATTCGTCGCCGAATGCGGCAAAGGCACCTATGTGCGCTCGCTCGCCCGTGACATGGGCCGCGCGCTCGGCTGCCATGGCCATATCCGGGCGCTGCGCCGCGAACGGGTCGGAACGCTCGGAAAAGACGCCATGATTTCGCTGGAACAACTGGCGGCCCTATGTCATAGAGCCGCCACTGGCGAGGGCAACCTCGCCGAAGCTCTCCTCCCTGTTGAGACCGCGCTGGACGACATCCCGGCGCTGGCCGTTAGCGGGGGGGACGCGGCCAGGCTCCAAAGGGGCCAAGCCGTTTTGTTGCGCGGACGGGACGCACCAATCTTCCGCGGCACGGTTTACGTCACGGTTTCGGGCCGCCTGGTGGCCCTGGCCGAATGTGACCGCGGCGAGATCGTCCCCAAGCGCGTGTTCAACCTGGCCGGGCTCATTGGCAGCCGCTGCCCAACAAAAGGTCACTGACGATGTCGCTAAACGCCGGCCGCAAGGCCGAAGTCATCAAGTCATATGCGACGAAGGCCGGCGACACGGGTTCGCCGGAGGTCCAGGTGGCGATCCTGAGCGAACGGATCAACAGCCTGACCGAGCATTTCAAAGCCCACGTTAAAGACAATCACTCACGGCGTGGACTCCTCAAGATGGTGTCCCAGCGCCGCCAGTTGCTTGATTATATCAGGCGCAAGGATGAAGCGCGTTACAAGACGCTGATCGACAAGCTCGGCATTCGACGCTGAAAAATTCCGCGCGGGATTTTCCCGCGCGTTCGTGCGGACGCTTGTTCGTCCGCTGTACCGCCGGCAGCGATACGCGCTGCCGATTATTGAACCGGCCGCATAGGCGCCGGTTCGCCTCACCGGAGGCACGAAGGCCATGGCAGGATCGCCGGATACTTTTCCAGTTCGCGGGACAGCCGCGCGGATCAGTGTCTCGCCGTCTTGCTCATGGCATTCGCCCCTTCGCGAAAACCATGAAAGACGATCCATATGTTCGATATCCATCGTGTTGAGCTCGACTGGGGTGGCCGCAAGCTAACTCTGGAAACCGGCAAGGTCGCCCGTCAGGCCGACGGCGCCGTGATCGCCACCTACGGCGAGACCACCGTCATCGCCACCGTGGTCGCGGCCAAGGCGCCGAAGCCCGGCATCGACTTCCTGCCGCTCACCGTCAACTACACCGAAAAGTACTACGCGGCCGGCCGCATTCCCGGCGGCTACTTCAAGCGCGAGCGCGGTCCGACCGAGAAGGACACGCTGACCTCGCGCCTGATCGACCGTCCGATCCGTCCGCTGTTCGCCGACGGCTGGCGCTGCGACACCCAGGTGATCATCACCGTGCTGTCGCACGACCAGGAGAACGACCCGGACATCGTGGCCATGATCGGCGCGTCAGCCGCGCTCACGCTCTCCGGTGCGCCCTTCATGGGCCCGATCGGCGGCGCGCGCGTCGGCTTCACCAACAACGAGTACGTGCTCAATCCGACCATCGACGAGATGAAGGAGAGCAAGCTCGATCTCGTCGTCGCCGGCACCCAGGACGCCGTGCTGATGGTCGAGTCGGAAGCTCACGAGCTGTCCGAGGAGATCATGCTCGGCGCCGTGATGTTCGGTCACCGGCACTTCCAGCCGGTGATCCAGGCCATCATCCAGCTCGCAGAGAAGGCCGCGAAGGAGCCGCGTGACTTCGCGCTTCCGGACACCTCCGCGATCGAGAAGGAGATGCTCGGCATTGTCGAGCAGGACCTGCGCAAGGCCTATTCGATCCCGCGCAAGGCCGAGCGGCAGGACGCCGTCGCCGCGGTGAAGAAGAAGGCGATCGAGCACTTCTTCCCGGACGGCAAGGACAATCCCGAGCGTCCGATGCAGACCGTCGCCGGCGTGTTCAAGGAACTCGAAGGCAAGATCGTCCGCTGGAACATCCTCGACACCAGCAAGCGCATCGACGGCCGCGATCTCGTCACCGTCCGCCCGATCGTCGTCGAGGCCGGCTTCCTGCCTCGCACCCACGGCTCGGCGCTGTTCACCCGCGGCGAGACCCAGGCGATCGTGGTCACCACGCTCGGCACTGGAGAAGACGAGCAGTGGATCGACGCGCTGCACGGGACCTACAAGGAAGCGTTCCTGCTGCACTACAACTTCCCGCCGTTCTCCGTCGGTGAAACCGGCCGCATCGGCGCGCCCGGACGCCGCGAGGTCGGCCACGGCAAACTGGCCTGGCGTGCCATCCGTCCGATGCTGCCGTCGAAGGAGGACTTCCCCTACACCATCCGCGTGGTGTCGGAGATCACCGAGTCGAACGGCTCGTCGTCGATGGCCTCCGTCTGCGGCGCTTCGCTCGCGCTGATGGACGCCGGCGTGCCGCTGAAGCGGCCGACCGCCGGCATCGCCATGGGCCTCATCCTCGAGGACAAGCGCTTCGCCGTGCTGTCTGACATCCTCGGTGACGAGGATCACCTCGGCGACATGGACTTCAAGGTGGCCGGCACCGAAGAGGGCATCACCGCCCTCCAGATGGACATCAAGATCGCCGGCATCACCGAAGAGATCATGAAGGTGGCGCTCAACCAGGCCAAGGGCGGACGCCTCCACATCCTCGGCGAGATGGGCAAGGCGCTGAACAGCGCCCGCGCCGAGCTCGGCGAGTACGCGCCGCGCATCGAGACCTTCAAGATCGCCACCGACAAGATCCGCGAAGTGATCGGCACCGGCGGCAAGGTGATCCGCGAGATCGTCGAGAAGACCGGCGCCAAGATCAACGTCGAGGACGACGGCACCGTGAAGGTGGCCTCGGCCGACGGTGAGTTGATCCGCGCGGCGGTGAACTGGATCAAGTCGATCGCCTCCGATCCGGAGATCGGCCATATCTACGAGGGCACCGTCGTGAAGACGATGGACTTCGGCGCGTTCGTGAACTTCTTCGGCGCAAAGGATGGCCTCGTCCACATCAGCCAGCTGGCGGCGAACCGCGTGCAGAAGACCACCGACGTCGTCAAGGAAGGCGACAAGGTGAAGGTCAAGCTGCTCGGCTTCGACGAGCGCGGCAAGGTTCGGCTGTCGATGAAGGTCGTCGATCAGGCGACCGGCGAGGATCTCGAAAAGAAGGGCGGCGGCGAGCAGCGCCAGGAGGCGTCCGGCTCGTAGCCTTCCAGCAATTCAGCCGGCTCGACCGGCATGATCCGCGAAGGGGCGCTTCAAGCGCCCCTTTTTCTTGCCAATTATCCTAATAAATCAAATGGTTAATGAATTCCGCATTTCTGTGACGGCGGTCACATCGCTGTTCCGCGATGCGCGACTAACCTCCAATCATCCAAGAGCGAAGAGCTCTTAACCGAAATGGGGACCGCCATGACGACCATCGCTCTCAGCCGCACCGCCTCCGACACCTCCAAGGCCTCCGGCATCGTCACCGCCCTCGTTGCCAGCTTCTGGGAATTCTGCGCGGGCGCCCGTGAAGGCCAGGAAATCGAAGCCCGCTATCGCACCTATTCGCGGATGTCCGGCCCCGACCTCGCCGCGCGATGGCATGACCCGCTCCGACATCTATCGCGCAGCCCTGGTGGGTCGCCCTGTCTGACCGAGTTCTGACTGACCTTTCGTCCCTTCCTCCTGTTTTCACTCCGAGCCCGTTCGTGGCCTTCCCCGCCCCGGACGGGCTTATTTTTCATGTCTTGCCGGTTACGCTTTTGCGCTATCGTTCCGCCCGGTTGTCACGCGCGCGGCGGACATGGCGAAGCCTCCACCTACAAAAGCGGCATCCGCACCGGCCAATCTGCTTTCGGCCGTCCCGGAGCATCTGTCGGCACGGCTGTTCGATCACGCCAAGCCGGTCAAGCTCGCGGCGGACGAGGTGCTGTTCCTGGCCGGCGATCCCGGCGACGGCTGCTACCAGGTCGAGCAGGGCCTATTGAAGGTCAGCATCATCGGGCCATCGGGCGCCGAGCGCATTCTCGCGATTCTCGGTCCGGGCGCGATTGTTGGTGAACTGTCCACGATCGATGGCAAGACCGCGCTCGGCTTCGGTCACGGCGGTGCGCGATTCCGAACTCCACTTCATCAGCCGCACGGCATTCGACACCTTCGCGAAGGCGCATCCGGAAGTCTACGAACACATCGTCAGGCTGCTCGCGGCGCGGCTGCGCGACACCGACGAGGTGCTCGCGGCCGGAAGCTTCCTGCCGCTGAAGGGGCGCGTGGCGCGTGCGCTGCTCGATCTTTCCGAGGCGTTCGGCCAGCCGGTCGGCCAGGGCCGCATCCTCATCCGCCAGAAGATCAGCCAGAGCGACGTGGCCGCCATGGCCGGGATCGCGCGCGAGAACGTCAGCCGCATCCTGAATGAATGGATCCGGCTCAAGCTGATCACGCAGGCTGTCGGGCTACTACTGCCTGGAGAACAGCGACAAGCTGAAGAGCGAGATCAAGCTGTAGCGGCCGCGGCCATCAGCTCCGCAATCTTCTGCCAGCGCCTCGCCCGCATCCCACGGCTTCCACCACGGCCTGAGGCCGAGGTCGCGCGCGATGATGCCCGCGGAAATGTAGCCGCCGCCGCCGGAGATCGCGCCGCCGGGGTGCGTCGCCGAGCCCGCCATGTAGAGGCGGCCGACCGGCGTGCGGTAGCCGAAGTGGTTGTACATCACCTGCTCGGCGTTGAACGCGCCCATGAAGATGTCGCCGCCGCGCATCTGCGGGAACTGCGCGACGTATTCGCGGCCGGTGTAGACGTGCTGCGCGATGATATTCTTTCGCGTCATGTTGGACGCGTAGCGCGACCATTTCTCGATGATCCTGTCGGCAAACTCGCGCTTGAAGTCCTCGTAGTCCTTTTCGCCGATGTCCGGGTTGAGCGGCATGACGTGCCACGCGTAGTTGGTTGCCTTGCCCGGCGGCGCCTGGGTCGGATCGATGCTGCTCAGCGGCCCGGCGCCGAACTGCACGATCTCCGGCACCCGGTTCGCCACCACATCGGCGTGCGCCGCCATCAGGTCGTCCATCGTCTCGGCGCCGAGGCTCCATTTCAGCGTGCGGGCGATGTTCGGATCGAATTTCTCGGAGTTGAGCTTGATCGGCTCGTTGAGCGCCAGGTGCAGGCCGAAGATCGTCCACTTGGTGTACTGGAAATCGTCGATCTTTTTCGCGAATGCCGCTGGAAGCTGCTCGCGGCCGATCAGGTTGTCGAAGGTCTGGTGCACGTCGAGCGTCGCAGGCGACGAACTGCCTGGCCCGCACGGTGCGGCCGTCGCGCAACGCGATGCCGGTCGCCTTGCCGCCCTCGATGACGATGCGCTCGACGTCGACCTGCGGCTCGAAACGCCCGCCGGCCGCGATGAACGTCTCCATCAGCCCGCGCGCCAGGTTGAACGAGCCGCCCTGGCAGAGCTGGTAGCCGCTCTGCAGGTCGAAGGCGCGGATCACCGAGCCCATCGGGCTGGTCTTCGACATGCGTGTCGACCAGCCAGGTGCCGAACAGCGACACCTTGAACAGGAAGAGAAGCTGCACGTGCTCGTTCTCGAACAGCTCCTTCACCACGTCGAACGGCTGGCGTGCGCAGACGGCGAGGAAGTCGCGGCCGATCGCGCTCTTGTTCAGCAGCGCCTCGCGCTCGGCCTGCGGCAGCGGCTCCGAATAACGCTCGGGCAGGAAGATCTTGTCGGTGATCTCCTCGGCCTTGCGGTTCCAGTCGCGGAACGTCTGCGCGTCCTTCTTGGAGAAGCGCGCCACGTTGGCGAGCGTCTCCTCGAGGTCGCGGCCGAACACCAGCACGCTGCCGTCGAGATGCGGCTGACCCAGCTCATAGCGCGGCGTGATGTAGCCGACGCGGTCGGCGAGCCCGAGATCCTTGAACCACGGCGTCTCGGTGATGTGGAAGTGATTGATGGAATGCAGGTTGTGATAGAAGCCCGGCGCCGTCACCTCTTCGGTCGACAGCCCGCCGCCGTACTTCAGCCGGCGGTCGACCAGCAGAATATCGAGGCCGCTTTTGGCGAGATACGAGCCCAGCACCAGTCCATGGTGCCCCGCGCCGAGAATGATGCCGTCGTAGCTCTTCTCCAGAGCGGCGGTCATGTCCCGGACCTCTCCGCCGTCATGCCCGGCCATAGCCGTCCGGAAGGACGGCGTCGCTTCGCTCGCCTATGGTGCCGGGCATCCACGCCTTTTGCGTATCAAAGCAAGGCGTGGATGGCCGGGACAAGCCCGGCCATGACGAAGCAGCAATGCGCTACTGCGCAGCGTCCTTGCTCTCGGTCGCCTCGGCGCGCAACGCGTCCGGCTGCGGCATGGCGATGACGTTGTAGCCGGAATCGACGAAATGGATTTCGCCGGTCACGCCGCTGGAAAGGTCGGAGAGCAGATAGAGCCCGGAGCCGCCGAGGTCTTCCAGCGACACGCCGCGGCCGAGCGGCGAATGCTTCTGCTGGAACGCGAACATGTAGCGCGCGTCGTTGATGCCGGCGCCAGCGAGGGTGCGGATCGGCCCGGCCGAGATGGCGTTGACACGGATCTTCTGCGGCCCGAAGTCGACCGCGAGATAGCGCACCGACGCCTCAAGCCCGGCCTTGGCGACGCCCATCACGTTGTAGTTCGGCATCGCGCGGTCGCCGCCGTTGTAGGTCAGCGTGATCATCGAGCCGCCGTTCGGCATCATCTCCGCGGCGCGCTTGGCGGCCTCCGTGAACGAGAAGCACGAGATCACCATGGTGCGCTCGAAGTTCGCACGCGTGGTGTCGGCGTAACGGCCCTTCAATTCGTTCTTGTCCGAGAAGCCGATGGCGTGGACCAGGAAGTCCATCGTGCCCCACTGCTTCTTCAGTTCGGCAAACACGCCGTCGACCGACGCGATGTCGTCCACGTCGCACGGCAGCACAAGCTTCGCTTTGACGGAATCGGCCAGCGGCTTGACGCGGCGGCCGAGCGCCTCGCCCTGATAGGTGAAGGCCAGTTCCGCGCCATGCGCGGCGAGCGCCTGCGCAATGCCCCAGGCGATCGAGTGGTCGTTGGCGACCCCCATGATCAGGCCGCGCTTGCCTTGCATCAATTGAGTCATCGGATCATGCTTCCAATCGCTTGAAGACGACGGAGGCATTTGTGCCCCCGAAGCCGAACGAATTCGACAGCACGCAACCGAGCTTGGCGTCGTCGACCCGCTCGCGCACGATCGGCATGCCTTCCATGGCCGGATCGAGATTCTCGATGTTGGCGCTCTCGCAGATGAAGCCGTTGTTCATCATCAGCAGCGAATAGATCGCCTCCTGCGCACCAGCCGCGCCGAGCGAATGGCCGGTCAGCGACTTGGTCGCCGAGATCGGCGGGCACTTGGCGCCGAACACCTCGCGGATCGCCTCGATTTCCTTGATGTCGCCAATCGGCGTCGAGGTGGCGTGCGGATTGATGTAGTCGACCGGCGCCTGCACGTTCTCCAGCGCCATCTTCATGCAGCGCACCGCGCCCTCGCCGGACGGCGCCACCATGTCGTGGCCGTCCGAGGTCGCTCCGTAGCCGGCAACCTCCGCGTAAATCTTCGCGCCGCGCGCCTTGGCGTGCTCCAACTCCTCGAGCACAAGGACGCCCGCGCCGCCGGCGATCACGAAGCCATCGCGATCCTTGTCATAGGCGCGCGATGCCTTGTCCGGCGTCTGATTGAAGCTCGACGACATTGCGCCCATCGCGTCGAACAGCACCGACATGGTCCAGTCGAGATCCTCGGAGCCGCCGGCGAACACCATGTCCTGCTTGCCCCACTGGATGGTCTCCATCGCATTGCCGATGCAATGGTTCGACGTGGCGCAGGCGGACGAGATCGAATAGTTGACGCCCTTGATCTTGAACCAGGTCGCCAGCGTCGCCGAGGCGGTGGACGACATCGCCTTCGGCACGGCAAACGGCCCGACGCGCTTCGGTCCCTTTTCCTTGGCGGTGACAGCCGCCTCGAAAATGGTGCGCGTGGACGGGCCGCCCGAGCCCATGATGATGCCGGTGCGCTCGTTGGAAACGTCGCTCTCCTGCAAGCCGGCGTCGCGGATCGCCTGGTCCATGGCGACGTGGTTCCACGCCGCACCGCGGCCGAGGAAGCGCATCGCACGGCGATCGACGGATTCGGCAGGATCGAGCGTTGGCGCGCCGTGCACCTGGCAGCGGAAGCCGAGCGTGGCGTAGTCATCGGCGCGCACGATGCCCGACTTGGCTTCGCGCAGACCGGCCAGCACCTCCTGGGTGTTGTTGCCGATCGATGAGACGATTCCCATCCCGGTGACGACGACTCGTCTCATGGCTGCCTCATAAGCAATTCAGAAACCCCACAAGCCCCAGCAATCGTTCGATTGGGCCACATTTGGCCCGGTTGAAGCAATCCCGCAACCTGCCGGATTAGGAGGCCGGCTGCGGAGCCTCGGCGTCCTTGAAGAGGCCGACCTTGAGATCAAGGGCGCGATAGATCACCGAGCCGTCCGCCTCGAGCCAGCCGTCGGCGATGCCGAGCACCAGCTTGGAGCGCATCACCCGCTTCAGGTCGATGCCGTAAATCACTCTCTTCATCGTCGGCAGCACCTGACCGGAGAATTTCACCTCGCCCATGCCAAGCGCGCGGCCCCTGCCGGGCGAGCCCAGCCAGCCGAGGAAGAAACCCAGCATCTGCCAGAGCGCATCGAGACCGAGGCAGCCGGGCATCACCGGATCGCCCTTGAAGTGGCACGGGAAGAACCACAAATCAGGCTTGAGCTCGAGTTCCGCGCGGATGAAACCCTTGCCGTTCGGCCCGCCGGTTTCCGAAATTTCGGAGATGCGGTCGAACATCAGCATGGGAGGCAGCGGCAACTGAGGACCCTCGGGGAACAGTTCGCCGCGGCCGCAGCGCAGCAGGTCCTCGTATTCGAATTTGCTTGGTCTGTTATCCATCGCTGTCCTGGTCGCCGCGGCAGTGGCTAATGGTGCAATTTGCTAACATAGAGGCGGCTGGAGCGGAAAAACAGGCCCCGAAACCGCGGGCACCACGAGTGTGCTGAGACGTTGTTGCGAGAAAGTTGCATCAAGCGTCCAGCCGAGATATGATTACAATTGCAACAGTTTAGAAGCATTCCTAGATAGAGTTTCACGTCCCTGAGTGAGCCAAATGAATCCAACGCGGACCATGGTTGTCTCCAGCGCGATCGAGCCTGCCCATGAAGTGCAGGCCAATCTGAATCGCGGCGATTTGACGGGCTGCCCGTGGCACGACGTCAAGTCGATGCTGCGTGACGTCGGCCTGCGTCCGACGCGTCAGCGCATGGCGCTCGGCTGGATCCTGTTCGCCAAGGGCGACCGCCACCTGACCGCCGAAATGCTCTACGAGGAAGCCACCAAGGCGAAAGTCCCGGTGTCGCTCGCCACCGTTTACAACACGCTGCATCAATTCACCGACGTCGGCCTGCTGCGGCAGGTCGCGGTCGACGGCTCGAAGACCTACTTCGACACCAACACCACCTCGCATCATCACTTCTTCGTCGAAGGCGAGAATGCCCTGGTCGACATTCCGGGCGCCGAGAAGATCGTGGGCACGATGCCGGACGCGCCGCCGGGCTACGAAGTGGCCCGCGTCGATGTGATCGTCAGGCTGCGCCGCAAAGGCAAGTAGGCCGCTCCATTTGGATTTCGCGATGGCCGGGCCGACTGCCCGGCCATTTGCTTTGTGCGACGCGAGGCCCGCTTGCGCCCGGCACACGGCTGTCATCAACTGAGGCCACAATTCGCCGGGAGGGCTGACATGACCTCGATCACCCGCCGCTTGACGCTCGCCGCCGCCATTGCGCTCATTGCCGGCACTGCTTCCGCCCAAGGCATCGGCGACAGGCTCGTCATCGTCACATCGTTCTCCAAGGACCTCACCGTTCCGTTTGCCAGCGCGTTCGAGAAGAAATATCCGGGCACCAAGGTCGAGGTGCAGAACCGCAACAGCGCCGCGGCGATCGCGTTCATCCGCGAGACGCGGTCGAGCCCGCCGGACATCTTCTGGGCCTCGGCGCCCGACGCCTTCGAGGTGCTGAAGAAGAATTCGCTGCTGCAAAAATACAAGCCGCAGGCGCAGGGCGTCGCCGACAAGGTCGGCAGCTATCCAATCAACGATCCGGACGGCTTTTACATCGGTTTCGCCGCGTCGGGCTACGGCATTATGTTCAACACGCGCTACACGCGTGCCAACAATCTGCCGGCGCCGAAGGAGTGGGACGACCTCAAGAAGCCGGTGTACTTCGGCCACGTCGGCTTCTCAGCGCCGTCGCGCTCCGGCACCTCGCATCTCACCGTCGAGACGATCCTGCAGGGCGAAGGCTGGGACAAAGGCTGGGCGCTGCTGCTCGAGATCGGGGGCAACATGGCGCAGGTCTCGGACCGCTCGTTCGGCGTGCCGGACGCCGTGAACAGCGGGCAATACGGCATCGGCATCGTGATTGACTTCTTCGGCCTGTCCGCCAAGGCTTCGGGCTTCCCGGTCGAGTTCGTCTATCCGTCGGTGACTGCGATCGTGCCGGCGAACGTCGGCATCATCGCCAACGCCAAAAATCAGAAGACGGCGGAGGCGTTCGTCGAATTCCTGCTGTCGGAGGAAGGCCAGCAGATCCTGCTCGACCCGAAAATCCAGCGCCTCCCGGTGCGGCCCGCGAGCTACGCCAAGGCGCCGGCCGGCTATCCCAATCCGTTCTCCGACAAGAGCCTCGGCGCCAAGGTGAAGTTCGACGCCGACGTGTCGGAAGGCCGCTACGAGCTGGTCAACTCGCTGTTCGACCGGCTGGTCACCTTCCGCCTCAAGGAATTGAACGCGGCGTGGAAGGCGATCCACGACGCCGAGAAGAAAATCGGCGCGGGCGGCGGCCCCGAGGCGAAGCGCTTGATCGCCGAGGCGCGCAAGCTCGCGACCGCGGTGCCGATCACGGCGAACGAGGCAAGCGACAAGGCGATCGCCGGCTCGTTCCAGGAGGTGAAGCCGGGCGCCAAGGTCGCCGGCCGCCAAGCCGAGTTCGAGCAGAAGTGGGATGCGTTCGCTTCGAAGAATTATGCCGAGGCGAAAGCGCTGGCGGAGAAGGCAGCGAGCGCGAAGTAGGCGACACAGGGTTTCGCTCCAGCCCCACCCGTGCTGTCATGCCCCGCGAAAGCGGGGCATCCAGTAACCATCGTCGGTCGCTAAAATCATCCAGCCGCGATTACTGGATCGCCCGCTTTCGCGGGCGATGACACCGAGGGTGTGGCAATGGTCGACACTGCGATTGCAGGTCCGAGAGCCCGCACTCCCCTGCTCGCCCGCTACAACGCCAGCCCGGTCCAGGCCGCCGCGCTCGCCCTGGTCGCGCTGTTCCTGATCGCCTTCCTGATCGTGCCGCTCGGCCGCGTCATCGTGGTCGCCTTCACCGGGCCCGAGGGTGGCTTCAGTCTTGTCCACTTCGGCGACTTCTTCCGCACCTCGCTGCTGCAGGAAGCATTCTGGAACTCGATCTACGTCGCCACCATGACCGTCGTGCTGGCCAGCCTGATCGCGGTGCCGCTCGCCACCATCCTGGCGCGCTTCCGGTTCCGCGGCGCCGCGCTGATCCATACCCTCGGCGTGGTGCCGCTGGTGATGCCGCCGTTCGTCGGTGCGGTGGCGATGCAATTGATCTTCGGCCGCAACGGCTCGATCAATTTGCTGCTCAACGACTGGTTCGGCTTTCGCATCCCGTTCATGGAAGGCCTCAACGGCGTGATCTTCGTCGAGGCGCTGCACTATTTCCCGTTCATCCTCCTCAACCTTTCGGCCTCGCTCTCCAATATCGATTCCGCCATGGAGGAGTCGGCACAGAACCTCGGCGCGCGCGGCTTCACGCTATTTTCGCGCATCGTGTTTCCGCTGGCGATGCCGGGCTATGTGGCTGGCGCGGCGCTGGTGTTCGTCAAGGTGTTCGACGATCTCGCGACGCCGCTTCTGCTCAACGTCACGTCGATGCTGGCGCCGCAGGCGTATCTCAAGATCACAACCGTCGGCGTCTCCGACCCGATGGGCTACGTCATCTCGGTGATCATGATCGTATGCTCGCTCGGGGCCATGTTGCTGTCCGCGCTGGTGCTGCGCGGCCGCGATTTTGCGACGTCTCAGCGCGGCGGCGGCGGGCTGTCGCGCCGCCGGCTCGGCCGCGCCGGTAACGCAATCGCGGTGACATTCGTCGTCATCACGCTGCTGATCGTGCTGTCGCCGCACATCGGCATATTCCTCCTCTCGATCGCCACCGTGTGGTCGTTTGCGGTGCTGCCCGACGCCTACACGCTGCAGCACTACGTCACGGTCTATCGCGAGGCCGCCCCGATGATCGGCAACACCATCCTCTATTGCACGCTCGCCGGACTGATCGACATCGTGCTCGGCGCAACGCTCGCCTACGTCGTGTTGCGCACACGCCTGCCGGGCCGCCGCCTGGTCGAGCAAGTGGCGATGTCGGCAGTGGCGATCCCCGGCCTGGTCCTCGGCATCGGGCTTCTTCGCACCTACTACGACGTCAAGCTGCCGGTTTCCGGAGAGTCGCTCGCGACTTTCTGGTTCATGCTGGTGATCGCTTATGCGGTGCGCCGCCTGCCCTACGCGCTGTCCGCGGCGACTGCCGCCTTGCAGCAGCTTCACATCAGCCTGGAGGAAGCCGCCGAAAGCCTCGGCGCGGGCAAAATCCGCGTCCTGTCGCGTATCGTGGTGCCGCTCATGACCGGAGGGCTATTGGCCGGCTTCGTCACCAGCTTTGCCACCGCCGCGGTCGAGCTGTCCGCGACATTGCTCCTGGTCGCACGCGCGCCGGACGCACCGCTGTCCTATGGCATCTACGTCTACATGCAATCGGCCGCCGGGCGCGGCCCCGGTGCGGCGCTTGGCGTCATCGCCGTTGTCGTCGTCTCGATCGCGACGTACATCGCCTACAAGATCGCCGAGCGCGAGCGCGGCCTCAAGTCGCGGGAGCTGTTCTGATGACCCGCGGCGTTTCCATCCAGCACGTCTCGTTTGGCTACGGCACGACCGCCGTACTCGACGACATCAGCCTTGAAGTCGAACGCGGCGAATTCTTCGCGTTCCTCGGGCCATCCGGCTCCGGCAAGACCACGCTGTTACGTTTGGTCGCCGGCTTCGGCACGCCGAGCCGCGGCAGCATCCTGATCGGCGAGCGCGACGTGACCGGCCTGCCGCCCTGGAGCCGCAACGTCGGCATGGTGTTCCAGAGCTACGCGCTGTGGCCGCATATGACGGTGGCCAAGAACGTCGCGTTCGGCCTCGAGCGCCGCAAGCTCTCGCGCGCCGAAATCGCCCGCAAGGTCGCCGCCGCGCTGGAACTGGTCGGCCTCACGGCTTACGCGGATCGGCGGCCCTCGCAACTTTCCGGCGGACAGCAGCAACGCGTCGCGCTCGCCCGCACCATCGTGATCGAGCCGGAGGTGCTGCTGCTCGACGAACCGCTGTCCAACCTCGACGCCAAGCTGCGCGTCGAGATGCGCTCCGAACTCAAAATGCTGCAACGCAAGCTCGGCATCACTGCGGTCTATGTCACCCACGATCAGGAGGAGGCGAACGCGGTCGCCGACCGCATCGCGGTGCTCGACCAGGGTCGCATCCAGCAGATCGGCGCGCCGACCGAGCTCTACGACCATCCGGCCAATCGGTTCGTCGCGACCTTCCTCGGCACCGCCAACCTGATCGACGGGCGCATCGCAGGTGGCAACTTCGAAGGTGGCGGGCTGGTGCTGGGCGGAATCGGTGGGCCGGATGGGCCGGCCTGCATCTCGATCCGGCCGCAGGACGTGACGCTCGGGCCCGCCGGCATCGGCACCGCCGCCACGGTGGAGTTTTTCGAGTTCCTCGGTGGCACGGTTCGATACAAGTTGCGGATGGGCGAGCAGCGCATGACAGTCGACACGCCGCATCGCCGCGACGGCGCCACCCACGCAGTGGGATCGGCGGTGGGGATTTCCGTCGATCCGCGGCAGATCGCGGTGTTACGATAGGCTAACCCGTCATCCTGAGGTGGCCGCGAAGCGGCTCTCGCTTACGCTCGCACCTCAGGATGACGGGGACAAAATTCAGATTGCGTGAGGATTTATGGACCAAGCGGCCATCGAGGAAGTCGCAAAGCTGTTCGTGCTGGCGCGCCGAACCGGCGAGCGGCTCGACGCGCTGCCGGCGCGGCTCAAGCCCGCCAACTTCACCGACAGCCGCGCGGTTATCGAGGCGGTCGACCGGCTGGTCGGCGAAACCAGCATTGGCACCAAGATCGCCGCCAAGCCCGGCGCCGAGGTGGTCTACACCACGCTGCACGCCGGCCGCGCGTTCACCAGCCCGGCCCGCATCCCGGTGGCGCTGGTTCCCAGTAAATACATGGAGTGCGAAATCTCGTTCCGCCTGATGCGCGACCTGCCGCCGCGCGCCACGGACTACTCTGAGCAGGAGGTGTTCGACGCGCTAGAAGCCTGCGCCGCGTTCGAGGCGGTCGATTGCCGCTTCAAGGATCTCGCCGCCACGATGGCGAAGTCACCATACGACTTCTACGCCGACCACATCGCGGCGGGCGCGATGGTTTTTGGCGAATTCCGCAAGGACTGGCAGACGTTCGACTTCACCAAGACCAAGGTGTCGCTCAAGCAGGGCGCGCGCATCATCATCGAGAAGATCGGCGGCCATCCGACCGGCAACCCGGCGATTCCCGCCGTCGTGCTCGCCAACATGCGGCGCACCACCACCGGATTGAAAGCCGGCATGATGATCGTGACCGGCTCCTTCACTGGCTTCCATCCCGTCGCCCTGAACGAGCCGGTGCGCGGCGAATTCGAAGGCTTCGGCACGATGGAAGCGACCATCGTTGGGTAACAGCTCAAACAAAACCGTTCACAGGGGAAACGCCATGACACTTCAACGCCGCGATTTTCTGCGCCTGGCAGCCGGCGCCGCCGCGATGCCCGCGATGCCGCACATCGCGAAGGCGCAGGCGGGCTATCCGAACCGCATCGTCCGCATGGTCGTCGGCTTCCCGCCGGGCGGCGGCGCGGACGCAGTGTCGCGCATCATCTCGGCCCGGCTGTCGGAGTTGCTGGGTCAGCAGGTCGTGGTCGAGAACAAGCCGGGCGCGGGCAGCAACCTCGCGCTCGACCATGTCGCCAACTCTCCGGCGGATGGCTACACGATCATCATGTCGGTGCGCGCGCCGGGCTTGAGCCGCGACCTGTTCACCAAGCTGAGCTACGACCCCGATGCCTTCGCTCCGGTATCGCGGATCGGCACTTACACCCACATGCTGGTCGCGCCGAAGGATCATCCGGCCAAGACCATGGCGGACTTCATCGCGCACGCGAAAGCCAATCCCGGCAAGGTGACCTTCGCGTCGCCCGGCATCGGCACGCCATCGCATCTGACCGCCGAATACCTGAAGACGCGCGGCAACTTCGACATGACCCATGTGGCTTATCGCGGCGTGGCCGCCGGCGCGATGAACGACCTGATGGCGAACCGCATCGATGCGATGGTCAACACCACCGGCTCGCTGCTGCAGCATGCACGCAGCGGCAACGTCCGTGGCCTCGCGGTGACGTCGGCCAAGCGCTCCACGCTCGCGCCGGAATTCCCGACCATGCAGGAATCCGGCGTACCCGGTTTCGACATCTCGTCCTGGTACGGCTTGTTCATGCCGCTGAAGACGCCGCCGGAGATCATCCGGAGGATCAACGCCGACATGGTCAAGATGCTGACCGAGCCCGAAATCAAGGCGAAGCTCGCGCCGCTCGGCATTGAAGCGTCGAGCTCGACGCCCGAGCAGCTCGCGGCGGAAGCGAAAGCCGAGGTCGAGCTGTGGGGGCCGGTCATCAAGGCCGCCAACATCAAGAGCGATTGAAGGCTAGATTCCGTCGACGATCCGGCGCACGCGCGCGATGCGCTTGCGCAGGCTCGGCAGCAGGCTAGCAAGCCGGAAAGTCTTGGAGTTCTCGACACCGTAAAGCTGATTGTGGGCGCCCATCAGCGCGTCCTGCGTCTGCTTGAGCTTCTGCTGCGCCTTGTCGATCTCCACCGCGAGGCGCGCCGGATCGCCGCCGTTTTTGTTGAGTTGCTCGATCTCCTTCAGCATCGACGCAAGCTGCATGGTCAGCCGGTTGCTTTCATCGACGTTGAGGGTGGTGGCGATACGCTCGAGGCCGTCGTGCGCTCTCGCACCGTCGAACGGCTTTTTCAACCCGACGAAATAGAGGTCGCAGGAGATCCGATTGACGTAGAATCGGAAGCTCTGGAACACACTGTCAAAGGGGAACGCGCTGAAGTCGTCCGCCTCAACATTTTTGTAGTAGTTCCAGCCCTTCACCAGGGTCCCCGGTGAATCGCCGGGATCGGATCGCTCGGTGCCATGCTCGGGCCGCCCGGTCGTCGCGCAGGTGAACAGCACCAAGCCGCCGGGCCGCACGTGGCGCGCCATGTTCTCGAACGTCTCGAAATATTTTGGATTGTGCTCGAGGCATTCCGTCGAAACCGCAACGTCGAACTCGCGGTTGAGGCGAACCTCCTCGCCTTGTCCCACAACGTCGACGCCCGGTCCGGGCATCAGGTCCACGCCCACGTAATCGGCCGACTGAAAATAGCCGCGTACCGATCCGTTGATATCCGCCGAGCCGATCTCGAGCACCGACACACCGGAAAAGAATTCCGGGAACACGTCGCGCACCGTCGCGAGGCAATGTCGGATTTCAGCGTGCATGGATCAGCCGTTTGATGTCGGCTGAATGCTATAAATGAGAGGCGGATGCCGCGCCAGCGCGCGGCGGCCCGCTCAATCCACCTTCTCGTTCGGATAGACGCCCCACAGACGCTCCTGCGGGACCCAGCCGTCGAACCCCTGCCCGGTCACGCGGCACCAGGCCGCGTTGCAGCGCTTCACCGAGCCGAGCACGCCAGGCTGGAGCTGCGCCGTCACCGAGCCCTTGGCATCGGGCTTGTCGTAGAGCGAGATCAGGTCTTCCTTCGATTTCGCGGTCACCACCCCGGTGCGGCGTCCCGACAGCAGCGAGTGATACACCCAGCCCTCCGTTCCATCCAAGTCGCGGATGCGGCGCCAGTTCTCGAACTCGGCGGTGATCTCGACCGGCAGGCCGGCGCGCTGGTAAAGCCATTTGACTTCGTAGTGCTTGGCCGGGCCGATGTGCATGTTGACCTTGTCGGCCTTCAGGCTGACGAAGCGCGGCACCGGCAGCCCGCTCGCCGACCCCGTGATGGACCCGGTCACATCGGTCCGCGCATCGGCGCGCGCCGCCCCAATACCGGCGGATGCCGCAATCAGCATGGCAGACAGGCACCGGGCAGTTTGTTTCATGCGCTACGCAATCGGAAAAACTTGGCCGGAACGGCCGCAGCATGGGCGCTTTGTGTTGAAACGCCCTTCTGGTAGAGAGAAGCTGACCCCCCACCCATCCCATGGGCGATTGGGAGTGTCGCCCAGCCCGGTTAACGAGTTTTGAACGGGCTACCGGCCGGCTCCGAGAGCAAGAAGGCATGCCGAAATCCAAGAAACCGCTGGTCATCGTCACGCGCAAGCTGCCGGAGCGCGTCGAAACGCGCATGCGGGAGCTGTTCGAGACCAGGCTCAATGACGACGACCAGCCGATGAGTCAGGCCCAGCTCGCCGAGGCGATGCGCACCGCCGACGTGCTGGTGCCGACCGTCACCGACCGGATCGATGGCACGGTGCTCAAGGAGGCCGGGACCCGGCTCAAGCTGATCGCCAATTTCGGCAACGGCGTCGACAACATCGACGTCGCCGCCGCCGTGGCGCGCGGCATCACCGTGACCAACACGCCGGGCGTGCTGACCGAAGACACCGCCGACATGACCATGGCGCTGATCCTCGCGGTGCCGCGCCGCCTCGCTGAAGGTGCCCAAACACTGACCGGCGACACCGAGTGGAAGGGCTGGTCGCCGACCTGGATGCTTGGTCACCGCATCTGGGGCAAGCGGCTCGGCATCGTCGGCATGGGACGGATTGGACAGGCCGTAGCGCGGCGCGCCGGCGCGTTCGGCCTGCAGATCCACTATCACAACCGCCGCCGGGTCGCCGCCGCGATCGAAGAGGAGTTGCAGGCGACGTACTGGGAGAGCCTCGACCAGATGCTGTCACGCATGGACATCGTATCGATCAACTGCCCGCACACGCCCGCCACATATCACCTGTTATCCGCGCGCCGCCTAAAAATGATGCGGCCCGACGCCTATGTCGTGAACACGGCACGCGGCGAGGTCATCGACGAAAATGCCCTCATCCGTATGATTTCCGGCGGGGAGCTGGCCGGGGCGGGACTCGACGTTTTTGAACACGAACCGGCCGTGAACCCGCGCCTTGCCCGGCTCGCGCGGGAGGGCAAGGTGGTGCTTTTACCACACATGGGCTCGGCAACCGTCGAGGGCCGTATCGACATGGGCGAAAAGGTTATTGTAAACATTCGCACATTCATGGACGGCCATAAGCCGCCGGATCGGGTTTTGCCATCGATGCTGTGATTGCCGCCAGCCGGGATTGTTTCGCTCACACGGGATTGAAATGGAATGATGCGTAAAGGCTGGCTTGTCGCCGCGTTCTCCGTTGCATTGTCGATTACATCCAACACCGCTCACGCCGGCGGCCACGTCTACGCGCTTCGCGGCCTGATCAACGTCTTCTCGTATGGGATGGACGAGATGGTCAACAAGTGCAAACGGCGAGGCATTCAGGCATCGGCGCACGGTCACGCCGAATATCATTCGCTCGCAGCCCAAGCTGCCGCCCTCGTCAAGAGCGGCAAGGGCCCGATCATCATCGTTGGCCACTCGTACGGCGCGAACGCCGCCGTGTTCATGGCCGAGGAGATGCGCAAGCTCGGCGCTCCGGTTGCGCTGCTCGTGCTGTACGGCCCGACGCTCGACCCGCTGCACATTCCGTCCAACGTTCGCTCGGTGATGAACTACTATCAGACCAGCAACGCCGCATGGCGCGCCAAGGCCATTCCGGGCGCTGGCTTCGCCGGCTCGATCAACAATATTAATCTCGACAAGGCGACTGACGTCACGCACTTCAACATCGAGAAGGTCGGGCGCCTGCAAGATCAGGCGATGGGCAGGATCGCCGCGCTGACCGGCACCGGCCGTGCGATCCCCACCGAGGCGCCGGCCGTCACAAACGAGCCAGCGGCTAACGCGGGCCCGGCGCGCGCTTCGAGCCGCACCGCGAGAGCGGCGAAGCCTGCCGCGGCATCCAGACGTTCGACCACGACGAGCCCGGTCACCGCCGAGCCGCTGTCATCCCACGGTTCGTACTGAGGCGTCGCGCCCGCCGCTCAGGCGTGCACCGATAGATCCTTGATGATCGGCTTCCGGCCCGTCAACGGGTTCGCCGGGTCCCAGGCGTAGCCGACGGTCTCGAAGCGCATCGCCCGCGCGTCGACCATCAACAGCCGCCCCACCAGACCTTCGCCGAAGCCGACGATCTCGCGGATCACTTCGAGCGCCATCATGGAGCCGAGGATGCCGGGCAGCGCACCGAGGATGCCGGCCTCAGAGCAGGCTGGCACGGTGCCGGGCGGCGGCGGCTCCGGGAACAGGCAGCGATAAGTTGGATTGGGATTTCCATCGGCACCGCTCTCGTGCGCGCGAATGGTGGTGAGCGTGCCGTCGAATGTGCCGACGGCCGCGGTGACCAGCGGCTTCTTCGCAAAGTAGCAGGCGTCGGCGACAAGATAACGCGTTGCAAAATTATCCGAGCCGTCGGCGACGATGTCGTAGCCGCCGACCATCGCCATTGCATTCTTCGCCGTCAGCCGCTCGGCATGCGGCACCACGCGCACGTGCGGATTGATCTTGCGGATCGCGGACGCAGCGCTCTCGACCTTCGACGCATTCAGGTCCGGCGTGCCGTGGATCACCTGGCGCTGCAGGTTGGACAGCGTCACAATATCATCGTCGACCACACCGAGCGTGCCAACGCCGGCGGCCGCAAGATAGAGCAGCAGCGGCGCGCCGAGCCCGCCGGCGCCCACCACGAGCACCCGCGCCTGCTTGAGCTTGGTCTGGCCGGGGCCGCCGACCTCGCGCAACACGATGTGCCGGGCATAGCGCTCGATCTCGTCGGGGCCGAGGTCCATAGCGCATCATTGGCGCATCCGGCTTGTTTCGGCTAGGGTAACTGCGGGCTGCGAGTGGCAGAGTTTCCGATGGTCTTGCGCGTTTTTTCCGCGCTTTTGGCTGTGCTTTTGGCGACGGGTGGGGCGCTGGGCGAGGCGGCGGAGCCAGCGGCCAAGCCCGCTGCCGCGAAGCCTGCCGAAAAACCTGCAGCAAAGCCGAAGCCCAAGCCAAAACCGAAGACTGCCGCCAAGCCCACCGTGCCGCGCGCCGATGCTCCGGCGACCGCCGGCACCGCGCCCGACGAAAAGCCTGAGCAATCCACCGCCGCCCCAAGCATCAAGGACTCCTACGCGGCCCTCACATTCACCGAGCGGCTTTCGATCCAGTCCGACCTGGTCTGGACCGGCGACTACAATGGGCTGATCAACGGCGAGTTCAGCGATCGCCTGGTCGCGGCGGTCAAGGCGTTCCAGAAGCGCAACAAGTCGAAGGACACCGGCGTGCTCAATCCGCAGGAGCGCGCCATCCTCTCCGCTTCGGCCAAGCCGCTGCAGAGCGAGGTCGGCTGGCGCCTCGTCGAGGACCCGGTCAGCGGCGCGCGCGTCGGCCTCCCCGGCAAGCTCGTGCCCTTCGCCACGCGCGGCGCCTCCGGCACGCGATGGAGCTCCCAACAAGGGCAATTCCAGATCGAGACCTTCCGCATTCCCAACATGCGGCTCGAAGCCGCCTACGAGCGTCAGCGCCGCGAGCCATTCGACCGCCGACCGAGCTACAACGTGCTGCGTCCGGAGTTCTTCGTCATTTCGGGCATGCAGGGCCTGAAGAACTTTTACGTGCGCGCGTCTGCGCAGGACAACGAAGTGCGCGGCATCACCATCCTCTACGATCAGGCGGAGGAAGGCACCATGGGTCCAATCGTGGTAGCGATGTCGAGCGCGTTCGCGCCGTTCGCGCAGCTCGGCGCGTTGCAGGAAGGCGTGCCGTCGCGGCGCAAGGTCGAGTATAGCACCGGCCTGGTCGTGAGCAGCGACGGCCACGTCATCGCCGACAAGCAGGCCATCGACGGCTGCCAGGTCATCACAATTCCCGGCGTCGGCCACGCCGAGCGGCTCGCCGAAGACCAGTCGAGCGAGCTTGCCTTGCTGCGCGTCCACGGCGCGCGCGACCTGGTGCCGCTTGGAGTGCTCGGTGCCGCGCCGCGTGGCGAGACGGTCACGCTGCTCGGCATCGCCGACCCGCAGTCGCAGGGCGGCGGCGCGGCAGTGTCCAATGTCGCCGCGAAACTCGCCACCGCCGGCGATCCCCGCCCGCTCGACACCGCGCTGGCGGCGGGCTTCTCCGGCGCAGCGGCCATCGATCCAAATGGCCGGCCTTACGGCATGGTGGTGCTCAAAACGCCGGTCGTTGCAGGTCCCGCGCAGGCGCCGCAAGCCGCGGTCATCCCGCTGGAGCGCGTGATCAGCTTCCTCGAAGCGAATTACCTCGCGCCGTCATCGAGCCAGCCGGGCGCCGACATCAAGGCGTCGGTGGTGCGGGTGATCTGCGTAAGGAAATAGGCTTCACTTATTCTCAAACTTCGCCGGCCGCTTCTCGACAAACGCCGCCATGCCTTCCTTCCGATCCTTCGTCGCGAACAGCGCGTGGAATACGCGGCGCTCGAACAGAACGCCCTCCGCGAGCGACGTCTCGAACGCGCGGTTCACCGCCTCCTTGGCCGAAAGCACCGAAGGCAAGCTCATCGACGCGATGGTCTCCGCCACCTTCATCGCCTCGTCGATCAGGCTCGCCACCGGCACGACGCGGGCCACCAAGCCCGAGCGCTCGGCCTCCGCCGCGTCCATCATGCGCCCGGTTAGGATCAAGTCCATCGCCTTGGCCTTGCCGACCGCGTGCGTGAGCCGCTGCGTACCGCCGTAACCCGGTATGACGCCGAGCTTGATCTCCGGCTGGCCGAACTTGGCGTTGTCGGCGGCGATCACGATGTCGCACTGCATGGCGAATTCGCAGCCGCCGCCGAGCGCGAAGCCTGCCACCGCCGCGACCACCGGCTTGCGGGCGCGCGCAATGGCGTCCTCGTTGGCACCGAAATTGTTGAGGAACGCGTCCATGTGCTCCTTGTCGACCATCTCCTTGATGTCGGCGCCGGCGGCGAACGCCTTCTCCGAGCCAGTGATCAGGATGCAACCGATATTCGCATCGGCCTCGAAGCGGGCAATCGCCTCGATCAGTTCGCGGACCAGCGCGGCGTTGAGCGCGTTGAGCTGCTGCGGCCGATTGAAGCGGATGATGCCGACGCGGCCTTTGGTTTCGACGAGGATGCTGGTTGTCATGTCCTAGGTCCCGGTTGGCGGCCAAGGTAATGCCTCGCCGACATCGCAGCAATGCGCTTGCAAGGCGTGGATCGGCAGCCGCATCGCGCTAGGATCGGCGATAAGCTAAAGCGCCGCCAAGAAGCATCTCAGGAACCGCCTCATGAAATTCCCCATCCTGCGTAAGCCAATCTTGCTGGCATCGCTGCTCGCCGCGCTGCTCTTGCCTGCCACGGCGCAGGCGCAGTCCTGGCCGTCGCGGCCGGTGAAGATCATCGTGCCGTTTGCGCCGGGCGGCACCGCAGACCTGTTCGGCCGTATCGCGGCGGAGCATCTCAGCAAGGAGCTTGGCCAGCAGTTCGTGATCGAGAACCGCGGCGGCGCCGGCGGCCTCACGGGCTCGGCGGCGGTCGCACAGGCCGATCCCGACGGCTACACGCTGCTGATTTCCGGCATCCCGACACTGGTGGTGGCGCCGGCCGCTAGCAGCAATCCGCCGTTCGATCCGATGCGCGACTTCACGCATATCGCCTATCTCGGCGGCGTGCCGCTCACCGTGATCGCCAATCCCTCGCTCGGCGCATCCAACTACAAGGATTTCATCGCGCTGGCGAAGAAGAGCGACAAGGGCCTGGGCTACGTGTCGCCCGGCGCCGGCACCCACGCGCACCTGTTCGGTGACTATCTCGCGCGCAAGGAGGGCGTGAAGCTCGAGCACATCCCCTACAAGGGCGCAGGTCCGGCGATGGTCGATCTGATCGCCGGCCACGTGCCGCTCGGCGTGATGTCGTGGTCGGCCTCGATCCAGCAGATCCGCGCCGGCAAGGTGCAGGCGCTGGCGGTGTCGTCGGTCGCGCGCCAGCCGGAATTTCCCAATGTCTCAACCTTCAAGGAGCTGGGCTACGATGATCTGACCGCCGCGACCTGGTTCTCATTGTCTGGCCCTCCCAAGCTGCCGCAGGACATCGTCGACAAGCTCAACCGCGCCCTCGTCACCGGCCTACAATCGCCCGAGGTGCAGAAACGCCTCGCGAGCGAAGTGGTCGAGGTTCGGCCGCTGACGCCGGAGCAATTCCGCGCCTTCGTCGGCGACGAGATCAAGCGCTGGAGCCCGATCGTTAAGGCGATGAAGCCGGCGAGCTAGCGCATGGTCCGGAAAAGTGGCGGCCGGTTTCCCGCCTGCGCGAAGCCCTGGTACGAAGCATCATTTTGGACTGATGCTTCGGCGGGCGAAGGTAGGTCCAAAAAGATCATGCGCCAATGAAAAAGGGTGAAGATCCGCGCGTTGCCGATCTCCGGCGTGCCGGCCGCGTGCGGTTCGGGCTGTTCCCGTCGTTCTTCTACAGCAAAGCGGCAAACGGCGAACTGCACGGCATCGGCGTCGAGATCGCGAACGCTTTGGCGGCACGGATCGGCGTTGCGCTGGAACTGTGCGAATATCCGAATCCACCGGGTGTGGTACAGGCGCTCGCGGCCGGCCAGATCGATGTTGCAACGCTCGGCCTCGATCCGGCGCGCGCGGCGCAAGTCGATTTTACGCCGCCGTACATGAAGGCGGATTTCAGCTTTGTCGTGCCTCAGGGCTGCTCTGTTCAAACAATTGCCGACGCGGATCGAACTGGCATTCGCATCGCGATTGTGCGAGGCCACGCGATGGACTCCGCGTTGAAGACAAAGAATGCCGAACGCATCTATGCGGACGTGCCCGACGCCGCATTCGAATTGCTGCGCGCCAACAGGGCCGATGTGCTGGCGGGCATCCGCCCTGGCCTCGTCAACTACGCCGCGAAACTGCCGGGCTCGCGCGTGCTGAGCGACAGTTACGGCGCCAACATTCTCGCGCTCGCGGTTGCGAAAGGCCAGAGCGCACGGCTCGCATTCGTGAGCGAGTTCATCGTCGACGCGCGAGCGTCAGGTCTCATGCAGCGTGCGATCAATCGCGCCGGATTAGGCGGAATTGAGGTTGTGACCTGACCGTTACTTCTGACACACCCTGCACCAGAACGTCGAACGCCCGTTCTGCGTGAAGCGACGCACCATGCCGCTGCAACCCGGCGTCAGGCACTTCTGGCCTTCGCGGTCATAGACCCGGAAATTGTGCTGGAAGGTGCCGAGCTCCCCCGAAGTCCGCCGGTGATCGCGCAACGAAGACCCGCCCGCCTTGATCGCGGCGTTAAGCACCGACTTGATTGAATCGACCAGCAATGCCGTGCGCTCGTGCGGCGCGCCGGAGCGCATCGCCAGCGTGGAGGCGACGCGGCGCGGCGACAGCCGCGAAAGATTGAGCGCCTCGCAGACGTAAATGTTGCCAAGTCCTGCCACCACCGTCTGGTCGAGCAACGCGGCCTTCAGACTCGTGTTCTTGCCCTGACATGCGACGGCCAACATCGCGGCATCGAATTCGTTGCCGAGCGGCTCCGGCCCGAGCCAGCGCAGGAGCGGCTCCTGGTCAAGCTCGCCGCGCGCAACCAGCTTCATCGAACCGAACCGGCGCGGATCGTTAAAGCTCACCACCGCGCCCGACGACATGTGGAACACCACATGGTCGTGCGTATTCTGCTTACTGCGCTCGTGATAGTAGCTGCCCGGCGTCGCGGCGGCGCCATTCTGAGTGACGCGGAACGAGCCCGACATGCCGAGATGCATCACCAGCACGTCGCCGGATGACAGATCGGCGAGCAGATACTTTGCGCGCCGCCCCATGCCGGTGACGGTCGTGCCCTCGATGCGTTTCGCAAAATCCTTCTGGAGCGGCCAGCGCAGGTCGCCGCGATTGGCCTGCACCTTGTCGAAGCGCGCCCCCTCCATCACGGGCGCAAGCCCCCGGCGAACGGTTTCGACTTCAGGAAGCTCGGGCATGCGGGTTAACTCTCGTGAGCGCCGTTGTAGCGCCGCAGGCGCCAGCGCGCTATCGTCGCTCTGACAGGCCCATTATGACCGAACGTGTTGGAAAACAGGCCGATTTCGGCTTCCGCCGGGTGCCGCTCGCCGCCAAGCAGGCGATGGTCGACGGCGTGTTCGACAGCGTGGCCAAGCGCTACGACCTGATGAACGACCTGATGTCGGGCGGCCTGCACCGCGCCTGGAAGGACGTGCTGGTCGCCACCGTCAACCCGCCGAAAGGCCAACGGCCGTTCGCGCTGCTCGACCTCGCCGGCGGCACAGGCGACGTGGCGTTCCGCGTTGCCAGGGCGGGCGGCACGGGCACGCAGGTCACCGTCGCCGACATCAACACCGAGATGCTTGCGGTCGGCCGGTCGCGCGCCGATGAGCAAGGGCTCGACGTGACCTTCATCGAAGGCAACGCGGAAAAGCTGCCGCTGCCCGACCGCGCGTTCGACGCCGTCACCATCGCGTTCGGCATCCGCAACGTGCCGTGCATCGACGCCGCGCTGGCCGAAGCGTACCGCGTGCTGCGGATCGGCGGGCGCTTCCTGTGTCTCGAATTTTCCAACGTCGACGTGCCGGGGCTCGACCGGGCCTACGAGCTTTATTCGTTCAACGTCATTCCGGCGATCGGCCGGGCGGTGACCGGCGACGCCGAGGCCTATCGCTATCTGGTCGAGTTCGATCCGCAAGTTTCCGAAGCCCGCCGCATTCGCCGAAATGATGCGCGCGGCCTCCTTCCGCCGCGTGTCGCACCAGCCGCTGACCGGCGGCGTGGTTGCCATCCACTCCGGCTGGCGGTTGTAGCGAACCGCTGTGATCTCCGCCGTCGCCCACCTCACCCGTCTCGCCCGCGCCGGCTTCGTGCTGGCGCGCGAGGGCGTGTTCGCGCTGGTCGACCCGGCGCCGTTGCCGCTGCCGGCGCGCACCGCGCTGAAGCTGGCGCGGCTGATCGAGCGGCCGACCAGCGCCGGCGCCGGTAACCGGCTCGCCGCCGCGCTGACCAAGCTCGGGCCCACTTACGTAAAGCTCGGTCAGTTCCTGGCGACGCGGCCGGACGTGGTCGGCACCGCGCTCGCGCGCGATCTCGAAAGCCTGCAGGACAAGATGGCACCGTTCCCGCGCCGGGAGGCCGAGGCGGTGGTCGCCGCGGCGCTCGGCAAGCCGCTCGGCGAAGCCTTCGCCGAGTTCGGCCCGGCGGTCGCCGCGGCGTCGATTGCCCAGGTGCATCGTGCCGAGGTCGACACGCCGGCCGGCCGCAAGTCGGTCGCCGTCAAGGTGCTCCGTCCCAACATCGAGCAGCGCTTCCGGGTCGATCTCGACGCCTTCTCGTTCGCCGCGCGGCGGGCCGAGGCACTATCGTCCGAGGCGCGCAGACTGCGCCTGATGGAAACCGTCGCGACGCTGCGCCGCTCGGTCTGGATCGAGATGGACCTGCGGTTAGAGGCCGCCGCGCTGTCCGAGATGGCCGAGAACACCAAGACCGATCCCGACTTCCGCGTGCCTGCCGTCGACTGGGACCGCACCGCCAGGGACGTGCTGACGCTCGATTGGATCGACGGCACGCCACTGCACGACCGCGCCAAGCTCGAAGCCAAGGGCTTCGACCTCAAGCACCTCGCCCGCGCGGTGATCCAGACCTTTCTGCGCCACGCCTTGCGCGATGGCTTCTTCCACGCCGACATGCATCCCGGCAATCTTTTCGTCGATGACGAGGCCAAGCTGGTGTTTGTCGATTTCGGCATCATGGGCCGGCTCGGCCCGAAGGAGCGCCGCTTCCTCGCCGAAATCCTGTACGGCTTCATCACCCGAAATTATCAGCGCACCGCCGAGGTGCATTTCGAGGCCGGCTACGTCCCGGCGCACCATTCCGTCGAGGCGTTCGCCCAGGCGATCCGCGCGATCGGCGAGCCGATCCACAACCGCGCTGCCGACGAGATCTCGATGGCGAAGCTCTTGATGCTGCTGTTCGAGGTCACCGGAATGTTCGACATGCGGACGCGGCCGGAGCTGCTGCTGCTGCAGAAGACCATGGTGGTGGTCGAAGGCGTGGCGCGCGCGCTCGACCCCAAGCTCGACATGTGGACCGTGGCCGAGCCGGTCGTGCGCGAATGGGTCGAGCGCCATCTCGGCCCCGCGGGCCGCATCGAGGATGCAGCCGAAGGCGCGGTCGAAGTCGGCCGCGTGCTGTCCGGCGTGCCGGGCCTGATGTCGCGCGGCGCAGCGATGATGGAGCATCTCGACGCCATCACTCGCGACGGCCTGGTGCTGGCGCCGGAAACCGTCGCCGCGATCGGCGCCGCGGAACAGAAGCGCAACCGCTGGACCGCGGCCGCGCTCTGGGCGATCGCGTTGTTGCTCGGCTGGCTGGTCTGGCGCGTGATCTAGAGCAGCGCCTCGAGCTTGTCCAAGCTCTGGCCCCAGCCCTGATTCATGCCCTTGACGTACTGGGCGCCGAGGCCGGTGACTTTTACCACGCGCGCGTGCAACGTCAGCGCCGTCTTGTCGCCCACGTCCGCAAACGTGACCGTATTGATCGCTTCGATCAGCACCGTGCCGTCGTCATCGATCGCCTGTGACGTGAACACCAGCCGTTCCGGCTCCACGATCTCGTGAAAGGTCCCATGGCAGGGATAGATGGTGCCGTCGGGACCGCGCATCTGAATCTTGAGCTTGCCGCCCGGCCGCACGTCGAGCTCGCAGACCGGATTGTCGAAGCCCTTCGGGCCAAACCATTGCGCCATCTGCTTCGAATCAACCCACGCCCTGAAGACCTTGGCGCGCGGCGCGTTGAACGTGCGCTTGATCATCACCTCGGGAAGGGCGTCAGCGCTCATCACTGCACCTTGGCCTGCTTTGCGGCAGCTCTCTTCTCCGCCTCGACCTTCATGGCGGCGAGGCCCTTCTCGAACTCCGCGCCGATCATGGTGTCCATGTTGCAGAACACCTGGATCACCTTGGTGATCAAGGGCGATGGCCCAGCCATGCTCCAGGTCACGTCGGTGGTGAGGCCCTTCGACTCCATCGCGAACACCACCTTGTTGTGGCCCTCGAACGGCTTCTCGAAGTCCAGATTCAGCGACACCTGCGACGGCGTCGCCTCGGTGATCAGCATGCTGCCCTTGCCGACCTCGCCGTTGCCGTCCCAGGCATAGAACGCGCCCTTGCCGCTCGACGGGCCGCTGTAGCTGCGCTTCATCGCGGGGTCCTTTTTCTCCCACGGCGACCAGGCGCCCCAGTTGCGGTAGTCGTTGACCAGCTCGAACACGACCGGCTGCGGCGCGTTCACGGTAATCGAGCGCTGCACCCGGAACTCATCCGGCTTGGTGAAGGCCAGGGCCAGCACGCCAGCGACAAAGACGCCGAGCGCGAGTGCGCCCCACTTCAGAATTCTTTTGAACATCGCATTCTCCCGTTTGCTGCGCTCAGCGCGACTGCGCCAGGTAAGCCTCGAGCTGATCGAGCGAACCGGTCCAGCCCATGCGCATGCTGTCGTGGCCGGCATCGAAGGTCTGTTGCTCCTCGGCGGTCGGATTGTGTGGCGACCAGCGGATGGTGAGCTTGGTCTTGCTGCCGGACAGCTCCTCGAAGGTAAGGACTGTGAACATCTCCAGTGGCCAGCTTGGCCCGAACGGATGCCGCGTTACGCCAGCGTTCTCATCCGAAAACGAATTGATAAAGACCAAGCGTTCGGGCGACACGATCTCGCGGTACACCGACTTGCCCCACATCACCGTGCCGTCCGGCGTCGTCATGGTGTAGTGGCACATGCCGCCGGGCCGCAAATCCAGTTTTACGATACCGGCGGTGACACCCTTCGGACCCCACCATTTCGCCATGCGCTCCGGCTCCGTGAAGCAGCTCCACACCAGCTCGCGCGGCGCATCGAACACGCGCGAGAGGATGAAATCGGGGCTTGCCTTGGTGGCGGTTGCAGCCTGGCTCATGGTTCTTGTCCTTCTGCTGTAATGCGGTCAGGCGGCCTTGCTGGCCGTCTGTTGATCGACCAGAACCATCCAGTTCACGCCGAACTTGTCGGTCACCACGCCGAACTTTGGCGAGAAGAACGTCTTGATCAGCGGCTGGAACACCTTGCCGCCGTCGGCCAGCGCGTTGAACAGGCGCTCGCACTCGGCTTCGGTCGTGGGGTTGAGCGTCAGCGAGACGCCTTTGAATTCGGCTTGTTCGCCGTTGCACATACCGTCGCTCGCCATCAGCACGGTGTCGCCGACCTTGAACGACGAGTGCATGACCTTGTTCTCCATGCCGGGCGCGCACTGCCCTTCGGGCGCGTCCTTGAAGCGCATCACCATCTCGACCTTGGCGCCGATCGCCTTCTTGTAGAACTCGAGCGCCTCTTCGGTGCGGCCGTTGAACATCAGATAGGACTGGACTTGCATGCTTCTCTCCTTGTGCTTCGACGTTGAAACTAAGAAACGGTGGCGGCGTCGATTGACGCCAGCAATTCGTCGAGACGGTCGTGACCCTGCGACCATCCGTCGATCAGGCCGGTCTTCAGCGTAGCTTCGCGCACTTCCAGCGAGGAATAACGAATTGTCGTCGCGACCGTGGTGCGCCCGTGGAGCTCCGTGAAGAGCACTGTCACCAGCGTTTCTCCGCCGGTTGAATCCTCGTCAAACAGTTCGGTATGTACAAGCCGATCCGGGGCTGCGACCTCGCGGAACACGCCGCTCAGGCCGCATTCGCCCTTGCTCTGGTGCCGCCAGACATAGCGCATCTTGCCGCCGACCCGCAGATCGATCTCGCAATGCACCAGCGGCCAGTCGGCGGGACCGAACATCCAGCGCTTAAGCATCTCCGGCTTGGTGAAAGCATCGAACACCAGCTGACGCGGCGCCGCGAAGGTGCGCGTCAGCGTCAGTTCGCGGTCGTCCGGCTTGGTGAGGAGATATTTTGTAATCATGATGCAGGTCCATCGCTCACTTGCGGGCCATTTGGGCCACGTAATCGTCAAGGCGCGCCAGCGTCTGCATCGCGCCCTTGTCGGCGCCGTATTCCCTGACCACGCGGTCGCGCTCGGCGGCCGACGGGAACACGGCATGCAGCGTCACCCGGGTCCTGGTGCCAGCCAAATCCTCGAATGTGACCGTAGTGCGAAACTGCACCGGCTCGACGTCGTCGCCGCCGCCGTGGTGATAGACCAGCCGCGCCGGCTTCTCGATGACGTCGAAGGTGATGCGGTTGTCGTAGTCGCGGCCGTCCGGCCCGTGCATGACGAACCGCCACACGCCGCCCTCGCGCATATCGAAGGCGCTAGTCGTGGTGGTGAAGCCGTCGGGGCCCCACCACTGCGCCAGATGCTTGGGGTCGCTCCACACCCGCCACACCAGGTCGCGCGGTGCGTCGAGCTCGCGCATGGCGACGATCGCGTTCGGCGCGCGTTCGAGATCGATGCTATCTCTTGCGGCCACGTTTCTTCTCCGTCTTGTCCTTGGCCTGCAGCTCGCGCAGATAATCCTCCAGGCGGTCGAGCCGCTGTTCCCAGAGGCGTCGATAGCGCTCCAGCCAGTCGTCGACGCCCTTCAGCGCCTTGGGCTCCAGCTTGCAGGGCCGCCACTGCGCCTCGCGGCTGCGAGATGATCAGCCCAGCGCCCTCCAGCACCTTGAGATGCTTGGAGATCGCCGGGCCGCTGATGTCGAACGGCTTGGCGAGTTCGGTCACCGAGGTTTCGCCGAGTGCCAGCCGCGCCAGGATGGCCCGGCGGGTCGGGTCGGCGAGAGCCGAAAACATGGTGCTGAGGTGGTCGGTCGGCATGGCGATTGTTCAGTATTTCCGGGGTGTTTCGAGGTCCTATTTCACCAACTCGCTAATTAACTAATAGGTTAAATACAATAGCCGATTGCGCCTGTCAAGCGGGAGTTTGCAGGCCGTCATTTGCGCGTGCCAGACTTAGGTAAGTGCCAGATTTGGCCAACTGGAAATATGGGAGGCCGCCATGACCGCTTTGCCGACGCCGAAGCTCTGCCACATCGGCATCTACGCCACCGACCTGAGCAAGATGGTCGACTTTTACACGCGGGTGTTCGGGCTCACGGTCACCGACTGGGGCCATTCATCGCGCGGCTTCGACATCGCGTTCCTCAGCGGCAACGCTGACGAGCATCATCAGCTCGTCATCGCGGGCGGGCGGCCGAAGGACGCGGCCTTCTCCACCATCAATCAGATTTCATTCAAGGTCGAGAACCTCGACGACCTCAAGCGCTGGTACGAATTCCTGCGCAAGGAGAACGTCGCGAAGATGGAGCCGCGCGACCACGGCAACGCGTGGAGCGTGTATTTCGCCGATCCGGAGGGCAACCGCCTCGAGGTCTATGTGTCGTCGCCGTGGTACGTCGAGCAGCCGTTCGGCGAGCCGCTCGATCTCACGCTCCCGGCCGCGGAGATTCACAAGCGCACCGAGACGATGGTGAAGCAGGATCCGAGCTGGAAGCCGATGGAAGAATGGTCGGCGGACATCCGCAAGAAGCAGGCCGCGGAAGCGCGGGCTTAGATCTCTCCGTCATTCCGGACGCCGCGCAGCGGCGATCCGGAATCCATCTCCCGGTGGTGGTTATGGATTCCGGGTTCGCGGGCTTTGCCCGCGCCCCGGAATGACGGTGCCAAACGAGGAAGCGAAGAATGAACAGCCGCACGCTTATCGCTGCAATCCTCGGCCTGTTGCTAGCCGCATCCCCAGCCGCCGCGCAGGACACCCGCCCGATCCGCATCGTGATTGGGTTCGGGCCCGGCTCCGTCGCCGATATCGCCGCGCGCGTGATCGGCGCGCGCATGAGCCAGACGCTCGGCCAGCAGATCGTAGTGGAGAACCGCGCCGGCGCCGGCTCGAACCTCGGCGCGGAATACGTCACGCGCGCAGCAAAGGATGGCACCACCCTGTTCATGGCGACCATCGCCAACACCATCAACCCGGCGATGGGGCCGCTGCCGTTCGACTTCGCGAACGACCTTACACCCGTCACGCTGGTGGCGTCGTCGCCGCAGCTGCTCGTCGCGCATCCGTCGCTTGGCGTGAACTCGGTGCCGGAGCTGATCGCGCTGGCGAAAGCGAAGCCCGACACCATCACCTACGCCATGTCCGGCGTCGGCACGCTGTCGAACCTGTCCGGCCTGCTGCTCAACAACCTGGCGGGCATCAAGCTTGTCCCGGTGGGCTACGCCGGCAGCGCCCAGGGCGTGAACGACGTGATCGCCGGCCGCGTGCCGCTGATGTTCGGCTCAGCCGCCAACGTGCTGCCGCATGTGCAGGCCGGCACGCTCAAGGCGCTGGCGGCGACGCAGGTGAAGCGGCTGGCCGTCGCGCCCGAAGTGCCGACCATGATCGAGGCCGGACTGCCGGGCTACGACGCCGTGGTCTGGATGGGACTGCTGGCGCCCGCCGGCACGCCGCGCGAGACGTGTTGACAATTGTCGCAAGCGGTGAACGATGCGCTGCGCGTCAAAGAGGTCGAGACCGCGCTGCAAACGCAGGGCTTCGAGACGATCGGCGGCAGCCCGGAGGATTTCGGCCGTCACATCGCCGGCGAAATGAAGAAGTGGGCCGACGTCGCGATGGCCGCTGGGTTGCGGAAGTAAATGTCGTATCAATCCACCTTGAAGCCCAGCTCCTTGATCACCTTGCCGTAGGCGTCGTAGTCCGCGCGCAACAGCGTAGCGAACTCCTGCGGAGTAGTGATGTACGGCTCGCCGGCCCCGCTGGTGATGAGCTGTTCCTTCACCTTCGGCATCGCCAGCACCGCGTTGATCTCCGTGCGCAGCTTGTCGAGAATCGGCTGCGGCGTGTTCTTCGGCGCGAAAATGCCGTGCCAGAGCAGCAGGGAATAACCGGGATAGACCTCATCGATGCCGCCGACGTTCGGCAATGTCGCCCAGCCCCGCTTTCCGCTGACGGCGATCGGCTTGAGCTTGCCGGAGGTGATGTGCTGCACCACCGAAGTGCCGCCAAACATGACGGCGTTCTCGCCGGCGATCACGGAGATCGAGGCCGGACCGCCGCCTTTGTAGGGAACGTGCGTCAGGTCCATGCCTGATCTTCTGCTTAAGCATCTCCATCCCGAGATGGTGCTGGCTGCCGTTGCCGATCGAGGCATAAAACAGCGACTTGCCCTTCATGAACTCGACGAAGCCGCGCAGATCGTTGGCCGGCACGACCGAAGGATTGGCCGCCAGCACGAGCTGATTGGTGATCGTGGTGACGACGGGAACCAGGTCCTCGAGCGGCTTCAGCTTCCACTTGGTGTAGATGTGCGGATTGATCACCACCGTGCTGTTGTTGGCGTACAGCAGCGTGTAGCCGTCGGGCTTTGCCGCGGCGACCACCTCCGCCGAAATATTGCCGTTGGCGCCGGGCCGATGGTCGATCACGATGTTATGGCCGAGCCGCTCGCCGAGCGGCGTGCCGATGATCCGCGCGATCATGTCGGTGGCGCCGCCGGGCGGATTGCCGGCCACCAGATGGATCACCCGGTTCGGATAGGTCTGCGCGCCCGCAGGCGCGGCACAGACCGCGCCTAACAAGGCCATCGCCAGTATTTTGCATCGAACCATGACTTGTCCCTCAATTCAGCGTCAAAGCTAGCACCGGCAACGGCGAATCCGGAAGCGGCGGCAGCGCGGCACATCGTCTGCTCCGTCACCTTTCCTCGCTGAAGCGGGAGAGGGAGCCCATTGCCGCCCTTGCCACCGCTTTCGCTCGCACCGATCAACCTCTAAAGTCGGACCTATCTCAACCACGAGGCAAACCATGCCGGCACGGATCAGGCACATCGCACTATCGGTGAAGGACATCGACGCGACCGCTGACTTCTACGAGAAGGCTCTCGGCCTCAAGCGCTCGCCGAAGTCGGAAGGCCCGACCGCCTTCCGCGTCTACATGAGCGACGGCGAGATCAATCTCGCGCTGCTGCAATACAAGAGCGAGGTCGGCTCCGGCCTGAAGAACCCAACGAGTTCGTCGGCATCCACCACTTCGGATTCCAGTGCGACGACCTGGAAAAGCAGCAGAAACAGATCGAGAAGGCCGGCGGCAAGTTCTTCTTCGATCTTGGCGATCCGGACGACGACGACTTCGAACGCAAGTTCCGCGACCCGAACGGCATCATCTTCGACATCAACTGGAAAGGCTGGACCATGACGTCCGGCAAGGTGAAGAAGGCGAAGGGCAAGCTGAAGGCCGGCCGCGGCGCGTAAGAAAGTGGCGAAGAAGACCGCCAAACCGAAGCGAAGCGGAAGTAGAGCACATCGTGCCTGGGAGGGTCGTCATGCTGCGTGCGGTTTCATTGGCTTGTCTGGTCGCCACTGGCTTGGCGCTGCCACCGCTCGATGTGCGGGCGCAGGAGTATCCCGCAAGACCGGTCCGCCTGATCGTGCCGCTGGGCGCCGGTCGGCCCCACCGACCTGGTGGGCCGCTGGCTCGCGCAGGCGCTGGGCGAACAGCTCAAGCAGTCGTTCTTCGTCGAGAATCGCCCGGGCGCCGCCGGTCTCATCGGCACTGTCGAGGCGGCGAAGTCGCGCGCCGGACGGCTACACGCTGCTGGTCGTCGCCTCGCCGCACATCAATCTGGAAATCCTGCAGCCCAACAAGCCATACCAGTTGATGCGCGACTTCGTCGCAGTGGCGCCGGCCTTCTCCTACGACGCGCTGATGGTGGTGCACCCTTCGGTGCCGGCGAAAACCGTGAAGGAGTTCATCGCGCTCGCCAAATCCAAGCCCGGCAGCCTCACCTATGCCTCGTCCGGCCCGGGCTCGAACAAGCACATGGGCGGCGAGCTGTTCAAGCTGATGACCGGAACCGACATGCTCCATGTCGCCTACAAGGGCTCGACCGGAGCGCGCAACGACATCATCGGCGGGCATGTGCATATGATGTTCGACGAGATTCCCTCCGTCGGGCCCAATGTGACTGGCGGGACAGGTGCGGGCGCTGGGCACGACCGGCGCGAAGCGCGCGCGCGGGCTTTCCCGACGTGCCGACCGTCTCGGAGGCCGGCGTGCCGGGCTACGAGCACACCGGCTGGTCCGGCATCATGGTGCCGGCCGGAACGCCGAAGCCGATCGTCGATCTGCTCAACGCCGAGATCAACAAGCTGCTCGCCAAGCCCGAGGTCGAAGACGACTCTGGGAGAAACAGGGCGCCGAAACGATGTACATGACGCCTGCCGACTTCGACGCTTTCCTGCGCGCCGACATTGAGAAGTGGACGAAGGTCGTGAAGCAGGCAGGCATCAAGCTGGAGTGACACGAGTTTTGCGAAATTGCGCGGACGGATTTTCACGCCGCGGCCTTCCGTGAAAACGATTTGTATCGAGAATTGCTCCCGAAAGGGAAGGATCGTCTTATTTTCCCGCCTCTGTTGACACCCCAAGGTGCGCTGACAAAGTAGCCGGTCCGATCCTCGCCGGTCGGACCGCGGGATTTGATGGAGCAGCTTGCGCCGCGGATTTTATCGCTAAAGCGCCACGGAACGATTTCGTGGGCTCCTGACAGAGGAGAGTGGCCATGACGTTTCACTTGAAGATGTTGCCTTGAACGCGCGCGGCCGGTTGCCCGCTTGAAGCTCATCGACCCATAACGATCGCGAATCCATCTGGCGCTGCCGGTGCCGGCGGTCGCATGCCTGAACATCTGAATCTGCACTGAAGGAGTGACACTATGATCAAGCAAACCATCTGGGCCGGCGCCCTCGCCTTCGCGATTGCGCTTCTGCCCGCAGCTGCGAGCGCCCGCGAGAACCCGCTCGTCACCACCGACTGGCTGGAGAAGAACCTCAACAACCCGAAGGTCCGCGTCCTCGAGGTCAGCGTCGAGCCGGGCCTGTTCGAGCGCGGCCACATTCCGGGCGCGCAGAACATCGTCTGGCACACCGATCTGGTCGACACCGTGAAGCGCGACATCGCGTCGCAGGAGAAATTCCAGGCGCTGGTGCGCAAGCTCGGCATCGACAAGGACACCACCGTCGTCCTCTACGGCGACAACAACAACTGGTTCGCCGCCTGGGGCGCCTGGATCTTCTCACTCTACGGCGTCAACGACAACGTGAAGCTGCTCGACGGCGGCCGCAAGAAGTGGGAAGCCGAGAAGCGCGCGGTCGACAATCGCGTCGACGCGGCGAAGCCGAGCAACATCACGCTCGCGGCCGCCAACACCAAGCTGCGCGCGCGGCTCGCCGACGTGCTCGACGCGGTGGACAAGAAGCGAACGCCACCATCGTCGACATCCGCTCGCCCGACGAATTCAGCGGCAAGATCTTCGCGCCGCCCGGCTCGCAGGAGCTGTCGGTGCGCGCCGGCCACGTTCCCGGCGCGCTCAACGTAGCGTGGGGCCGCGCGGTCAATCCGGCCGACGGCACCTTCAAGTCGGCTGACGAGCTGAAGAAGCTCTATGCGGACGCCGGCATCGACGGCTACAAGCCGATCATCGTCTATTGCCGCATCGGCGAGCGCTCGAGCCACACCTGGTTCCTGCTCTCGAAGATCCTCGGCTACGACGTGCGCAACTACGACGGCTCGTGGACCGAGTACGGCAATTCGGTCGGCGTTCCCGTCGTCAACGTCGCCGGCACGGTCTGGGGCGGGAAGTGACGCCTGACCACCACATCCTCGACTGGGGCGCGCACCGCGCCCCAGTCGACGGTGCTGAATCACGGAGTGGCCGTCGCAATCGCGACGGCCGATCGCCGTTTCGCTCGGCGCCGCCGCATTCTCGCTTTACGGCAGCGGCGAAGGCGCCAAGCTCTCGCTGTCGATCGTGTTCGGCGCGGTGTTCGGCTTCGTCCTGCAGCGCTCGCGCTTCTGCTTCTTCTGCATGTTCCGCGACTGGCTCGACGACGCGCGATCCGCGCGGCCTGCTCGGCCTCCTGCTGGCGCTCGCCGTCGGCATGGCCGGCTACACGCTCGTGTTCGGCGCCTGGCTGCCGGACCCGATCGAGCGGACGCCTGCCGCCTGACGCCTTCATCGGCCCGGTCAGTCTCGTGCTGGTCGCCGCGGGCCTCGCGTTCGGCGCCGGCATGGCGATCTCCGGCTCCTGCGTCAGCGCGCATCTCTATCGCCTCGGCGAAGGCTCGCCGACCGCGCCGTTCGCGCTGATCGGCACCGCGACTGGCTTCGCGCTCGGCTTCCTGACCTGGAATGCGCTCTACATCTCGCGTCGTCGTCGACCGCGCCGGTCGTCTGGCTGCCGGCGCACGCTGGGCTATGCCGGCGCGCTGGTGCTCGGACTTGCCGTGCTGGCGATCGCTCGCCGCCGCATTGCTGCGCTGGAAAAATCCGCGCCTGCCCGATCAGCCGAACAGCGACAGCGTGCTGCATGTCGATCTTCATCGCGCGCTGGCCGGCCTGGGTCGGCGGGCTCGCGATCGGCGCGCCTCGGCACCGTCGCCTATCTGCGCGTCGCGCCGCTCGGCGTCACGGCGGAGCTCGGCGCGCGCTCGCGCCAGGCAGCCGACTGCGCTCGGGATTCTGCCGCACGCGGCTCGAAGGCCTCGACACGCTGCGCGGCTGCGTCGATCGCGGTGAGCGACGCGCTGCTCACGCCGAACGGCCTGTTCGTGATCGCGCTGGTGCTGGCGTCGTTCGCCGCCGCGCTGGTCGCCGGGCAGTTCAAGCCCGCGCCGATCCGAAGCCTGGCGCAGGTTGTGCGCGGCCTTGCCGGCGGCGTGCTGCTGGGCTGGGGCGCCATGACGGGGCTCGGCTGCACCGTCGGCACGCTGCTGTCCGGCATCATGGCGGGCGCGCTGTCGGGATGGGTGTTCGGCGCGGCGGTGTTCATCGGCATCGCGGTGACGCTGCGCGGCATGCGCTGGGCATCGCCGTAAGCCGGGCGCTCCTCGCGAACACATCTTGCACTCCGGCCATCCTTCAGCAGTATTGTCCGCCTGACAGAACCCCAGCAGCGGAACGACACCCATGCCGATCAGCCAGAAACTCAAGGATCTCATCCGGTCGGCCTGGGAGGACGGCTCGCCGTGCCTCGTTGCGACCTATGGGCCGAACGGACCCAACATCTCGCCGAAGGGCAGCATGGTGGTGTTCGACGACGACCATCTCGCCTACTGGGAGCGCTCCAAGAAGCAGGCGCTGGAGAACCTCGGCCACGAGAAGCGGATCTGCGTGATGTACGCCAACTTCGCCGCGCAGCGCGACCGGCAAGCTGGAGTCGGGCTTCCTGCGTTTCTACGGCACCGCGGCGCTGCACGAGAGCGGGCCGATCCACAAGGCGATCTTCGACAAGCTCCTGCCGCGCGAGCAGACCCATGTCGGCGCCGACACCGGGATCGGCGTGCTGGTCAAGATCGAGCGCGCCGGCGACGTGCGCGGCAAGCCGCTGCCGTAAATCGCTGCTCCGGCAATCCGCGCGGCGTCATTTTAGAAAAGTTTCGATGGATGCGCGGATCAAGTCCGCGCATGACGCCTGTTGCAAGCGGCCGCGTTACGCCGCCTTCACACCCTGAAAATTCAGCTCGACGCCGCAGCCGTCGGGGTCCTTGCAGGCGATCTGATAGACGCCGGTGCGCTCGATCAGCCGCGACTGGAATGGGATGCCGTTGTCCTTGAGCTTGCCCTCCATCTCGGCGTGCGAGCCTTGCATGGCAAAAGCAATGTGATCGAACGCGCCGGTCTGTCCCGCCTGAAACGCGCGGTCCGAAATCACGTGAACGATCGGCACGTCGCCGCTGTAGAACCACACACCCTTGAATGTGAGTTGCGGCCGCGGGCCGACTTTGAGTCCGAGAATCCCTTCATAGAATGCGGTGCACTTGGCTTCGTCGCCGGTCACGATGGCCCAGTGGTCCAGGCCCTTGATGCTCGCTGACATTTTTAATCCTTGCTGCTTCGTCGGTGTCAGTGGTGAATTTCGATGCAGGCGTCAAGGTGCGCATGATGTGCCGCCGAGACGCCTCCGATTTCGCGGCCCGTTGCGATCACTGACCGCTCGGCTGTTGCAGCTTCGCACAGGTTATGACGACGGCGGGACTCAGCACACCCACACATCGCGCGCCGCGCGGCGGGATGATAAACGGGTCTGACTTCATTTCACCCGCCGAACTGACGCAGTACGCGCTGATCATCGTCTCGTCAGGCGCGCAGGAGTTCGAAGCCTGTCCGCGGAGAACGCGCAGCGCACCCATCGAGGCGCCGGCCTCGCCCTTCGGACCTTGAAGTCCCGCCTCACCCTTCAGACCTTGAGGTCCTGCTTCACCCTTTGCACCTTGGAGCCCCGGTTCACCCTTCGGACCTTGCAGCCCTGCCTCTCCCTTCGGACCTTGGAGTCCCGCCTCTCCCTTCGGACCTTGGAGTCCTGGTTCACCCGTTGCACCTTGGAGTCCGGCATCCCCCTTCAACCCTTGAGACCCCGACTCACCCTTCGGACCTTGGACCCCTGCCTCTCCCTTCGGACCTGGAGGTCCCGGCTCACCCTTTGGTCCTGGCGGTCCGCGGTCGCCTTGCGGTCCCTGTTGTCCGGGATCGCCCTTCGGGCCTCCGGCCGGCCCAAGTTCGCCTTGCGGCCCGCGAGGACCGGCACCCGGCTTCTCGCCGGTACCGACAGCATCGAGGATCACGCCTCTGCCGGCTTGCCAATTCTGACCGAACGTCGCCTGGCCGGACGGCGTCGGTGTCCGCGGCGCCACGATCGAGACGAGCTCGCCGCCGACATGGCTGTTGAACACGGCATAGAAGGCGAGAACGACCGACGTCCCTGCGGTGCCGGTGACAAGCCATGCGGTCCGTTGTTTCATCGTTTCCCTCGCAGGCGACCGCGCAGATTATGCCTCGAACAACGGACGGAAATTAGGGCCATTTGGCGCAGGCGGCCACCGGCTCGGGTGAGCGCCCGCAAGGCGTTGACGCCCGTCCTCGAGGAGCGATAGGCGCGTAACCCACCGAACTTCTTGTCACCCTCGTGGATATCGAAGAGCTTCTAAAAAATAGCCGACCACCCAGCCAGCGTGTGCGCCATCGGAAATAAATGACGCGGCTTAGGTCGGCCGCTCGACCAACGACCCGATCATATGCAACAGGGCCTCATGTTCAGGGCCGGTCGCTGCGCTGGATAAGAAATCGCCCAATCCTATAAAGGAGCTTTTGCCACCGGAAGCCTCGCTCGGCTCATGCACCACATAGACATGACCGCTTTCATTCCGGCAAAGGAACCAGCCCTCTCCGTTCGCGCTTTTGTAAATCTCAATTTGCGGCATCGACCCCTCACGCGCTTTTTTCAACTCCCGACGGCAGCTCCGCGTCGTGCTCGTCAAACGCCAAGATCAATGGCCCCTGCGGTGGCTGTCGCCATTACTCCGCCGCCCACTCCGCGGCAACGAATTGACACCAGCGTACCCAAAATAACAACGTCATACGTTTGCAATGCAGCAAAGGCCTCGTTGTTCCAGAAACGAGGCGGATCGGGCGACATGAACGGCGGCTGTTGTCGCTCGCCCGGCGCTCGCATTCGTTCGCCCGGCAAAAGGCTCGCTTGCTTCACCCAGGCCGCGAACTGAGCTTCGTCGAGCTGGTCCTCGTGGATGTCGAGGTAGCGCACGTCTTTGTGCTTGGACGCGCCGGGCGGGACGGGGCGAAGCCGCGCGCGCTGCGTGACTAGGCGCCGACGAAATAGACCACGATGCCGATCGTGAGCGATAGGAAATCCGGTGCCAGAAACCGGGAGACTTCGCGGGTCATAGAATTGCCTAATAGACAGCCCGCGTCTTGCGGCACTTGCCTTGGAATGGCTTCTGGCCTTTAGGACATTTCATGTCGCGGCCATCCGTGCGCGGGTACTGATACTGCGGCTCGGCTGGATAGGGATATTGAACCGCGTGCGCAGTTAGGGTGCCGAGCAAAATGCTTGCAGCCATCGCGGTGAAAAACTTTGGTATCGCTTTCACGCCATCCTCTCCTTGCTCAAACGCTCATCCCTTTCGTTGAAAGGCCCGCACGGGTTTGCGCCCCGCGCGAGCCTCGGTCAACGAGCGACAGCGCTCAACACTGCTAGTAATATCTGTAGCCATAGGGCTCATAGCAAACGTTGACCCACTGCCACCCATTGTATCGATAACAATTGTTGTACGAGTAGGCGGTTGCGGCAGCCACGCCCAGTCCTACAGCGTAAGGAGCGTACCGGCGATAGCCGTAACGGTAGGGATAATAGCCTCCTACGCGACGACCGACGTATCGCGCACCACCGACGTATCCGACCCGTGCGCCACGATAGCCGTAACCACCGATAGCACCGGTCCGAAACGCTGCGCCACGATAACCGCCGCCGATGCCGACACCGCGAAATCCGCCACCACGGAAGCCACCGGCGACCCACCACCGCGATAACGTGCGGATGCTTCCTCGATAGACGCAACAACCAGCAACCCCGCCGCAGCGGTCATTACGAGAAGTTTTTTCATGAGGGTCCTCCGTCCTCGCCCCACCGGCACGATGCCGAGCGTCATCATCCGATGTGCGCAGACCAGCACTTTGATTTACGTCAATAAGTGATGAAGCAGCGTTACGTCATTTGACATAACGGCACGTCGCAGCATCGACTAACCTCGGCAATTGCCCCGGCGAGAACAGTCGCGCCGTCAGTGCGGCGACTTCGGCCCTTTCGGCGCTTTAAAAGTTTTCAAGAAATTTTCGAGCTTTTGGACATATTCATAACTGACGGCGCACTGACGCCAGCCGCTCGCCAACTCCAAAAGCTCGGCCTTGGCCACCGGGTCGTTTTCGCGCAAAGCCAGCCGCTCCGCTGCCGCCGCGCGGTCTAAACAAGCTCGAATGTGTCCAGCCAGCGCTTTAGACATCCGCCCACTGCCGCAAAGCCAGCCGTGACTTAAATATCATCACATGGCCGCTGGGAAATGCATGGCTGCTGTCACTGCTGCGCGCATTGATTAATGTCAAAAATGGAAAGCCATGTCGTACGCTGTGGATTATCGGGGGCTTCGATGGGCGTACATACCAAAACCTCCTCTCCTAAAATCACCAGCGCGATTGCGCATTCCAAGCGCCGTTTTTCCTTGCCAACTTGGACAGAGATACTCGCAGCCGCGCCACCAAGAACTTACGGACGCGACGTTGAGATATTCGGTCAGCAGGAGCCAGCCGAATACCTTTACAAAGTTGTCAGCGGCGCAGTGCGGACGTTTAGCGTGCTGCGCGATGGCCGCCGCCATATAGCCGGAGTTTTATCTGGCTGGAGACTTTTTCGGCTTTGAAGCCGATGACAGGCACGCGTTGTCTGCCGAGACCATTTGCAACTCAGAAATTCTTGTCATCAAGCGCAATGTGCTGGCGGCTTTGGCTGAGCACGATAAGGACATCGCGCGCCGTCTCAGAGACATGATGAATGGCGAGCTTGGGCGCACTCAGGCCCATGTCACACTGTTGATAAAGACAGTCCACCGAGCGTGTTGCTGGCTTTCTCTTGGAAATGGCTGACCGCTCGCCAAGAGCGAATGAGATTGAGTTGCCGATGTCACGGCAGGAAATTGCCGACCACCTTGGCCTGACGATGGAAACCGTTTCTCGCACTCTCACAAAGTTTGATGATGCTGCCGTCATTGGGCTGCCAAGCTTTCGACATGTGACTTTGCTTGACCGCGCTGCTTTAGAGCGCATGTCAATGTCCTGATTTCGTCAGGGTGCTGCAAAAACTTAGCGCTTCGCGCTTAGCCCGGAATGCAGTAGCGGAAGAAGCGACTTCCGCCAAATCCAAAAATGAAGAAGAAAGTAATCGACTTCTTCAAGAACGAGTACATCGCCGTTCAGAACGTAACTCGCGAGGTCGCTGAATTATCCCGCAATCTTGTGTGGGATAGTGACACCAAGCCCAGCGACGCAGTGCACGTGGCGTCTGCCATCGCGTTCGACGTGACCGTGTTGAAACTTACGACCGCCCGTAGATTAGGAAGGGCAACAAGGTAACTAAGATCCAGTTTCGAGAGCCGCCCGTTCGTGGGCAACTAAACTTGCCGTTGTCTGGAGGTGGCCCCAATGCCTCGCGCAAGGCCAAAGAAAAAGCAGAAGACAAATCATCCGAAGCCAAAGGATGACTTTGTTTCCGTCGCGCGTGCCCTCAACCCAAACGCAACTAGGCGGGTCCAGCCCGATTGGCCTAATTTGAATCTGTGAGTGGCCTACTTTGGCGCGCGATCACAGACAGCAGATCGCGATAGCCAACAGAGCTAAAACGACCCCCGTGTGTGCGATGAGCAACGCACGGGCGTGTCGGTCGAACCACTCGGGAAACCGAGACCGCATAACGCATTACCCCGCCTGGGATCATAACCCATTCGGGCATCGTTTCATCCCTCCAGGCCATACCCTGGTCGATTGGCAGATCGTCGGTTTTGGCTAGGGGCGCGGGCTACCGAAGGCCAAAGATTGCCAGCCCGCCGGTCATATGTTGTCATCGCGTTACGCTTCGCTCATTCGCCCTCGTGCTGACCTACAAGCAGTGTTCAGGAGCCAGCAATCGATGACAAAGCTCACTGCCCTATCGCGGTTCACGACCCCAGTTGAAGGTTCTCATATGGACAGTCGAGGCCTTTGAGCAGTTGCAGGAAGGCGGGCGCCGTTCTGAGCGCATTGCCGGGTGCCTCGCCTGTCGTGGATGACAAGGGGGCTACCCCTTTCGTGATGCACAGGAAGGACCGTGTGCGCATCCTGTCCGGTGCGGAGCAATTGAAGGAGTATCGATTGTCGGCCGACGCCGGCACGCGGCGCGTCATTGCGACCTGCTGCAACACGCCTGTTTTCATGGAGATGAAGGGAGGCCACTGGCTCAGCCTCTATGGCGCCTGTGGGCAGACGGCGATCGCCCGCCGCTCGAAATGCGGACGATGACGGCCGATCTTGAAGAACCGGCAAGCCTTCCCAACGATGTTCCTAACCTGAAGCAGCAATCCCTATCGTTCTACGGCCGGTTGTTTGCTGCATGGGTCAAGATGGGATTCCGGAGCCCAAAAATTGTCGTGAATGGAGAATTGAAGGTCTGAAGCCGATACCAACGCAAAACGCAACGAAGCGCGTAGGGTGGGTTAGCGTCCGTAAGGGCGTTCACGCCCGTCTTCGAAGAGCTATGGGCGCGTAACCCGCCAGTTGAATGCTGCGAGCTCCCGAGGGTGAGTTACGGCGCTTCGCGCCTAACCACCCTACGCGCTGCAAAATGGTATACAGGCCGATGTCCGATTCGGGTCAAAAGCGGACATTCTGGTCAACCAGATCAATGTCAGCGCAGCGTCATAAGCCCGACATCGCTCCCTTATTCGATCACCTCGTCGGCGGTGGCAAGAAGCTGCGGGTGGAATTCCAGCCCAAGCGTCTTGGCGGTCTTGAGATTGATAATGAAGTCGATCTTTGTGGACTGGATCACCGGCAGGTCCGCCGGCTTCTCGCCCTTGAGAATCCGCCCCACATAGACGCCGGCCTGGCGAAATGCATCAGGTAGATTGGCTCCATAGCTCGCCATGCCGCCGATTCCTGAATAATCCTGGTTTGAATACATGGCGGGAATTGCGTGCCGGGCCGCAAGCTCAACGATCAATGCTCGATGATTAAACAAGAACGTACCTGTTCCCCCCAACAGCGCACCCGCGCCGCGTGCACCCGCCGTTGCAATGGCAGACGCGATATCGCTCGCGCTCTTGACGTCGAACACGAGAAGCATCTGTCCGGTCGCCTGCGCCGCAGCCAGCAAGTCCTTTCGCTCACCCTCGGTTTCAGGCGTATCCGGATTGATCAGCACCGCAATGGTCGTCGCCTTGGGTACGAGTTGGCGCAGCAGCCCCAGCCGTTTTCCGCCGAGGTCGCCGCTTATAAAAACCACGCCGGTGACGTTGCCGCCCGGCCGGTTCAGGCTCGCGACAAGCCCGTCCCTGACTGGATCGCTCCCTGTGGTGAACACGATCGGGATCGTCGTAGTCGCGACCTTAACGCGCATCGCCGCAAGCGTGTTTGAAACAATCACGGCTGGCCGCCGCGCAATCACTTCGCTCGCCATCGCGGGAAGCCGTTCAAACTTGTTCTCTGCCCAGTGAAATTCAATCGCAACGTTCTTGCCCTCGTTGAAGCCAGCATCATTCAGGCCTTTGCGAAATGCCGCCAGATTGTCGGCCTGAGTGTCGAAGATCCCGCTGTTGAAATAACCGATCACCGGCATTGCCGGTTGCTGCGCGCGTGCGGCGAACGGCAGAAACATCGGCATCGCCGCCACGTTTGCCAGACCTGCGATGAATTTCCGCCGTCTCACGTCTTGCTCCAGGCTCAGGAGGCAACATCGTAACGGCTCAATCCAACATGTTGTAAGGGATTTAATGTCCGCTTTGCCCGTCACGACATTCCCGTGATCAGCGCGATGTCCGCTAGGTGCCAACATCGGACATAACCGGGTTACTCGACTACCTCGTCGGCGCGGAGCGGGGAATCCCGACTGACCGAAAGTCCGGGCGCTCGCGCCATCCCACAGAAGGACTTTGACAGCATTGATTGCATTGCAATCAATGCTATAATCCACCGGTCCCCTGCGGGTTTCCGGCCATGGCCTCCCTCACCGTCCGCCAGCTCGACGAGGCGCTCAAGAAGCGGCTGCGGCTGCGCGCGGCGCAGAACGGCCGCTCGGTCGAGGAGGAAATCCGCTTCATCCTGCGCGCGCGCGGCGCGCGACGGCGAGACGTTTGCCGCCGAGGCAGCGCAAGGCGACAAGCAGCGCGCCGAGACGCGCGGCGCGGCCGAGCGCAAGCGCGTCCTGCTCATCATCGGCGGCGGCATCGCGGCCTACAAGTCGCTCGACCTGATCCGGCGGCTGCGCGAGCGCGGCCTGAGCGTGCGCGTCGCGATGACGGAGGCGGCGGAGCAGTTCGTCACGCCGCTGGCGGCCGGCGCGCTGGCCGGCGAGCGCGTCTTCACCGATCTGTTCGATCCGGACTAGGAGTTCGACGTCGGCCACATCCGGCTGGCGCGCGAGGCCGACCTGATCGTGGTGGCGCCGGCCACCGCAGATCTGATCGCCAAAATGGCGCACGGCCTCGCCAACGATCTCGCCACCGCGGTGCTGCTGGCGACGCGCGCGCGCGTCCTGATCGCGCCGGCGATGAACCCGGCGATGTGGGGCCATCGCGCGACGCGGCGCAATCTCGAGACGCTGATCGCCGACGGCGTGCACGTGGTCGGGCCGAACGCCGGCGAGATGGCGGAGGCGAACGAAGCGGGGCTCGGCCGCATGGCGGAGCCCCTCGAGATCGCGGAGGCGGCGCTGGCGCTGCTGAAGGCGGAGCGCGGGCGCTTTGGCGGGCAAGCGCGTGCTGGTGACGTCGGGGCCGACCCACGAGCCGATCGATCCGGTGCGCTACATCGCCAACCGCTCGTCCGGCAAGCAGGGCCACGCCATCGCGGCGGCGGCGGCGGCGGCGGGCGCGCAGGTCACGCTGGTGTCAGGGCCGGTCGCGATCCCCGATCCGCCGGGGGTGCGCGTGGTCAGGGTCGAGACTGCGCGCGACATGCTGCGCGCGGTCGAGGCGGCGCTGCCGGCCGACGCCGCCGTGTTCGCGGCGGCGGTGGCGGACTGGAGGACAGCGGAGAACGCCCGGCAGAAGATCAAGAAAGGCGCCGGAGGAACGCCGGAACTGTCGCTTCTGGAGAACCCGGACATCCTGGCGACGACGGCGCAGCGCAAGGCGAGGAGGCCGGAACTGGTGGTCGGGTTCGCCGCGGAAACCCAGAATGTCGTGGAGAACGGCCGGAAGAAGCTCGCGCGGAAGGGCTGCGACTGGATCCTCGCCAACGATGTTTCGGCGGAATCCGGGGTGATGGGCGGCGACATGAACACGGTGCATCTGATCACGAAAAACGATGTGGAATCATGGCCTTCGCAGAGCAAGGACGCGGTCGCGGCGGCGCTGGTCGCGCGGATCGCACGAGCGCTGAGCGCAGCGCCGCGCCACAGCGCCGAGGTGACGATTCATGAACATGACGATGCAGATCATGCGGCTGCCGCACGGCGCCGACCTCCCCCTGCCGGCTTATCAAAGCGCAAGCGCGGCAGGGCTCGATCTGCATGCAGCGGTGCCCGCTGACGCATCGATCGTCATCGAGCCCGGCAAATGGGCCTCGATCCCGACAGGCATCGCGATCGCGCTGCCGGAGGGCACCGAGGGTCAAGTTCGACCGCGATCTGGCCTCGCAGCACAGAACGGAATCACCGTTCTTAATGCGCCGGGCACCGTCGATTCCGACTACCGCGGCGAAATACAAGTTCTTCTTGTGAATTTTGGACGGGAATCATTTGCGGTTGAACGAGGGAGCCGAATTGCCCAGTTGGTCATCACGCCCATCACGCGCGCACAGCTTCTAGAGGTCAAAATTCTCGATGAAACTAGGCGGGCGCAGGCGGATTCGGGTCTACTGGTATCGGGGTAATTGACAAATCGGGCTAACACTGGCCGTAATATAATACCGTTATACGGTATAAATCTGAGCCGGTCCCCCGCATGGCGCTGCTTTCCCGCAAGGGCCTCTTGGCGATCTGCCGCCGTTATCGACGTCGCCCTCTATCATCGCGGCCGCCCGGTTTCTGCCAAGGCGCTGGCAGTGCGGCACCAGCTTCCGGCAAGGCATCTGGAGCCGGTCCTGCAGGCGTTGGTCCGCGACGGCATCCTCAAGGGCATCCGCGGGCCGCGCGGCGGCTACGAATTGGCGCGCGAACGCAAGAAAATCACCGCCGACGACATCCTGCGGGCAGCGGGAACCATCGAGGATGACGGCGACCCGGCAAAGTCAGGCTCCACGCTGCTCAACGAGGTCGTAAGGCCGGCTGTGGCGCAGGCGGAAAAAGCGTTTTCGGCGGCGTTGGGACGCATCAACATCGAGGAATCTGGTGAAAAAAGCAGAGCCATTCCGCAATAGCTCCGGCGGGGCATGAGGTAATTCCGGCGGAGCACGACGTTCTTCCGCCACCTTCAAGCACCTTCGCGAAGTTCCCGCACATTCCTGCAACACCGCGCCGCCGGCGCGCTGCCGTTCATGGTCTGGACTCTACCGGACCGATACCGCTTGGGGTTAAATCCCGAGCGATTCGTGTGCGTTAGGTGGGAGCGAACGTCAGGGCGGCCATCGCCGGCGCAGGGGCAATCGGGAACATGCCGGACAAAATCCGGGCAGGCGGACTGGCGGCCATTTCCGGGCTATCCTCCGGCCACCTCGCACGCCGAGCACGTTGTTGCTCCGGGCATTCCGCCCCCTCTCGATGCTCTGGCGGCTTTCGCGAAGGCCGTCGCCTCGCTCGACCGCCACGAGCTGGTCACCCTGGTCCTCATCCTCGGCGTCATCCTGTTCGGCGTGACCACCGCGATCATGCTGGTGCGCACAAGGCTGCGCGCCAATACAACCGAAGCCAGCGTTACGCGACGAAGTCGGCGCATTGCGCGCGAAGACCGACCGCTTGCAATGCCATGCTGCGCTCCGAGCCGCAGGTGCTGGTGTCCTGGGCCGCCGCCGACAACGAGCCGGACATCATCGGCGACACCGCGGCGGTGACGAACGCGGCGGCGAAGCAGCGCGTGCTGGCGTTCGGCTCCTGGCTCGAGCCGGACAAGGCGCAGGCGATGGAGCGCGCCACCGACGCGCTGCGCGCCAACGGCGAGAGCTTCGCCATGCAACTGATCACGCTCGCCGGCCACGCCATCGAGGCCGACGGCCGCGTGATCGGCGGCCGCGCCGTGCTGCGGCTGCGCGACGTCACCGGCATCAAGCGCGACCTTGCCGAGCTCAACGCACGCCACGAAAAATTCGCCGGGCGAAATGGAATCGCTGCGCGCGCTGCTCGACGCGCTGCCTTCGCCGGTCTGGGCCCGCGATCTCGCCGGCGCGCTGGTGTTCGCCAATCCTGCCTTCGCGCGCGCCGTCGAAGCGAAGGATGCGGCCGACGCCATCGCGCGCGGCCTCGAAATGCTCGGCCGCATGCCGCGCGGCGAAGCGAGCCGCAGCCGCGCCGCCGGCAAGGCCTACGAGGCGCGCGTGCCGGCGATCGTCGCGGGCAATCGCCGCACCTTGGACGTGCTCGACGTGCCGACCCGCAAGGGCAGCGCCGGCATCGGCATCGACGCGACCGAAGCCGAGGCGATGCGCGGCGAGATCAAGCGGCTGCTCGACGCGCACCGCCGCACGCTCGACCAGCTTCCGACCGCGGTCGCGACCTTCGGCGCCGACCAGAAGCTCGCGTTCTACAATTCGGCGTTCCGCTCGCTGTGGGACCTCGATATCGGCGCCCTCGACCAGGCGCCGACCGATTCCGCGCTGCTCGACCAGTTGCGCGCCGAGCGCAAGCTGCCGGAAGAGAAGGACTTCCGCGAGTGGAAGGCCGCGCTGCACGAGGCCTATCGCGCGACCGAGACAAGGGAGCACCTGTGGCATCTGCCCGACGGCCGCACGCTGCGCGTCGTCACCACGCCCAATCCGCAGGGCGGCGTCACTTATCTGTTCGAGGACACCACCGAGCGGCTCGACCTGATGCGCCGCTACGGCGCGCTCAACCGCGTGCAGGGCGAAACGCTCGACAATCTCGCGGAGGGCGTCGCTGTGTTCGGCAGCGACGGCCGTCTGCGGCTGCACAACTCCTCGTTCGAGCAGATGTGGCAGCTCGATCCCGCCAAGCTCGCCGAGCAGCCGCACATCGAGGCGGTGATCGAGCAATGCCGCCGGCTGCACGGCGATGAGGTGCTGTGGCAGAAGCTGCGCGGCGCCGCCACCGCGATCGACAACCGCAAGTCGCTCATCGAGCGCATCGAGCGCCGCGACGGCATCGTGATCGATCTTCGCACCGTGCCGCTGCCCGATGGCGCGACGCTCTCGACCTTCCAGGACATCACCGACACGGTGAACGTCGAGCGCGCGCTGATCGAAAAGAACGAGGCGCTGGAGACCGCCGACAAGCTGAAGGTCGACTTCGTGCAGCATGTCTCCTACGAACTGCGCTCGCCGCTGACCAACATCATCGGCTTTGCCCACTTCCTCGGCGAGCCGGTGATCGGCGCGCTGAACGAAAAGCAGAGCGAGTATCTCGGCTACATCACGTCGTCGACCAACGCGCTGCTCGCCATCATCAACGACATCCTCGATCTCGCCACGATCGACGCCGGCGCGATGACGCTCAATCTCGGCGAGGTCGACATCACCAAGACCATGAACGCCGCGGCCGAGGGTATCCGGGACCGCCTGGTCAAGGACAGCATCTCACTGAACATCGAGACCATGCCCGACGTCGGCAACTTCATGGCCGACGAGCGGCGCGTCCGCCAGGTGCTGTTCAACCTGCTCGCCAATGCGGTCGGCTTCTCGCCTGCTCATGGCATCGTCACGCTGGCCTGCGACCGGCGCGACGACGCCGTCGTGTTCTCGGTATCCGACCAAGGGCCCGGCATCCCGCCGGAGATGACCGACCGGGTGTTCGACTGGTTTGAATCCCATTCGCACGGCTCGCGCCATCGCGGCGCCGGGCTCGGCCTCTCCATCGTGCGCTCCTTCGTCGAGCTGCACGGCGGTAAGGTGACGCTCGACTCAACGGTCGGCCGCGGCACCACGGTGGTGTGCACGTTCCCGCTGAACCGGATGCCGACTGGCGAAAGCGCGCAGCGGAGCGCGGCATGAGACGTCAGCGTTGTCGCTTTAACTGGACACTTCCGGAGCCTGGCTTACGCCGGTTTCGTGCCCATAGCGGACGTCTCCTCGGTCACTTACACTGATCGACGCAACCGCTGCTACGGGCACTAAGACCGCGAGTGATATGGAAAGTCGACTTGCGATGACGCAATTCGCCACGGCAATCATGGAGGAGCGGTCGTGCGTATCGTCAACTATCCTCGTTTCCTAGCGGTCATTGGACTTTGCGGCTTCGCATATGAGGTCGGGCTCCCGGCCGACGTCGGCAAGTTCAGTTTCGTTTCCTCCGCGATGGGCAGTCCACAACGCTCACCAAATCACAGTCGGACGCGCTCAATGCCTACAACAAAACAGTCCAGGACTTCAGATCGGTCTTGAGCGAGCGGCGCGCACAGATCAATTCGAAGCAAAAGCTGCCTGACCGGCCGGGACAAGCGCTCTATCTAGCTCGCGTCGGCATGATGAGCGCGTACAAAGACCTCACCGACGCGCTGCCGTCCAAGATCGGGAGGCCCAACAAGTATGGGATTCCTCCGGCATACTTCGATGCCGACAACGAACCGCTTATCGACGAGTACAGAAATCTTTTCGGCATCATGCACGCGCCTCCCGCCAATGCGCAGAAATCCGACACGCCGTTCAAGGACGTTGTCGATCTGGGGAATGCGATTGCGCGGATCAAGGGCCTCGATGCGGCGCATGCCGAAGTCGCAGGCCGTATCAGTCTGGCCATCTTCTTTGCCGAGACAGGCGGCAATCAAAACATCGGCAATGCGCGCTCGAAGACTTACAAAGGGAGTTTTCAAACCGGGGTATCCGAGGACAAAAATGGCCGGAAGAAGTGGGCGGCAATCAAGAAGTCCATTGCAGCGCTCGACCCCGAACTGAACGCTCGCGACGACAAGGAAGAAGCGCGGGTTGGCAATTCAGATCAACGCTACAATCACTGGACGGCCGTGAGAAACGGCCTCATGAACGCGCATGCGGACCTCTTCCCGAGAATACCGGCAATCATGAAAGTCTTGCCGAACCCGACCGATCAAATGAGATTTTTTCAGCTCATCCAGATCATTCCCAGTCCGACCAAATCCGCGCTCAACTCAGGCGACTTGCTCAATTACAGGATTTCCGAACCGCGCATCATGGGATACTTGCGCAACAACAGCATGTTTGCCTTCGGCAAGGCCGACCGAGCGAGAACATCTGCAACCATGCGCGAAATTCTGGATTCGATGTGGCTCTTCGATGATGTATGGGCGCGAGCGCTGGCCAAATTTGACGAGATCAAAGCGCAGCAAAAAGGATGAGCATTATGCTGTGGCTGCGCGTCATGGGGTTGCTCGTTGCGGCGACGCTCGCCTGTGCCGCCGCGCGTACAGCGTATGCGGAGCCCCAGCCCGCTGATGGCTGCAAGCGCGCGGCAGCATTCCGCGTCATCATCGATGTCGGGCATACGGAGAAGGCGCCCGGCGCGATCAGCGCACGCGGCGTCCCGGAGTTTGTTTTCAATTTGAATCTTGCCAAGCGCATCGAGGAGCAACTGCTTGCCGCCGGCTTCCAGCGCAGCGTGCTCCTGATCACCGAAGGTCCGGCAAGACAGGGATTGGCGGAACGCGTCAAGCGCGCCAAAGAGCTCGCAGCAGATCTCTTCCTGTCGATCCATCACGATTCCGTCCCCAACCGTTTCCTGGAAAAGTGGGAGGTCGAGGGCGAAGAGCGTAGCTTCAGCGACCGCTTCAGCGGCCATTCCATTTTCATCTCCCAGGACAGCAGCGACTATGCCGGCAGTCTGCTGTTTGCCAGGTTGCTTGGCGGCCAATTGCAAGAGCGCGGATTGAAGTACACGCCCCATTACACGGATCCGATCATGGGCAATCGCAAACGGCGGCTGGTCGACGCGCATGCGGGCGTCTATCGCTACGACCAGCTGATCGTGCTCCGAACCACCGGCATGCCTGCGGTCTTGCTCGAAGCGGGCTCGATCATCAACCGCGAGGAGGAACTGCGAATGGGCTCCGCCGAGCATCAAGCGCTGACAAGCGCCGCTGTGGCGAATGCTGTCACAGCGTTCTGCAAGACACACCGGCCGCGCGCTCCGGGCAATGTGGCGAGCCAAGCCGGCAAGGTTTCGAGGCAAACGACAGCGCCCACCGGCGTGACGCCAGTACAGCAATCAGGCAGCGCCCATCTGCCCGATTGACGAACAGGTCCGCAGGGTATCGGCGCCATGACGAGATCTGCACAAATGTCGGCTATGGCTCCTCCGCATAAGCCGCCCGCACCGCGCCAGCGAGCCGCCCCTTGTCCGGAGCGCGGTCGCCGAACGCCGCCGTGACCGTCTCGATCGTCTGCTCAAGCGTGCGCCCGGCTTTCTTTTCGGCGGCAGTGCGGTCGCGCACTTCGGTCAGGTAGGCGCGATAGCCCGAGATGAGAATCGTGCCGTCGCCGGTCGGCCCGTGGCTCGGTACGATGATGGCGGGCTTGAGCGTCTCCAGCCGGTCGAGGCTGGTGAGCCAATGCCGGCGGCTGGAATGGCGGCTTGCAAACACCGGCTGCGGACGCATCGCGACATCGCCGGAAAACAGCACGCGGTCGGCTTCGATCCAGACGGCGGTGTCGCCAAGCGTGTGGTTCGGGCCCATGGCCATGATCTTTGCCATCACGCCGCCGAGGTCGAGAGTGTGCTCGCGCTCGAACGTGACGTCGGCGTTGCGGAAATTCGCGTCCTTCAGAAGCTCGGCATGAACCGCGGAGCGGCCGGCAAACACCTTGGCAAGCTGCAGGCCCGAACTCGGCGATGTCCTTCACCTGGTCGGTGGAGCGGATCAGCGTGACGGCAGCCGGGAACGCGTGGGCGCCGAGGTCGTGCTCGGGATGAACGTGGGTGGTAACGAGATAGATCGCCTTCGTGCCGGCGAGCTTCTTCGCCACCTCGTAGACCGCCGCGCCGTTCGGCGCGCCGAGCCCGGTGTCGATCACAAGCAAGGCGCGATCGCCGACGATGTAGCCGACGTTGGGCACCGCCGGGACGCTGTTGTCCGGGATGATGTGGACGCGCGGTGTAATCTGGCGAAGCCCGTCGACCTTGACAATCGGCGGCGGCGGCGTCTGCGCCAGAGGCGCCGGTGCAAGCCCGGCGATCGCCAGTGCCGTGACGACAATCATCAAGAGTGCGCGCATGGAACACCGCTTTCTGACGGGGAGATCGTGTTCGGATTGGCTGAGGAAACTAGCGCGTTTGTCCGACAGCGGCTATTGGAACCGAAGCGGATCGGCGACGGCAGCGAGCCCCCTCTCCCCTTTGGGGAGAGGGGTTGGGTGAGGGGGCCTAGCTCCCTCGATAGACCGTAACCCCTCACCCGCCGCGCCTTCGCCTGCGGGCTTCGGCGGGCGACCTCTCCCAATGGGAGAGGTAGACGGAGTGCGCGGCAACGGCTTAGGGAATCTCTGACGAATGCTGATCACCACATCCGGCGGTTCGAGCTTTGCGGTGGCGCTGGCAAACGAGCAAGCCACCGAGCGCTTCGTCGCCGACATCGCGACGGCGCTGGAGCCGGGCGACCTGGTCACGCTGTCGGGCGACCTCGGCGCCGGCAAGACCACTTTCGCCCGCGCGATGATCCGGCACCTCGCCGGCGACCCGACCGTTCGCGGTGCCGAGCCCGACCTTCACGCTGATGCAGATCTACGAGCTGCCGCGTTTTCCGGTGGTGCACGCCGACCTCTACCGGCTCGACGCGCCGGGCGAATTGCAGGAGCTCGGCTTCGACGACCTGCCCGAAGGCGCGGTGATGATGATGGAATGGCCGGACCGCGCGGCCGGCTTCCTGCCGCCGGACCGCCTCGACATCGCGTTCACGCTCGCGCCGCAACTTGGCCCCGATCATCGCAACGTCCGCGTCACCGGCTACGGCGCATTCGCGCCGCGCGCCGACCGGCTGGCCGCGATCCGCCGCTTTCTCGAAGGCAGCGGCTACGCCGAAGCGGAGCGCAAGCGCATCCAGGGCGACGCATCGGCCCGCTCGTACGAACGGCTGCGGCTCGGCGATCAGCGCGCCATCCTGATGAACGCGCCACGCCGGCCGGACGGCCCGCCGGTGCGCGACGGCAAGCCGTACAGCGCGATCGTGCATCTCGCCGAGGACGTCAAACCGTTCGTCGCCATGGCCAACGGGCTCGGCCAGTTCGGCCTCTCGTCGCCGCAGATCTTCGAGGCCGACATCGACGAAGGGCTGCTCATCATCGAGGACTTCGGCAACGAGTTCGTGGTGGCGGGCGATCCGCCCGCGCCGGTCGAGGAGCGCTACGCCGCGGCGGTCGATGTGCTGGCCGCGCTGCACGGCCAGCATTTGCCGGAGGTGCTGCCGGTCACGCCGAACGTCCAGCACAAGCTGCCGCGCTATGACCTCGACGCCATGCTGATGGAGGCCGAACTGCTGCTCGACTGGTATCTGCCTTCGCTGGGCGCCAAAATTTCAGACGCGACACGCGACGGTGTACGTGGCGATGTGGCGCGAGGCGCTGCAACCGGCGATCGAGACCGATCTCACCTGGGTGCTGCGGGATTTCCATTCGCCCAATCTGATGTGGCTGCCGGACCGCGACGGCGTCGCCAAAGTCGGCCTGCTGGATTTCCAGGACGCCATGCTCGGCCCCGCCGCCTACGATCTCGCCTCGCTGCTGCAGGATGCGCGCGTCGACGTGCCGGACACGATGGAGGTCTCGATGCTCGGCCGCTATGTGCAGAAGCGGCGCGAAGCCGCACCCGGATTTCGACCCGCCCACGTTCATCAAGGCCTACGCGACGCTGGCGGCGCAGCGCGCCTCGAAAATCCTCGGCATCTTCGCGCGGCTCGACCGGCGCGATCACAAGCCGCAATACCTGCGTCACATCCCGCGCGTATGGGCCTATCTGCAGCGCTCGCTGACGCATCCTTCGCTGGCCACGCTGCACGGCTGGTACAGCGTCCATGTTCCGAAGCTCGGCGGCTGAACGAAAATGGCCGGACAACATCCCCGCCGCGCCATGGTGCTTGCCGCAGGATTGGGCGAGCGCATGCGGCCGATCACCGACACCATGCCGAAGCCGCTGGTGAAGGTCGCGGGGCACGCGATGCTCGACTTCGTGCTGGACCGGCTGGCCGACGCGGGCGTCGAGCGCGCCGTGGTCAATGTGCATTATCTCGCCGATCAGATCGAGCGGCACGTCGCGTCGCGCAAAAAGCCGCAGATCGTGATTTCCGACGAGCGCGCCAAGCTGCTCGACACCGGCGGCGGCGTGGTGAAGGCGCTGCCGGTGCTCGGCCGCGAGCCGTTCTTCCACGTCAACTCCGACACGCTCTGGATCGACGGCGCAACGCCGAACCTGACGCGGCTCGCGGACGCGTTCGATGCCGCGACGATGGACGCGCTGCTGCTGCTGGCGCCGGTTGCCACCAGCATCGGCTACTCCGGGCGCGGCGACTTCACGATGGCGCCGGACGGCCGGCTGCAAAAGCGCGGCGAACACGAGACCGCGCCCTATGTCTACGCGGGCGCCGCGATCATGACGCCCAAGCTGTTCGACGGCGCGCCGGCGGACGCGTTCTCGCTGACCCGAATGTTCAACATGGCGCTGGCCGCGGGGCGACTGCACGGCCTGCGGCTCGAGGGCGTCTGGATGCACGTCGGCACCCCGGAAGCGATCGCGCTGGCCGAGGCGGCGATCCGGAAGAGCACGGAGTAGCTGCTTCGCCGCCATTCCGGACGCTTGGCCGCAGCGAGATCGGCATTATCTCTCCGGATTCGGTGAATAACCGCATCGCCCCACCTCGCGGGCGATGACAGAATGAACCGCCATGGCGAGCAAACCACGCGTCTTCACGATCCCGGCGTCGGCGCCGTTTCTGCCGACGCTGATCGACGCGCTGCTGAGCGACCGTCTGGGGCTGAACTTCCAGGCCGCCGGCGATCCGCTGGCGCTCGCGCAGGTCACGCTCTATCTGCCGACGCGGCGCGCCTGCCGGCTGGCGCGCGACGTGTTCCTCAAGCGCGGCGACGCCGCGTTGCTGCCGCGCATCGTGCCGATCGGCGATGTCGACGCCGACGAGATCGCGTTCGCCGAAGCCGCGGCGGGCGAGAACTCCGGAGCAGTCGCTGGACCTGCAAGGAGGCGCTCGGCGGGCTCGAGCGCCGCATGGTGCTGGCCGAGCTGATCCTGAAATGGGCGCAGCAGCTCAAGCCGGCGCGGCCCGGCGAGACGCCGCTGATCGCCGGCAACCCGGCCGCGGCGCTGATGCTCGCGACCGACCTCGCCCGGCTGATGGACGACATGACGACGCGGCAGGTGGGCTGGGACAAGCTCGACGAGCTGGTGCCGCGGCGAGATGGACCAGCTACTGGGAGATTACGCTCGACTTCCTGAAGTTCGCGCGCGAGCACTGGCCGGCGATCCTCGACCGAGCAGAGGCAAGATCGAGCCGGCGGAGCGGCGCGACAAGCTGATCGAGGCCGAGCAGACGCGGCTCGCCAGACACAGGCGGGCCGGTGATCGCGGCGGGCTCGACCGGCTCGATGCCGGCGACCGCGGCGCTGCTCGCGACGATCGCCAGGCTGCCGCATGGCGCGGTGGTGCTGCCCGGGCTCGACACCGACCTCGACGACGCCGTCGTGGAAGACGATCGGCGAGCGACGAGGAGGCCGCGCACGGCCATCCGCAGTTCGCCATGCATGCGCTGCTGCGGCGGATCGGCATCGCGCGCGACGCGGTGACGAGCGCTGGCGCAGCCGGCCGCGCATGGCCGCGAGCGGTTCGCGTCCGAGGCGCTGCGGCCGGCGGCGGCCAGCGAGCTGTGGCAGGCGCGGCTCGACGAGCCGGACTTCGCCGCGCATGCCGACGCGGCGCTGCAGCGGCATGGCGGTGGTCGAGGCGGCCAACGCCGAGGAGGAGGCGCTGGCCATCGCGATCGCGCTGCGCCAGGCGATGGACACGAACGGGCAAGACCGCCGCGCTGGTGACGCCGGACCGCGCGCTGGCGCGCCGCGTGCATGGCCGCGCTGTCGCGCTGGAACGTGCCGGTCGACGATTCCGGCGGCGATGCGCTGGCCGACACGCCGATCGGCGTGTTCGCGCGGCTGGTCGCGGAGGCGGCGCTCGACGGCCTCGCGCCGGTGAAGCTGCTGGCCATGCTCAAGCATCCGCTGTGCCGCGCGGACGCTGGGCGGTGGCGGCGCTGGAGCGCGCCATCCTGCGCGGCCCGCGGCCGAAGGCGGGCACCGAGGGATTGCGGCTGGCGCTGCGGCGCTTCCGCGAGGAGCTGGGCAAGCTTCGCGAAAGAAGACGTCCGAGCTGCACCGCTCCGATCCGCGCGCCGACATGAAGGACGCCGAGCTCGACGCCGCGGAGGCGCTGGTCGCGCAATTGAAGGCCGCGCTGCGCGCCGCTGGAAGCGCTTGAGCGGCAGCCGCCGCGTTCGCCGCGATCGCGCAGCGGCATCGCGAGGCGATGGCGGCGCTGCTCGATCCGAAGGCGATCGATCGCGCCGGGCGCCGAGCGCTCGAGGCGGTATTCGACACCATCGCCGAAGGCGGCCGCATCGCGGTGCGGCCCGCCGACTACGCCGAGATGTTCCAGGCCGCGCTCGCCGACGGCGGCGTGGTGCGGCCGCGCGAGCAGGACGTGCGGGTGCGCATCTACGGGCCGCTCGAAGCGCGGCTGCAGAACGTCGACCTGATGGTGCTGGGCGGGCTGACCGAAGGCGTCTGGCCGCCGGAGACGCGCGCCGATCCGTGGCTCAGTCGCGGCCGATGCGCAAGGACCTTGGCCTCGACCTGCCGGAGCGGCGGATCGGCTTGTCGGCGCACGATTTCGTGCAGGCGCTGGGCGCGCGCGAGGTGGTGCTGACGCGCGCCGCGCGCTCGCCGGCGCGCCGACCGTGGCGTCGCGCTTCGTGCAGCGGCTCGCCGCGGTGGCCGGCGAAGCGCGCTGGAGCGCGGCGATCGCGCGCGGCGAGCAGTATCTCGCCTTGGCGCGCGCGCTCGACCGGCCGGCCGGACGGCCGAAGCCCATCGACGCGGCCCGGCGCCCACGCCGCCGCTCGAAGCGCGGCCCAAATCGCTGTCGGTCACCGAGATCGAGACGCTGCTGCGCGATCCGTATTCGATCTATGCCAAGTACGTGCTGCGGCTGCGCCCGCTCGACGCGGTCGACACGCCGCTCGGCGCGCGCGACCGCGGCACCGTGATCCACGAGGCGGTCGGCGACTTTCACCGAAGACATACGCCGGCGACCTGCCCGACGACGCGGTGGAGCAGCTGCATCCGCATCGGCGAAGCCGCATTCGCGGCGCTGCAGGATTTCCCCGACGCGCGGGCGTTCTGGTGGCCGCGCTTCCAGCGCATCGCGCGCTGGCTGACGCAGTTCGAGATGGAGCGGCGGCCGCGAATCAAAAAGCTGCATGCCGAGATCGGCGGCAAGCTCGAAATCCCGCTCGACGGACGGCGTCGTTCACGCTGCGCACGCGCGCCGACCGCATCGAGCAACTCAACGACGGCAGCTTCGCCATCCTGGACTACAAGACCGGCCGCGTCGTCGAGCCGGAAGGAGGTGCGGACCGGCCTTGCGCCGCAGCTCACGCTGGAAGCCGCGATCCTGCGCGCGGCGGCTTCGGCGACTTCGGCGTCGGCGAAGTCGGTGTCGGAGATCGCCTACATCTCGATCCGCGGCGGCGAGCCGCCGGGCGAGCTCAAGCCGATCGAGTGGGACGACACCACGCCCGATGCGCAGGCCGACCGCGCGCTGGCCAAGCTGACCGGCGTGATCGCCCGGTTCGACGACGCTGACGCAGCCGTACCTCTCCAAGGAGCGGCCGCATGTTCCTGCGCCGCTATCCCGGCGACTACGACCACCTGGCGCGCGTCAAGGAATGGTCGCTGTCCGGCGGCGCGGACGAGGACGAGGGGGCGACCGAATGAGCCCGCGCATCCCGCCTCCCGCGGTGATCGCGAACCAGCACGCCGCATCGGACCCGTCCATCTCGGCCTGGGTGTCGGCCAACGCCGGCACCGGCAAGACCCACGTGCTGGCGCAGCGCGTCATCCGGCTGCTGCTGGAGCGGCGATACCGATCCGGCGAAAATCCTCTGCCTCACCTTCACCAAGGCGGCGGCCGCCAACATGGCGAACCGCATCTTCGACACGCTGCGCAAATGGATCGCGCTCGACGACGCCGAGCTCGACGAGGCGATCCGCACCACCGGCGCCAAAGCCGGGCGGCAGAAGCCAGCGCGAGCGCGCCCGCCGCCTGTTCGCCGCCGCGCTGGAGACGCCGGGCGGCCTGAAGGTGCAGACCATCCACGGCTTCTGCACGCGGCTGCTCCAGCAGTTCCCGTTCGAGGCCAACGTGCCGGCGCGCTTCCGCGTGCTGGAGGAGGTCGAGCAGCAGCAGCTCCTGGAGCAGCTTCGCCGCACCATGCTGTTCGAGGCGTCGAACAACCCCGACAGCCCGACCGGCCGCGCGCTCACCGCCGATCATCCCGGCTGCGTCGGATTGGGGCTTCTCGGAAGGCCTGCTGGAGGCGATCCGCGAGCGCGAGCGGCTGCTGGCATGGATCGATCACGCCGGCGGCATCGAGCAGGCGGCGGCGCAGCTTTCCGCCGCGCTCGGCATCCAGCCCGAGCGACACGCTGGAAGCGGTCGAGACGGAAATTCTCGACGGCCCGCATCTGCCGTCGAGCAACTGGATGTCGGTCGAGGGCATCTGCCGCTCCGGCACGTGCCAACGACCAGGACCAGGCCAGGCCGCTTGCAGACCGCGATCGCCGCAACCGGGCGGACGCGCGCTCGAGGCCTATCTCGAAGATCTTCTACACCGACAGCTGGCGAACTGCGCGGCGTCCGTCATCACCACCGGGCTTGCAAAAGAGAATCCCGATCTGGCGCGAGCGCTGACCAACGAGAAGGACCGCCTGCCCGCACTCTGCGAGCGGCGCAAGGCGGTCATGATCCGCGACCGCACCGTGGCGCTGATGACGCTCGCGCTGCAGGTGATCGAGCGCTACCGCGACGAGAAGAACCGCCGCGGCCTGCTCGACTACGACGACCTGATCGCGCGCACCCGCGACCTGCTCAACAACGTCGATGCCGCCTGGGTGCACTACAAGCTCGACCTCGGCATCGACCATCTGCTGATCGACGAGGCGCAGGACACCAGCCCGGAGCAGTGGGACATCATCAAGGCGTTCGTCGCCGAGTTCACCGCCGGCGCCGGCGCGCGCAGCCAGGTCAAGCGCACCATCTTCGCGGTCGGCGACGACAAGCAGTCGATCTTCTCGTTCCAGGGCGCCAAGCCGATGGAGTTCGACGAGGCGCAGCGGTTTTTCCAGAAGGCGCATAACGACGCCGGCCTCGACTTCGAGCCGGTCAAGTCGATCCATTCCTTCCGCTCCGTGCCGGTGGTGCTCGAAGCCGTTGATACGGTGTTCAAGCAACCCACCGCGCACCGGGGCCTGACGGCCGATCCCGCGCCGACCCAGCACGAGGCGGTGCGCGCCGCCTCGCCGGGCCTGGTCGAGACTGTGGCCGATCGTCGTGCCCGACCCGAAGGAGGAGCTCGAGGCCTGGGATGAGCCGTTCGACACCACCTCGGAGACCAGCCCGCGGGTGAAGCTGGCGCGCCAGATCGCCGAAGCCGTGAAGATCTGGCTCAGGCGCGGCGATCTGGTCGGCGACGGCGACGAGCGCCATCCGCTGCGCGCCGGCGACATCCTCATTCTGGTGCGCCAGCGCGGCCCGCTGTTCGAGGCCATCATCCGCGCGCTCAAGACCGCCGACATCGCGGTGGCGGGCGCCGACCGCCTGAAGCTCGACCGAGCACATCGCGATCATGGACCTGCTGGCGCTGGCCGATGCGCTGCTGCATCCGCAGGACGATCTGGCGCTCGCCACGATTCTCAAGAGCCCGCTGTTCGGCGTCACCGAGGAAGAGCTGTTCGAGCTCGCGCGCCACAAGCTTCCGCTTCGCGCTGCGCTGCGCGCCATGAGGCCGGAGCTTGGCAAGCGGCTCGATGCGCTCGACGAGGAGTCGAGAACGCTGCCGCCGTTCACGTTCTATGCGCGGCTGCTTGGCGGCGGCGCACGAAAGTCGTTCCTGGCGCGGCTCGGCCACGAGGCCAACGACGCGCTCGACGAATTCCTCAATCTCGCGCTGGCCTACGAGAGCAGGCAGACGCCGTCGCTGCAGGGCTTCGTGCACTGGATCCGCACGGCCTCGACCGAGGTGAAGCGCGACATGGAGATCGCGCGCGACGAGGTGCGGGTGATGACGGTGCACGGCGCCAAGGGCCTGGAGGCGCCGGTCGTCATCCTGGCGGACACCACCACGGAGCCGGCCGGCCCGCAGATCCACCACCCGAAGCTGTTCTCGCTGCCCGCGCAGGGCGCCGCACCGGACACGCCCGACCGCATTGCCTGGATGCCGACCAAGAAGGAAGAAACCGCGCCGGTGGCGGACGCGCGCGCGGCCATGATTCTCGACAACGAGAACGAATACCGCCGCCTGCTCTACGTGGCGATGACGCGCGCCGCCGACCGGCTGATCGTGTGCGGTTCGATAGGCCAGAGGAAGATGCTGGCCGGCTGCTGGTACGACCTCATCACGCAGGGACTCGAAGCCGGCGGACCGCTGAGCGAAGAGCCGGGCGACATCAAAGACATGACCGTCAAGCGCTTCCGCAAGTTCACGCAGGAAACCGGCGCGGTGGCGCCGGCCGTCGCGCCGACGAAGCACCTGCCCGACTGGCTGACGCAATCCCGTGAAGGCCGAAGCGGCGCGCGCGGAACTGCTGCGGCCGTCCGGCGCTCCTGGCGATGAGCGCCGCGCATTCGGTCGGACAGGCCGCCGAGCGCCGCCGCGCCTTGGCGCGCGGCACCCACGTGCATCGCCTGATGCAGTCGTTGCCCGATGTGCCGCCGCCGCGCCGCGCCGAGGCGGCGCGCCGCTATCTCGCGCGCCAGAGCAAGCTCGACGACGCCGAGCGCAGCGAGATTGCCGAGCACACGCTGCGGCTGCTCGGCGACCTGCGCTTCGACAAGCTGTTCCTGCCCGGCAGCCGCGCCGAGGTTTCGATCGTCGGCCGCCACCAGGGCCGCGACGTGTCGCGGCCAGATCGACCGGCTGATAGTGACGCCGGACGAAGTGCTGATCGCCGACTACAAGACCAACCGGCCGGCGCCGAAAAGCCTCGACGACGCCAGGACGCGCCATGCAGATTACGTAAGGCAGCTCGCGCTTTATCGCGCGGTGCTGATGCGGCTTTATCCCGGCCGGCCGGTGCGAGCTGCGCTGCTGTGGACCGATACGCCGGATTTGATGGAGATTCCGGCGGCCGATCTCGACGCCGCCCTCGCTATCCTCACCTCCGCGTGACGATCCTTGACGCTGTGCCGGGGCGTCCATACGTTCCGGCCACACTGTCATTTCCCCCGATTTCGAACGAGGTTCCCATGGCCGTTGGCAAGGTTTCCGACGCGAATTTTGAAGCCGAGGTGCTCAAGGCGACCGGCCCGGTCGTGGTCGATTTCTGGGCCGAGTGGTGCGGCCCCTGCCGCATGATTGCGCCGGCGCTGGAAGAAATCGCGGGCGCCATGGGCGACAAGGTCAAGATCGTCAAGCTCAACGTGGACGAGAACCCGGGCATCGCGTCGAAGTACGGCATCATGTCGATCCCGACGCTGATGATCTTCAAGAACGGCGAACTGGCCTCGCGCCAGGTCGGCGCCGCGCCGAAGCAGAAGCTGGAGCAGTGGATCAACACCGCGGTGTGATCGCCGGGATCGCGAAATTGAAATGGCCGGCTTCGCAGCCGGCCGTTTTCTTTTTAGACCCGGCGGCGTGCCGTTCTTGCGCCAGCACTTCGCCGGCGAGATAGAGCGAGCCGGCGATCACGATGCGCGGCGGCGGATCGAGCGCGAGGCGGCAGACGGCGGCGAGCGCCTCCTCGATCGTGCCGTAACGCTCCGCCGGGATGCCGGCGTTGCGCGCCGCCTGCGCGATGCGCCTCGGCGGGCAGGCTTTTTTCCTGGTTCGGGATCGGGATGGCGAACACGCGGCGCGCCATGTCCGGAGAAATTGTGCAGATAGCCGGCGCAGTCCTTGGTCGACAGCATGCCGACGATCAGCACCAGAGGCCGCGCCACGCGCTCCTCGAAGCCGCCGATCGCCGCCGCCACCGCGCGGCCGCCTTCGGCATTATGGCCGCCGTCGAGCCACAGCTCGCTGTCGGTCGGCGCGAGCGCCTTCAGCGCGCCGTGCGAGAGAAGCTGCATGCGCGCCGGCCAGTCGGCCTTGACGATGCCGGTTTCGATATGCCGCATCCGGCAGCTTGAGGCCGGCGGCGCGCAACGTCGCGATGGCGACGCCGGCATTGTCGAACTGATGGCGGCCGTGAAGCTTCGGCGCGGGAAGGTCGAGCAGCCCGTCCTCGTCCTGATAGACCAGACGGCCGTGCTCCTCGTGCACGTTCCAGTGCTCGCCGGCGACATGCAGCGGCGCACGAACCCTTTGCCGCCTCCCGCTCGATGACGGCCATTGCCACGTCCGACTGCGGCGCGATGACGGCCGGCACGCCGCGCTTGAGGATGGCAGCCTTCTCGGCGGCGATCTTCTCCAGCGTGTCACCGAGGAATTCCAGGTGGTCCATCGACACCGGCATGATGACGCTGGCGAGCGGCGTCGTCGATCACGTTGGTGGCGTCGAGCCGTGCCGCCGAGCCCGACTTCGAGCAAAAGCACGTCGGCGGGATTTCGCGAGAACAGCAGGAAGCGCCGCCGCGGTCTCGATCTCGAACACGGTGATCGGCTCGCCGCCGTTGGCGCGCTCGCACTCCTCCAGCGCGGCGGCCAGCGCTTGGTCGGAGACCAGCGATCCTCGGCGATCCGGAAGCGCTCGTTGAAGCGCACCAGATGCGGCGAAGTGTAGACGTGCACGCTGCGGCCGGCCGCCTCCAGCATGGCGCGCATGAAGGCGATGGTGGAGCCCTTGCCGTTGGTGCCGGCGACATGGATAACCGGCGGCACGCGCCGCTCCGGATGGCCGAGCGCGCCGAGCAGCCGCCGCACGCGGTCGAGCGAGAGGTCGATCCGCTTCGGATGCAACGCCAGCAGGCGCGCGATGATGGAATCGTAGGCCGGCATCGACGACGTCTAGCGCCGAAGCGGTGGCAAAATCACGCCTGCGCGGGCACCGGCGCCGCAACATCCGGCGGCGGCAGGCTGTTGCGCTGCGCCGGCGGCGCGGCCGGGGCCTTGGCCAGGAGCCGGCACAGGTTGGCGAGCGTGCCGCGTATCTCGTGACGGTGCACGACCATGTCGACCATGCCGTGATCGCGCAGATACTCCGCCTTCTGGAAGCCTTCCGGCAATTTCTCGCGGATGGTCTGCTCGATGACGCGCGGCCCGGCGAATCCGACCAGCGCGCCGGGCTCGGCGATGTGAACGTCGCCGAGCATCGCATAGGACGCGGTAACGCCGCCGGTGGTCGGATTGGTGAGGACGACGATGTAAGGCCGCTTGGCTTCGCGCAACTGCTGCACCGCGACCGTGGTGCGCGGCAACTGCATCAGCGCGAGGATGCCCTCCTGCATGCGCGCGCCGCCTGACGCCGCGAACATGATGAACGGCGCGCCGTGCTCGACTGCCGCCCCAAGCCCGGCGATCACCGCCTCGCCCGCCGCCATGCCGAGCGAGCCGCCCATGAAATCGAAATCCTGCACGCCGACCACGACCGGCTGGCCTTCCAGCTTGCCGTAGCCGAGCTTGATCGCATCGGCGAGATCGGTCTTGGCGCGCGCATCCCTGAGGCGATCGACGTAGCGGCGCTCGTCGCGGAATTTCAGCGGATCGGTCGCGACCTCCGGAACGGCGATGTCTTCCCACTTCTGCTCGTCGAAGATCGACTTCATGCGCGCGACCGCGCCCATGCGCATGTGGTAGTTCGAGCCGGGGATGACGAACGAGTTGGTCTCGACGTCCTTGAAGAACACGAGCTGCCCGCTCTCCGGGCACTTGATCCAAAGGTTCTCCGGCGATTCGCGGCGGCTAAGGAAGTTGCGAATCTTCGGCCGGACGACGTTGGAGATCCAGTTCATACGCGTGCTCTCAACTCTCTCGGTCGTCAGCTTACCACACGGTATAGATGGATTGCCGGGCCTTCGCCCGCCAGAGGCTCGCGACTGAGAACATACTAAAGGCTTTGGCCCGCAGGCGGGTCAAAACCGGCAATGACGCCGGAAGGACTATTTTGCCTTCCGTTTGCCGCCACGGACGCCGCTGGCCAGCTCGGCGACCAGATCTGTCACCGCCTTGACCGTCTTGCCCGTTGCCTTGCCTTTTTTGTCGAGACTTTGTGCGACCGCGTTTACCAGCGCCGAGCCCACCACCACCGCCTCGGCGCCGCTGGCGATCTCGCGCGCCTGCTTGGCGGAGCGCACGCCGAACCCCACCGCGACCGGCAGGTGCGTATGGCGCTTGATGCGGGCAACCGCGGCGTGGACCTTGTCCGCGTCCGGCGCCGCCGCGCCGGTGATGCCGGCAATCGAGACGTAGTAGACAAAGCCCGAGGTGTTCGCGAGCACGGCGGGCAGCCGCTTGTCGTCGGTGGTCGGCGCCGCGAGGCGGATGAAGTTCAATCCTGCCTTCAGGGCCGGCAGGCAAAGCTCCTCGTCTTCCTCCGGCGGCAGGTCGACCACGATGAGGCCGTCGACGCCCGCGGCTTTCGCATCGCTGAGAAATTTCGCGACGCCGTAGATGTAGATCGGATTGTAGTAGCCCATCAGCACGATCGGCGTGGCGTCGTCGTCCTGGCGGAGCGCGCGCACCGCGGCAAGCGTCTTCCTCATGGTCTGGCCGGCCTTGAGCGCGCGCAGACCCGCGGCCTGGATCGCCGGGCCGTCCGCCATCGGGTCAGTGAACGGCATGCCGATCTCGATCACGTCGGCGCCGGCTTTCGGCAGCGCCTTGAGGATCGCGAGCGCGGTCTTGGCATCGGGATCGCCGGCCATCAGGAACGTGACAAGCCCCGCGCGGCCTTCGCGCTTGAGGTCCGCGAAGCGAGTATCGATGCGCGTTATCATTTTTTTCGGACTTTATCAGGATCGACGAGCGGAAGCACTTGCTGGTTTCGCTCACGCATGTCGGCCATCCGCACGTTGATAGTGCCGAGCACGATCCCGCAGAACGAGATGACGAAATACACCCATTCCTTCGTCATGATCGGGCCGCCGCCTGCGCTGCCGGCGAACAACCGCGCCTTCAGGAAATAGAGGATGTAGAACACCGACAGGGCGATGATCAGCCAGCCGACGCGACGCTGCCGCCCGGCTCCGTTCCACCACGCAAACGGCGCCCACAGCCGGGACATCAGAGCTTGCCCCCGAGGTGGTGCGCCACGCTGTCGAGATCCTTGTCGCCGCGGCCGGAGAGATTGACAACCAGCAGGTGATCCTTCGGCTTGTTCGAAGCGACGTCGGACAGCCGCGCCAGCGCATGACACGCCTCGAGCGCGGGGATGATGCCCTCCAGCCGGCTGCAAAGCTGGAACGCCGCCAGCGCTTCCTTGTCGGTGGCGGATAGGAATTTGATGCGGCCGAGATCGGCGAGCCAGGCGTGCTCCGGGCCAATACCCGGATAATCGAGGCCCGCCGAGATCGAATGCGCCTCCTCGATCTGGCCGTCGGCATCCATCAGGAGATAGGTGCGGTTGCCGTGCAGCACGCCGGGCTTGCCTCCGGCGACCGACGCGGCGTGCTTTTTGTTGAGGCCATGGCCTGCCGCCTCGACGCCGTAAATCTCGATCTGCCGATCGTCGAGGAAGGGATGAAACAACCCCATCGCGTTGGAGCCGCCGCCGATGCAGGCGATCAGCGAGTTCAGGCAGCCGCCCTTCCTCCTGCTGCATCTGCTCGCGCGTCTCGTACCCGATGATCGACTGAAAATCGCGCACCATCGCCGGATAGGGATGCGGCCCCGCCACCGTGCCGATGCAATAGAACGTATCCTCGACATTGGTGACCCAGTCACGCAGCGCCTCGTTCATGGCGTCTTTGAGCGTCTTCGCGCCGGACTCCACCGCGCGCACCTCAGCGCCGAGCGCCCGCATGCGCAGCACGTTGGGCTGCTGACGGCCGACGTCGACGGCGCCCATGAACACCACGCACTTCAAGCCAAACTTGGCGCATAGCGTCGCGGTGGCGACGCCATGCATGCCTGCACCCGTCTCGGCGATGACGCGCGGCTTGCCCATGCGCTTGGCCAGCATGATCTGGCCAAGCACGTTGTTCACCTTGTGCGCGCCGGTGTGATTGAGGTCCTCGCGCTTGAAATAAATCTTGGCGCCGCCAAAGTGCGCGGTCATCCGCTCGGCAAGATAGAGCGGTGACGGACGGCCGACGTAGTTCTTGAGATGCGCGTCCATCTGGCGGCGAAACGCCGGATCGGCCTTCGCATCCGCGTAGGCCTTCTCCAGATCGAGAATGAGCGGCATCAGCGTCTCGGCGACGAAGCGGCCTCCGTAGATGCCGAAGTGACCGCGCTCGTCGGGCCCGGTGCGGAACGAATTGGGTTGCTGCGGCGCGCTCATGCAATTCTCCGCTGCGCGTCGAGCCGGTCGGCCGCGGCGCGTGCCGCGCGGATGAAGGCGTTGATCTTGTCCGGGTCCTTCTCGCCGGGGCTTCTCTCGACACCGGACGACACGTCGACCGACGGCGCGCGAGTGATCGTCAGCGCCTCGCCGACATTGCCGGCATCGAGCCCGCCGGACAGCATGAACGGCACGCCGATGTCGATGTTCTGCAGCAAATTCCAGTCGAAAGGCTTGCCGAGCCCGCCCGGACGGGTCGCATCCTGCGGCGCGCGTGCATCGAACAAGATGCGGTCGGCGACGCGGGCGTACTCGCGCACCGGCGAGAGATCGGACTTCTGCTCCACCGGGATGGCTTTCATCACCGGCAGACCGAACCGCGAGCGCAGCACGGCGACATGCTCCGGCTGCTCCTTGCCATGCAACTGCAGCATGTCGGGCTTGAGCGCGTCGACGAGGGCGCTCAGCTCGATGTCGGTCGCGTTCACGGTCAGCGCCACCTTCATGGCGCGGCCCTTGACCCGCTCGCCGAGCAGCCGCGCGGCCTCGTAGCCGAGATGGCGCGGCGACGGCGGGAAGAACACGAAGCCGACCATGTCGGCACCGGCGTCGAGCGCCGCGTCGATGGCGTCGGGCGTCTTAAGACCGCAGATTTTGACCAGCAGAGACATGACCACCGTGCTTTTTGGCGGCCCGGTTCTAACCGATCATGGCTCGTTTGTCTCGACCCGGCCTGAGGCGCATACCGATGCAATGACGCCGCCCGCGCTATTTAAGCGCCGCCGGATGGCCTCTCAGCACGGTCCGCGCAAACCTGTGCGCCTCCATCGGTTTGGCGAACAGCGCCCCCTGACCGAGATCAAATCCCATGTCGCACACAACGCGGAAGTCAGCCGACGCGTCGAGACCCTTGGCGGTGGTTCGCGCGCCGATCCGCTCGGCGATGCTGAGCACCTTGCCGCATACCGCGCGCTTGTCGCGGTCGACCGAACAGCCGCTGATGAAGCCCGGACCGACCTGAAGTTCGGCAATCGGAAAATCGCCGATGTCGATCCAGGACGTTTCCGCCATCACGTCGTCGATCGAGATAGCGACGTTGCTGCGTTCGAGCTGCCTGGCCGCCCGCTTCACCAAGGCGGTGTCGCGGCCAGCGTCGATGCTGCTGATCTCCACGGTCAGCTTGGCCGACGTTGCGTGCGCGGGCAGCCCGAGACACAAGCGGTCGATGAATGCGGCATCTTCGAAAATCGCGACGGGCAAAGGCACGACGAGCTCGACCGGCGAACGCCGCTCGGTAAAATAGACCCAGTCGGTCATCGCGCGCTTGACCACGAAGTCCGACAGCCCCCGGAACTGCGGGTCGCTATCGGTCTGGATGAAGCCATCGGGCGCAACGATGCCCCAGCCGGGATGGCGCATCCACACCTGGGCTTCGGCGGCGCGCAGCGACATCCGGCGCAGGTCGATTTTCGGCTGATACCAGAGCTCGAGCCACCTGTTGCCCAGCGCCTCTTCGACGTCGATGGGCAGGCTCGGCGGGGCCGGGATTGGCAGGAAGCTCGACAGATTGTCCTGCAGATCGCTGTCGCGAAACGGCGTGCGAAGCGGCGGCAGCATTCCAAGACCGAGGTGCTCGCCCAACTCATGATGAGCCAGCATCGGCGACGAGGCACGGGCGCCGAACAGCATTACCTTGCCGCGATAGCCGGTGAGCGACAACACGTGCAGCACCCGCGTCACGTCGCTTTCCGGGGCGAGCGAGCCGACGACGATGAGATCGAATTCGTCACCCTTCAGTGCAGCATTGAGTTCGGATGCGCGTCCGCATTGGTGAGCGAGAAAGCCGAGGTCCTCGAGGGCTTCGGCGAGGAACGTTCGAATGTGGGGCTTGTGGTCGACGACGCAGACGCGAGGCGCCATGCGGCGGCGGCCGAACAGAAGCGGCGGAGTGGAGTCGAGCGGTGTGTGTTTCATTTTTCTTCCCCTGAATGCGGGCCCCGACAACTGCAGGGCCAGCGTTACGCCGAGGGGAAGTAGCTGCCTCTCACGGGGCATCATTGTGAGCGACTTGCAGATAAAGTTTCGCCTTACAGATGATTTGAAAATAAACCTTTACGTCTACAACGCGAGACGCATTCGTATCGAATTGGACTCTACCCGGCGGATTCGAGTTCGCGTTTCGCGTGAGCGCGTGTCAGTTGCGCAGCCGCCGCCACACCAGCATCGCGGCGGCCAAATCCTCGATCGCGGTGCCGACCGACTTGAACAGCGTGATCTCGTCCTTGCGCTTGCGGCCCTTCTTCTTGCCGCGGCACAGCTCGAACAGGTCGCCCTGGATATCGGCAAGCTTGATGACCTTGCTCTTGAGTGGAATGGCGATGTCGCCGGAGCCCTTCGGCGCGCTGGCGCGGACGTCGACATAAATCCGGGCGCGGCGCACCGCGTCGTTGTCGGCCTCACGCATCTTCGGCGTGAAGGCGCCGACCAGATCGACATGCGCGCCCTTCTTGAGCCACGCGCCGCGGATCAGCGGCTCAGCCGACAGCGTGGCGCACGATACGATGTCGGCGGTTCGCACCGCCGCCTCCAGATCGTCGGCGATCAGCGGCTCGATGCCGGCGGCGTGCAGCGCGAACGCGGTGGAGACGGCGCGCGAGCGGGTGCGGTTCCACAGCGTGACGCGCTTGATCGGCCGCACCGCGCTATGCGCGCGGATCAGATGCGGACTCAGCGCGCCCGCTCCGACCATGACGAGATGCTCGGCATCCTCGCGTGCGAGATAGCGCGCCGCCAGCGCGGAGGCCGCAGCGGTGCGCCATGCGGTCAGCGCGGTGCCGTCCATCAGCGCGAGCGCCTCGCCGGTCTCGCCGGACATCAGCAGGTAGCTGCCGTACACCGACGGCTTGCCGAGCTTGGCGTTGTCCGGATAGACGCTGACCACCTTGCAGCCGGTCAGCCGCTCGCCGCTGTTGGTCGAGTTCGTCCAAGCCGGCATCAGCAGCAGCTTCGCCTCGCTGCCCGACGGCTGCGGGATCATATGGACGTGGCGGGCCGGCACCTCGATGTCGGCGCGGAACGCGTCGTGCAAGGCGTCGACCAGCGCGGCGTGGGTGAGCACGCGGGCAATATCGTCGGCGCTGACGATCCGCACGTGATCAGGCCGCCGGCGGGACGATCAGCGGCGGATGCGCCTCGCGCGGCGGCGGCGCGGCGGCAAGCGAGCGCTCGGCATCGAGCTCGGTGCGCAGCCGCCGCACGTCCGCCTCGGCGCGTCGCGCGCGCGCGCGCCACTTGTGCTGCCGCAGCCAGGCGGCGATGCCGCCGACCAACACGCCGAGCCCGACCAGCACGAAGATCAGGATGAACAGCGGCATCTTGAACGCGACCGCCGGATTCGTCGAATCGAACGGATCGAACGACACCGTGATGATCTCGCGGTTCGCCACCGCGAACATGACGATGAGGACGGCGAGCGGAACAAGAACGAAGACGGTGACGAATTTGCGCATGGCTACAATCTCGTGCCCCGGTTAGCGAGCGCCATAAGCGCGTTCACGCGCGTCCATAGCCCGTCGAAGACGGGCGCAACGCCCCAAAGGACGCGCTATGCGAGCGAGCCGAAGCGCAGAGCCGGCTACCCGCCGCTCTTGTTCAGCCGCTCGCGCATTTCCTTACCGGTCTTGAAGAACGGCACGGACTTCTGCGCCACCGCGACATGCGCGCCGGTGCGCGGGTTGCGCCCGGTGCGGGCCGGACGGTTTTTCACCGAGAAGGCGCCGAAGCCGCGCAACTCGACGCGGTCGCCGCGCGCGAGCGCGCCGGTGATCTCGTTGAGGATGGCGTTCACGATGTTCTCGACGTCGCGCTGGTAAAGATGCGGATTCGCCATCGAGATGCGCTGGACAAGCTCGGACTTGATCATCGGCCCGCCTCTGGCTCGGGCCGAAAAGGCCCGTATTTTCAATTGGTCATAGGAGGGTGCCAAAGCGCCAATAGACCGTCAAGGTTGAGCCGCTCGATCGCCTGCATGGTGCCCCAGTCCTCCAGGCGCCGGGCCAGCGCGGTGAGGCCGACCGCGTCGAACAGACTGCACCATCGCGACGCGCAGGAACGGCAGGTCGCCGAACCGCGGCGCCATCCGGTAGTCGCGGACCGGCGTCTTGGGATCGATGTTCTTCTCCTTGGCGAGCCAATCGATCGCGGCCTGCTCGTTGCCGAGCGCATCGACAGCTTCAGCGCCAGGGCCTGCCGGCCGGTGAACACCCGGCCGTCGGCGACCTTGTCGAGCCCGGCCTGGTCGAGCTTGCGGCGGTCGCGGACCATGTCCTTGAACCAGTCGTAGGAATCCATCACGATCGCCTCGATGGCGGCGCGCGCCTCCGGGCTGGTGGGCTCGTAGCCGTTCGGCGCCGCCTTGAGCGGCGAGGATTTGACCTCCTCGATCTTGACGCCGACGGTCTTCAGCAGCTCCGACACGTTGGGGTACTGGAAGATCACGCCGATCGAGCCGACCAGCGAGCTTTGCTGCGCCACGATATGATCGGCGGCCATCGCCGCGATGTAGCCGCCGGACGCCGCCAGGCCGTCGATCACCACCACCAGCGGCTTCTTGGCCTTGAGCTTGGTCAGCGAGTCCATGAAGCTGCTCGGAGCCGGCCACGGTGCCGCCCGGACTGTTGATGTGGACGATGACGGCGCGCGCGGGCGATTGGCCGAGCCGGTCGAGCGCATCGGTGCGCTGCTGGTTGGCGCGGATCAGGCCTTCGATCTGGATGCGCGCGATGGTGCCGCCCGGCGCGCCGGCCAGCCGGTGCGGCCGGTCGTCAGGAACACCCCGCCGCCCACCACCGCGACCACGGCGACGAACACCGCGAGCACGCGCCAGAACGTCAGCTTGCGCCGCATGCGGCGGCGGTCGACGATATGATCGGCATCGAGCGACATGGTTTGATCCCTTGCCTAATCCTTCGGATTTGATTCGAACGCTATTCTAGCCCGTTCCGGCCGTTCTCAAGCGCGTGCATCGACATTGCGTCAGAAAGTGGACGTCGGAGGGATCCCGTCGCCCAAAACAGACGCAGGCCGGATCGCTCCGGCCTGCGCGAACTTGATGCGACTGCGGACAGACCGCGTCAGCTCTTCTCCTCCTCGGCGTCGGCCTTCCTCGTCCCTTGCGCTTGAGCGCGGTGCCGAGAATGTCGCCGAGCGTGGCGCCGGAGTCGGAGGAGCCGTACTGGGCGATCGCCTCCTTCTCCTCCGCCACCTCCAGCGCCTTGATCGAGAGCTGACCTTGCTCGACCTTGCGGTCGAACTGGGTGACGCGGGCATCGACCTTCTGGCCGACCTGGAAGCGGTCGGAGCGCTGGTCGTTGCGGTCGCGGGCCAGCTCGTAGCGCTTGATGAACGAGGTGAGCTCGGTGTCGACGATCTTGACCTCGAGGCCGGTCTCCTTGACCTCAAGCACTTCGGTGGTGACGACGGCGTCCTTCTTCAGCTCGCCGGCGGTCTTCCATCGGATCGCCCTGGAGCTGCTTGATGCCAAGCGAAATGCGCTCCTTCTCGACGTCGACGTCGAGAACCTGCGCCTTCACCATGTCGCCCTTCTTGTACTCTTCGATCACCTGCTCGCCCGGACGCTTCCAGTCCAGGTCGGAGAGATGGACCATGCCGTCGACGTCGCCGTCGAGGCCGAGGAACAGGCCGAACTCGGTCTTGTTCTTGACCTCGCCTTCGACCGTCCGAGCCCGGCGGATGCTTCTCGACGAACGACCTCCCACGGATTGCGCATGGTCTGCTTGAGACCGAGCGAGATGCGGCGCTTGACCGGATCGACCTCCAGGACCTGCACCTCGACCTCCTGCGAGGTGGAGACGATCTTGCCCGGATGGACGTTCTTCTTGGTCCACGACATTTCCGAAACGTGGATCAGGCCTTCGATGCCGGGCTCCAGCTCGACGAACGCGCCGTAGTCGGTGATGTTGGTGACGCGGCCCTTGAACCGCGTGCCGACCGGGAACTTGGCCTCGATGCCCTGCCACGGATCGTCGAGCAGTTGCTTCATGCCAAGCGAGATGCGGTGCGTCTCGTGGTTGATCTTGATGATCTTGACCTTCACCGACTGGCCGATGTTGAGCACTTCGGTCGGGTGATTGACGCGCCGCCACGCGATGTCGGTGACGTGCAGCAGGCCGTCGATGCCGCCGAGGTCCACGAACGCGCCGTAGTCGGTGATGTTCTTCACCACGCCGTCGATGACCTGACCCTCTTCGAGGTTCTGCACCAGCTCCTGGCGCTGCTCGGCTCTTGTCTCCTCCAGCACGGTGCGGCGGGACACGACGATGTTGCCGCGGCGGCGATCCATCTTGAGGATCTGGAACGGCTGCGGCTGGTTCATCAGCGGGCCGACGTCGCGGATCGGACGGATGTCGACCTGCGAGCGCGGCAGGAACGCCACCGCGCCGTCGAGATCGACGGTGAAGCCGCCCTTGACCTGATTGAAGATGACGCCCTGGACCTTCTCGTTGTTCTTGAAGGCCTGCTCGAGCTTGCCCCAGCTTTCCTCGCGGCGCGCCTTGTCACGCGACAGCACCGCCTCGCCGAGCGCGTTCTCGATGCGCTCCAGGTAGACCTCGACGGTGTCGCCGATCTTGATTTCGTTGGGGCGGCCCGGGGCCGCGAACTCGCGGAGCGCGACGCGCCCCTCTGTCTTCGCGCCGACGTCGATGACAGCGAGGTCCTTCTCGATGCCGACGACGGTCCCTTTGACGACGGACCCTTCCTGCAGAGAGCCGCCGCCGAACGATTCATCGAGCATGGCGGCGAAGTCTTCGCGCGATGGCGCGGTACTGGTGGCAGTTGCCATGAAGTCTCCTGTTAAGCGGGCGCACCGGCGAGATGGATCGGCGTTCCGAACGACCCGGCCCGAAGGTCCCGCGGGACTTCGGTGACCGCCAATGCATGCGCAGGCTGAAGCCTGCGTGCCGGCGGCCCGGCGCAAACCGGGCGATCGAAACGATGGTTCAAAGTCCGGCAGGAAGCTGCGTGCGCGAGGCTCTGTCCTCCAACACGGACGCGCGGTCTGCCGCTCATCCGGCCTCGCTCGGGCAGCCCCAGAGAAAAAGGGCCGTCCGGACCGCGCGGATATAGCCAAAGGAGGCGGCGACGGGCAAGCAAAACGGCCCGAAATCGGGTCTTAGCGGCGGCTCGTGCCGGCCAACGGCGTGAAATGCGGCCAAAACGTGCGAAATCGCAGCCGACGCGCCTATCGTACACACCGATTCGCTTGGGAGCCGGGCTTTGCTGGTCTTTGCCGTTTCGCTGGCCGCCATCGCCGCCGTGACCACCGCGATCTCGCTGTTCGGCTTCAACGTCGACCTCGTCATCGCCAACCTGTTCTACGACCCCGAAACGAAGACGTTTCTCGCCGGGAAGGAATCGCAATTCGCCGCTGCTGCGCGATCACGGCGTGATCGCCATGCTGACCTGCGCCGCGTTTGTCGCGCTGGCGCTTGCGACCGCCATCGAGATGGCGGCTACCGAATGTGCCGGGCCGCGCCGCGGTATTCCTCACGCTCAGCCTGCTGCTCGGGCCGGGACTGCTGGTGAACGTCATCCTGAAAGACAACTGGGGCCGGCCGCGGCCCGGCAGCGTGGCCGAGTTCGGCGGCACGCACGCTTACGTCCATTGGTGGGACCGCCGCGGCACTTGCCACAACCAACTGCTCGTTCGCATCCGGCGAAGCGGCCGCCGCGGCATGGATGTTCGGACCCGCCATGCTCGCGCCGCCACATTGGCGCGCCGCGGCGATGGCGGGCGCCGCCGCTTTCACGCTGACGATGAGCGCGCTTGCGCATCGCGGCGGGCGGGCACTTCCTCACCGATGTGCTGTTCGGCGCGCTGATTGCGCTGGTCGCTTTGCTGACCGCCTACAAACTGGTGTTCGGCTGGCCTTGGGCCGCGTTTCAGAACTATTTGCGCCGCAAGCGCTCGACCACTTCGACCGCAGCCTGAAACGCGGCGTTCGCATCCAGCGCGGTCGTATCGAGCACGTGAGCATCGGCCGCCTGCTTGAGCGGCGCCGTGGCGCGCGATGTGTCGCGCTCGTCGCGCCGCAGGATGTCGGCGAGGATTTCCGCTTCGTCAGCCTTTTCGCCCCTGCCCTGAATTTCGAGCACGCGGCGGTGCGCCCGCACCTGCGGCGTCGCGGTGACGAAAATCTTCACCTCAGCGTGCGGGCAGATCACCGTGCCGATGTCGCGGCCGTCGAGAACCGCACCGGGCGGCTTGATCGCGAAGTTGCGCTGGAACGCCAGCAGCGCAGCGCGCACGTCCGGAATGGCCGACACCAGCGATGCGGCTTCGCCGACCGCATGGGCTTTTAGCGCGGTTTCGTCGAATGCCGCGGGATCGATCGCGTCGGCAGCGGCAACCGCTCGCGCTTGGTTGCTCGGGCGAGTGGCCGGCATCGAGCAGCGCCTTCGCCACCGCGCGATAAAGCAAGCCCGTGTCGAGATGCCGCAGCCCGTAATGCGCGGCGAGCCGCTTGCCGAGCGTGCCCTTGCCGGACGCTGCAGGGCCGTCGATTGCGATGATCATGAAAAGTCGGCGCCGAGGCCGCGCATCATCTCGGCGAACCCCGGAAAGCTGGTGGCGATGAACGCCGCGTCGTCGACGGTCACCGGCTCGACGCTAGCGGTGCCGAGCACCAGCGCCGACATCGCGATGCGATGATCCATGTGCGTCGCCACGAGGCCGCCGCCCGGAGCCGAGCCCTTGCCGTTGACGATCAGATCGTCGCCTTCGATCTCGACCTTGATGCCGTTGTTGCGCAGCAGCGCGGCGGTGCCCTCCAGCCGGTCGGATTCCTTGACGCGCAGCTCCTTCAAACCCCGCATGCGCGTCGTGCCTTCGGCGAATGCCGCGGCGACTGCGAGGATCGGGTATTCGTCGATCATGGTCGGCGCGCGCTCGGCGGGCACGTCGACGCCCTTCATCGTCGAGGCACGCACGCGCAGATCGGCCACGTCCTCGCCGCCCTCGTTGCGCGACGCCAGCGCTTCGATCGAAGCGCCCATTTCCTTCAGCGTCGCCAGCAGGCCAGAGCGCAACGGATTGATCATTACGCCTTCCAGGATAATTTCCGAGCCCGGCACGATCAGCGCGGCCACCAGCGGAAACGCGGCGGAAGACGGATCGGCCGGCACCATCACCGGCGCGGCCTCCAGCTCGGGCTGGCCGGTCAAGATGATGCGGCGGCCATGCTTGCCGTACTCCTCGGAGCGCAGATGCGCGCCGAAATGCTTGAGCATCTTCTCGGTGTGATCGCGGGTCGCTTCGTTCTCGATCACCGTCGTGGTGCCCGGCGCGGCGAGGCCGGCGAGCAGCACCGCCGACTTGACCTGGGCGGACGGCACGGGGACCTCGTAGACGATCGGGATTGGATCGAGCGCGCCCTTCACGGTGATCGGCAGGCGCCCGCCCTCCTTCTGGTCGACGGTGCGGGCGCCAAACTTCTCCAGCGGATCGAGGATGCGCCGCATCGGCCGCGTCCGCAGGCTGGCATCGCCATCGAAGATCGCCGTGATCGGACAGCCGGCGACCGCTCCCATGGCCAGCCGGCACCCTGTCCCGGAATTGCCGAAATCGAGCGGCGCCCGCGGGGGCGCAAAGCCGCTGACACCGACACCCAAGATGCGCCAGGCCTGCTCCCCGGTCCGCTCCACCAGCGCGCCCAGCGCCTGCATCGCGTTGGCAGTGTTGATCGCATCCTCGCCTTCGAGCATGCCGGTGATCCGGGTCTCGCCGACCGCCATGGCCCCCAAAATCAGGGAGCGTAGCGAAATCGACTTGTCGCCGGGCACGCGGACGCGGCCCTGAAGCGGGCCGGAACGGCGGGTCGTCAGCGGTGAGAAGGGTGCGGCGGGGTCCAATGCGGCGGTCCGGCTTGGATTTGAGCCGTCCTAGCACGGCAGGACGCAATTCCGCGAGACGCTATTGACAGGGCCATTGCAAGCGGCCAGAGGAAACGCCACTTTTTCAGGGCAATTCCCGACCGTTCAAGGATACCGAAGCGTGGCAAAACCCGAGCTCGGCACGAAGCGTCTCTGCGGCAGTTGCGGCGCGAAGTTCTACGACCTCAGCAAGGACCCGATCATCTGCCCGAAGTGCGGCACGACGTTCGTCGTCGTCGCGCCGGTGTCGCGCCGGGCTGACGCAGCAGCAGCCGCTGCGGCAGCGGCGGCTGCGACCGCCGCGGCAGCGGCAGCGGCAGCGAAAGCCAAGGACAGCGAGGAGGTTCCGGAGACGCCGGACGCCGAGTTCGTCTCGCTGGAGGACGCGGACGCCGAGGCCCAAGGCAAGAAGGGCGAAGCCGCGGACGACGACGATATCGAGGTCGAGGAGACCGAAGAGGCGCCGTTCATCGAGGAAAACGAAGAGGGTGACGACGACGTCACCGACATCATCGGCGAAGGCCGTGAGGACGAAGAAGAGAGTTGAGGCCGATTCCGATCCCCAGGATCGGGTATCGCAAAGACATTCGGGGCCATAGCTCAGCTGGGAGAGCGCTTGCATGGCATGCAAGAGGTCGGCGGTTCGATCCCGCCTGGCTCCACCAGTTTTCGCGAAGCGAAAACTGCGCGCCGAAGCCCGTCGGGCGAAGGCGGGCTCCGAACCGAAAGCCGCCCCTCGGGCGGCTTTCGCTTTTCGGCATGACCCGAATAGGATCGATCCCAACCGAACGGGAGGAATTCCATGAAGGGCAAGATCGGGCTCGAGGAGCATTTCGCGATCGACGACACGCTGCTCGATTCGCGCGGCTTCTTTCCCGATGACGTCTGGGCGGAGGTGCGCGGCCGGCTGATCGACCTGCACGGCCAGCGGCTCCGGCTGATGGACGAACACGGCATCGAGATGATGCTCCTGTCCCTCAACGCACCCGCGGTGCAGGCGATCCCCGATCCGAAGAAGCGCCAACGAGATCGCGCGCAAGGCCAACGACTATCTCGCCGAGCAAATGCGAAGCGGCCCGACCGCTTCCAGGCGCTGGCCGCGCTGCCGATGCAGGACCCCGACCTGGCGACGCGCGAGCTGGAGCGCTGCGTCAAGGAGATGGGCTTCATGGGCGCACTGGTCAACGGCTTCTCGCAGATCGGCGATGCCAACACCATCGCCTACTACGACATGAAGCAGTTCTGGCCGTTCTGGGCGACGATGGAAAAGCTCGACGTGCCGTTCTATCTGCACCCGCGCAATCCGCTGCCGCAGCACGCCAAGATCTACGAAGGCCATGGCTGGCTGATGGGACCGATCTGGGCCTTCGGCCAGGAAACCGCGGTGCACGCGCTGCGGCTGATGGGCTCCGGCCTGTTCGACGCCTATCCCAAACTCAACATCATCCTCGGCCACATGGGCGAAGGCCTGCCGTTCTCGATGTGGCGCGTCGACCACTGCAACGCCTGGATTCCGAACCGCAACAACTATCCGGCCAAGAGCAAGATCGGCGAGTATTTCCAGGACAATTTCCACATCACCACGTCCGGCAACTTCCACACCCAGGCGCTGCTCAACACCATGATGGTGATCGGCGCCGACCGCATCATGTTCTCGACCGACTGGCCGTTCGAGAACATCGACCATGCGGCGATCTGGTTCGATGCCGCCACCATCAGCGAAGACGACCGCATCAAGATCGGACGCACCAACGCGCAGAAGCTGTTCAAGCTGAAATAGGTGTTACACGCGATACCGTTCAACCGCGGCCGCGTTCCAGACGAGGCCGCTGCCCGGCCGCTGCGGCACGATGGCGTGGCCGTCCTCGATCTTCAGCGGCTCGACGAGAATCTTGTCGGCCCAGTCGACGTATTCGAGCCAGTGCGCGGTCGGCGTCGCCGCGAGCAGATGCGCGCTGAACTCCGGATAGAGGTGCGACGACATCGGCATGCGCGCTGCTGCGGCAAGTTCCGCAGCGCGCAGCCAGCCGGTGACGCCGCCGATCCGCTCCAAGTCCGGCATGACGAGATCGGACGCCTTGGCGGCGAGCGCGACCTCCATTGCCGCGGGCAGCGAAAAATTCTCGCCGATCTGCACCGGCATTTTCAGTTCTTGCGCGAGGCTTGCGCAGCCCGCGTAGTCGTCGTGGCGGATCGGCTCTTCCAGCCAGACGATGTTCTCCCGGTCGAGCGCGCGGCCGCGCTCCATCGCCTCGTCGACGCTGAGCGCCTGGTTGTAGTCGACCATGATCGCGATGCCGTCGCCGAGCCGCGTGCGCACGGCGTGCAGCGCGGCGAGATCCTCCTGCAACGTCGGATAGCCGAGCCGGAGCTTCACCGCGCGGAAATTCTTGGCGAGCTTCTCCGCCTCGTCGGCCAGCTCATCGGGCGCCATCAGGCCGAGGCCGCAGGAATTGTAGGCCGGGATATGCGCGCGCTGCCCCGCCGACCAGCTTTGAGAGCGGCACGCCGCCGGCCTGCGCCAGCGCGTCCCAGCACGCCATGTCGAAGCCGGCCATCGCCATGCGCACGATGCCCTGCACGCCGATCAGGTGAAAGCGCAGCGCGAGCTTGCTCCAAAGCTCCGCCGGCGCGACGCGCTCGCCCTTCACGGTGTCGAGCACCGCCTCGAGGATGCTGGCGATCGCCGGCATCGCCTCCGGCAGATAGCTCCACAGGTAGGAGCGGCCGGTGACGCCCTCCTCGGTTTCCAGGTCGATCAGCAGCAGCGGCGCCTTGGTGATGGCGCCGCGGCTGGTGCCGAGCACGTAGGTCATCGGCACCGCGACGCCGACTGCCTTGAGGGCGCGAACGGTCAGGATCGGGGCGGATTGGGCGTTCATCGGGGCCAATTCTAGCAGTTCGGCGCCGTCCGGCCCCCAATTTGGCGATTCTTGAAAGCTTAACCGGGGGTGCCCATATTGTCCGTGCGGACCGGCATGTTGCCGGGCCGTGGGGGGCGCCGCGAGGGCCCCGTTCAAAGTCGCTTGAACAGCGAGGGCTTTGAGAGATGTCCCGAGTTCCGTCGCTATCCAGTCCGTTCCTTATCGGCTTCGATCAGATCGAGCGTGCGCTCGATCGCGTGGCCAAGGCGGCCGACGGGTATCCCCCCTACAACATCGAGCGGCTCGCCCGCGACGACCAGAACCCGGAGCGCCTGCGCATCACGCTGGCGGTCGCGGGCTTCACCCTCGATCAGCTCGAGGTGGCCGTCGAGGAGAAAGAGCTCGTCATCAGGGGACGCCAGCAGGACGACAAGAGCCGGCAGTACCTCCACCGCGGCATCGCCGCGCGCCAGTTCCAGCGCACCTTCGTGCTGGCGGACGGCATGGAGGTGCAGAAGGCCGATCTGAAGAATGGGCTGCTGTCGATCGATCTCATGCGCCCGGAACCCGAGCGCATGATTCGGACGATCAGCATCAAGGAACACGAGTGAACCTTAGTTCGGACTCGACCGACTAAATGGAAGAAAGGAGTCGAGGGCCATGAATAAAACAGTGATGACGGAACAGGCTTTCAGCATCCTGGGCGGCGGCAAGGTCGCCTATGTGAAGCCGATCCGCTCCGAGGACGTGCACAGCCTGTATCCGCAGGCGCCTGAGCTGGAGCCGGGCATGAAGCTGTTCGCGCTGCATGCCGCCGACGGCACCCCGATCCTCGTCACCGACAGCCGCGAGGCGGCCATCGCCAACGCGATGACGCACGAGCTCGAGACGGTGAGCGTGCACTAAGGCGCGAGGCCTCTCGCTACGCCGCGGTGGCGGACGTCAGCGACAGCACGGAATAGATCGCGCTCGCATCCCGCGCGTCACGCAGCTTGCGTGCGACCTCCGGGTCGCGCAGCAGACGCGCGACGCGCGCCAGCGCCTTGAGATGATCGGCGCCGGCGCCTTCCGGCGCGAGCAGCAGGAAAATCAGATCGACCTGCTGGCCGTCGAGCGCATCGAAATCGACCGGCCGGTCGAGCCGCGCGAACAGCCCGAACACCTGGCTCAGCTTCGGCAGCTTGCCATGCGGAATGGCGACGCCATTGCCGACGCCGGTCGAGCCGAGCTTCTCGCGCTGCAATAGATTTTCCAGAATCGCGCGATCGCTCTGTCCGGTCAGCTCCGCAGCCTTGGCGGCGAGCTCGGAAAGCGCCTGCTTCTTCCCGTTGACCTTGAGGTTCGGGAGGATTGCGTTCAACGCGACAAGATCGGTGAGCGGCATGGAACCGTCAGGCTTCAGTGGCGGGCGATTTTGGCTTTTCTGAAAGGTCGCGGATTATAAGGACGGGCTTATCCGGCGTCAATGGCCCGAATTGTCCTCGAATGGCCCAGCGCAGGCGGGTCGATCCAGCCGATGTGGCCGTCGGGTCGGCGGTATACCAGATTGATGCGGCCGTGCCCGGCGTGACGGAATACCACAACCGGCCCGCCGGTCATATCGAGTTCCATCACCGCGTCGCTGACCGACATCGATCGCAAGCACGGTCGTCGATTTCCGCGATGATCACCGGATTGAATTCGCGTCGATCTCCTCGGTTTCCTCCTCCGGCGCTTCGATGACGTAGCTCGGCGCGTCGACGGTCGGGAGTGCGTCAGCATGGCGGCCGTTGCCGCGCGCCGCGTGGCGATCCTTGAGCCGCTGCTTGTAACGGCGCAGCCGCTTCTCGATGCGCTCCGCCGCCTGATCGGCGCTGCGAATAGGCATCGCCCGCCATCGCGTCGGACTGCAGGACGATGCCGGAATCCAGATGCACCACGCATTCGGTGCGAAAGCCGAACGCCTCCTTGCCGACCGTGACGTGGCCCGAATAGCCGCCGTGGAAATACTTGTCGACCGCTTCAGCGACGCGCGAACTCACCCGCGTGCGCAATGCCTCGCCGATATCGATGTTCTTGCCCGAGACGCGAAACGACATGGACCGCCTCCGGTTGCTGTCGCCACAACGCCGCGCCGGATCGATGCGCGGCTTAACCAACTCAGACATCTACGTACCAATTGACCTATGAACACGCGCCCGCTGTCAACGCACGCGATGACGCGGATCACGGCACCGCGGCCGCCTGCTTGTCGCGCCGGCGCTGCACCGAGGACGGGATGCGCAGCGCATCGCGGTATTTGGCGACGGTGCGGCGGGCGATGTCGATGCCGGCGCCGCGCAAAATCTCGACGATGGTGTCGTCCGACAGCACTTCGGACGGGCTCTCCGCGTCGATCAGCTGCTTGATGCGGTGGCGCACCGCCTCGGCGGAATGCGCATCGCCGCCGTCGGAAGCCGAGATCGCGGAGGTGAAGAAATACTTCAGCTCGAAGATGCCGCGGTTGGTCGCCATGTATTTGTTGGCGGTGACGCGCGACACCGTCGACTCGTGCATGCTGATGGCGTCGGCGATGGTTTTCAGGTTGAGCGGCTTGAGGTGCTGGACGCCGTGGACGAAAAACGCATCCTGCTGCTTCACGATCTCGGTTGAGACCTTGAGGATCGTCTTGGCGCGCTGATCGAGCGCGCGGATCAGCCATGTCGCGGACTGCATCGATTCGGTGAGGAAGGTCTTGTCGGTGTCCTTCACCGCGTTCTTCGACAGCTTCGCGTGGTAGGTCTGGTTGACCAGCACCTTCGGCAGCGTGTCCGAATTGAGCTCGACGATGAAGCCGCCGTCCGGCGCCGGGCCGCACGAACACGTCGGGCACGATCGGCTGCACCAATGTCGAGCCGAAGGCGAGGCCCGGCTTGGGATTGAGCGCGCGGATCTCGGCGATCATCTCGGTGAGGTCCTCGTCGCCGACGCCGCAGAGGCGGCGCAGCGCCGCAAGATCGCGCTTGGCCAGCAGATCGAGGCGGCCGACCAGCGCCTGCATCGCGGGGTCGAAGCGGTTGCGCTCCTTGAGCTGGATGGCGAGGCACTCGGTGAGATTGCGCGCGCACACGCCCGGCGGATCGAAGGTCTGCAGGATGGCAAGCACCGCCTCGATCTCGGCGGCGGCGCGCCGAGCTTTTCGGCGACGCTCGGCAGATCGCCGCTGAGATAGCCGGCCTCGTCGACCAGATCGATCAGATATTGCCCGATCATGCGGCGGGCCGGATCGGGGATCGCCAGCGCAAGCTGCTCGGCGAGATGATCGGCGAGCGTCCGCTCGGCGGAGACGAAGGCTTCGAGATTGTAGTCGCCGTCCTCGCGCCCGCCGCCGCCGGTGCCCGCCCATTCCGAATAGGCCGCGGGCTGCTCGTCCGTTGCTGGAGCGCGGCGCGGCGGCGCCGGCATCGTCGGGAAACACGTTCTCGAGATCGGTGTCGAGCTGGCTTCGATGTTCGACGCGGCTGGTTTCGAGATCCTGGTTGATCCACTCGCCGGTCTCCTGACCGTCCGCCGTCGCCTCTCGGCCGGCTCGGCGACGTCGAGCGTGCGCTCGCGGCGCCGGCGGTTCGCCCTCGCTGGCGCGCTCGAGGAAGGGGTTGCTTTCAAGCTCCCCTTCGACATAGGCGGCCAGATCCAGGTTCGAGAGCTGCAGCAGCTTGATGGCTTGCATCAGCTGCGGCGTCATCACGAGCGCCTGGCTCTGCCGCATCTGAAGTTTTTGCGTCAGCGCCATCGGTGGGCCGAATTGGTCCGGTTCTTGCTTTAGCTTGTTCGTGGCCGACTGTATACCGCGTTGCGGTATAAGGCGTTAACGGCACGAAATGTGCAGAACGCCGCATTTTTCCGGCAGCTTAGAGCCGGAATTCCTCGCCCAGATAGAGCCGCCGGACTTCCGGGTTGTTCACGATATCCTCGGTCCGGCCCTCCATCAGGACCTCGCCCGAATAGATGATGTAGGCCCGGTCGGTCAGCCCGAGCGTCTCGCGAACGTTGTGGTCGGTGATCAGCACGCCGATGCCGCGGTTGGTCAGGTGGCGCACCAGCGTCTGCAGATCGCCGACCGCGATCGGATCGATGCCGGCGAACGGCTCGTCGAGCAGCATGTAGTTCGGCCGCGTCGCCAGCGCGCGCGCGATCTCGACGCGCCGGCGCTCGCCGCCGGAGAGCGCGATCGACGGCGTCTTGCGCAGCCGCTCGATGTTGAATTCCTCGAAGCAGCGAGGTGAGCTCCTGCTCGCGCTTGCTCTTGTTGGGCTCCACCACCTCCAGCACCGCGCGGATGTTCTCCTCGACGTTGAGGCCGCGGAAGATCGAGGCTCCTGCGGCAGATAGCCGATGCCGAGCCGCGCCCGCTGGTACATCGGCAGCACGGTGACGTCGTAGCCGTCGAGATCGATGCGGCCGGCGTCGGCTTTGATCAATCCGGTGATCATGTAGAAGATCGTGGTCTTGCCGGCGCCGTTCGGCCCGAGCAGCCCGACCGCCTCGCCCCGGCGCACGTAGAGGCTGGCGCCCTTCACCACCTTCCGGGTCCCGAACGTTTTCTCCACCGCGTGCGCGGCGAGATAGTTGCCGTGCTCCGCGACATGCGTGCGCGGCCTTGGCGGCCTGCGCAGCCAACGAAACGTTCTTGGCGCGCCGGCGGCTTGTGCGCCGTCGCTTGCGGCGCTGCCGCTGTTCGGCGCGCGGCTCGGACCGCGGCTGCGCCGGCTCGCGGCGGCTGCTTCGACTGTGGCTGCGGCTGCTGTCTGCGGTCGCGGCGGCTGCTCCGGCCGCGGCTGCGCGCTGCTGCTCCGGCCGCGGCTTGCCGCGGCGCGGCCGCGCGGCTCGGTTTGCGGCATGGCATCGCCGCGCGTGCGATAGATCGGGCCACCCATGGTTTCGAGATTGATCGGCCATCGGCCGTTGCCGGCCGGGCTTCGGCGGCGCGCCGGCGCGCGGCGGCGGCGAAACAGCGTCAGGATGTCGTCGAGCACGTCTGCCTTCGGCTCCGAATCGCTAGTGCGGTGATAGTCGCTCGCCGACGCCGTTTCAACCGACGGCCGGACCTCGCGACCGCTCTATCAACTACCGGGACATCGGCATCTTGAGCGTCTTTTGAGTTGACGCGCCGTCCTTGTTCTGCTCGATCAGCATGCGCACCGGCCCACCCGACGCCGGCATCGACCTTGGAAACGCCGGTTGTCATATCGACCACCAGCCGCTCGCCGCGCACGACGTTGCCGCCCTGGCTGACCACCACATTGCCCAGCAGTGTGATGGTGTTGGACTTCATGTCGAAAAGTCCGGTGTCGCCGGTCGCGGTCTGCTCCGGCCTGGGTGACGATGACGCCGCCCTTGGCCTCGAGCCGGCTGATCTGCTGCGCGCCGCCGGGGCCCGGCGTCGCCGACTTCATGCCGCCGGTCGCATCGTTGTCGTAGTGAACCACCAGCACCTTGCACCGCATGGTGGTATCGCCCTGCACGACGTGAACGTTGCCGCTGAAGGTCGCCATCTTCTGCTTGTCGCGCACTTCAAGCGTAGCCGCTTCGATCTGCACCGGCTTGTCGCGGTTCTTCGAGAAGCCCTGGACCGCGTTCGGAGCTGCTCTTGCGCCGGCGCCTGCGCCAGCGCCGCGCCGCCAGAGCGTCGCAGCTCGCCAGCACAGCGATGAGAGCGCGAATCGTCACCTTGCCGGATGCCATCACCGCCCGGCCGCCTTCGGCGCCGAGATCCGGCATGTTGCGTCCAGCGTCATCCTCACGTCGCCGATGAAGCGTGACCACCTCGCCGCCGTTGGTGACTTCGAGACGATTGGAGTTGACGACTGCCCTGCAGCATCTTCACCTGCACCGGATGGTTCGACACGACGTTGCTGGTGGTGGTGTCGACCATGGCCTCGATCAAGATTCACCTCATAGCCGGCGTCGTCAGCAGCACGTCGCGCGACAGCTTGAGCATGCCGGACTTGCGATTGTACAAGCCATCCACCGCCGTCAGGTTGATCGGCGTCCTGTCCTTCGTCTCGATCTTGGCGCGGATGTCGCTCAGTTCGACGAAGTCGGGTTTGGTGATGTCCTGCGCGGCGGCGCGGGCGTTGAGCTCGTAGGCCGCGGGCATCCTTGGTGAAGCCGGCTGAGCTTGGGAGCTTCCATGGTGATCTTGGTGCCGGAAATCACCAGCTGGCCGCTGCGTCGGTCGGCAGCCGGGCCAGGATGCGCAGCGGATCGAGCCAGCTCATCAGCGTGACGCCGACCAGCACGCAGCCGCAGTGCCAACCGGCACCGCGATGCGCAGCAGGCGCACCAGGCGGCTGTGACGCTTGGCGCGCATGAAAGATCTGCCTGGTTGTCGGGCCGGCTCCGGGCGGCGAAGCCGCGGGCGCCCAATTCGTCGACGGTGGACGTCATGGCAGACGTTCATCCTGAGCGGCGCAGAATCATCGCTTCGCGACCTGCATATTACGTTTCTGCGGCTTAAAAATCCCCTCAGAATATGGCCCGTTCACGGCGGAATAGCCATGCGTCCGCGTGCCGGCAGGCCGCCGGCAATGCGTTCAGGAATGGGCGAAAATGTCCTCGGCCGCCCAGCCGGCGAGGTCGAGCCGGGCGCGGTCGGGCAGGAAGCGGAAGCAGGACGGCGGCGAGCTCGGCGCGGCCCTCGCGGGCCAGCATGGCGTCGAGCTTCTCCTTGAGCGCGTGCAGATAGAGCACGTCGGACGCCGCATAGGCGAGCTGGGCGTCGGAGAGCTTGTCGGCGCCCCAGTCCGAGCTTTGCTGCTGCTTCGACATGTCGATGCCGAGCAGCTCGCGCGCCAGATCCTTCAAGACCGTGCTTGTCGGTGTAGGTGCGGGCGAGCCGCGACGCGGTGCGCGTGCAATAGACCGGCCCCGGCATGACGCCGAGCGTCTGGCAGATCATCGCCAGATCGAACCGCGCGAAGTGGAAGATCTTCTCGATCGAAGGATCGGTCAGCAGCTTCTTGAGATTGGGCGCGTTGACCTTGTCCGCCGGAATCTGCACCACGTCGGCGGAGCCGTCGCCGGGCGAGAGCTGCACCACGCACAGCCGGTCGCGGCGCGCGTCGAGGCCCATCGCTTCGGTGTCGACCGCGACCGAGCCCTTGTAGCGCGCGATGTCCGGAAGGTCGCCGCGGTGCAGGCGGATGGTCATCGCGGCGATCCTCATCGAAATCGGTCGTGCCGTCAGTGCGCAACGACGCTGGTATCCACCGTTGTCGCTCGAGCGCTTCCTCGCGATAGAGGCCGAGCGCCTGCATCGACGGCACGTCGCTGAACGAGAACAGCACCGCGTCGTCGCGCTCGGAGGCGTTGGCATGCTCGTGCCAGGCCCAGGACGGCACCACGAAGATGTCGTTCTTCTTCCAGTCGAAGCGCTTGCCGTTGATGATCGAGTGGCCCGCGCCCTTGGCGACGTTGTAGACGATCGAGCCGGTGTGGCGGTGCGCCTTGGTGCGCTCGGCCGCCGCGCAGCAACTGGATGCAGGCGCCGAGCGTCTTCATCACCGGACCGCCGGTCGCCGGATTGACGTATTGCATGATGATGCCGTCGTAGGGCGAGCCGTCGCTCGCCTTCGACGCGCGCACCAGCGCGTCGTAGGTCGGGCCCCACTCGTACTTGAGCAGCGGCGAATACGGCTTGCTCCAGGCTTCGCCGCCCATCGGCAGCAGGCCCGGCCCGCCATAGACCATCGACGTGTCGTTGACCGGATAGTTCGACTTCTGCACGTGCTCGGGATGCACGGCGTAGAAATTCGCGTCGAGCTGGTTGACCAGCAGCATGTCGAGCCCGTCCTGCCAGACCGTGGTCTGCGCCGCCCGCGTCGACGCCGTGATCGTGCCAGGTGCCGTTCGGCGTGATGACGAAGTCGCCGGCGGCGAGCGATCCATCTTGTGGCCGTCGACCACCGTGTAGGCGCCGGAGCCTTCCATGATGAAGCGCAGCGCCGCGGAGGCATGATTGTGCGCGTTGGCGAACTCGCCCGGCCGCATCACCTGCAATCCGGTGTAGAGCCAGCCGACGCAGGCCGAGAGGCCCTTGCGGCCCGGATTCTCCAGCGCGATGACGCGCCGGCCGGCCTTCTCGGGGCTGACCAGATCGAGCGCCTGCAGCACCAGCGGACGCATCGCGTCGTAGCGCCACAGCACCGGCACCGACGAGCGGCTTCGGCTCCCACGGCTCGATCGAATTGGCGACGGTCCAGAGCGCGTAGCTGTCCTGCGCGCCGAGCCGGTCGTAATAGGCGGCGAGCTCCGGCGTGTCCTCGACGTTGGCCCGACCGATCGACGTCTTCGCGCATCTGGCTTCTCCGCCCGTGGGCTAGCTTACGCACCCGAAGAGCTGGTGCCCAGGAAGGGACTCGAACCCCCACGCCTCGCGGCGCCAGTACCTGAAACTGGTGCGTCTACCAATTCCGCCACCTGGGCAGGTGAGCTTGGACAGGTGGCGGACACATAAGAACGCACGTTTCGCCTTGTCAATCCAAGGCGTTCCGCCGGCGCCGCCCTCTATACAGCCAACGGCCCATCCTGTATTCGCGCAACGCCGGATCAAGGCCGATCCGCATGACGGTCCAGACCAACATCGACAAGCTGATCACCGTGTTCGGCGGCTCCGGTTTCCTCGGCCGCCATCTGGTGCGCGCGCTGGCGAAACGCCACTACCGCATCCGCGTCGCGGTGCGCCGGCCCGATCTCGCCGGCCATCTGCAGCCGCTCGGCCGCGTCGGCCAGATCCACGCCGTGCAGGCCAACGTGCGCTATCCGCGCTCGGTCGAGGCCGCGGCGCGCGACGCCGACGTGGTGGTCAACCTCACCGGCATCCTGTTCGAGCGCGGCCGCCAGCGCTTCGACACCGTGCAGGGCTTCGGCGCCGAGCAGGTCGCGCTCGCCGCGGCGGCGCACGGCGCGCGCATGATCCACGTCTCGGCGATCGGCGCCGACGAGAATTCGCCGTCGCGGCTATGCGCGCAGCCAAGGCGACTGGGCGAGAAGGCCGTGCTCGCGGCGATGCCGGGCGCCAACGTGTTCCGGCCGTCGATCATGTTCGGGCCGGAGGACGACTTCTTCAACCGCTTCGCCGCCATGGCGCGGTTCCTGCCGGCGCTGCCGCTGATCGGCGGCGGCGAGACGCGATTCCAGCCGGTGTTCGTCGGCGACGTCGCCGAGGCGATCGCGCGCGCGGTCGACGGCAACGCCAAGCCGCGGCACGACCTACGAGCTGGGCGGGCCGGAGGTGCGGACCTTCAAGCAGTTGATGGAATACGTGCTCGCCACCATCGAGCGCAAACGGCTGCTCATGCCGCTGCCGTTCGCGCTGGCCAAGTTGCAGGCGCAGTTCCTGCAGTATGCGCCGAAGCCGCCGCTGACGCCCGACCAGGTCGAGCTGCTCAAGACGCGACAACGTGGTGTCCGAGGAGGCGGCGCGCGAGGGCCGCACGCTCAAGGGTCTCGGCATCGACGCGACCGCGATGGAGACGGTGGTGCCGACCTATCTCTGGCGCTTCCGCAAGGCCGGGCAGTTCAAGGTGCGCGGCGCGGCTTGAGCCGGCTCGCGCATTTATCTGCCCAACGCCAGCGCGATCAGCCCGAGCGAGCCGACGATCACGCGCCACCACGCGAACAGCGCGAAGCCGTGGCGCGTCACGTAGTCGAGCAGCGTCCGCACCACGATCCAGCCGGCGACGAACGACGTGGCGAAGCCGACCGCGACGAGCAGCGTGTTGTCGAACGTCATCAGCTTGTAGTTCTTGATGAGATCGTAGGTGAACGCGCCCGCCATGGTCGGGATGGCGAGATAGAACGAAAACTCCGCCGCCGAGCGCTTGTCGGCGCCGAGCAGCATCGCCGAGACGATGGTCGCGCCGGAGCGCGAGGTGCCCGGGATCATCGCGAGGCACTGGAACACGCCGATCGCGAGATACATCGGCAGCGTGAACGTGCGTGGCGTCGTGGTGCTTCGGCTTGAAATCGATCTGGTCGACCCACAGCAGGATGCCGCCGCCGGCGATCAGCGTGAAGCACACCACCCACGGGTTGAACAGCACGCTCTTGATGAAGCCGTGCGCCAGCGCGCCGATCACCGCCGCCGGCAGGAACGCGAGCAGCACGCCGATCACGAAGCGGCGCGCCGCCGGATCGGTGAACATGCCGATGAAGATCTTCCACAGCTTGACGAAATAGATCGACAGGATGGCGAGCACCGCGCCGAGCTGGATCAGCACCGCGAAGGTCTTGCCGAATTCCTCGTCGTCGAAGCCGAAGAAGCGCTGCATCAGCAGCAGGTGGCCGGTCGAGGACACCGGAATGAACTCGGTGAAGCCTTCGATCAGGCCGAGCAGCACGGCCTTGAACAGGGCGAACGGATCGAACGGCATGGCGGCCTCCGCGCGGTGTTTGTCGCGCAACGCGGCCGAACCGGGCAACGCCGCGGCCCGGCGCTCAACAGCTTGCTACCGCGATACCGGTTACCGCCGCATTTCTGCCGCGCGACCGATGCACACTTCGCCGGAATATGCTTTAGGCTTGCGCATGATTCCCGCCGTGCCGGCCCGCCCGGGCGCCCCGTCAACGATGGCTCCATGCTGACGCTGCTCCAGCACTCCATTCTGTCCGCATTCGCGCTTCATCCGGCTGGCGCTGGCCGAGCATGGGCTCGATGCCCGCCTGGTCGAGGAGCGGGTGTGGGAGCGCCGCGAGGCGTTCCTGGAGCTCAACCCCGCCGGCACCACGCCGGTGCTGGTCGAGGAAGGCCACCCGCCGGTGCCGGGCGCCACCATCATCGCCGAATATCTCGACGAGACGCGCGGCGCCGGGCTGCAGCGAGCGGCGGCTGATGCCCGAGGACCCGATCGCGCGGGTCGAGGTGCGCCGGCTCGCCTCCTGGTTCAACGACAAATTCTTCGCCGAGGTCAGCGGGCCGATGGTGATGGAGCGCTGCTACAAGCGCCACATGCGGCATCGAGCAGGGCGGCGGCCCGCCCGACACCGACGCGATCCGTGCGGCGCGGGCCAACATCCGCTATCATCTCGCCTATATCGGATGGCTGGTGCGCACGCGCAATTGGCTCGCCGGCGAGCGACATGAGCTACGCCGATCTCGCCGCCGCGGCGCACCTGTCATCGGTCGACTACCTGGGCGATGTGCCATGGAGCGAAGACGAGGCCGCCAAGACGTGGTACGCGCGGGTGAAGTCGCGCCCGTCGTTCCGTCCGCTGCTGGCCGACGCGCTGCCGGGCGTGCCGCCGTCGGCGACCTACGCCAACCTCGACTTCTGAACGATCCCGCCGCGCTCAAAGCCGCGCTGATCGAAGCCGCGCGCGAGCACGGCTTCGACACCGTCGGCGTGACGCGGCCCGATGCCGCGCCGCAGGCCAAGGCGCGGCTCGAGCAATTCCTCGCCGAAGGCGCGCACGGCGACATGGATCTGGATGGAGACGACCGCGGAGCGGCGCGGCGATCCGCGCGCGCTGTGGCCGGACGTGCGCTCGATCGTCATGCTCGGCGTGAACTACGGGCCGCAGCACGATCCGCTGGCGATCCTCAAGCAGCGCGAGCGCGGCGCGATCTCGGTCTATGCGCAGCGCGAGGACTATCACGAGATCATCAAGAAGCGCCTCAAGGCGCTGGCGCGCTGGCTGATCGCGCAAGCCGGCGGCGACGTGAAGGTGTTCGTCGACACCGCGGCGGTGATGGAGAAGCCGCTCGCCGCCGGCGCCGGGTCTCGGCTGGCAGGGCAAGCACACCAATCTGGTGTCGCGCGACTACGGCTCGTGGCTGTTTCTCGGCTCGATCTTCACCACGCTCGATCTGCCGCACGACGACGGCCGACGTCGACCATTGCGGCACCTGCCGCGCCTGCCTCGACGTCTGCCCGACCGCCGCGTTCCCCGCGCCCTACCGGCTCGATGCGCGGCGCTGCATCTCCTATCTCACCATCGAGCACAAGGGCCCGATCGACCGCGAGCTGCGGCCGCTGATGGGCAACCGCATCTACGGCTGCGACGATTGCCTCGCGGTGTGCCCCTGGAACAAGTTCGCGCAGGCACGGCCACGACGCCAAGCTCGCCATGCGCGAGCGACTTGCGAGCGCCGAAGCTCGCCGAGCTGTCGCGGCTCGACGACGCGGCGTTCCGCGCGCTGTTCGCCAAGACCGCGGTCAAGCGCGCCGGCCGCGACCGCTTCGTGCGCAATGTGCTGATCGCGATCGGCAACTCGGGCGACACTTCGCTCGCGCCCGACGCCGAAGCGCGGCTCGACGATGCCTCGCCGCTGGTGCGCGGCGCCGCGGTGTGGGCGCTCGGACGGCTCGATCGCGCGCGGCTTGCTGCGCTTGCGCCAGTCAGCGCAGCGGCGAAACCGATGCCGCCGTCGCAGGAGGAATGGGCCGCCGCCCTGGCCTGATCCTGATGTTGCGCGCCGTCCCGGACGCGCTAGAGCTCGCGCCCAACAAGGGAGGAACGCCATGGCCGCACTGACGCGCCGCACGCTGCTTGCAGGACTTGCCGCCACCGCCGCGCTGCCGCCGAGCGCGCATTCGCCGCCTGGCCGGAGCGCAACATTACGCTGATCCATGGGCTGCGCCCGGCGGCGGCGTCGATGTCAGCGCGCGGCTCGTCGCCGAAGGCCTGTCGCGACGGCTCGGCCAGCAGGTCGTGGTCGAGCCAAAGCCCGGCGCCGGCCGGCACGCTCGCCGCGGCGCAGATCGCGCGCGCCGCGCCCGACGGCTACACGCTCGGATTCATTCCGAGCTCGCACGCCGTCTCCGCCGCGATGTACAAGTCGCTGCCCTACCATCCGATCGACGACTTCACGATCATCGGCCAGGCGCATCGAGTTTCCGTTCGTGGTGGTGACCCATGCCGAGCATCCGATCCGCACCATGCCGGACCTGATCAAAGCCGCACGCTCGCTCGGCGACGCCGCTGCTGTGCGGCACGCCGGGACAGGGAACGTCGCAGCACCTGCTGATCGAACACTTTTCGCGGCTCGCCGGCATTCAAGATCCAACCGGTGCCGTTCCGCGGCGGCACCCTCGCGCTCACCGAGCTGCTCGGCAAACGGCTCGACTTCCTGATCGACCCGCCGATCGCGCTGCTCGAGACAGATCAGAGCGCGGCAGCTGCACGCCATCGCGGTGACCGGCCGCACGCGCTTCTCGGCGCTGCCGGACTGTCGCCACCATCGCCGAGGCGGGCTTCCCGGGCTTCTCCGTCACCTCCTGGATGGGCGTGGTCGGGCCGGCCAAGCTGCCGGACCCGATCGTCGTCGCGCCTCAATACGGAGATCGCCGCGCTGGTCGCGGAGCCCGCGGTGGCGAACGCATCCGCGCGCTCGGCAGCGAGCCCGCGCCCGGGCGGCCGGATCAGTTCAAGGACCCGCATCGCGGCCGACATCGCGCGCTGGACCAAGGTCGTCGCCGACGCCGAGATCGAGCGCATCGGCAGCTAGAATTCCGCCACCGCCGCGATCAGCCGTTCGATATCCTCCGGCCGCGACAGCCGGTGATCGCCGTCCTTCACCAGCGTGAGCACCACGTCGTCGTGCGCCAGCCGCGACGACAGTTCGACCGCGTGACGCCACGGCACGTCCGGGTCCTGCACGCCCTGCAGGATGCGAACCGGGCAACCGATCTCGATCAGGCCGCCGAGCAGCAGGTGATTGCGGCCTTCCTCGATCAGCGCGCGCGTGATCGGGTAGCCGGCCGGATCGTATTCCGACGGGCGCAGCCAGAAGCCGTTCTGCTCGATCTCTTTCCGCGTCTTGGCGGGGAAATTCTTCCACATCAGCTCTTCGGTGAAATCGACCGCCGGCGCGATCAGCACCAGACCCGCGACCGACGCGCCCACCACCGCGCGGCGCTTGAGCTCGCGCACCAGCAGCAGCGCCATCCAGCCGCCCATCGATGAGCCGACCAGGATCTGCGGTCCCTTGGCGGTGGCCGAGAACACCGCCAGGCTGTCCTCCAGCCAGCGGCCGATCGTGCCGTCGGCAAATTCGCCGCCGGATTCGCCGTGGCCGGAATAGTCGAACCGCGTGCAGGCGCGGCCCTGCCGGCGGCCCAGTCGTCCAGCGCCACGGCCTTGGTGCCCTGCATGTCGGATTTGAAGCCGCCGAGCCAGAAAATGCAGGGCGCGGCGCCCGGCGCGCTGGCGCACCGCGATGCGGCGGGCGGCGGGGCCGGTTCCCACGTCCAGGAAATTCAGGCAAGAACTCGTTCATGGCGTGACGTTCGGTCGGAATTTGCGGTCGGGGTGTGCGGCCCGTGTTTCGCCGCAAGCGGCCGCCAGCGCAAGAGGGGGTCGGGACACAGCGATGGCGATCAGCGCCGCCGACGTGGAAGAAGCACGGGTGCTGCCGCGCGCGCTGGCCGGCGCCACCGTGCTGCAGATCATCACTTCGTTGCGCGACACGACCGAGGCGCGCACCGCCGTGAGCATCGCCCGCGCGCTGGTGCACGCCGGAGCGCGCGCCATCGTCGCCGCCGGCGAAGGCCCGCTGGTCAACGACCTGAAGTCGTTCGGCGGCGAGTGGCTGCCGTTCGCCAGCGCGACCGATCAATCCGTTCCGGCTGCGGCGCAACGCCGACAGGCTGGAGCCGGTTCTGGTCAACGAGCGCGTGCACATCGTGCACGCCAAGAACGCCGGCGCGGCCTGGAGCGCGCTGGTGGCGACCGACCGCAGCACGGTGCGGCTCGTCACCGACCTGCCCGATCTGCCGCATCAGCGGATGCGGCTTGCCGCGTTCTATCTCGGCGGGCTGAGCCGCGGCGACCGCATCATCGCGCGATCGCAGTTCAACGCGAGGCCGATGCTCGAGCGCTACAAGATCCCGCTCGAGCGGCTGAGCGTGATCCCGCGCAGCATCGACACCACGCTGTTCAATCCCGCGCTGGTGCATCCCGATCGCGTCGCCGCGCTGCGCCAGGCCTGGGGAATTCCGTCGCGGGTGCGCATCGTGCTGGCCCCCGGCCGGGTGTCGCCGGGCAACGGCCAAGCCAGCCTGGTCGCGGCGGCGCGCATGCTCGCCCACAACGGCATGCGCGGCGTGACCTTTGTGATCGCCGGCGACGACCGGCGGCACCGCAGATATGCGCGCTCGATCATGAAGCAGGCGCGAGCCGAAAACGTCGACGCGCTGTTCCGCGTGGTCGGCCATGTCGCCGACATGCCGGCCGCCTACGCGGCGTCCGACGTCGTCGTGGTGCCGTGCATCGCGCCGCCGATCTATGGCCAGGTCGTCGCCGAAGCGCAGGCCATGGCGCGGCCGGTCATCGCCTCGTCGGTCGGTCCGATCCCCGAGAACATGGTGATTCCGCCGCGCATGCCGAACGACCTGCGCACCGGCTGGGTGGTGCAGCCGGGCGATTCGATCGAAATCGCGCGCGCGCTCGCCACCGCGCTGGCGCTGGATACCGCCGACTACCGGGCGCTGGCGGCGCGCGCCCGGCAATTCGCCGAATACATGTTCGCGCCGGGCCGGATCGCCGCCGCGACGCTCGAGGTCTACACCTCGCTGCTGGAGCTGGAGCCCTAGGGCATGTTCCAACGATAAGGCCTTGTTGCGCCGCCTTGCAAAGCGAACTATTACCGCTGCCCGCATGAATCCGCAATCCCTGAACGTCCTGATCGTCGTGCCGACACTGCACGTCGGCGCGGCCGACACCGGCGTAGTCGAGCTGGTTCGGATTTTGGCAGCCGCCGGGCACCAGCCGATCGTGGCATCGAGCGGCGGCCGGCTTGCCCAAGTGGTCGAAGCCGCAGGCGGCGAGAACGTGCAACTCGACATGGACAGCCAGAAATCCTGCGATCGTGCTGCGCAACGCCTTTGCGCTGGTGCGCCTGGTTCGCGAGCGTCGCTGCGACGTCGTGCATGCCCACGGCCGCGCGGCGGCATGGAGCGCTTTTGCCTGCGCCAAGATGACCGGCTTGCCGTTCCTGACGACCTGGCACAAGGGCTTCCGCCAGCAGAACGCCTTCAAGCGGATCTACAACAGCGTGATGGCGCGCGGCGTTCGCGTCATTGCGGTCAGCGAGCAGATCGCATTGCTGGTCAATGACCGCTACGGCACGTCATGGGACCGCCTCGTCGTCGTGCCGGCGAGTGTCGATACCGGCCGGTTCGACCCGCCGCATGTGTCGCGCCGAGCGTATCGAGGCGATGCGGCGCAGTGGGGCGTCGGGCGCGGCGACAAGCTGATCCTGGTGACCGGCCGCATGCTCCGCCGCAAGGGACATCACGTTGCGGTGCGGGCGATCAGCCGGCTCAAGGCGATGGGCGTCAAGGATTTCGTCTGCGTGTTCACCGCCGAAGACCAGGGCACGCGCTACGCCGCCGAGCTCTGGGATCAGGTGATGGCGAGCGAGATCGCCGACGTGGTGCGCATCAGCGGGCCGATCGACGACTTGCCTGCCGCCTACGGCGCCGCCAGCGTGGTGGTGTCGGCGGCCGTGCAGCCGGAGGGGCTGCAGCGCGCGCTGCTCGAAGCGCAAGCCATGGCGCGGCCGGTGATTGTCTCGGAACTCGGCGCCGGGGCCGACGTGGTGCTCGCCCCGCCGGCGGTGCCTCATGACCGCATGACCAGGTTTGCGCTTCGCGACCGGCGACGACGCCGCCTCGCCGCCGCGCTGATCCAACTGTTTTCATTGCCGGAATCCGCCCGAGCAGGCGATCGGCGCGCGGGGCCGGGCCTGGGTGCTGGAGCATTTCAACGCCGCCGCGGTGTCCGAAATGACCCTCAAGCTCTATGCCGACGTGGCGGCGCAGCGAACGGCCGCATGAGCCTTAATTGCACAACCGGCGGCGTTGACTTATGGCCGGTTTGTCCCGATTTTAAGGCATCGCAACGACAAAGGAGACCGTAGCCATTCGTCGCCCGCAGAGAGCCCCGGCGCCCGCCCAAAAGGGTGGCCCGCGCATCAATGAAGACATCCGCATCGCTACAGGTGCATTTGATCGACAAGGACGGCGCCAACCTCGGCAACATTCCGACCGCCGAAGCCCTGGCCAAGGCCCAGGAAGCCGGCCTCGATCTCGTCGAAATCTCTCCCAACGCCTCACCGCCGATCTGCAAGATCCTGGACTACGGCAAGTACAAGTACCAGGAGCAGAAGAAGGCCGCCGAAGCGCGCAAGAAGCAGAAGGTGGTCGAGGTCAAGGAGATCAAGTACCGGCCGATGATCGACGACCACGACTACGAGGTGAAGATGCGCTCGATGAAGCGCTTCTTCGAGGAAGGCGACAAGGTCAAGGTTACGCTGCGCTTCCGCGGCCGCGAGATGGCGCACCAGGAGCTCGGCACCAGGCTGCTCGAGCGCGTCAAGGAAGACGTCGGCAAGATCGCCAAGGTCGAGATGGATGCCCGGCTGGAAGGCCGCCAGATGGTGATGGTGCTGGCGCCGCGTTAAGCCTGTTTTTGCTGCGAAATATGCGCCCGCAACCCCCGTTGCGGGCGTTCGTCGTTTGCAGTGCCCGGAGGTTGTTTTTTCGGACCGCCTCTGCCATAACCCGCCCGCTCGCCGCCCGGCTAACAAGGGCTGCCGTGGCGGCGACGCTGAATCATTCAGCACGCTCAATCAGAGCACATCCGGCGGGACCGGCCTTTGGCCACGTCCAAAGCCGCACCGATGGAGAGCCAAATGCCCAAACTCAAGACCAAGTCGGGCGCCAAAAAGCGCTTCAAGATCACCGCCAGCGGCAAGGTCAAAGCCGGCTTTGCCGGCAAGCGCCACGGCATGATCAAGCGGACCAACAAGCAGATCGCCAGCATCGCGGCACCCGCGTGCTGTTCAAGACCGACGGCGAGAACATCCGCAAGTACTGGCTGCCGAACAGCTGATCCGGCAACTGCCGTCCATCCCTTAACGTTCGATTTGATTTGAAGGAGATCAGTCATGGCACGCGTCAAACGCGGCGTCACCTCACACGCCAAGCACAAGAAGGTCTACAAGGCCGCGAAGGGCTATCGCGGCCGCCGCAAGAACACCATCCGCATCGCCAAGCAGGCGGTCGAGAAGGCGAACCAATACGCCTTCCGCGACCGCAAGCGGAAGAAGCGCACGTTCCGCGCGCTCTGGATCCAGCGCCTCAACGCGGCGGTGCGGCCGTTCGGCCTGAACTACAGCCGCTTCATCGACGGCCTGGCAAAGGCCGGCGTGACGATGGACCGCAAGGTGCTGTCGGACCTCGCGATCACGAGCCGGCGGCGTTCCAGGCGATCGTCGAGAAGGTCAAGGCCGCCCTGCCGAAGGCGGCCTGATCCCCCTGCGGGTTTGTCATGCCCCGCGAATGCGGGGCATCCAGTAACCACCGCTTTGGCTAGATTGCGGCTCGGGGTTACTGGATCGTCCGCTTGCGCGGACGATGACGCCAACGCACGAGACAGCCATGACCGACATCACCGCGCTGGAATCCGAAATCGCGAGCGCCATCGCCGCCGCCGGCGACGAGGCGGCGCTCGAAGCCGTGCGCGTTGCCGCGCTCGGCAAAAGCGGCTCGGTCTCGGCGCTGCTCAAGACGCTGGGCGGCATGACGCCGGACGAGCGCAAGGCGAACGGCCCGCATCATCAACGGGCTGAAGGACCGCGTCACCGCGGCGCTCACCGCGCGCCGCGACGCGCTCAAGAACGCCGCGCTCGACCAGCGGCTCAACACCGAGACGGTGGACGTCACGCTGCCGGTGCGCGAAGCCCCGGCCGAGGCCGGCCGCGTCCATCCGATCAGCCAGGTGGTCGACGAGCTGACCGCGATCTTCGCCGACATGGGCTTCGCGGTCGCCGAAGGGCCGGACATCGAGACCGACGACTACAACTTCACCAAGCTCAACTTCCCCGAAGGCCATCCGGCCCGGGAGATGCACGACACGTTCTATTTCCCGCCGAAGCCCGACGGCTCGCGGATGCTGCTGCGCACCCACACCTCGCCGGTGCAGATCCGGACCATGCTGGCGCAGAAGCCGCCGATCCGCGTGATCATTCCCGGCCGCACCTATCGCTCGGACTCGGACCAGACCCACACGCCGATGTTCCATCAGGTCGAAGGCCTGGTGATCGACAAGAGCGCGCACCTCGGCCACCTGAAATGGATCCTCGAAGAATTCTGCAAGGCGTTCTTCGAGGTCGATCAGGTGAAGATGCGGTTCCGGCCGTCGTTCTTCCCGTTCACCGAGCCGTCGCTCGAAGTCGACATCCAGTGCAAGCGCGACAAGGGCGAGATCCGGTTCGGCGAAGGCGACGACTGGCTGGAGATTCTCGGCTGCGGCATGGTGCATCCGAACGTGCTGCGCAACTGCGGGCTCGATCCCGACGAGTACCAGGGCTTCGCCTGGGGCTTGGGGATCGACCGCATCGCCATGCTGAAATACGGCATGCCGGACCTGCGCGCCGTTCTTCGAGGCCGACGTGCGCTGGCTCGCGCACTATGGCTTCCGGCCGCTCGACTTCCCGACGCTGGCGGGAGGCTTGAGCACGTGAAATTCACCCTCTCCTGGCTCAAGGAGCATCTCGACACCGACGCTTCGCTCGACGAGATCGTGAGCAAGCTCACCATGATCGGGCTCGAGGTCGAAGCGTCGACGACAAGGCCAAGGCGCTCGCGCCCTACGTCATCGCCAAGTCGTGTCCGCCAAGCAGCATCCGAACGCCGACCGGCTGCGCGTCTGCATGGTCGACACCGGCGACGGCAAGCCGATCCAGGTGGTGTGCGGCGCGCCGAACGCGCGCACCGGCATGACCGGCGTGTTCGTGCCGCCCGGCGCCTTCATCCCGGGCAAGAACATCACGCTCGGCGTCGGCACCATCCGCGGCGTCGAAAGCCGCGGCATGCTGGTGTCCGAGTTCGAGCTGCAGATCTCCGACGATCACGAGGGCATCATCGACCTGCCGGCCGACGCGCCGGTCGGCCAGCCCTACGCGCAAATACGCCGGCCTCGACGACCCGGTGATCGAGATCAACCTGACGCCGAACCGCCCCGACTGCACCGGCGTCAACGGCATCGCCCGCGATCTCGCCGCCGCCGACGTCGGCACGTACAAGGAGAACGCGCCGAAGCCGGTGAAGGGCGCGTTCCCCTGCCCGGTCGGCGTGAAGCTCGACTTCGGCGCGACGCCGTCGCTCTGCCCGGCCTTCGCGCTGCGGCTGGTGCGCGGCGTCAAGAACGGCCCGTCGCCGGCATGGCTGCAGAAGCGGCTCAACGCGATCGGGCTGCGCCCGATCAACGCGCTGGTCGACATCACCAACTTCATCACCTACGACCGCGGCCGGCCGCTGCACGTGTTCGACGCCAACAAGGTGAAGGGCAATCTCGTGGTGCGCCGCGCGCAGAACGGCGAGACAGCTTCTCGCGCTCGACGGCAAGACCTACACGCTCGACAACGCGATGTGCGTGATCGCCGACGAGAACGGCGTCGAATCGCTCGCCGGCATCATGGGCGGCGAAGCCTCGGGCTGCGACGAGAACACCACCGACGTGCTGATCGAGTTGGCGCTGTGGGAGCCGCTCAACATCGCGCAGACCGGCCGCAAGCTCGGCATCAATTCCGACGCGCGCTACCGCTTCGAGCGCGGCGTCGATCCGAACTTCATGCTGCCGGGCCTCGAGCTCGCGACCCAGATGGTGCTCGACCTGTGCGGCGGCACGCCGTCGGAGGTCGTCGTCGCCGGCAAGGCGGAGGCGCCGGAGAAGGTCATCGATTTCCCGCCGACCGAACTGAAGCGGCTCGCCGGGCTCGAGCCTCGACCTGCCGGAGATGCGGCGCGTGCTGACCAAGCTCGGCTTCTTCGTCGCCGGCCAGGGCGCCGTCGTGAAGGTCGCGCCGCCGTCGTGGCGGCCTGACGTCGAGGGCAAGGCCGACCTGGTCGAGGAGATCGTGCGCATCGTCGGCGTCGACCGCGTGCCGTCGACGCCGTTCGACCGCGGCGAGGCGCCGCGCAAGCCCGTGCTCACCACCGCGCAGGTGCGCACCCGCAAGGCCAAGCGCGCGCTGGCGGCGCGCGGCATGGTCGAGGCGGTGACCTGGTCGTTCATCTCCAAGCCGCAGGCCGAGCTGTTCGGCGGCGGCCAGCCGGAGCTGGCGCTCGCCAACCCGATCGCCGCCGAACTGTCCGACATGCGGCCGAGCCTGCTGCCGGGCCTGGTCGCCGCGGCGCAGAAGAACGCCGACCGCGGCTTTCCCGACGTGGCGCTGTTCGAGGTCGGGCAGGTGTTCCGCGGCGACCAGCCGGAGGATCAGTTCACCGCCGCGACCGGCGTGCGCCGCGCGCTGGCCACAGTCATCGGGCACCGGCCGGCACTGGTCGAGCAAGGCCGCGCCGGTCGATGCGTTCGACGTCAAGGGCGACGCGCTCGCCGTGCTGATCGCGGCCGGCGCGCCGGCGCAGGCGCTGCAGGTCGTGCCCGGCGGCCCGGCGTGGTTCCATCCCGGCCGCTCCGGCACCATCCAGATCGGCCCGCAGAACGTGCTCGGCCATTTCGGCGAATTGCATCCGCGCGCGCTGGAGGCGCTCGACGCCGAGGGCCCGCTCGCCGGCTTCGAGGTGATCCTGGAGCGCATCCCCGAAGCCAAGGCGAAGGCGACGCGCGCCAAGCCGGTGCTGGAGCTGTCGCCGTTCCAGCCGGTGACGCGCGACTTCGCCTTCGTGGTCGATCGCGCGGTGAAGGCCGCCGACATCGTGCGCGCGGCGCAGAACGTCGACCGCAAGCTGATCACGGGCGTCGGCGGTGTTCGACGTCTATGAAGGCCAGGGCATCGAGGCGGGCAAGAAGTCGATCGCCATCGCGGTGACGATCCAGCCGCGCGAGAAGACCATGACCGACGCCGAGATCGATGCGCTCGGCGCCAAGATCGTCGCCGAAGTGTCGAAGCGCACCGGCGGCGTGCTGCGGGGCTGATCGCCGCACTCTCCCTTGTCATGCCCGCGAAAGCGGACATCCAGTACACACCGATCGATCTGCGATTACTGGGTCCCCGCTTTCCCCTTCGCTGAAGCTTCGGCGGACGGGGACTCGCCCGCCGAAGCGGTTTCGCGGAGGCGGGTCGCGGGGACGACAGTGGAGCTTGTTGCCGCTAGGATCGCTCCAACAATCGTGTAGGGAGTGGCGTCATGGAGATGAGCGTCAAGGCACCGGCGGCGCGCGAGCAGGACAAGACGCGAAGAAGCCGGCAACCACGGCCAAACCGCACGGCGCCAACGCCAGCGATCTCGACATCTGGCTGCAGAAGGTCGAGGCGCTCGGCGAGCTGAAGCGCATCACCGCCGAGGTCGATCCCGATCTCGAAGCCGCGCACCATCACCTATCTGGTCGGCTCGGAGAAATCCCCGGCGCTGCTGTTCGAGAACGTCAAGGGCCATCCCGGCCACAAGGCGCTCTACAACATGATCGGCTGCAACCTGTCGCGCTTCTGCCTGATGATCGGCGAGAAGCCGGTCGATCATCCGCTCAAGGCGGTGCAGATTCTGCAGCAGAAGTTCGGCCGCAAGATCCCGCCGAAGGAAGTTCCGGCCGATACTGCGATCTGCAACCAGAACATCGTCGAGGGCGACGCGATCGACATCCGCATGTTTCCGGCGCAGCGGATGTGGCCGCTCGACGGCGGCAAGTATCTCGGCACCGGCGACGCCGTCATCACCAAGTACCCGGAGACCGGCCGCGTCAACGTCGGCACCTACCGGATGATGATCAAGGGCCCGCGCGAGATCGGCGTCTACACCTCGCCCGGCAAGGACGCCACCATCGACCGCGAGAAATACTGGAAGATGGGCAAGCCGATGCCGATCGCCGCGGCCTACGGCATCGATCCGCTGCTGTTCCTGGTCGCCGCCACCAGCCTGCCGAAGACCGAGAGCGAGTACGAATATTACTCCGGCATCAACGGCTCGCCGATCGAGCTGTTCACCTCCGACCTCACCGGGCTGCCGCTGCCGGCGCGCGCCGAGATCATCCTCGAAGGCCACGTCTATCCGGACGAGACCTTCGCCGAAGGCCCGTTCGGCGAGTTCACCGGCTATTACGGCCGGCCGTCCGGCGCGACGCCCTACATGCGGGTCGAGCGGGTGCGCTATCGCAACAACCCGACGCTGACCTGCGCGCTGATGGCCGACGGCGCCGCCAACGAGGCCGGCCTGTTCTGGGCGGCGCTGCGCTCGGCCGGCATCTGGGCCGACCTGCAGAAGCTCGGCGTGCCGGGCATCCAGGGCGTGTGGTCGATCCCGGAGGCCGCCGGCTGGGGCATCACCGTGGTGTCGATCAAGCAGATGTACGCCGGCCACGCGCCGCAGGTGATGGCGCTCGCCGCGCAATGCACCGCCGGCGCCTATTTCGGCAAGTACGTCATCGTGGTCGACGACGACATCGATCCGACCAACGTCCATCAGGTGCTGTGGGCGATGGCGACGCGCTCGCGGCCGGCGCAGTCGATCGACATCCTGCGCGAGACCTGGAGCACGTTCCTCGATCCGAGCCTCAACCCGCCGGAGATCAGGCCGTGGGGCTCCAAGGCGCTGATCAACGCCTGCATGGACTACAGGTTCATCAAGAATTTCTCGCCGCGCACCAAGCTCGACAAGGCGACCTACGAGCAGGTGGTGGCGCGCTGGAGCGAGCTCGGCCTCACCGGCAAGCCGCCGGAGATCAACGTGTTCGAGGACAAGACGAGCGCGAAGGATGTGACGTAGGTTCTCATTCATCTGAGGATTACTGTCTTCGCCCCTCGCGAATCACTTTGCCCAGCACGTAGCATCGGTCTCCTGATTCGGAGATCGCGATGCAGCCCCGACGCGCCACGCCGATGTATCTGGTCGAGGACATGGACGATGCGCGGCTGCGCTACGTCGGGCTCGGCTTCGTGCCGACGCCGACCGAAGACGATGGCTGCTGCGGCGTCAGCGCCGGGCAGACCCACATCATCCTGATTAATCGCGACCACGCCGAGCGCACCCTGCCGCCGCGCGCGGTCGCGCTGCTGGAAGAGCGGCCCGCGCTCTACGTCTGGGTCGAGTTCGCTGGAAGATCTGCGCACCGCGGCCTGGGCCGACTCCGACACCTTCCTCGGCGAGGTCAGCATGGCCGGCCTCCGCGAATGGGCGGTCGAGAGCGACCACGGCCTGCTGGTGTTCGCCGAGACCACCCGCCAGCACTAGGCCAGCATTGCATCTGCGCCGGGGCTGCTCTTCCGCGGGCGCCTTACAAATTCGGCTCTAACGCCCACATCAGGATCAACCCCAATCTGTCAGGGGATTCCTCATGCTCGATACATCCATCGCCTATCTGCTCGATCCCGATCCCATCGAGGCCGCACCCGCGCGCCGCAACACGCGCGGCGACGGCGCGCTGCTCGACGCCTATTCGCAGACCGTGTCCACGGTCGCCGAGACCGTCGGCCCCGCCGTGGTGCGGGTCGACACCCGCGAGACCGCCGGCAAGCCGGGACGTGGCGGCGTCGGCTCGGGCGTCGTCATCTCGCCCGACGGGCTGGTGCTAACCAACGCCCACGTCGTCAACGGCGCCAGGGAAATCCGGCTGTCCGACACCGAAGGCCGGACCACCGAGTCGCGGCTGCTCGGCATCGATCCCGACACCGATCTTGCGCTGCTGCGGGCCGACGCGGCGCGCAGCCTCGCGTTCGCGCCGCTCGGCGATTCCAAGACGCTGCGCCGCGGCCAGATCGCCATCGCGATCGGCAACCCGCTCGGCTTCGAATCGACCGTGACCGCGGGCGTGATCTCCGCGCTGGGCCGCTCGCTGCGCTCCGTCTCCGGCCGCATGATCGAAGACGTGATCCAGACCGACGCCGCGCTCAACCCCGGCAACTCCGGCGGGCCGCTGGTCAACTCACGCGGCGAAGTCATCGGCATCAACACCGCGGTGATCATGGGCGCGCAGGGCATCTGCTTTGCGGTCGCCAGCAACACCGCAAACCACGTGCTGAGCGAGATCATCATGCACGGCCGGGTTCGGCGCGGTTATATCGGCGTCGCGGCGCAGACCGTCCCGGTGCCGCGGCGCCACGCCATAGCGGCAGGTATCGAGAACCGGCTCGGCGCAATGCTGTCCGCCGTACAAGCGGACGGTCCAGCCGATCGCGCCGGCCTGATGTCACACGATCTGGTGGTGCGGCTTGACGGCGAACCGGTCACCGGCGTCGACGACCTGATCCGGCTGCTCGACCGCAACCGCATCGGCAAGACGATCAAGATCGAAGTGCTGCGGCTCGGCCGGCTGCGCGAGTTCAAGGCCGTACCGAGCGAACGGATAGCGACTACGTCCTAAACCGTTCGTCGCCGGTGAAAGACTTAGCCCGGCAGAAAATCCGCATAGGCGAAGCCGTCGCGTTCGACAACTTCGCCGCGCTTGACTGCGTACGGCGCGCGTCAACATCGGCCCGGCGGCGACGAATGAATGAAACTCGCCGTTCTCGCCACATGGATCGACACCTTGTGGTAGGTCGGAGAGCAGCGCCGCGTCAAAGCGGCGGCCGGCGAACGAACTGGACAATTTTTTCAGATCGACGCAGACCAACCGCGCCTCGACGCCCGACGCGATCATCTCCCGCGCCAGCGCATCGGTCGGCTTGTGCCAGACCGGAAACACCGGCGTGATGCCGATCGGCTTGAGCCGTGTCTCGCGATATGAGCGCACCTCCTCGAGAAACAGGTCGCCGAAGATGACATGCGTGACGCCATGCGCCTTGGCCTGATCCATCGCCGCCGCCATTTCGCGCTCGTAGATTTCGTTGGGGCACGGGTACGGAATCCGCACCGTCACCGGCGCTAGCCCTGCCGCGTCGAGTTGTGCGGCCAGCAGTTCCTGGCGCAGGCCGTGAATGCTCACGCGGCCGAACGCATCGGTGATCGTGGTCAGCGCGCCGACAACATCGAGCTCCCCGGCACGGCGCACCTCGTGCAGCGCCCAGGCGCTGTCCTTGCCGCTCGACCAGGCGATCAGTGCCTTGGGCCGGCTCATGCCTTGCCGCGGCTGCGGCGCTGCGGCTTTTCCGGAGCTTGCTTGGGCTCGACCGGAGCCTTCAGCACGCCGAGCTTGCGCAGGATCGCCTCGGCAGCGTTTTCGCCCGAATCCCACGCCCCGTTGACCGTGCCGTACTGCGTCTCGTGCACCGCCTCGCCGGCGAAATAGATGCGGTCGCGGACCGGCTCCATCATGGTCCTGCGGGCCAGCGCGCCGCCCGGCCCTGCCGACGCGAACGCGCCGAGCACGAACGGCGAAGCATTCCAGTTCGTCGTATGCGATCGCTTCACGGCCTTGCGAATGTCGCCGCCATATAGGCCGGTCAGCCAGCCGATCGCGAAATCGACCATTTCCTTGCTGCCCTTGGCCGACAGCTCGCGGCCGAACTTCCCCGCGACGCTGACCGTGGCAAGCGATGTGCCGCCAATATTGGCAAGCAAGGCGCCAGTCTGCGCATTCGCCGACTTCTCGAACACCGCATCGTCGCGCTGCAAGCCGAGCGGATTGCCGCTGAACTCCAGCGCAACGTGATCGAAGCTGCCCATTTTGAGTTTGGCGAGCGCGTCGAGCTGCCGCTTGGGCAACTCCGGCGCAAAGGCGATCTTGCCACCCGACAGCACGCCGGTCGAAGCCGTGACGATCACGAAGCGGCCGCGCAGCGTACCCTTCGCGGTGCGAACTTCGGCGCCGCCGCTGCTGCCCCGGGTGTCGATCTGCGTCACCGGCGTCGACAGTTGCACCGGAATGTTGGCGGCTTGACCCGCCAGCAGCGCGCCGAAGCCCTGCCGGCAGAACGCGTTGTTGTCGCGATCCGCCGCTCTCGCCATGTCCATCGACGAAATCTCATTGAGATCGGCGGCGCAATTGTAGGGACCGAGCACGAAATCCACGGTCGATTTCCACTCGCCGAGATCCTTCGGCAGCGCCTGCGCGCAACTTACATCGACTTTGCCTCGCGCGGCATCGCCGATCGCACGATTGGCGCGCACGACGCTCGAAAGAAAATCCTCCAGCTCGCTTTCACGTGCATTGCGACGGCCGATTCGAACCCGCTGGCCCGGCGGAGCTGGATAGATTTCGAGATTCCCGCTGCGGGGCGCCTTTGTCACCGGATTGATGTCGGACGAGTAGATCCAATGCGCACCCAGATCGAACGGCACACCGAAGATCTTGGTGTCGGTGATGCAGCGCCCGCCGACGCGATCGGCCGCCTCGACCACAACATAGCGCCGGCCAGCGGCGGCCAACCGCCGCGCCGCTGCGATACCAGCCGCGCCGGCACCGACGATGATCGTCTCGGTTTCACCCGAAGCCGCCGGCGCGCCGAGCGCCGGCGCCGCCAGAACGGCGCCGGTGCCAGCCAGGAACGATCGGCGGCTGAATGATGTCATGGTTTGCGATTGGTTGCCGGGCTTCACATCTTGCTCGGACTTTGCCCGAATGCATCGAAAGCCGCAAACGTTGTGGCTAACGAACCGTTGCCGCGAAGCGGCCGGGATGAACCGATTTGCAAGAAGTCTCGACTAAATATGGCAGCATAAAAGCGACGTGCGCCCTCACGCACGCGAGACCGGGGGAATGCGTGTCATGAATTTGATGCTGACCGGAATCGGTCGTGCCATCGCCGATTATCTGCAGCGCGCAGAGGACGGCTACGAGCCGTTCACGCCCAGCGATCCGGATGCGTTGCGCGCGGCGCTCAAGCCGGGCGACGTCCTGCTGGTCGAAGGCAACAATCGCATCTCAGGCGTCATCAAGTATCTCACCCAATCCACCTGGTCGCATGCCGCGCTCTATGTCGGACCGATCGGCGAACGCACCGCCGAGGACGGCGAGCCGCTGGTGCTGGTCGAGGCCAACCTCGGCGAAGGCGTGGTTGGCGCGCCGCTGTCGAAATATTTCCGCTATCACACCCGCATCTGCCGCCCGATCGGACTGACGGCCGACGATTGCGCGCGGGTCTGCACCTATGCCGCCGAGCGGATCGGCTTCGACTACGACGTCAAGAACATCATCGATTTGATGCGCTATCTGATCCCGATGCCGGTGCCGCAGCGCTGGCGACGGCGCATGATGGCGCTCGGCTCCGGTCATCCGACCCGCATCATCTGCTCGGCGCTGATCGCGCAGGCGTTCGAGAACGTCCGCTATCCGATCCTGCCGAAGGTGACCCACGTCGAAAGCGAAGCCGCGCGACGCGAAATCCTGGAAATCCGGCACTCATCGCTCTACGCGCCGCGTGACTTCGACATCTCGCCCTACTTCGCGCTGGTCAAGCCGACGGTCGAGAACGGCTTCGACTACCGCGCCATGCGCTGGGCCGACCTGCCGGTGGTGGACGAGAATGACATCGCGGCCGCACCGGCTGAGCCGGCGGCCGCCATGACGCAGGCGGCATAGCCGCTGCCCTTGCCGCTTTGGCTCCCGATCCCTACCTCTTCCGCGTTTGTGGGGAGGAGCGGATGTTCGAAGCAGCCTTTAAGGCACTGGCTCAGATGACCTCGCCGGAGTTCCGCCGGGTGCTGTTCAAGGCGCTCGGCCTTGCGCTGGTGATGATCGTGCTGTTCGGCATCGGCCTGCACCGCGTGTTCTCCTGGGCAGCGGAGAGCGGCACGACCTGGGCCGAGGCAACGACCGGCTTCGTGCCGCACACCGTCTGGAGCATCCTGGTCTGGATGTTGTCGATCGCCGCGGCGCTCGGCATCGTCACCGGCGCGGTGTTCCTGATGCCGGCGGTCACCGCCTTCACCGGCTCGTTCTTCGTCGACGAGATCGGCGCCGCGGTCGAGCGCACCTACTATCCGGCCGAACTGCCTGGCAAGGAGCTGCCGCTCGGGCGCGCGCTCTATGAGGGCACCAAGACCGCGTTGCTGTCGATCCTGGTCTATCTCTGTGCGGTGCCGTTCCTGCTGTTCGCCGGCCTCGGTCTGGTGATGATGTTCGTCGCCGCCGCTTATCTGCTCGGCCGCGAATATTTCCTGCTGGCCGCGATGCGCTTTCGCGCGCCTGACGAGGCGAAGGCGATGCGGCGCGCCCACCGCACCAGCGTGTTCATGGCAGGGACGCTGATCGCGCTGTTCGTGATGATCCCGATCGTCAACCTCGCCACGCCGCTGTTCGCCATGGCGCTGATGGTGCACATGCACAAGCGGCTGTCGGGCGCGCGAGCTGATCGAACCGAATGCGCGAGCTAGGATCGAGCCGAATGCGAACGGGCTTATGAGTAGCTCGCTCCCTCGATTCACACGGCGCCATCAGCGCCGTCTTGCCCGGCCACTTGCACAGGTCGGCGATGATGCAGCTCTCGCACAGCGGCCGGCGCGCGAGGCATGTGTAGCGCCCGTGCAGGATCAGCCAGTGGTGCGCGTGCATCATGTATCGCTCCGGAATCACCTCCAGCAGCTTGAGCTCCACCGCGAGCGGATCCTTGCCCGGCGCCAGGCCGGTGCGGTTGCCGATCCGGAAAATATGGGTGTCGACCGCCATGGTCGGCTGGCCGAACGCCATGTTGAGCACCACGTTGGCGGTCTTCCGGCCGACGCCGGGCAGCGCCTGCAATGCCTCGCGGGTGCTCGGCACTTCGCTGCCGTGCTCGGCGATCAGCTTCTCCGACAGCGCGATAACGTTCTTCGCCTTGTTGCGGTAGAGGCCGATGGTCTTGATCAGATCGCGCACCTTCGGCTCGCCGAGCTTGACCATCTTCTCCGGCGTGTCGGCGAGCTCGAACAGCGCGGGCGTCGCCTTGTTGACGCCGGCGTCGGTCGCCTGCGCCGACAGCACCACGGCAACCAGCAGCGTGTACGAATTGATGTGGACGAGCTCGCCCTTCGGCTCGGGCTTGGCCGCCTCGAAACGGCGGAACGCCTCCTCGATCTCCGGCTTTGTCCATTGCGGCATGCCGCCGTGCGAAGCTTTGGCGTCGGCCTTTTTCTGCGCCTTCGCCGGCTTGACCTTGGCGGCCTTGCCTTTCTTCGCGGCCTTGATGGCTTTGGTCGTTTTCCGGGCCATGTTTCACGTATAGTGAGCGTCATGAGCACGGACAGCAACACAGTTTCCGAGCCGACGATATTTTCCGCGGTGATCACGCCGAACCGCTCGCTCGACCGCGTCGGCTTCATCGTGCTGATGAGCCTGGTGTCTTTCGTCAGCTTCGTCGGCGGCATCGTGTTCTTCATCGCCGGCGCCTGGCCGGTGGTCGGCTTCCTCGGCCTCGACGTCGCGCTGCTCTACTGGGCGTTCAAGCTGAACTACGCCCGCGCCGCCGCCTACGAGGAGGTCACCGTGACCGCGGGCGAGCTCATCTTGCGCAAGGTCAGCCACCGCGGCGAGGTCCGCGAATGGACGCTCAACCCGCTGTGGACCAAGCTCGACCGTGAAGCCCACGCCGATTTCGGCTTGCTGCGCTTGTTCCTGGTGTCGCGCGGGCGCAGACTGGCGATCGCCAATTTCCTCGGGCCGCAGGAGCGCGAAAGCTTTGCCGAGGCGCTGTCCGGCGCGCTGACGAGGCCAAGCGCGGGCCGACGCGGACTGCATTCTGATCAGGAATCGGGTGGGCAGGCCGTCGATGGCCGCCTAAATGGAGAGCCAACGATGGAGACCGCCATGCTCTCGCCCGACCGCATACCCGTTCCGGGACCGCTAACCGCCGCCTGCTCCGACTACGACATCGTGCGCCGCGCCATCGCCCATATCCGGGGCAATTGGCGCCGGCAGCCCGAGGTCGAAGAGATCGCCGAGGCCGCCGGCGTCACCCCGGCCGAGCTGCACCACCTGTTCCGCCGCTGGGCCGGGCTGACGCCCAAGGCGTTCCTGCAGGCGCTGACGCTCGACAGCGCGCGGCAGCTGCTGCGCGACTCGGCGAGCGTGCTCGACGCCAGCTACGAGGTCGGCCTGTCCGGCCCGGGCCGGCTGCACGACCTGTTCGTCACCCACGAGGCGATGTCGCCCGGCGAATGGAAGTCCGGCGGCGAAGGCCTCACCATCTCCTATGGCTTCCACCCCTCCCCGTTCGGCACCGCCCTGGTGATGGCGACGCCGCGCGGGCTTGCCGGGCTCGCCTTCTCCGACGCCGGCGAGGAGCGGCCCGCTCTCGACGACATGCGCCGCCGCTGGCCAAAGGCAGCTTATGTCGAGGACAGCGCGCTGACCGCGCCGATGGCGCAGCGCATCTTCGACCGCAAGCTTTGGCGGCCGGACCGGCCGCTGCGCGTGGTGCTGCTCGGCACCGATTTCGAGGTCCGGGTGTGGGAGACGCTGCTGCGCATCCCGATGGGCCGCGCCACCACCTATTCCGACATCGCCGGCTCGATCGGCGCGCCCAAGGCGGCGCGCGCGGTCGGCGCGGCGGTCGGCAAAAACCCGATCTCGTTTGTAGTTCCCTGCCATCGCGTGATCGGCCGTTCCGGCGAACTGACCGGCTATCACTGGGGCATCACCCGCAAGCGCGCCATGCTCGGCTGGGAGGCCGGCAAGGTCGCGGCGTAACAGGCGCTGAATTGACGGCTGCACCTGCGCGAACTCAGGACGCTATGCGACGATTGACGGCCAACCGTCGATCCCTCATATGCCTCATCGTCGACTCAACGGTGAGGAAACGCTGCAATGCAGAAGCGTCGTCCGGTCATGCTGGTGATCCTGGACGGCTGGGGCTGGCGCGAGGAAACGGCCGACAACGCCGTGCGCCAGGCCAAGACGCCGACGTTCGACCGGCTGTGGGCCTCCTGCCCGCACGCCTTCCTGCGCACCTCGGGCAAGGACGTCGGCCTGCCCGACGGCCAGATGGGCAATTCCGAGGTCGGGCATCTCAACATCGGCGCCGGCCGGGTGGTGATGCAGGATTTGCCGCGCATCAACGCAGCCGTCGCCAACGGGACGATCCAGCGCGCGCCGGCGCTGATCGGCCTGATCCAGCGGCTGCGCGAGACCGGCGGCACCTGCCACCTGATGGGGCTGGTTTCGCCCGGCGGCGTGCACTCGCACCAGGATCACGCGGTGGCGCTCGCCAAGATCCTCGCCAGCGCCAAGATGCCGACCGTCGTCCACGCCTTCACCGACGGCCGCGATACGCCGCCGCAATCCGCCGCCGACGATCTCGACGCGTTCGCGCGCGCGCTGCCGCGCGAAGTGCCGATCGCCACGGTGAGCGGCCGCTACTATGCGATGGACCGCGACGCGCGCTGGGAGCGCGTCACCAAGGCCTACAACGCGATCATGGACGCGCAAGGCCACAGCTTTCCCAACGCGCAGGCCTGCATCGCCGATGCCTATGCGCAGCGGCTGTTCGATGAATTCATCGTGCCCGCGGTGATCGGCAATTATCGCGGCATCAAGAGCGGCGACGGCGTGCTGTGCTTCAATTTCCGCTCCGATCGGGTGCGCGAAATCCTCGGCGTCATCCTCGATCCGCCGGAGGGCTCCGGCTTTGCGCGGCGCAGCGGCGTCCAGATCGCCGCGGCGGTCGGCATGACGCAATACAGCGACGAGCTCGACGCAGCTGATGCAGTCGATTTTCCCGCCGCAGACGTTCCCCAACATCCTCGGCGAGGTCGTCGCCGCCGCCGGCCGCACGCAGCTGCGCATGGCGGAGACCGAGAAATATCCGCACGTCACCTACTTCCTCAACGGCGGCCGCGAAGAGCCCTACGAGGGCGAGGCGCGCATCATGGTGCCGTCGCCGAAGGTCGCGACCTACGACATGAAGCCGGAAATGTCGGCGCCGGAATTGACCGACAAGGCGGTGATCGCGATCAAGTCCGGCCAGTTCGACCTGATCGTGCTCAACTACGCCAATCCCGACATGGTCGGCCACACCGGCAGCCTGCCGGCGGCGATCAAGGCGGTGGAGACGGTCGACGCCGGGCTCGGCCGCATCGCCGAGGCAGGTCGAGAAGCAGGGCGGCGCGCTGCTGGTCACCGCCGACCACGGCAATTGCGAACTGATGCGCGATCCGGAAACCGGCGGGCCGCACACCGCGCACACCACCAATCCGGTGCCGGTGCTGCTGATGGGCGGCGGCGCCGGCGCGTTGCGCGACGGCCGGCTCGCCGACATCGCGCCGACGCTGCTCGAGCTGATGGAATTGCCGCAGCCGAAGGAAATGACCGGCGCGTCGCTGGTCATCAAGAAACCGGCATAGAACGGCTCCGGTCCAATGAAGATGCGATGCACACGGAGCGCTGCCGAATTGCGCCAGGCATCACATGTCGCCGAGACCGAGCACGTCCGCCATCGAGTAGAGCCCCGGCTTCTGGCCGCGCGCCCACAGCGCCGCCTTGAGCGCGCCGCGCGCGAAGATCATGCGGTCCTCGGCGCGGTGCACCAGCTCGACGCGCTCGGCGGGCCCGGCGAAGATCACGCTGTGCTCGCCGACCACGCTGCCGCCGCGCAGCGAGGCGAAGCCGATGTTGCCGATGGCGCGCGCGCCGGTCTCGCCGTCGCGGCCGCGATGCGAACGCTTGCGCGAGATCGATGCCGCGGCCTTCCGCCGCCGCGCGGCCGAGCATCAGCGCGGTGCCGGACGGCGCGTCGATCTTCTTGTTGTGATGCATCTCGAAGATTTCGACGTCGAACTCCTCGCCGAGCGTCTTCGCCACGCGCTTGGTCAGCGCGGCGAGCAGATTGACGCCCATGCTCATGTTGCCGGACTTGACGATCGTCGCGCTCTTCGCCGCGTCCTTGATCTTGGCCTCCTCGTCGGCGGAATGGCCGGTGGTGCCGATGATGTGAACCTTGCCGGCGGTCAGCGCAGCGAGCGCCACCGTCGCCTTCGGCACGGTGAAATCGATGATGCCGTCGGCCTTGGCGATCAGCAGCCTTGGCGTCGGCGGAGAGCGCGATGCCGTTGTTGCCAAGCCCCGCAAGCTGGCCGGAGTCCTGCCCGAGCAGCGGCGACTTGGCATCCTCGAGCGCGCCGGAAAGCGCGAGCCCCGGCGTCTCGGCAATCGCCTTGATCAGCGTGCGCCCCATGCGCCCGCCGGCGCCGGCCACCACAAGCCGCATGTCGGACATGATGTTCTCCCGAAACCGGCGCGGATATAGCGGTCCGGCGCGCGCTTGTCAGCGGCCCTACGGCTGCGGGCCGTCGTAGCCCTCGACGATGATCAGGTCGGCGATCGCGTTGGCCTGCCGGATCTTCATGTTCTGCTGGTACTCCGGCGAACGGTAGCAGGCGATTGCCGCGGCATAGTCGGGAAACTCGATCACCACGTTGCGCGTGCGGCTCTTGCCCTCCGGGCATTCATACTTGCCGCCGCGCACCACGAAGCGCCCGCCGAACTTGCGGAAGATGCCGGGATTGGCGACGGCGTAAGGCTTGTAGGCCTCCTCGTCGTTCACGTCGACGCGCGCGATCCAGTAGCCCTTGGCCATCGACTGCTCTCCATTGTCAATGCTGCGACGGATCGAATGCCTTCGATGACGACCAGGTCGACCTCGGCCTTGCCTTTGCGCAGGATCGCTGCCGCCTGATAGTCGGCCGAACGGTAGCAGGCGAGCGCCGCCTCATAGCTCGGAAATTCCAGCACCACGGTGCGGGCGCGCTGGCGGCCTTCCATCACCTCGCAGCGCCCGCCGCGCACCAGGTAGCGCGCGCCGAACTTGCCGAACGGCATCGCGTTGGCCACGATGTAGGGCTTGTAGCCCTCGGGGTCGGTCACATCGACATGGCCGATCCAGTAGCCCTTGAGCGGCGCAGCAGCGGGCGGCGTTCCGACGCGTCGGCGGCTGCGGACCGTCGTAACCCTCGACGATCAGGAAATCGCAGTCCGAATGCGGCTCGCGCAGCGGATGAGCGCGCGAATATTCCGGCGAGTGATAGCAGCCACGGCTCGTCGAAGGAATTGAACTCGCGCAGCACGTTGCGCGCGCGCATCTTGCCCTCGACCACCTCGCGGCGGCCGCCGCGCGCCAGCAGCTTGGAGCCATTGCGTCTGGTGCCAGGCGTCCGCCATGTCCCGATAGGCCTGGAAGCCTTCCGGGTTGCTGACGTCGAGATGCGGAATCCAATAGCCCTTCGGCATGACGTGTCCTCCCTATTGCCCCGTCGCCTGCGCGATCTCGGCGACGATCGCCTGCGCCGCGGCCTTCGGATCGGCCGCTTCCAGGATCGGCCGCCCGACCACCAGATAGTCCGCGCCGGCCGCGATCGCCCTGGCCGGCGTCATGACGCGCTTCTGGTCGCCGCTCGCGGCGCCGGCCGGCCGGATGCCCGGCGTCACCAGCGCCATGCGCGCGCCGACGATCGCGCGCACGCTGGCCGCCTCCTCGGCAGAGCAGACCAGCCCGTCGATGCCGATGTCGCGCGCCTGCGCGGCGCGCTCGGCGACCAGCTCCGGAACCGTGAAGTCGTAGCCGGCGGCGGCAAGATCGGCATCGTCGTAGGAGGTCAGCACCGTGACCGCGAGGATGCGCAGCTTCGAGCCGGCGCGCGCATCGACCGCGGCATGCATGGTCTGCGGATAGGCGTGGACGGTGAGGAAGGTCGCGCCGAGCTTGGCCACGCTCTCGACGCCCTTCGCCACCGTGTTGCCGATGTCGTGCAGCTTGAGATCGACGAACACCTGCTTGTTGGCGCGGACCAGCGTCTCGGCCAGCGGAAGCCCGCCGGCGAAGGCGAGCTGATAGCCGATCTTGTAGAACGACACCGCGTCGCCCAGCCGCTCGACCATCGCCTGCGCCGCCGCGACCGACGGCAGGTCCAGCGCCACGATCAGCCGGTCGCGCGCATCCATCACGCCATCTCCCGCGCCATGTCGGTGAGCCGCTGCGCCACGCGCTTGAGCAGGTTGGCGGCGCGCTCGTCCTTGAGGTTGTCCATCTCGTCGAACGCGTCGCTGGCGCGCATCACCGCGATCTGGTCGGGGATCACCAGCGCGCCGCAGCCGAGCTCGAGCACCTGGCGCAACGCCATCAGCGAGCGCATCGCGCCATAAGCGCCGTCGGACGCGCCGCCGAGCGCGAACACGCGGTTCTTGTAGGCGGCGAGCGGCGGCTCGCCGCGCTCGCGCACCCGCGAAATCCAGTCGATGGTGTTCTTCAGAAGCGGCGTGACCGAGGCATTGTATTCGGGGCTGGCGATGAACACGCCCTGATGAGCCGAGATGAGCTGCTTGAGCTTGAACGCGTTGTCGGGCGGGCCGGACTTCGCTTCGAGATCGCCGTCGTAGAGCGGCATCGGATAGTCGACGAGCGAGATGCGCGTCACGTCGGCGCCGGCGAGCAGCAGCTCCTTGGCGGCGAGCGCCGCCAGCCGCACATTGTGCGAGCCGGTGCGGATCGAGCCGGCGAACACCAGGATTTTGGGAAGCGACATGGCGGCTCCGAATGGCCCGCCAGCCTAGAGCATGATCCCGAAAAGTGTGTAGCGGTTTTCGGAAAAGATCATGCTCAAAAGAAGAAACCATCAGTCCTTGCGATAGACCCAGACGCGCGCCGGAGGCACGTTCATCCAGATCCGCTCGGACGCTTCGGTGCTCACCCCGGCGAGCGCCTTCGGGATCGGCGGCATCACCGCGTAGGTGAACTGCACGAACGGCGCGTTGGGCTGCATCAGCCGGAATGCTTCGCGGATCAGCCGCACCCGCGTCTTCAGCGGCTTGGTGACGAGCGGCAGGCCCGACACGATCGCCGCGGCCGGCTGCTCAAGCATCGAGCCAAGCATGCGGCGGAGCGAATAGGCATCGCCACGGATCACCGTCGCGTCCGGATAGCGCGTGCGCAACAGGCGGCAGAAGTCGGGATTGAACTCGACCAGGACGAGGCGCGACGGGTCGACGCCCTGCTCGACCAGCGCCTCGGTGACAGGGCCAGTGCCGGGCCCGAGCTCGATGACCGGTCCCGGAACCGACGGATCGACATAGCTCGCCATGGTGCGCGCGAGCAGCTTGCCCGACGGGGAAATCGCACCCATCGTCAGCGGCTTCTCGAACCATGAGCGAATGAAGCGCACCTCGTCGTCGAGGCGGATGCCGTTCTTCATCTCGAAGAGACGAATCTGTCTCTCGATTTTCTTTTCGAGCACCTGAAGGGCCTGAATCGGCATCGGATTAGATACGCCACCCAGTCATCGTCAAACTGTCACACAATCGGTAAGGCCCGCCAAGGCATGGGTCAAGGTGGGAACTAGACCGGCCCCGCTCCGGTTCCGAAGAAGTCCTTGACTTTGGCGAAGAATCCCGCGGATTCCGGCTGAGTCTCGCGCGACGAAAGCTTTTCGAACTCTGCCAGCAGTTCGCGCTGGCGCTTGGTCAGGTTCTGCGGCGTTTCGACCATCACCTGAACATACATGTCGCCGACCTGCTTGGAGCGGAGCACCGGCATGCCCTTGGACTGCAACCGGAAGCGCCGCCCGGATTGCGTTCCGCCCGGAATTTTGACCCGCGTCTTCGAGCCATCGATGGTGGGGACCTCGAATTCGCCGCCGAGCGCCGCGGTAACCATCGAGATCGGCACGCGGCAATGCAGATCGGCGCTGTCGCGCTGGAAGAACGCGTGCGTCGCCAGCGAAAGAAAAATGTAGAGGTCGCCCGCCGGGCCGCCGCGCAGTCCGGCTTCGCCTTCGCCGGCGAGCCGGATGCGCGTGCCGTCCTCGACACCCGCCGGAATGTTGACCGACAGGGTGCGCTCGCGCGTGGAGCGGCCGGAGCCTGCGCAGGAAGGGCACGGATTGTCGATCACCTGGCCGCGGCCATGACAGGCGTTGCAGGTTCGCTCCAGCGTGAAGAAGCCCTGCGAATGGCGAATCTTGCCTTGGCCGCCGCAGGTCGCGCAGGCCTTCGGCTTGGTGCCGGCCTTGGCGCCGGTGCCGGAGCAGACTTCACAGGTGACCGAGGTCGGCAATCGCACCTGCGCGGTCTTGCCCTTGTAGGCTTCCTCGAGCGTGATCTGCATGTTGAAACGCAGATCTGAGCCACGCTCGCGGCCAGTGCCGCGCTGGCGCGCGCCGCCCATGCCGAAGATGCCTTCGAAGATGTCGGAGAACGCCGAGCCGAAATCGGCGCCAAAGCCGTGCGCTCCGCCACCGCCCTGCTCGAACGCGGCGTGACCGAACCGGTCATAGGCCGCGCGGCGCTGCGGATCCTTGAGGATGTCGTAGGCTTCGTTGATTTCCTTGAAGCGATGCTCGCTACCGCCATCGCCCGGATTGCGGTCGGGGTGCCACTTCATCGCGAGCTTTCGAAAGGAGGTCTTGAGCGCGCCATCGTCGGCCGTGCGCTCCACCTCCAGCACTTCGTAGTAGCAGCGCTTCGCCATTCGCGGCAGGCCTTCCCCTCGTGCTTCGCCGCGACTTGGTGCGCGGCGCGCCTTTCCCCAACCACTCGTACACAAAATTGAGAAACGGAACCCTGAAGACAACCGGCCCGGCGCGCTGAACGCACCGGGCCGATCTTGTTTTTAGCAGACGTCGAGCATTGCGGAGGCTCAGGCAGATTTCTGGTTCTTCTTGTCGTCGTTGACCTCGGTGAACTCCGCGTCGACGACATCCTCTTTCTTGCCCGGCTCGCCACCCGGCGCACCGCCGTCGGCGCCGGGCGTACCTTGGCCGTCCTGCTGCGCCTTGTACATCGCCTCGCCGAGCTTCATCGAAGCCTGCGCCAACGCGTTGGTCTTGGCCGCGATCACGTCGTTGTCGGTGCCCTTGAGGGCTTCCTTCAAGTCCGCGATGGCGTTCTCGATCGCCTTGCGCTCGCCTTCGCCGACCTTGGAGCCGTGCTCGGCGACCGCCTTCTCGGTCGAGTGGATCAAAGCCTCGGCGTGGTTCTTCGCCTCCACCGCGGCCTTGCGCTTCTTGTCGTCCTCGGCGTTCGCTTCCGCGTCCTTGACCATCTTCTCGATGTCGGCCTCGGACAAGCCGCCCGACGCCTGGATGCGGATCTGCTGCTCCTTGCCGGTGCCCTTATCCTTCGCCGAGACGTTGACGATGCCGTTGGCGTCGATGTCGAAGCCGACCTCGACCTGCGGCACGCCACGCGGCGCCGGCGGGAGGCCGACCAGATCGAACTGGCCGAGGATCTTGTTGTCCGCAGCCATCTCGCGCTCGCCCTGGAACACGCGGATGGTGACTGCGGTCTGGCCGTCCTCCGCGGTGGAGAACACCTGGCTCTTCTTGGTCGGGATCGTGGTGTTGCGGTCGATCAACCGGGTGAACACGCCACCCAGCGTCTCGATGCCGAGCGACAGCGGCGTCACGTCGAGCAGCAGCACGTCCTTGACGTCGCCCGCCAGCACGCCGGCTTGGATGGCCGCGCCGATCGCGACGACCTCGTCCGGGTTGACGCCCTTGTGCGGCTCCTTGCCGAACAATTGCTTCACGACCTCCTGGACCTTCGGCATGCGGGTCATGCCGCCGACCAGGACCACCTCGTTGATCTCGGCCGCCGAGAGGCCGGCGTCCTTCAACGCCTGCCGGCACGGCTCGACCGTCTTCTGAATGAGATCGTCGACCAGCGCCTCGAACTTGGCGCGGGTGAGCTTCATGGTGAGATGCTTCGGACCGGACGCATCCGCCGTGATGAACGGCAGATTGATCTCGGTCTGCGTGGTGGACGACAGCTCGATCTTCGCCTTCTCGGCGGCTTCCTTCAGCCGCTGCAGCGCGAGCTTGTCCTTGCGCAGGTCGATGCCCTGGGTCTTCTGGAATTCGTCGGCGAGATAGCTGACCAGACGCATGTCGAAGTCTTCGCCGCCCAGGAACGTGTCGCCGTTCGTGGACTTCACCTCGAACACACCGTCGCCGATCTCCAGGACGGAAATGTCGAACGTGCCGCCGCCGAGGTCATAGACCGCGATGGTGCCGGTCTTGGTCTTGTCGAGGCCGTAGGCGAGCGCGGCCGCGGTCGGCTCGTTGATGATGCGCAGCACTTCGAGGCCGGCGATCTTGCCGGCGTCCTTGGTGGCTTGGCGCTGCGCGTCGTTGAAATAGGCCGGAACGGTGATGACCGCCTGCTCGACCTTCTGGCCGAGATGCGCTTCCGCGGTCTCCTTCATCTTCTGCAGGATGAAAGCCGAAATCTGCGACGGCGAATATTGCTTGCCGTCCGCCTCGACCCAGGCGTCGCCGTTGCTGGCCTTGGAAATCTTGTAGGGGACGAGCTTCTTGTCCTTCTCGACCATCGGATCGTCGTAGCGACGGCCGATCAGCCGCTTGACCGCGAAGATGGTCTTCTCCGGATTGGTCACCGCCTGGCGCTTGGCCGGCTGGCCGACGAGGCGCTCGCCATCGTCGGTGAATGCGACGATCGACGGCGTCGTGCGCATGCCTTCCGCGTTTTCGATGACCTTTGCGCTCTTGCCGTCCATGACGGCGACGCAAGAATTGGTGGTGCCGAGGTCGATACCGATGACCTTGCCCATGATGCTTCCTCTCTTTCTCAGCAGGCCGGCCGGGCCCTTGCGGCGCCCGGACGAAGCCTTTCGCGGCTCACCCGCGCGGCTTCTTCCGACCCCCAAATTTACACTCGACGCCGCCCCCTGCGACGTCCTGGCTCATATAGGAGAGGCCCTTTGCGCCGCAAGGACTTGCATGAGGGTTTCAGGGCCGGACCACGCGATACACCGCGAAAGCCGGACCGGCCTCCAACGGCTCGAGCCAGTCGGGTGCGGTCCCGGCCTGCAGACGGGCCCACAGGCTCTGGCTTCGCGCCGGCTCCAGCAAGCCGTCCGGCGGACGCGGCCCGCAGACCGCGACGTAGTTAACCTTGGCCTCCAGCGCGATATCGCGTGCCTCCCCCGGTGGCGCGGCCAGCAGCCGATGGGCGGTCACGATCCCGCTCGAAAGCCGGTGGTAGGGCGCCGCCAGCACCGAATGCGGGGTCAGCGCCAGGAGGTATGGCCCAAAGCTGATATCGGCGGCGATCAGTCCGGGTTCGAGGTTGCGCAGCGGCTCGTAGCTCGCGGTCGCGAAAGCAGTGCCCGCATGTCCGGCCGGGAAAAGTTGTCGCTGTCACTCAGGCCGGCGGCGGTGCCGATGCTGATCGCGCCGCCGAAAGCGCCATCGGCGTCAGAACCAGAGCAATCGCCAGCCGCGGCACCAGCCGCTTGATTTGGAACGCCGCGAATCAGCCGCAGCGCCAGCACGGCAACCAACGGCATGCCGAGCCAGATCGCATAGGAATAGCCGCGGATCGCGACGACCGTGGTGACCGCCGCCGCGACAAAACACCAGCACCGCGGTAAGAAATCCGAAGTCGCGGCGCAGCCTTTCCTGGCGCAGCAGGATCGCGACCGCCACCAGCGCCGCCGCCGGAAACGCGGCGATGGCTGAAGCGGTCAGCGGATTCTTGCGAAACACCGACAACAGCGGCTGCATCTCCCGCACCTCGCCGAGCCAGATCGGCCAGATCGCCGGATCGACCATCGCCAACGGCCCGCGCATGCAGCGCGGCTCAAGCAGCAGCAGCACCGCCAGGGTGCCGGCGGCGGAACCCAGCACCGCCGCAATCCGCGTGATGCGATCGCGATGCCGGAGCCAGCCCGCGAGCGCCAGCAGGAGCCCGCCGCAGACCGCGGCCGCCGCGGTGTTGATCGCGATGGCGTCGCACAGCTTGCGCGTCCAATGCTGCGGACCGACGCTGACGCCGAACGCCAGCGCCGCGCACGCGGCCAGCGCGCAGGCCGTAGCGAGCGAGCGCGACACCGGCGTCGCGATCGACGACGTAGCGCAACGCCAACGCCAGCGCCGCATGCAGCGAGATAAGGCAGGCATTCGAAGCCGATCGCGAGCAGCACGCCGCTGAGCGCGCCGGCCGCGTAGCCGCACCACCATTTGCGATCCGACCATGCCGTCGCCGCCGTGGCGAGCAGCGTCAGCGCGATCTGCACGTTGTGATGATCGATGCGCCCCGGCGTGAACTGCTGATACGCCGGCACGCCGGCTATCGCGAACAGCAGCGCCACCATCGCCGCCTCGCGGCCGGCGATCCGCCACGCAATCGCAGCCATGCCCGCCATTGTCGGCATCAGCCACAGCAGCGGCCACCACGCGCGCATCAGCCGCTCGGCATCGGCCTGATCGGCGAACAAGCGGAAGAACGCGAACAGGCCGGCCAGTCCGGCATCGATCAGCCGCGACCAATGCATATCGACGCCGGCCGGCGGCTGCAGCCTCGATTGGTGCAGGTCGTACCAGCCGCTCAGCAGGCCCGGACCATTGAGCCACGCGCGCATTTCGACCAGCCGCATCGCGTCGTCGGTGTCGAGCAGCGTTTCGGCGGTCTGCGGCCAGTGCACCAGCAGCAGCACCAGCGCCACCATCAGCCACGCCAGACCGAGCAAAGCGGCGAAATTCGGCTGACGGTCCAGGTCGATGAGCATGAAAAGGCGGTCTCAGATGGCCGCGCCGACCATATGTGATTCTCGATGTGATTCTCGGGGTTGAGTTTCGCTTGACGAGCCGCCATACCCAGGGTCATGAACCGTCGGCGCGTCCTCGGTTGGCTCCCGTTGCTCGCCCTGCTGGCATGGATGCTGGTGTGGCCGCATTTCGCTGCGGCGCAGACCGCCGCGGCAGACGAGCCGCAGTTTCCGATTGCGTCGCGGCTTGGTCTGACTCCGCCGCCCGGCATGACTCTGAGCACGTCTTTCCAGGGCTTCGAGGACACCGCCAACAACATTTACATTCGACTCGTCGCGATGCCGGAAGCCGCCTACTCGGAAATCGAAAAGTCGATGACCAATCAGGCGCTGAAGAAGCAGAACATCACGGTGGAGAAGCGAGAGCCGTTCGCGTTGCAGAACGCCAAGGGCATGCTGGTCGTCGCACGTCAGGAGGCCGGCAACGAAAAGCTTCGCAAGTGGCTCTTGATCGCGCCGCTTGGCGGGCTGACCGCGCTGGTGTCGCTGGAAATCCCGCTCATCCGCAAAGCAGCAGATTTATGCCGAAGCGGCGATCCGCAAATCGTTTGCCAGCGTGACGACGCGCCCGACCGTCCCTGCGGCGGAACAGCTGGCGCTGGTGCCGTTTAAGCTCGGCGATCTGGCCGGCTTTCAGGTCGCCGGCGTGGTGCCCGGCCGCGCCGTGCAGCTCAACGACGGCGGACAGGAAGAGCCCGATACGACCGAGCGCCCGCATCTTGTGATCGGGATAGCACCCGGCGGCCCACCGAATGCCGCAGATCGCGACAGCTTTGCGAGACTGGCGTTCGCCTCGCCGCCCAATCTGAAGGACGTGCGCATCCTGAGCTCGGAGCCGATGCGGATCGGCGGGCAGCCCGGCCACGAAATGCGCGTCACCGGCAAGGACGCAAAGTCCGGCGCCGAGATAGAGGTCGTGCAGTGGCTGCGGTTCGGCAGCGGTGCCTATCTGCGAATGATCGGATTTGCGCCAAAGCAGGGCTGGGTCGAGGCGTATTCTCGCTTCCGCGCCGTGCGCGACGGCATGGTGCCGCGCTAACCCGCCAGATCGTCAGGAATTGTCGTTGTCGGCTGCCGACTTCGGCGCGCCCTTAGACACCGCGACCAGCGCCGGGCGCAGCACACGGTCCCCGATCAGATAACCGGCCTGGACCACCTGCGCGACATGGCCCGCGGGAACCGAGGCATTCTCCGCCTCGTACATGGCCTGATGCTTGTTGGGATCGAACTTCTGGCCGATCGGATCGATCCGCTTCACGCCGTGCTTATCGAGCGCGTTGAGCAGCGCCCGCTCGGTGATCTCGACGCCGTCGAGCAGCACCTTGACGCTGCTGTCGGACTTCTCCCGCAGCTCGGTGTCCAATGCTTCCAGCGCGAGATGCATGCTGTCGGCGACGGTGAGCACATCGCGCGCGAACGCCGAGATGCCATAGATGCGCGCGTCGGCGACCTCGCGCTCAGTGCGCTTCCGGAGATTTTCCATCTCGGCCAGCGTCCGCAGCAGGCGATCCTTGGTATCGGCGAGCTCGCGGTCGAGCGACGTCGACGGCTTCGGCGCGGCGGCTGGCGCGGCCTGATCGCCCGGCTGGAGTGCGTCGTCCGGGGAAGGTTGCGTCGTGTCTGACATGGTGCCCCGCATATCAGGGCTTATTCGCCAAAAATCAAGCCGGGACCTGCGGTTGCCCTAGTATCCGAACCCGAAGTTCGCACGATTGTTCAGCAAGCAATCAGCCCGAAATCAGCTTGCCGACCACCTTGGCGGTGTAATCGACCATCGGGATGACGCGGGCGTAGTTGAGCCGCGTGGGGCCGATGACGCCGAGCACGCCGACGATCGAGCCCTGGGCGTCGCGATAAGGCGAGATCACGGTGGAGGAGCCGGACAGCGAGAACAGCTTGTTCTCCGAGCCGATGAAGATGCGCACCCCTTCGGCCTGCTCGGCGCGGCCCAGCAGGTCAACCACGTCGCGGCGCGTCTCCAGGTCCTCGAACAGCAGCCGGACGCGCTCGAGGTCCTCCAGGGCCTTGAGATCGTCGAGCAGGTGGGACTGGCCCCGCACGATCAGGCGCCGCTGATCGGTCTCGCCGCCTGACCAGCTCGCCAGCCCGGCCTCGACGATCTTCTGCGTCAATTCGTCGAGCTTGGCCTGCTCTTCCTTCATGGCGCGCTCAAGCTCGACCTTGGCTTCGGCCAGCGTCTTGCCGCGGACCCGCGCGTTGAGGAAGTTGGTCGCCTCGACCAGCGCCGAGGACGGCAGGCCGACCGGCAATGTGACGACCCGGTTCTCGACTTGGCCGTCGTCGCTGACCAGCACGACCAGCGCTCGCTCGGGCTCGAGCCGCACGAACTCGATGTGCTTGAGCCGCACGTTCGACTTCGCGGCCAGCACCACGCCGGCAGTCCGGGTCAGTCCGGACAGCAGCCCCGACGCCTCGGTGAGCACGCTCTCGACCGAGCGCCCGGCGCCCGCGACCTGCGCCTCGATCGCGCGGCGGTCGTTCTCGTTGATGTCGCCGATCTGCATCAGCGCATCGACGAAGAAGCGCAGGCCAAGCTCGGTCGGCAGCCGTCCGGCCGAGGTGTGCGGCGAATAGATCAGGCCGAGCTGCTCCAGGTCGGTCATCACATTGCGGACCGATGCGGGCGACAGCGGCGTCGATATCAGGCGCGACAGATTGCGCGAGCCGAGCGGCTCGCCGGTCGACAGATAGCTTTCGACGATCTGGCGGAAGATCTCCCGCGAGCGCTCGTTGAGCTGCGCGAGCGAGACCTGCGTCTTGCCGATCGGAACGTCCTGGGCCACGCGCCTGTGCTCCTTCAGGTGACAGTCAGAATTGTCCATTCCAGCCTGCCAGCGCAAGGGCAAGACTTGACGCTCAAGACCTAGCGCGGAAACCCATAAAGCCTGGCCGGATTGTCGACGAGGATTTTGCGGCGCACGTCGGCATCCGGCGTCCAGTCGTGGAACAGCTCGTAGAGATGGCCGGCGTTCGGCATCTCGCCTTCGATGCGCGGATGCGGCCAGTCGCTGCCCCAGACGATGTTGTCCGGGTTGGCGCGCACCAGCGCCTCGTGGAACGGCCGCGCCTCCGGATAGTCCGGCGCGTTGTTGCTCAGGCGATGCGCGCCGGAGACTTTCACCCAGCCGCGGCCGTCGCCGACATAGCGCAGCAGGCTCTGGAACCCCGGCGTGCCGGTGCCGGCGCGCGCGTCGGTGCGGCCCATGTGGTCGATCAGCACCGGCAGGCCGATCGCGTCCAGGATCGGAATCGTCTCCGGCATGTCCTTGCAGTCGATCCAGAGCTGCAGGTGCCAGCCGAGGTCCTTCATCAGCGGCGCCAGCGTCTTCGCGGTGTCGAGCGTGACGCCGCCGCGGTAATGCAACTGCCCGCCGCGGAAAAAATGATTGAACCGCAGCGCCCGCACGCCGAGCTTGTTCCAGCGCCGCAACTCGGCCGGCGACACGCTCTCGTCTGCCACCGCGACGCCGCGCAATCGGTCGGGCGTGCGCTCCAGTGCATCGAGCATCGCGGAATTGTCGCGGCCGTGCGCGCTGCCCTGCACCAGCACGCCGCGTTCGAAGCCCAGCGTGTCGAGCATGCCGAGGTACTTCGCAAGCGGCGCATCCGGCGGCGTGTAGCTGCGATCGCCCGAATAGGCGAAACGATCCGACGGACCGAACACATGGGCATGGGTGTCGCACGCCTTAGGGGGCGGCGGATTTTTCGGCCTGTGCGGCTCAAGCGGGCCGGGGCAGGCGGGGATCGTGGCGGGGCTGTTCATGGACCAAATCCTGTTATGCTCTGCCGCCGACAGGTCAAGCAAAACGCCTGCGCAATGTCAGGGAGGAATGACGTGAGGACTGTGCTTCGCATTCTCGCCGCGTTCGGCGTCGCGCTGTTCGCCGTTCCGGCGCACGCACAAACCTATCCGTCCAAGCCGATCACGGTCGTGGTGCCGTTCGGCCCCGGCAGCGGCACCGACCTCATCACCCGCATTATCGCGCAGCGCCTGTCCACCGCGGTCAATCAAAGCGTCATCGTCGAAAACAAGCCCGGCGCCAACGGCACGCTGGCCGCCAACCAGGTCGCTCGTGCGGAACCCGACGGCTACACGATCTTCATGAGCACCAACACGCCGCATTCCGCGGCGCCGTTCCTGATGAAGAGCATCAGCTACGATCCGGCCAAGGATTTCGCGGCGCTCTCGCGGGTCGGCAGCTTCACCCAACTGCTGCTCGTCAATCCGACCATTCCGGCGAAGTCCGTCCCTGAGCTGATCGCACACGTCAAGGCCAATCCGGGCAAGCTGTCGTTCGCCAGCGGCAATGCCTCCAGCGTGCTGGCCGGCGAAACTTTGAAGCGCTGGGCCGGTCTCGACATGGTCCACGTGCCTTACAAGAGCGCGCCGCCCGCGGTGCAGGACGTGCTCGGCGGCCGGGTGTCGATGCTGTTCACCGACATGGCGACCGGCTGGCCGCTGCACCAACAAGGTTTGCTGCGCGGACTGGCGACGACGCGCCTCAAGCGCAGCGCCCTGGTGCCGGAGCTGCCGACGCTCGACGAATCCGGCGTGAAGGGCTTCGACATGGACTCCTGGGCCGGCCTGTTCGCGCCGGCCAAGACGCCGCCCGCCGTCGTCACGCGGCTCAACACCGAGTTGCGCAAGATCATCGACGACCCCGAAGTGAAGGCAAAGATCGCGGCCACCGGCTTCGAGGCATTCTCTTCATCGACCGAAGAGCTCGACACCTTTGTCAAGGAGCAGCTCGTCAAATGGTCGCGCATGATCAAGGAAGCGGGCATCGAACCGCAATAAGCGCCGCACCGGCAGGAAGCACACCATGACTCGACTGTCTCGCATCATGATCGCCGCCGCTTCGTCGTGTGGCGTTTTATTCGCATCGCAGGCTCTCGCGCAGACTTATCCCACCCGGCCCATCACCGTCATCGTGCCGTTCGGCGCGGGCAGCGCCACCGACACGATCTGCCGCATCGTGGTGCAGCAGCTCGGCGTGGCGCTCAACACTGGCATCGTCGTCGAAAACAAGGTCGGCGCGAACGGCGCCATCGCGGGCGCTTTCGTCGCGCGCGCCGCACCGGATGGCTACACTCTGTTGATGGCCACCAACAGCCCGCTGTCCGCGGCGCCGAGCCTCAACAAGACAATCCCCTACGATCCGATCAACGATTTCGTCGGGCTGTCGCGGGTCGGCAGCTACGTGTTCGTCCTTGCGGTGCATCCGGACGTCCCGGCTAAAACGCTGCCGGAGCTGATCGCCTACGCCAAGGCCAATCCAGGCAAGCTGACGTTCGCGAGCGGCAACTCGTCCGGCGTGGTGGCCGGCGAGACGTTCAAGTCCTGGGCCGGCATCGACATCACCCATGTGCCCTACCGCACGGCGCCGCCTGCCATCAACGATCTGCTCGCCGGGCGCGTGTCGATGATGTTCACCGATATCACCATCGCCGGACCGCACCTGAAAAGCGGCGGGCTCCGTGCGCTGGCCACCACGCGGCTGCAGCGCAGCACGCTGTTTCCCGAATTGCCGACGCTCAACGAGGCCGGCGTCAAAGGCTTCGACATGGATTCCTGGGCCGGACTGTTCACGCCGGCCAAGACGCCGCCCGATATCGTCAAACGGCTCAATGCCGAGTTGCGCAAGATCATCGACAACCCAGAGACGAAGGCGAAGATCGCCGTGCTCGGCTTCGAGGCATTCTCCTCCTCGACCGAAGAGCTGGCGGAACACGTCAAGGTTCAGCTCGGAAAGTGGACCAAGATGATCAAGGACGCTGGAATCCAGGCGGAGTAAGCCATCGACACTTGTCGGTGCCGACCCAGCCGCCTACAAGCTAGGCCGATCACTGCGCCAGCCAGGAACCCGACGCTTGCGGCCGAGCAAACGCCAACCCGACGAATTGCGCGCCGTGTCGCTGGAGCGCGGCGTGGTGAAATACGCCGAAGGCTCCTGCTTCGTGAAGTTCGGCGACACCCATGTGCTGGTGACCGCCACGCTGGAAGAACGCCTGCCGCCATGGCTCAAAGGCCAGGGCCGCGGCTGGATCACCGCCGAATACGGCATGCTGCCGCGCGCCACCCATGAGCGCACCCGCCGCGAGGCGTCGGCCGGCAAGCAGGGCGGCCGCACCATCGAGATCCAGCGCCTGATCGGACGCAGCCTGCGCTCCGTGCTCGATTTGCCGTCGCTTGGCGAGCGCCAAATTACCGTCGACTGCGATGTGATCCAGGCCGACGGCGGCACCCGCACCGCCTCGATCACCGGCGCCTGGGTCGCGTTGCGCGACTGCCTCAACTGGATGCGCGCCCGCGAGATGATCAAGACCGACCCGCTGCGCGACCACATCGCGGCGATCTCGTGCGGCATCTTCAACCATGTCGCAGTGCTCGACCTCGACTACGCCGAGGACTCGCAGGCCGAAACCGACGCCAATTTCGTCATGACCGGCTCGGGCAATATTGTCGAAGTGCAAGGCACCGCCGAAAAGGACCCGTTTAGCGAGGAGCAATTGCTGGCTTTGCTCGCGCTGGCGCGCAAAGGCGTCGCCAAGCTGGTGGACTTGCAGAAACTAGCGGTGATGTGAGTTGCCTCACCGCAAGATCACCGACCGTCTCGTGATCGCGACCCACAATCCGGGCAAGCTGGTTGAAATGCGCGATCTGCTTGCGATCTATGAAGTCGGCGCGGTGTCCGCGGGCGAGCTAGGGCTCGCGGAACCGGAAGAAACCGGCAAGACGTTTCGCGCCAATGCACGGATCAAGGCCGAGGCCGCCGCGAAGGCCTCCGGCATGGCATCATTCGCGGATGATTCGGGCCTCACGGTCGACGCACTCGATGGCGACCCCGGCATCTACTCAGCGCGCTGGGCCGGACCGGACAAGGATTTCCGTTTGGCGATGAACGAGGTGCAGACCAAGCTGATGGAGAAAGGCGCCAAGGCGCCCGAGCGCCGCCGCGCGCAGTTCGTCTCGGCGCTGTGCGTGGCGTGGCCGGACGGCCACCTCGAGGAATTCGAGGCCAAGGTTCACGGCATCCTGGTCTGGCCGCCGCGCGGCACCAAGGGGTTCGGCTACGACCCGATGTTCCTGCCCGACGGGCAGACGCAGACATTCGGGGAGATGTCGAGCGAGGACAAGCACGGCCTGCCACCGCGCGGCAAAGGCCTGTCGCACCGCGCCCGCGCCTTCCTCAAGCTGGCGGAGGCCTGTCTTGAGCGGCGCTGATCCCAAAGAGCCGTTCGGCGTCTATCTGCACTGGCCGTTTTGCCTGTCCAAGTGCCCGTACTGCGACTTCAACAGCCACGTCCGCCATGCTGCGATCGACGAAGCGCGGTTCGTGCGCGCCTTCGAGACCGAGATCGCCGCGACCGCGGCGCGCGCGCCCGGCCGCACCGTCTCGACGATCTTCTTCGGCGGCGGCACGCCGTCGCTGATGCAGCCCTCGACCGTGAGCGCAATCCTCGATGCGGTCGGCAAGCAATGGACCGTCGCGCCCGATGTCGAAGTGACGCTCGAAGCCAATCCGACCAGCGTCGAGGCGGCGCGCTTCAAGGGCTACCGCGCGGCCGGCGTGAACCGGGTTTCGCTCGGCGTGCAGTCGCTCAACGATGCCTCGCTCAAGGCGCTGGGCCGGTTGCACACCGCGCAGGAGGCGCTCGATGCGGTCGCCATCGCGCGTTCGGTGTTCGGCCGCACTTCGTTCGATCTGATTTACGCGCGGCCGGAGCAGACACCCGAGATGTGGGCGGCCGAGCTCAAGCACGCGATCTCGGAGGCGGCCGAGCACCTCTCGCTCTATCAGCTCACCATCGAGCCGGAGACGCCGTTCCACACGCTGCACGCCGCCGGCAAGCTGGTGATCCCGGATGACGACACCGCCCGCACGCTGTACGACACGACGCTCGAAACCTGCGAGCGCGCCGGCCTTCCCGCCTACGAAATCTCCAATCATGCGCGGCCCGGCGCCGAATGCCGGCACAACCTGGTCTATTGGCGCGCGCACGAATACGCCGGCATCGGCCCCGGCGCGCACGGCCGCCTCGACATCGACGGCTACCGCCGCGCCATTGCGACCGAGAAGCGGCCGGAATCGTGGCTGATGCGCGTTGAATTGCTTGGCCACGGCATCGTCACCGACGACCTGCTGAGCCGCGAGGAGCGCGCCGACGAGTTCCTGCTGATGGGGCTTCGCCTCGCCGAAGGCATCGATCCGGCGCGCTACGCCGCCGTGGCGGGAAAGCCGCTCGATCCCGAGCAAATCAAGGTGCTTGCCGCGCACGGCCTGATCGAGAGCGACGGCCACGGCTTCCTGCGCGTGACCAAGGCCGGCTTCCCGGTCCTCGACGCGGTGGTGGCCGATCTGGCAGCCTAGGCCTTCTCCAGGCGCGATCCAAAAGAAGATCGTGCCGGACAGGGAGGCGACCATGAGGAAGGCGTATTGGCTCGGCGCGCTTGCCGCGCTGCTCGCAACATCGAACGTGTCACACGCCACCGAAAAAATTCACGTCGCGACACCATCCACGGTGATTTTCGCCATCCCGTTCTGGGTCGCGGACCAGAAGGGCTACTTCAAGGACGAGAATATCGAGGCGACGCTTGCGGTCGTGCCAAGCGGCAAGGAGATCACCGCGCGGCTGATGTCAGGCGCGTCGCAATTCTCAATCGTCGGCCCGGACGCCAGCATCATCGACGCCATGAAAGGCGGGCCGCAGCGCATCGTCGCCGGCATCGTCCGCAAGCCGCCTTTGTTCCTGATCACCAAACCGGAGATCAAGACGTTCGCGGCCCTCAAGGGCGCCAACATCGGCGCGTTGTCGCTCACCGAAGGCAGCAGCAAGCTCCTGATCAAAATGGCACTGGCGGAGGGACTGACGCGCCAGGACCTCAAGATCACGTCGGTCGGAGGCGCGCCGGCACGTCAGGGCTTGTTCAAGGACGGCAAGATCGACGCCGGTATGCAGCCGATGCCTTTCAACTACGAGCTGGAGTTGCTCGGCTTCAACAATCTCGGCTGGGCCGGCAAGTACGAGCCGGACTGGCAGTTCACCACCGTGAACACCGACGGCGAATGGGCGCGCCGCAATCCGAAGCTCGTCACCGGTTTCGTACGCGCGCTGCTGCGCGGCCAGCAGTTCATCTTCGCCAATCCCGACGAAGCCGCCAAGATCGCGGCGCAGGTGCTCAAGACGCCCGAGCCGCTGGCGGCGCGCGCGATCTCCGATGCGGTACGGCTGGGTATTCTGGATCCGCAGCTCAACTGGTCCGAGCTCGGTCTCTCGAAAATGTACGAGAACATGCAGGCCGACGGCACGATGCCGGCAGACCTCAAATTCGATGTTAAGAAGATCGTGGACGACAGTTATCTGCGCGCGGCGCAAGCCAGCGTACGCTAAGTCCCCGAGCCGCCGAACGCGCGCGGCGGCGGGCTGATGGTCTGCCCCCCGGTCGGGCCGACGCGCAGCACCGCGAGACCGCGCTCGTTGGTGCCGTCGGTACGGAAGCGGAACAAGCCGTCGATGCCGGCGAAGCCCGACGGATTGGTCAGCACCTGCTCAGCAAAACGTTGCGCGCCCTGCGTCTTCACCAGCGCCGCCACCAGCGCAACCGCGTCGTAAGCCAGCGTCGCGGTGCGCACCGGATCCTGGCCGAACCGGGTGCGATAGCGCGCCGAGAAATTGCGGAAGCCGTTGGAATCGGGTGCGGCGTACCACGCGCCGTGCAGCCTGCTGTCGCTGAAGATGCGCGGATCGTCCCACAGCCCGGTGCCGAGCAACTGGATGCTCCTGGTCGGCACCCCGGCGGCGATCAGGGCGGCCACCACGTTGGGCACCGCGTCCGAGCCGTCGGGTATGAAGATCGCGTCCGCGCTTTGCGCCGACTGCGCCACGATGTTCGCCTGCGCGGCCAACTGGGTTGCCGAGCCGAGCTGATAGCGCTCCAGCGCCACGATGCGGGCGCCCTTGCGCGCGGTGATCTGCTGGAGCGCCGCCTCGACCACCGAGCCGTAGGCATTCTCCGGCACCATCGCCGCGAACGAGCGCTTGCCGTTGGCGACCGCGAAATCGACGATGCGTTCGACGTCCGACTCCGGCAGGAAGCTGAGCAGATAGACGCCGCGCGCGGCGACGCTCACGTCGGTCGAGAACGCGATCACCGGCACGCCGCGGGTGCGCGCCACCTGGCCGACCGCCTGAACGGACTGCGCGAACAGCGGACCCACGATCATCTCGGCGCCTTCGCTCAGCGCCTGCTGCGCCGCTTGCGACGCGCCGCCGGGCGTGCCGGCGTCGTCCTTCACGAGGAGCTGGATGTTGGGGCTGTTGAACTCGGCGAGCGCCATCTCGGCGGCGTTCTTCATGGACAGCGCGGCGATCCCGGCGTTGCCGCCGGCCGACAGCGGCAGGATCAGCGCGATCTTGACCTGGCCGGTGCCGATCGCGGTTGACGGCTGGACTGCGCCACCGGGTTGCGAGCTGAACAGGTCCGGCGTGGTGCAGCCGGCCAGCAGCGCGGACAGTCCCCCGAACACAACGCCGCGCCGAGCGCGCGAAAAGCGCGCTTCCGACCGTTCGGCCTTGAGCCCCCGGATCATGCCTTCCTCGGCGCCACCAGCCGCTGCGCCGCTCCGCCTGCGGGACCGGATACCCGGCGAATGGTTAACCAATTGGAAAGGATAACAAACTCCTCCATGCCATGACTGCGGGCTCACTCGCAGCTAAAATGGCGGCCAATGCAGGCGGAAAGCACCAAAGCGCGGACCAGGACCTACCTGCTGGAAGGTCATCCGGTCGAGGCCCCGCCGCTGGCCGCCGGCCTGCACCTGGTAGCCACCCCGATCGGGAACCTGCGGGACATCACGCTGCGCGCGCTCGAAACCCTGGCCGCCGCCGACCTGATCGCCTGCGAGGACACCCGGGTGACCCGCCGGCTGCTCGACCGCTACGGCATTGCCACCCCGCTCACCCCGTACCACGAGCACAACGCCGCGGCGGCCCGGCCCAAGCTGATCGCCCGGCTCGCCGCCGGTGAGAGCGTGGCGCTGGTGTCGGACGCCGGCACGCCGCTGGTGTCCGATCCCGGCTTCAAGCTGGTGCGGGCGGCGCGCGACGCCGGCCATGTGGTGACCGCGCTACCCGGTGCGTCCGCGACGCTGGCGGCGCTCGCTTCGGCGGGATTGCCGACCGACCGGTTCTTCTTCGAGGGCTTTCTGCCGGCGAAGCCGGGCCAGCGCAAAAACCGCATCGCCGAGCTGGCACGGATTCCCGCAACCTTGATCCTGTTCGAGAGCGGGCCGCGATTGCCGGCCGCACTGGCCGATCTCGCCGCCGGACTGGCCGGTCGCGAGGCCGCGGTCTGCCGCGAGTTGACCAAGCTGCACGAGGAGGTCCGCCGCGGCGACCTCGCAGAGCTGGCGCAAGCTTACGCCGATGGCGCCGAGACACGCGGCGAAATCGTCATCGTCGTCGCGCCGCCATCAGACAATGAAGCGGCGCTCGGCGAAGGTGAAATCGACTCGCTGCTGCGCAGCGCGCTCGACCGCGCGTCGGTCAAGGATGCGGTGAGCGAGGTGGCAAGCGCCACCGGCCGGCCGCGCCGCGAGATCTATGCGCGCGCGCTGGCGCTCCACGAAGCAAACGACGATGGCGCGTCGTCTTAAGGTTCCCAAGCCCGCCCCGCGCCCCGAACGCGTGGTCGCGTTCCGGGTCGGTCTGTCGGCGGAAAGCCGCGCCGCCGCGTTCCTGATCGCCAAGGGCTATCGCATCCTGGCGCGGCGCTTCCGCACGCCGGTCGGCGAGATCGACATCGTCGCGGGCCGCCGCAACACACTGGTGTTCGTCGAGGTGAAGGCGCGCCACACCCTCGATGATGCAGCGGAGGCGGTCAGCGACCGCAACAAGCAGCGCATCGTTGCCGCGGCCGAGTTCTGGCTGTCGCAGCATCCCGACGACGTGATGAAGGACATGCGTTTCGACGCCGTGCTGGTCGCGCCGGGCAAATTGCCGCGCCATATCCCGGCGGCGTTCGATGCAACCTAGCGCATGTTCCGGCGAAGTGGGCACCGGTTCGCCGATAAGGACATGCGCCAGTGAAATATCTTAAGCCGCTTTCAGCCGCTCGAAGAACGCATCGACCTGGCCGCGGATGCGGCTCGTCACGGCGCCAAGCTCGTCGGCCACCGACTTGACCGTGGTCACGCTGGCGCGGGTGTTTTCCGTCGCGTCGCCGACCCGGCCGACCTCGGCCGCGGTCTCGTTGGTGCGCTTGGCCGCGATCTCGACGCTGCGCGCAATCTCCTGCGTCGCGGCGCCCTGTTCGGTCACCGCCGCCGCGATGGCGCCGCTGATCGCACCGATGTCGCGGATCGTGCGCTCGATCGCGCCGATCGCCGCAATCGAGCTTTCGGTCGCGTGCTGCATGCCAGCGATCTGTGCGGCGATGTCCTCGGTGGCTTTGCGCGGTCTGCCCGGCCAGCGCCTTCACCTCGCCGGCGACGACGGCAAAGCCGCGGCCCGCTTCGCCCGCGCGCGCCGCTTCGATGGTGGCGTTGAGCGCCAGCAGGTTGGTCTGCTCGGCAATGTCGGTGATGAGCCGAATGACATCACCGATCCGCTTGGCAGCTTCGTCAAGCTCCTGGACCGCGGCGTTGGTGCGCTCGGCTTCGATCACGGCCTTTTCAGCGATGAGCATTGGATTGCCCGACCTGACGGTCGATCTCCATGACCGACGCGGCAAGCTCGTCGGCGGCCGACGCGATGTCGCGGACGTTGTCAGAGGCCTCTGCCGAAGCGGTGGTGGCGCCGGCGGTGCGTTGCGCGGCGGAATCGGCGGCGCCGGCTAGGTCGGTCGATGCGTCCAGCATCTGATCGCAGATTTGGCCAAGCTCGGCGATACCGGTCTCGACCTCGACGGAGAAACGTCCGATCTCTGCCGCAATCTTCTCCTGGCGGTGCGTGCGCGCCTCGGTGTCGCCGAGCACCTTGTCGCTCAGCTCCTTGTTGTGATGCATGGCGTGCTGGAACACCGCAATTGAGCGCGCCAGCGCGCCAATCTCATCGCGGCGCGCGCCGTAGGGGATGGCAGTGGCGGTGCCTTCGGCGACGATTTCAGTAACGCGGGTGATCTCCGCTCAACGGCCGCGCCACATTGCGCCAGATGATGAAAGTGCCCGCCGCGGCCAGCAAGACCGCGATCGCGCTCAGCAAGGACATGACCCATGCGGTCGCTGCGATGCCCCGATCGATCCTGGCGAACGCATGCTTGGCGCGATGCGAATAAACCTGAACGAACGCTTCGATGTCAGCGTTCAAGCCGTCACGCACGATACGATTGGCTTCGGTGTCGCCCCAAGCGCGAGCGGCAGCCGGACCGCCCTCGATGGAGCGGCGAATCAGCTCGCGGCGGAATTTCTGGAATTCCTTTACACCCATGGCTATCGCTTCGAAATGCTCAGCGTCCGCCGGCAGCACGATCCGTTGCCATTCCGCAACCATGTCGCCGATGCGCTCGTTGAGGCTGCGGAGCCCGCTGATGTATGGGCTGGCGGCGGCGCCGTCAGCCGACATGTAGATGCCGCGCGATTCCATCGTCGCGGCGTAGATCAGGCCGTTGAGGCGCTCGATGTGCTTGGCGCCGTGGGACGCGGCTTCGAATTCCTGGGTCAGGACGTCGTGGTGCCGCGCGTTGATGACCGCGACGGCGGCCAGCGCCACTGTGGCGATGGCGAGCAGGGCGAAGATCGCGTAAAGCTTGGTAGCAATTGATAATCTTGGCAAAATGGACATTCAAATCACCGCCAGATCGGTCGGTCAGATTGGCGGTAAGATGTTAACCACTCGTTTTCGCTGTTTATCGGGATTCAGGGATATTTCATGGCCTTGACCGTCGCGGTTCAGATGGACCCGATCGAGCGGATCAACATCCGCGGCGATTCGACTTTCGCGCTGCTGCTGGAGGCGCAGAAACGCGGCCATTCGGTGCACTACTACACCCCGGACCGGCTTGCGATATCGCAAGGCCGTGTGTTTGCCGGCGTGCAGTCGCTTCAAGTGCGCGATGAGTTGGGCAATCACTTCACGCTGGGCGAGGCGAAGCGCACCGAGTTGTCGAGCCTCGACGTGATCCTGATGCGACAGGATCCGCCGTTCGATCTTGCCTATGTCACCGCGACCCACCTGCTCGAACAAATTCATCCCAAGACTCTGGTGGTCAACGACCCGGCGTCGGTGCGCAACGCGCCGGAGAAGATGCTCGTGATGCAGTTTCCGGCCCTGATGCCGCCGACGCTGATCAGCCGCGACCTTACCGAGATCAAGGCGTTCCGCGCCGAGCAAGGCGACATCGTGATGAAGCCGCTTTACGGCCACGGCGGCGGCGCGGTGTTCCGTCTCACCAGGGATGACCTCAACTTCGGCTCGCTCTACGATATGTTCAGCGCGACGTTTCGCGAGCCGTGGGTGACCCAGAAGTTCCTGCCGGCGGTGGCGAAGGGCGACAAGCGCATCATGCTTGTGGACGGCGAGTTTGCAGGCGCGGTGAACCGCGTGCCGGCCGCCGACGATCTGCGCTCCAACATGGTGCGCGGCGGCTCGCCGAAGGAAACCGACCTGACGCCGCGCGAGCGCGAAATCTGCGCGACCATCGGACCGGTGTTGCGCGAGCGCGGCCTCATCCTGGTCGGCATCGACGTGATCGACGGCATGCTCACCGAAATCAACGTCACCTCGCCGACCGGCATCCGCGCCATCAGGAGCCTGGGCGGGCCGGATGTAGCGGCAGCCACCTGGGACGTCATTGAAAAGAAGCGTCGCTAGAGCATGACCCCGAAAAGTGGAAGCCGGTTTTCGGATAAGGTCATGCTCAAGCAAAGAGAAGCGATAGGTCTGATCGGCCGTGCCGATCGGGCCTGAGCGTCGATGCTGTTCAATTCGCCCGAATTTATTTTTGTGTTCCTGCCGGCGGCGGTGGTGCTGCATTTTCTGCTGGCGCGGCACAGCGTCGCCGCGGCCTGCCTCACCACCACGATCACGTCGCTGATCTTCTATCTGTGGTGGCGGCCGCCGTTCGTGCTGCTGCCGGTGCTGTCGATCCTGGTCAACTTCGCGCTGGCGTCTTGGATCGTGCGCGCGGAGCCCCTCACCGCGCGACGGCTGATGATCCTCGGCATCTGCGCCAACATGGCGGTGCTGATCTATTTCAAGTACGCCGACTTCCTGCTCTCCATCGTGACCGGAATGCCGGCCGGAGCGCCCAAGGTGCCGCTCGCCCTGTCGTTCACGACGTTCGTGCAGATCGCCTTCCTGGTCGACGTCTGGCGGCGACGCGAGGTCGGGCGCTTCGACCAATACTCGATGTTCGTTGCATTCTTCCCCCACCTGATCGCCGGCCCGATCGTGCGCTGGACCGAGCTTGGGCCGCAGATCGCGGACCGCTCGCGCTACCGCGTCGACTGGAGCAACGTTTCGCTCGGCCTCACCATCTTCCTGTTCGGCCTCGCCAAGAAAATGCTGATCGCCGACCCACTGGGCGAATTCGTCGCGCCGGTGTTCGATGCCGCGGCGCGCGGCGAAGCCGTCACAGCTGCGGCGGCCTGGGGCGGCGCGCTCGCCTATTCGGGGCAGCTCTATTTCGACTTCTCCGGCTATTCCGAAATGGCGATCGGGCTTGGCCTGCTGTTCAACCTGCGCCTGCCGATCAACTTCGCGGCGCCATTCCGCGCCACCAGCATCGTCGATTTCTGGCGGCGCTGGCATGTGTCGCTGTCGCGCTTCCTGCGAGATTTCGTCTATGTGCCGCTCGGCGGCAGCCGCCGCGGCCCGTCGCGCACCGCCGTCAACCTCGTCGCCACCATGACCATCGGCGGGCTGTGGCACGGCGCCGGCTGGACCTTCATCGCATGGGGCGCCTGGAACGGCGTGCTGCTCGCCATCAACCATCGATGGCGGCAGTGGCGCGGACCGGCGCAGCCGACCCGCGCCAAGACGTTCCTGTCCTGGCTCGCGACATTCACAGCGTTCGCGATCGGCATGGTGTTCTTTCGCGCCGCCGACATGCCGTCGGCCATCCTCCTCCTGAAGAACATGGCGGGCATCGACACCGCTCAGCCGGCCGCCGCGATAATCCTGCACTGGGATATCTGGGGCATCCGGCGCGGCTACCTCTCCGAGGAATTCATCCGCCATGTGTTCGGCAGCACCTGGTCGGTGGTCGGCAGCGTCTGGACGCTCGGCGCGCTGGCGGTTGCCTTGCTGCTGCCCGAGACCATCGAATGGATGGACTACCGCGAAGGCGAGCCGCACAGCGCGTGGCGCCGCCCGGTCGGCCAATACGCCTGGCAGCCATCGGCGGCTTGGCTCGTGCTGGCGCTCGCGCTGTTCACCGGCGTGTTCTACCAGATCAATCGCGTCAGCGAATTCCTGTACTACCAGTTCTGAGATCACTATGCGGCTGATAGCAAAATTCTACGCGCTGACGCTGATCGCGGTGAGCTTTGCGCTGTTTGCGGCGGTCGTCGCCGCCAATGTGCTGATCGACCCGCAGCGCATGTTTGGGCTGGAGCTGTTCCCCAATAAGCGCAACGAGAACCTGCGCTACGCGCAATATCTCGCCTATCGCAACGCCGAGCCCAACATCGGCGGCTTGATGTTCGCGTCGTCGCGAGGCAGCAGCATCCCGCTCGACGTGCTGTCCGCGCGCACCGGCGGCGTGCGCTACGCCGACTTCACCGTTGGTGCAGGGATGATCACCGATCATCTTCCGGTGCTGGAGCGCGCGATCCGCGACAAGGCCGCGCGCGGCGAGAAGCTCAAACAAGTGTTCCTGCTGCTCGACGTCGACCTGCTCGGCGAGCGGCCGACCACCAATCGCAACCCGCAGACCCAGTTGCATCCCGACCTGACCGGCGAAGATCCGGTGCGGTTCTGGGTCCGCTATCTCACCGCAATCCAGTTCCACGCCTGGCGCGACGACGTGCGCCGCGCGTCTTTGCCGAAGGGCGCCGACCTCGACGGGCCCGTTATCGTCGAGCCGCCCCTACCGCGGCTTCGCGTCGCGACGCTCGGACCGATGCCATTGCCGCTGCCCAAGGAGCCGATGCGCGTCACCGCGCGGCCCGACTATCAGCGCCAGCTTACGCTGATCCGCCGCTTCGCCGAGCTGTGCCGTGAGCACGGCGTCAACCTGATCGTCGCAACCGCGCCGCTGCACCGCATCACGCTGTCGTACGTCGACATCAAAGATATCGCGGTTGCCGTGACGGACGTCAGCCGGATCACGCCGCTATGGGATTTCGGCAGCCCGTCCTGGCTGAGCGACCGGCACGACCTGTGGGCGGATCACAGCCATTTCACCGCCGAGGTCGGGCGCATGATGATCGAGCGGATCGCCACCGGCGCGCTGCCGCCGGGCGGCCTGCCATTCGGGGTGCGTCGGCCAGCGGCCGAGCCGTCGGCCACTGGCCGATAGGCTCAGTTCGCCCGTGACGTCTCGACGCCGGGAACATCCGGCCCCGCGATGAAGACGCACAGCCGCCCGCGCCCCGGCTCGAAATGCTGGACCTGCCAGATCAGGTCCTCCACGTCGGTCGAGGCGGTCTCGGCTTCGATACGCGCCAAACGGGCATGGTGCAGCTCGGTTTCGATGGCTTTGAGATCGATCATCGGATTTCTCCAACCAGGTGTCCCCGACCGAATTGGCCAGCCATTGTATTTTGAGTCGTTTTGTTCTGCAAATGTTCTTGTTAGAGAACAGAGTTCCGCTAGGCTTGGCCCCGGTTGAGGGACGGTCATGGTCCAGCGGGTCAGCACGGTGGCATTTGAGGGTATCGAAGCCCGCGCGGTCGACGTTCAGGTCCAGGTCGCGCCCGGATTGCCCGCCTTCAAGATATTGTGAACTATTAAATTCATGTATCTTGGCGGCCGTGGCAGCACAGCGATCAAAGGCGTTTTCGTACATTCGCATGTCCACCGACGTGCAGCTGAAAGGCGACAGCCTTCGGCGGCAGATGGACGCATCAGCAACATACGCCGCCACTCATGACCTCGAGCTTGTCGAAGACCTGCGCGACATTGGCATCTCTGCGTTTAAGGGAGCCAACGTCGCCGGTGGTGCCTTAGGGCGCTTCCTCAAGGCAGCCAGTGGCGGGAAAGTACCGCGAGGCTCGTACCTGCTCGTTGAATCGCTGGATCGCATCAGCCGCCAGGAGATCCGCAAATCGCTCTCGCTCTTCCTGCAGATCATCGAGGCTGGGATCAACATCGTCACCCTGACCGACCGTCGGGTCTTCAACCAGGAAAAATGCGAGCTGGAAGACCTGATGATGTCGCTGCTCGTGATGAGCCGCGCTCACGAAGATATTTCCATAAGACGCCTCCCTAGAGTCCGATTTGTGAATAAGACTTTGCGTTCCTTTGAAACAGCAAATACTCACGACTCACATCGGCTTGCGACTTTCGCCAACCGGGCGTTTGCCAGAGCGCTTACCAGCGGCTCACAGCCAATGGCCAATTTTAAATCGGGAGCCTGTGTAAGTCGGGGCGCTCCAATTTCTCGCAGAGCAGTCTGGCGGTCGCCCTTTCGGGCGCGATTCACAACCCGGTCAGACGTTTGTTCTGGTGGCTCGGGCCTAGCGCGTAGTGCCGCAGCCGAGACTTCGAGCCCGATAATGATGGAGAGCACGATCACCACCGCAGCAGTGCCCCCAGCTAAGACGTGGCCCCCCTGCCGCTTTACGCGCCGCGAACCAGGCTGGATTTTGGAAAGGGTCGGCATGGACGGCGTCCTTTCGATTATCGGAAGCGTCAAAGTCAGCCGCGCACGTGGGGAGAAGCTTAGGATGCCCTTTACCTAGAGCTCTATTGTCTGTGCGTATGAACACCCGATCCAAAAGATCTCGGAACCTATCCGAAAGGTTAAACGGCGGATCGCGGCCCGCGCGTTGCTGTAGGAAAGCGACGATGGGGCCCGATAGAGAACCCGCTGCATCCGCTCACCCACTAAGGGCCTTACAGCGTTTCCACGTAATCCATCATGCAGCGGCCGTAAACGCCCATTTACTTTCGTATAAAAACAAGCGCGACTGGCTCCGGCGTCAAAGTCAGCCGCGCCTGCGGCCGTGCCCGGGGCTCTGCTGAGGTGATGGACCTAGCTCGACAAATACTAGGGATTTTTCAATCAGATCGGCTGCACTGCGGTCGCGTTTTATCACCAAAAATGAACACGAATTTATCAACCGCAGGACCGACTCAACGCATCACGGTTGCGCAGCACCACGCGGCGTGAATTCGGCAAGAAGATCGTCCCGTTTCTCTCAAGATCGGTCAAAGTTCGCGAGACGGTCTCGATCGTCAACCCGAGGTAATCAGCGATGTCCTGACGCGACATCGGAAGGTCGATCGCTTCGTCCGCAGATCCGCGCCTTGCCATTTCCAGCAGAAATTCGGCCACGCGCTCTTTCGCGGTCTTGATCAAGAGCAGCACATGCGCTTGAACGCGCTTCAGTTCGTCGCCGGTCATCATCCAGAGGCGCCGCGAGATCTCCTTGTTATTCTCAGCCCGGGCCATCAACGTGGTCCGCTTGATCAACCGTATCTTTGAATTGACGATTGTCTCGGCCGAAAACGCATGCTTGTCGTTGAACTCCAAACCGAAGAAATCGCCGCGCAGGTGAAACGCGCAGATCTGCCGGCGGCCGTCAGCGAGCACCTTGTAGGTACGCACCGCGCCACTCACCACCATGTAAAAATATTCCGCTAGTTCGCCGTCACCATAGACTTCTACGTCTCGCGCATAGATCGTTGTAGCTGTTGTCGATTCGACTAATTCAACAAACGATGGTTGCTTAAATCGCCTGTTCGAAGGAGTAGTCTTGAGACGCCAGCCGCCATCCAACTGTTCGGTGTGCTGCATCAACATGAGCGCCTCCCAATCCCTTATCGATGGCGTGATTGAACGCGGCTCTACGGAATCACTCAATTGTTCAAGGGGATTGGAGACTTATGCTTTGGTTTAGCGGCGGCGGATGTTCATGCCGCAAGCATCAAAACCACAAGGCGATTAAATCGCCAGCCCGACTGCCGCCGTGAGACATTGCATCAGGCATTTTTCGTCAAATGGCTTTGTTAGGAAGCCATGCGCTCCCGCGTCCAGCGCGCGCACACGGCTCTTTTCGTCCGGATAAGCGGTCACCAGAATCACCGACAGTTTAGGCTGCCGGTCCGCAACCTGCTGCTGAAGATCGAGACCGCTCATGCCGGGCATTTGTAGGTCGGAAATGACACAGGTCGTCGTCTCGACGCATCCGGACTCCAGAAATTCCTCGGCCGAAGCGAAGGTCAGCGTGCGATAGCCCAGTGAAGCGACCAAATCCCTGATCCCCTCGCGGGCCCAAATATCGTCATCGATAATTGAGATCATGGGCGCGGTCGGCACGCTTCATCCTTTCAGTTGGCACGGCAGCAGCTGCCGCCTGCAAGTTAGCGGTCTCAACGAGCCGAAGTGGGTCTAGAGCAACCAATGCTGAACGGTAATCTATCCGTTGGTTTAGATTTTCACTTCTTATGTTGCACCCAGCTTCTTCATCACGTTGCGCCGGTGACCTAATCAACCAAAACTGCAAAACGCACTCGCCTTCACAATCCCAGAAGCGTTTCTGGATGGGGAGCAGCGGGCCGGTCATAGGGTGACTGCTGAGCACGGTGAGATACGATCCGCCGCCCGAGGTCCTGTCGAGCAATCCCCGGGCGGATAAAGTGATCGAATCAGGTTGCGGCATGTCCGCTGTTGGCACTTAGCAGACATCGCCGCCAAACCGCCTGATGTCCGCTTTCGGGGGTAAAGCGGACATCTCAATTCACGGGTGTCATGTCTGCTTTTGACCCAAAGCGGACATCGCCGTGCCAAGCGTCCATGTGGAGGGCTATCGCTAGACGAAGCGTGGTAGGCTCCCACCGAAGTAAATGAAAAAACGACGAAAAATCATGACGAAGGCAAAGCGCCGCAGCTTGCCCAAATTCGCGCATGATCGCCGTTCATGGGTCGGTGGAAAAGAGAGCAAGATTGCACTGTTAACAAGCGAGCGCGACGAGGCACTGAAGCATCAGAAGGCGACCGCGGAGGTTCTGCGCGCTATTGCTGCGGCGCCAGGCGACGTCCAAGAGGTGCTCGATACGCTGATTGAATTGGCGGCGCGGTTGTGCGAAGCGCACATGGCCTGCATCGTTCGGCCGCAGGACGGCAAGTTTATTTTTGCCGCGAATTACCGCTTCCCTAAGGCGTTCGTCGATCTTGTCACCGGAAGTTCGATTGCCGGCGGTCACGGTACGATGGCTGGTCGGGTTCTGGCCGACGGCCGCACGATTCACATTTCAGACGTAATGGCCGACCAGGGTTACAAATTCAAGAAAGGTCAGAAGCTCGCCGGCTTCCAATCCCTGCTGGGCGTACCATTGGGGCGACGTGGCAATCGGCGTGATCGTACTCGGCCGCTTGCGGGTTCAACCTTTCACCAACAAGCAGATCGAGGTGGTTAATACCTTCGCCGCTCAAGCCGTCATCGCCATCGAGAACACGCGGCTGCTCAGCGAATTGCGGGAATCGCTGCAACAGCAGACCGCCACCGCCGACGTGCTCAAGGTGATCAGCCGGTCAGCCTACGACTTGATGACGGTGCTTGACACGCTGCTGAAATCGGCTGCGCAGCTGTGCGACGCCGACCACGGCACTATCACGCGACGCCACGGTGACACGTTCTATCGCGCCGTCGCGCACGGCTATCCGCCCGAATTCGTCGAATCATGCCAAGGCCTGCCGGTGGAGGTCGATCGCCACAGCGGCACTGGACGGGCGCTGATGGAGCGCCGGGTCGTCCACATTCCGGACGTCCAGACCGACCCCGAGTACACTTGGCAGGAGGCGAAGAACCTCGACAAATTCCGCACCATGCTTGGCATTCCGATGCTCCGCGACGGCGAACCCCGGTCGGCGTGCTTACGCTGACAGCGCGCCGACGTCCGGCCATTCGCCGACAAGGAGATCGCTCTGGTTTCCACCTTCGCCGACCAGGCCGTGATTGCTATCGAGAACGTCCGTCTGTTCGATGAAATCCAGGACAAGAGCCGGCAGCTCGCCGAGGCGAGCCAGCATAAGTCGCAATTCCTCGCCAACATGAGCCACGAGCTGCGCACGCCGCTCAACGCCATCCTCGGGTACAATGAGCTGATCGTAGATGGCATCTACGGCGCGCCGTCTGAGAAGATGCAGGCGGTGCTTAAACGAGTTGAGAGCAACGGCAGGCACCTGCTTGGGCTGATCAACGCAGTGCTTGATCTGTCCAAGATCGAGGCCGGCCAGTTCACGCTAGACCTCGCCGACTATTCACTCCAGAACGTCGCTCAGACCGTCTACAACGCGGTCGAACCGCTGGCGCTCGACAAGAAGCTCGTCTTCAAAGCCGAGGTTCAGTCCGATCTGCCCCCGGGCCGCGGCGACGAACGCCGCTTGACGCAGGTCCTGCTCAACCTCGTCGGAAACGCCATCAAGTTCACCGACGCGGGCGAAGTGGTCATCAAGGCCGAGGCGAGCAATGGCACTTTCAATCTGGCGGTCCGCGATACGGGCCCGGGTATCTCCGCTGCTGATCAAGCCAAGCTCTTTCAGGAATTCCAGCAGGCGGACAATTCAAAAACCCGCAAAAAGGAGGGCACCGGCCTGGGGCTGGCGATCTCTAAGCGCATCATCGAGATGCATGGCGGGAAAATTTGGGTCGAGTTGCAGGTCGGTCGGGGTTCGACGTTCTTCGTGATGCTTCCTGTTCAGGCGCAAGCGCAATCCGCGCCGACGTCAAACTAGGCCCATGTCCGTTTCTGGCTGCTTTTCGGCCATCCACCGATGTCCGCTTCGGTCGCGCAGGGTTGAATAGCGGACGTAGCACGGCAGGCCAAAATCGACGCGAATAACCAAAGCGGACATGGTAGGCCTTCGAAGATTGCGTGACAACGTGAGCACACACAGGGATGATTACCCTCACGAAGGTTCGAGAACTCAACCTTTCAACCGCGACTGCGGGACGACCCTTGTTTTTGAGTGCCGCAAGCGGGTTAACGTGCCTTGGCTCTTTCAACTACGTCGTTGCTGACGACGAGCTTCACCTCGGCGTGTTTCGCTCGGACTCCAGCGAACCCGGTCATCTGATCCGGTTGTTTGATGGCGAGCTGCCCGCTTCCAAATCCGAGCGCAAGAAGCAAAAGCCCGACTTTGAAGCGCTCACGTTGCTTCCCGCTTACGGTGATTGCCCTCACGGTGCGCTCTTGGCACTCGGCTCCGGCTCCAGACCCAATCGATGCTTAGGCGCTCTGCTCGGATTGGATACGCAAGGTGCCGTATGTGGGTCACCGCAGGTCGTCGATCTTTCGCCAGTTCTTGCCCCACTCAGAGACAAGTTCCCTGCGCTCAATATCGAGGGCGCTGTTGTTAGCGGCGCCGAGCTGCGATTGTTCCAGCGTGGAAATAAACGCCATCCTGAGAACGCCATAGTACGATTTCAACTGTCGGCTTTTCTCGACGTGTTGAATTCCGAGCAGACCGGCTCAATCGAACCAACAACCATCAGCAAATTCAACCTTGGGCAGATCGATGGAATTCCACTCTGCTTTACCGATGCGGCGGCTTTGCCGGATGGCGCAATGGTGTTTATCGCTGTCGCGGAAGATACCAACGACACCTACAATGATGGAGCTTGTGCTGGCGCAGCCGTAGGAATTGTGGACAACGAACTGCGCTCTCTGCATCGGATCGAGCGGCCATATAAGGTCGAAGGTGTGGATGCCCGCGTGAAAGGCGATACTGTAGAGCTTCTGCTTGTGACCGATGCCGACGACGAGGACACTCCCGCAGGCCTATTCTCAGCGACCATCGCACGATGACTTGTCTGAGGCGAGATGTCTGCTTCTCGCACGAAACGGACATCCCAGCGCGTTCGACGTACGTTGCTTTCAGGGGTAAACCAGACGTGGCCAAAAAAGCGCTACCATGTCGCAGATTGACCCGAAGCGGACATGCAGCGCGATGCCACTAAGCGGCCCTAACGCAATCTTGCCTCGCCCGGCTCCCCTACCTATGCTTCGATCCGGACCTAGCAGAATGACCATCGCGGCCGGAGATTGCCGGTGGACCCCCCGAAGGGTAGGCAGGTCGCTGAACGGAAGAATGCAAACTTAAAGCCGCAGGAGCTCGCCATGACGCCGTGGGAAATCCAAGGACTCGAACTTGTCAACTGTACTTGCACATATGGCTGCAACTGCCAATTCGATGGGCTCCCGGACAAAGGTCATTGCCACGCGGTGGCGGGCATTCAGATCAACAAAGGCCATTATGGCAAGACCAAGCTTGACGGCTTGCGGATCGCGGCCATTTTCAAATGGCCTGGAGCGATTCACGAAGGTAATTGCGAGGCTATCGCTTTCGTCGACGAGAACGCCAACGAGGAACAGCGCAACGCTTTATTGAAGATCATGACGGGGCAAGATACCGATCCATTTGCGACGATGTTCGCTGTCTATGCCTCGACAGTCACGAAAATGAACGCTCCGGTCTTCACAAAGATTGATCTGGAGCTTGACATCGACGGCCGAAGGGGCCGCGTTTTCGTCAAGGACTATATCGAGACGAAGGGCGAACCAATCCGCAACAAGGTGACAGGTAAGGAATCACGTGCGCAAATCGTGATGCCGAACGGCTTCGAATACGCGGTCGCCGAGATTGGCAATGCGTCGAGCAAGACCAAAGGCCCGGTTCAGGTCGAGATGAAAGACACATACGGCCAGTTCGCCCGATTGCACCTTAACAATCACGGCGTTGTGCGGTCCTGACGCCGCTGAATGTCCGAAGCGCCAGCATTCGAACGCTTACTCAAACGCGACCGCGTGATCACGCTTGCGGGGCTAACAGCGCTGTGCGCGCTGGCTTGGCTCTACATTGTGACGGGCGCGGGGCTTGGTATGAGCGCGTGGGAAATGACCTCGCTCGCGCTGTTTCCGCACCAGCACGCCGGCGAAGTGATGCCCAGCATGCCCGGCATGGACATGGTCGCCATGGCACCGATGTGGGGGTTCGCTACGTGGGCGCTGATGATCACCATGTGGTGGATCATGATGATCGCAATGATGACGCCGAGCGCGACGCCGACAATCTTGCTTTATGCGCACGTGCATCGCCATGCCCTTGCGCAAGGGCAGATCGAAGACAAGGTTGCGCCAACCGGCGCCTTCGCCGCTGGCTATCTTTTGGTTTGGCTCGGATTTGCCGCTACTGCCGCAACGCTGCATTGGGCGCTGGAACGCGCCGGTCTCGTTTCGACGATGATGATGGGCTCTCAGAGCCGCTTGCTATCAAGCGCCGTCCTGATCACCGCGGGGCTCTATCAACTTTCGCCGCTCAAGAACATCTGCCTAGCGCACTGCCGCACGCCCACGTCGTTTCTTTCGCGCCACTGGCGTCCGCACGCCCTGGGCGCGCTCCGTCTCGGCACAATGCACGGCACGTATTGTGTCGGCTGCTGCTGGATGCTGATGGCGCTGTTGTTCGTGGGTGGCGTGATGAACCTGACCTGGATCGCTGCACTCGCCATTCTGGTGCTAATCGAGAAGGCGCTGCCCCCGGGCCAATGGGTCGGCCGCGGCGTCGGCATCGTCCTCATCGGCTGGGGCATTGCCACGCTCGTGGTCTAAGACCAGAGCCTATCCTTGATAGACCTTCCTCGGCAGTACATTTTGCAAATCTGAATTTTCTTGCGAGGCGCATCATGAAACCTTCCGTCGCATTGACGACAGCTCTCTCCGGTGCCTACCTCGCTCGCGCCATAGTGGTCATGATCATTGTCGGGTCCGTACTCAACCTGATCAATCAGGGTGAGGCGTTGTTTCAAGGCGCTCCACTCAACTTTGCCAAACTCCGGCACGAGCACCAGCTTTCCCTGCGAGAAACTCCGCGCGGCACAAGCCGCTATTTTAATGCGATTTCCGAATAACGGACGGTACGCTGGTAACGAGGCGAGGCCGAGTGCGCGTCCGCGTCATGAAAGGCGACCGCGCGGCGCTTGTAGCGCGGGAGACGCTGCGGGGTGGGAGGCGTCATTACCACCACGCAGGAAGGAAAACTGGTTCGACCGGTAAGCCGGCGGTACGCGATCACCAGCGAACGCGCTTGCACAGAAAACGAAACCGCGCGAGGCGGGTGACCGTGAGCTATGGGCCAGACGCGCAATCCGGGGCGGCGTACACACGGCGGCGAACGCCATCATCGACCGCGACAATCTCCGGCTTGCAACGCTCAATCCAAGCGACTTGGCGGCGGAAGCTTTCGAGCCGACTCGATTCCAAGTAACTCTCATGAGCCGCCGTTCGAATCAGTTCGTGGGCAATTGCAAAAGCGGAAGGATCGCACGACCCTCTGAACCAATTCATCATGCAGGCGGAGGCGGCCGTTGGTCCGCAAAGGAGAACGGCTGCAATGACCAGGGCGTGTTTCATGCTCCGGAGCGTACACGCCAAACACTAGCGGGCGGTTCCATGAACGGCCCAAAAGGATGAATTGCCGTTAAGGAGTTGGCCAGAATGGAATTGTCTCGCTCGACAGTCCGCGACTCATAGCTTCGTGCAATGCGTTCCAACGCTGTCACAGTGGCGAGCCAAGAAGTAGCGTTACTGGTTCATCCTGCACCATCTTGCAGGCATCCAATCGGCTGCTCTTGACGCGCACCAAGGTCACAGCCTTCGCTACACGATCAAGCGTCAGCGTTTGGTGAACGCATATGTTCGGCAGGCTTGGTTCAGCCACCACGCCAGCCGCATCAAGCCGCTTGATACTGAACGTCGTGCTGTTCAGAGAAATCCACGGCTGATGGCCGGTCAGCGACATTACGTCTGCTTGGTGCATGTTACAGCGCCCCTCAGAAGCATCGCAGGTGATCTGAACTGTATTGATCTTGTTGGTTTCGCCTCGCCAACTGCCCGTCGCGCTGAGATACGGTCTCTGCCGGTCGGCCAGTTGGTCGTTAAAGCTGAAAGCTGTGCTGGCGCGAACTTGATCGGTAAGCCCCCGCACGTACCAACTCGCGCCGCTACCGATCACAACCCCCAAGAGCAACCACAGCGCAGGCTTCATTGCTGGCCCCCTAACAAGCGTAGGCTTGTTTCGTCGGTGGGGTACGGGTTGTTTGCCGCCATCCGCGATACCCACAGTCATGCTGTGAATGCCCGGCAAGCCGCTGAGAGCGGCTATCTCCGCCGCCCCTCACGGCTTCGATATTCACATCGGCAGCGTGTGGCGCAGCTTCCGCGACCAGCAGCGCACTTTATGAGGCCGCATTACTGCTCAAGCAGAGAACAAGTCGGCCGCTGTGACGATCCAACACGGCAACCGGCGCGGTGGTAACGATGCTGGCGGATGGTGGACGGCACAGACCGTCGGTCACCTGCGCCGCCGAATGCGGCGTTTGGCGCGGCGAAGGGAATAACCCATTTTTTAACCAATCACGGCCATCCTTGGACGGGGTGGTGGCGTAGACATGCGTACTTGGTTCGTGGCTTCCGCATTCGCGGTGATCGTTGCAGGAAGTAGCTTCTATGCGGTTGTCGGTAGCCCCTTTGCAAAGGTGGAGCCGAAGGCTGATGCTCCAGTTGATAAGGTGCATCTGTTTTCCCCGCCTAAAGGTGTGCCGCACACCCCTCCTGAAGACTTGATCGCTACCAAACTGGCTATTCAGCCGGTTACTTGGCCCGACCAGCCGAAGGGACAGCAGGAGCAGAAACCTGCGGCGCCGAAAAAGGTGCACGAGAAGAAACCCGGGCCGCCTAAAAAGCAGCAGGCCAACACCAAGCCGAAACCGAAGCCGAAAAAGGCGGTTGCCGTAGCTGGTTCGCTGTAGGCGTCACGCCTCGGTCTTACCGTCCCGGTCGCTTGGGCCGCGCGTGAATCTCGGACACAGTTGAAATTTGCAAGTGCTCACTCAGAGCTTGGACTGCGTCAGCCAAATTCTTGGGATCGACAGCTTCACGATGCGCCGCCGCGGTCTGTTGAAGAGCGAACTCTTCGGCGTCGAGCACGCCACGCTTGGAGTGTTGGCGCGAACGCCGGGAGGGTTGACTGGCTCTTGTTGGAGGGCGATGAAATCAAGGGAGCCACAGGAGAACTATCGAATACAGCCATTTCAATAGGAGCCGGCGTGCCGATATTCCTCGACAGACACGATCTCACGGGCCTCAGCGCCGCCGATATTGCGGAAGCTCACCGCAAAGATTTGGAGGTCCAAGAACGCTATGGCGTTCGGTTCCTGACCTACTGGTTCGACGCAAGCCGGGGCACCGGCTTCTGTCTCATAGACGCTCCCAACATCGAGACCGCGATGCGGGTTCATGACGAAGCGCACGGCGACGTGGCGAAGGACGTGATCGAGGTCGATCTGTCGGCGGTCCAGGCCTTCCTCGGGCGCATATCCGACCCGGAGCCCAAAAGCCCGGCCGGCAAGCCCGATTTCGACCCGGCGCTGCGCGCGATCATGTTCACCGACATCGTCGACTCCACGGGGATGACCCAGCCGCCTGGGCGACGAACGTGCGGTGGAAATGGTGCGCGCCCACGACGCGCTGGTGCAGCGCGCGCTTAAGGACAGCGGCGGCCGCATGGTGAAGCACACTGGCGACGGCATCATGGCCTCGTTCGACGACATGAATGCCTCCATCGCATGCGCCCGCGCCATTCAGCAGGCGTTCGCCGCCTTTAACGCATCGAGCAGGGAGGCGCTTCGCGTGAGGATCGGCATCGACGCCGGAGAGCCTGTGTCCGATAGCAACGATCTGTTCGGGGCGACCGTCCAGACGGCGGCGCGCCTGTGCCAGATGGCGGACCCCGACGCCATCCTGATCTCCAGCAGGTTGCAGGAGAATGTGAGCGGCGTAAAGGCCGCGAGCCGCGGCCCGCACCAGCTGAAGGGCTTTGCGTCGCCGGTCGATGTCTATAGCGTGGAGTGGCGTTGATTGGGAGTTGCTGCGCGGCGAACGCCTTGGATACATGTGTAGCAGCAACACGCCACATCCCACCACTCTGCGAGATTACGCGGACCTGCAACCGGCAAATCAGGCTACCGAGCAGGTCATCAACGACAAGCAAGACGCCGGCTTCATGCGCTCTTGGTAGAAACAACACGCAGCCGCGTCTCAAGCGAAGTTCCCGGAGCTATCTGATTCTCCGACGCTCGGAGACTCACCTGGACACGAATGCTCTAATGGAGTTCGTGCTGGTGCGTTCTTTAGGAGAGACCGATGGCAAAAGCGGCAAGAAACGGGAAAAACGATGCGAACAATTTGCCAGGCACTAAACCTTCGCGCAGCGAGGCCGAAGCGGCCGTTCGCGTTCTCCTGAGGTGGGCCGGGGATGTGCCTAGCCGCCAAGGGCTTGCTGGCACTCCTGCTCGCGTTGTGCGCGCTTACGAGGAATGGTTTTCAGGCTATGCGCAAGACCCAAGGGAATACCTTAGTCGAACATTCGATGAGGTGGCTGGGTACGATGAAATTGTTGCTCTGCGCGACATTCCGTTTGAATCGCATTGCGAACATCACCTGGCCCCGATTATCGGTAAAGCGCACATCGGGTATCTTCCACGGCGGCGGGTTGTTGGAATCTCGAAACTCGCACGCTTGGTCGATGTTTATTCGAAGCGCCTCCAAATTCAGGAAAAGATGACTGCCGAAATCGCGAATTGTCTCGACAGCGTACTCAAGCCGTTCGGCGTTGCGGTGGTGATCGAAGCGACACACCATTGTATGACCACGAGAGGCGTGCACAAACCAGGCGTTACGATGCTTACCAGTCGAATGCTTGGCGTCTTTAGAAGCCAACCGGCCACCAGGCAGGAATTTATGGCGTCGCTAAATCTGCATGATCATCGGATCTAGACGCCGATAGCGTGACGTGGGTTTGCCGCCAGCTTTGAACGGTAACGGTATGGCGATCTCCAACAGAGGCATCGTTGTCGCGGTCTGCGCCGACACGGCGCATCGCTTCAGTAAAGCCAACCTGAGGAGCGTGCGTCTTATCGAAGGACATGGCGTCGAAGGGGATGCGCATGCCGGCGCCTTTATCAAGCATCGCTACCTCGCCAGACAGAACGCTGACGTTCCGAACAACCGGGAGGTCCACCTCGTTCAATCCGAGCTGTTCGATCAACCCGAAGCCATAATAAGGCTTAAGCGAGCCGATGATGCGATACAACGGGCGCCGAATGTCCGTTGCTGGTTAGCGAATTGCAGTCCAACCGCCTGATGTCCGCTTTCGAGGGTAAAGCGGACATGGCGAAACGGGTCGCCATGTCGCCTTCTCTAATCGGCCGTTTGAGGTCAAGCACTTTCAGACTATCCACCACCGCAGTGTCGATGTCGCTCACGGGCTCGCGCTTCTCTTCGGAATCGGCACCAAGGCCCTTCCAGCATGGGATTCGAAGACGAGGCGGAACAATCTAATGAGCGGCGTTGCCATTAAACGGCAGGTCCAAGGCGACATGCGAACTCACCTCATCCGTCGTCCCGTGAGGGACATCTTTCCACCGCAGGGTGGAGCTCGAGTTTTCCTATCGGGTTTGATCCAGCACCATTGTCATGCTGCCGCGGTTTCCCGGGTCCAGCGAAACTCGGTGCCGTCAACCCAGATGCGGTGCATGATCACAGCGAGCCGGCGGGCCAACGCCACGATCGCCTTTTTCATCCCGCGGCGCCTGGCAATCTGCATCGCCCAGGCCTTGAGCCATGACCATTTCTTGGCACGCAACATGGCCTGGGCTGCCTCGTAGAGCATGACCCGCATCATCTCATCCCCACAGCGCGATATTCTGCCGCTCCAATCCACTTCGCCCGACTGGTACTTGGCGCACGTCAGCCCAAACACCGCTCCGACGGACTTGGATTTATGGAAGCGCGCGGGTACGTCCACCGTGGCGCGATAGGTCAGCGACACCACGGGCCCGACACCCGGGACCGTCATCAAGCGCCGGCACACCTCATCATCCCGGACGATGGCCAGCAGGCGGCGATGCAGGATGACGATCTGTTCGCGCAGCACCCGCCGGACAATGAGCATCGGTTCAACCAACACCGCCAAGTCCGGGAGGTTCTCGACCAATTCCTTGATGCGGGCCTCGAACTTCGCTGTGCCCACCATACCCACCTTGAGACCGAAGTTGCGTAACGTACCGCGCAGATCATTCTCGATGGCAATCGCCTTCGACTGCAGCAGCTTACGATGGGTCAGCAGCATCCGCAGTTTCTGACTGCGCAACGTCTTCACATGCACCGGACGATAAAGCCCAGCCCGCATCATCCGCGCGATCCCGCGAGCGTCGTTACGGTCCGTCTTGTTGATCTGCGCTTTCAACGCTGCCCGCATATGCCGCGTCTCCACGCAGATCGCCGGCAAGCCCGCTTCGGCGAGAGCGCTGAACAGCCATTGCGACAGCGGTCCAGCTTCCAATCCAATCCGCTTGAAGTGGTAGGCTGGGTTTGTCAGCACCGGCAACAGAGCGTCAGGCTCGCTTGCTACCTTCACTTCCCGAACGATCTTGCCCGTGTCATCCACAATGCAGACGCTCGTCTCCTTGACCGAAACGTCCAGTCCAGCAAAATAGTCCATGCTGCGCTTCTCCTTCTGATGCTTGAGGCCCGTTTACACGGTGACCTCGTTTCACCATCAGCCTGAAGCGCAGCACCAATCTCCAGCATTTAAACGCCGGCCGGCCGATTACCCCATCTAATGACCCAAGGCATCAGCGAGGCCTTCCAGTATCCCCAACTGAGTTGTTACGATGCCCTCCCGAACTCTAGGAACGAGATGAAGCGGCGCAACTTCATTACGCTTTTCGGCGGCACGGTGGCCGCGTGGCCGCTCGGGGCACGCGCACAGCCTGTGACAATGCCGGTTGTCGGTTTCGTCTACAGCGCCGCAGGTGGGCCATACGCGGAAAGGCTCGTTGCGTTCCGCCAAGGCCTCGCTGAGATCGGATTTATCGACGGGCGCAATGTGGTGATCGAATACCGTTTCGCGGAAGGCCGCTACGAGCGGCTGCCAACCCTGCTTTCCGAGTTGGTTCGCCATCCGGTCGCAGTTATTGGCGCGAGCGGCATCACCGCAGCGCGCGCCGCCAAAGCCGCGACCGCCACTATTCCCATTGTATTTAACACCGGGGGCGATCCAGTCAGGCTCGGGCTTGTCGCCAGCCTCAACAGGCCGGAGAGCAATCTCACCGGCGTCGTGACATTCGGAAAGGTTCTGGTCGCAAAGCAATTGGAGTTGCTGCACGAGCTGGTTCCCAAGGCCACCACAGTCGCTTTTCTCGTCAATCCGAGCAATGCGGCGGTGCAAGAGGAGATTGCTGACGCGCGGGCGGCAGCCGGCGCGCTCGGGCAGAGTTTGCTTGTTGTCGAAGCTAGGAGCGAGCGCGATATCGAAGCAGCGTTCGCTGCCATCACGCAAAAGCGCGCGGGCGCGCTGCTCATGCAAACCGACCCGTTCCTCGAGAGCATGCGTGGCAGACTTGTAGGGCTGGCAGCGCAACATGCCGTGGTCGCCGTCTCACCCTACCTCGACTACGCCGCAGCCGGCGGCCTGTTAAGCTACGGATCGAGTATCACCGATGCGCTGCGCCTCGTCGGCAATTACGCCGGACGTATTCTTAAAGGCGAGAAGCCAGCTGACTTACCAGTGCAGCAGGCAGTGAAGGTCGAGATGATCGTCAACCTGAAGACCGCCAAGGCACTCGGTCTGACGATGCTGACAGCGATCCTGCTGCGCGCGGACCATGTGATCGAATGAAGCGGCGCGATTTCATCGCAGCACTCGGCAGTGCGGCAGCATGGCCGCTCTCGGCGCGCGCGCAGCAGGGCGAGCGGATGCGGCGAATCGGATATCTGGGGGTGACGACGCCGTCAGATGGCAGCGAACGAACCACTGCTTTTGTACAGCGATTGCGCGAACTCGGCTGGATCGAGGGGCGCAACGTGGCAATTGAGGTTCGGTGGGCGGAGGGACGTGGCGAGCGCTATGCAGAGATCGCGGCCGAGTTCGTCCGCCTGAAGGTCGATGTCATTGTCACAGCAGGAGGCGCAGTCCTCGCCACAAAGCAGGCAACGTCGGTCATTCCGATTGTCTTCGCGGTCGCGAACGATCCAGTTGGCAGCGGTCTCGTCGCAAGTCTGGCGCGACCGGGGGCAACGTCACTGGTCTATCGCTTCAGTTCACCGATATTGCGGGCAAGCGACTGGAATTCTTGCGCGAGACCGTCCCGGGTTTACGCCGGCTGGGGGTCATGGCGAATATTGGTTATCCAGGTGCTGTGCTGGAGTCTCGGGAGGTTCAGGCGATGGGCCGTGCCCTCGGATTGGAAATCGCCCGCGTCGAAATCCAGCGGCCGGACGACATCCCACTTGTATTTAAGACGCTCAAGTCTCGCGCTGACGCACTTTATGTCTGTGCCGACCCACTCCTTGGTACCCACCGGACTTGGATCAACACATTGGCGCTTGTCACACGAACGCCGACGATGCATGGCAACCGCGAACACGTCGAGGCCGGCGGTCTGATGAGCTATGGCGCGAATTTTCCGGACTTGTATCGGCGCGCCGCCACCTTGGCCGACAAGGTGCTGCGCGGGACCAACCCTGCCGACATCCCGGTCGAACAGCCGACCAAGTTTGATTTCGTTATCAACCTCAAGACTGCCAAGGCCCTTGACCTCGAAATTCCGCCCACGCTGCTTGCCCGCGCCGACGAGGTGATCGAATAGCCCCGCCGATGTCAGCTATTGGCACTTAGCGGACTTTCCGACCAAACCGACGAATGTCCGCTTTCGGGGGTAAAGCAGACGTCCCAGTTTAGGGGTGTCATGTCTGCTTTTGACCCGGAGCGGACATCAACCTCGCGCAGTCCTTTAAGACCCCATCTTGATCCGCTACGCTGATCGGGCCTAAGCCTTGGAGCGAGCATGAGGCGTCGGCACTTAGCGTCATATCCAAGCGCTTGAATCCATTTGGGAGAACAGCGGAAGTGGCCGAGTCGCGATTGACCCGAAGCGGATATGGCGTTGGATCTCAAACAGCGTAGGATGATGCGCGGTCAAGCACATTCGCTTGTACCAGAGCTTCCTCAAAAACGGCGACCGGCTATCCGATGAAATCGTCGAGAATGGCCGCGCGTGCGAGTTCAGCGAAAATTTATACGCGGCCATACTTTCCATGTTGTGCGTTGAGTTGGCAACAACGGCTGCTGCTTTTCAGTGGGCGGGTAATCAACGAAAGCTTCTGGCCGAGCGGGTCGCGGCATTGAAGTCGCGGCGGCAAGATCCGTTGTCCTCGGTACAACTTCAGCACATCGAAGCCAAGCTCACACCGCTTTTCCAGGTTGAGTTTGCGAACGCGGTGGCTCCCCTGATAGAGCGTATTGCCGCGCTCGAACAGCAGCGCGACGCAATGAAATATCTCGGAGTATGGGAGTCGGGTCGCGAGTACCGGCCCGGCAATTTTGTCACCGATAAAGGCAGCGTGTTCTCTTGCAACGAGCTAACACGCCAACGACCGGGCGATGGGAAGCACTGGACGTTGGCCGTCAAACGCGGCGGCTGATGGGAAGGATTTGAAATATGGCTAGCGGCAACACTACGACGTTGGCGAACGCTACCGTCAACACAGAGGCCAACGCGCTGGCCGAACTGCTCAATGGCGGCAGCATCGATATCCTCGATGGGCCACAGCCGGACGCTGCCGATTTGCCGATCACGACGCAGACCGTGGGGGTAACGTTGACCTTCGGCGATCCCGCGTTTCTCCTGCGGTCGCCGGCATAATCGTGTCGAACCTGATTGGGCCAGGTCTCGCCGTGGCCAACATCAAACCGACGTGGGCTCGCATGTATACGGCGGACCATCGTGCGGTGATGGACATTTCCGTCGGCGTTCGAGATGCCAACCTGATCGTTCTCGCGGAGTATCTCGAAAGGGGAATGACGCTCAGCCTGCGATTCCTATACGCATACAATCGCGAAGAAATTAACATGAAAAGCAGAATGTGTTTTGCCCAAGCGAAGTTTTGCATCGAGCGGCAACTGGCCGAGCTTGGAAAGGCTCTCAATCCGCGCCTGCTGGAAATCGGCTTATGCGAGGACAACCGCGGCGTGATCATTTACCACCCGGACGGAGCGGAGCACTGGGTCACGTCCTGCTTCGAGTTACCGGTGGCGATCGATCCTGACGAGTTCGACGCGGCCGCCTACGTTGCACAGTTTGAATGTAAGTTAATCGCGCACTGAGGAATGACGATTGCAGAGGGGCACAATTCGTCACGCGTGGGAAGCCGGTCACCGCGCTTGGCGCGCCCAGGGCCCGCAGAAGGGCAAGCCGATCGGAAATGGGCTTGTTCGCGGCCGGCTGCGGGGGTTGTGAGCCGAGTGCGTTTGGCAGTTTTGGTTGATCAGGTTACCTGCGCAACGTGATGAAGAAGGGGCTGCAACAGTGAAAATCTAAACCAAAGGATAGATTACCTTTCAGCATTGGTTGCTCTAGACCCATTCGGCTCGTTGACCGCTAACGTGCAGGCGACAGCTGTCGGGCCGCGCCAACTGAAGGATGAAAAGGTGCCGGCCGCGCCCACGATCTCAATTATCGATGACGATACTTGGGCCCGCGATGGGATCAAGGATTTAGTCGCTTCGCTGGGCTATCGCACGCTGACCTTCGCTTCGGCCGAGGAATTTCTGGAGTCCGGATGCATCGAGATGACGACCTGTATCATATCTGACCTACAAATGCCGGGGCTGAGCGGCCTCGATCTTCAGGAGCAGATTGCCCACCTGCATCCGAGGCTGTCGGTAATCCTAGTGACCGCTTATCCGGACGAAAAGTATCCGTGCTCGCGCGCTTGAAGCGGGAGCGCATGGCTTCCTAACAAAGCCATTTGACGAAAAATGCCTGATGCAATGTCTCACGGCGGCAGTCGGGCTCGCGATTTAATCGCCTTGTGGCTTTGCTGCTTGCGGCATGGAACATCCGCCGCCGCCTAAACCAAAGCATAAGTCTCCAATCCCGTTGAACAATTGAGTGTTTCCTTAGAGCCGCGTCCAATTACGCCAGTCGATAAGGGATTGGGAGGCGCTCATGTTGATGCAGCACACGGGACAATTGGATGCCGGCTGGCGTCTCAAGACTACTCCGGCGAACAGGCAATCTAAGCAACCATCGTGTGATGAATTAGTCGAATCGACGACGGCAACAACGATCTATGCGCGAGACGTAGAAATCTATGGTGACGGCGAACCAGCGGAATATTTATACATCCTGGTGAGTGGCGCTGTGCGTACCTACAAGGTGCTTGCTGACGGCCGCCGGCAGATCTGCGCGTTTCACCTGCGCGGCGATTTCTTCGGTTTGGAGTTCGACGACAAGCATGCGTTTTCGGCCGAGACAATCGTCAATTCGAAGGTCCGGTTGATCAAGCGGACCGCGTTGATGGCGCGGGCTGAGAATGACAAGGACGTCGCCCGACGCCTCTGGATGATGACCGGCGACGAGCTGAAGCGCGTTCAAGCGCATGTGCTGCTCTTAATCAAGACCGCGAAAGAGCGCGTGGCCGAATTTCTCCTGGAAATGGCAAGGCGCGGATCTCCGGACGAAGCGGTCGACCTTCCGATGACGCGTCAGGACATCGCCGATTACCTCGGGTTGACGATCGAGACCGTCTCGCGAACTTTGACCGATCTTGAGAGAAACGGGACGATCTCCTTGCCGAAATCACGCCGCGTGGTGCTGCGCAATCGTGATGCGTTGAGTTGGTCCTGCGGCTGATAAATTCGTGTTCACCGACCAGGTTCGCGCGCGGCCTCAGTTTCGATCGAAAAGGTGCCATTCATGCCTACCCTTTCCCAAATCCAACCTGGTTCGCGGCGCGTAAAGCGGCAGGGGGGCCGCATCCTAGTCGGGGGTACCGCTGCGGTGGTGGTCGTACTCTTTATCATTACCGGGCTCGAAGTCTCGGCTGCGAAACTAAGCGCCCGGCCTGAGTCTATCAGAACAAACGTCTGACCAGGTTGTGAATTGTGCCCGAAAGGGCGACCGCCAGATTGGTCTGCAGAAATTCGAACGCCCCGACTTACACAGGCTCCCGATTTAAAATTGGCCATTGGCTGTGAGGCGCTGGTAAGCGCTCTAGCAAACGCCCGGTTAGCGAAAGTCGCAAGCCGATGTGAGTCCTGAATATTGCTATTTTAAAGCAACACAGAGGCCGTATCCACATCGGAGTTCAGGGAGGCGTGTTATGGACTTAACTCTCTTGCGCGCTGGCAGATCCACGCATCTCAAGGTTCTCGCGGTGGCTCTAGCGGCTTCCACTGCAATCGTCGTTGTCGGACTCAACGCACGGTCAGAGTATCTCCCTACAGTTCGTGCGTCGGCTGACAATATTGTTGTCAGACCGGGTCAGCCCGGCATTTACGCGGGCAAGGAAGCTTCTACCGTCCGCTGAATTTTTCGAACCGAACCCCCTTCGCCTTAGCTGTCAAAACCGAGTTGCTGGAAGCGTGTGATGGTTAGGAAACGTTTCATCGCACAATCGTTGAGGATGTGTGGATATCAGCCTCGGGTCCAGATGCCCCTTTTCGGCTATTTCGCCTTAGTGACGCCGTGTCTCTTAGGCGTGCTTTTAATTGCTTCTGAAAGCTTTGATGCTTCGCCGCCCCGCATGGACGTAGCGGCGCCCATTCGCCTACCTGGCAGCCGCGTGCACTTGGCGGCAGCCTCATTGCCCATCCTTACAGTGCGTGATGCTCCTTCACCCCCGATGTGGGCCCTCACGTCGATGGAGGATCAAATGATGGCGCAACAGATACAGATTGAGCCGATAAGGCGGTCTGTCTCTGTTGCTGACGAACCAAGCAAAAAACCCAAGCGGCAGATGCAGCAGACACGCCGAGCGCACTATGTCGCGAGCGGAGTGCCCAAGTCTTATCAAGCTATCGCGCGGGTTTGGTAGGTCCGTCTATGCCGAAGCCCCAGGTGGTCGAAAAGGCGATGTCCGCTTTACCCTCGAAGGAGATCAAAGCGGCTCTAGGCTTGGCCATCAAGAATTGACACTGTCCGATTCGCGTCGATGACGCGGCAACTCAATCCGGAACACCGCCCCGTGTGGTTCACGTGAGGCTACCGTCAGTTTTCCTTGGTGCGCCTCAATGATCGATTTACAAATCGGCAATCCCAAGCCCATACCGCTGGATTTGGTCGTGAAGAACGGCTTGAAGAGTTGGGCGGCTACCCTCGAGTCTATTCCGGGTCCGGTATCCGCAACCGTGATTACTACGGTATCGTCCTGATCGATGTTCGTTTCAATACGCAGGATCCTCGCCCCTTGTTCAGAAGCTGACATGGCCTCGATTGCATTCGTGATCAGATTCAGAATGACCTGCTGTAGCTGAACTGGATCGGCCATAACATACGGCGGCGGGTTTTCGACCAAATTCGTTTCCAGCAAAATTCCATTCGAGTTCCTGGCTCGAGCCGTGGAAACAAGAACCTGTTCGATAAGCGCGTTGACATAAACCTCGGTTCGCGTCGTGGACTCATTCTTGAACAAGGCCGTAACGCTCTTTATGACGTCATCGGCCCGATGCACTGCAGTGACAATGTTCTCCAGCCCACTGCGGGCTTTATCGAGGTTGGGCGGGTCATGCTTCAGCCAGCGCAGACCGGCGCTGCCGAAGCTGGCGATTGAACTCAACGGCTGCCTGATTTCGTGAGCAATAGACGCGGTGAGCTGGCCGGCGGTGGCCACGCGATTTATATGAGCCAGCTCACCCGTGAGCGCCAGTGCATTCGCCTCCGACCTACGACGCCGACGATCTTCCCAGATCAGCGCAAGGAAGCAAGGCCCGCAGCACCGAGGGCGGTACTTATCGCCACCATTCTCCAGAAATGTTGCTGCCAGATTGTCGGCTCGCGAAAGTGGATTTCGCTTCCTGGCGGCAAACGGCTCTCGCTGATGTCCCAACGCCGTAGTTCCCTCCAGTCGTATTTAGGGGTTCCGAATCCTACTGGTTGTATCCTTATTTTGCTTGGCACTTCCCCGCGGAGGATGCGGTCGGCAACGCGGGCCACCTGGCTGGCCACGTCTACGAGAGGAACAAGCGGACCGCCCACAATTCCTTGGCCGAAGTCAAGGTCAATCCAGGAGAATATGGGGGCGTTGGCGACGGCGTGCAGCCGGTTCACCACGTTTTCTCCTTCGTGCGAAACCCCTGCCGCATCAACCGACACATAGATGAACAAGATGACAGACCGCGGTGGAAGCGCGGCGGCGCGCTTGAGCATGTCTTCGAAGGGCAATTCATTAAGCCACGTGAACGTCACACGGCCGGTGAAAGGCTTAAGCTCATTGCTTATCGCCTCCACCCAAAACTTTTCATTGGGAGAGTTGCCCGTCACCACCGCAACATGGTCTGTTGCCGGCAATAGACGTAGAATATGGTCGATGATGCCTACATGGTCGACTGTGCTCGGGACAACCGCGTCGTTCGTCGTAAGGTCAGAGAGTGATACCCGACGCTTTTCAACACCCGTGAAGATCATCGGAACCGTAGGAAAGATCTGTTGCCTAACCTTCAGAAAGAAGTTGGCGGCGGGCGCGCCGATGGTCACCACCAGGTCGAGTTTGTATCTGGCAGAAAGGGCGCCAAGATACTGTGCAAACACATCGTCAAGGGTTTTGTCGGCAAGCCGTGCGGTTGCGAGCGAAGCCTCAAAGATCTCCAAAGGCTCCGGCAGTTGCCGACGCAGTTCCGCGCGAATGTGATACTCATATTCGCGCCACGGTGAGAAATCCTGGGCGAACGAATGAATTAGCAATATTCGCTTCGGGTCGGCCGCTGCCGCGCCACCTGTTGCGACGAGCAAAAGCATTGTACCGGCCAGAATCCTGCTGAAGGTCATGATCTTCATCGCCGCTTTTGACTGCACTCCGAGGATTTCGAAGGTCCCGAGGGTTAAGAAGCCACTATTCGATTACAACCAAGAATTTCCCGCCGCCGCATGTCCGCTCCTGGCTTGGGAGACATCATCGTATCGGCTCAAACGTGTGCTGTGGTAGGGGCTGAACCCTTCGCTACTGCACAAGAGATGCTGGCCGAAGTCCGTTAGCGGACAAGGCGGCTATAGCCCGCCATGTCTGCTTTTAGGGACCGTTAGAGCGGACATCGAGGTCCGCTTCATGCCGAAGCATTGGCGATTTCACCAACCTCCCTCAACAATGCGCAGCATCGCGGGCGCCTTCGGGTTCTTCACCTTGAGCCAGCATTTCGCCTTGCCGCGATCGGTAGGGCGAGCTTAGCCGCTTCGACACGATGCCCTCCAGGCCGAGCTTGCAGGCGTGCTCGAAATGGCGTGACCCGTCGCCGGTCAGGTGCTCGCTGTAGCGGATGCCGGGCTTCGCCTTGCGCAATAGCTTGGCCAGCGCGGCCTTGCGCTGGCTCAGCGGTTCGCGGCGCATGTCGCGCCATCGATCGCCAGCAGGTCGAACGCATAGGCGTAGGCGCAGGCATCATGGCCGCGCGCCATCAGCCGCTCGAAATCGGTCACGCCGTTGTCGCCATCGCAGCAGCCCTCGGCGTCGATGATGGCGTGCTCACATTGAGCCGCGCCACATCCTCGACAATCCACGGATACCGCGCGGTCCAATCCACGCCGGTCATGGTGTAGAGGCCGACGCGCTTGCCGCGAGCGTGGATTTGCAGGCGGATGCCATCGTGCTTGATTTCATGCACCCAACCGTCAGCGCCGCCGCTCGGCGCGGCTCGGCAAACAAGGGTCGATGAATGACGCGGGGGCAAGGGCTGCCCGCTTGCGGGGAACGCTATAACGCCACGGAACCATGCGGCAAATATAGGCGGCGTGGGAGTTTCCACTAGGGCAATGAGGCCCGCCGCAAATAGGGGAGGCCTCGGCCCCATCCGAGAACCGAGGCCTCCATCTAAGGGGCCCCAGCGGGGGGCCGAGGGCCCTTTCGACATGGGGCCAACGTGGCAGCGCGATGCACGTTCCCCCACCTAGTTTCCTGTATGGCAACTGCTGAGCCCCGCGCTGACAATTTATTGTCCTTAAGGAATTTATTTCCAATAGGGCAATGCCCAATTGCCGAGCCCGAGGCGGCGCAGCTAGGGTGGCCGCAATTGGTCTACGACCGGGACGGCATGACATGGCGGACGAACGGCTCACCCCAGAGCTATGCCTAGCACGCGCAGCCGAATGCCGAAGCCTCTCTCAAGTGGCTGAACGTAACGAGCACCGAGTGGCGTTAATGGACATGGCCGCGATATGGGCTCGCCTCGCGAGAGAGACCATGCCGCAGGAAAGCCACCAATGAAAATGATTGCCGAGTATCTGGAAAAGGCGCTCGATTTCGAGCGATTGGCTGCTGCCGAAAACATCCCTGAGCTTAAAGCGTCACTGCTGAAACAAGCTCAGGCATACCGCAAAATGGCCGCTGACCGTGCGTTGCGCGAAAAGCTAACACCGCTACCACCACGCTAGGTGCTAGGCTGCCCGCATGGAGGCTGCCATGCCCTACGTTGACGACATCAAGAGTGGAAACATTACATCGGCGGTGGCATGTAGCATCTTGGCGGTCGCGTTTGCGGCAGCGGCGGTGATGGTGATGTTCCTCGCCGTTATGCGCTAGCCAGGCACTGTCCGCCCACAGCGGTTACGATGCTGGATGATGGTCGGACCGCCTAGCCTAACGATCGAGAGTTACAGTTGAGGGTGCGTCAGCACATCGGGTTCATTTTCATTCCGGGCTGCAAACATCCCACACCCACAGTAAAAATATAATCGGCGCACCCACGAAGATTTATCCATCGAGGCGGGGCTAGAGACATAAGCCGTCATCTGTTTAGCACAACGCGGACATTTCATCGCTTGGTGCCCAACTCTTGCCAGATGGAGCTAGATTGGATCATGGACGAGCGGCCTAGCCAAGGATGGCGGCCACCTAATCGGCACATCGGCACTTTCCCAACAGCGTTTCCACGCAGCCTTGGCTTCATCTTCGGTCAGCACATGGCCTTGGTGCGGCTCGGCGCGGCCCTTGCGCTGGTGAAATTCCACCGTCCACATCCACGTCAGGCCCTTGATGCCGTGAGATTTGAAGATGCGCCCGACATGCAATTCGCGCCCGTCATCGGCGCGAAATCTCACCGAATAATCAGGCATGTCATTGTCACTGCGGCGCATGAATAACGGCATACGATGAAAGGTAGGGTGCTTGGGGCTCCTAACAAGCCGCGCTGCGCACGTCACGGTCGTCGATCGCCAGCAGGTCGAACGCATAGGCGTAGGCCGAGGCGTCATGAACGCGCGCCATCAGGCGGTCGAAGTCGGTCACGCCGTTGTCCGCCGTCGCAGCAGCATTCCGCGTCAAGGATGGCATGGGCGATCTTGAGCCGAGCCACGTCCTCCACGACAGGGATAGCGCTCGCTCCAGTCCACCCCGGTCATGGTGTAGAGCCTCACCCGCGCGCTGCGGACGTGATCGGAATCCGTCGTGTGAACGACGAGTTGAATCAAAGGGTTAGGTAACTCCTTGATTTAACACCTAGAATGAACTATATTCCGCGCAATCCATCAACAACTGAGTGATGGAGGGAGAGGGTGTTTCGCCCTCGACGGGGGCTTCTTAGGCCCCCGAAGTTTTTCAAGGCAAGATTTTCTGTCCGTAGCCAGCAATCTGCATCGTCTTCGGGTGTCGCCTATATCGGCTACGTTTAAGAATTTCGACAACTTTCAGTCCGAACCGTGCAGTCATCGCTACGTTGACCACTTCACTTTTCAAAGACTGGTGGCTTGGATGCGCAATCATTTCAACGAGCTGCAAGCCGGCGACGTTTGATTGTTTCGTTTCGAGCTTGATCTCGCGGGATGTGAGGCATTGCTGTACTCGGAAATGCGGAATGTGTTCCGTGCCGTGGTCATAGATATAAGTGAATGACTTTTTGAGTTTCTTGTCCTGCTTTTTGAAGCGCGATTCCGCCATCACGTCGCCTTGTAGGTTGTGAGAGTTTAGCCACAGCACATACCGCTCTACCAAAGCCCGCATGCAATAGTGGTAGGGGTTGTACTGCCAGACTGGATAGCGGCGCGTATGCTCTTCCTTGTCGATCAGAACCGTAACGGCGATATAGGGAAGATCCTCGACCAGCTTGAGCAGCCTGCGTTCCCACTCGTTGTTTTTGCCCTCGTCCCACAGACATTCAAAGGGCGGCTCTCGGCGCACAATCTCACGCCTATGCAGGATGATGGTTTTCTTGGGAGGGTTATGATCAAATAGGTCGGCTTTTAGAGTTTCTATCGCTGGGGTGCTATGGTTATCGTGACTGCGGGTTTTCGTGATGATTCCGGTTAAGCTGAGGAACCGCTCTCCTTCGTTCCTAGTGTCGTCATTCCCAATTTCATCGATGAAAAGACGACACGTCATGTCAAGGACGACCTCAGATCAATATCGCGAAAGGCCCCAAAAGCTAGGCGTCGACGGTCCCGTTGAGGGGTTCGACGCCACTAAGGGTGCCGTCGCACAAGCCGTCAGAACAGCTGAAAAGCCAAAAAGGATCGTTCCATAATACTGGGACGATTTAGTAAGCCGCCCGTTGTTACCTAAGGCGTTACCTAGAGAAATCCGGATCGACGCAGAATTCCATAAAATCCCTG
>CAVQGC010000002.1:0-115416 GCA_963711955.1 uncultured Alphaproteobacteria bacterium | reverse complement strand
ATCCGGCCGCGATGGTCATTCTGCTAGGTCCGGATCGAAGCATAGGTAGGGGAGCCGGGCGAGGCAAGATTGCGTTAGGGCCGCTAGTGGCATCTCGCTGATGTCCGCTTCGCGTCAATCTGCGACATGGTGGGGCTTTTTGGCCACGTCCGGTTTACCCCTTGAAAGCAACCTACGTCGAACGCGCTGGGATGTCCCTTTCGTGCGTGAAGCAGACATCTCGCCTCAGACAAGTCCTCGTGCCATGGTCGCTGAGAATAGGCCTGCTGGAGTGTCGGCGTCGTTGGCATCGGTCACAAGCAGAAGCTCTACAGTATCGCCTTTCACCCGGGCATCCACACCTTCGACCTTATATGGCCGCTCGATCCGATGCAGAGAGCGCAGTTCGTTGTCCAAGATTCCTACTGCTGCGCCAGCACAAGCTCCATCGTTGTAGGTGTCGTTGGTATCTTCCGCGACAGCGATAAACACCATTGCGCCATCCGGCAAAGCCGCCGCATCGGTAAAGCAGAGTGGAATTCCATCGATCTGCCCAAGGTTGAATTTACTGATGGTTGTTGGATCGATTGAGCCGGCTTGCTCGGAACTCAGCACGTCGAGAAAAGCCGAAAATTGAAATCTTACGATGGCGTTCTCCGGATGGCGTTTATTTCCACGCTGGGACAATCGCAGCTCGGCGCCGCTAACAACAGCGCCTTCGATATTGAGCGCAGGGAACTCGTCTCTGAGTGGGGCAAGAACTGGCGAAAGATCGACGACCTGCGGTGACCCACACACGGCACCTTGCGTATCCAATCCGAGCAGAGCGCCTAAGCATCTAATAAACCTGTAAAGGACGGAGGAGGCTCAAGCTTTGTCCGCTCCCCCACCCCACGTTGAGGCCCTCGATAGGGGACCGTGGACGCGCTCTGCGGGCGGCCTGCCGCTGGATTGAGCGCAACAATCCGCCCATGTGTGACGACGGACACATCCCTTCGCCGGATCGAGCAGAGTTTACCCTCACGACATCAGGAGGCTCTGATGTTCCCCATCCGGCAAGGCAACACCCAGGTCTATTCGCCGTTTGGCACGTATGTGATGGAGCAGTGTGACGATGGGTTCCTCCGGCGCTTCTTGGATGATCTTCCGAGCTCAGACTTGAAATTCGGGCACGCGCACCCGCCGGCACAGGTGACGGATCGCTGGGTCCAGGCGAATAACGCTTAGGCGCGGAATGGAAAGGCTATCCAAGGGCGAAAAGCCCGGCAAGGCTCTCTGCTACTGCTGGTGCCGCGAGGCCCTGAAACTTTGAGAGTATCCCAGCTACTCTGTCGGCTTCTGGCAGGCCATGGTCGAACCGATCAGCGCTTCGGCGTCTAGTTCTGAAGCCGATGCATTTGTGCGCGCTTCCAAGCGGTCTGCCATTGCGGTCCAATCACGGGCAACGATCAGCCAAGCACGGCGCGTCTCATCGGTCAGCGCGGCGTTGAAGGCTTTTGTTTCAGCGGCCAAAGCCTGAGCGCGGTACTCTCCAACCTTGTCGGGCATGATGCTCACCCCTCCATGCGCATTGTGCGGCAAGGCGATTAGAGAATTCTTAATGCTTTGGCCCTGAGGCAAAGGCTTGGTTCCGCCGCTGATCGTGCGTTGAAAGACAAGCTGACCCCGTTGCCACCGTCACAACGGTGACGCTATCCCGTTGGGTCGAAGTAAAGCGTCTGGCCACGATGTTCAGAACGGACGTTATAATTCATAACCGCCAGGGCCTTTTACAAACCAAGCTGTTGAAAAGTTATGCCGAGCCGACTCGGTCGTGGCCAGACGCTATCTTAGAGCCCCGGTTATTAGCCGGGGTTTTTCTTTTGGGCACCAGGATGGAACGCAAGCTTGTGCCGTTGAAGTCATCACCTGCACGCTCTGCGGTGCTTGTCGCCCCGCTCGCAGCTACAGACATTCGCCAGACGACAGATTTAGTCTGCGGCTTGTGTAAGTCCGTGTTGCTGCGTGCAGACGTTGGCCACGTGCATAATCTGCTTATCCCTTGCACTCAATGTGGCAGCTACAACACTACCGATATCTAACGGGCACTGCGCCGAAGCATTCGCTCCGCCTATTCGATCACCTCGTCGGCGCGCGCGAGCACGGCGGGCGGCACGTCGAGGCCGAGCGCCTTGGCGGTCTTGAGGTTGATCACCAACCCGTACTTTGTCGGTGCTTGCACCGGCAGGTCGGCCGGCTTCTCGCCTTTCAAGATGCGGTCAACGTAGGTTGCCGCGCGCCGGTACTGGCCGAGCAGGGCCCGTAAGACACTAGGCCGCCACCCGCAGTAAAGAAACGATAGGGATAAACCGCTGGCAGCTTGTGCCGCTCCGCGAGCGAGACGATCAGCTCGCGATGAATTTGAGATGCACTACTGACCACGGTGATCAGCCCGCTGTCCGGCTCGCTGGCAAACGCTTTGATCTCGCGCTCAATGTCGGCCGCGCTGCGCACGTTGATCGGTCTGAGCTCAATTCCCAGCGCAGGCGAAAATGCCTGGATGACTGCCCATTGGCCGATGCCGGCGCCGGCGCCGGGATCCCGCAGCACGCCGACGCGCCTGACCTGTGGCGCGATCTCCTTGAGCAACTCAAGCCATTTGCCGGCTAGGTTGTATTCGAACTGTGCGAATCCGGTGACGTTGCCGCCCGGCCGGGCCAGGCTGACGATATTGCCGGCGCCAACCGGGTCGATGGTCTGGGCCATGACGATCGGTATGGTGCGGGTTAATTCCTGTAACGTTCCAGTGGTATTGCCGACGCCGCCCAGCACGACATCCGGAGACAGTCCGATCAGCTCTGCCGCCTGGCGCCGCAGCCGCGCGACATCGTTGTTGCTCCAGCGCGTATCGATGCGCAGGTTACGGCCGATCTCCCATCCTGCCCCCTGCAGCCCTGCTGGAACGCTGCGACGCGGGCCTGCGCTTCCGGTTCGTCCGGAACCGTATGCATCAGCACGCCGACCCGCCGAACGCGCTCCTGCGCGCGCGCCGCGAGCGGCCACGCAACCGCCGCGCCGCCGACAATCGTGATGAACTCGCGCCGCTTCATTCGATCACCTCGTCGGCGCTCGCCTGCAGCGCCAGAGGCACAGTGAGACCAAGCGCCTTGGCGGTCTTGAGGTTGATCACAAACTCGAACTTGGTCGGCCGCACGACCGGCAGTTCGGAGGTTTCAGCACCTTTGAGAATCTGTCCGGCGTAAACGCCCATTTGGCGAAACGAGTCGTCGCGGCTGGTGCTGTAGCTGGCGAGGCCGCCCGCTTCGACAAACTCGCGCCATTCGTACATCGCCGGTAGCCGGTGCCGCGCAGCGAGCGCCACGAGCTGATCGCGGGCTATTTGGTAGAATTGGTGCGCGCTATACAAGACCGCGCCCGCTTTGTGCTGCGCGATGGTTGCGAAAGCCTGTTCGACTTCCTCCGGTGTGGAAGCATTCACCACCAAGATATTCTGTCCAAACGCCGCTGCCGCCGTTCGCACGTCTTTGACCTGAGCGGACGTTGTGCTGCTGTGCAGGTTGGCAACAAAGGCGATCAGCCCAACCTGGGGGACTAGCTCACGAAGCAGCTCCAGCCGTTTCGCTCCGAGCTCGTTGGTGAAAACGGCGACGCCGGTTGCGTTGCCGCCGGGACGGCTGAGGCTGGCGACCAGACCTTGTCCGACCGGATCGGCACCCGTGCTGAAAACGATCGGAATGGTCGAGGTCGCGCCCTTGACCGCCACCGCCGAAGGCCCGCTGGCGACGATCACGGCCACCTGACGACGGACGAAATCTGCGGCGATCGCCGGTAGCCTGCTGTCATCGCCGTCTGAAAACCTATACTGGACCGCGACGTTTCGACCGGCGGCAAAGCCTTCTTCTTCGAGGCCTTTGCGAAATGACAACAGCAATCGCTCTTCGTATTCCAACGACCGGCCGCTGACATATCCAATGACCGGCACGGTTTGTTGCGCGCGCGCCGCGAGCGGCCAAACCGCCGCGCTCCCTAGAACCGCGATGAACTCGCGTCGTTGCATCGCGTCCGATCGTCGTTTTTTGAGGCGGTTCTCGGACAAGCCGGTGCGCTTGACCGCAGATCACCCTACGCTGTTTCGAGACCCAATACCCATGTCCGCTATGGGTCAAAAGCAGACATCAGGCGCTTGGCCTGCGATGTCCGCTTTACCCCCGAAAGCGGACACTCGGCTATCCGCCCTTCTTGCTTGTCGCAGAGAGAGGTTCGCGGCAGACTGCACCCACCGCCACTCTCCGCTCCAATCGGCCGGGGCGGCTCCACAGAAAGTTGCCCGCACTCATAAATTCGGCAATCCTGGGAACATAACGAAGCCTCACCGAGAGGGCTAAGTTGACCGGCTTGATGCATCTTGGCGACGTGTTGCGCACGCACGCGCGAGTCTTTCCCGACCGTCTTGGTGCGCGCGACCTGACGCGCACTGCTACTTTCAAGGAATGGAATGCGAGGGCTTGCCGGCTAGCTAATGGACTCCTCGGCCTTGGGTTGCGAAAAGGCGATCGCGTCGCAGTCCTCGCCTATAATTGCCTCGAATGGCTTGAGATTTATGCCGCCACTGCGAAAGCAGGGCTCGTTGCTGTGCCGATCAATTTTCGGCTGGTGTCCGACGAGGCCAAATTTATCGTAGAGAACTGCGAAGCGCGCGCCTTGATCGTGCAAGACGAACTGCTCGGCACCATCGAAGAGGTGCGACCCGATCTGCCAATTGATCGCGACAAGTATATTCGCTTCGGCGAAGCGACGGGACCAGCAGGATATCTCGCATATGAAGACCTCCTCGGCCGCGCACGAGAAAGCGAGCCGGATGTCGAGGTGAAACCATCTGATCCCTGGATGCTGATGTACACATCCGGCACAACCGGCAAGCCGAAAGGCGCTATCCGCAGTCACGGAGCGGGCGCCATGCTTTCCCTTGTTACCGCCGTCGAGCTCGGGTTCAGCGCGCGCGACTCGGCGCTGCTTGCCATGCCAATGTGTCACGCCAACTCGCTCTATTTTGCCTCGACGCTCACTTACTGCGGCGGGGCGGTCAGCGTGTATTCTCAGAAGAGCTTCGACGCCGAACACTTCTTACGAACGATCTGCAACGGTGGTGAAAGCTTCACCTCCTTGGTGCCAACTCAATATGTAATGATGCTCGACCTGCCCGAAGCGATCCGCGCGAACTGCGATACGCAACATGTCAGAAAATTGATGGTCTCGTCGGCGCCGGCGCGGCAAGACACCAAACGCGCGATCATGGACTATTTCCGAAATTCTGGGCTGTTCGAACTCTATGGCTCAACCGAAGCCGGATGGGTGACTATGCTGCATCCGGACGAGCAGTTCAGGAAGCTCGGTTCGGTTGGGCGCGAATGCATCGGCTCGGGCGCAATCAAGTTAATCGGGGAGAACGGCGAGGAAATTGCCGATGGCGAGGTTGGCGAACTTTATTCGCGCACGCCCTATGGCTTCGATGGCTATTGGCGGTTGCCGGACAAAACGCGTGAAGCGTTTCGTGGCAACTATTGCACGGTGAATGATATGGCCCGCCGGGACAGCGAGGGCTATTATTGGCTCGCGGACCGCAAGAGCAACATGATCATCAGCGGCGGCGAGAATATCTATCCCTCCGAGGTCGAAGCGCTGCTCACCACGCATCCTGCGGTGCGGGAAGCCGCCGTCGTCGGCGTGTCTGACGCCAAATGGGGCGAGCTTGTTCACGGCGTGATTGTGCTGAAGGACGGCTCGCAGTCGAGCGACAAAGAAATCCTCGATTGGTGTCGCGGCCGCATCGCCGGCTACAAGCGGCCGCGCTCAATCTCAATCATTCGAGACGCCGAGATGCCCCGAACGGCAACAGGCAAGATTCAGCACCGCATTCTCAAGAGCCGGCTTTCGGAAAATCCAAGGGCCTGATTATGGCAGAACCAAAAGCTGTTGCCACAAGTGGCCGAAAAGACCTTGGCAGCGGGCCGAATAGCGTGGCGGCATGGATCGTTCGTTTCCTGGAAGCCCGCGGTGTCGACCGCGTTTTCGGCCTGCAGGGCGGACACATTCAGCCCATCTGGGACCTCGTAGGGCGAGCGGGCATTCGCATCATCGACGTACGCGATGAGGGCGCTGCAGTTCACATGGCGCACGCGCACAGCGAACTCACCGGGGCATTGGGAGTCGCTATTGTTACAGCGGGGCCCGGCGTGACCAATACAGTTACGGCGATGTGCAATGCCTCGCTTGCGCGCATTCCGGTGCTGCTCATCGGCGGATGCACCTCGCGCCCGCAGGCTAATATGGGGCCGCTGCAAGATATACCCCACGTGGACATTCTGCGGCACGTGACGCGCACCGCCCGCACGGCACGCGTCGCCGACCAGGTGATTCGTGAGTTCAACGAGGCGGTAGCGCGGGCTCAAGGTGACGGCGGAGAGCCCGGTCCGGTCTATCTGGAAATACCAACTGACATTTTACGCACCGACGTTGCGCCCACCCTGGTGCTAGATGACTGGATGCGGCCCAATTATCCCCGCACGATCCTGCCCGACCCTGCGGCTGTAGCGGAAGCAGTTGAGGCGATCTGGTCGGCGCGCCGGCCGGTCGTCATTACCGGACGCGGCGCGCGGAGCGCCGGCGGCGCGCTGGTTCGCTTCCTCGACGCCACCGGCGCTTTCTATCTCGACACGCAAGAAAGCCGTGGACTTGTCCCTTCAAATCACCCGTCGTTCGCTGGAGCCATCCGCGGCAATATCATGAACGACGCGGACCTCGCCATTGTTATTGGGCGCAAGCTTGACTACCAGCTTGGCTATGGTTCGCCCGCAGTATTTCCAAACGCGAAGTTCATTCGCATTGCCGACACGGCGACCGAGCTGATAGATAATCGCCGCGGTGATCCTGAAATCCTGGCAACGCCTGCGTTGGCGCTGGACGCAATAGCTGACGCTGCCGGCAATCGCGCGCCGAACATTGATAATACGTGGGCCGATGCACTGCGCAGGAAGCAGCAGGATCGTGCGCGCAGAAAAAACAGCGAACCAGCAATCGTTGCGCAGGATGGCAAGCTTCATCCCAATTGCATCTTTGATGCAATCCACGATTTGGCCGAGCCAGACTATATTGGCATCGCGGACGGTGGGGATCTGTTGAGCTTCGCGCGTATCGGTCTCACCGCGCGCGTCTATATGGATGCCGGCGCGTTCGGCTGTCTCGGCGTGGGCGTGCCCTACGCAATCGCGGCAGCGCTCGCCTTGCCCGGCAGGCAAGTGATATCGGTCAACGGCGATGGCGCCTATGGCATCAATGCGATGGAGATCGACACCGCTGTGCGCCATGGCGCTAAGGCGGTTTTCATCGTCTCCAACAATGCGGCGTGGAATATTGAACGCCTGGATCAGCAGGACAATTACGGTGGGCGCATTTATGGAACGACTCTGCGACATTCCGATTATGCCGGAATGGCGCGCGCGCTCGGAGCGCATGGTGAACGCGTCGAAAGGCCCGAGCAGATGAAGGAGGCGCTCCGGCGCGCGTTGGCGAATGCGCCGGCTGTTATCGACGTAGTGACCTCGCAATACGCCGTGTCTTCAGATGCCACCAAAGGTCTTGGATTCGTAGCGGACTACCAGCCGCTCACAGCCTGGGATGAAGCCGAGCAACGCCGCCGAAAACTCTAACTTGCGCCACCTCGGCACACCTCTTCCACCCCAGACGATCTGGCGCTACCTATTCGACGTTGCTTCGCCCCTCACGAGCCAAAAGCCCTCGTCGACTTGCTCGATGCCGAGTCTCTGACCCCCGAGCACGCTGGAGAATGCCACCTATGTCTCGGGCCGCTCATCCGCACAATTTTCCATCGCTTATCAGCCAACCGTGCACCATGGAACCGATTTGGTTGGGCCAATGCCTTTGATTTGACAAACGATGTCGTTTTCAATGCACGGGACTTGTAAAATTTCATTCGTCCACGCTCTGTGCCGCCGCTCGAGAGGCTGTGATGGCGAACAATCTTGTCGTGGGAGACAACGCCAGCAATACACTCGCCGGTACCGCCGGCGATGATCTGATCTATGGGTTTGATCCGAACGGGCCGCAGGGCCAAGTCACTTCGATCGCAGCCACCCGTGTCGCGAACGGACTCAATCTACCAGTTTATGCAGGCTCGCCATCAGGCGACGCTGACCGTCTTTTCATTGTGGAAAAGAACGGGCTGATCAAGATTCTCGATCTCAATACCGGCGAGACGCGGCCAACACCTTTTCTGGATGTTTCCGACCAGATTTCCCCGGCGGGCGAAGGCGGTCTGCTGGGTCTCGCATTCGATCCGGACTTCGCCAACGGGACGGCCGCCGGTGGTACAACGCTGATCGCAACGCTGAACACCGCGCTGCAAGCGACTGACTTCGAACTCCGGTAATGTGGCTTGATAAGGCTGACGCTCTCGCCGAAGCGTGCGAGCGACGGTAATCTCTTCTTTTCCTTTTGTTGCGCGATAGACCAACAATGCGCCTTGGCCCCTTGATCGACATGCATCAGCACCCGGTGCCGGAGGTGTACAAGCGCGCACTGTCGAAGGTCGGCATCCACGGCAGCGGCGAGAACCCGTGGCCGGCCTGGAGCCTGCCGTTGCAGCTAGAACTGATGGACGAGATGAACATCGCGGCGGTGGTCAATTCGGTCGCCTCGCCCGGCGCCTACTTCGGCAATGTCGACGAGGCGATCCGCATCGCCCGCGAGTGCAACGACGACGCCGCGAAAATGATCTCCGATCATCCGCACCGGCTCGGCGCCTTCGCGCTGCTGCCGATGCCCGACGTCGCGGCCTCGATCCGCGAGGCGGCGTACGCGCTGGACACGCTCAAGCTGGAGGGCGTCTGCCTCCTGAGCCACGCGGGGCAGCGCCACCTCGGCCATCCCGACGAGGACGAACTGTACGCCGAGCTCGACCGGCGCAACGCCGTGGTGTTCGTGCACCCGCTGCGCAACCAGGCGAACAACATGCCGGCCTACTCGTATCCGTCCGGCATGACCGAACTGGTGCTCGACACAACGCGCGCGATGCACAACCTGCTGTGGAACGGAACGTTCGGAAAATTCCCTGGCATCCGCTGGATCATGCCGCACGGCGGCGGCACCATTCCGTTTCTGACCTACCGGCTGGGCGCCATGGACCACAACCGGGACGTCCGCGAGCGGCTGCGCGGCGCCACAGTGCAGAGCACGCTGCGCCGGCTCTGGTACGACGTCGCGGAGATCAACGCACGGGGCCCGCTCAAGTGCCTGATGGAAGTGGCCGATCCGACGCGCATCCTGTTCGGCAGCGACTTTCCGTTTTCCCGGCATCGCGACCCGGTGCAGGACCTCAAGAGCACCATCGCCGGCTTCGAGGCATTTGACTGCTGGGACGAGAAAACCCGCCGGGGCATCGAGCACGACAACGCACTGGCGCTGTTTCCGCGGCTGGCAAAAGCAAGGGCGGGGAAGGGCTGATTTTCCTAGCTCTTTTAGGAAGGTGCCGGCGGCGTTGACCGGGGCCAAGGTTATGACACCATCGGTCCGCCATGCCGCCCCGCCGTCGAAAAAAACGCCGCATCAAACGCCGGATCTGCTGGTCCCGCCTGTCCGACGAGAAGCTGCTGCAAGTGCGGCTCAAGGACCTCAAGGTCAAGGTGGAGGGCACCTGGCTCGAACGCTGCGTGCGCCAGCTTCACGAGGAGCTTGAGGAGCGCGGCATCCGGTTCATGCCGCACGTCTGGATCTCCGACGAATGGTTCAGCCCGTCCAACACGCCCGGCATCGCCATCCCGTTCTATCTCGCGCACCCGCGGCTGATGCGGCTCGAGCGCAAGAAGATCATCGACGTCGAAGGCGACACCGAGAAGGACTGCATGCGCATCCTGCGCCACGAGGCGGGCCACGTGGTCCAGCTTGCCTATCAACTCAACCGCCGCCGCCGCTGGCAGAAGTTGTTCGGCCGCGCCTCGAAACGCTATCCGCGCTATTACCGGCCCGATCCGGCGAGCAAGAACTACGTCCAGCATCTGCGGCTGTGGTACGCGCAGAGTCATCCCGAGGAAGATTTCGCCGAGACCTTCGCGGTCTGGCTGACGCCGCGCTCGAACTGGCGCAACCGCTACGCCGGCTGGCCGGCGCTGCGCAAGCTCAAGTACGTCGACGAGCTGATGGCGGAAATCGCCGAGCAGCGGCCGCAGATGACGACGCGGCGGCGCACCGATCCTCTGAACAAGTACAAGATCACGCTTGCCGAATATTACCAGAAGAAGCAGGCTCTCTACGCCGTCGATACGCCCAAGACGTACGACCGCGAATTGCATCGTCTGTTTTCCGCCGATCCGAAATTTCGCAGCCGGCCTGCGGCGTCAACGTTCCTTCGCAAGAACCGAACGAAGATCAGGCAGATGGTCGCCAAGTGGACCGGAGAGCATCAGTTCACGTTGGATTCGATGCTTGACGACGTGATCGAACGCTGCCGCGAGCTCAAGCTGCGCGCGGTCGGCCGCGAGCGCGAGCTGCTGCACGAACTTCATCGTGCTGCTCACCGCCAAGACCGTGCACTCGCTGTACGGACCGAAGCGCAAGCAGTGGTTCGCGCTATGAAGCGGCTGCGCGTTCTGGTGCTGATGCATCCGGACCTGATGCCGCCGGATTCCTCGAAGGGCTACACCGAGGAGCAGGTCAACGTCTGGAAGACCGAATACGACGTCGTCACCACGCTGCGCGCCAACGGCCACGAGGTGAAGCCGCTCGGCGTGCAAGACGAGCTCAAGCCGATCAGGGACGAGATCGAAAGCTGGAAGCCGCACGTGGTCTTCAACCTGCTCGAGCAGTTCCACGGCGATCCGGCCTACGACCAGAACGTGGCGAGCTATCTCGAGCTGCTGCGCATTCCCTACACCGGCTGCAATCCGCGCGGCCTGATGCTGGCGCGCGGCAAGGACCTGTCGAAGCAGCTCATGGCCTATCACCGCATTCCGGTTCCCGACTTCGCGGTGTTTCCGATCAACCGCAAGATCAAGCGCCCGTCGCGGCTCGGCCTGCCGCTGATCGTCAAGAGCGTAAGCGAGGATGCATCGTGGGGGATCGCGCGGGCCTCGGTGGTCGACAGCGACGAGAAGCTGCAGGAGCGCGTGAAGTTCATCCACGAGCGGATCGGCACGCCCGCGATCGCCGAACAGTTCATCGAGGGCCGCGAGATCTACGTCGGCGTGATCGGCAACGACCGGCTGCGCGTGCTGCCGATCTGGGAGCTGCAGTTCGGCTCCATCCCGGAAGGCGCGCACCGCATCGCCACCGAGCGGGTCAAGCACGACACCCGCTACCAGGACAAGGTCGGCATCGAGCACGGCCCGGCGAAGGACCTCGGTCCGGAGCTGCAGGCGCGCATCGTCAAGCTGGTCAAGCGCATCTGCCGCAGCCTCGACCTCGACGGCTACGCCCGCATCGATTTCCGCCTCGCCGCCGACGGCACGCCGTATTGCATCGAGGCCAATCCCAACCCCGAGATCGCCCAGATCGAGGAGTTCGCCCAGGCGGCCAAGCACGACGGCCTGCCCTATGCCGAATTGCTCAACCGGATCGTGGCGCTGGGCATCAGCCGGGCCAAGACCGGTCGTGGACTGAGTCCGCGACGTTTGGTTGCCTTCCGGCCCGCGTTTTATGCTTGAATAATCAAGAACGAAACAGGGCGGAACGCATGGCGGCGTACATTCAGGGCCGGAACGTCAACCTGACCTTCCGGCCGCCGAACCGGGGGCCGGTGCGGGCGCTGCACAATTTCGACATCGACGTCGAAGAAGGCGAGTTTCTCTCGATCGTCGGGCCCGTCCGGCTGCGGGAAGAGCACGTTTCTCAATGCTCTTCTCGGTCTTCTTCGCATCGATTCCGGCGATCTTCGGCTTTCCGGCAAGGCCATTTCCGGGCCCGGGCACCGACCGCGCCATGGTGTTCCAGGAATTCGGCCTGCTGCCGTGGCGCACCGTGCAGCACAACGTCGAGCTCGGCCTCGAGCTCAAGGGCATGCCGGCCGACCAGCGCCGCAAGATCTGCGGCAGCCTGATCGACATGGTCGGCCTCACCGGCTTCGAGAGCCACTACCCGCACGAGCTGTCCGGCGGCATGAAGCAGCGCGTCGGCCTGGCGCGCGCGCTCGCCACCGATCCCGACGTGCTGCTGATGGACGAGCCGTTCGCCGCGCTCGACGCGCAGACCCGCGACATCATGCAGGCGGAGCTGCTGCGCATCTGGCACGAGGCGCGCAAGACCGTGCTGTTCGTCACCCACCAGATCGAGGAGGCGATCTACCTCTCCGACCGCGTGATGGTGATGACCAAGCGGCCCGGCCGCGCCAAGAAGCTCTTCACCATCCCGCTGCCGCGGCCGCGCGACTACGAGATGCGGGTGACGCCCGAGTTCAACGAGCTCAAGCTGCAAATCTGGAACGAGCTCAAGGACGAGATCACGGTCTGACGATGGCCGACGTGACAGTCCAGACGCTGCCGAATCCGCACGCGCCGCCGATTCCGTTCTCCGAGCGCTACCGCAACCTGCTGCTCGGCCTGCTGTCGGTCGCGCTGTTCCTGGCCGCCTGGCAGGCGGTGTTCCTGTTCGTGCCGTTCAATCCGCTGTTCATCAGCAAGCCGTCGCTGATCGCCGCCGCGTTTTACGACATGGTGGTGAGCGGCGAGCTGTTCCGCGAGATTGCGGTGAGCGCGGTGCCGTTCGTCTACGGCTTCAGCGCCGCGGTCGTGGTCGGCGTCACGCTCGGCATCGTGATGGGCTGGCGCGCGCGGGTCGGCTACGCGCTCGATCCGATGATGACGGTGTTCTACGCCAGCCCGCTGGTGGCGCTCGCGCCGCTGGTCATCGTGTTCTTCGGCGTCGGCGTGTCCGGCAAGGCGACCATCATCTTCCTGCTCTCGGTGTTCCCGTTCATCTTCAACGCGCAGGCCGGCGTGCGGGCGGTCGACCGGCTGCTGGTCAACGTGGTGCGCTCGCTCGGCGGCACGGAGAAGGATCTCTATCTCAAGGTGATCGTGCCGAGCGTGCTGCCCTACATCGTCGCCGGCGCGCGCATCGCCATCGGCCGCGGCCTGATCGGCGTCCTGGTCGCCGAGTTCTTCGCGGCGTCCGAAGGCATCGGCTACGCGATCGCCCGCTACGGCGACCTGTTCGCGCTGGACAAGATGTTCGCCTGCATCGTGGCGATCATGATCATCGCCGTCATCATGACGGAAGGCATCCGGTGGGCGGAGCGCGCGGCGTTCCCCTGGCGGGTCGGGCAGTAGCCATGAGCGAATCCCAGGCGCTCGAAACCGAATCTGGCTGCCGGCGCGGCCGACGATCTCGCCGCGCCGCCGAGCAGCCTGTGGCAGCGCTTCGAGCCGGTCATCCTCGGCACCTCCAGCATCGTGGTGCTGCTGATCGTGTGGGAGCTGCTGCCGCGGCTGATCACGCATGTCCGCCGGCACCAAGCTGTTCTTCACCACGCCGAGCCAGATCGCCGGCACGCTGTGGAAGATGTTCGCGACCGGCTCGATCTGGACGCCGCTCGAGCGTCAGCGCCTCCGGCTTCGCGGTGGGCCTCGGGCTCGCCATCGTGGTCGGGCTGCCGCTCGGCGTGCTGATCGGGCGCTCGCGCACGCTGAACGCCATGTTCGATCCGTTCATCACCGCGTTCAACGCGACGCCGCGGCTGGTCTTCCTGCCGCTGGTGATGCTGTGGTTCGGGCTCGGCCTGTGGTCGAAGGTGGTGATCGTCTTCATCGGCGCGCTGTTCCCGATCCTGATCAACACCTACGAGGGCGTGCGCAACTCCGACAAGCTGCTGATCAACGTGGTGCGCTCGTTCGGCGCCAAGGAATGGGACGTCGCGCGGCTGGTGGTGATCCCCAACGCCATGCCCTACATCATCGCGGGCCTGCGGCTGGCGATCGGCCGCGCCGTGCTCGGCGTCGTGGTGGCGGAGTTCTTCGGCTCGGAATCCGGCCTCGGCGTGATGATGGTGCAGGCCGCCGGCCGCTATCAGGTCGACATCGTGTTTTCCGGCCTGATCATCTTCGCCGTGATGACGCTGGCGATGACCGCGGCGGTGCAGGTGCTGGAGAACCGGCTCGGCCGCTGGCGCCCGCAGCGCGCGGGCGGGGAGTGAAGATCGCGCTGACTGGTTTGGTTCGATCCCCAGTGCTACTTTGAATTGAGCATCGGCCCGATTTGTAGCTGTGAGTTCCACGGTCCGGCAGCTTGGGGCAACTACGCCTTCTCGGCATGATGTCGTGGGGAATTCAATGCGTTGGACGGACGGACTAGGCGGGCTGCTACTCATGCTCGCCGCGATGATGGCGATCATTGTATTCGCGCTGCCAGTTTTTGAAGGGCAACGCGCCTTCTGGTCCTTGGCCCTGATCCTGCCGCTCGCAGCCTTTGGCGGCGGGTTTATTATGTACGGGCGCTATTGGCACATTCCGGTCCTGTCGAACCGAAAGTATCCGCGCACGCCGTGCGAGATACCGGCCGAGATCATTGTCTCGGCTAAACAGCCACCCATCCGGTGCACGATCATTGATATTTCGGAGGGGGGCGCGGGCGTTTCGCTGGGGGACGGCACCACGTCCGGGATTCCGCCGAGCTTCGAGCTCGTCATCGAGGGGGATCCAACGAGGCGCGCTTGTAGGGCGACGTGGAGACAGCCCCACGCGCTCGGTGTTGAATTTCTGAAGTAGTTGTTACTTAAGCTGATGGCAGCTATTGGCACGAAGCAAACATCGCGCCGAACGCCGGAAACGTCTGCTTTTGTCAGCATCTCAATGACTGTGGCCCGTGACCCCTAAGCCCCGGACAACGTGCTAGTTTGTGCGGTGCAGGTTTCTTATTTGCCAGGGGTGGACATGAAGCGGCGCGAATTCATCGCGGTCCTTAGCGCTGCGGCAGCTACGTGGCCGCTTGCCGCGCGTGCTCAACAACCGGCAATGCCGATCATCGGCTACCTCAACGCCTCAACCCCCGACGGTTACTCGGATCAACTCCAGCGCACTTCGCCAGGGCCTGAAAGAAAGCTCCTACGTCGAGGGCGAGAACGTCACGATCGATTATCGCTGGGCCGGGAATCGAGCCCGATCGGCTGCTGGTGCTGGCCGCCGACCTCGTTCGGCGACGTGTCAATGTGATAATCGCGAGTAGCGCCCCCGTATCAGTGGCCGCAGCCAAGGCGTCCACTACGATCCCTATCGTGTTTCTGGTTCCCGAAGACCCGGTCAGGCTTGGTCTTGTCACGAGCCTCTCCAGGCCAGGCGCCAACATGACTGGGGTCAATTTCTTCGCGGCAGAACTGGCAGCGAAACGGCTGGAACTCCTGCGTGCGCTAATGCCCACAGCCACGCGGGTTGTCGCGCTTCTCAATCCGGCAGAACCAACGATTGCCGCCGCCAACCTGCGGGATGTGGAAGCCGCTACCGGCGCCATGGGACTACAACTCCGGGTCCTTAACGCCAGTTCCAGCACCGACATCGATGCCGCCTTCGCGACGTTTTCGAACGACCGGCCTGATGCGCTTTTTATCAGCAGCGGCCCCTTCTTCACTAACCGGCGCGTCCAATTGGCTCACCTCGCGACTCGCTACGCGGTCCCTGCGATCCATGGATCGCGGGCCTATCCTGAAGTTGGCGGGTTGATGAGTTACGGATCGAGCCGGACGGAAGCGTATCGCCAGGCTGGCATATATGTCGGTCGCATCCTAAAGGGCGCGAAGCCTGCAGACCTGCCGGTAGTGCAGGCGAGCAAGTTCGAACTGGTCATCAACGCCCAGGCCGCCAGGATGCTCGGCCTTGCCGTACCGCCGTCACTGCTCTCGATCGCCGACGAGGTGATCGAATAAGCCGCGATGTTCGCTTTTGACCCATGCGGACATTGACGGCGACCAGCGAACCCCCTGTTCAAAGTCGGTTTCCAGCCTTATCAAAGCGCGGTTTTGAGTAAGGATGCCCTTTGAGATTAAGGGAAAGGCAATGATCGGCGCCACGGCGCTCCGTGCGCTTGTGCTGACGGCGGCTTTTGCCGCGGCGTTGACGCCGGTCACGTGCCTTGGCCAAGACGGCAAAGAGTTGCCGACCAAGGAAACAAAAAAGTCGCCTCCCAAGTTGCCGGCCAAGGCAACGAAGAACCTGCCGCCCGAGTTGCTCGCGCTGCTCCAGCAAAAGAAGATGCCCCTGCATTCACCGATCCTTGTGCGCGTCTTCAAGGAAGAGGCGGAGCTCGAAGTCTGGAAACAGGACACCACCGGCCGTTTCCAGATCCTCAAGACCTATCCGATTTGCCGGTGGTCCGGCGATCTTGGGCCGAAGTTGCGGGAGGGCGACCGTCAGACTCCAGAGGGATTCTATCGAGTGACCCCCGAGCTGATGAATCCCCACTCCAGCTACTATCTCGCAATGAACATTGGCTACCCCAACAGCTTCGACAAGGCGAACAACCGCGACGGCAGCTTGATTATGATCCACGGCGACTGCTGGTCGGTCGGTTGCCATGCCATGACCGACGAACAGATCAGCGAGATCTATTCGCTGGCGCGAAAGTCATTCCTGGGTGGCCGGCCGTCATTCCAGGTCCAGGCCTATCCGTTCCGCCTGACGCCGGCGAATCTGGCGCGGCATCGAAGCAATCCGAACTTGGCCTTCTGGAAGATGCTCAAGATCGGCAACGATCATTTCGAGGCGACGCATCTCGAACCCAAGGTGGACGTGTGCAACCGCGTCTATGTATTCGATGCGCAACGTCCCCCGAATTCACGCAAGTCCCTTGTGTTCAATCCCACCGGCAAATGCCCCGCCTTTGTCGTGGATCCGAAAATCGCGGCACGGGCGCTGGAGAAGCAACGCGCCGACGACTTCGAATACGCGCAATTGCTTAAAGACAACGTGCCAGCCGCCCCAATTTACAGCGAACTGGACGGCGGCATGAATGAGGTTTTTCTCGCACGGTTTCCGGACAGAGTGACGCTTTCAAAAAAGATAGGCCTCGATCTCGCTCAACACCCAGTCGAGCTGCTTATGGGTGCGTATCAGCGGATGCACACGCTCGAGCCGCTCGACATTGCGCGTCGCGCCAACGGGACCGAATAGCCGTCTGCTGCAGACGTCCCGCCAAAGAACAGTCAAACGCTAGCCGCCTGACGCCTGCCGTCCGCGCGGGCCGCGATCCAGATAACGTGCCGCGCGCCGCCGCGCGATCCGTCGGCGCGCACCCTCTCCTCGTCCACCTCGAAACCGGCCTGGCGAAGCCGCCGGCTGAACTTCAGGTCCGGCTTCGCCGACCACACCGCCAGCACACCGCCGGGGCGCAGCGCCGCACGAGCGGCGCGCAACCCATCGAGGTCATACAACGCGTCGTTGGCTTTTCGGGTCAGTCCCTCGGGACCGTTGTCGACATCGAGCAAGATCGCATCGAACGCCGACGAGCCGGACCGGATCAAGTCAGCGACGTCCGCCTCGCGGGCGCTGACGCGCGGATCGGTCAGGCTGCCGCCGAACACCTCGGCCATCGGACCCCTTGCCCATGCCAGAACGGCCGGCACCAGCTCGGCAACGACGATCCGGGCATCGGCGCCAAGCGCGGCCAGCGCGGCGCGAAGCGTGAAGCCCATGCCCAATCCGCCGATCAGGATCCGCGGCGTCGCGCGGGACCGGATCCGTTCGCAGGCGATCGTCGCGAGCGCCTCCTCGCTGCCCCTGACACGGCTGTTCATGAGTTGGCTGCCGCCCAGCATGATAGAGAACTCGGCGCCGCGCCGCATCAGGCGCAACTCACCGCCGCCGGGCACGCGGGCCGTATCGAGCAGAGACCAAGGAATCACGGATCGCTCTTCAGCCCATCGCGGGCGGTGGGGCGTTATCGCTTTTTCTTCTTCTTTGCGAAAATCGCATTCCAGTTGTCCTTGTAAGCCTGGGAAACCGGCTTCTGGCCCTCGCCCCTGCTGTAGCTCGCGGGTGAAGCAGCGGGTTTCTCGCCGTCCTTGGCCGCGGCCGGCGCGGCGGCTGTTTCAGCGCCCTTGGCCTTGGATGCGTCTGTGGCTACAGCGCTCTTATCCTTTGCGGGCGCATCGCTTTTCGGAGCGGTTTTGGTTTTCTTGTCGTCGCCGGCCATCATTTTTCCTTACGCGATTTTGCCCGATCGTCTCGCCCTGCAAAGGGCTACTTCCACAACGCCTGCGAAGCAAGCTTGGCGCCCGCGACCAGCGCTTCGAGCTTGGCCCAGGCGATCTCCGCATGGACGCGGCCGCCGAGCCCGCAGTCGGTGCCGGCGATGATGTTCTCGCGGCCGACCGCGCCGGCGAAGCGCCGGATGCGCTCGGCGATCAGCTCGGGATGCTCGACCAGGTTGGTCGAGTGGCTCACCACGCCCGGCAGGATCATCTTGCCGTCGGGCAGCCTGGTGTCCTTCCAGAGCTTCCATTCGTGCTCGTGACGCACGTTGGCGGCCTCGAACGAATAGCACTGCGCGTTGACCTGCAGCATCAATCCGACGATGTGCTCGAACGGCAGGTCGTGGGTGTGCGGCCCATGCCATGAGCCCCAGCACAGATGATAGCGCACGCGGTCCTGCGGGATACCCTTGAGCGCATGGTTGACCGCCTCGATGCGGACCTTGGCGAACCTGTTGACGTAATCCTCCACGCTCAGCGCCGGCTTGAGCATGTCCCACCAGTCGACCACGCCGGGATCGTCGATCTGCAGGATGAAGCCCGCGTTCACCACCGCGAGGTATTCCTCGCGCAGCGCTTCGGCGAGCGCGAAGATGTATTCCTCGTCGGTCTTGTAATATTCGTTGTAGATGAAGTGATCGAGCCAGCCCGGCGCGATGACGCACATGAAGGCTTCGTCCACCGCGCTGCCGGCCTTGGCGATGCCCTTCTTGAAGGTGTCGATCTCCTGCGCGATCGCCGCGGTGCCCTTCGACTTGACCGGGCCGGTGGCGACCATCTTCACGGTTTCAGGCGGCATCCGCTTCTCGCCGGGCACGTGGAAGATCGTGCCGGTCGCGTCGAGGTCCTTGTAGAACCCGGCGAACTCGTCGCGCTCGCGTGTGAACACCCGCGTCGACACCGGCTCGCCCGGCCTGAGGGCGCGCGTCTCGACGCCGGTGAGATGGCGGCTGTAGTACGAGAACGAGCGCGACTTCCAGAATTCGCCGTCGCCGACGGTGTCGACGCCGATGTCGAGCTGGCGGCGCACCACGTGCTCCAGCCCGGCCTCCAGCACCGCGGGATCGATCGTCTCGCCGCGAAACAGCCGGATCGGCAGGTCGTCGCAGCCCGGCGAGTTCGGCAAACGGCCGGCGTGGGTGGTGCGGATTTTTTCGGTGCTGCGCTTCACTTCGGCGGCTCCATCTTGATTTTCGCCGCCTGGATGACGTCGCCGTAGAGCTTCGTCTCGGCGTCGAGCCGCTGCTGGAACGCCGCCGGTCCCTCGAACTCGATCTGCACGAAGGTCGCCTTCAGCCGCTCGCGCACCGCCGTCGTCCTTGGTCGCCGCCTCAAGCTCCTGCGTCAGCCGATCCACGATCGGCTGCGGCGTGCCGGCCGGCGCCATCAGGCCCCACCACGGCACCATGGTCGCGCCGCCATGTCCCAGCTCGGCGAAGGTCGGCACGTCCGGGAAGTCGGTCATCCGCTTCGGCGACGAGACGGCCAGCACGCGCAAGGTGCCCTGCTTCACCGCGCCGGCGATCGACGCGGTGGAGAGCGCCGCGAAGTCGATCTGCGAGCCGAGCAGCGCGGTGATCACCTCGCCGCCGCCGCGAAACGGCACGTGGACCATCTGGATGCCGGCGGAGCGCGCCACCGCCTCGGCGGCGAGATGCAATTCGGTGCCGACGCCGGAGGTGCCATAGGTCAGCTTGCCAGGCTCGGCCTTGGCGCGCGTCACGATGTCGCCCAGCGACTTCGAGCGGCGAGCCGGCGTTCACCACGATCCAGACCGGCTGCATCGCCACCACGCGCGACCGGGATGAAATCCTTGCGCGGATCGTACTGCACCTTGTCGTTCATCAGCGGCGCCACGGTGATCGGCGCGGCGGTGGTGAACATCAGCGTGTAGCCGTCGTTCGGCGAGCGGGCGAACGCCGCCGCGGCGATCTGGCCGGCCGCGCCGCCGCGGTTCTCCACCGTGAACGACTGCCCCATGCGCTGCTGCAGGCGCTCGGCGAAAACCCGCGCCACCACGTCGGTGGCGCCGCCGGCGCCGAACGGCACCAATACGCGCACCGGGCCGGACGGATAGCTTTGCGCGAAGGCTTGCGTCGCAAGCAACGTTGCGATCATGGCGCCGCATATCGCGGCAAGACGCGCTGGCATGGCGCATTGTCCTTTCATGCTTCGATGGAGCGTGCCGGCTATTGCTTCAGCTTGGCCGGCACGTAGTTCATGTCCTTCAGGGTTTTCTCCAGCAGCGCCCTTGGCACGAGCTGCTCGACGTCCGGCAGCGGCTTGTCGGCCGGCCACTCCTTCGCCGCGATCAAATCAAGGCGGCGCGACTCGAATATCTCGCGGAAAAGCTCGGCCGGCATTTCCGCCGCATACGCGCTGTGCACCTGATCCCAGACCAGGCCGGCCTGCTCGTCGGTCTGGATGCCGAGATAGTTCTTGATGGTCGGGATCGAGCCGGCCTTGTTGGTGCGGACGTACATCACGCCCCTGGCAATGGCGCGGATGAATTTCGCAACCGTGTCCTGGTTCTTGTCGTACCACTCCTCGGCGACCCAGAAGCATCCGCCGACGCGCTGGAGATGATCGCCGGTGCGCAGCACGATATTCATGCCGCCTTGCACCGCGCGGATCGCCTGCGCCGTCGACACCATCGCGGCGTCGATGTCCTTGTTGAGCAATGCGCCGACGCGCTCGGGATCGCCCGGCAGCGAAAGCACCTTGTAGTCGCGGCCAAGCTGCATCTTGAAGTAACGCGAGAGCACGGTGGCACCCTCGTCGTAATCGGCCGCGCCGGGCCGGGCGAAGCCGATCGTCTTGCCGCGCAGGTCCTCGGGCGTCTTGATCTCCGGCCGCGCCACGAAGACGTATTGCGACGACAGCGACTGGTTGACCACGTACTTGAGCTTGGCTCCGCCTCGGAGCACCGCTTGTGCGCCGCCGGACGGGATCGGCACGAAGTTCACGTTGCCTGACATGCCGGCACGGATCATCGGCGGACTGGCGAGCTCGATGAAACGAGCGTTGAGACCCTCGGCCTTGTAGTAGCCCTGGTCCATCGCGATGTAGGACGGCAGGTGAAGCCCGATGCCGCCGATGATCTTGCCGATGGTGATTTCGGTCTGCGCCAGCGCGCCCGACGAAACGGCGACACACGCCACCGCGGCAATCGCGGCCGAACGAAGCACCCGCATGGAACGTCCTCCCTGAATTTTTTTCGGCCGATGGGGCCGGATCAGCATTCTATGCCGCAAGTACGCCGCCGAAAAAGGCCCGGTCCGTCATTCCGGGGCGCGAGCGGCATAATTGCGTTCACGCGCGTCTTCGACACTATTGAGCGAACCCGGAATCCAGATACCAGGGGATTTTTGCTGTTCTGGATTCCGGGTCCCGCGCTTTCGCGCGGTCCCGGAATGACGCGGAGAGTGGGCAGCCGCACTAATTCGTGGGCCGGTCGATCTTGGTCGGCACGTAGTTCATCGCCTGGAGCGTGCCGTCGAGCTGCGCGCGCAGCAGCCATTGCTCCGGATCGGGCATCGGCTTGTCGGCCGGCCATTGCTTGGCGGCGATCATGTCCTGCAGCCGGGACTCGAAGATTTCCCGGAACAGGTCCTTGGGCAGCTCGGCGCCGAACGTGTTGCGGGTCTGCTCCCAGACGATGCCGGCGTCCTTGTCGTTGTCCAGGCCGAGATGCTCCTTGAGGGTCGGGATCGAGCCCTCCTTGTTGTCGCGATAGAACGTCACCGCCTTGGCGATGGCGCGGGTGACCTTCGGCATCACGTCCGGATTCTGGTCGGCGTAGGCCTTGCGGGTCCAGATCGTGCCGCCGGCGCGCTGGATGTGGTCGCCGGTGCGGATCAGGACTTTCATTCCGGCGTTCAGCGCCTTCGGCGCGTGCGCGACCGAGATCAGCCCGGCCTGGATGTCGCCGTTGATCAACGCGGCGATCTTCTCCGGCTCGCCCTGGAACGAGATCACCTTGTAGTCCTTGCCGACCTCCATCTTGAACGAGCGGCGCATCACCGCAGCGCCCTCGTCGTAGTCCGCCGCGCCGACGCGGCCATAGCCGAACACCTTTCCGCGAAGGTCTTCCGGCTTGTTGATGTCGGGGCGCACGACGATCAGCCATTGCGAGCCGAGCGACTGGCCAACCACGTAACGGATTTCCGCGCCGCTGAACGCGGCCTGCGCGCCGCCCGACGGGATCGGAATGAAGTCGATCGCGCCGGTGAGCGCGCCCTTGATCAGCCCGCTGCCGGTCAGGGAGACGAAGCGGACGTCGAGGCCTTCTTCCTTGTAGAAGCCGCGGTCCATCGCGATGTAGGTCGGGATATGCAGCCCGTTGCCGCTGATCACCTTGCCCATGGTGATCTTGGTCTGCGCCTGCGCGGCGAGCGGCACGGCGGCGAGCACGGCGGCGGCAAGCAGGGTGCGGAGCGTTCGCATCGGCATCTCCTCTGAAGTCCGGCGTGCCTGCATTCGATAAGCAACCGGCGGCGGCGTCAACCATGTAAGGGCGGCAAAGCGCCGCGCTTACTCGTGCCCAGCGCGCTGGGTCTGCGCCAGCACGCCCTGCTGGCGGCGGCTGCGGATGTAGGGCAGCACCAGCGCCGCCACCACCATCAGCCACAGCACGTTGCCGAGAGTCGACGAGAACAGGATCATCGGGTCGCCCTGCCCGACGCGCAGCGCGCGCAGGAAATATTGCTCGAACAGCGGGCCCATCAGCACGCCGATCAGGATGGCGGTGACCTCGTAGCCGGTCTTGCGCGCGATGTAGCCGATCACGCCGAAGCCGAGCGCCAGCCCCATGTCGAACACGTATTCGCGCTCGGAGAACGCCGCGATCGTGACCAGCGACAGGATCAGCGGCACCAGGAAGCGCGTCGGGATCCAGACCACGCGGCTCATGTAGCGCGCCAGCGGCAGGATCATCAGCGCCATGAAGATGTAGCAGACCAGCATCTGCATATAGACGCCGTAGACGAACTGCGCGTTGTCGATGAACAGCCGCGGCCCCAGCACGATGCCGTGATAGGTCAGCACGATGGTCATGATCGCGCCGGTGGTGCCGCCGGGAATGCCGAGCGCGAACACCGGCACCAGCGTCCCCGAGGTGACGCCGTTGTTGGCCGATTCCGGCGCGATGACGCCGGGCGGATGGCCGGTGCCGTAGAGCTCCGGCGTCTTCGAGAGCAGCTTCGAATAGTGATAGGCGAGGAACGCCGCGACGGTGGAGCCCGCGCCGGGCAGGATGCCGATGATCAGTCCGATGATCGACGTCCACACCGTCTGCCACCAGTAGCGGCCGGTCATCCAAAGACCTTCCAGCGTGTCGCTCCACCGCGCGCTTTTCGCCTGAGTCATGTGTTCGCTGCGAACGATGGTTTCGCTCTCCAGCATCGCGAAGGCTTCGGAGATCGCGAACAGACCGATCAACGCCGGGATCAGCGGCACGCCGTCGTAGAGTTCCAGCAGCCCGAAGGTCGCGCGCGGCGTGCCGAACACCGGGTCGACGCCGATGGTGCCGATCATCAGGCCGAAAAACCCGGCGATGATGCCCTTGAGCATGTCCTGCGCGGCGATGGCGGCGATCAGGGTGAGGCCGAACACGATCACCACCACCATCTCGACGCTGCGGAAATACAGCCCGATCTTGGCGAGGAACGGCAATGTCGCCATGGTCAGCGCGGTGGTAATCAACCCGCCGAACGCCGACGCGGAGAAGCACAGCACCAGCGCCTGTTGCGCCTGGCCCTTCTTGGTCATCGGATAGCCGTCGAGCGTGGTGGCGACCGCGCCGCCCTCGCCCGGCATGTTGAACAGGATCGCCGGAATGCCGCCGCCAAGCTGCGTCGTGCAATAGAGCGCGATCATGAACGCCATGCCGCTGTTGATGTCCATGTAGAGCGTCAGCGGCAGCAGGATGATCAGCGTGTTCTGCGCGCTGAACCCGGGCAGGATACCGACGATGGTGCCGAGCAGCATGCCCGGCAGGATCACCCACCACAGGCCGAGCGAGCGGACGAACAGCTCAAGAAGAATGCCGTCCTTCATCGCTTCTTGCCTGCTTTGGCCGGCTCTTCAGTGGCCGCCGGGCCGGACTGACCGAACAGCAGGCCGCGCGGCAGCTTGCTGTCGAGCAGCGTGATCAGCGCGAGATGAACCAGCACGGCGGAAATCAGCGCGACTGCGACCAGCGTCCGGATGCTGCGCACGCCGAGCACCCACATGCAGCCGATCAGCAGGAAGAACAGGCCGACGGTCGCGCCGACCCAATAGATGGTGACGATATAGACCGTCATCATCGCCATCAGGCCGAAGCGCTGCCGATTGAATTCGTCGTTCCTGAACAGATCGCCCATGCCGAGGCTGGCCTGCCCCGACACGATGCGAAGGCCGAATTTGACGAACAGCGCAATGCAAAGCGCGATCAGGACGAGGCCGATCACCGTGCCGGTGGCACGCGCCTCCCATACCAGTTCGGTGGTCGAGATGAAGTAGTAGGCGGCGAGCCCGCACGCGAGCAGCGGAATGATGAAGTCCGCGCCGATCGGGACGCGCGCTTGTGGCCCGGGCGGCGCCGAATCCGGATTGCTCATGGACGCGCCGCCCTGAGCGCCGGCGTCAGGATTTGCCCTTCGCGGTGAGCTGCTTCTCGTAGCGTTGCGCCAGCTTGACCATGCCTTCGGCGTATTCGTGGCAGGTCTTGCGGTCGCCCCACACCAGCGCCTCGACCGGATTGCCCTGCTTCTTCCACTGATCGCGGAATGCCGCGGAGGCGTGCGCCTCCTTGGCGGTGCGCTCCAGGAACTCGAACTGCTTGGGATTGGCGTTGGCCCATTCGGCGTGCACCGCCCAGGAGCGCGACGACGACAGCTCGGGAATGCTGCTGCCGAACACCGAGTTCACCGCCGGCGCGTTCTCGGTCTGCGACGCGAAGATGTTGGTGTTGTTGAACACGCCGAGCACCTTGAACTTCTCCTTGAGCGCCAGAATGTTGGCGATCGGCAGCGCGCCGACGTCGGTTTCGCCGCTGAGCATGGCGGTGAAGGTCGGATTGCCGCCGCCGTAGGGGATGAAGTTCCACTTGGCGCCGGTCGCCTCGCCGAGCGCGATCATGCCGAGCGTCGCGGGATGCGGCAGGCGGCTGAGCGCGACGTTGATCGGCCGCTGCTTCGCCGCCTCGACCAGCGACTTGAGATCCTGGAATTTGGAATCGCGCCGCACGAACACGCACGAGTCGTCGATGTCGGTGCGGCAGAAAGTAGGTGAAGTCCTCCGGATATTTGTATGCGGGCTTCTGCGTCGCATACATGATCATTTCCGGACCCATGTTGCCGAACAGCAGGTTGTGGCCGTTCTTGTCGCGCTTCTGCACGAACAGCGTGTAGCCGACCTGACCGGCGGCGCCGGGATGAAACTCATATTCGAACGGATGACCGAGCAGCTTCGACCACGCGGAGTCGAACGCGCGCGCGAGCAGTTCAGCGCCGCCGCCCTGGCCGGTCGGAATGATGACGCGAATGCTGCGCGAGGGATATCCGCCCTGCTGGGCCGACGCGCCGCGCAGGAATGCAGGCATGGCCAGGAGCCCCGCCGCGGCGGCGAGGCCGCCGTTGAAGGCGCGCCGGGTCAGCTTGGGCGATTGAGAACTCATGAATTCCTCCCTGGTCGGTCGTCTTATTGGCGCGGTGATAACACGCGGCCCACCCAAACCGCTAGATTCCCATGCCCTTGAGCTGGAACTCCGGATAGCGCAGCCCGGCGGCCGCCTGCCCGCGCGGGAACGCGCCTTCGAGCGTCTCGACCCAATCCTCGTCGAGCGTGTGCTCGGTGGCTGCGACATTCTGCTCCAGATAGGTCCGGCGCTTGGTGCCTGGGATCGGCACGATGTCGTCGCCGCGCGCCAGCAGCCAGGCGAGCGCGACCTGCGCCATGGTGAGGCCGGTGGCCTTCGCCACATGCTCGACCGCCGGCAGCAGCTTCAGGTTTCTTTCGAAGTTTCCCTCCATGAAGCGAGGATGCGCGTGGCGGCGGTCCTCCGGGATGAGATCGTCGCGTTTCTTGAAAGCGCCGGACAGAAAGCCGCGGCCAAGCGGTGAATAGGCGACGAGGCCGATGCCGAGCTCGCGCAAGGTCGGCAGGATTCCGATCTCGATGTCGCGCGTCCACAGCGAGTACTCGCTTTCCAGCGCGGTGAGCGGATGGGTCTTGTGGGCGCGGCGGATCGTCTCCGCGCCGGCCTCGCACAGGCCGAGGTAGCGCACCTTGCCCTGCTCGACGAGCCGCGACATGGCGCCGACCGTGTCCTCGATCGGCACGTCCTTGTCGATGCGGTGGATGTAATAGAGATCGATCACATCGATGCCGAGCCGCTTCAGGCTCGCCTCGCAGGCGACCGGCACGTAGTCCGGCTTGCCGTTGACGCCGCCGCGCTCGCCGTTCGGCCCGCGCACGTTGCCGAACTTCGATGCGACGATGACCTTGTCGCGCTTGCCCTTGATGCCCTCGCCCGACCAGCTTCTCGTTCTTGCCGGCGCTGTAGGCGTCTGACGTGTCGAACAGAGTTGAGGCCGAGCTCGATGGCGCGATGCATGGTCTTGATCGATTCGGCGTCGTCCGGCACGCCGTAATCGCCGCTCATGCCGGAGCAGCCGAGACCGATGGCGGAAACCTCGAGGCCCTGCGAGCCGAGTTTTCTTTGCTTCATCATCTGATGTGCCTTCAAAATCCGTAGCGGTTTGTCACACCGCGGCGATCGCCTCGATTTCCAGGAGAAAATTCGGATTGGCCAATCCACGCAGGATGCAAAGCGTGCTGCCGGGCGGATGATCACCGAAATATTTCTGCAGGATGCCGCGCGCCTTGGGCACGTCATGCGGATTGCAGATGTAGATCGTGATCTTGGTAACGTCCGAGATCTTCGCGCCGCCCGCGGCCAGCGCGTTGGTGAGATTCTGCATCACCATCCTGGCCTGGGCGTCGAAATCGTCGGGCGGCAGCACCTTGCCATCGACATCCGCCGCGACCTGGCCGGCGGCGAACACGAGCTTCTGCGCGCCCTCGGCGGTCACCACGTGGGAATAGCTGGCGAATGGCTTGGAAATGTTGCTCGGATTGATGCGCGTGATTTTTGCCATGAGCTCTCTCGATTTCTCGAAGATGACGCTAACGCTGCGCTGGCGGCGGCTCGGCGGACGGCGCCCCGGCCAGCTTGGCGAGGTCGCCCTGCCGGACGGTCGAGGCCGCCATGAAGGCCTTGAAGTTCGCCGGCGTGTTCTCGGCCGCGGGCAGAACCGTCATGCCGAGCAAGGCCATGCGGCTCTTGAACAGCTCCGTGTTGATCGCGTCGTTCAGCGCCTTGTTGAGAAACGCAACCACCTGCGGCGGCGTCTTGCCCGGCGCCGCGAGCCCGACGAAGCCGTTGTGGTCGAAGCCCTTGAAGCCCGCCTCCTCCATGGTCGGCATGTTGGGCCAGTCGGCGATGCGGCGCGGGCCGGCAACCGCCAGCGCGCGTAGCTGTCCGCCATCCACCAGCGGCTTGGCGCTGGAATAGAACGTGAAGGTGCCCTGGATCGCGCCCGTCACCACCGAGGTCGCCGCCTGCCCGGAGCCGCGGTATGGCACCTCCTGGATCTTGGTGCCCGCGGCGGCATTGAGCTGGTTCAGCGCGATGACCGGCGAGCTGGCCGGGCCCGACGTGCCGAAGCTGTATTTCTCCGGATTGGCCTTGGCGTCCGCCACCAGCTCCGCGACGGTCTTGTGCGGCAGCTTGGCGTCGATCACCAGCACCAGCGGCGGGCCCTCGACGATCTTGCCGATGTGCGCGAAGTCCTCGACCGCGTTGTAGGGCACCTTGATGTAATGGAGGTTCTGCGTGTCGGCGACCGCGTTGGCGTGCAGCGTGTAGCCGTCCGGCTCCGAGCGCAGGACGTGCGTGGCGCCGACCGAGCCCGAGCCGCCGGTCTTGTTCTCGACCACCACCGGCACGCCCAGCTTCTCCTGCAGGACCGACGCAAAAAGCCGCACCGGCACGTCGGTCAGCCCGCCCTGCGCGAACGGCACCACGATCGTGATGGCGCGGTTGGGGTAATTCTGTGCGTTGGCGGATGAGGCGATGCAAAAAGCCAACGCGGCGAACGCGAACTTCAAACGAACCATCGGATACTCCCAACTTGATGAGACGTAGCTTAGCATCCGGCGCATCTCACGCCACCATGCCCGGCCGCCGCCGGCGGCATTTCATATGTCACGCCAAGTGTGCGACCATCGCACGAACGGGGCAGGTTCAATCACAGAGGTCTTTGCAATGGCGGATACGGCTGCATCGCTGAAGCTCACCATCGACGGGGCGATGAAGCTCCTCGACGCCGCGATGGCGAAGGCGCGGGACATGAAGGTTCCGGAGTGCATCGCCATCGTCGATGCGGGAGGCCAGCTGCTGGCGTTCGCGCGGATGGATGGCGCATTTGCCTTGTCCTACGACACCGCGCTGGTGAAGGCGATGACGGCGGCGTCCTACGGCATTCCGACCGGCGACATCCCGGCCGGCGTCGACATCAAGCTGGCGATTGCGACGCAGGGCAAGCGCGTCAACCTGCCCGGCGGACTTCCGATCATCGTCGGCGGCCACGTGATCGGCGGCATCGGCGTCGGCTCCGGCACCGGCGAGGAGGACCGGCAGGTGGCGAACGCGGCGCTGGGGCAATTGCCGGGCGCGAAGACGTTCTGAATGATGCCAACAGCCAAAACACTGCTGGCTGCCACGCTCGCAACATTCATCCTGTTGCCGGCAACGGCGATGGCGCAACAGAACGACGGAAAGCGAACGGCGACAAGCTCAAAAACCGGCACAACCACAAAGTCGTCCGCCAAGCAGCGCTGGCGCGGCCACGGATTTCTCCCCGGCTACAGACAGCCGCCCGCTCTGACCGACTGGAGAGCGCAGAACAGGCGCTATCGCGCGCGCGAGCAGTACGAGCAGCGTTACGTTTACTACAGGCCGTACTCCGGCTACGGCCAGCTTCGATATGGATGGGGAAGCCCCGGCATTTATCGCGGCCGCTGGAATGGCGGCAGCTTCGGTCCGTGCTGGACCCAGACTCCGATCGGAATGGTCTGGAGTTGCGGGCAGTAACGAAGCTGGCACCCGCAGTCACACCACTGTCCGATGCCGCTCCTTGCAGATGCGCAGCACCTCATCGGGATCGCGCTTCCACCAGTCCAGCGTCGAGAAGATCTCGACGTCGATGTGCCCGGCGTAGCCGGTCGCCTCCACCATGGCGCGGATGCCGCGCAGGTCGATCACGCCGTCTCCCGGCATGCCGCGGTCGAACACCAGGTCGCGGGTCGGCACCAGCCAGTCGCAGACGTGGTAGGTGACGATGCGGCTGCCGGCGCGCTCGATCTGCCGCGGAAGCTCCGGGTCCCACCACACATGATAGACGTCGAGTGCGATGCCGAGTCCCTCGCCCAGCTCGTCGCAGAGGTCGTTGGCATGGCCCAGCGTGTTGACGCAGGCGCGGTCGGCGGCGGTCATGGGATGCAACGGCTCGATGGCGAGCGGCATGCCGGCGTCGCGCGCATAGGGCAGCAGCGCCGCGATGCCGTCGCGCACCTGCTCGTGTGCGCCGGCGAGGTCTTTCGACCCCTTCGGCAAGCCGCCCGCAATCAGCACCAGGCATCGTGCGCCAATGCCGACGGCCTCGTCGACGGCGCGGCGGTTGTCGTCGAGCGCAGCACGGCGGCCGGCTTCGTCGGAAGCGGGAAACATGCCGCCGCGGCACAGGCACGAGACGTCCAGCGATGCGTCGCGGATCAGGGTGCCCGCCTTGTCGATGCCCACGGCCTGCACGATGTCGCGCCACGGCGCGATGGCCGTAATCCCCGCGCGCTGGCAGCCTTCGACCAGTTGCGGAAGCGTCCACGCCTTTACGGTCGCCGAATTGACGGCGAGGAGCTTGGTGTCATGGGAAAGATCGCGCATCAAGCGATCACGCCGCGCATCGCCATTACGATGCGCATGCGCGCGGCGGCGCGATCCGGATCGGCCAGCAGGCCGGCGGCATCGGCCAGGCGGAACAGCTCGGCGAGATGCAAGGTCGAGCGCGCGCTCTCCTGACCGCCGACCATGATGAAATGGTTCTGCAGGCCGTTCAGATACGCCATGAACACCACGCCGGTCTTGTAGAATCGCGTCGGCGCCCGGAAGATATGGCGCGACAGCGGCACGGTCGGCGCCAGGATGTCGTGGAACGACTGGGTGTCGCCGCGCGCGAACGCGCCCAGCGCCGCGGCTGCCGCCGGCGCGATCGCATCGAAGATGCCGAGCAGCGCGTCGGAATAGCCCAGTTCGTCGCCCGCGATCAGCTCCGCATAGTTGAAGTCGTCACCGGTGTACATCCGCACGCCCTGCGGCAGGCGGCGGCGCATCGCGATCTCCTTGCCCTTGTCGAGCAGCGAAATCTTGATGCCGTCGACCTTGGCGGGATTGGCGGCGATGATGTCAACCGCGACCTTCATCGCTTCCATGTGGTTCGTGTGGCCCCAGTAGCCCTCGAGCGCAGGATCGAACATCTCGCCGAGCCAATGGATGATGACCGGCTCCTTCACCTGGCCGAGGATACGGGCATAGACCCTGGCGTAATCGTCGGGCGACTGGGCCGCTTTCACCAGCGCGCGGCTCGCCATCAGAATGATGCGGCCGCCAAGCTTCTCGATCGCGGAGCATTGCTCCTCGTAGGCGGCGATCACGTCGTCGATCGTGACGCTGTCGCCCGGCGCAAGATGGTCGGTGCCGGCGCCGGAGCCGACCAGCGCGCCGGGATAGTCCTGAGCCGCTTCGAGCGTGCGCTGGATGAGCTGCAGCGAGGTCGGCCAGTCGAGCCCCATGCCGCGCTGCGCGGTGTCCATCGCCTCGGCGATGCCGAGGCCGAGCGACCAGAGGTGCCGGCGGAATGCCATCGTCGCGTCCCAGTCGATCGCCGCCTCGACCCAAGGGTCGCGCTCGGCGAGCGGATCGGCCACGACATGCGCGGCCGCGTAGGCGATGCGGTTGAACGGCTGCTCGGCCGGTGGAAACGCCGTCGGCGGCCGCGTCGTATAGGGCGCGAGTGAGCCGCCGGCGGTGGGGAGATTCAGGGTGGGCACTAAGGTTTCCTCACACCTTCAACGCGGGAATATCGATCCAGCGCCGGTCCTTCCAGCTTTTGTGCGCCGCCTCGACGAGCTGCAAGCCCTTGGCGCCTTCGAGCAGCGTCCACTTGAACGGCACGCCGTCGTAGAGATGCCGGATGAACATCTCCCACTGCGTCTTGAAGCCGTTGTCGTAGTTGCCGAGCCCCGGCACCTCCGACCACGTCTCGAAGAAATCGATCGGCTGCGGCACGTCCGGGTTCCACACCGGGCGCGGCGTATTGACCCGAGGCTGGCTCCAGCACTTCTGCAGGCCCGCAACCGCCGAGCCGTGGGTGCCGTCGACATGGAACGTGACCAGATCGTCGCGCCGCACGCGCGTGCACCACGACATGTTCATCTGCGCGATCACGCCGCCCGCGAGCTGAAAGGTCGCATAGGCCGCGTCGTCGACGTCGTTGGTGTAGGTCTTGCCGTTCTCGTCGACACGCTTCGGGATGTGCGTGGCGCCGAGGCAGGTCACGCTCTCGACGTCGCCGAACAGGTTGTCGAGCACGTAGCGCCAGTGGCACACCATGTCGAGGATGATGCCGCCGCCCTCCGCCTTCTTGTAGTTCCATGACGGCCGCTGCGCCGGCTGCCAGTCGCCCTCGAACACCCAGTAGCCGAACTCGCCGCGCACCGAGAGCAGCCGTCCGAAGAAACCGGAATCGATCAGCACCTTGAGCTTGAGCAGGCCCGGCAGGAACAGCTTGTCCTGCACCACGCCGTGCTTGATGCCGGCCTTCTTCGCGGTGCGCACCAGATCGAGCGCGTCCTTCAGCGTCTCGGAGACCGGCTTCTCGCAATAGATGTTCTTGCCGGCCTTCATCGCCTTCTTGAGCAACTCGGCACGAAGCTGCGTGGTGGCGGCGTCGAAGAACAGCGTATCCTTCTTGTCCTTCAGCGCGGCGTCGAGATCGGTGGTCCAGCGCAGGTTGCCGTGCGCCTTGGCGAGCGCCGCGACCTTGTCGGCGTTGCGGCCGACCAGGATCGGATCGGGCATCACCCGGTCGCCGTTCTTCAGCGCCACGCCGCCCTGCGCCCGGATCGCCACGATCGACCGGATCAGGTGCTGGTTCATGCCCATGCGCCCGGTGACGCCGTTCATGATGATGCCGAGACGTTGCTGCGCCATTGAAGATTCCCTGGGCTATTTCCCGCGTTCTCTACTGCGCAGGCGGCCTGGATGCCAGTGCCATCGGACCATAGACTGCAGGCCCAATCGAGGGATTTCCGCATGGCATCGCATGACAGCACGCCGCGGCTGAAGGCGCCGCCTGGCGCCTGCGACACCCACATGCACTTCTACGATGCGCGCTATCCCACGGCGCCGACCGCGCTGCTGACGCCGCCCGACGCCTCGGTCGCCGACTATCGCAAATTACAGGCGCGGCTCGGCCTTACGCGCAACGTGGTGGTGCAGCCGACCACCTATGGCACCGACAACCGCTGCACGCTGGAGGCCATCGCTGCATTAGGGCCGGGCGCACGCGGCGTCGCAACGGTCGACACGACCGTGACCGACGCGGAGCTTGAGCGCCTCACCAAGGCCGGCATCCGCGGCGTGCGCTTCCACATGCTGCCGGGCGGCGCCCTGCCCTGGGACATGCTGGAGACGATGGCGGCGCGGGTCGGCGCGTTCGGCTGGCATGTGCAATTGCAGCTCGACGGCAAGGAATTTCCGGAGCGCGAGGCGCGGCTCAAGGCGCTGCCCGGCATGCTGGTGGTCGATCATATCGGCAAGTTTCTGCAGATCGTGCCGCCGAGCCATGAGAGCTTTCGCGTGCTGGCGCGTCTGGTGGAAGGCGGCAAGACCTATGTGAAACTGTCGGCGCCCTACGAGTTCTCGAAATCCGGGGCGCCGGACTACGCCGACGCCGGTGCGCTGGCGAAGGCGCTGATCGCGATCGCGCCGGAGCGCATGCTGTGGGCGAGCAACTGGCCGCATCCCTCGGAGCCGGCGGACCACAAGCCCGACGACGCGATGCTGCTCGACACGCTGCTGCATTGGGCGGATGACGATGCGACGCGGCGGATCATTTTGGCGGACAATCCGGCGAAGTTGTACGGCTGGTAGCTCCGTCATGCCCGCGCTTGTCGCGGGCATCCACGTCTTTGATGCAGCAAGCAAGGCGTGGATGGCCGGGACAAGCCCGGCCATGACGTGGTTAGAGCAGTGTTGCCAACTCAAGTTGCATGCGGCTGACCACACTCTCCCAATCATCCACCTTTGGCTGGCGGAACAGCCGCGCCGCCGGATACCACGGGCTGTCGTCGCGGCGTTCGAGCCATCGCCACTCGGCGATGAACGGCAGCAGCACCCACACTGGCTTGCCGAGAGCGCCGGCGAGATGCGCGACGCCGGTGTCGACCGCGATCACCAGATCGAGCAGCGAGATGACGGCCGCGGTGTCGGCGAAATCCTGCAGCTCGGGACCAAGCGCCTGGACGTTCGGCCGCGCCTGCAGGATTTTCCGGTCGCCGTCGCGCAGGTCGCGCTGCAGGCTGACGAATTGGATTTTTTCCTCGCCAAGCAGAGCGGCCAGTTTTCCCAGCGCGATCGAACGATTGTGATCGTTCTTGTGGGTCGGGCTGCCGGACCACACGAGGCCGACCTTAAGCCCCTCGCCGGGCAGCCGCGGCAGCCATTTCTCAACACGGTCCCGCGGGACATGGAGATAAGGAGTGGCCGCCGGCACGGTGTCCAACGTCGTCCTGAACGCCAGCGGCAAGCTCATCAGCGGGCAATGCAGGTCGAATGGCGCAAGCGGCTCGCCGCGGCTGACCACGGCCGAGACGCCGGGCAATCCCGACAGCAGCGGCGTCAGGCTCGCCTGCACCTCCAGCACGACCGTGGCGCCGCGCTCCGCGACCAGCGGCGCGAAGCGCACGAACTGGATGGTGTCGCCGTAGCCCTGCTCGGCGTGCAGCAGCACGGTCTTGCCCGCGATGTCGCCCTCGCCGAGCCACAGCGGCTGCGCGAAAGCCCGCCCGTCGGTGGCGCTGGCGCGCCGCTTGCGCCATTCATATTCGGCAAAGCCCCGCGTGAAGTCGCCGCGCGACAGCAGCACCAGGCTCTTGTTCCAGTGCGCCTCGGCGTGATCGGGCGCAACGGCGATAGCGCTATCGTAGCTCGCCAGCGCGTCGTCAGGCCGCCGCAGATCGGTGAGCGCATTGCCGCGATTGATCAGCGTCTGCGGGTCGCGCGGCCGGATTGCAAGCGCACGGTCGTAGCACTCCAGCGCCTCCGCCGCCCGATTGAGCGTGAGCAGCGCGTTGCCGCGGTTGTTGAGAACGTCGGGATCGTCCGGCTTGAGCTTGAGCGCGCGATCGAAGACCGCGACCGCCTCGGCGGGCCGGTTCAGCTCGCAAAGCGTGTTGCCGCGGTTGCTGATCAGCCTGGGATCGTCGGGCCGCAGCGCCAGCGCCTTGTCGTAGCCGGCCAGCGCATCGGTGAAGCGCTTCATCTCGAACAGCACGTTGGCCCGGTTCTGCAGCGCGTCCGCCGACCTGGCATTGGTTGCGAGTGCCTTGTCGATCAATCTGAGCGCGTCGGCGGAGCGGCCGCGCTGCTTCATCAGAACGCCGAGCAGATGCAGCGCGTCGAAGCTGTTGGGCGCGCCGGCCAGGATGCCCCGATAGAGCCGCTCGGCCTCGTCGAGCCGGCCGTGCTGATGCAATGCGACGGCTTGCTGTAACGTGCTTTGCAGGTTCGCTTGCTTCGGCAGCGGCGCGCGGGGCATGCGCCGTTTCTATTTGATTCGACCGCACCGCGGAACGGCGGCTTGCTCGAGGCGCGGTCCGAGCGATAAGAATTCGAGCGTTGGCGTATCGGATCATATATGGCGGATCACCCTGTCATCATTGCGGGCGGCGGCATTGGCGGGCTGGCAACAGCCCTGACGCTGCACCAGATCGGCGTGCCGTGCCTCGTATTCGAGGCGGTGCGGGAGATGCGGCCGCTCGGCGTCGGCATCAACCTTCAGCCCAATGCCGTGCGCGAACTGTACGACATGGGCTTCACCGAGCAGGATCTCGACCAAATCGGACTCCCCGCCAAGGAATGGGCGCTGGTCGGACTCAACGGCAATAATATCTACGCGGAGCCTCGCGGACTGCTCGCTGGCTACAACTGGCCGCAATACGCGGTGCACCGCGGCCGGCTGCACATGATGCTCTATGACAAGCTGGTGGAGCGGGCCGGCGCCGGCGTGGTGCGGCTGGGAAACCGCGTCACCGGCTATCGGAAGGACACGGACGGCAGCGTCAGCGCCCTGGTCGAAGCGAATGGTTCGACTTCCGAAGTGAAAGGCGCGCTGCTGATCGGCACCGACGGCATCCACTCGGCAATCCGTGCGCAGATGCATCCCACGCAGCCGCCGATCCACTGGGGTGGCGCGGTGATGTGGCGCGGCATGACATGGGGTAAACCAATCCGAAGCGGAGCGTCGTTCGTCGGCCTCGGCACGCATCGCCACCGGATGGTGTTCTATCCGATCTCCCATCCTGACCCGCGCACCGGCCTCTCGATGATCAACTGGATCGCCGAAGTCACGATGGACAATGCCGAGGGCTGGAAGCAGAGCGGCTGGTTCCGGCAGGTAAGCACAAGCGACTTCGCCCATCATTTCGAAAACTGGGTCTGGGACTGGCTCGACGTGCCCGCTCTGATCCAGCAGGCCGACAGCGCGTTCGAAAATCCAATGATCGACCGCGACCCGATTCCGACCTGGGTGGACGGCCCGGTCGCGCTGCTCGGCGACGCCGCGCACGCGATGTATCCGACCGGCTCGAACGGCGGCAGCCAGGCGATCGTCGATGCGCGTGTGCTCGGCGCCGCGATGGTCGAGCACGGCGTCACGCCGCAGGCGCTGGCCGCCTATGACGGTAAATTGTGCGGCCCGATCTCGCAGCTCGTGCTCCGCAATCGCGGCGCGGGACCGTTCGGACTGCTGAACATGGTCGACGAACGCTGCGGCGGCACGTTCGACAACATCGACGATGTGATCCCGCCGAAGGAACGCGCCGAGTTCATGAGCGGCTACAAAGCGGCCGCCGGATTCGCGATCGAGGCACTCAACAAAGCGCCGCGAACAATCCCGAACGGCGCGCAGGCACGCGCCTAAACACGCTGTCCTTCGCTAAGTGGAATGTCGCGCAAGGTCGAGGGCGCGAACAGCTCCTCGAGCTTGATGCGGCGGCCGGTCAGGCCCTGCTCGTGGGTGTATTGCAAGAGCGCCTCGATCGACGGCCGGTTCTGCTCGATGCCGTAGGGGTACCAGTCCTTGCCGATGATCGCCTGTTCCTCCTCGATCATCGATTGCAGCCAGGCGAACGACGCCTTTGGCGAGCCGGTCTCGGTGATGTTCTGGTAGCACCAGTCCTTGGAGCGGCAGAACGCCTTGTAGAGGTTGAGTGCGATCCACGGGTCGCGGTCGTACACGTCGCGGCGGATCACCACGGTATGCATGATCGGATAGATCTTGGTGCGCTTGTAGTAGTCCTTCTCGACCTCGGGATAGTTCGGCATCAGGCGGCGCACGTTCTTGGCGCCGCGGCGGAACGACAGCGGGTTGTTCGCGGTGATGATGAAGTCGAGCTCACCGCGCTCCAGCATGTCGCCGAGCTCGGTGCCGGCCGGCGCCTGGGTGAGCTTCACGTCGCTCGGTAGCTTGCGGCCGAGCCGGTCGGTGCGGCCCTGCACCCATTCGACATCGGAAGGCTTGACGCCGAACTCGTGCTGCATCAGGCCGCGCATGTAGACCGCGGCGGTCATCGAATATTCCGGCACGCCGCCGCGCTTGCCCTTCAGGTCGGCGCCGGTCTTGATGCCTTTGTCGGTGTTGATGAAGAAATAGCCGTGGCGGAACACGCGCGACGGATAGACCGGGATAGCGATGAACGGCGAATTCCCCTCGCTGACCAGCGTGGTGTAGTTCGACATCGACATCTCGGAGGCATCGAACTCCTTGAACTGCAGCATGCGCCAGAAAATCTCGGCGGGCTGCAACTGGATGTAGTTGAGATCGATGCCTTCGGCCTGGATGGTGCCGTCGCGCAGCGCCTGCGTGCGGTCGTATGGGCCGCACGCGAGATTCAATTACGAAGATTTGGCATGCGCTGAACTACACCGCCTTCAAATGATCGGCGCGGCGCTTGAACAACTCGTCGTCGGCGTAGCCCATGGTCTCCGGCTTGCCGCGTCCGATCATCACCTGGAAATAGACCGGTTCCAGGCTGTCGTTCTGATAGCCGTGGATCACGCCGGCCGGGCATGAGATGCATTCCCACGGGCCGAGCCGCGTGGTGATGCGTTTGCCGGTCTCATCCTCGACGAACACGTCGAGATGACCCTGCAGCACGAAGAAGCACTCCTCGACCTCGTGGGTGTGCGCGGCATTACCCTGGCCGACCGGCACGTACATGATCGACAGCGTGAAATTCTTGGCCGGAATGACCGTCGGATCGCCGTGCTTGCCGGAACCGCCGGCACCGATGAAGCGGTGCTGCGCGCGCTTGAAGCCCTCGATCTTGGCGTCCTCGAACGCCGCCCAGTCCGCCCGCTTCTCGCTGAAGCGGCCGACGTACTTTTCCATGATCTCTTCGACCGGCACGCCTTCGAGTTCCGGCGGGCGCGGGTGTCGTGCGACGCTCATGAGAGGCTCCTGTCGTTCAATGGTTCGCGTGAATTTAGCTCGACTCCGCCGCCTGGCGCGAGCCGGCCTGAACCAGCTCCCAGATGTAGCTCGGCGTCAGCGGCAGACGCCGCGGCTCGACGCCGAACGACGACAGCGCGTTCGCCACCGCATTCGCCATCACGCCGCCCGCTGCCACGATGCCGCCCTCGCCGGCGCCCTTGGCGCCGAGCGGATTGATCGGAGAGGGATAATTGTCGGTGACGAAGGAGCGCAGGTTGGGGAAGTCAGTCGCGGTCGGGAGGAGATAATCGGCGAGCGAGCCGGTGAGAAACTGGCCCTGCTCGTCATATTGCAGGTGTTCCAGCATCGCGCCGCCGAGCCCCTGCACCAGCGAGCCGATGATCTGGCCGTGCAGCGTCAGCGGATTGATGGCGCGGCCGACGTCCTGCACCACCACGTAGTCGACGATCTGCACCTGGCCGAGCTTGGCATCGACCGTGACATGGGCGGCATGCGCGCCAAAGGAATAGGTGTGCTTCTTGTTGAGGAACGCGCCTTCGGCGGTGAGGCCGGCGAGCTCGCTCAGCGGAAACGATTTGCCGCCGCCGCTCACCTTGTCGATCTCGATCTTCACCGCGTCTGCATCGCAGCCGAGCTTTTTCGCCGCCGGCTTCGCGGATCGCCGCCTGGAATTTCTCGGTGGCGTCGAGCAGCGCCGAGCCGCCCATCACGATCGAGCGCGAATGATACGCGCCATAGCCGTCGCTCACCGTCGTGGTCGAGCCGTGATAGACGTGGCGGATGCGCTCGATCGGCATCTCCAGCGCATCGGCGGCGATCTGCGCGAACACCGTCTCGACGCCCTGCCCGACCGCCGACGAGCCCATGAACACGGTGATGGTTCCGTCGTCGTTGACCTCCAGCCGCGCGCTTTCCTTCGGCCCGGCGGCGCCGCCTTCGACGAAATTGCAGATCGCCAGCCCGTGATACTTGCCGTCGACCAGCTTGCCAGCGAGCTTCGATTTCTCCGCCCAGTTGAACTCCTTGAGCGCGCGCTCGAACGTCTCGCGATAGTCGCCGCTGTCGTACTGGTCGTTGGCGTCGGTCGGCTGCACCGACGCGATCGGATAAGGCTGCTCGGCCGCCGTCACCAGATTGCGGCGGCGCAATTCGACGCGGTCGATCTTGAGGTCGGTCGCCACCATGTCGAGCAGACGTTCGATATAAAAGCTCAATTCGAAGCGGCCCGGTCCGCGATAGGTGCCGACCGGCGTCTTGTTCGACATCCACAGGTGCGAATCGAGCTTGATGTGCGGCACGCGGTATGGCCCGCCCATGAACTGCACGACGTTGCGCGCCCCGACCGCACCGTTGGTCCGCATGTAGGCGCCCATGTCGGTGTGCACCTCGCCGCGGATGCCGATGATGGTGCCGTCGCGCTCGCAGGCGATCTCGAGATGCGCCTCGGTCTCGCGGGCGTGGTTCATCGCCATCAGGTTCTCGCGGCGGTCCTCGATCCACTTCACCGGGCGGTCGACGTGGCGCGCCGCGAACGGGATCAGGAAATCCTCCGGATAGAATTCGCCGCGCGCGCCGTAGCCGCCGCCGACGTCGTTCTCGATCATCTCGATCTGCTCAATGGGCAGGTCGATCATCTTCGCCAGGATGCGCCGATTGAAGAACGGCACTTTGGCCGCGCCCGAGACAGTTAGAAATCCCTTCGCCGCGTCCCATTCGGCCATCACGCCGCGCGGCTCCATGGTCAGCCCGTAGTGCCGCCCGGTGTTCAGCGTCTCGCGCCGGATGTACGGCGCCTTCGCGAACGCCGCGTCGGCGTCGCCCTTGCGGGAATAGAAAATGAGCGAGCGGTTGGTGCCCGCCGCCTCGAACAGCAGGCTCTTGTTCTCCGCCCCGACATGCCAGTCCGAGAACGCCGGAAGGTCGTCGATGTCGACGGCGATGTGCTCCAGCGCGTCTTCGCCGATGGCAACGCTGGACGCCAGCACCACGGCCAGCGGCTCGCCGACGTAGCGCACCTTGTCGTGGGCGATGACCGGCTGCTCGAACGGCTTGAACTCCGGCAGCGGCTGCAATCGCATGGCGATGATCGGCGGGCTGCCGGGCATGTCCTTCGCCGTGATGACGCTGTGCACGCCCTTGATCTTCAGCGCGGCCGACGCGTCGATCGACTTGATGCGGCCGTGCGCGACGGAACTGCGCAGGATCACGGCATAGAGCAGGTTCGCCGGCGCAAGATCGTCGACATAGATGCCACGGCCGCGCAGGAAGCGCAGATCCTCGCGCCGCTCCATCGGCGCGCCGATGAATGTGTTCTTCATCGCGCGCCTTCTTTCTTATACGCGGCACGTGCATCGAGCACCGCCTCGACGATCGCGATGTAGCCGGTGCAGCGGCAAATGTTGCCGGAGAGAACCTCGCGCACCCGGTCGGCGTCGCAGTCCGGCTCTTCGGTGAGCAGCGCGTGCGCCGTGGTGATGAAGCCCGGCGTGCAGAAGCCGCATTGCAGCGCGTGATGCTTGCGAAAGGATTTCTGCAGTGGCGTGAGATCGGCGTCGTTCGACAGGCCTTCGACAGTCACGACCTTGGCGCCTTCGGCCTGCACCGCGAGCATCAGGCAGGCGCGCACCGCGTCGCCGTTCACCAGCACGGTGCAAGCACCGCACACGCCGTGCTCGCAGCCGATGTGTGTGCCGGTGAGACGCAGGTTGTGGCGCAGGCAATCGGCCAGCGTCAGGCGCGGCTCGACGTCGACCTCGACAGGTTTGCCGTTGACCTCGAATTTCGTGCTCATGATGCTGCACTCTTGAGCGCACGCTCGAGCATCGTGCCGGTCAGCGCACGGCGGTAGGCGGCGCTGGCATGAATGTCGTCCTGCGCCTCGACCTCGGCAGACGCCGCCTCGGCCGCTTTTGCAATCGCCGCATCATTGATCGCATTGCCGTTGATTGCCGCTTCGGCTTTCGCGAGCCGCCGCTGCCGGTCGCCGACGCCGATCACACCAATATGAGCGTTCACCGCCTTATCGCCGTCCGGATCGTAGAACACCGCGACGCCAGCCATGGCGAAATCGCCGCGCCGGCGCGCAAACTCCTGGAAGCCGAAGCGCCGCGATGCCGGCCACGCGGGTAATCTCACCTCGGTCAGAATCTCGTCCGGCTTGAGCGCCGTGGTCAGCGCGCCAAGGAAAAAATCCGCCGCCTTGATGACGCGCTGGCCACCCTTGCCCGTCACCGCCATCTCGGCGTCGCAGGTGATCGCGATGCCCGGCATTTCGGCCGCCGGATCGGCATGGCACACGCTGCCGCCCACCGTGCCGCGGTTGCGGATCTGGTAGTGCGCCACGTGCGAGATGGCCGCCTGCAACAGCGGATGCGCGGTGGCGAGCCGCTTGTCGTCCTGGATGTCCCGCCAGCGCACCATGGCGCCGAGCCGCACACCGTCCTTGTCGATGGCGATCGTGTTGAGATCCGGCAATTTCCGCAGATCGATCAGCAGCGACGGCTGTGCGACGCGAAACGCCATCATCGGCATCAGGCTCTGCCCGCCGGCGATCGGCTTGGCCTCGCCGTCGTGCGAGGCAAGCAGCGCAATCGCTTCTTTCAGCGTGGCCGGGCAGGCATACTCGAAGGCGGGCAATTTCATGAGCGCTATGCACCTTCGACTACGCTGGAACAGCTATAAGGTGAGCTACTATCCCCGCCCCTGCCGGATGCGTCAACGCGGCGTCCGGCACGCGCCCCATGCCGGGGCCGAATGCCTCCCGGAGATATGAGAATGGCCCTGTCCCTGAGCATGTCCGTCTGCAATTACGACCGCACCGCCGCGCTGTTCGACGGCCGCGCGCCGATCGAGGGCTGCGATGTTGCCGCGGTGCCGCTGGTGCCGGAGGAGTCCTTCCATCGCGCCTTCAAGTACCAGGAGTTCGACGTCACCGAAGTGTCGATGAGCAGCTACCTGCTCACCACCGCGCGCGGCGATGCGCACTACGTCGCGATCCCGGCGTTCGTGTCGCGGCTGTTTCGGCACAGCGGCATCTACATCCGCACCGACCGCGGCATCAAAAGCCCGCAGGACCTTAAGGGCAAGACCATCGGCCTGCCGGAATACCAGATGACCGCCAACGTCTGGGTGCGCGGCATGCTGGCCGAGGAATACGGCGTGAAGCCGAGCGACATCAAATGGCGGAACGGCGGACTCGAAGAAGCCGGCCGCGCCGAGCGGACCAAGATCACGCTGCCGCCGGAGATCGAGTTGCAGGCGATCCCGAAGGACCGCACGCTCAACGACATGCTGGCCAAGGGCGAGATCGACGCGCTGCTCAGCGCGCGGGCGCCGTCGTGCTTCCGCGAGGGCAATCCAAATGTGGCGCGGCTGTTCCCGAACTATCCGGAGGTCGAGGAGACCTACTACAAAAAGACCAAGCTGTTCCCGATCATGCACGCCATCGGCATCCGCAAGTCACTGGTGGAGAAGCATCCATGGCTGGCGGTCAGCGTCTACAAGGCGTTCCTCAAGGCCAAGGCGATCTGCATGCACGAGATGGGCGAGATCGGGCACCTTCACGTCACGCAGCCATGGGCGGTGCATGAGTATGAACGTCTCAAGAAGGTGATGGGCGAGGACTACTGGAGCTACGGCGCTCACGAGAACAAGCACCCGCTGGAGACGCTGATGCGCTATTCGTTCGAGCAGGGCCTGGCGCCGCGGAAAATCCCGGTGGAGGAGATGTTTGTGAAGTCGATCTATGAGTTGTCGAAAGTCTAGCGCGCAGCCTCAATCAACTCCCACACCTTGCCCGGCGACAGCGGCAGCACGCGCGGCTCGACGCCGAGCGACGACAAGGCATTCGCCACCGCGTTGGCGATCACGCCGCCGACCGGGATGATGCCACCCTCGCCGGCGCCCTTGACGCCGAGCGGGTTGTGCGGCGCGGGCTTCAGCTCCAGTGCGAACGCGCGGATGACCGGAAAGTCGCCGGCGCCCGGCAGCAGATAGTCGGCCAGCGAGCCGGTGAGAAGCTGGCCGTTCTCGTCATGGATCAACTGCTCCAGCAGCGCGCCACCAAGTCCCTGCACGATCGCGCCCACGCACTGGCCGTGCAGCGTCAGCGGGTTGACGATGCGGCCGACGTCCTCCACCGCGACGTAGTCCATCACCGCCACATGGCCCGTGGCGGGATCGACCGCGACATGCGCCGCGTGCGCGCCGTAAGAATACGTGCGCTTGCTACTGGCGTAAGTGCCTTCCGACGACACGCCCGCCAGCGCGCTCCACGGCATGGATTTGCCGCCAGGGCCGCCGATCGCCTCGCTGGTGATTGAAATTTCAGGCGGCGCGCAATCGAGACGCCGCGCGGCCGCCTCACGTATCGCTTCTTTCAGCTTCTCGGCGGCGTTCAGAATGGCCGAGCCGCCCATCACCGTCGAGCGCGAGCTGTAGGAACCATAACCGCGCGACACATGCGTGGTCGAGCCGTGCATCACGTCTTTGATGCGGCTCATCGGAACGTCGAGCGCGTCGGCGGCGATCTGCGCGAAGATCGTCTCGATGCCCTGGCCGTGCGCCGACGAGCCGACATAAACCGAGACTGCACCATCCGCCTCGACCACCAGCCGGGCGTTCTCGCGCGGTCCGGAGCCGCCGCCTTCGAGATAGCAGCCGACCGCGATACCGTGATGACGCCCGGCGATGCGCTGGCCTTGCAGCTTGGATTTCTCCGTCCAACCGAACTCAGCGAGGCATCTGTCGAGCGTCGCCTGATAGTCGCCGTTGTCGGTCTCGGTGCCGATGTCGAGCGGCATCACCGTGGCGAGTTGCCAAGGCATCTCGGCTTCCGACAGCAGATTGCGCCGGCGGAATTCCACCCGGTCGATGCCGAGCTCGAGCGCGGCGATATCGAACAGCCGCTCGCGGAAGAAATCCGCCTCGAAACGGCCCGGTCCGCGATAGGTGCCGGACGGCGTCTTGTTGGTGAGCAGCAGGTCCACGTCAAAGTGGATGTGCGGCACACGATAGGGCCCCGACAGCACCTGCGCGATGTTGCGCGCGGCGGTGATGCCGTTGGTGCGGATATAGGCGCCGAGATCGACCGCGCCGCGCCCGCGCAGGCCGCGGATCGTGCCGTCGCGGTCGCAGGCGATCTCCAATTCGCATTCGGCGTCGCGCGCATGGTTGGTGGCGAGCAGGTGCTCGCGGCGGTCCTCGATCCACTTCACCGGGCGGCCGAGCCGGCGCGCCGCGAACGGGATCAGGAAATCCTCGGGATAGAATTCGCCGCGCACGCCGAAGCCGCCGCCGACGTCGGACTCGACCATGGTGATGGCGTCTTCGGTGAGCCCCATCTGCTTCGCCAGGATGGCGCGGTTGTGGAACGCCACCTTGGCGGCGCCGAACACGGTGAGATGCCCTTTCGCCGCGTCCCATTCGGCCAGCAGCCCGCGCGGCTCCATCGGCACCGCGGTGAAGCGCTGCACCTCGAAGCGCTCGCGGCGCACGTATGCGGCGTCGTGGAATGCGGCGTCCGCGTCGCCGCGCAATGCGGTGAGCGTGCCGACCAGGTTGCTGCCGCGCGCTTCGTACAGGAGACTCGCGCCGGCGCGCGACGCCGCGCGGCTGGCGACCGCGGGCAGCGCCTCGATGTCGAGCGCGATGGCATCGAGCGCGTCCTCGGCGAGCGCCGCGCTGTCGGCGACCACCACGGCGATGGGCTCGCCAACGTAGCGCACTTTTTCGTGGGCGATGACCGGCTGCTGGAAGTGCGCGTACTCCGGAAGCAGTTCCTGCCGCATGGTGATGATCGGGATCGTGCCGATATCCTTCGCGGTGATGACTGCATGGACGCCGGGCTGCTTGAGCGCGGCCGATGGATCGATGCTCCGGATACGGCCATGCGCGACCGAGCTGCGCAGGATTGCGGCGTGCAGCGCGACGCCGCGCTTGACGTCGTCGACGAACTCGCCGCGCCCGCGCAGGAAACGCCAGTCCTCGACGCGTTCGATCGGGCTGCCGATCAGACGGTTGCCGATCTGTTTGCGCGATAGCGTCCACCGTCCTCACCCCACCGTCATGCCCGCGCATAGCCGTCCGAAGGACGGCGTCGCTTCGCTCGCCTATGTCGCGGGCATCCACGCCTTACTTCATCATTGCAAGCCTAAAGACGTGGATGGCCGGAACAAGCCCGGCCATGACGACTTGGAAAGCGCGCGATATAGTCTCGCCGAAAGGAACCCATTGAATGCCCCTCGAATTCGGCATTTTCGATCACGTCGACCGCAATGCGCTGCCGCTTGCCGCGTTCTACGAGGACCGGCTCAAGCTGATCGAGGCGTACGACCGCGCCGGCTTCTACGGCTATCATTGCGCCGAGCATCATTTCACGCCGCTCGGCATGGCGTCGTCGCCCAGCGTATTCTTGTCCTCGGTGGCGCAGCGCACCAGAAATCTCCGCTTCGGCCCGCTGGTCTATACGCTGGCGCTCTATCACCCGCTGCGGCTGGCGGAGGAAATCTGCATGCTCGACCAGATGAGCCGCGGGCGGTTCATGGTCGGCGTCGGCAAGGGCGTGTCGCCGATCGAGATCGGTTTCTACGGCGTCGACACCGCAAAGACGGAAAAGATTTTCGCCGAGTGCTTCGCGGTCGTGATACAGGCGCTGACGCAGAAGACCGTCTCCTACGAGGGCGAGCATTTCAGCTTCAGCAACGTGCCTATGGAGCTGACGCCGTTCCAGAAGCCGCATCCGCCGCTGTGGTATGGCGTGGTCAACCCGGACAGCGCGGCGCGCGCGGCCAAGGCCGGCATGAGCTTCATCAGCAACGCGCCGGCCGCAGCGATCCGCGCCAAGATCGAGCGCTACATCGGCACCGAGCGGCCGTCCGGCTGCGCCGCGCCGAAGTTCGGCATGAACCGCTACATGGTGATCGCGGAAACGGACGCGGAGGCGCTGCAGGTCGCGCGGCGCGCTTACCGCGTCTGGTACGCGAGCTTCATGCACCTGTGGTGGAAGTACAACCAGAAACCGCCGAACGTGAACTATCCGCCGGAGATCGATGCGCAGATCGCGGCCGGCACGGCGGTCGTGGGTTCGCCCGAGACGGTGCTCAACGCGCTCAAGCCGCAGCTCGCGGAAACCGGCTCGAACTATCTGGTGTGCCGCTTCGCGTTCGGCGACCTCGCCTTGCAGGAATCACTGCGCTCGCTCGACCTGTTCGCCGGGCATGTCATGCCGGCGCTGCAGCAGGGCCACCGCGTCGCGGCGGAATAGGCGATGTCGCATCCGCAAGCCGTGCTGGAGAGGACCGCGTCGTGCGCCCGCGTGCTCGATGCCGGCGGCTCGTTCATCCCGCTGCCGACCGCGACGCACATCATCGATATCGTCCCGCCGCTCGCACCGACCAAGGCCGAGTTCATCAACTTCGACATGTGCCGCAAGCCGTGGCCGTTCCCCGACAAGTTCTTCGACTTCTCTTATTGCTCCAACACGCTGGAGGACATCCGCGATCCGATCGGCGCCTGCGAGGAGCTGATGCGGGTATCGCGCGCGGGCTTCATCGCGACGCCGTCACGGCTGCGCGAGACGTTGCACCAGAAGCGCGGCTATCTGTGGCGCCGCATGTTCGGCCGCCCGCTGCGGATCGGCTTCGGCCACCATCGGTGGTTCTGCGAATGGGACGGCACCACGCTGTCATTCCTCGCCAAGACCTTCACCTTCGCCTATTCGCCCGATCACTTCATCACGCGCGAGGAGGCGGGCCGCGACCTCACCGACGACGAGGCCAACCTGACGCTCTTCTGGCAGGACAAATTCAAAGTCCAGGAGCGTGTGCTGGTCGGCATCGGCGAGATCGAGGCGGACTTCATCCGCTTCAAGGCCGAGGCGCTGGCAAAGCTGCGCGGGGCGTGACTACTTGTCCCGATTGACCATCTTCTCGAACTGCCCCGCCTGGAACGCCTTCAAGCTCTGCTCGAACTGCATCGAGGCATCACGCACATAGGTGTCGCAAAAGCCGCCGATGTGCGGCGTGATGTAGACGTTCGGCAGCGACCACAGCGGATTGTCCTTGGGCAGCGGCTCGGTGGCGAGCGCGTCGAGGGCGGCACCGGCGATCTGCTGTTTCTCAAGCGCCCGCAACAGCGCGGCCTCGTCGAGCACGCCGCCTCGGGCGAGATTGACCAGAAACGCACTCGGCTTCATCGCGGCCAGCACCTCATCGTTCACGATGTTGCGGCTGTCGTCCTCGAGCGGCAGCAGCAGCACGAAATAGTCGAGATCCTTCACCGCCTCGACCATCTCGGAACGGGCATACACCGCGTCGAAGCCCGGAATCGCGCGCTTGGTGCGCGAGATTCCGACCACTTTCATGCCGAACGCCTTGAAGCGTGGCGCCATAGCCTCGGCGATGGCGCCGAGGCCGAGGATGCCGACCGTCTTGCCGTCGAGCGTGGTGCCGGGATAACGCTCCCAGTTCTTCTCGCCACGCTGACGCTCGATGCGCCGCAGGTCGCGGTTGAACGCCAGCATCATCAGGAATGCCATCTCCGACATCGGCACGCCATGAATGCCGCGCGTAGCGGTGACGACGACGTCCTTGCCGAGATAGGGGCTGTCGGTGATGCCGTCGGTGCCGGTGCCGAGCGAGTGCACCCATTTGAGCTTCGGCGTGTCCTTGAAGAAGTCGGTTTTCACCTGCGGCCCGAAGCACATTATGATGTCGGCCCAGGCGGCGTGCCTGAGCGCCTCGTCGCGCGTGCCGAATGTCTTGATGGTCAGTTCGGGATGACGCGGACCGAGATGTTTCTCGTAACCCGAGCGGGTCGGTTCCGGGTGGGTGAGGAAGATGAGGAGGTTCATGAGACTGACAATCGATAACGACGCGCGCACCCTCTCGTCGTCATGCCCGCGCTTGTCGCGGGCATCCACGTCTTAGTTCTTGCCGGGGAGGCATCAAAGGCGTGGATGGCCGGGACAAGCCCGGCCATGACGTGGATAGAGCAGAGGCTACCCGACCTCCACCACCTCTTCCTTGAACTGATGCAACCTGTCGCCCGGGCCGTTGCCGCCGATGATGTAGTTGTCGCATAGCCAGTTCAGATAGCCGCCGTGGCCATACGTCGGATGGACCACGATGTTCATGTCCTTCTCGATCGTCCACGGCTCGTCGTTGCGGATCAGCGGACGCTCAACCAGGTCGTAGCCCTGGCCGTGGCAATAGAGCCGCGCCTCCTCGGGCCGGCCGTTCTTGCGCATGAAAGCGTTGAAGGTCTCCCAGATGTCCTTGCAGGGCGTGCCCGGCTTCAAGAGATCGAGGGTCAACTTGCGCGACTCCTTGACGAACTGCAGCTCGTCCTTCATCGCCTGCGGCACCTTGGCGCCGACCACGCAGGTGCGGCCAAGCTCGGTGTACATGCCGCCGGGACCGCTGTCCTCGACCAGCAAAGCCACGGCGTCGCCCTTCTGGATGACGCGGTTCTGCACGTGGCGCTGGCCGAACTTCGCCGCGGTGCCGAGCGGCGTCGAGGCGCAGAGATAGATGCCGTTCTCCGAGCCGTTGCGCTGGCTGTAGCACTGCGCGATCGCCGCGACGTCGCGGTCGCGCATGCCGGGCTTGATGGCGTCGAACGCCGCCTTCATCGCGCCGTCCTGCATCAGCGCCGCACGCTTGACGAGCTCCTGCTCCTCGGCGCTCTTGATCACCTTGATGCGGTCGACCATCTCGGTCGCGTCGACGTATCGCGCCGCGGGAAACTTCTTCATGGTGAAGTCGCCGAGCGCGAACGACATCTGATAGATGCAGACGAAGCCGATCGTCGCATTGGCGTAGGGCGCCAACGCCTTCGCCGCGAGTTCCGGATCGTAGAAATTGGTGTAGTGCGCCGACTCGTAGCTCGGCGTCGTCAGCATGCGCTTGACGCCGCGCCACATGTCGGCCGGCGGCCGGCCGTCGCCGTTGAACGGGCCCTGCATCACCACGGTCATCTCGTCGTCGCGCGGGAACACCACGGTGACCGGATAGCCGTTGGTGGCCGGCATATCGGTGAACCACTTCACCGCGCCGCCCATGTGGTCGTTGTTGTTCTGCATCAGCAGAACGTCGATCTTCTCGCGCTCCATCGACTGCCGGACCAGGCCCCAGCGGCGCTGAAGCTCGGCGGTGGAGATCGGCGTCTGCAGGCGTTCACTCAACCCATTGGCGGTCATTGTGCAGTTCCTCCCGAATTCTCGTTGTAAGCTTAACGTATTGATGGTCAAAGACAAATCGGCGGCCGGGCGCGCGGCAGCGGAACCCGCCGCAATTGATTCAAAGCCGCCCTCGCCGGACCATATTTTGATATAACCCTGCCGCAGGGGGAGGCCGCCCTCGAGCCGCTGTTGTCTTTGATGGAAGCCATTCTCGTCAAGGTTTTTGCCACGGCCCTGGCCCTCAGCCAGGTCGCCACCCGGCCAGACACCATCAAAACCAGTTTCGATCCCGGTGCAGGACCGGGCCGAAGTCGTTCAGCTTTTGACCGACGGCTGCGCGCACATGCGCAAGGCGTTCGACGTCGAGCAGCTCGACCTCGACGGCCTGATCGAGACCGCGATGACCGACACGCGCGGCGGCAACGAGGAGATCAAGGCGTTCCGCGGGCTCAAGTTCGAGGATCTGTTCCTCGCCTACCGGCAATTCTGCAAGAAAGAGAAGATCGACCGCGAGGTGGTCGACATCGCGCAGGTGATCGAGTTCTACAACGTGGCGGCGGCCGGCCTGCCTGACCACAACAAGCTCAAGGCCCTGAGCATGCCTGGCCTCACCAACGTGCATGACTTGAAGGGCGCGCCCTACGCCGAGCTTTACGAGCCGAACCACCGCCGCCTGTGGGTCAAGCTCGCCGACGTCCCCGAGCACGTGCAGCAGGCGTTCATCGCCGCGGAAGACAAGCGCTTCTTCAAGCACAACGGCATCGACGAGCGCAGCGTGATCCGCGCCTTCATCGGCAACGTGGCCGACCCGAACAGCCGACAAGGCGGCTCGACCATCACGCAGCAGGTTGCCAAGAACCTCCTGGTCGGCAACGAGGTCAGCTACGAGCGGAAAATCCGCGAGATGATCGTCGCCGCGCGGGTCGAGAAGGTGCTGAGCAAGCAGGAGATCCTGGAGATCTATCTCAACGCGATCTTCCTCGGCCGCTCCTCGTGGGGCATCGAGCTCGCCGCACGCTCGCTACTTCGGCAAGAGCGTCAAGGATCTGACGCTTCCCGAGGGCGCATTCCTTGCCGGGCTCGCCAAGGGCCCGAGCTATTACAACCCCGACCGCCAGCGCGTGCGCGCCCAGGAGCGCATCGCCTACGTGCTCGGCCGCATGCAGGAAGACGGCATCATCACCGACGCGCAGCTCAAGGACGCGATGGCGCTGCGGCTCCACATCGCCACGCTGTCGCGGCAGCGGCGCGACAACGGCTACTACATCGTCGACCAGCTCGGCCGCGAGGCGAAGCAGGTCGCGGGGATGGAGCGGCTGACCGACAAATCCTATGTGGTGCGCTCGACCATCCATCCGCAATTGCAGCAGGCCACGGAAAAGGCGTTGCAGGACGGCCTCGCCAGGTACGAGCAGAGCGCCGGCCGCACCATGTTCCGCGCCGCCGAGGCGAACCTCGGCGAAGCGATCAGGAAGCTGCAGGCCAATACAAACACCGACCGCAGCAAGCCGCTCTGGCAGCAGGCGCTGATCGAGTTCCGGCCGCCGCTCTATGACGTGCAATGGGCGCCGGCGGTCGTGGTCGAGAAGGTCAACCTCAAGGGCGGCCACGAGTCGATCCGCGTCGGGCTGCGCGATGGCCGCGTGCTGCCGCTCTCGACCTATTCGAGCAACGCGAGGCGGCTGCTGTCGATCAACGACGTGATCTTCGTCAACGTCAGCGAGAGCCGGGTCCGCGAGACGCGCAACGGCCAGGTCCAGGACGGCACCCGCGTCGACATGCGCATCCGCCCGACCGTCCAAGGCGCCGCCGTGGTGCTGGAGAACCGCACCGGGCGCATCCTCGCCATGGCCGGCGGATTCTCCTATCCCGCTGAGCCAGCTCAACCGCGCCACCCAGTCGCGCCGCCAGCCCGGCTCCTCGTTCAAGCCGGTGGTCTATCTCGCCGCGCTTGCCGCCGGCACTGCAGCCTAACACGATGATCGATGACGGGCCGATCACGCTGCCGCCGATCGGCTATCGCCACTCGATCTACCGCGAGAGCACGGACTACAAGGACTGGTGGTCGCCGAAGAACTACGACGGCGGCTACGGCGGCACCATGACGCTGCGCCGCGCGCTGGAGAACTCGAAGAACCTCGCCACCGCGCACCTGCTGGACGGCGGCATCGCCGGCTCGCCGCCGGAAAGCCTCGACAAGATCTGCGCGCGTCGCCAAGGAAGCGCAGCTCTACCAGATCTGCGAGCGCTACTATCCGTTCATCCTCGGCGCGCAGCCGGTGCGCCCGCTCGACATGGCGGTGTTCTACGCCTCGATCGCCAACGAGGGCTTCCGCCCGACGCCGCACGTCATCGAATCGATCGAGCGCGAGGGCGAGACGGTCTATCGCGCAGCAGCCGAAGCTCACCGCGCTGGCCGGCGTCGACCGGCCGGCGGCGTTCCAGCTCCGCACCATCCTGCAGGGCGTGCTGGCGCGCGGCACCGCGCGCTCGATCGGCCACCTGTCGAGCTTCGTCGGCGGCAAGACCGGCACCAGCGACGAGGAGAACGACGCCTGGTTCGTCGGCTTCAGCAACGACGTCACCATCGCGGTGTGGGTCGGCTACGACAACAAGCGCGGCAAGCGCACGCTCGGCGGCGGCCAGACCGGCGGCAAGGTCGCGGTGCCGATCTTCGAGCCGATCATGCAGGCGGTGTGGCAGCACCACGCGCCGAAGACGGCGCTGCGCGGGCCCTCGCCCGAAGCGTCGCGCAAGCTGGTCGCGATGCAGATCGACGTCCACAGCGGCTAGCGCACCGGTTCGCTACAGCGAACAGCGCTACTACAACGGCGAGCGCATTTACATGGACGAGCGCACCGCGAGCCGCAGCACCGGCGGGTTCACCGAGTACTTCCGGCTCGATTCGCAGCGGCCGCATCGACGCAGTCGCCGCAGATGATCTCGCGCGACAGCTCGTATTCGGTGAGAGGCCACGAACCGTGGAGCAATTCACCGTTCAACGACCCGTTCCGGATGTTCCGCAGCGACCGGCCGTCCAACCCGTTCTCGTGACACCGAACGAGGACCGATACCGCGACATGCCGCCGAGCAACGTGCCGAACTGGGGCGGCCCGCGCGGGTACCCGGAGGACGCACCGCAGCAGCGCGGCCCCTCGCAGGACCACGGTAACCGGCAGCAGCACCGGGTTTATCGAGGCGGCGAAGCCGGCCCCGCAGCCTTGCAGAATGGGCGTCAGCGGGTGGCCTCAGACTCCTGCAGCTTGACTGTGCAGCGATGCCCATCACCGGCCATCGGCTTCTGTTGCGCGCGCGCCAAGCGGCCACGTCTTGCAGGGGCCTCAGCCCAATTTCGCTGCGCTGGATCATGCGCTAGGGTCGCGCCGGCACCGGGACGGGACCCATGGCGCGGCTGAAGCTTTCGATCGCAACCACCGACTACGACCATTTCCGCGATTTCCGGCTCGGCACCGTGCAGGCCGCGGGCATCGAGCACCACCTGGTCGATGCTCGGCCATCACGAGATTTTCGCGCGCTTCACCTTCAACCGCGAATGGGACGCCGCCGAATTGTCGTTCGCGAAATTCTGCGCGCAGGTGACGCGCAAGGATTCCGACATCATCGGCCTGCCGGTGGTCTGCTCGCGGCTGTTCCGCTTCTCGTCGTTCTACGTCAACAAGAAGAGCAAGATCAAAACCGCCAAGGACCTGAAAGGAAAGAAGGTCGGCTCGCCGGAATGGGCGCACACCGCCGCGGTCTACATGCGCGGCTGGCTCAACGACGAGCACGGCGTCGGCCTCAAGGACGTCCACTGGGTGCAGGCCGGCACCAACGAGGCCGGCCGCATCGAGAAGGTCGAGCTCTCCTTGCCCAAGGGCGTCAAGCTCACCCGCGTCAAGGAAAAGTCGCTGAGCGACATGCTCGCGAAGGGCGAGATCGACTGCGCCATCATCGCGCGGCCGCCCGACTGCTTCCGCCACAACCACCCCGACGTGGCGCGGCTCTATCCCGACTTCTGGGAGATGGAGGAGAAGTATTACGCGCGAACCAAAGTATGGCCGATCATGCACATCATCGCGCTGCAGAAGCGCGTGCTGGCGGAAAACCCCTGGGTGGCGCGCAACCTCTACAACGCGTTCAACGAATCGAAGCGCCGCAGCGTCGAGCGGCTGATGGACCCCGCAGTGTCGCGCTATCCGGTGGCATGGCTGCCAACCTACATGCGCAAGATGGCCGCCCAGTTCGGCGGCGACACGTTCCCGTTCGGCATCGAGGAGAACCGCCCGACCTGGGAGCAGATGCTGCGCTACACCCACGAGCAGGGTATCGCGCACCGCCGCGCCACGCCGGAGGAGATTTTCCCGAAGGGGATCATGACGGACGTGAGGATTTAGCCCTGGCAGCGAATTCAACTTCGCCGGCCACCGAGCGACTGCAGCGAAACGGAATGGATAACTTATCCCACAGCCTCGCAGGCGCCGCGCTTGGATATGCGGGGCTGAAGAAGAAGACCGGTCTCGGCCTCCTCACGCTCATCGTGGCGGCGAACATTCCTGATGTCGACGCCGTGGCTATGCTGATCGACAAGCATCTGGTCTGGCGGCGCGGATGGACGCACGGACCGCTCGCCTTGTTGCTGTTCCCGCCTCTTGTCGCCGCCGCCGTTCTTGGCTTCGACCGCTGGCAAATGCGGCGCGGCACCCGGCCTGGGGACAGGTTGCCCGTGCGGTTCGGCCCCCTGCTCCTGCTTGCCTATATCGGCGCCGTCTCGCATCCGCTGCTGGACATTCTCAACACCTACGGCCTCCGCTTCCTGATGCCGTTCTCCGACCGCTGGTTCTACGGCGACAGTGTCTTCATCATCGACCTCTGGCTTTGGACCGTGCTGGGGGCCGGCGTGTGGGCGTCGCACCGCCGCTACCGGAAGGCTTCGCCGCGGCCGAGCCTGCCCGCACTCGCAAGCCTAGTTGTTGCCTCTGCCTATATCGGATGGATGGTGGCGGCCAGCACCCACGCGGAATGGATGACCGCACGCGCCGTCGAGCAACGCGGCCTGGGCCCGGTGGACGAAGTCGTGGCGATCCCCGGTCCCGTCAATCCGTTCCAGCGCCGGATCGTCTTCCGGCGCGGCGACCACTATGGCTTTGGCGAAGTTCGCTGGACGCCCACCCCTGAGTTCCGAGCCGACTTCGCTCTGACCGCGAGCAACATGAACGACGAGGCGGTGGCGAGGGCCGCTCGGTCCGATCAGCGCATGGCGGATTTCCTCTACTGGTCCCGCCTCCCGCTCGCATCGATAGAAACGCAAGCCGGCGCACTGATCGTTACCGTCTGGGATGCCCGCTACGGCGAAACGGCCAAGGATGCCCGTTTCAAGCATACAACCCGGCTCAAGCGTGAGGATCGCAAGGATTAGTCGAGACCGCGGACGAGCCGCTAAGGAGCAGACCGACATCCGCCATGCTCAAAAGCCGACGTGCCGCTCACCCGCCGCCCTTGATGCCCGCCGCCTTGATGATCGGCCACCACTTGTCCATCTCGGCCTTGTGGAACTGGGCGAGATGCTCCGGCGTCAGTTGCTCGCGCGGCGTCAGCTCATAGCTCTGCTCCGCGAACTTCTTGCGGATCCCCGGATCGCTGAGCGCGCTGACCACTGCGGCATTGAGCTTCGCGATGACGTCCTTGGACGTGCCCTTGGGCGCCCACATGCCCTGCCATGGCTCGGTGTAAACGCCGGGCGCGCCGGCCTCGTCGCCGGTCGGAATGTCCTGCGAGCCGGAGCCGCGCTTCTTCCCCATCACAGCCAAAATCTTGATGCGGCCGCCGCGGAACTGCGGTAGCGAGGTGATCGGGTCGAGGATCGCCATGTCGATCTGCCCGGACACCAGATCCGGAATCACCGGCGCGGTGCCGCGATAGGGAATGAACTGAAAGCGCGTGCCGGTGACGTTCTGGAACAGGACGCCGCCGATATGCGAAGGGCTGCCCTGACCCGCTGTGCCGAACGTCGCCTTGTCGGGATTGGCTTTCAGCCACGCGATCAATTCCTTCAGGTTGTTCACCGGCAGGTCGTTCTTCACGGCGAACAGCCACGGCGTGTTGCCGATCAGCGCGATCGGCTCGAAGTCGGCGACCACGTCATAGTTCAGATTCAGCACCGCGGGATTGAGGACGTGCGTGACGTTGGCGCCGTAGAGGATGCTGTAGCCGTCTGGGGTCGCGCGCGCGATGCGCCCCGTGCCGGTCGATCCCGCCGCCCCGGTCACATTCTCGATCACCACCGGCTGGCCGAGCGCAGCGCGCATCCCCTCGGCGACCAGGCGTGCATTGGTGTCGAGCGCGCCGCCGGCCGGGACGGGCACGGTCATGGTGATGGGCCGGGTCGGGTAGGCCTGCGCGCTCGCAACGCCGGACAATACGGGAAGCGCGGCGGCACCAGCGGCCAGATGCAGGAATTCGCGGCGGCGAAGCATCGTTGTTTCTCCCAGGACATTGACCTGTCGATCGCCGGGTAGTGTAGCGCAAATTACCCGTGCCGGCGCCGGGCGATCCATCCTTGATGATTGGGGTCACGGTTCGCTTCGTGCAGATACTGAAATTCAAACCGGATGCCGCGCAGGAACATGGTCACCATGGCCAGGATCACGGCCGCCAGCCCCAACCGCACCGGATAATAGATCGGCGACGACAGCACCGCATACCATGCCGCCACGCCGGCAAGCCGGATCCCAATCGTGAAGACGAAGAAGGCATAACCTGTCAGGCCATACGCCATCACCGACGACACGACGGCTCGGTACGCATCGAGCAGAGATGGTTTGGCGTAAACCCAGTAGACCGAAAACGCGTGCAACATGGTCGATGCCGGGAAGACGATCGCGCCCGTTCCCAGGAACATGACCTTCTCGGCCATTGGAGAATGGGGGAAAATCAAAACGGACAGCAGGAATGCGAACAGAAACGCCGCAGTGCCAAACGCCGCATACAGCAGCACGGTCGTCCACAGAAAGCGGGCGACAAAGTGCAGGAAGGCCCCCGTCGACAACGCGCGTGCTTCCTCGATCTCGAACGCAACCTTGGTGAACCAGCAGGCCAGCAGGGCCTGGAACAGAACCAGAGCTGCGCCGAGCGCCGTGAGATGGAGATTGGATATCTCGAACATCCCGATCAGCGAATCCCAGGCCGAGCGTTCTAAGGTCCGGTTGAACGTGCTCCGGTCGGGCAGAAACGGCTCCAGCAACGCGCTGATCGCGGTGACGACCGCGAGCGACGGCATGCGGCGCACCAGGTGCGCGCCGCCCTTGAATATGTTCGCAAGCGATAGTCTGCGGCCCTGGCTCATGAACTCCGATTCGTCCGGCACGCGGAAAACGCAGTCCACCGAACAAGAGACCGGCCAAATCCGCAGCGTTCCATTGTAGCGCAGCAGCCGCCGAATGCTGCTATAATGGACCGCACGGAAGCCCAGGAGACCTGCATGCCTCGCCACAACAATTACCTCCCGCACGGCGTCATCCCCGCCGTCCTGCTGCCGTTCAACGAGGACCTTTCGATCGACGAGGCGGGCTTCCGCAAGCACCTGCGCGACGTGTGCGCGACCGATGGCATCTCCGCCATCACCATCAACGCGCATTCGACCGAAGTGGCTTCCTGCACGTTCGACGAGCAGAAGCGCATCCACGCCATCGCGCAGGACGAGATCGGCGCCAAGACGCCGATCGTGCACGGCATCTGGGCCGACGGCTCGCTCGAGGCGGCACGCATTGCCAAGGCGGCCGCCGAGGGCGGCGCATCGGCACTGCTGGTGTTCCCGCCGGCACCGTTCACGATGGGGCAAAATCCGGCGATGGCGATCGAGCACTTCAAGCACATCGCCGGCGCGTCGGATCTGCCGCTGATCGCGTTCCAGTATCCGCTGGCGACCGGCCAGGGATATCCGAACGACACGCTGTTGAAGATGATCGACCAGATTCCGACCCTGCAGGCGATCAAGGACTGGGCCGGCACCCCGCAACAGCACGAGTGGCACGTCCGCACGCTGCAGAACCTATCGCGGCCGTTCAACGTGCTGTCGACGCAGAGCTCGTGGCTGATGGCGTCGCTGTCGTTCGGCTGCAGGGGCCTGCTCTCGGGCTCGGGCAGCGTGATCCCCGATCTGCAGGCGAAATTGTTCAAGGCGGTGCAGGCCGGCGATCTGAAGCAGGCGCAGGCGATCAACGACCGCATCTATCCGCTCGCCAGCATCTTCTACGCGCAGCCGTGGGTGGACATGCACAACCGCATGAAGGAGGCGCTGGTGCTGATGGGCAAGATGCAGCGCGCCGTGGTGCGCCCGCCGCTGGTCAAGATCGAGCGCGCCGAGATCGAGCGCATCCGCCAGGCGCTGGTGCAGGCCGGATTGCTGCCGAAGGCCAACGTGCGCGCGGCGTGACCCCGCTGAAAGACCGCATCCTGCTCGCCGGCGTGATGGGGTGGCCGATCCACCAGTCGCGCTCGCCGATGCTGCACAATTACTGGTTCAAGCAGCACGGCCTGAACGGCAATTACGTGCCGCTCGCGGTCAAGCCGGAGGACATCCACATCGCGCTGCGCGCCCTGCCCGCGCTCGGCTTCTCTGGCGTCAACCTCACCATCCCGCACAAGCAGACGTCGATGCAGGACATGGCGGAGATCGACGCGGTCGGCCGCGGCATCGGCGCGATCAACCTGGTCGTGGTGCGGCCCGACGGCTCGCTATTCGGCACCAACACCGACGCATACGGCTGCATCGCGAACATCCGGCAGATGCAGCCGGAGTGGCGGCCTGACGCCGGGCCGATGGCGATCATCGGCGCCGGCGGCGCGGCTCGCACCGCGATCTGGGCGCTGGCCGATGCCGGCGTGACGGAAATCCGCATCGCCAACCGCACCCACGAGCGCGCGCTTGCTGTTGCGAGCGACTTGGGCGCGCCATGCAAGGCGTTCCGCTGGGACGAGCGTCACGACATCCTCGATGGAGCGGCGCTCCTGGTGAACGCGACCAACCAGGGCATGATCGGGCAGCAGCCGCTCGACCTACGGCTCGACAAATTGCCCAAGCACGCCATCGTCTATGACATCGTCTACAATCCGATCATGACACCGCTGCTCAACATGGCGCTGGCGCGGGGCAACCGCGTCGTGCCCGGGCTCGGCATGCTGCTCAACCAAGCGCCGCCGGCATGGCAGGCCTGGTTCGGCATCGAGCCGCAGGTGACGCCGGAGCTGCGCGGGATAATCGAGGCGACGCTGTAGCTACAGCGACCCCGCCTGCCCCGCCGCGCGCACGATGTCGCCCCAGCGCTGCATCTCGGTTTTCACGAACGCTTCAAGCTCTCCCGGCGGCGGGCTGATCACTGGAATCTGACCGCGCTCGTTGAGCTGCTTTTGGATGTCGGGCAATGCCATCACCGCGCGCAATTCGGCGTTGATCCTCGTTACGATCGGCTCCGGAGTCCCGGCCGGAGCCGCCAGCATTTCCCACGATTCGATCGCGAACGGCAGCCCGCCTTCTGTGATGGTCGGAATATTCGGGGCGACGGCAAGGCGCGTTGCCGACGACACGCCGAGCGCGCGCACCTTGCCGGCCTGGGCCTGCACGATACCCGAGGCCGGATCGGAGAACATCATGTGCACCTGTCCCGCGATCACGTCCTGCAAGCCTTGCGCGCCGCCGCGGTAGTTCACCGACACGATGTCGATCTTGGCGACGGACTTCAGCAATTCGCCGAGCAGCGTCAACGAGGTTCCCGCTCCGGTCGCCGCAAACGAAACCTTGCCCGGATTGTCCTTGGCGTATTTGACCAGATCAGCCACCGAGTTCACCGGCAGCGACGGATTGACCACCAGCACCAGCGGGTCGCGCGTTACCAGCGCCACCATCGTCAGGTCCTTGAGCGGATCGTAGGCGAGTTGTTTGTAGAGTGCCGGGTTGATCGCATAGGTGCCGCTCGGCGCGAACAGCAGCGTGTGGCCGTCTGGCGGGGACTTCGCGACGGCGGTGGTCGCGGTCGCGGTGCCCGCGCCCGGGCGGTTCTCGACGATGAAGGGCTTTCCCAGCCGCTCGGTGAGCTTTTGCGCCACCAATCGGCCGACAATGTCGACCGACCCGCCGGCCGCGAACGGCACCACGATGGTCACCTGGCGCGACGGATAGTCCTGCGCGTTGGCGGCGGCAGTGAACGCCAGTGCGGCGGCGACGGCAATAATGATCGATCGGATGCGCAAGGCGGCCTCCCTGGACCGGGTCTTGCGGCATTGTCAGCCACGCCCGGCTTGCGCCGATGCTACATCAATTCTGGCGATGGGAGGTGGATGCCGCGATTTCCCGGCCGGGACCGCTAACGGGCGGCGGCTAGCTTCACGCGCTTGCCGGGGACCTGCTTCGATTTCGCGGCCGCCTTTGCGGCGACCTTGGTCTCGGCCTTGGCTGGAACCTTGGCGGCGATCTTGGTTGCGGCCTTGGCCGCCGGCTTGGCTTCTTTTGCGGCGACGTTGGTTCGCGCGGGCTTCTTGCCCTTTTCCGCCGCCATGATCTTGATCTTTCCGCCGCTGATCACCGCAACCGTCTTCCCGGGTTGTGCCGACGCGAGCGTGAACGACTTCGCTGCGGCGAGCTTGGGACCGACAGCCTTGGCGGCGGCAAGCTTCGGCAATTCGCCCGATGCGTCTGCAACCCGTACTTCGGAGGACTTGGCTTCGGAGGGCTTGGCTTGAGAAGGTTTGGACGCCAACTTGGTCCCCTTCCCCTTGGCGCCGTTCTTCGCGACCCTAATCGGGGCGGCCTCCGGCACGCTGACCTCGATCACCGGCATGTCGGGGCAGCGCGCATGCGCGGGCAGCCGGGTATCCTGGGTTCTCGCGTTGACCCGCGCCCAACGCTCGGCGGGATGGCCGGTGATGTTACGCACGTAGTTGCGCGTCTCTTCCGGCAGCTTGCCGCGCTTGGCCATCCAGTCCTGCACCCGCCTGGGACCCGCGTTGTATGCCGCGGCGGCGAGACCGATATTGCCGAACTGACCAAGCAACTCACTGAGGAATTTGGCCGATACCGACAGCGAATGCAGCGGATCGAACGGATTTTCCAGGCCGTACGCGCGCGCCACGCGCGGCATGAACTGCGCGATGCCCTGCGCGCCGGCCGGGCTCACCACGTGGGACTTGAAGCCGCTCTCCTGCTGGATCAGGTTGGCAAAGAACGGCACCGGCAGGTCGTGCTCGGCCGCCATCGCGGCGGCGTGGCTGCACAACGCATTGCGGCTCGGCGTGGGCCGTGCGGTGTGCGCCGGCATCACGACGATCGGCTCGGCGACCGTCTCGCGCGGCAGGTCACGGTCCTCGCCGTTGAACCACATGGCGTTGAGCGCCGGACCCGGCAGCGGGTTCCAGCTATGGCGGACACGATAGGCAAAAGAGGTCTTGGCCGGTGCAAGCGCGGCGGGCGTCAAATCGTCTGTCGTGTCGGCTGTCGTGAAAGTCCACGCTTCGGTGGACACAAGCGAAAAGAATAGCGCGCAGACGAAAAGCCGCCCCATGCCCAGCACCGCCTCTGCAGGCGCGCATCGAGTGACGCACCCGCCCCTGTGTAATTTTTTGAGGTATCCCCTCGACCGGCGCAGAGATGCCGGTAAATCGCGACCGGAATGTGGAGGAAAAGCGGTAGACCCGGGGAAAACTCTGGAAATCTGCGGATTCGAGGGAACTTTTCAGGAAATCTGGGAACGATAATGGTCCCAGGTTTTCTTGAAGAGCGACGGCGACCGGAGTTTCTGCCGGCAGGCCGCCTGCTCCTCATCGCTGAACACGTATGGGTCGCCGATCTGCATCGCCATGTACTGCCGGCGCGCGTTCTCCTCGACGTAGGCGGCATAGGCGAAGCACTCAAGAATATTTTCCCCGGCCGCCACGACGCCGTGCGCCTTCAGCATCACGACGGGGTTGTCGCCCATGACGGCGACCATCTTCTCGCCCATCTCGCGGGTGTTGACCGACATCGGCGAGTTCATCACCGGCATGTCGCCGAGCAATGAGGCCTGCGCGTACACCACCTGTTGCGGCGTGCCGGTCATGGTGAGGTAGGTCGACCATTGCGGATGGGTGTGGAACACCGCGTTGACCTTGGGCCGAGCCCGATAGACCTCGGCGTGGATCGGGAACTCGAGCGGCGGCTTGATGTTGCCGCCGTCGATCGGTCTGCCGTCGAGATCAACCGCGACGATGTCCTCGACGGTCAGGCTCGCGCGCATCGAGGCGCCGGAGTTGATGTAGAACGAACTGGCGTCGCGCCGCGCGCTGCAGTGGCCGTTGTGGTCGATGTACTCCGCGTGCTCCAACATGCGGATGGCGTCGACCAATTCCTGCTTGATGTCGTGCTGCTGCATTGCTGCCCCTCCCCGTCAATATACCATGCCTTGCGCGGGCCAGCGGTCAACCGCTAGCCTTCGCGTCCCATGCCTTCCCCCGCAAGGACCTACGATCACATCATCATCGGCGCCGGCTCGGCCGGCTGCGTGCTCGCCAATCGCCTCACCGAGGACACGGACGTCAAGGTTCTCATCCTCGAAGCCGGCGGCTGGGACCGCAACCCGTGGATCCACATTCCGCTCGGCTGGGGCCGCATCCTGACGCGCCGGCTGCACGACTGGATGTATTTCACCGAGCCCGAGCCGCAGATGAACGGCCGCAAGATCGAATGCGCCCGCGGCAAGGTGATCGGCGGCTCGTCGTCGATCAACGCCATGACCTACTCGCGCGGCCATCGCGGCGACTACGACCGCTGGGCGGATCAGCACAAGCTCCCGACCTGGTCATACGCCCACGCGCTGCCGTATTTCCGCAAGCAGGAAACCTGGGAGGGCGCGCCGAGCCCTTATCGCGGCAGCGAGGGGCCGCTCAGCGTGCGTTTCTCCACGTTCAACGAGCCGCTGGTCGACGCTTATGTGGAGGCGGCCAAGGACGCCGGGCTTCAGTGGAACGACGATCTGAACGGTCCTGACAACTCTGGCATCGGCCGCAACCAGAACACCATCCGCAATGGGCGACGCTGCAGCGCAGCGGTCGCCTATCTGCGCCCGGCGATGGCGCGCGGCAATCTCACCGTCGAGGTCAACGCGCTGGTATCTCGCGTGCTGATCGAAGCCGGCCGCGCGGTCGGCGTCGAGTACCGCAAGGGCGGCGAGACCACCGTGGCGCGTGCCAGCCGCGAGGTCATCGTGGCCGGCGGCGTGATCAACTCGCCGCAGGTGCTGATGCTGTCCGGCATCGGCGATCCTGACGCGCTGCGCGGACACGGCATCAAGAGCAAGGTGCCGCTCAAAGGCGTCGGCAAGAATTTGCAGGACCACGTCACGGTGCAGCTCGCATTCCGCCGCGCCGAGCCCGCGGGCGCCGTGCACAACGCCATGCGGCTCGATCGCATCGCGATTGAGCTTGCCAAGACCTATTTTCTCGGCGGCGGCGGCATCGCCGCCGACATTCCGGGCGGTGTCGCCTCGTTTGCCAAGGTGAACACGGGCGCCCAGGTGCCCGAAATTCAGCTCCTGCTCGCCGGAGCACCACTCACCGCGGGACCGTACCTCAAGCCATTCAAGCAGCCGTTCGACGACGGCTTCGGCGGCCGCATCGTCATGCTGCATCCGGAAAGCCGCGGCGAGGTCTCGCTCGCCTCCGCCGATCCGGGCGCCCCGATCCGCATCAAGCAGAATTTCATGTCGACCGACCGAGAATGGCAGACGCTGCGCGAGGGCGTCAAACTGATGCGCGAAATCCTCGGCAAGCCGAGCGTTGCGCCGTTCATCGCCAAGGCGCTCACGGCGGTCGGCTCCGAAGCCGAGATCGACGCGCACATCCGCGAGACCGCGATCACGCTCCATCATCCGATGGGCACCTGCAAAATGGGTGGCGACGACATGGCGGTGGTCGATGCGGAGTGCCGCGTGCACGGCGTGGAGCGGCTGCGGGTGGTCGACGCCTCGGTGATGCCCGACTTGGTCAGCGGCAACATCAACGCGCCGGTGATGATGATCGCCGAGAAGGCCGCCGACCTGATCCGCGGCCGGCCGGCGCTGGCGCCCCTCAACGGGTAGCAATGTCGCGCGCCCCGCCCCTCGATCCCGCGACACTGACGGCAGAGCAGCAGCGCGTCGCCGCCGCGATCTCCGGCGCCCGAAAGAACGTGCGTGGCCCGTTCACCATCTGGCTGCGAAACCCGGCGCTCGCCGAGCACGCCAATGCATTCGGCGTGGCGCTGCGCGACAGCAGCAAGCTCGACCGCCGTCTGTTCGAGCTGGCGGTGATCACCGTATGCCGCGCCTGGTCGGTGCAATACGCCTGGTCGTCGCACGCGCCGGCGGCGGAGGCGGCGGGCGTCTCGCCCGGCGTGGTCGCCGCGATCCGCGATAACCGCAAGCCTGAGTTGAAACGCGACGACGAGCGCGTCGTATACGATGTCGCGACCGAGCTGATGCAGACCAAGGAGCTGAGCCAGGCCACCTACGACCGCGCCATCGCGCAGTTCGGCATCGAAGGCACGGTCGATCTGGTCAGCACCGTGGGTTACTATGCGATGGTCGGAATTTTCCTGAAGAGCTTCGATGTGCCGACGCCGGCCGGCGACAGGCCGCTGAAATAACAACCCGGAGGAACGCCGTGGCCCGTCTCGATCCCCCTAAGATGGAAGACCTCACTCCCGAGCAGAAGACAATCTATGCAGCGGTCAGCCGTTCGCGGCCGCGCGTCAGCGGGCCGTTCGGCGTCTGGCTGCGCACCCCGCCGATCGCCGATGCCGCCAACCGGCTAGTCAATTCGGTGCGCGACAACGGCAAGCTGGAGAAGCGCCAGTACGAGCTGATCGTGATGACCGTGGCGAGCCATTGGACGGCGTCCTACGCCTGGGCGGCGCACGAGGAGACGGCAAAGAGCGTCGGACTCTCAGCCGACGCGATCGAAGCGATCCGCACCAAGAAGAAGCCGAACCTCGCGAATCCTGAAGACGCCATGATCCACGATGCGGTGAAGTCGCTGCTCGAAAACAGAAAACTGAGCGACGACGCCTACCAGGGCCTGCTCACACAGTTCGGGCTGGAGAAGACCATCGAGATCATCACCATTGCGGGTATCTACAGCATGATCTCGACCGTCCTGAACGGCTTCGAGATTCCGACGCCGAATGGCGAACGGCCGTTCGCATAGGAGACCGCCCGTGTTCGTCAAAGTATCAGCAACAAGCACCGTCACGCTTGAAGACCACGAAAATTTCCGCGCCTTCAAGCTGGTGGTGACCGGCAACCCGGCGAAGATCGACGCGACGCGAAAGTCGCTCGCCGGCATCGCCGAGTTGCCGGACGACAAGACCGCATGGATTTCCGAAGCAGCCCTGCGGCGCTGGGATGGCGTGGCGCAGGACCCAGTGTGGCAGCAGAACCTGACCGCAATGATCGAAAAGGCCAAGCCGCACGGCTGGGTCGACGAAGCGCGCCAGGCGATCAAGGCGCACATCGAGTGGCAGGAATGACCCTCGAATTCGGCATCTTCGACCATCTCGACCGCAACGACCTGCCATTTGCCGACTATTACGAGGAACGGCTGAAGGTCATCGAGGCGTTCGACCGCGCCGGGTTCTTCGCCTACCACGTCGCCGAACACCACTTCACGCCGCTGGGCTTAGCGCCCTCGCCGAGCGTGTTCCTTTCTGCGATCGCGCAGCGCACCAAGCGGCTGCGGTTCGGTACCTTCGTCTATGCATTGCCGGTGCACCACCCGCTCCGCATGATCGAGGAAATTTGCATGCTCGATCACATCAGCGGCGGCCGGCTGGAGATCGGCTTCGGCCGCGGCTCCGTGCCCTACGAAATTTCCTACTACGGCCAGAATGCCGAGGAGCGCCAGCAGATCTACGCCGAACGGCTGGAGCTGATCCTGAAGGCGTTCAACTCGAAGGAGCTGAGCTTCAAAGGCAACTACGATGCGTTCGACGGCGTGCCGCTGCAGATCGAACCGTTGCAGAAGCCGCATCCGCCGCTGTGGTACGGCGCACATTCGCCGGACAGCGCCGAGCGCGCCGCCCGCAAGGGCCTGCACATGGTCACCAATGACATGCCGGCGGCGACCCGCGCCATCGTCGCGCGCTATCGTGACGTGTGGCGCGAGGCGCAAGCCGATGCCGCGCCGCTGCCCAAGATGGGCATGGTGCGATTTATCGTGGTGGCGGACACGGATGATGCGGCGCTCGCCACTGCGCGCCGGGCCTATCTGCGCTGGCGTCACAGTTTCACCTACCTGCATGACATGCACGGCACGCAGGTGGGCTCGCCGCTGCGCGCGGAAAGCTTCGACGCGCTGATCGCGCAAGGCCAGGCGATTGCCGGCTCGCCGCAGACAGTGATGGCGTTCCTGAAGCCGCAGCTCGCCGACAGCGGATGCAACTATGTGGTCGGGCAGATGGCGTTCGGCGACCTCACGCTCGATGAAATGCTGTGCTCGATCGAGCTGTTCGGGCGCGAGGTGATGCCCGCGCTGCGCGCCGCCTGATCAGAGCACCAACGACGCGATCGCCCAGACCACGACGCCGATCCGCGCGGCATGCGCCCATTTCGCCGGGCCCCGGTAACGCTCCGCGCTGCGCCACACTCCAACCGTGACCAGAACCGTGTACGGCGCGGCGAGGAAGAATATCACCGCCGCAAGCCAGAGCGGCGCGCCGGCCACGAACGCGCCGTAGGCAAGGCCGGTCGTAACCAAATGGGCGAACGTGCCGACCACGATGGCGTATTCCCAGAACGCCCGAGCCAGCCCGATCTCGCCTCGCCACATCCGGCCGATCCAATCCGTCATGCCCGCCCCGCAATGCCCCGCGCCACGAATTTGCTATGGCTCTACAAAGCATATCGCGCTTTGGCTTGAGACGGATTCCCGCCCGCGCATGGACACCCAGGTTCTGATCGTCGGCGCCGGACCGGTCGGGCTCACCCTCGCGCTCGATCTCGGCCGGCGCGGCGTGCGCTGCACGTTGATCGAACGCAAGGACGCGCCGCAGCGCCTGCCGAAGATGGAGCGCTGCAACGCACGCAGCATGGAAATCTTCCGCCGCATGGGGCTGGCCGCGCGCTTCCGCTCGGCCGGACTGCCGGCCGACGTGCCAATGGACGTGTTCATCGTCACCTCGCTGGTCGATCCGCCGCTGCTGCGTCTGCCCTATCCCTCGGTTGCCGAGGCGAAGCGGCAGATCGCGGCCTGCAACGACGGCACGTTGCCGCTCGAGCCCTACCAGCTCATCTCGCAGTACACGGTCGAGCCACTGCTCAAATCGGTGATCGACGCCGACCCCAATGTAACGGTTCGCTACGGCTGCGAGTTCGTGTCGTTCGCACAGGATGCGCAGGGCGTCACGGCAGAAATCAAAAACGAAAGCGGCACCACCGAGCACATCGGCGCGCAATATCTGGCCGGCTGCGACGGCGGCGCCAGCGGCGTGCGCAAGCAGCTCAGCATTGCGCTGCAGGGCGAAGGCAACATCCTGCAGCTTCGTCAGGCGCTCTATCGCTGCGACGAGCTGTTCGAACGGATTCCAATCGGCAAGGGCCGCCACTATCACGTCGTCGACACCCAGGCGACGCAACTCATCCTGCAGGATGACACCCGGCACTTCACGCTGCATTCCGTGGTGGAGAAGGACGAGGACATGGCGGCGATGTTCGAGAAGGCCATCGCCATGCCGCTCCCATACGAGATGCAGTGGGTCGGCGAATGGCGGCAGAATCTTCTGCTGGCCGATCGCTTCGCCGCTGGCCGCGTGTTCCTCGCCGGCGACGCGGTGCACCTGATGATCCCGACCGGCGGGCTCGGCATGAACTCGGGCGTCGGCGACGCCGTCGATCTGGGCTGGAAGCTCGCGGCGACGCTCCAGGGCTGGGGCGGACCTGGCCTGCTCCAGTCTTACGAGACGGAGCGCCGTCCGGTCGGCCGCAACAACGTCGCGGCCTCGCGCTTTGCCTCGACCGGCCGACGCAAATGGCGTTCTCAGATCAAAGCCGGCATCGACTACAACGCGCCTGCCAACACGGCCGAGCGTGCCCGTCTTGTCGCGCTCGCCGACGTCGAGCAGCGCAAGTCGAACGAGATGATCGGCGCCGAGCTCGGCTACTTTTACGTCTCGCCGCTGATCGCATCGGAGCCCGGCGACCCTCCGCCCTATGATTTCATCGAATACAAGCCGTCGACATCACCCGGCGTGCGCCTGCCGCACGTCTGGCTCGAGGGCGGCGACGCCATGCAGGACCGGATCGGCGACGGCTACACGCTGCTGCAGATCGGCGGCGCCAGGCATGACGCGTCTGCGTTGCAAAAGGCATTTGCCGCGATCGGCGCGCCATTCCAGGTTTTGGACGTGCCGGACCCGGCGGCGCGCGACATCTACGCGCGCGATTTCATCCTGCTTCGCCCCGACATGCACATCGTCTGGCGCGGAAATCAGCCACCAGCCGAGCCACAACACCTCGCCGCGATGGCGACCGGACATACGATCTGACCATTCAAAAAAGAGGAAACAATCATGGCTAAGAAGTTCGACATCATCGAAGAGATCGTCACCGCCAACCGCATCCTGGCGCGCGAAGACATCGTCGATTCATTCGGACACATCAGCGTACGCCACCCGAAGCACAAGGACCGTTACCTTCTGTCGCGTGCCAGAGCACCCGGCCGCATCGAGGCCGCCGACATCATGGAATTCACTCTCGATGGCGATCCGATCGATGCAAAGGACCGCAAGCCGTATCTCGAGCGCTTCATCCACGGCGCGATCTACGAAGCCCGCCCGGACGTGATCTCGGTCGTACACAATCACTCGCCGAGCACTATCCCGTTCGGCATCACTGGCAAAAAGATGAAGCCGCTGCTGCACATGTGCGCCTCGATCGGCCACGACGTGCCGCTGTGGGACTCGCACGACAAGTTCGGCAACACCGCACTGCTGGTGTCCGACATGAAGATGGGACGCGACCTCGCCAAGCGGCTCTCCAGGGGCCGCACCGCGCTGATGCGCGGTCATGGCGCGGTGGTGGCTGGCTTCTCGATCCGGCACGCGGTCTATGTGTCGATCTATCTGGAGCTGAACGCCAAGCTGCAGGCGCAGGCGATGCAGATGGGCAAAATCCAGTTCCTGCACAAGGGCGAGGTCGACGAAGTGATCGCCCGCACCGGCCCTTATGGCATCAATCGCGCCTGGGAAAACTGGTGCGCCCGCGCGGGACGCGAGATGCAGCCGGAGGATTGATAGACGCCCTCCCGGACGAGCGAGCGCAAGCGAGCGAAGGTCCGGGAAACGAGCTCGCCGGCGATCAGAGCGGCTTCTTTTCGATCTGCCCAGTCGAGCGGATATACCAATGCTCGTTCGCCATCGGCTTGCCGGCGACGCGATCGGTGAGCCAGTCCGCCACCAGGATCTGCGGGAACGGCCCGAGATTGGCGGCGGCGACATTGCCGACCGAGTGACGCGAACTCCTGGTAGACCACGATCCGTTTTGGCCCTTTCACCGCATCGACCAGGCGGAACGAATGCTCGACCGGCGACAACTCGTCGAACTCGCCGGCAACGCAGAGGTACGGCACCTTCACCTTGTCGGCATGGCCTTCCCAGGTCATGCCCGCGCGCATCTTGTCGAACTCAGCCTCGTCGGTGATGCCCGACATGTACATGAATCGCTTCTTGAAGGTCGGCGATGCCTCCTGGAAGATCGTGTGGCAGCCCGGTTCGTGGCAGACCGACATCACCGCGGCGGCCGAGATGCGCGGCTCGTGCGCTGCCGCCAGCGTGCCGAAGAACGTGCCGAAGCTGGTGCCCGACAGCACGACCTTGCTCATGTCGGCCTCGTGACGCTTGGCAAGCCAGTCGCACACCGCTTTGCCGGTGGCGACCCAGTTCTCCATGCTGAAGTAGATGCCGAGCATCGGCGACTCGTACTGGCCCGGCCCGTCGATGTTGAGCGTGGCGAAGCCGCGGTTGAGGAAACGGTCGCCGTAGAGCGCGGTCTGGATTTCCTTGTAGCTATCCATGCCGGGAACGTTGATCACCACCGGGATTTTGCCGCCCTTATAGTTCGGCGGCAGGTGGAACCAGGCGGGCAGCGCGGTGTCCTTGAACGGAATCCACACCGCCTCGACCTTGTGGTCGGCCATCGCGGCGTATTTGGTGTAGCACTCGCGCTTCTTGAGATGACACGCGACGTTCGCCTCATCGTTCTGGTCGTAGGGCCATTGCGCCGCGCCCCAGTACACCGCCGCCATGAAATAGTTATCGCGCGCGGTTACCTCGCTGCCTGCCTCCTCCGCAGCCTTCGCCTTGGCCTCGCGGCGGCGCGCCACCGCCTCGAAGGCAGGCGCGATGTCGCCCATTTTCTTGACGCGCTCGCGCACGCCGGCGATGTCGGCGGTGCCCTCCGCGCCGCACGGCGAGCTGATATAGATCGAGCGCGGCTGATCCCAATCGATGCCGTTGGAGCGGATGGTGTTGTCGAGCAGCCAGCGCTGCTCCTGGAACCGCTTCATGTGCGGCTCGCCCCGCTTGTCCATGATCGGCTGGGGTATGCGCTCCATGAATCCCTCCCGTACCTCGACTGGGCGCCGCCGGCGACCATTTGTCGTGCGGCAGGATAGCGGCTCGATCCGAGACTCGGAAGCCGGATGCGCTATGATGGCCGCCAAGGATTGCGCGGGAGGACAACAGATGCTGCGTTTTGCGATCATTCTTGTCGCTGCTCTGATTGCGGAGGTCGGCGTTGCGCAACGCGCCTCCGCGCAAGCCTTCCCCTCGCGCACCGTCAAATTCATCCTCCCGTTTGGCCCCGCCAGCGGCACCGACATCGTCGCGCGGCTGGTCGGCGACCGGCTGTCGAAGCGCTGGAATCAGCCCGTGGTCATCGAGAACCGCCCAGGCGGCGACGGTCTCGTCTCGATCAACGCCTTCACCGCCGCCAGCGACGACCACACGCTGCTTTGGGTGCCGGTCGGAATCTTCGCCGTCCATCCGTTCGAGCGCGAGAAGCTGCCCTACGACGCCGACCGCGACCTGCTGCCGATCGTCGGCGTCACGTCACTGGCGCTCGCCATGTCCGCCCCGGAGTCGCTGAAGACGCCGACGCTGCGCGATTTCATCGCTTTGGCGAAGGCCAGCCCCGGAAAGCTCAACGCGGCGGCGGCGAGCGGCAACGCCGACTTTCTGCTCGGCTATTTCCTCAGGAGCATGAACCTTGACATCGCCAAGGTTCCCTACCGCGACATCATGCAGGGTCCGAATGATATCGCCGAGGGACGCATCCAGCTTCTGTCTTCGTCGCTCGCGATCGTCACGCCGCTGGCGCAGGCCGGCAAGATCCGGATTCTGGCGGTGACCAGCAAGCAGCGCATGCCGAGCGTTCCCGACGTGCCGACCGTGCGCGAGGCCGGCTACCCAAACCTGGAGATGGACAGTCCGGGCGGCATCTTTGGACCGCGCGGCATGCCGCTCGCCGTTCGCGAACGCATCGCGCAGGATGTGCGAGCCGAACTCGCCGCCGATCCGACGATCGCGAAGCGGCTCGAAGCAACCGGTCAGGTCGTGACGGGACAGCCACCGGCCGAGTTCGCCGCCGGCATTAAGCAACTGCGCGACCAGCTTGGCTCGATCGCCAAGCTGCTTGATATGAAGGCGACGAAGTAGGGCTCAGCTCTTTCCGGCGCCGGCCTTGATGATCGGCGTCCATCGCACCAGTTCGTCCTGGAACACCGCCGCGGCCTGTTCGCCGCCGATTCCCATGATCGGCTCGAAGCCGACCCTCACCAATTCGCTCTGAAATGACGCGTCACCCATCGCCTGCTGCGTCACCTGGTTGATGCGCTCGATGATCGGACGCGGCATGCCGGCCGGCCCGAGTATCCCGAACGAGGTCTGTGCCACCATGTTGGGCAGGCCGCTCTCGATCGAGGTCGGGAGGTCGGCGGCGCCCTTCAGCCGCGCCTGCGAATTCACCGAGAGGATGCGGATCTTGCCGGCTCGCTGGAGCTCCAGGTATTGCGCGGTGAGGTTGACCGACAACATCGGAATCTGGCCGGCGATGAGATCGGCAAGGCCTTGCGCGGTCCCTTTGTAAGGCACGTGCACAATGTCGAGACCGCCGGCGAGTCGCTTGAACAATTCGCCCGCCATGTTGGTGCTGGAGCCGTTACCGGCCGAGCCGTAGGACAGCTTGCCGGGATTGGCCTTGGCGTACTCGATCAGCTCGTTGAGCGTTGTCGCAGGCACCGCCGGATTGATTACGATTGCGGTCGAGCTGAAGGCAAACACCGTGGCGGCGGAAAAGCTCTTCATCGGGTCGTATGGCGGGTTCGCCATGCCGGTCGGCGCCAGCACCTGCGTCGTCGTGCTGCCGAGCAGCAGGGCGTAACCATCGGGCGACGCGTGGGCCACGTCGTTCGCCGCGATGATCCCGCCGCCGCCACCGCGATTGTCGATGACCACCGCACCGAAGCTGGATTTGACCCGGTCGGCCCACAGCCGGGCGATCACGTCGTGCACGCCCGCGGCGGTCGAAGGAACAATCAGCCGCACCGGCCGCGACGGATACTTGTCCTGGGCGCGCGCCGGCAAAAATGCCACCGCGGCTGCTCCCAGAGCGAGAAATGTTCGGCGGCGCATGGTCATTCCTTCCGCCGGGCTACTCCGCAGCCGTAGCGGTCGCGCGCATCGCCTGCTCTTCCCTGTAAAGCTTGTCGACAATGCGCCGCGCCTGGATGCCGCCCGAGTTGGCGTTGATATCGGTCGTCGGCGCGGCCGGATCGAGCGCGATCAGCTTCTGCTGCGCCGAGAACACCGAGACGTCCTCCAGGAATGCCGTCTTGATCTGCTGGAACACCCGCTCGGTGACTTCGGCGTTCTGCGGCTGGAAGTCGTGCGCCTGGCCCCAGAAATAGTGCGTGGTCGACTCCGTCTCCGGAGTCATGGCGTTGAGGTTGCGCATCTGGATGCCGCCGACGCGGCGGCCCTCCGGCGCTCCGGTACCGGTCGGCGTGGCGCCTACATCGAGCCTTATGAACGACGGCGGCATGTAGTCGATGATCTGCCAGCGGTCGACGTTGCCAGTGAAGCCGCCGACCTTCACGAAGGTCGGCGGCGCCGGCTGATCGATGATCCAGCGCGTCACCTGCACGCCCTGCGGGGTGCGCTGCACCCGCACCGCGGCGTGCTCTACCAGCGCCATGTTGCCGATCGTGGTCTCGTGCACGAACGCGAGATGCGTGAGGTCGAGAAGGTTGTCGTTGACGAGCTGCCAGTTGCACTCGGCGTGCAGGTAATCGGTCTTGGCGCCCCAATTCGGGTCGTCGAGCCAGTGGTAGTCGACGATCTGCGCGGGGTCCGCGAGCACCGGATCGCCCATCCAGATCCAGAGCCACTTGAAGCGCTCGACCACTGGATAGGTTTTGACCTTCGCCGTCGCCGGGATCGCGTCCTGGCCCGGCACGCGCACGCAGGCGCCGGTGCGGTCGAACCGCAAGCCATGATAGTGGCATTGCAGCACGTCGTCACCGACCAGCTTGCCCATCGACAGCGGCAGGCGGCGATGCGGACAGCGGTCCTCGAGCGCGATCGGCGTACCGTCCTCGCTGCGGAAGAACACCACCGGCTCGCCCAGGATGATGCGGCCGAACGGCTTGCGCCCGATCTCCTGATCCTTCGCGGCGACGTACCAGTAATTACGCAGGAACATGGCGTGCCCTCGGTGCAAGCTTGGAGCGGTTCAAAAATATCAGGCACATGCACCGCTGTCATGCCCGAGGATGCGGCCTTACAGCATCTCCTTGATCGCGCGGATCACCTTGCGGTCGACGCTAATCATCTCGCCATCCGCTGGCAGCTTCATTTCAGCGCGCTCGGCGGTCGAGACGGCGCGGCCCTGCACGATCACGCGGCCGTCGCCGGTGAGATAGACCGACGATGCGGTATCTTTATCGTCCTTCCAGACCAGCTCGACGCGGAATTTCAGGGTCATGCTTTACCTCGTTCAATCCGCATCGGCGGTTCACTCCGCCTTCAGGCCGGCAAACTGGACCACCTTGCTCCATTTCTCAGTCTCGTCCGCGATCAGCTTGCCGAATGCGGCCGGCGTGCCGCCGAGCACGGTGCAGCCGAGTTCGACCAGCCGCGCCCTTACCTTGGCATCCGCGAGCGCTGCGTTAACATCGCGGTTGAACTTTTCGATCACCGCGGGCGGGGTGTCCTTCGGCGCCGACACGCCGTACCACGCGTTTGCTTCGTAACCTGGCACGGATTCGCCCACGGTTGGTAGGTCCGGAAACTCCGGCAGCCGCTGCGCCGTCGTCGCCGCCAGCGGCCGCAGACGACCCGCCTTGATGTATTCGATCGAGACCGGCGTGGTAACGAAATAAAGCTGCACCTGCCCGGACAACAAATCGGTCACCGCCTGCGCGGCGCCGCGATACGGCACGTGCTGCAAGGGTACGCTGGTCATCATTTTGAACAGCTCACCGGCGAGATGCGGTGTTGAGCCGACCCCGGACGACGCCATGTTAACTTTGCCTGGGTTCTCCTTCGCGTATGCCAGGAATTCCGGAACTGTTTTCACCGGCACGGATGGATGCACCACCATGATGTTCGGCACGGACGCGATGCCTGCGATCGGCGCAGTGTCGCGGATGAAATTGAAGCTCAGCTTCGGATAGAGCGTCGCGTTGATCGCGTTTGGCGCGCCGGCGAGCAGAACGGTGTAACCGTCCGGCGTCGAGCGGATGACGCTTTCGGTGCCAAGATTGGTCCCCGCCCCCGGCCGCGTATCGATGATGAAAGGCTGGCCGAGTTGTTCGCTTAGCCATTGCGTCACAATGCGCGACAGGATGTCCGTGGTGCCGCCGGCAGCGAAGCCGAGCACCCAACGCACAGGCCTGTTGGGAAATGCCTGTGCTTGCGCACGTGCGAGAGCGGGCAAGCCCGACGCACCACACAAACCCAACGAGAGGCCCAGAAAATCACGCCGCCGCACTACTTCCTCCCATGTTGTCACCATTACAGCATCGCGGGGACGCAAATGGAAATGCGCAAAACGCAACAGCCCGCTGCCTTACGGCAGCGGGCTGTGTCATTCCAACGAAAGAGCTTACTTCGTCAGAATCTCGTGATTGATCGCGAACTCCTCCGGCGGGGTCGGTCCCCACACGTAGAACGAATCCTCCGGCGGATGGTCCTGCGCCTGCCAGTCGTGGTCGACCGGCACGTAGTCGATGTCGGAGGAATATTCCGCGTAGGAGCCCCACGGATCGCGCACGTAATGGAAGAAGTTCGAGCCGAGCACGTGACGGCCGAGGCCCCAGCCCCTGCTGAAGCCCTTGTCGGCCATATGGCTGGCGCCGAGCCCGATGTCGTTGATCGAGGCGACGTCCCAGCTCAGGTGATGCAGGCCCGGCCCGTCCGACTTCACGAACGCGATCATGTGATGGTCGCTGCCGTGGATGCCGTGCATGAACGCAATCATGTCGCCGGAGCGGTCCGACAGCCGCATGCCGAGCACGTCGCGATACCACGCGATGGTCTTCGGGATGTCGGTCGCGAACACCAGCACGTGCGCGAGCCGGCGCGGGCTGACACGCGGCGCCTTGCTGCGGTTCGGCGCGTTCTGGATCTTCGGCTTGCCGCCATAGGCATCGACTGCCGACTTCTCGTTCGGCGAGCTTTTCTCGGCGACGCGGATCTCGACCAGCATGCCGGACGGATCGCGCAGCCAGATGCCGTTCGACTCGAAGCCCTTGGGCGGATCGAGGCGATCGAGCCGCATCTCCTGGATGCGCGCCTGGAACTTCGGCATGTCCTCTTCGTAGCAGCCAAACGAGACGAACTGCATCTTCTTGCGCGGGCCTTCCGAGACCGAGCCCCACTTGTGCGGATGGCCGTGGGTGTAGAGCGAGATCGAGCCGTTCTCTTCCTTTAGGTTGAGGCCGAAGTCGCCGTAGAATTTCTCAGCCTGGGCGAGATCGGGGACCATAAAGTTGAAGGCGTCGAGCGAGTGGACGCCGACCTCGCCGGGGCGCTTCTGCACTGGCTGGGCCATCGAGCGGATCTGGGTCATGGCGGGCTCCTTGGGGATCGGGTGGCGGCCGCAGCCGCTGTCGTTCGGCTGAAAATATGCGGTACGGGCGCGGAGCGCAAATGCCATTGGCGCCGCATTTGGTGGGCAGGTCTGCCGCAAATCAGGAGCCACGTGACTTCTTCAAATGCTCCAAAACCTTCCTGCGCAGCGCGGCCTGTTCCTCCACACTCCACTTGCGGAAGCCCTCGCCCGACTTGAAGCCGAGCTTGCCGTCCCTCACCAGCTTTTCGAGATAGGGTGATGGGCCGGGCCGGCTGTCGATTGCCGGCAGCACGGTCTGGTGGATGGCGAGCGACAGATCGGTGCCCACCAGATCGGCGTTTTCCAGCGGACCGAGGACTGCAAGCCGCCGCCCGAACGACGCCTTGATCACCGCGTCCACCGTCTCGGCGTCGCAGATGCCGTTCTCGACCAACGACACCGCCTCGCGCCACAGCGCATGCTGCAACCGGTTGCCGATGAACCCCGGCACGTCCTTTTTGACATGCGCGGGCTTCTTGCCGGCGTCGGCATGCAGCTTCATGGTGAAGTCGATTGCCTGCGGAGAGGTCCATTGCGTGCCGATCACCTCGACCAGTGGAACGAGGAACGGCGGGTTCCACCAATGCGTGCCGAGCGCGCGCTCGCGACGGTGCAACCCCTGCATGATCTCGGTGATCGGCATCACCGACGTGTTGCTGGCGAGGATGGTATCGGCCCGCACATGCTGTTCGATCTCCGCAAACAATTTCTGCTTGAGCGGCATATCCTCGAGCACGGCCTCGACCACGTAGTCGGCGTCGCGCACGCAATCTGCCATCGCGGCAACCGGCGTGACGCGCTCGACGGCCGTCTCGTCGTCCCCGAGGTCGCGGAGATTGGTGGCGATACGCTGCTTCACCGTATCGAGATTCGGCTTGTGCGAATCCGTGATCATGACGTCATGGCCCGCCAGCGCGAACACCTGCGCGATGCCGTGACCCATCAAGCCCGCGCCGACAACGGAGATTTTGGGTTTATTCATGCTGCTCTCTCAACACGTGTCCCGGGCGAGCCGGTAGCGCGTTCACGCGCGTCTTCGCGCGCTATGGCGAGACCCGGGACCCCGGTTTCTTTTCGCAAGGACACGAAACTAGCCGGCCGTGTAACCGCCATCCGCATAGAGGATGTGGCCGGTGTAGAAATCGGACGCCTGCGAAGCGAGGAACAGCAGCGGCCCCGCCAGATCCTCCGGCTCACCCAGGCGACCCCTCGGCACGCGCGTCAGGAATCCGGCGCGCACCGTCTTGCCACGCTCGTCGTCGGCGAACATCCATTCGGTGAGTGGCGACCGGAACACCGTCGGCCCCAGCGCATTCACGGTGATGCCGTTGCCGCCGAGCTCGCAGCCCAGCGCCTTGGTGATGCCGTCGATCGCCGACTTCGACGCGCAATAGGCGGTGTAGCCGGCCGGATGGCCGAGCAAACCACGCGCCGACGAGGTCAGGATGATTTTGCCGCCGCGGCCCTGCTGGAGCATCTGCGCCGCAGCCGCACGCGCCATCAGCCAGGATTGCGTGACGTTGGCGTCCATCACGTCAAGAAAATCCTCCGGCTTCTGATCGACGATCTTGGACACCTTGTTCTGGCCCGACGCGACGACGAGGATGTCAATACCGCCGAACGCATCGACCGCGGCTTTCACCAGCGCCTCGCAATTCGCCACGGAGCTTGGCCGCTTGGCCACGATCTCGGCCTTGCCGCCGAGCTTGGCACATTCGGCGGCCACCTTTTTCAGCCCATCGGCGTTGTTCGCCGCGACGACCACGTTGGCGCCGGCCGCAGCGAGTGTTTTTGCCGCAATGGCACCCAGCGCGCCGGTCGCGCCGGTGACAATCGCGGTCTTGCCCTTGACGCTGAACAGCGACAGCGGGTCTTTGAGGAAGGATTCGGACATGATCACTCCACTTGCTCGGTGTCATGCTCCGCGGAAGCGGAGCATCCAGAACTCCCGGTGGCTACTGGATCGTCCGCTTTCGCGGACGATGACACCGTGGGTGTTGATGCGTTGCAGATTCCATCACTTCGGCATCGTCACGGCCACCGCGATGGTGCAGACCTCGTTGCTGCGGTTAATAATCTCGCGGCTTTCGTTGGGTCCGATGTAGCAGCTATCGCCCTGCTTGATTACCGTCTCCTTGCCGCCGACGATCACGGTCAGCTCCCCTGCCAGAACGTAGTAGATCTTCTCCGGCGGAGAAGCGTCGGGGCCGGCGCCGCCGCCCGGCAGGAAGTGCGAGACGCCGAAGATCAGCGCCTGCGAGCCGCCCATCTCGGCCCCGAACACGCGAAACGACTTGTAGTCACGGTGGTTCGGCGCGTCGTACGGCTTCGCCTCGGAAAACTTGCGGACGATCATTTGAACGTCTCCCCCTTCTCGATCCGGTAGCTGCCCTTGGGGTCGTGGATGGCGACCAGACGGATGATGCAACCGTCGCCGCGATCCCAGTTCCACGGAAAGAACGCGAAGGTCGAACGCTTGCCGGTGACCTTGTCGAGGTCGCCGCCGACGTTCTCGATGCCGAGGATGCCGTTCTTGAACAGGATGCGGTGCACCGGCTCCCATTCGGGGAAATCGTCCTTCCAGTCGCGGCCCTTGGACCACTTCTTATATTCCTCGGCGAGATGCGGATGCAGCGGTCCGTTACGCTGCGGGCCGATCGCGGTGGCGAGCGGATGGTCGTTCGCCTGGGTGTCGTGACCGACCACCTTCACCTTCTTCTCGACGAACCATTCGCCGGCCGACTTCACGAAGCCGGGCGAGTAGCAGAAGTATTCCTCGCTGTCTTCGTATTTGTGATGCCAGCCGGTGTTGACGATGACGACATCGCGCGGCCGCACGATCTTGCCGGCGGCCTTTTCGAGGTCGTCGTAGGTGATCGGCTCCCACTGCTTCTTCGGGATCGACACCACGATGCCGGAACCGAAGAAGTGCGGCAGCGGCACCTCGTCGATGAACGGCGTGCCCTGCACCACGTGGGCAGGCGCGTCGATGTGTGTGGTGTTGTGCATCGAGGTCGTGATGCGCTGCGACAGCACGCCCGACTTCGCCATGTAGTGGATGCGTTCGATCTTGACGTCTTCGAAATAGGGCCAGTTTGGGGACTGATAACCGAACCGATGGGACAGGTTGTAGAACTGCAGCCCCATGTCGTTGTTCAGGTTCTCCTCGAACGTCACGCCGCGGATTTTCTTGGTCACGAAACGCCTCCCCCACGCACACTTTGTCACGCCCACTCGGGCGATTAGCCGCATGATATACAGGCCCATTCAACTGCGCTACAGAACGGAAAACGCGGAGCCAAAACCGGGGGAAGCATGGTCCAGAAAATCGCGCTTGAAGAGCATTTCCTCTGCCCGGGGCTGATCGAATACTGGAATCCCACGGTGGCTCAGTTGCCCGCAGCCAAGCGGGAAGACCTGCTGAGCCGCTGCAGCGATTTCGGTGAGAAGCGGCTCTCATCGATGGACAAAGCAGGCATCGTCCGCGCGGTGCTCAGCCTAGCAGGGCCCGGCGTGCAGGCCGAGCCTGACGCGCGGATCGCGATCCGGCGCGCCCGCGACGCCAACGATTTCCTGGCGCGTGAAATCCAGCGCCGGCCGGATCGCTACTCAGGCTTCGCGCACCTGCCGATGCAGGACGCCAAGGCCGCAGCCGACGAGCTGGAGCGTTGCGTCAAGGAGATGAAATTCCCTGGCGCGATGATCAATGGACACACCAACGGGCAGTATCTCGATCATCCGTCGCTGCACCCGTTCTGGGATCGCGCGCAGGCGCTGGGCGCGCTGATCTACATTCATCCGACCGATCCGGTGACCGCCGCGCCGGTGCTCGAGGGCCACAACGGGCTGCGCCGCGCCACCTGGGAGTGGACGTTCGAGACCGGCTCGCATGCGCTGCGCCTGATTTTCGGCGGCGTGTTCGACCGCTTCCCGAAGGCGCGGCTCGGCCTTGGCCACCTGGGCGAGACACTGCCGTTCCTGCTGTGGCGGTTCGACAGCCGCGCCGGGCCGGACTTCTACAACGTGCCGCTGAAGAAGCCGCCGTCGCAGTACATCAAGGAAAATGTCTACGTCACGACGTCGGGCATGTGCTCGGCCGAGCCGCTGAACTGCACCATCGCCGCGCTCGGGCACGAGCGTATCATGTTCGGCGCGGACTATCCGTTCGAGCGGGCGGAAGAGGCCGGACACTGGTTCGACAACGAGAAGATGGACGAATCCGTGCGCGCGGATATCGCCGTGAACAATGCGGTGAAGGTGCTGGGGTTGAAGCCGTAGATCGTGTCTGCGCTCCAACTTCGGTGTCATCGCCCGCGAAAGGGGGCGATGCAGTAATCACTGACAGATATGTGTGTACTGGATGCCCGCTTTCGCGGGCATGACAATGGAGTTTGTGCCGTGCGCTGAGCGCACGATAGCTACTTCTCCGCGAAGTAATGGGTCTCCAGCAGATAGCACCCGGTCTTCGACGTGAACGGCCCGTGATAGACGCCGGGCGGGCGCACGCAGTAGGTCGGGCCCTTGAACTGCTCGCCTCCCTGCCCCTTGTCGTCCGAGCCGCAAACCAGATCGCCCGACACCAAGAACACCTCCTCCCAGTACTCGTGCACGAACGGAACGGTGGAATACGCGCCGGGATCGATGCGCAAAATGCGGGTGCGGTTGCCGACCTTGTTCTTCTCGTCGAGCGAGCCGGCCAGAATGCGCTCGCGGAATCCCGGCGGATAGCCGGGCACGTTGTGGAAGCCCTCATCGAGATTGAGGGTGGTGAACTCCATGTGGCCTTTGTTGAAACCCATTGTTGGCTCCTTTGATCGAAGCATTCTAGCGCGGGCGCAGCCGATGGCTACTCGATCACCTCGTCGGCCCCGACTTGGAGAACGGCTGGCACGGTCAGCCCCAGTGCCTTTGCGGTTTTCAGATTGAGGACGGTTTCGTACTTGGTCGGCGCCTGCACCGGCAAGTCGGAAGGCTTTTCGCCCTTGAGGATGCGATCGACGTAGGACGCGGCGCGCAGATTGAGGTCCGCCCCATCGACGCCGTAGGTCATCAGCCCGCCGATGGTCGCGAACAGTCGAAACGGATAGATGGCAGGAATGCGCAGCTCGTTGGCAAGCTCGACGACCCGTGCGCTGTTGAGGAACATGAAGCCGTCCGGCATCACAACAAGCCCGGCACCCGGACCTGAGGCGTGGGACCTGAGCGAGCGCTCGATGTCGGCTGCGCTTGCGACCGGCATGGACACCGGTTCGACCGACATGGCGCGCGCCGCGGTCTCCAGATGCGGCCAGATCAGCTTGGTGCCGCCGCCGGGCGCGGTGCGCGGATTGAACAGCAGCGCAGCGCGGGTGATCCCGGGCGCAATCTCCTTGAGCAACTCCATCCACTTGCCGCCCATCTCGGAATCGTAGGCACTGAAGCCGGTGATATTGCCGCCCGGACGGTTGAGACTGGCGACCAGCCCCTCGCCGACAGGATCGGTGACTTGCGCGAACACGATGGGAATGCTGGATGTCTCGCGTTGAAGCGCGACGGTGCTCGGCGTGCCGTTGGTCAGAATGACGTCGGGCGCGATACGCACGAGGTCCTGGGCATGGGACTGCACGAGGTCACGATCACCGCGGCCCCAGCGCCTCTCGATCCGGAAGTTCTTTCCCTCGATCCAGCCGAAAGCATTCATCCCACGGCCGAACGCCGCCAGTCGTCTCTGGGCGTCGACCTCTTTCTCTTCAGCGTTCAACAAAATGCCGATCGTGCGCGCCCGTTCGGATTGCGCGCGTGCAGCCATTGGTGCAAGCGCCGCTGCGGCACCCAGCGCTAAGATGAACTCCCGCCGCCTCATTCGATCACCTCGTCGGCGCGGGCGAGCAGCGTCGGCGGAATGGTCAGCCCGAGCGCCTTAGCGGTCTTGAGATTGACCACCAGTTCGAAAATGCTCGGCTGCTGCACCGGCAGATCGCCCGGCTTAGCGCCTTTGAGAATCCTGTCGACGTAGCTGGCAATGCCGCGCGCCCGTTCTGCGTTGCTGGCGCTGTATGAGGTCAGCGCACCGGCCAGCGCAAGAGATTTCTGATTGGAGAACGCTGGAAGGCGATGCTTGAGCGCCGAATTCGACCGTCGTCTTTGGCGGCAGGCTGCCCTGGATGATGATGGCGTCGGCGCGCTCCTTGGCAATCGCGGCGATGGCGTCTTCCAACTCGTCATTGGCGCGAACCAGGATCGCATGGATCTCCAGGTTCATCGCTCTAGCGCCGCTTTCGATCTGCTCAAGGAATGGCTTGCTGAACGGATCGGTGCTGTTGCCGAGGACGCCAACCCGGCGCGCGGCCGGCAGGATTTCGCGGATCACCTCGAGGTTCTTCGCGGCAAGCTCGGCCGATGTGGCGGACAAGCCGGTGACGTTGGCCTCCGGGCGCGCCAGGTTCGTGATCAATCCTGTGCCGATCGGATCGCCGGCCGCACCCATGACAATCGGAATATTGCGGGTTGCGTTTTTTGCCGCGATGACGGCCGGCGTTTGCGAGGCGATGATGATGTCGACCTTGCTTCGAACCAGAGCCTCGGCCATGGCAGGCAGCCGATCGATCCTGCCATCGGCCACTTGCATCTCGAGCTGGATCGTCTGCCCCTCGATGTAACCGATGTCGCGCAGCGCCTGGCGAAACGGCCCCATCGCTCCCGGCTCGCTGGTGACAAGCACGCCGATGCGCGGAATTTTTTGCTGCGCGTAGGCCGGAAGCGGCCACGCCATCGCCGCGCCGCCCAAGAACCTCAGAAAATCACGGCGCTTCATGAAATTTCCTATTGCAGCGGCAACTTCACGCCGAGCTTCTCCGCCGCCTTGCCGATACGCTGCCATGTTCCGCGTGGAACAGGAATGCCGGACTTCTCCCGCTCCGCGCGGATGGCGTCGCCGCGCTCGCCTGGCAGCATGATCTTGTCGACGCCCTCGGCGCGCGGCAGGCCGGCGATGGAGTGGCCCAGCCGAGCCGCTTCGCGCTCGAAGGTCTGCCGGTCGCCAAACGCCGCTGGATTGATCGCGATCACCGAGCCGTTGAGGAACGGATTGTTCTCGATCGAGCCGTCCTCCAGGTCCGGCGCGATGCGCGGATTGGAGAGCAGCAGGCTGGACAGGCACTCGATCATGAACGACAGGCCCGCACCCTTGGCGCCGCCGAGCGGCAGCACGGTCTCCACTGCCTTGGGGTCGGTGGTGTCGCGGCCGTCCTTGTCGAGGCCCCAGCCCACCGGGATTTTCTCGCCGCGATCGGCCGCGCCCATGATCTTGCCGTTGGCGACCACGCCGGTGGAGAAGTCGATCAGGTACGGCCGGCCGTCCGCGCGCGGCACCGCGAAGGCGATCGGGTTGGACGAAACCGCGCCGACCCGCGTGCCGGGATAAGCCATCATCGGCCCGGACGCGGTCATCACGATGGCGCCATAGCCCTGCTCCGCCGCCTGCACCGCGAAATAGCCGATCGCCCCGGTGTGCGTGGTGTTGCGCGCCGCGCACCAGCCGACGCCGGACTTGCTGGCGCATTGGATCGCGGCTTTCACGGCGCGCGTCATGCCGACCGCGGCGGGCGCGCGATCCGTCTCCAGCACCACGATGGCGCCCATCTTGCGCTCGACGCGGATGTCCGGCGCCGCATTGATCGACTTGGCGTTGATCAGGTCGATGTACCGCGGGATGCGGATGATGCCGTGCGAGTCGGTGCCGCGCAGGTTCGCCCACACCAGCATCTTGGCCCATTCGCCGGCGTGCTCGGGCGTGAGCCCGGTGGCGACAAAGACCGCCGCAGTGAAGGCGTGGAGGTCGGCGGGTGCGATGCGGAGGGAGGAGTCTTGGGTCATTGCGGTGACTTACACGAAGTCTCTCGTCCCGTCATTCCGGGACAGCGCGAAGCGCTGGACCCGGAATCCAGACAAACTCCGCATTCTGTTCTGGATTCCGGGCTCGCGCCTCCGGCGCGCCCCGGAATGACGACGGAGGGATCAGAACTTGATCCTTGACGCCTTCTTGTACCAATCCAGGATCTGCACGCCGTTCCAGTGCAGCACGCCCTCGAAGCGGTTCACGTAGTCGTAGATCGCCTCGAGATACTTGATGCGGTGCGGCTGGCCCGAGATGTAGGGATGGATCGCGACCGCCATCACCTTGGCGCGGTGCGCGCCCTCCGCGTACAGCCGGTCGAACTGGTCGATCGCGCGCTTGAGCAGGTAATTGCTCTCGTGGTGCTGCACGATCATCATCGGGATGTCGTTGAGCTCCACGGTGTAGGGGATCGTAACCAGCGGCCCGTTGTCGGTCTTGATCGTGGTCGGCTCGTCGTCATAGACCCAGTCGCCGATGTACTGCACGCCGGCCTTTACCAGATTTTCCGGCGTCTCCAGCGTCTGCGTCAGGCCGGGCCCGAGCCAGCCGACCGGCCGCGTGCCGGTGAATTTCTCGATCACGCTCATGGAGCGCTCGATCATCGCGAGCTGGTCGGTCTCCTTGTGGATCGGCTGCTGGTCGTAGGCATGGCCCATGAACTCCCAGCCATCCTTCTTGGCCTGCTCGGCGACGCGCGGATAGTCCTCGCAGATGCGGGCGTTGGCGGCTAGCGTCGGCTTGATGCCTAGCCGCGCAAACAGCTCGTAGAACCGCCAGGCGCCGACGCGCATGCCGTATTCGTGCCAGCTCCAGTTCGGCACGTCGGGCAGCAGCACCTGCCCGGTCGGCGCCGGTATCACCTGCCGCGCCATCGGCCGCGAGATGTCCCAGACCTCGTAGTTGACGATGGTCCAGAAGATCAGCCGTGCGTTATCCGGCAGCTTCAGCGGCGGGCGGTCGACGATCGCGGAATATTCGACGCGCTGACTGGGGATCATCGGAGCCACGGCACAACCTCACTCGATGCGGAACGGCGTGCAGGGTCGCCTATTCCGCCGCGCGCTTCAACTCACCTTACACGCGTCAAGGCGAGCCAGGCGCCGCCGCCGATCAGGCAGAGGCCGCCGAGGCGTGAAACCAACCGCACGCGATTGCGCGACAGCATGGTGCGCGCTCGCCCCGCCAGCACCGCATAGGCGCCATCGGAAATCGCCGCGGTCACCATCGCCGTCATGCCGAGCAGCACGACCTGGGAGACATAGTCGGTGGTGGGATCGACAAACTGCGGGATAAAGGCGCCGAACCAGAGCAGCGCCTTCGGATTGCCCATTAGCACCAAGCCCTGCGACGAAGCCGCCGCGCGGCAGCGGCGCTTCCTCCGTGCCATTCAACGAGCCGGAGGAGCGTAGCAATTTCCAGCCGAGCCAAATGAGATAGGCCGCACCGATAAATCGGAGCCAGTCGAACCACACGCCCATGGTGGCGATGATCGAAGACAGGCCGGCGATCAGCACCAGCATCATCAGGCCGAGGCCGATCTGCGTTCCGGCGACATTGAGCAGGCCCGCGCGCGTGCCATGCGCCAAGCTGTTGGCGGCGATCAGCGTCACCGTCGGCCCGGGGATGATGGTGATGACAAGACACGCGAGTACATAGGCGAGATAAAGCTCGACCGACATTTTCCATCTTCCCCAAAACGCTATTCTATCCGCTCATTTCCGCGAAAGCGGGAATCCAGCACCCAACATGCCGCTTGTTTTTGCATCCCTGGGTCCCCGCTTTCGCGGGGAAGAACGGAAAGATTCTTACACGCGCATCAGCAGCAACAGCCCCGACACCACCAACAGCCCGGCGAACATCTGCTGGAAACGCCGCTCGTCGAGCTTGCCGTAGATCATCCAGCCGACCCAGCCGCCGAGGGCGATCGCCGGCGCAACAGCCAAGAACAACACGACGCCAAGGCGGTCGAGCGCCACCACGCCGATCAGCAGCAGCGCCGCAATGTGCGCGGCGAGGATGAACGGCTGATAGACGCCGCGCGCCACGTCTTTCGGCCAGCCGCGAAGCTGCGTCCAGATCGCCGGCGCCAATCCGGATAACCCGGCCAATCCGCCCATCACGCCGCCGAGAAAACCAACGCCCGCGTCGGCCGCGGTGCCGCCGCCGGAGATGTGCGGCAACCGCGGCGCGACAATCGCGTAGAGGCCGTAAATCACCAGGAACACCGCGACGCCGAGCCGGAGCGCGCTTTGATCGGTCTTCACCACCAACGCGACGCCAATCGGAACGCCGATCAGCCCGGCGATCAGGAACGGCGCGAGCCGTGGCCAGTCCAGCGCACGGCGCATCTTGTAGACGAGGCTCGACTGGATGATCAGGCCGCCCGATACGACGAGCATGGTGGCGTGAAGCGGAGAGATGGCGTGCAGCCAGATCGCGGTCGCGACGACACCGTAGGCGAAGCCCGCCGCGCCCGACGCCACGCCGCCGAGGAAGCCGCCCAGCCAGACGATCGACAGGGTTTTCAGGGTGAGCGCCGCGAGCGCGGGATCAGAGAACATCGGAGCTTTCTACCGCATTCTCAACCGCCGTCATGCCCGGCCATAAGCCGTCCGAAGGACGGCGTCGCTTCGCTCGCCTATGGTGCCGGGCATCCACGCCTTTCTCGCAATAAAGCAAGGCGTGGATGGCCGGGACAAGCCCGGCCATGACGTGGTGAAATTGCGCCACCTGATGGAACAGCGAAACATGTCAGATACAGAATCCGGCTTCCGCGATCGCCGCCGCCCTGCAACTTCGCTTCGGCGAGCAAATCCCCGTCGACGAAAACCTCGCCGGGCTCGAGGCGCTCGCGCGTATGGCGAGCCGCAAGGTGCATCGCCGCTACATCGACAAGCCGGTCGATCCGGCGCTGCTGCGCCTCATCTGCGCCTGCGCGCTGTCGGCGCCGTCTAAGAGCGATCTCCAGCAGGCCGACATCGTCATCCTGGAAAAGCCCGAACAAAACATCATCGCCGATCTTATTCCCGATCAGCCTTTCATCCGCACCGCGCCGGCGTTTCTGGTGTTCCTGGCGAGCGGACGGCGGCTCGCTGAAATCTCAAAGATGCGCGGCAAGCCGTTCCCCAACGATCATCTCGACCAGTTCTTCAATGCCGCGGTCGACGCCGGCATCGTGCTGGCGACGTTCCTTGCCGCTGCCGACGCGGTCGGCCTCGGCACCTGCCCGATCAGCGTAATCCGCGATCATTCGCAGCGGGTGAGCGACATGCTGAAGCTGCCGCAGCGCGTCATCCCGGTCGCTGGCATGTGCGTCGGCTGGCCGTCGGAGAAAGGTCACATCAGCCCGCGGCTGGGGCTGGCGAGCACGCTGCACCAGGGCCGATACGACGAAGGCAATCTCGCCGAGCGCATCGACGCCTACGACAAGCGCCGCGCCGCAATCCACCCCTACAAGCCGCGCGATCCCGCGCGCTGGGGCGAGGTGGCGTTCTACGGCTGGTCGGAGGACAAGGCGCGGCAGTACGGCGTGCCGCAGCGGCCCGATTTCGGGGCGTTTGTCAGGAAGAAGGGGTTCGGCCTCGACTGAGACCCGGCTTTCGCGAAGCGCGCAGTGGGCGCGCTTATGGCTCGCCCGGGACACGAGAGCGGCGACTACCGCCTCACATACTTCTGAACCCGCCAATTCAGCGTGTCGGCGACGAACACCTCGTCGCGCGCGCTGACCGCGATGTAGTGCGCCTCGCCGTACCGGCCGAGCGTCTTGCCCTGTCCCGAGCCTTCGACCATCCCCAGCACCTTGCCGTCGAGGTCGAGCTTCATGATCTGCCCGGTGTGGCCGTGCGCCAGCCAGATGTGCTGGTCCGGCGTCATGAACAATCCGCATGGCGTGCCGGGCTGGCTCCACTCGCGGATGTAGTTGCCATCGGCGTCAAACACCTGGATGCGCGCATTGCTGCGGTCGGCGATGTAGAGCAGCCCCTTGGCGTCGAACACCAGCGAATGCGGAATGTCGAACTCGCCCTTGCCCTTACCGTTCTTGCCCCAGCACTTGATGAAGTTGCCGTCCTTGTCGAACTTGAGGACGCAGCAGGGCCCCTTGCCGTGGCCCTGCAGCACGTAGATGTCGCCGGTCGGCCCGACCACCGCCTCGCTCGGCTCGTTGAACAGCCGCAGATGGCCGAAGTCGTGCATCTCACCGGCGCGCCCGCGCACGCCGAGCACCATCTCCAGCCGGCCCGACGGGTTGAACTTATAGGCGACGTGCGACGCGACATCCGTCGCCCAGACGTTGCCGGCGCTGTCGATCCGCAGGCCGTGCGGCCGGTCGAACAGCCCATCGCCCCAGCCGCGGATGAAATTGCCCTCGGGATCGAACTCCATCAGCGGCTTCGGGCCGCGATGCAGCACGAACAGGTGCCCGTTCGGATTGATCGCGATGCCGGAGGTGCCGCCGAAGTTCATGCCCTCCGGCAGCTTGAAAGACTCGGGCACTGCAACATAGTCGAGCATGAACTTTCCCCTCATCCTCAAGCATAGGCGACGCTTTCAGTTCCTGCGCCACCTCGGGAGGCATCTCGACTCCCGGCATTCCCGCGCCTTAGATAGGCAAAACCGCTGCCAATTCGCCGGGGAGGACCATGGCCATTCCGCAACTTCTCGTTCACGAAAAAAAGGACACCGTCGGCGTGGTCGTCGTCGAAGGCCTGAAAAAAGGCACCGACATGCTGTGCGTGGTCACCGCGGACAACTCCTCGTTCAAGCTCAAGGCCAAAATGGACGTGCCGATCGGCCACAAGGTCGCGCTCGCCGACATCAAGAAGGGCGACACGATCTGGAAGTACGGCCAGGACGTCGGCGTCGCCAAGGCCAAGATCGCCAAGGGCGAGCACGTCCACGTGCACAACATCAAGACCAAGCGGTGGTAGGCGTCATGGCAAAGAAATCGAAGAAAAACGGCAAATCTGTCGCGAAGAAAAACGGCAACGCCACGTTCTGGGGCTGGCGGCGCGAGAACGGCCGCGTCGGCGTGCGCAACCACGTCATCATCCTGCCGCTGGACGATCTCTCCAACGCCTCCTGCGAGGCGGTCGCCAACAACATCAAGGGCACGATGGCGCTGCCGCACGCCTATGGCCGGCTGCAGTTCGGCGAAGACCTCGACCTGCACTTCCGCACGCTGATCGGCACGGGCGCCAACCCGAACGTCGCCGCCGTGGTCGTGATCGGCATCGAGGACGGCTGGACCAAGATCGTGGTCGACGGCATCAAGAAGACCGGCAAGCCGGTCATCGGCTTCGGCATCGAAGGCAACGGCGACATCGCCACCATCGCGAAGGCGTCCTACGCGGCCAAGGAATATCTGCAATGGGCGTCGGAGCTGCCGCGCGAGCAGTGCGACGTTTCCGAGCTCTGGGTTTCGACCAAATGCGGCGAGAGCGACACCACCACCGGCCTCGCCTCCTGCCCGACGGTCGGCAACATGTACGACAAGCTGATCCCGCGCGGCATCTACGGCGTGTTCGGCGAAACGTCGGAGATCACCGGCGGCGAGCATCTCGCCCGCGCCCGCGCCATCAACAAGAAGGTCGGCGACAAGTGGATGAAGGTCTGGCAGTCGTACCAGGACGATGTCATCGAGGCGCACAAGACCAGCGACCTCTCCGACTCGCAGCCGACCAAAGGCAACATCGCGGGCGGGTTGACCACGATCGAGGAGAAGGCGCTGGGCAATCTCGAGAAGATCGGCCGCGAGTGCAAATACATCGACGTGCTCGAGCCCGCCGAGACGCCGAAGAAGGGCCCGGGCCTCTATTACATGGACACCTCGTCGGCAGCCGCGGAGTGCGTGACGCTGATGGCGGCGGGCGGCTATGCGGTGCACACCTTCCCGACCGGCCAGGGCAACGTGATCGGCAATCCGATCGTGCCGGTGATCAAGATCAGCGGCAATCCGAAGACCATCCGCACCATGGGCGAGCACGTCGACCTCGACGTGTCCGGCATCCTGCGGCGCGACATGACGATTCCGCAGGCGGGCGATGCCCTGATCGACATGATCGTGCGCACGGCGAACGGGCGGCTCACCGCGGCGGAGGCGCTCGGCCACCGCGAGTTTGTGATGACGAAGCTGTATCGGAGCGCGTGAGGCGGCGGCGCCACCCATAACTGTCATCGCCCGACCGCCTAGCCACGGGCTTCGGCGGGCAGTCCCTCAGTCGCCGAGCTTCAGCGAAGGCGGAACGGGCGATCCAGTAATCACTGATGGTACTGTGCGTACTTGATGCCCGCTTCGCGGGCATGACGGTCGAAACGGCGCGGTTATGCCCATTCTCACGCTTCCCCAAGCCGAATTCTCGTCGTCGCCGCGCTGACGCGCGCCAGCACCAGCGAGGACAACGCAAGGAGCGTCGCCCGCGCATTGGTTATCGCCGAAGCCGACGGGCTGAAAGGCCACGGCCTGTCGCGCGTGCCGATGTATGCCAAGCAAGCGAAAACCGGAAAAGTCGACGGCTACGCCACGCCGACCCTGCAACGAAGAAGCCCGCGCTGGCCGCGATCGATGCCGCAACGGCTTTGCCTATCCGGCGATCGAGCTGGCCGAAACCGTGCTGCCGGACATGGCGCGCAGCCAGGGCGTGGCCGCCGCCTCGATCCACCGCTCGCATCATTGCGGCGCGGCCGGCCATCCGGTCGAGCGGCTTGCCGAAGCCGGTCTCGTCGCCATCTTGTTCGTCAACACGCCGTCGGCGATCGCGCCCTGGGGCGGCGCGAAGGCCGTGTTCGGCACCAACCCGATCGCATTCGCCTGCCCGCTGCCCGGCCGCGCGCCGCTCGTGATCGACCTGTCGCTCTCCAAGGTCGCACGCGGCAACATCATGACGGCGAAGCAGAGCGGCGAGAAAATCCCGGAAGGCTGGGCGCTCGACGCAGCGGGCCGGCCGACCACCGATCCGGACGCCGCACTCGCCGGCACCATGGTGCCCATGGGCGATGCCAAGGGCACCGCGCTGGCGCTGATGGTGGAGTTGCTCGCCGCTGGATTGACCGGCGCGAACTTCGCCGCGGAAGCGTCGTCCTTATCTCGATGACAAGGGTCCGCCACCGAGCACCGGCCAGTTGATCGTGGCGTTTGATCCAGCGGCGTTCGGCGGCGATGCGGTGGCGCGGTTCGGCGTGCTGGCGCAATCGGTCGAGGCGCAGCACGGCGCGCGGTTGCCGGGAATGCGCAGGCTTGCTGCGCGCGCGAAGGCGAAGGCGGAGGGACTGACGATCTCCGATGCGTTGATGAAGGAGATCGAGGCAATCTGAAATCAAAACTCGGTGTCATCGCCCGCGAAAGCGGGCGATCTCAGTGATCACTCGAGCGTGCTCTGGGTATTGCGAGGCCCGCTTTCGCGGGCATGACAAGGTTGGAACTTATCGCGCGCCCTGCAGCGGCAGCGGCTGATCCGCCAACATGCCGTTGACGATCACCTTGCGCGCGGTGTCGAGATTGACGCCGTGCTGCTTCAGCAGGTCCGTCGTGTCGGCGATGATCGCGTCAACGTCCTGCTTGATCTTGAGATTCTTGTAGTGGTCGTCCTGGGCAGAGCCCATGCTCGCGCCGACGACCTCCAGAATGTTCATGATCCGGAACGGCCAGTCGCGCTCGTGCGCGCACAGCTCGCGGTGGTCGGAGTGATACACCGCGACCAGCGCATCGACGCCGGCTGCCTTCGCAGCCTCGAGCTCCTTCAACTGCAGCTCGGCCTTGAACTTCGGCAGGGTCACGAGATTGACGCTCTGCAACCCGACCGCGGGCACGTCGAGCTTGACGATCCTGATGCCGGGCACCGCGCGCAGTAGTTCTTCCGCCGCCTCCATCACGCCGGGAACGCCGGGATGCCGGTGCAACGCGACCGTCATCTCGACTCGCTCTGTCAGGAACGGCCGCAGCAGATCGAGCTTGCCGTGCAGGAAACGCATGAACGGCGTCATGTCGAATGGCATCTCGCCCTGTCGCGCGCTCGACGGTCGGTAACACGGTCTCGCCGAACTGCATGACGCAGCTCGGGCACCACGCCAGCACCTGACCGGTCTTCGACTGCGACAGCTTGTTGATGGTGTTGTTGGCAAACCGCCCCAGCGTGTCGATGTCGCCGGCGCGAAGCTGGGCGGTGCCGCAGCAATGCGTCGGCCCGCCCATCACCTGATAGTCGGTGCCGATCGTATCCATGATGTCGAGGCAGAGCAGCGCGATGTGCGGCGTCTTGAGGACGTTACAGCCGGTGTAGAACACGACATCCGGCAAGTCCTCGCGTGCGGTCTCCTTCGACGGCTTCTGGCCGAGCCGGATCAGATCGCTTTCCGAGAGCTGCAGCCGCGACAGCACGGTCACATCCTCGCCAACCTTGCGGAACTGGGTGACGCCGGCCTTGCGCCGTTCGGACACGTCCTTCGATGTCCGCAGCATGGCGAGCCGCGCCATCGTCAGCAGGAAGCGCGGGTTGACGCCGTAGTCGCATGCCTTGATGCATTCGCCGCTGGCCATGCAGGCCTTGGCCCATTTCTCGGATTCCTCGGAGCCCTTGCCGGACCGCAGGATGTCGAGCACGCCGGACACCACGGCCTCCGGGTTGGCGCCGCCGAGGCCGGCGGGTTCCGCGATCGGACATGCTTTGAAGCAGGCGCCGCACTTGGTGCAGGCGTCGAGCATCTCTTCGACGCGCCCCGAGAGCGCCGCTTCGAATCCGCCGTTTTCCATGCCGATGAGAGTAGCTCAAAACAACGGCCGCCGCGAGCCGCCGTCCGTCATGCCGCCGCAGCGGCGGCAACGGGCCGGTCGAGCGGCGCTACTTCCGTGCGGTTCCGCCCCAGTTGCTTGGCGGAATAGAGTGCCTGGTCGGCTGCCGCGATGAGATCGCCGGCGGGCCGGTGCTTGCGGGGCTCGATCGCGGCGACACCCATGCTCACGCTCGAAGCCGGAATGTTGCGCTCCCCGCACACTTCCGCGAAGCGAGCGCGCACCTGGTCTGCGATTTTTGCAGCACCCACCGCCGTTGAACCCGGCAGGAGAATGGCAAATTCGTCGCCGCCGTAGCGGGCGGCGACATCAGTTCCGCGCCGGCTGCTGCCGGCCATGGCGGCGCCGATCGCCTGAAGGAGCCGGTCACCGGCCAGGTGGCCGTAGCGATCGTTATAGGCTTTGAACTGATCGGCATCGATCATCAGCAGCGCTAGCGAGTGGTGCGCGCGGATGGCGCGGCGCCATTCGCGCTCGATGGCCGCGTTAAAGTCGCGCCGGTTGGAAAGGCCGGTCAGCCCGTCGGTCGCAGCAAGCGCTTCCAGCTCCATCTCGGCGTAGTTGCGCCGGCGCATCTCGCGGGCGAGATAGAACGCGAAGGTGACGCTAATGCCGCAGAGCAGAACAACCATCACGCCGATCACCGTGGCGTAGCGCCGCCATGGCGCGTAGATCGCGGCTGTCGACTGACCGACGCTCACGGCGAGCGGAAGATCGCCAATCCTGCTGTAGGCATATAGGCGATAGACGCCGTCGGCAGCGGCATAGCTTTCAAACTTGCCGCTATAAGCGTTTGGAAGATGCTTGAAAATCTCCGCGCGCTTCATGTCGCTACCGATCATCCCCGGCCGATTGGGCCAGCGCATCAGCAGCGTGCCGTCGGTCCGGAACAGCGAAACGTTTTCGTCCGACCGGAGCACTGCGCCTTTGAACATCTCCTCGAAGTAGGCGAGCCGGATCGTGCCGACGACGATCCCGGCGAACGAACCGTCGGGATTCGACACGCGTCGCGACAGAGCGACGATATGGGCTCCGATCGACGGTGCGATGAAGGGCCGGCTGACGTGAATGCCCGAAGTCTTGTGCGTCTTGTGAAACTGGAAGAAATCGCGATCGGCGCGGCTCACCGGCTCCGGGAACGGCGTCCGCGAAATCCAGCCGCACGATTCCGTTTTCGTCGACGAATGCAATGGCGTGAAGGTGCTTCGCCGTTGCCGAGCGGTCGAACAGCACGCGCTGCCGCAGCGCCGGGCTGATCTCGACGATCTCGGGATAAGCAAGGTTCTCGATCACGGCCTGAAGGGAGAGATCGTAGCTCTCGATGTTTCGCGCGATCTCGGAGGTGATCGTCGAGACGAGACCCGCCGCCACTTCACCGGCGCGCTCCCAGGCGGCATGGCGCGCATCGAGCAGCACCTTGCCGCAGATACCGCAGAAGCAGAGCGCCACGACGAAGATGACGGCAGCCAGCCGCTTGGCCGGCCGGTTTGCCGCCCGTGCATCGTTGGCTTTTCGATTCGCCCCAAGCATCCGCTGCTGACCCCTTGCCCCTGGGCAACATGAGCGGATTTGGTGGGACGGACGTTAATCCCGGTTCCATTCGCGCCGGTCTGGTCAACCAAGGATTAACGAGGGCGGTCTGGAGCGAGCGGACGAAGCGAAATTGGCCGGATTCACCGGCGTTCGTCAGCGCGTCTGCGGAATTTTGACCAACTCGAACTCGATGCTGGTCACCAGGTCCTCCACCTGCGCCCGCGACAGCCACATCGCTGTCCAGCCGAGACCTGGATGCTGCGTTGCGAACTGGATCGCGGCGCGGTCGGGCGCGGCCTTGATGCGCCACAGCAGATTGTCGCTCTGGTGCACCCGCGACGGATCGTCCGGCGGATCGGCCGGATGCACCGGCGACATCTGTGCGCGGCATTCGGCGAGGTGCTGGATCAGCCGATCGACACCCTCGGCGGTGAGCTCGGTGTCCTCGCTGCCGACGCCAAGCGAAAGCCGCGTGGTGTCCCGCGATACGTCCAGCCTGATGGGAAGCATTGGATATCTCCACTCTTCCACTGTCATTCCGCGCTATAGCGCCGGGCCCGGAATCCAGCGCCGACTACCGAAGCCTCTGATTCCGGGTTCGCGGGCTTCGCCCGCGCCCCGGAATGACGGAACTGCGACCTGATGTTTCAACTCGATCGGTTTGCCGCTTTTCGAGGACTCGATCGTGGCAAGGCAGATTTCCAGATTGGCGAGGCCCCAGCGGCCGTCGTGGATGGCGCGGCCTTGGCCGGAAATCGCGACGGCGAATTCGTCGAGCACCAGATCGCGCGGGCTGCGGTCGCTCGCCAGCTTGATCTCCTCGCGCCCTTTGTCCGAATAGACAAACAGCCCGTCCGGCGATTGCCGGATATCGCCGCGCTCGCAACTCACAAGCGTCAACCCGAAATGCGGCTGGTGCGGCGCGCTCGCCGGGATCGCGCCACCGGCGCGCTTGCGCTTCGCCGCCAACTCGTCCGCCGTGCTGCCGCGCGGATCGCCGCACCGGCGCGCGTTTCGCCAGCGGCTCGGTGAAGCCCCACTCCGTCACGTCCTCGATCAATTCCATCGTCGAGAAATAGCCATAGCCGTTGTACACCGCGGTCGCCGCCGCGCCATTTTCAAACTGCATGAGCACGGTGTGCGCGCCGATCGAGCGACGCGCCCCGTCCCAGTCGAACGTCGTCGCGTGCACGGTCTTCACCAAGCCGCCGCCGAGCAGGCGGATGATGTCGAACTGGTGCGAGCCCTGGCGGAACGTCACGCCGCCGCCGAGCGATATGTCGAGCTCGTCCGGCCGTCGCGGCCGGTAGATCCAGTCGGTGAAGTTCCAGGTGTGAATCATGCGGACGCGGCCGAGCGACCCGCCCGCCACGATCTCGCGCATGGTCTTGATCGGCAGATCATAGGAATGCGAGTGGCCGACCAGCAGCACGACGCCCGCGCGTTCGGCAGCCTCGATCATGGTCTGGCCCTGATCGAGCGTGATCGCCATCGGCTTTTCGGTCAGCACGTGCTTGCTTGGCCGCGAACGCCAGCGCGGCATGCTCCGGATGCAGCTCGGTCGGCGTCGCGATATAAATCGCATCGAGCGCGGCGCCCGCCAGCATCGACGGCAGATCGGCAAACCCCTTGGCGCCGGTTTCGCGCGCGATCTCCTCCCGCACCTCAGCGACCGGTTCCGCGACCGCCGCCAGCTCGAAAGCCGCAGTGCCCGCGGATCGCAGGCAGGAACGCGCGTCCCGCTGCGCCCAGCCCTGCAATCCCGATGCGAATCTGCGCCGCCATTGATTTTGCAAGCCTTCGCTGGTTTCAGCCGCCGGCAAAGAGTAAACTGTCTTTGCGCCTGGGAGATTTATCCGAAAACCGGATACCATTTTCGGGATCATGCCGTCCGTGAACAGACGACGATGCTGACGGCGGAGCAAAACGAATTGCTCACCCGCATCGGGCCGGGCACCCCTGCCGGCAACCTGATGCGCCGCTACTGGCACCCGATCGCAGCGGCATCCGAGCTCGAAGGCAAGATCTGGAACAAGCGCGTCCGCGTGCTCGGCGAAGACCTCGTGCTGTTCAAGGACCGCGAGGGCCGGCTCGGCCTGATCACCGAGCGGTGCCCGCACCGCCGCGCCTCTCTCGCCTATGGCATCCCGACCAAGGACGGCATCCGCTGCCCCTATCACGGCTGGGAGTTTGCCAGGAACGGCGAATGCCTCGCGCAACCGAACGAGCCGGAGAAAAGCTCGTTCCGCAACAAGGTCAGCACGCCCGCCTATTCCGTCGAGGAATTGGGCGGCGTGATCTGGGCCTATCTCGGTCCCGCCGAAACCAAGCCGCTGTTGCCGCGCCTCGACGGCTTCGTCGCCGAAGGCACGGTCCGCATGCTCGGCCGCGCGATCGTGCCCTGCAACTGGCTCCAGATCATGGAAAACTCGCTCGACCCGATCCACACCGAATGGCTGCACGGCCACACCTATGAGTTCATCAAGGAGCAGACAGGGCAAGGGCCACAAGGTCGCGATCAGCGCGCACCACGAGAAGATCGCGTTCCGCGAATTCGATCACGGCATCACCAAGCACCGGCTGCTGACCGGCCAGTCGGAGGACTGCGACGACTGGAAGGTCGGCCACCCGATCGTGTTCCCGAACATCCTGTCGGTCGGCGCCGGCGACGAGAAATTCAACTCGCGCTACTACGCGTTCCAGATCCGCGTGCCGGTCGACGACACCCACACCCTGCACCTCTGGTACACGGCCTACGTACCGCCGAAGGGCCAGAAGGTCGCGTCGCACCTGCTCGAAAAGGTGCACGTCTATGATGTGCCGTACCTCGACGGAAACGGCGAGTTCATCCTGGACAACGTCGACAGCCAGGACATCATGGCGTGGGTCACGCAAGGAGCGATCGCCGACCGCACGCAGGAGAATCTCGGCGCGTCGGATAACGGCATCGCGCTCTATCGCCGCGTGCTGCGCCGCGAGATCAAGAAGGTCGAGGAAGGCATCGATCCGATGTATACGTTCCGCGATCCCGCGAGAAACGTATGCATCGATCTGCCGAACGAAGGCGACAAGCATCACAACAGCGACGGCATGCGGAGCTGGATCATGCGAATCCATGCCGCCTATTCGCCGATCGCAGAGGACGTCTGCCGGATGTACGAGGCGGTGAAGCCCGACAAGCCGCCGGTCCGGCTTGTGGGCTGACACTCGATCCCCCTAGGATGGCGCGAGCAGTCCGGGGGTATTCATGGACAAATCGAGCGACCTCATCCGCGCAATGGCCGAACAGCACGGCCTCAAGCGCGCGCTGGAAAAATTTCCCGATGGCGTGAAGGGCGCGGCCGAGCGCGGCCTGCGCCCGGTCGGCGCGATGCCCGCCAGGCAACTCGCCGATCACGCATCCCGCGCCGGTCTTCAACCCCGAGCAATACGAGCGGGGCAAATGACAGACCTCGCCTGGCTCTCCGTCGCCGAAGGCGCGCAGCTCCTGCGCTCCCGCAAGCTCTCGCCGGTCGAATGGACCAAGGCGCTGCTTGACCGGATCACGGCTGTCGATCCCGCCTATAATGCATTTCTGGTCGTCACCGCCGACAAGGCGCTGGCGCAGGCCAAGACCGCCGAGGCCGAGATCGCCGCCGGCAAGTATCGCGGACCGATGCACGGCGTGCCCTACGCGGCGAAGGACATTTTCGACGTCGCCGGCATGGCGACCACCTGCCACTCGAAAATCCGCAAGGATCACCGCGCCGCATCCGACGCGTTCACCATCCGCAAGATGCACGATGCCGGCGCGATCCTGCTCGGCAAGGTCGCGCTGCACGAGTTTGCGACCGGCGGCCCGGCGTTCGACCTGCCCTGGCCGCCGGCCCGCAACCCGTGGAACCGCGACCTGCATCCGGGCGGCTCGTCGAGCGGCTCGGGTGCCGCGCTCGCCGCCGGCATGGCGCCGGCAGCGCTCGGCACCGACACCGGCGGCTCCGTGCGCAATCCGGCCACCTGCTGCGGCATCGTCGGCCTCAAGCCGACCTACGGCGCGATCAGCCTCAGCGGCGTGTTCCCGCTGACCTATTCGCTCGACCACGTCGGGCCGATGACGCGCGGCGTCGAGGACAACGCGATCCTGCTGCATGCCCTCGCCGGCTACGACGCCGAAGACCCGACCATGAGCCAGCGCCCGATGGCGGATTGCCTGACGGACATCAACGCCGGCATCAAGGGCATGAAGATCGGCGTCATCGAGCATTTCTACACGAAGGACTCGCCCGCCGATCCCGACCAGGTGCGCGGCATCGAGAACGCCATCGAGGTGCTGAAGAAGCTCGGCGCCGATGTCCGTACCATCCAGGTGTCGCCGCTGTCGCTGTGGACCGATTGCAATCGCACCATCCACGCCTGCGAGGCCTATGCGATCCACGAGCGCGATTTGCAGGAGCGGCCTGAGGACTTCGCGATGCTGACCCGCAACCGCATCCTGGCCGGCGCGTTCGTCTCATCGGCGAAATACATCAAGGCGCAGCAGTTGCGCCGCGCGCTGTGCCAGGAAATGGCCGAGGCAACGCGCGGCCTCGACGCGGTGGTCACGCTGTCGAGCCTGCTGCTGCCCTGCAAGATCGACGACACGCCCGAGGTGCTCAAGACCTACGACCAGCAGTGCCGGCTCGTGTTCAACGTCACCGGCACGCCGGCGATCTCGGTGCCGACCGGACTGTCGAAGAGCGGCATGCCGCTCGCGATGCAGATCGCCGCGCACGCGTTCGACGAGCCCGCCGTCTATCGAATCGCGCACGCCTACTGCGAGGCAGCGGGCACCGTCATCAACGCCGATCCCAAGACACAGCCGCGCTTGGTTTCTGTGCCGCGCACAGCGGCGGCGGAATAAGGAACTCGCATGACCACCTACCCGCGCGACCGGTTCAGCTATTCATCGCCGTTCACGCGGCCGCCGCTGAAATTGCCCGGCAAGGGCAAGATGATCGTGTGGTCGATCGTCAACATCGAGGAGTGGGAGATCACCCGCCCGATGGCGCGGCAGCTTTCGATCGCGCCGCAGGGCCAGAGCGCGATCCCCGACATGCCGAACTGGACCTGGTACGAGTACGGCATGCGCGTCGGCTTCTGGCGGCTGATGAAGGCGCTGGAGAAGGCCAAGGTCACGCCAACCATGTCGCTCAACGCCAAGGTCTGCGAGACCTATCCCGAGGCGACTGCTGCTGCGCGCGACGCCGGCTGGGAGTTCATGGCGCACTCCTACGTACAGATGCCGATCCAGCAGATCGCCGACCGTCAGCGCGAGGTGATGGATCAATCGATCGACATCTTGCAGAAGTTCACCGGCAAGAAGCCGAACGGCTGGCTCGGGCCGGGCCGCGGCCAGATGTACGACACGCTCGATCACGCCACCGCGGCGGGCTTCACATGGTTCGGCGACTGGGTGCTGGACGACCAGCCGCTCTGGGTGAAAACCGCCAACGGCCCGATCCTGGCGATCCCCTACAGCGCCGAGATCAACGACATCACCATGATGGTGTCGCATCACCACGAGTCCGAGGTGTTCTTCAGCCGCACCAAAGACGCGTTCGACCGGCTCTATCTGGAAAGCAAGCAATCGACGCGCATCCTGGCGATCGGCGTGCACCCCTACGTCACCGGCCAGGCGCACCGCATCAAGTATTTCGAGTGGCTGTATTCGTACATCAACAAGCACCCGGGCGTGGTGCACTGGACCGGGCAGCAGATTTTCGACTGGTACGCCAAGCAAGTGCCAGCGCCGAAATAGCGGCATCAGGCCGCGAAAAAATATCGGTGTCATCGCCCGCAAAAGCGGGCGATCCAGTAGTCTCAGAGGTGTCAGTGGTTACTGGATGCCCGCTTTCGCGGGCATGACAGCCGGCAGGGGATAAGCATGAGGGCAATTTGGTCGACCATCGCAAGCCTTGGGCTCCTGGCAATCACAGCGACCGGCGACGCCCTCGCCCAATCCGACTACCCTAACAACACAGTCCGCATCGTCGTCGATTCCGCGGCGGGCAGCGCCAATGACGCCACCTCGCGCCTGCTCGCCGACCGTCTGAGCAAGATCTGGAATCAGCAGGTCATCACGCTGAACCAGCCGGGCGCCGGGGGCGGCATCGCGGCGCGCGTCGCCTCGCAGTCGCCGAACGACGGCTACACGCTCTACCTGCCGTCCACCTCGACGTTCCTCGCGCTGCCCGGCGGGCCGGGCGTCGCACCCAACATGCCGGTGGAACTGCCGCGCGACTTCGCCTCGATCTCGTACATTCTGGAGCAGCCGCTGTACATCGGCGCCTCGCACAAGTCCGGCATCAACACGGTGGCCGACGTCATCAAGCTGGCGAAGGAGCGGCCCGGCGAAGTCACCTACGCGGCGACCGGGCGCGGCCGGCTGACGCACCTCACGATGGAGCTGCTGCAGGTCCGCACCAACACCAAGCTGCAACTCGTGCCTTATGCCGGCGGCCCCGCGCAGGCGATGAACGACGTGATGAGCGGCCGCGTGCCGCTGGTGCTCGACGGCTATGCCGGCCTGGCGCCGGCGATCAAGGGCAACCTCATCAAGGGGCTTGCCGCGACTTCGCTGAAGCGCCTGCCCGGCTTCGAAGAGCTGGCAACCGTTGCCGAAACCGTGCCCGACTTCTTCGTCGGCGCCTGGACCATCCTGCTGGCGCCGGTCGGCACGCCCGACCCGATCGTCCGGAAAATTCACGCCGACATGCGCACCGTGCTGGACGATCCCGACATCCGGACCAAGCTTGCCGCGAACGGCGGCTTTGTCCGCCACATGACGCCGGCCGAACTGACTGCATTCGTGCAGAACGAGCAGAAGACCTGGCGGCCGATCCTGGAGCAGGTCGCGAAGGAAGCTACGAAGTGAACAGCTTCCGCTTCGCCTCTTCCGCCGCCTCCTCCATCGTCATGAACACAGCCCCCTCGCCGGCGAGCTGCTCAGTGAGCCACTCCAGCGCCAGCATGCGGTAGCCGCGGCCGATCACGTAGGGGTGCATGGTGTAGGTCAGCACGCCCCAGTCCACCGTCCTCTTCATGTAGATGAACTCGTCCAGCCAGCTCTGCATCACCGCCCGCGCCGGCTGAAGCCCCGGAGCGACGGTCTGCGGCGTGCGAATGAACTCGAAGTGCGGATGGTCGTCGAGCGACCAGGAGATCGGCATCTCGATCAGCGAGGTCGGCTCGCCGAAATGATAAGGCTTGCCGAGCTCCGCCCTGTCGCCGCGCCGCGCCCGATAGGGAATGTAATCGGCGCCCATCAGGCTCGAAGTCGTAGAGAAAGCCGTGCTTGAGCAGCAGGTCGATGGTGTGCGGGCTGAGGTCCCATGACGGCGAGCGGTAGCCGCGCGCGGTGCGGCCGGTGAGCTTGAGGATGCTCTCGTTGGCGCGGACGAGGTCGGACTCCTCCTCGTCGCGGGTCTGGTTGGCATTGGGGATATGCGCCCACGAGTGATGGCCGATCTCGTGGCCGGCGTCGGCCACCGCCGCGCTTTCAATCGGCCAACTCTGGATGGTGAAGCCCGGCGTGAACCACGTCGTCTTGATGCCGCGCTCGTTGAGGAACTTCAGGAGGCGCGGCGCCGCGGTAGTCGCGCCGAACTCGCCGCGCGACAGCGGCGTCGGCGTGGTCATGCCGCGCGCGATGAAGCCCGACTGGGTGTCGAAATCGAAGGTGAGGCAGACGATATGGCGGGGCATTTGACCTGCGGTTGCTTTGGACGACGGCGGTCCATCATACTCCGTCATGCCCGGCCATAGGCGAGCGAAAGCGACGCCGTTCTTTCGAACGGCTATGGTGCCGGGCATCCACGTCTTATTTTGCAACCAAGGCGTGGATGGCCGGGACATAGGCGAGCGAAGCGACGCCGTCCTTCGGACGGCTATGCCCGGCCATGACGTGGAAAGAACATGGCCAACATCGAAATCGGCATCATCATCAACGGCGCGACCGGACGCATCGGCGGCACGCAGCATCTCGCCAACGCGCTGGCGCCGATCCGCGACGAGGGCGGCCTGCCCGCCGGCAGCGACCGCATCGTGCCGCGTCTGATGCTGGTCGGCCGCGACGCGTCGCGCGTCGAAGCCGCCGCCACGAAGCACAATGCCGAATGGACCGCCGACCTCGACACGGCGCTAGCCGATCCGGATTACACCGTGTTCTTCGACGCCGCCGCGACGCATCAGCGCGAGGCCATGCTGGAACGGGCGATCGCGGCCGGCAAGCACATCTATTCCGAGAAGCCGGTGGCGCTGTCTGTCGAGCGCGGCCAGGCGCTGCTGCGCGCCGCGCAAGCGCGCGGCATCAAGCATGGCGCGGTCGAGGACAAGCTCGGCCTGCCCGGCCTGCAAAAGCTCATGCAGGTGGTGAAGTCCGGCTTCCTCGGCCGCATCGTCGGCTTCCGAGTCGAGTTCGGCTGGTGGGTGTTCGACGGCACCGAAGTGCCCTGCCAGCGGCCGAGCTGGAACTACCGGCGCGCCAGCGGCGGCGGGCTGATCCTCGACATGTATCCGCACTGGCGCTACGTGATCGAAGGCCTGCTCGGCCCGATGCGCCGCGTCGTCACCGCGCTCGCGACCGCGACGCCGGAGCGCATCGACGAGCAGGGCGCGCGCTACGCGGTCGACGTCGAGGACACCGCCTCCACCATCGTGGAGCTCGAGAACGGCGCGATCGGCACCATCCTGTCGTCATGGGCGACGCGGGTGCGCCGCGACGACCTGCTGACCTTCCAGATCGACGGCACAGAGGGCTCCGCCATCGCCGGGCTGCACCGCTGCTGGACGCTCTCCAACGCCGACACGCCGAAGACCGCGCATTTCTCCATCGCCAACGATCTCAACATCGACTATCGCGCGAACTGGACCGAGGTGAGCGACGGCGTCTCCAGCATGAACCCCTACCGCGTCGGCTGGGAGAATTTCCTGCGCCACGTCGCCACCGGCGCACCGATGCAGGCCGACCTCGCCGCCGGCATCCGCGACGTGCAGTTTGCGCAGGCCTGCTACCAAAGCATGAAGGAAGCAAAGTGGATCGACCTCGCACCGCGCTGATAACCGGCACCTCGTCCGGTCTCGGCCAGGCCATCGCGATCGCGCTGGCGCGCGCCGGCTACGATCTCGCGCTGACCGAGATGGACGTGACGCAGCTCAAGGAAACGCTGACGCATCCCGACGTTGCGAAGCGCAAGGTCACCCCCGTCATGCTCGACCTCCGCTCGCGCGACAGCATCAACGCGGCGTTCGCGGATTCGCGCGCGCGCCTCGGCGACATCGACCTGCTGGTGAACAACGCCGGCCGCGCGCTGGTGAAGCCGTCCGTCAACATCACCGAAGCCGATTGGGACGACGTGATGAGCTCCAACCTCAAAGGCGCGTTCTTCCTGTCGCAATTGTTCGGCCGCGCCTGCATCGGCGGCAAGCGACCCGGCTGCATCGTCAGCATCGCCTCGACCCATGGCATGACCGGGATCGGCGAGCGTCTGGTTTACGGCATCTCCAAGGCCGGGATGATCCAGATGACCAAAATGCTGGCGATCGAATGGGCGGACAAGGGCATCCGCGTCAACGCGGTGGCGCCGGCGACGGTGATGACGGCATCGCGCGAGAAGCTGCTCAGCGATCCCGAGGCCCGCGCGCGAATGCTGTCGCGCATTCCGATCGGCCGCTTCGTAACGCCGGAGGAGATCGCCGCCGCCGTGGTCTATCTCGCAAGCGACGGCGCCGCGGCGGTGACCGGCCACACCCTGACGGTCGACGGCGGCGTGACGGTGATCTAGTCGCCCTGCGGGCTACACGCCCTCCGCGAACACCGTGCAGTTCTCCGGCCTGATGGTCACTTCGACCATGTCCCCCGCCTGCGCGCCGATCGGCGCCTGAAGCGAGCGCAGCTCGACGCCGTCGAGATCGAGCACGTATTCCTCCTCGGCGCCGAGGAAAGAAGCCGCCCGCACCTCGCCGATCATCGCCCCGTGGCGCGCCGTGCCTCCAGGCGCCAGCTTGCGGATCGAGACATGCTCCTTGCGGATGCAGGCCAGCACCGATGCCCCCGGCGCAATCGGGCGCTCGTCGCCAATCAATCCGCGCAACGTCAGCCGGTCGGACAGCGCAACCTCGGCGTAGCAGAGCCCGGTCTGCAGATCGCTGGTCCGGATCGCCCGGCCGCTCCGCACGTTGAGCCCGAGGAAGCGCGCGACGAACGGAGTGCGCGGCCGGAACGAAACGTCGCGCGGAGCGCCCTGCGTTTCGATCTTGCCGCGATTCATCAGCACCACGTTCTCGGCAAGCGCGAACGCCTCGGCCTGGTCGTGGGTCACATAGATCGCCGTGAAGCCAAGCCGGTTCTGCAGGATTTTCAGCTCGATCCGCATCTGGTCGCGCAACTGGGAATCGAGGCTCGACATCGGCTCATCGAACAGCACAAGCCGCGGCTCGTAAACCAGCGCGCGAGCGAGCGCGACGCGCTGCTGCTGGCCGCCCGACAATTGCGTCGCCGGCTTGTCGTGCCACGCCGCAAGACCGACGATCTCGAGAATGCGGGCGACGCGGTCGCGCTGCTCGCTCAACGGAAGCTTGCGAACCTTCAGCGGGAAGCCGACGTTCTGCTCGACCGTCATGTGCGGCCACACCGCATAGGACTGGAACACCACGCCGAGCTCGCGCTGCTCCGGCTTGAGGTCGATGCCTTGCACGGCGTCGAACGCCATGCGGCCGGCGATGGAGATATGGCCCCGGTCGGGCGTCTCCAGCCCGGCGATGCAGCGCAGGATCGTGGTCTTGCCGCAGCCCGACGGCCCAAGCAAGGCGAGCGTGTGCCCCTCGCCGACTGCGAGCGACACATCGTCGACGGCGACGAGTTCACCGAACCGCTTGGCCAGGTTGCGGATCGAGACGAAGGGTTCACGCGATCCGTTGGTCGCCGTGGTCATCGTGTCCTGGGCGTTCGCGCCCTGGTCAAGCTGCTGCCGACTTGCCGAGCGCCGCGTTGACGCGCGGCATCACCTGCTCGGCCATCAGCGTCATCGAGCGCTTCTCCAAAGCCGGATCGGCCCAGTCCACGCCCGCATAGACCATCTCGCCGAAATCGCCGACCTCCTCGCGCAACGCCAGGATGCGGTCGACGACCTTGTTCGGCGAACCTGTGATCATGCAGTGGTCGAGCACGTAGTCGAGCGTGATCTCGTCGTCCGGCTGATCCTTATGGCTCTTGAACACATAGAGCCGCTTGCCGCGCTTCATCTTGGAATACATCTGGTGCCAGTAGAAGCGATACGGGCTGTTCTCATCCTCGCGCCCGTACCGCGCTGCGGTCTTGTCGTCGTCCGCCACGCAAATGGTGCGCGCGATGCGCCAGTCCGAAACTTTCGGCTCGACGCCGGCCTCGGCCTTGCCCTTGCTGTAATTCTGCCAATGCGACTTGAGATGCACGGACAACAGGAAGTTCGCCGACAGCGGATGGAAGTCGCGGCGCCCCATGTGGACGACGCCCGGCGAGAATGGCGCCACCACCGTGCCGACGATCTCCGGCCGCGGCTTCTGGAACGGTTTGCCGAGGTAGCCGATGCCGAGCGGCTTATCGATGGTGCGGCTGGTCGACACCTTGTACCGGTTGTCGGGGAAATCGATGTCGTACGGCGGATCGCGCTCCCAGATCGCCAGGATCACGTCGATCGACTCGGCGAACATTTTGTTGCGATCCTGCTCCAGGATGCCGAGCGCCTCGGCGTCGGAGGTCAGCGCACCGGGGCTCACGCCGAAGATGAAACGGCCCTGCGACAGATGGTCGAACATCGCAGCATGCTGGGCCACCAGAACCGGGTGCATGTGCGACAGGTTCGAGGTGCCGGTGGCGAGCTTGATGGTCTTCGTCTCCGGGATCAGCGTGCCGAGAAAGATCATGCTGTTGGTGATGGTCTCGCAGCCGTCGGTGAGATGCTCGCCGATGAACGCATCGTAGAAGCCGAGCTTGTCGGCGAGGATGACCGCCTCGCGGTCTTCACGCAGCGATTGCGCCCAGTCCTTGTGCAGCGGGTGCACTGGCATGGTGAAGTAGCCCAGTCTCATTCCTTTCTCCCTCGCTCTGCCGTCATTCCGGGCGCGAGCCGTAAGCGGGCTATGGCGAGCGAACCCGGAATCCGATAACCACCACCGGGAGTATGATTCCGGGTCCGGCCTGCGGCCGTCCCGGAATGACAGTGCACCTGACGACCTGTTACTTTAGTACCCACAGTGAGCCTTCGCCCAAGGGCGTTTTCATCATGAAATTCATGCACCTTGCGACAGTCAGCCTTGGCATTCGCGCTATTGACCGGTTCCGCGAGCGCCGCCGAGCTGACGCTGGTCAGGCTCAACACCTTCCCCACCGCGCGGTCGCTGCCGTTCTTCGTCGGGATGGAAAAGGGCATCTTTGCCAAGCATGGAATCAAGCTCGAGTTCGAGTTCACCGAAAGCTCGCAGGCGCAGCGCTCGGGCCTCGCCGCGGGCAAATTCGAGATCGTGCATTCCGCGGTCGACAATGCGCTGGCGATGATCGAGGTTGCCAAGGTCGACGTGGTGATCGTGTCCGGCGGCGACGGCGGCACCAACGAGTTCATCGTCGGCAAGGGCCTCAACACGTATGCCGACATCCGCGGCAAGGCGCTGGTCACCGACGCGCCGAACACCGCCTACGCGGTGCAGGCGAAGAAAATCCTGGCGCGTCACGGCCTGAAGGACGGCGTCGACTACCGCATCAACGCGGCCGGTGCCGGCCCCTTCCGGCTCAAGGCCATGATGGAGGGCGGCGACAACGCCGCCGCGATCATGAACCTGCCGTTCTCGGCGCAAGCGATCGAAGCCGGCATGAAAAGTCTCGGCCGCACCGTCGATCTGCTCGGGCCCTATCAGGCCGGCGGCGCGTTCGTGCTGCGCTCCTGGGCGCAGGCGAACGGCGACACATTGGAGCGCTATCTCGCCGGCTACATCGAGTCGCTGCGCTGGGTGCTCGACAAGAGAACCGCGACGAAGCCATCGCGCTGCTGATGGCGAAGCGCAACCTGTCGCGCTCGCTCGCCACCCGCAGCTACGACCTGATGATCGAGCCAGGCTTCGGCTTCAATCCGGACGCGAAACTCAACGCGGAGGGATTCGACAACGTGCTCAAGCTCCGCCAGGAGGTCGAGGGCGGCCCGATGCCGAACCCGGCGAAGTATCTGGATTTATCGTATTATGATCGTGCGATGAAGCGGCTGGCAAAATACCACCGCCGTCATGGCCGGGCTTGTCCCGGCCATCCACGTCTTGCTTTATGGTCGATGAGACAAGGCGTGGATGCCCGGGACAAGCCCGGGCATGACGCGGTTGGTTCGGAGTAAAAAATCCCAATGCCCAACAACATGCTCGATGGCGCGCAGGTCATCGTCGACTACCTGATCCAGCAGAAGGTGCCCTACGCCTTCGGCCTGTGCGGCCACGGCAACATCCAGTTCATCGACGCGCTGTTCGAGCGCCAGAGCGAGATCAAGACCATCTCGACGCACCATGAAAGCGTCTGCGGCTTCATGGCGGACGTTTACTACCGCGTGAAGGGCGAGCCGGTTGCGACGTTCACGTCGTGCGGCCCCGGCTCGGTGAACCTGCCGATTTCGCTCGCCACCGCCTATCTCGACGCGGTGCCGTTCCTCGCGGTCACCGGCAACGTGCCGACCAGCCAGTTCGGCCGCGGCGCATTCCAGGAATTGCATCGTCACTATCAGGCCGACTTCCCCTCCACGGTCCGCAGCATCTGCAAACGGGTCTATCAGCCGACCCGTGGCGAGCAGGTGCCGATGATGGTGCGGCAGGCGTGGAAGACGATGGTCACCGGACGTCCCGGCCCGGTCGTGCTCGACGTGCCGTTCGACGTGTTCGAGGAGGCTGCCGCCGAGGAGCCGCCGAAGGCGCAGGAGTGGAGCGCCAACATCTCGTCACGCTGCGGCGCCGATCCGGACGGCGTGGTGAAGGCGGTCGACATGCTGCTCGCCGCCGAGCGGCCGGTGATCCTGATCGGACAGGGCGTGAAGTACGCGCGCGCAACCGAAGAGCTGCTCACGCTCGCCGAGAAGCTGCAGATTCCGGTGGCGCATTCGATGTGCGGCATCGGCGGTATCGATACGCTGCATCCGCTGTCGCTCGGCCTCGTGTCACGCGCCGGCGCACTTCAGGCCAACAGCGCGACGCGCCAGGCCGATGTGCTCCTTGCACTGGGAGTGAGTTTCGACGACCGCACCTCGTCGTCGTGGATCCCGGGCTACTCCTTCACGATCCCGCCGACCAGGCTGATCCACGTCGACATCGAACCGGAGGAGATCGGCCGCAACTATCCGGTCGCGCTCGGGCTGATGGCGGACGTGCGGACCTTCCTGCGGCAGGTGCTGGCGGAGCTCGACCGCCGCAAGTCGCTCGATGCCGCCGCGGCGGCGCGCGCCAAGTGGCTCAAGCAGATCGACGGCTGGCGCAAGGAGTGGGAGGCCTACATCGCACCGGGCTTCAAGGACGATTCCACGCCGATCAATCCGCAGCGCGCCGCCTACGAGATCGACAAGGCGATGCCCGCCGACGCGATCATGGTCAGCGACATCGGCGTGCACCACAACTGGCTGCTGCAATACTGCAAGCCGCGCCGTGTCGACTCGCAGGTCGGCTGCATGGGCTTCGGCGCGATGGGCTTCGGCGTCGCCGGCGTACTGGGCGCGAAGTTCGCGGCGCCCGACCGGCCCTGCGTGTCGGTGTCGGGCGACGGCGCGTTCTTCATGCACGCCAACGTGCTGGGCACCGCGGTCGAGTACAATCTGCCGGTCGTCTGGGTGGTGTGGAACAACTACGCCTACGGCTCGATCCGCGGCTTGCAGCGCGGCTATCTCGGCGGCCGCGAGCTGGCCACCGACTTCAAGCATCCGCGACCGGCGCGCCCTACAACCCGGACTTCGCCGCGATGGCACGCTCGGCCGGCGTCGAAGGCGTCAGCGTCGACAAGCCGCGCGACCTCAACGACGCGGTGAAGATGGCGATCGCCGCCAACAAGCCGTTCCTGATCGACGCCAACATCGGCGGCGACCTGAACCCCGGCGGCGCCGGCGTCTGGGAGCTGCCCGGCACCGGCATCAGCAAGCCGGCGATCGGGGGAAGGTTTCAGCCCACGTAAGCGCGCATACCACCATCGTCATGGCCGGGCTTGTCCCGGCCATCCACGCCTTGCTTTACCGACAAGAGAAAGCCAAGATCGTGCCGATGCCCGGCACAGGCCGGGCATGACGAACTCATAGATTCGGCGCTGCGGGAGGAACTAAAAATGCCCGTTCAAATTCCCGAGGAAGCCAAAAACTTCAAGCTGCTCGGCCACGACCCGTCCGCCGCGTGGGGCGGCGGCTCGATCGTCGAGATCAACAAGGGCTATGCTTACGTGGGCGGCGTGGGGTCCGCGAGCTTCAACGGGCCGGAGGGCTTCACCGTCCACGACGTGCGCGACCCGCGCAATCCGAAGAAGGTCGCCGAGGTGAAATCGCCGCCCGGCGTGCATTCCCACAAGCTGCGCGTGGTCGACGGCGACATTCTCTATGTGAACTCGGAGCGGCTCGGCGGCGAGAAGGGCCTCAACGCCCGCACCGGGCTTTTCATCTTCGACATCTCCAAGGGCGGCGAGCCGAAGCAGATCGGCTTCTACGACACGCCCGGCACCGGCCCGCACCGCTTCGGCGTCGACAACAAGCGCAAGCTCGCGTTCCTGCCGAACGACGCGCCGGGCTGGAACAAGCGCGTGATCTGGACGCTCGACATCAAAAATCCGGAGCAGCCCGAGGTGATCAGCCAATGGGGCCTGCCGTGGATGAAGGCCGCCGACGGCATCGGCGAAGGCGGCTCCGCGCAGCCGCACGAGGAAGCCGTCACGCTGCACGGCCCGCCGATGATCCGCGGCAACCGCATGTACGCCGCATGGTGGGGCGGCGGCATCTCGGTGATCGACTGCTCCGACCTGTCCAACATGAAGCTGGCCGGGCACCTGTCCTGGGCGCCGCCCTTCCCCGGCTCGAACCACACCTGCTGGCCGATCGGCGACAAGCCCTACCTCATCGTCACCGACGAGGCGCGCGCCAAGCAGAAATACTGGGACGCGCAGTTCATGTGGATCATCGACGCGCGCAAGGAGGACAGGCTCACGCCGATCGCGACTTTCATGCCGGACCGCGACAAATACTTTAACCGCCCCGGCCGCTACGGCGCGCACAACATCCTGGAGCGCGAGATCGCGTCCGACGGGCCGTGGAAGGACATCGTGTTCCTCACCTACTTCAACGCGGGTCTGCGCGCGGTCGACGTCAGCGATCCGTTCCATCCCAAGGAGAAGGGCTGCTACGTCCCGGCGCTCGAAGGCGACCGCCCGGCGGTGCAGTCGAACGACATCGGCACCGACGAGCACGGCCGGCTCTATCTGATCGACCGCGCCGGCGCGGGATGCATATTCTGGAGTACACGGGCTAGCGTCGCTCCTGCACTCGCCGCATCATCGGGCCCGCGAAGCGGGCGATCCAGTAACCACCGGCGTACGATGCCCGCTTGCGGGGCATGACACCGAGACGGCGAAGCAACAACGGAAAAACATCATGGATCTCGGCCTCAAGGACCGCGTCGCCATCGTCACCGGCGGCAACCGCGGCATCGGCTACGCGTCTCCGCGGAGTTCCTGCGCGAAGGCGCGCACGTCGTGGTCGCCAGCCTCGATCCGGCGCGCAACGCGGAAGCGATCGAGACAGCTGAAGGGCAAATCGAACGGCCGCGTGATCGGCGTGCCGACCGACCTCAACGACGCGGCCGCGGTCGACGCGCTGTTCAAAAAGACTCTCGCCGAGTTCGGCCGGCTCGACATTCTGGTCAACAACGCCACCAACGTCGCGCAGGGCACGAGCTTCTTCCAGATGGACGAAACCCACTGGGACCACGCCTTCGATCACAAGCTTCGCGGCACGGTGCGCTGCATCCGCCACGCCGTGCCGCCGATGCGCGAGCGCAAGTGGGGCCGCATCGTCAACATCTCCGGCGGCGCGGCCTGGACCCCGCAGCTCGGCGCCATCACCACCGGCATCAACAACGCGGCGGTGCAGAACCTCACCGTCGCGCTGGCCAACGAGCTCGGCAAGGACGGCATCCTGGTCAACGCCGTGGTGCCCACCGCGATCCGCACCGACCGCCACGACAAGAACATCAAGGACACCATGGCCAAGACCGGCCAGTCCGAGGCCGAGGTGCTGAAGCCCCGCGTCGCCAAGATCCCGCTGGGCCGCATGGCAACGGCGGAGGAGGTGGCAGCCGTGGTCGCGTTCCTGTCGTCGGAGCGTGCCAGCTTCGTCACCGGCAGCGCCTGGGCGGTCGATGGCGGGGTGTCGGCGAGGCTGTAGATTAAGGCTCCATCGCGCGGCAGACTGAGGTTATCCTCTCTCTCAAGAGTGCTACGAACGGCAGCGGCGGCGAATACATCTGGAGCGCAATGTGCTGAAAAGATTTTGGAGACATCTGGCGGTCCTGTCCGCCGCGCTGCTGCTCGCTTCCCGCCCGCGCATGCCCAGCAGGGCGGTTATCCGACGCGGCCGGTCACGCTGCTGGTCGCCTTTACGCCCGGCGGCCCGAGTGACGTGCTGGCGCGCATCATCGGCAAGCGGCTCAACGAAATCCTGCACCAGCCTTTCATCATCGAAAACCGTCCCGGCGCCGGCGGCAACATCGCCGCCGAGCAGGTCGCGCGCGCGACGCCCGACGGCTACACGCTGCTGATGGGCAACAACAGCATCCTCGCAACCAACGCCGCGCTCTACAAGAAGCTGAACTACGACGCCGAGAAGGACTTCATCCCGATCAGCCTGATCGGCTCCCAGGCCAACATCCTGGTGGTCAATCCCACGGTGCCGGCCCATTCCATGGCCGAGCTGATCGCGCTCGCCAAGGCGAGCCCGGGCACGATCAACTTCGCCTCGTCCGGCCACGGCGCCGCCGCGCACCTCTCGGGCGAACTGTTCAAATCGGAGGCCAAGATCAACATCGTGCATGTCGCCTACAAAGGCGCGGCGCCCGCCTTGCAGGACGTGATCGGCGGCCATGTGCAGATGATGTTCGCCACCGCGGCGTCGGTGATCGGCCTCATCAGGGACAACAAGGTCCGCGCGCTCGCCGTCACGACGCCGAAGCGCACCGCCCTGCTGCCGGATTTGCCGACGGTCGACGAGCTCGGCCTCAAGGGCTTCGACGCCACCACCTGGCACGGCCTGGTTGCGCCCGCCGGAACGCCAAAAGAGGTGATCGACACGCTGAGCTTCGCCGTACCACGGCGCTGAAAGATCCGGCGACGCAAAAGGCGTTGTTCGATCTCGGTGTCGACGTGGTTGGCAGTTCGCAGAAGGAATTCGAAGCCTACATCAAAGCCGAGATTCCGAAATGGACCGCGGTAGTGAAAGCATCCGGCGCGAACATCGAATGAAGCGGCGCGCGTTCATCGTGGCGCTCGGCGGCGCGGCGGCGTGGCCAGTCGTCCCGCGCGCGCAGCAGCATGCGATGCCGGTTATCGGCTTCCTGCAACGATCAGGCCCTGTCCGCTCCGATTTTGAGGACTTCCGGGATGGGCTCAAGGCGCTCGGCTATGAAGAGGGCCGCACGATCCGGATTGAGAGGCGTCATGCCGGCCTCGACAACAATCGATCTGCTGTTATTTAGCGCAGGAATTGTTGAGTTTGAACGTCAAGCTGTTCGTAACTGACGGGTCAGTGACGATCCAGACGATTTTCGCGGCGTCGAAGACGATCTTCCTGATCGTGTCTGCGATCATCTCCGACCCCGCGCGCTATGGCATCGTCAACCTCAACCATCCCGGGGGCAATCTCACGGGTTTGTCGAACTTGACCGATGAGCTTGCCGGCAAGCGGCTCGAACTGCTCAAGGAACTTCTGCCGGAAGCGCGCCGCGTTGCGGTCCTCCGCGACCGGGACAATATCAACCCAGCCGTGATGCCGGCGATCGACAAAGTCGCGAAATCGATTGGCGTCGATCTCCGCGTCTTCGATGCGGCCGCACCCGCCAGCTGGCCTGCGCTTTTCGTATCGATAGCGGATTATCAGCCGGACGCACTGCTTCAGCTTACCTCCGCGACATTCGCGAGCGGCCCCAATGAGATTGTCGCTCTCGCTGTCGCGCGGCGTGTGCCGGTGGTCTATGGCGAGCGCGCATTCGTCGAGGGCCGGGTGGCCTGATGTCGTACGGCATCAGCTTTTCAGACCAGTGGAGGCGGGCAGCCGGCTTTGTCGACAAAATTCTCAAAGGAGCGAAGCCAGGCGAATTGCCTATCGAACAGCCGGCTAAGTTCGAGCTGGTGATAAATCTAAAGACGGCGAAAGCGATTGGCATCACGGTGCCAACGGCGGCCCTGCTGCGGGCCAACGAGGTGATCGAATGACGGCACGCGCGATCCGCGTTTCCGGTGTCGCGCTGCTGCTCGCGCTCGGCGCTGCGCCCGCCGCTGCCCTCGATTATCCGACCCGTCCGATCACGCTGATCGTTGCCCACAAGCCGGGCGGGCCGAGCGACGTGATCGCCCGCATTCTGAGCCGGCTGCTGGCGTCGGTACTGCGGCAGCCGCTGGTGGTGGAGAATTGCCCCGGCGCCAGCGGCAACATCGCCGGCGAGCACGCCGCCCACGCCGCGTATGACGGCTATACGCTGCTGATGGGCAACACCGGAATCCTCGCGACCAATCCGGCGCGCCGGAAAGACATCGGGTTCGATCCTCAGCTTGATTTCGCACCGATCACGCTGATCGGGACGCAGGCCAACGCCCTGGTGGTCAACCCCGCCCTCCCCGCGCAGACGCTGACGCATCTGATCGAGATTGCCAGGGCCAAGCCCGGCGCCGTCACCTTCGCGTCGGCGGGTCACGGCAGCGCCTCGCATCTCGCCGGCGAATTGTTCAAGGCCGAGGCCAAGGTGAACCTCGTCCACGTGCCGTACAAGAAGCCGGCGCCGGCCCTGCAGGATGTCATTGCCGGCCACGTCCAGATGATGTTCGCGCCGGCCGCGCTGGTGGCGAGCCATGTGCGGCACGGACGGCTGCGCGCGCTCGGGCTGGCGACCCGCACCCACAGCGGGCTGCTGCCGGGCGTGGCGACCATCGACGAGCTCGGGCTGACGGGGTTCGACGCCACCACCTGGTACGGGCTGGTGGCGCCGGCCGGCACCCCGAAGGAGATCGTCGACGTGCTGTATCATTCGACCGCGGCAGCGCTCGAAGACCCGCAGCGCGGCGCATCATGGCCGGGCTCGGCATCGACGTGGTCGGCAGCTCGCCGAAAGCTTTCGAGGCTTACATCGCGAGCCAGATCCCCAAATGGTCCACCGTCATCAAGTCCATCGCCTACACGCATTGACATGAACATGAACATCGCATCCGACACCGCGCCGCTGTGCGCCCCGCCCGACCGCGAGCCGCGGCCGCCGCGCACGGCATTTCCGCCGCTCTCCTGCGACACCCACGCCCACATTTTCGAAGCGCGCTTTCCTTATGCGAAGGAGCGCATTTACACCCCGCCGGATTTCCAATCTCGACGACTACAAGAAACTGCTCAGGACACTCGGCTGCGAGCGCGCCGTGCTGGTGCAGCCGAGCGTGTACGGCGCGGACAATGCGGCGATGCTCGATGCGCTGAAGCGTGCCGGTCCCGGCTTCCGCGCCGTCGCGGTGACGTCGCCAGACATTTCGGAAAGCGAAATCAAGGCGCTGCACGCCGCCGGCGTGCGCGGTCTGCGCTTCAACGTGGTCGATGTACGCGTCAACAAGAACCAGGTTCCAGCCGACATGCTGCGCGGCGTGGCAAAGCGCATCGCGCCGCACGGCTGGCATGTCGAGCTGCTGGTCAATCTCGACGAAGCGGGCGACTTCGCACCGCTGCTTGGCTCGCTCGGCGTGCCGGTGGTGCTCGGTCATCTCGGCTACCCGAAGGGCGGCGCGGCGGCGTGGCCCGGCACGCACGCCTTCGCCGATCTGCTCCGGCTGCTCGGCGGCGGCCAATGCTGGATCAAGCTGACCGGACCCTACCGCATCACCACGGAAGCCGACCTGCCCTACGGCGACACTGACGAGCCGGCGCGCAAGCTGGTCGCCGCGGCGCCGGAGCGGATGATCTGGGGCACCGACTGGCCGCATGTCATGAAGAAGAAGCCGATGCGCGACGACGGCGACATGGCGGACCTGCTAGAGCGCTGGGTTCCCGATACAGGCTTGCGCAAGCGCATTCTGGTCGACAATCCGGCGGTGCTTTACGGGTTCGAGGCGGGGGAGAGGATTTCGTTTTAGCAGCATCGGCGGCGCGCTCCCTCTCCCCGCTTGCGGGGAGAGGGTCGGGGTGAGGGGAGTCTCCCCTAATGCGACGTGTGGAAAGTCCCCCTCACCCGGCGCGCAAACGCGCGCCGATCTGGCCAGCAGGGGCAACGAGACTCGGCTTGCGCTGCCTCGGGTAACGGGCCCTCGCCGGCCTTGCGGCGGACTCGCGGCAGGTGACCAGCCAGGCGGGTTGTGGAAGGACCAGGGTGCATTCCGGATCGGGAGCGTTGTCCGGCGCGTTGAGGAACAATTCGACCACCCAGCAACCGCGCACATGGCGAGCGTCGGAGGACCGGCAGTGCCCCGGGATGGCCTCGTCGTGACAGCCGGCCTCTTCGAGTGCGTCGCCGAGGATCGGCATGCGGTCGAAGGGCGGCGTGCCGTCGTAGATGAGCTGCGCCAGCTTGGGGATGATGCCGCCATCCCGGG
>CAVQGC010000001.1:155000-167751 GCA_963711955.1 uncultured Alphaproteobacteria bacterium | reverse complement strand
GTTCCTTGGCAACGTCCAAGATGCGTCGCGGTTTGGCGGCCTGGGCAATCTCAATATCGGACTTCGGTGACTGATGTTGTGAGGCAGGCATGGGAACGGTCCAATCGTGTGATGCTGATGAAATTCTCCGCTGTCATGCCCGCGAAAGCGGGCGTCCAGTAAACACCGATCGTTCAGTGGCTACTGGGTCCACGCTTTCGCGGGGACGACAAATTCGAGTCATGTGAGCCTTGTTCCGGGGGCGAGGTTGGCGGACTTGGCCCATTCGCCGGCTTCGATCTTCTTGCCGTCGGTCGGCTGCACGCGCGTGACCTTGAAGCGGCCGTCGGCGCAGACCACAGTAATACCGTCGGCTTCGACTGCGACGATCTCGCCCATCTTGCCGGCGATGCCCTTGGGATCCTTGGCGGGCAGCGGCTTGGCGTCGAAGATGCGAAGCTGCTTGCCGTCGAGATTGGACCAGGCGCCGGGCGCTGGATTGCAGCCGCGGATCAGGCGGTCAATCTCCTGCCAGGGCCGGCCCCAGTCGATGTGCGCATTGTCCGGACCACAGCGGCCCTCATATGTCGCCTTCGATTCATCCTGCTTGATGCGCGGCGCGTTACCGGCCTTCACCAGATCTACGCTCTCCAGCATGGCGTCGACGCCCATCGGGAACAGCCGGTCGAAATAAACCGTGCCGAGCGTGTCGGTGCCGCTGATCGGCGTTTTCTTCTGCAGCAGAACGGCGCCGGTATCGAGCCCGTTGTCGGGCCAGAAGATCGACAGGCCGGTTTCCTTCTCGCCCTTGATGATCGGCCAGTTGATTGCCGAAGGACCCCGATAAGCCGGCAGCAGCGAGGGATGATACTGGATCGATCCGTGGGTCGGGATGTTGAGGAATTCCTCCGGCACGAACAGCGTGACGAACGCCATCACCTGCAGGTCGGGCTTGAGCGCCTTGAACTCCTCCCACACCTCCGGCTTGCGGTAGGAGGCGGGGTGATAAACCGGTAGCTTGGCGGCGACCGCCGCTTCCTTCAACGGGTCGATCTTCTGGCCCGGCTTCTCCGGCGCGACGTAGGCGGCAACGACGTTCTCGCCGCGCTTGATGAGTGCCTCCAGCACGGCCTTGCCGAACGCCTGCTGACCGTGGACCACGATACGCATCGCATTCCCCCTCTACCCACCTCGTGTCCGGGCGTAGCGCAGCACCGCTGCCAAACCCGGACCAGCCTTCTTTACGAACCGGATCCCGATCAGCGGTGCAGCGCTTGGCGCCGCACCGCGTCCGGAATACGAGACCAGCTACGCCGCCTCGGCCTTCGCCGGCTTCTCCGGCGCGGTGATCACACCCGAGGTTTTGATCTCGGCAACCTCCTTGGCGGAATAGCCGAGCACCTTGCCTAGAATCTCCTCGGTATGCTCGCCCAACAGCGGTGAGCGCTTCACCTCGGTGATCGAGTCCGACATCTTTACCGGATTGCCGACCGTTAGATACTTGCCGCGCGTCGGATGATCGACCTCGACCACCGTTCCGGTGTCGCGCAGCGACTGCTCCTCGGCGATCTCCTTCATCGACAGGATCGGGCCGACCGGAATGTCGACCTTGTTGCAAATCTCCATGACCTCGAACTTGGTCTTGGTCATGGTCCACTGCTCGATCGTCTCAAAGATGTGCCCCAGCCGCGGCAGCCGTGCTGGCGGCGTGGCGTAGTCGGGATCGGTTTTCCAGTCCGGCTTGCCGATCAGGTTGCAGATCTCGCCCCAGACCGGCGCCTGGGTGATGAAATAGATGTAGGCGTCGGGATCGGTCTCCCAGCCCTTGCATTTGAGGATCCAGCCAGGTTGACCGCCGCCGGAATCGTTGCCCGAGCGTGGCACCGCCTTGCCGAACGGAATGCCTTCGCCGTACTGGCGGTATTCCGTGAGCGGGCCGTGCGCGAGGCGCTGCTGGTCGCGCAGCTTGACGCGCGCCAAGTTGAGCACGCCGTCCTGCATGGCGCAAAGCACCCTCTGGCCGCGGCCGGTGCGCATGCGCTGATAGAGCGCGCTCACAATGCCGAACGCGAGATGCAGCCCGGTGCCCGAGTCGCCGATCTGCGCGCCTGTCACGAGCGGCGGACCCTCGCGGAACCCGGTCGTCGAGGCCGAGCCGCCGGCGCATTGCGCGACGTTCTCATAGACCTTGCAGTCCTCGTAGGGACCAGGACCGAAGCCCTTCACTGACGCTACGATCATGCGCGGGTTGGTCTTGTGGATGTACTCCCAGGTCAGTCCCATGCGGTCGAGCGCGCCGGGCGCGAAATTCTCCACCAGCACGTCGCAATGCTTGATCAGGCGGTCGAGGATTTCCTTGCCCTTGGGATGCTTGGAATCGATCGTGATCGAGCGCTTGTTGCCGTTGAGCATGGTGAAGTAAAGGCTGTCGACGCCCTTCACGTCGCGCAACTGGCCGCGCGTGATGTCGCCGACGCCGGGCCGCTCGACCTTGATGCAGTCGGCGCCCATGTAGGCAAGCAACTGCGTGCAGGTCGGCCCGGATTGCACGTGTGTAAAGTCGAGTACCTTGACGCCGTCGAGCGCCTTGCCGGCCTGGCCGAATGGCTTCGGGCTCGGCCGCGGCAAGCCGTCCGACGCGGCCTTCTTGGCCGGCTTATTCGACCTGAGCTTCACGACCTTCTTGGAGGCCGACTTGGATTTGGCCTTCACTTTGGTTTTGGCTGTTGCTTTGCGCTTTGCCATCTGCCCCACCGTTACTTGGCTTGATCAAAGTTCGATCGATCGACGATCTATTTCTTGCGAAGCACGCTTTGCGGGTTGAGATTGCCGATGCGGCCGCTTTCGCTGCCGGCCGCCGGGTCAAGCACGGCGTTGATGAGCGTCGGCTTGCCGGAATCCATCGCCGCGTTGACGGCGCGCTTCAGTTCATCCGGGGACGTTGCATTGACGCCAACGCCGCCGAAGGCCTCTATCATCTTGTCGTAGCGCGAGCCCTTGACGAACACGGTCGGCGCCGGGTCCGAACTGGCGTTGTTGACGTCGGTGCCGCGGTAAATACCGTCATTGTTGAAGATAACGATACACACCGGCAGCTTGTACCGGCAGATCGTTTCGACCTCCATGCCGGAAAAGCCGAAGGCGCTGTCCCCTTCGATCGCGAGCACGGGCTTGCCGGTCTCGATAGCCGCCGCGATGGCATAGCCCATGCCGATACCCATGATGCCCCAGGTGCCGACGTCGAGACGCTTGCGCGGCTGATACATATCGATGATGCCGCGCGCGAGATCGAGCGTGTTGGCGCCTTCGTTGACCAGTATGGCGTCCGGCCGCTCCTTGATGATGGCGCGCAGCACGCCGAGCGCGCCGTGGTAGTCCATCGGGGAGTTGTTGTTCATCAGCCGCGGCGCCATCTTGGAGACGTTCTCCTCGCGCTTCTTGCTGACCGCGGCGGTCCAATCGGCCGGCGGCGCCGGCCAGTTGCCGCCCATGCCTTGCAGCAGCGCCGATATGCACGAACCGATATCGCCCACGACGGGCGCGGCGATCTCGACGTTGGAGTCCATCTCCTTCGGCTCGATGTCGATCTGGATGAACTGCTTCGGTGCGTCGCCCCAGGTCTTGCCCTTGCCGTGCGACAGCAGCCAGTTCAACCGCGCGCCGATCAGCATGACGACGTCGGAGTTCTTCAGCACGGTCGAGCGCGCCGCACCCGCGCACTGCGCATGCGTGTCGGGAAGCAGGCCCTTGCCCATGCTCATCGGCAGGAACGGAACGCCGCTCTTTTCGACGAAAGCGCGGATCGCGTCATCGGCCTGCGCGTAGGCCGCGCCTTTGCCGAGGATGATCAGGGGACGCTTGGCGGTCCTGAGCACATCGAGCGCGCGCTTGACCGACTCTTGCGACGGGATTTGCGCAGGTGCCGCATCGATCACCTTCACCAGCGACTTCTGCCCGGCTTCCGCGGCCATCACTTGGCCGAATAGCTTGGCTGGCAGATCGAGATAGACACCGCCCGGGCGGCCCGAGACCGCGGCGCGGATCGCGCGCGCGATGCCGATGCCGATGTCGGCCGCATGCAGCACACGGAACGCCGCTTTGCAGAGCGGTTTCGCGATCGCGAGCTGGTCCATCTCCTCGTAGTCGCCCTGCTGGAGGTCGACGATCTCGCGCTCGGACGAGCCCGAGATCAGGATCATCGGGAAGCAGTTGGTCGTGGCGTGAGCGAGCGCCGTGAGCCCGTTGAGGAAGCCGGGCGCCGACACGGTCAGGCAGACGCCCGGCTTCTTGGTGAGGAAGCCCGCGATCGACGCCGCATATCCGGCGTTCTGTTCGTGCCGGAACGAGAGGACGCGGATGCCCGCAGCCTGCGCCATGCGGCCGAAGTCCGTGATCGGGATGCCGGGCACTCCGTAGATCGTGTTGAGGCCGTTGAGCTTGAGCGCATCGATGACGAGATGAAAGCCATCCGTCAGATCCTGCTGTGCTTCGGCTGTGGGCTTCGGCTTTGTTGCTGTGTCAGCCATGGTGCTCTCCCGCATTCTTTACGAACGCGCGGCGTTTTCCCCCGCGCGGTGTCGTTCAATCCGACTAGTCCAGATAGTCAGCGTATTTCGCCACGTGATCGGCCAGGCCGAGCGCGTGGGTGCGCACCAGTTCCTCGGCACGCGCAGCGTTGCGCGCCTCGAGCGCTTCGATGATGTTCATGTGATCGCGGATCGATTTCTCGACGCGGTCCTTCTCGCCGATCGTCTTGCGCCGGATCATCCGCATGTGCGTGAACAGATTTTCAGCCAGCGATATCAGCACGCTGTTGCCGCTCATGCGGATGATGGCCTGATGAAACGCGATGTTGGTTTCCGAATATTCGTCGAGGTGCGCCCGCAGTTTGCCCGTTCTCGAACGTCGAGAACATGCGGCGCAGCGAGGCGATGTCCGCATCCAGCGTGTTTTCCGTGATGAGCCGCGCGGCCATGCTTTCAAGCGCGGCCCAGGCGGTGATCATCTCGATCACCTCGCGCTTGGTCTTGCGCACCACGTAGATGCCGCGGCGCGGCACCGAGCGCACAAAGCCCTCGCGCTCGAGCTGCGCCATGGCCTCACGGACCGGCGTGCGGCTGACGCCGAAATCCTGCGCCAGCTGGCGCTCGTCAAGCCGGATGTCCGAGCGGTTGCGGTAGATGTCCATCGACACGATGACGTTCTTCAAGGCGGCATAGGCCTTGTTCTTGAAGCTGAAGGTGGTGTCGATCGGATCGATGGCGAGACGAGGCGTATTTTCCGCGTCCGCCGGCTCGGCCCGGACGCTTGCGCCACGCATGGTACGCTCGTTTGACATCTCTGGAATACAATATTCCACGGCCGCCTACGGTGCAACGGCCACGTCAATAAGGCTCCGACCCAGACCAACTATGCGATTCGCGGCCTGAACCGGCTCAAACCGGCCGAAATCATCGGCCAGAACAGTGCGATCAGCCCGAGCAGCATGATAGTGCCCACCAGCGCATTCGACCAGAAGATCGAAATGCTGCCCTGAGAGGCCAGCAATGACTGTCGGAAGGATTCCTCCGCCTTGTCGCCCAGCACGATCGCGAGGACCAGCGGCGCGAGCGGGTAGTCGCATTTCTTCAAGATGTAGCCGACCACGCCGAACACCAGCATCAGAACGACATCGAACGTGCTGTTGTGCACCGAATAGGCGCCGATCGCGCACAGCACCAGGATGATCGGAGCGATGATGCTGAACGGCACGCGCAGGATCGCCGCAAACAGCGGCACGCAGGTCAGCACGATCACCAGACCGATGATGTTGCCGAGATACATGCTGGCGATCAGGCCCCAGACGAACTCCTTCTGCTCGACGAACAGCAGCGGTCCGGGCTGCAGGCCCCAGATCAGCAAACCGCCGAGCAGCACGGCGGCGGTGGGCGAGCCAGGCACGCCCAGCGCCAGCATCGGCAGCAGCGCCGAGGTGCCCGCGGCGTGCGCCGCGGTCTCCGGCGCCACCACGCCTTCGATCTCGCCGGTGCCGAATTTCTTGCCCGTTCGGCGACACCCGCTTGGCGATGCCGTAGCTCATGAACGAGGCCGGAGTAGCGCCCGCGGGCGTGACGCCCATCCAGCAGCCGATGATGCAGGAGCGCAGCGACGTCATCCAATAGCGCGGCAGCGACTTCCAGGTTTCCCACACCACTCTGGGATTGATCGTCGCGCGTGCGGCCCTTGAACGAGAGCCCTTCCTCCATGGTCAGCAGGATCTCGCCGATGCCGAACAGGCCGATCACGGCGATGAGGAAGTCGAAGCCGGTCAGCAGCGTCTCGAACCCGAAGGTGAGGCGCAACTGTCCGGTCATCTGGTCAAGGCCAACGGCGCCGAGTGCGAAGCCGATCATCATTGACGCCACCGTCTTGGCCGGCGGCTCCTTGCTCATGCCGACGAAGCTGCAGAACGCCAGGAAATAGACCGAGAATTTTTCCGCCGGTCCGAATTGCAGGGCGAACAGCGCAACCAGCGGCGCCACCAGCGTGATCATGACGACGGCGAACAGCGCGCCGACGAAGGACGAGGTGAACGCGGCGGTGAGCGCCTCGCCGGCCTGGCCCTTCTGCGCCATCGGATGGCCGTCGAACGTGGTCGCCACCGACCACGGCTCGCCCGGGATGTTGAACAGCACCGACGTGATGGCGCCGCCGAACAGCGCACCCCAGTAGATGCAGGACAGCATGATGATGGCCGAGGTCGGCGACATCGAGAAGGTCAGCGGCAGCAGGATCGCGATGCCGTTGGCTCCGCCCAGACCCGGCAGCACGCCGATGATGACACCGAGCAGAATGCCGACCACCATCAAGAGGATGTTGAACGGCTGCAGCACGATGGCAAAGCCGTGGAACAGGTTGGCGATTTCTTCCATCTCTTTATTATCCAGCAACCCTTGGCATTGCGCCTTCGCTATTTCCCCAACCGCTCAAAAGCCCAGATATTCCTCGATCGGTCCCTTGGGCAGCGGCACCAAAAACCATCGCTCGAACACCACGAATGTGATCAGCGGCATTCCGATCGAAACGGCAAGCACCAGCAGCCAGCCGTAGCGGCCGAACCATCGCATGAAAGCTCCGATCAACACCGCCGACGCCACGTAGATGCCAAGCCAGGGAATCGCCGCGACGTAGATCGCGGTCGGCACCACCACCGACATGACCTGGCGAAGGCCAAGCCAGGCCGCAAACACGCCGCCGCCGAATTGCCCCTTTACAGCCTGATAGAGATTGATCAGGCCGGCGACGATGATCATCAGGGCGACGTAGAACGGGAAAAAGCCGGCCTGCGGCCCCTCCGCGCCCCAACCGATGCCGACCCTCAGGCTGCCGATCACGGCGACCAGGCCGAAGACGACAACGGCAACGGCGACGCCGATCTCCACGCCCCGCTGCGACGGCCCCGCATCGGCCAGATTGGATTTTTCGGCCATTCCTGTTTCTCCGCCCCGGCAAGCGACCGCCGGCGGAACCGGTCCGCCGGCGGAGGTCCTTGTGCCTGTTACTTCTTCGCGAGGAAGCCCGCGGCATCCATCAATTCATGGTGCCGTTTTTCCTCATTGCCGACCCACTTCGCGTAGTCGGCGCCGGTCATGAAGGTCGTGTTGAACGCGCCGTCGGACATCAGCTTCTGCCATTCCGGCGTCTCACGCACCTTCTTGAACAGCTCGATGTAGTAGTCGACCTGATCCTTGGTTGCGCCCGGCGTCATGAAGATGCCGCGCAGCATCAGGTACTCGATGTCGAGCCCCTGTGCCTTGCAGGTCGCGATATCGGCCCATGACATGTCGCCCGCGATCTTGTCCTTGTAGGCGAGTGGCTTGCTGTCGAACACGCAAAGCGGCCGCAGCAAGCCGCCGCGCCATTGCGCCACCGCCTCGATCGGATTGTTCACGGTGGAATCGACGTGGTTGCCGACCAGTTGTACCGCGACCGCGCCGCCGCCCCGCTCGGGGATGTAGATGAACTTGGCGCCTGTGATCTTTTGGATCGCCTCGGTGATGATCTGGTCTTCCTGCTTGGAGCCAGTGCCGGCCATCTTGAACGTGCCGTTCGCGGCCTTCGCGGCGTCGACAAATTCCTTGGCGGTTTTGTACGGCTTGGACGCGTTCACCCACAGGACGAATTCATCAAGCGCCAGCATCGCGACCGGGGTGAGATCTTTCCAGTTGAATGGAATTCCGGTGGCGAGCGGCGTCGTGAACAGGTTGGACAATGTGATGATGATCTTGTGCGGGTTGTTGCGCGAGTTCTTGACGTCAAGGAAGCCCTCGCCGCCGGCGCCACCAGACTTGTTGATGACGACCATCGGCTGCTTCATCAAATTGTGTTTGCTGACGATGCCCTGGATGGTGCGGGCCATCTGATCGGCGCCGCCGCCGGTTCCGGCCGGAATTATGAATTCCACCGGACGTGTGGGCTCCCACGCCGCATGCGCCGCAGATAGGTGGGCGAAGCTCACTGCTGCCGCTGTGCCGAGCGTCAGCAAATTCCACGATCTATTCATGGGCATTTCCTCTCCCTGGGTTCTTGTCCGGCCCCATTGTCTGGGCCGTAACAGAAGAAAGCGACGAATTCCTAGCTCTTGCGACGGCGCGCCACACCTGAAAATTCTTACTGTGTGTCGCGCGACCTGCTTCACCCCGCAGGAATATATTATTACACATTACACGCGTCTGCTTTGCCCGGGTCAATGCAAAGATGTCAGTTGGCGCATATGCCACATCGAATTCGATGCTGCGCCGCAGCGGTTGGGCACAGGGGCCAATTCTTCAGCACGCACGATTAGTGGGCTTCAGGCTCTGGCCCGATAGGCGCAGCAAATTCAGCGCAATCCCTAGGACACTCGAAGGCGCTCAAGCGAGCGCGCATTCTACCGGTTGGTTGCGGGGGTAGGATTTGAACCTACGACCTTCAGGTTATGAGCCTGACGAGCTACCGGGCTGCTCCACCCCGCGCCAATTCCGTGAGCCGTTCAGCTTATGTAACAGTCGAGCCCCGCGAAGCAAGCTCTTCGCTCACACGCCTCAAAACGATGTTCCAGTCGCCGGGAATCGGCTGGCGGAACAGCCGCGCCTGCGGATACCAGGGGCTGAATTCGCGGTCCGCGGTCCAGCGCCAATCCGGCTGGAACGGAGATGCAGGACGAACACCGGCCGGCCCATGGCGGCGGCGAGATGGGCGACCGAGGTGTCGACGCAGACCGTCAGATCGCAGAGCGCCAGCACCGCCGCGGTGTCGGCAAAGTCGGCGAGCTCGCCGCCGAGATGCGCAATGCGCGGCTCGCGCGCAAGCCGCTCGGCATCGGCCGGCGCGCAGCTCGCGCTGGACGCTGACGAAGCCCACGTCGGACGTCGCCAGCAGCGGCTCGAGTTCGCCGAGCGCAATCGACCGGTTGCGGTCGTTGACGTGGGCGGCGCGCCCCGACCAGGCGATGGCGATGCGCGGCGACGGCATGCTTCGATGCGCTCCCGCCAGCGCGCGATGCGCTGCTCGCTCGCGCGCAGATACGGAATCTCGGCGGGCACGCTGACGAGCTCGGTCTTGCAGGCACAGCGGCAGGCTCGCCAGCGGACAATGCACATCGAACGGCGGCAGCGCCTCGCCGCTGCCGACCACGGCGGCCGGGCCCGCCATGGCGCGAGAGCAACTCCTTGAGCGCCGGCGGCACCTCGATCACGACCTTGGCGCCGGCGCGCGCCAGGAGCGGCGCGTAGCGGACGAACTGGATGGTGTCGCCCAAGCCCTGCTCGGCATGCAGCAGGATGGTCTTGCCGCCGAGCGGATATTCGCCGAGCCAAGGCGGCTTCCGGAACCGTGGCCGCGCAGCCATCCCGGTGCGCTTCCAGCGCCATTCGTATTCCGCAAAACCGCGGCGATAGTCGCCGACAGTGAGCAGCGACAGCGCCTGCGTTGAAATGAACGTCGGCGTTGTCGGGTTGCAGCGCCAGCGCCTGGTCGTAGCTCGCCAGCGCGTCGTCGATGGCGGTTCAGCGCTGCGAGCGCGAGGCCGCGGTTGAGCCAGGAGTTGACGTGGCCGGGCAGCGCCGACGAGCGCCCGGTCATAAGCCGGCGATGGCGTCGGCCTCGCGGCCGAGCGCGCGCAGCGCATTGCCGCGGTTGTAGAGCGCATGCGGGTGGCCGGGCGACTGCGCCAGCGCCGCGTCGTAGTCGGCGATCGCCTGCATCGGCCTGGCCGAGCTCCGCCAGCGCGTTGCCGCGGTTGATGCGGGCCTGAACGTGGCGCGGATTCTTGCGCGAGCACCGCATCGAACGCGGCGACCGCCTCGCCCGGCCGGTTCAGCTCGAGCAGCAGATTGCCGCGGTTGTTGAGCGCGTCGAGGTGTCCCGGCGCCAGCGCCAGCGCCTTGTCGATGCTGGCGAGCGCCTCGGCGTCGCGCTTGAGCGCGTGCAGCACCAGCGCGAGATTGGACAGCGCGTCGGGCGAACGCGGATTGACCTTGAGCGCGGCGGTGATCAGCCGGTAGGCCTCGCCGGCCTTGCCGCGCTGCTGGTTGAGCATGCCAAGCAGATGCAGCGCGTCGAAATTGTCGCGCTGCAGCTTCAGCACGCGGTTGTAGATCTTCTCCGCCTCGTCGAGACGGCCCTGCCGGTGCAGCGCGACCGCCTCCTCGATCGATGGCGGCGGCCGGCGGCATCGATTACAGGCGGTTGATGCGGGCGATCCGCCGCGTCACGTCGGCCGGCGTCGCGACGTCGGCCTGCGCCTTGAGCGCCAGCGCCTCGCGCGCGGCCGGCCGTTCGAGGCAGCGGTGCAGCCAGGTCTGCCAGATGCGGCGTCGCCGCGAGATCCATCTCGATCGCCCGGCTGATGACGGCGGCGACGTTGAGATCGGCGACAGTGAAGTCCGTCGCCGAGCAGATAAGGCTGCTTGGCGACCGCCTCGTCGAGCACCCGGAACGGCGCCCTGAGCACCGTCAGCGCCTCCTCGCGCTTGGCGGCGTCGCGTTCGGCCGGCGGCAGCCGGACCGCATGCAGCGACCAGATGTTGACGCCGCGGTCGACCTCGGTCACGGCCCACAGGCTCCATTGCCAAGCCCTGGCCTCGCCTTCGATGGTCGCCGGGTAGAGCTTGCCGGTCGAATGTTTCTTGGCGAGATAGAGCGTGATGGCGAGCGACTCGAACAGCACGAAACCGCTGTCGTCGATCGCCGGCAGGCGGCCGTTCGGATTGATCGCGAGGAACTCCGGCGTGCGCGCGCCGGCGTCGCCGATCTCGATCGGGAGGTGCTCGTAGTCGATCCCAAGCTCCTTCGCCATCCAGAGCGGACGAAAGGCGCGGGTGCGGGCGATGCCGTAGATCTTCACGCCTGCCATGCCTGCTCCTTCGGCGGCAGCATACTCGACAACAGCGGCGGCGAGCCAATACGCTTCCCAAAGGGAGCGAAGGCATGCCGGGATCGAGCCGCGTGGTGCTGCTGACCGGTGCCGCGGGCGGCCTCGGCCGGGTGATGACGCAGGCGCTGCTGGCCGACGGCCATCGCGTCGCCGCGGTGGACCGCGACGCCGGCGGCTCGATCAGCTCAAGGCCCTGCCCCATGCCGGCGACCGTCTGTTCGCCATCACGGCCGACCTGGGCGCTGAGACCGGCTGTCTCAAGGCGGTCGAGGCCGCGCGCGAGCCGGTTCGGTGACATCGACGCCGTCATCAACAATGCCGGCATCGGCATGAGCGCGGTCCGGCCCGACGCCGAGGCGCGCCATCCCGGCATCGAAGAGCTGTCACCGGACGTCTTCGAGCGATTCTTCGCGATTTTCGTGCGCGCGCCGGTCGCCATCACCCGTGCGGCGTTGCCGCTGATGAAGGCGCGCGGCTTCGGCCGCATGGTCAACAACACCACGAGCTACCTGACCATGCTGCGCGTGCTACCCTACGGCGCGGCCAAGGCTGCATTCGAATCGATGTCGGCGGTCTGGGCGGCGCGAGCTCGAAGGCAGTGCGGTCACGGTGAACGTGCTGGTGCCCGGCGGGCCGACCGACACACCGCTGATCAACGACGCCTCCGGCTGGGATCGCAGCAAGATGCTGCGGCCGCAGATCATGGGCGGGCCGATCCGGCTGGCTGATCTCCGATGCGTCCGCGTCGTTCCACGGCCAGCGCATCACAGCGGCGCGCTGGGACGATAAGCTCGCACCTGCCGAGGCTGCACAGCGCTCGAGCCGGCCGATCGGCTGGCCAGAACTCTCCGCCGACGCGGTGTGGCTGACCGGCTAGTGTCGCGATTCGGAAGTTCGCTTGAATTCTCAGCAAGCTCCGGAGCGAACTTCCAAATCAAAGCGACACTAGAGCGGTTTCCAATTGAGTTGCTCGGCCTCTCCACCGTCATGCCCGGCCTTGTGCCGGGCATCCACGTCTTTGGTACCGCAAAGCAAGGCGTGGATGGCCGGGACAAGCCCGGCCATGACGACGGTGTGATTCAGCACTTATGGAAAATGCTCTAGCAACTCAACGAACCTAGTGTCCCTTGAACCCGAAGTTCGCAAAGGCGATTGCTGCACAATAGTGCGAACTTCGGGTTCGGGACACTAGCCTACTGCGGCTGGATATTGGCCGCCTTGATCAGCGCGCCGCGCACCTCGGTATCCCGCTTGATCATTGCCGCAAGCTCCGCCGGCGTGACCGGCCCGACCACCAGACCGAGCGTGGCCAGTTTCTCCTTCACCGGCGGGTCGTTGAAGATGCCGGTGATGGCATCGCCGATCCGGGCGACCAGC
>CAVQGC010000001.1:0-150000 GCA_963711955.1 uncultured Alphaproteobacteria bacterium | reverse complement strand
GAGGAGTACTTAGGCTTGGAGGGTGGTCCCCCCATGTTCAGACAGGATTGCACGTGTCCCGCCTTACTCGAGGACAATCCTTCGCGTTACCCGTACGGGGCTGTCACCCGCTAAGGCACGTCGTTCCAAACGTTTCCGGTTGTCTCAGGATTGTCACTGGCCTGGTCCGCGTTCGCTCGCCACTACTAGCGGAGTCTCGGTTGATGTCCTTTCCTCCGGGTACTGAGATGTTTCAGTTCTCCGGGTTAGCTTGAAACCTCCTATTTGATTCAGAGATCTCATACCTTCCTTTTGATAACGGAAGTCCGAAACCACGCATTGCTTTCGCAACGCGCAAGCTCTCGGGCGAATCCGATCGCACGGTCTCAAGGCTTGTGCACCTCAAGAACATGATCTCGGAATTCCGTTATCGGAAGTGGGTTTCCCCATTCGGAAATCCACGGATCAAAGCTTCTTCGCAGCTCCCCGTGGCTTATCGCAGCGTAGCACGTCCTTCATAGCCTCTCAGCGCCAAGGCATTCACCAAATGCCCTTAAGTCACTTGATCGCTCTCATCATCAATGCCCATTCGCCACTCGGCGTGGCGCCGCGCGAACCCGAACTCGTCTTGCGACGAACTGAAGTCCGTTCGGATTGAGCACTGACAGAAAGACCATTTGCTTGCTTCGAGATCGGTCCGAGAGGCGTGCGGTCAAGCGCGCCTTAGGATGTGGTGTCACACGCAGCTCATCACTACGTGCAACTTTCGGATCGATCTCCTCTTCACGATGTCAAAGAACCTGCCGGCGCTCGATCGACGATCGAAGCCGGCAAGACGGTTTTCATGGACGACGAGCTTGAATGCGGCGATCCGGCTGGTGGAGCCAGACGGGATCGAACCGACGACCTCCTGCTTGCAAAGCAGGCGCTCTCCCAACTGTGGAGCCAGTCGGGATCGAACCGACGACCTCCTGCTTGCAAAGCAGGCGCTCTCCGCAGCTGAGCTATGGCCCCGATCGAAGCCGCGCTAGCAGCGAAGGTTGGTGGGCCTGGGAAGACTTGAACTTCCGACCTCACGCTTATCAAGCGCGCGCTCTAACCAACTGAGCTACAAGCCCCCGGTGGCCGTCTCGTCCGCCAAAGACAGTCCGCCTATAGCGAATGCGAACGGCCCGAGCTCGTCCATGAAGAAAGAGAAACGAAGACGGCGGTGTCCCGCCATATGGACCTCATCGATCCTGAAACCGATGGGCCCTGATGTTTCCAAGAGATCCGATAGAGACGCGTGAGGCGCTCTGAAGGATCATCCTTAGAAAGGAGGTGATCCAGCCGCAGGTTCCCCTACGGCTACCTTGTTACGACTTCACCCCAGTCGCTGACCCTACCGTGGCCGGCTGCCTCCTTGCGGTTAGCGCACCGTCTTCAGGTAAAGCCAACTCCCATGGTGTGACGGGCGGTGTGTACAAGGCCCGGGAACGTATTCACCGCAGCGTGCTGATCTGCGATTACTAGCGATTCCAACTTCATGGGCTCGAGTTGCAGACCCCAATCCGAACTGAGACGGCTTTTTGAGATTTGCGCAGGATTGCTCCATTGCATCCCATTGTCACCGCCATTGTAGCACGTGTGTAGCCCAACCTGTAAGGGCCATGAGGACTTGACGTCATCCCCACCTTCCTCGCGGCTTATCACCGGCAGTCCCCTTAGAGTGCCCAACTGAATGATGGCAACTAAGGGCGAGGGTTGCGCTCGTTGCGGGACTTAACCCAACATCTCACGACACGAGCTGACGACAGCCATGCAGCACCTGTGTTCCCGCCAGCCGAACTGAAGAACTCCATCTCTGGTGCCCATACGGGACATGTCAAAGGTTGGTAAGGTTCTGCGCGTTGCTTCGAATTGAACCACATGCTCCACCGCTTGTGCGGGCCCCCGTCAATTCCTTTGAGTTTTAATCTTGCGACCGTACTCCCCAGGCGGGATGCTTAATGCGTTAGCTGCGCCACTGACAGGCAAGCCTGCCAACGGCTAGCATCCATCGTTTACGGCGTGGACTACCAGGGTATCTAATCCTGTTTGCTCCCCACGCTTTCGCACCTCAGCGTCAGTACCGGGCCAGTGAGCCGCCTTCGCCACTGGTGTTCTTGCGAATATCTACGAATTTCACCTCTACACTCGCAGTTCCACTCACCTCTCCCGGACTCAAGCTCCTCAGTATCGAAGGCAGTTCTGGAGTTGAGCTCCAGGATTTCACCACCGACTTAAAGAGTCCGCCTACGTGCGCTTTACGCCCAGTGATTCCGAGCAACGCTAGCCCCCTTCGTATTACCGCGGCTGCTGGCACGAAGTTAGCCGGGGCTTCTTCTGCGGGTACCGTCATTATCTTCCCCGCCGAAAGGGCTTTACAACCCTAGGGCCTTCATCACCCACGCGGCATGGCTGGATCAGGCTTGCGCCCATTGTCCAATATTCCCCACTGCTGCCTCCCGTAGGAGTCTGGGCCGTGTCTCAGTCCCAGTGAGGCTGATCATCCTCTCAGACCAGCTACTGATCGTCGCCTTGGTGAGCCGTTACCTCACCAACTAGCTAATCAGACGCGGGCCGATCCTTCAGCGATAAATCTTTCTCCTTACGGACGTATTCGGTATTAGCCCAAGTTTCCCTGGGTTGTTCCGAACTGAAGGGTACGTTCCCACGTGTTACTCTCCCGTCTGCCGCTCCCCTTGCGGGGCGCTCGACTTGCATGTGTTAGGCCTGCCGCCAGCGTTCGCTCTGAGCCAGGATCAAACTCTCAAGTTGGATGAGAATTGATCCCGGCAGATCACACGTTTCGTTTGACGAGGTCCCACCTTTAATCGCCTGCCCAACGATTGCTCGCGCCTGCGACCATTGGTGTTGACCTAAAACGTGTGACCGCCGAAGTCTCGTCCTGACCGCTCTTCTTCCGAGGAAGCAGCTTTCGACGCCTTCTCCGGTCGAGGAAGCGGTCCGCAAGGACTCCGCCGTCCACGTTTCTCTTTCTTCCGATTCACTTGTCAAACAGCCCGGGAGCCTCGCGGCCCCCTCTTCCCGGCGGACCGGAAAGCCGACGAAACAACAGCCTCCGAGCCTTATCGGGGCCTTTCCTCGCTAAAAGTGAGGAGCTTCAGAGGCGCGCCATCGAGCCCGTAAGCGGACGGCGCGCCGTATGGAGGGTTTATATGGGCTGGCGCCCGTCGGTGTCAACCGAAAAGCCCGGCAAATATTGCGCCGCGTTTTCCCGGCGATCGCAGCTTTAAGCCGATTTTGACAGCTCGGGCCGTCCACCGCCGCGCCGCACTTGAGCCACATTCCTCGGCCGTTCTTTGCAATCTTGGGAAGCGCAGGGGAGCTCCGCTAAGCGTCGCCTAGGTCCGAGCCGTCGGCTTCCCTCGTCATTGACGCAGGAAGCAGCCGCACGGCATCGTGCCGTAGCTCGAATTCGCTCTGTCGGCATGATCGGGGCAGTATTCGAGTTCGTGGCGCGCAACCGCGAGTGCAGGGGACAGCGATTGGATCACGCTAGGGGGCGCGCCCACCACCGATCGAGGCTGGATCACGAGACGATCGATCTCGGCAACGAGCCGCCGCTTTCGGTGGATGGCGGCACCGGCGATCCGATCGATCGCCGCCGCGTCTCGGCGCAGTGGTTTTCCGGCACGATCCTCACCGGCTTGTGCGGCGCTGCTCTGATGGGCGGCGCCGTTTTCGCGTCGCTCGACGGCGAAACCAATTTCGCCACGCTGCCCGACCGCATCGAAAGCGTCATGCGCGGCTCGATCAGCGGCGGCGACAAGCTGGCCGGCACGCGCAAGAGCGACCGTCTGCCGCCTGCCGGCGAATCCAACGGCGCCGCGCCAGGTCATCCGCGTCACCACCATGAACCGTGTCGGCGACCGCGAGGTGGTGCGCGTGCGTCCGTATCGTGCGCGTCGCCGCCAACCTGACGATGTCGACCTCCGAGCTCACCGCCAGCATTCCGCCGTTCAACGCGCAGAAGCTGCTCGCAGCCGCCGGCGCCGACGGCGTGCCGCTGGAGGAGCAGCCGGGCGCCGAGCCCGACGCCGAAGTCACCTTCGTCACCCGCGATCTCGCGGGCCTGCTTGCCGCGCGCCAAGATCGCGGCGACGCTGCCGGCCGACGACATCATCGCGCGCGTGCGCGACACCGCGAACTGGACCGGCGGCGCGCAGCAGGCGCGCTATCAGGTCGCCGGCGTTCAGCCCGTCACCGCGAGCCCCACCCTCGCCTACGCTCCCGCCGATCGCGAAGCCGATCCATACGCCGGGTTCGAAACGCGCATCGTGCCGGAGAACATCACGCTGCTGCCCAAGACCGGCAGCCAGGTGACCGGCGGCAACTCGTGGAACGAGCGCGCCGTCACGGTGAAGAAGGGCGACACGATCACCACCATCCTGCGCGAGCTTGGCGCGACGCCCGACGAGATCAAGGCCATCGCCGCGGCGCTCGGCACGCGCGGCCGCGACGGCGGCCTCAAGGAAGGCCAGCGGCTGCGCATCCTGGTGGCATCGGTTGCCGGCTCTCAGACGCCTGCAGCCGGTCCGCGTCATCGTCACCGGCGAAAGTGCGATCGAAGCCGTGGTTGCGCTGTCCGATCGCGGCCGCTACGTCCCGTCGACGTCGACCAGCATGAACACCGAGGTCGCCGACGCCGCCGATGACGACGAGGAGGATGACGGCAAGGGCATGCGGCTCTACCACAGCCTCTACGAGACGGCGCTGCGCAACCAGATTCCGCGGCCGGTCATCGAGAGCGCTGATCCGCATCTACTCCTACGACGTCGACTTCCAGGCCAAGGCTGCAGCCGGGCGACAGCTTCGACGTGCTGTACGCCGGCGAGGACGAGGCCGGACCGGACGCCAAGACCGACGTGATGTTCGCGAGCCTCACCAACGGCGGCGAAACCAAGAAGTTCTATCGCTTCCAGACCCCCGACGACGGCATCGTCGACTACTACGACGAGACCGGAAAGAGCGCGAAGAAGTTCCTGGTCCGCAAGCCGCTCGAGCCAGGGCATCATGCGCTCGGGCTTCGGCTCCCGCCGCCATCCGCTGCTGCACTACACCAAGATGCACACCGGCGTGGACTGGGCCGCGCCGCTCGGCACGCCGATCTACGCATCCGGCAACGGCGTGATCGACAAGGTCGGCTGGGAATCCGGCTACGGCAAGTACGTCCGCATCCGCCACTCCAACGGCTACGAAACCGCCTACGGCCACATGACCGCGTTCGCCCGCTCGACTCAGCCGGGCGCGCGGGTGCGCCAGGGCCAGGTGATCGGCTATGTCGGCTCGACCGGCCTCTCGACCGGCCCGCACCTGCACTACGAGATCCTGGTGAACGGCCGCTTCGTCGATCCGCTTCGCCTCAAGCTGCCGCGCGGCCGCGTGCTCGATGGCCCGATGCTGGCGAACTTCGAGCAGGAGCGCGACCGGCTCGACAACATGATCGCGCGCAACTCGCGCGTCGCTTCGACCGGGCAAGCCGCCCGCTAATTCGAAAGCCTTATTTTGTCGATCATGGCGTTGCGCAATTCGAACGGCGCAGCCAGAGACCTCTGCTCGATATTGTTCGTTCCGCCGGTGCCCGTGACGCGGAGAGTGCCGTATCCGAGAATGCGGCCCAGCACGGATTGGTCGACATCCACGGTCTCGACCTTGTCCATGCTCATTTCCTCGGTCGTGCGGGAAATGAAAATCCGCGAGGCGATCACACGTTTTGTGGTCACCGCGAACTCCGTGATCCAGCGGATGAACCAGGCGTACAGGAAAGCGGCGAGGAAGCAGCCGCCAAACACGAGGGCGCTGATCGCTATGAGCCTGTCGTGATCTGGCCAATAGACGTGCTCGAGCCAGACCAATGCGACGCCAATCACGAGAAACAGGATGGCCCAGCGATAGATGATCCAATGCAGCCGCCCGATCGCCACGATTGTTTCGCCCGGCTGCAAAACGGACTTGGCGTAGCTCATCGAACCGCTCGTGAAGTCGGTGCCCGGCGCATGAGAATCGCGCGCCGGGTCACAGTGTACTGAGCTTACGCCGCCTCCGCGACCTGTCCGTTGAAGGTCAGCCCCTGCTTGCCGGCAGAGACCGAGACCTTCTCGCCGTCCTTGATCTTGCCGGACAGGATCAGCTCGGCGAGCGGGTCCTGCACCGCCTTCTGGATCGCGCGCTTGAGCGGGCGCGCGCCATAGGCCGGGTCGTAGCCCTTGTCGGCGAGCCATTCGCGCGCCTTGGGATCGAGCACGACCGAGATCTTGCGATCCTCCAGCAGCTTGCCGAGCCGCGCGATCTGGATATCGACGATGCGTCCCATGTGCTCGCGCCGCAGCCGGTGGAACAGGATGATCTCGTCGACGCGGTTGAGGAACTCGGGGCGGAAGCTCGCGCGCACCACCGCCATCACCTGATCCTTCACCGCATCGCTGTCCTCGCCGTCCGGCTGGTTGACCAGGAAGTCGGCGCCCAAGTTCGAGGTCATCACGATCAGCGTGTTGCGGAAGTCGACGGTGTGGCCCTGCCCGTCGGTCAGCCGGCCGTCGTCGAGCACCTGCAGCAGCACGTTGAACACGTCCGGGTGCGCCTTCTCGATCTCGTCGAACAGGATCACCTGATAGGGCCGACGACGCACGGCCTCGGTCAGAGCACCGCCTTCGTCGTAGCCGACATAGCCCGGAGGAGCGCCGATCAACCGCGCGACGGAGTGCTTTTCCATGTATTCGGACATGTCGATGCGGATCAGCGCCTGCTCATCGTCGAACAGATAAGCCGCAAGTGCTTTTGTCAGCTCGGTTTTTCCGACGCCGGTCGGTCCCAGGAACATGAACGAGCCGATCGGCCGGTGCGGATCCTGCAAACCGGCGCGCGCGCGCCGCACCGCGGTCGAGACCGCCTTGACCGCCTCCGCCTGGCCGACGACGCGCTGCTGCAGCTGCTCCTCCATGCGGAGCAGCTTCTCCTTCTCACCTTCGAGCATGCGGTCGACCGGAACACCGGTCCAGCGCGACACCACCTGCGCGATGTGATCGGAGGTCACCGCCTCCTCGACCACTGCGCCCCCAACTCCTTTGCTCTCGATGTCCGTGAGCTTCTTTTCGAGTTCCGGAATGCGGCCGTAGGCCAGTTCGCCCGCTCGCTGGTACTCGCCGCGCCGCTGCGCATTGGCGAGTTCCGCGCGCAGTTGATCGAGCTCGGTCTTGAGCTTCTGCGCTTCGGACAGCTTGTCCTTCTCGGACTTCCACCGCGTGGTCAGGTCGGCGGACTGCTTCTCCAGCGACTTGAGCTCGCCTTCCAGGCGCTTCAAGCGGTCCTTGGAGCCCGCGTCGCTCTCCTTCTTGAGCGCCTCCTGCTCGATCTTCCGCCGCACGATCTCGCGATCGATGGAGTCGAGCTCCTCCGGCTTGGAATTGACCTGCATCTTCAGCCGTGCCGCGGCCTCATCCATCAGGTCGATGGCCTTGTCCGGCAGGAAGCGGTCGGAGATATAGCGGTGCGACAGGGTCGCCGCCGACACCAGCGCGCCGTCGGTGATCCGCACGCCGTGGTGCTGCTCGTACTTGTCCTTCAAGCCGCGCAGAATCGAGATCGTGTCCTCGACGCTCGGCTCGCTGACGAACACCGGCTGGAAGCGCCGCGCCAGCGCCGCATCCTTCTCGACGTGCTTCTTGTATTCGTCGAGCGTGGTCGCGCCGATGCAGTGCAGCTCGCCGCGCGCCAGCGCAGGCTTGAGCAGGTTGGACGCATCCATCGCGCCATCGGCCTTGCCGGCGCCGATCAGCGTGTGCATCTCGTCGATGAACAGAATGATGCCACCGTTGGACGAGGTGACCTCATTGAGCACGGACTTCAGCCGCTCCTCGAATTCGCCGCGGTATTTCGCTCCGGCGATCAGCGCGCCCATGTCGAGCGCGAGCAGTTTCTTGTCCTCGAGGCTATCCGGCACGTCGCCGTTGACGATGCGAAGCGCCAGGCCTTCGACGATGGCGGTCTTGCCGACGCCCGGCTCGCCGATCAGCACCGGATTGTTCTTGGTACGGCGCGACAGCACTTGAATTGTACGGCGGATTTCCTCGTCGCGGCCGATCACCGGGTCAAGCTTGCCGTCGCGAGCGGCCTGCGTCAGATCGCGGGCGTATTTTTTCAGCGCGTCATAAGCGTTCTCCGCCGATTGCGAATCGGCGGTGCGGCCTTTGCGCAAGGTTTCAATGGCAGCATTGAGGTTTTGCGGCGTCACGCCGGCGCGGGCGAGGATCTTTCCGGCGTCACTGTCCTTTTCGAGCGCGACCGCGAGCAGAAGTCGCTCCACGGTGACATAGCTGTCGCCGGCCTTCTCCGCGATCTTCTCGGCGTTGTCGAGCAACCGGGCCGTGGACGCAGCCAGATAGACCTGGCCGGCACCGCCGCCGGACACCTTCGGCATCTTGCCGAGCGCATCCTCGACCGCGGTCAAAGCCTGGCGCGAATTGCCGCCGGAGCGGTCGATCAGGCCGGCCGCCAACCCTTCCGGATCGTCGAGCAGAACCTTGAGGATGTGTTCGGGGGTGAACTGCTGATGCCCTTCGCGCAACGCGAGGGATTGGGCCGATTGAATAAAACCGCGAGCGCGGTCGGTGTATTTCTCGATATTCATGAATAGCTCCCTCCGGGCCCTCGGGAGGCGCCCGCATGGCGGACCTCGGACGAGCATCCGCCGTCCCGAATGTAGGAATGGCTTTCCCGCCCGAAAAGGGGCCAAGCGCCAATTTGCAGGGCGCGCGCAGGCTGTTAGGACCTACCGCCATGGCCCAAATCGAGTCGATCTACCGGTATCCGGTGAAGGGATTCAGCCCCGAGCGGCTGCCGCAGGTGACGCTGACCAAGGGCGCCACGCTGCCACTCGACCGGGCTTATGCGGTCGAGAACGGGCCCTCCAAGTTCGATCCCCAAAAGCCGCAATATTTTCCCAAAATCCGCTTCCTGGAGCTGATGCGCAACGCCCGGCTGGCGGCACTGCGTACCGCATTGGACGAAGAAACCCACGTTATGACGATCCGCTACGAGAATCGCGAGGCCGCGCGCGGCGATCTGCGGACGCCTGAAGGCCGGGCCGCAATAGAGCGGTTCCTTGCCGAATACGTCGCCGAAGAGCTGCGCGGCCCGCCCAGGGTGCTGCACGCCCCGGGCCACAGCTTCTCCGACGTAGCCAAGAAGGTGGTCTCGATCATCAACCTCGCGTCGGTAGCCGAGCTTGAGAACGCTATGGGTGCGCCCGTCGACCCGCTGCGTTTCCGGGGAAATCTCCATGTCAGCGGATGGCCGGCCTGGCACGAGTTCACCCTGCTCGGGTCAGAGATAATCGTCGGAGCAAAGGCGCGCCTGAAAGTCGTCAAACGCATCGTGCGCTGCGCCGCCACCGAGGTCGACCCGCAAACCGCGATCCGCGATCTGCCGATCCCGCGCATGCTGATGGACACCTACGATCACGCCGACTGCGGCATCTACGCCGAAGTCGTCGAGGGCGGCGCAATCTCGCCCGGCGACACCATCGAGGCGACATCAACATGAAATCGCAATGCCATTGGTGCGATGCTCCCGTCCCCCTCATGGCGCGGACTTGCCCCGAGTGCGGGGCGGTCAACCCGGCGCGGCGGACCGCGCTGGTCGCGATGGCCATTGCGGCAGTGCTCATTCCCGCCATCGCCATCGCGATCTACGCGGCCACGCGCTGGGACCAGCCCCTGATCACGGCGGCCGACCGCCCGGCCGAGCAGGCGCTGCCGTCGCAGCCTGTCACCGCCTCGGACAGCAACTTCGACTGGCTCGCCGCCGCGATGAAGAGCTGCGACGAAAAAGCGGCACGCGAGCCCAACATGCTGCACGCGCTTGTCATTCCGCTCAGCTTCGACTCGAAGGATATTGAGCACTGGCGGAAGCTGGCGCTGAACCGGATCGGAAACGCGATGGTGCTGCCCGGCGACGATATGCTCACCGGGCTCCGTCGCAAGACGCTGTCGATCGCGCCCGAGGAATACACCTTCAGCGTCCGCGACGGAAAAACACAGACCGTGCGCAAGTGGGCGCGTTCAACCGGGGTCAAATGGTTTTCTGCCCCGGGAGCGGAGGACTTCACGTCATTCACCATGCAGTACAGGCCGCGAGACAAAGGACGCGATGACAATTGGGGTAACCCGATCGTCCATCAAAAAGGCAATTGCTACTGGGTGAATGCAACGTTCGAGGAATGAGCTAGTCCACGAATGCGAGCGGCCGCGCCACCTCCTCGAGCGGCTTTCGTTCGGCCGGCACGCAGAAAAGCGCCGCGATCACCCCGGCAACCACCATCAGCGCCGCACCGAGCAGGTAGCCTCCAAACACGCTGGCGCGTGAGCCGGTGTCGATCAGAATTCCGAACAGCCAAGGGCCCGCAACACCGCCGACACCGGTGCCGACCGCATAGAAGAACGCGATCGCCAGGGCGCGGATCTCCAGCGGAAAGGTCTCGCTCACCGTCAGATAGGCCGAGCTTGCGGCTGCGGACGCGAAAAAGAAGACGATGGTCCAGGCCAACGTCTGTTGCGTTGCCGTGAGCGTGCCCTGCGCGAACAGATAGCCGCTCACCGCGAGCAGCACACCCGACGTGATGTAAGTGAAGGCGATCATCGGTCGGCGGCCGATGACATCGAACAGGCGGCCGAGCACCAGCGGGCCGAGGAAATTGCCCGCGGCAAACGGCAGGATATACCAGCCGACATGGCCAGCGGGGATTGCGTAGAAGTCGGTCAGCACCAGCGCATAGGTGAAAAAGATCGCGTTGTAGAAGAACGCCTGCGCGCCCATCAGGCTCAGGCCGACCAGTGTGCGGCCGCGATATCTGTTCAGCAGAGTGCGCGCGACCTCGGTCAGCGGAGTGTGGCTGCGCGCGCGCAACCGAACGCGCGGCAGGTCGCCGGCCGGGATCGGCGTCGCGCCATAGACTTGGCGCTCGATCGCGGCAACGACCCGCTCCGCCTCCACGGCCCGGCCATGCGTCATCAGCCAGCGCGGGCTTTCCGGCAGCCAAAGCCGCATGAAGAAAATCACGACGGCCATCAACGCGCCGATCAGGAACGCGAGCCGCCAGCCATATTCCGGATCGATGACTGCCGGATCGAGCAGCACGATGGCGCCGAGCGCGCCAAGTGCCGCGCCGATCCAGAAACTGCCGTTGATGACCAAGTCCGTCCACCCGCGCATCCGCGCCGGAATCAACTCCTGGATGGTCGAGTTGATCGCGGCATATTCGCCGCCGATGCCCGCGCCCGTGAGAAAGCGGAACAGCACGAAACTCCACAAATTCCAGGAGAACGCGGTTGCCGCCGTCGCGGCGAGATAAACCACGAGCGTGATGAAGAACAGCTTCTTGCGACCAAGGCGGTCGGTCAGCCAGCCGAAGAACAACGCGCCTGAAACCGCACCGGCGAGATAGGCGGCGGCGGCGAATCCGACGTCGGCGTTGCTGAACTGCAGCACCGGACTCGCCTTGAGCGCCCCGGCGACGGTGCCGGCAAGCGTCACTTCGAGCCCATCAAGGATCCAGGTGACGCCGAGCGCAGCCACCACCAATGTATGAAAACGGCTCCACGGCAGCCGGTCGAGCCGCGAGGGAATGTCGGTTTCGACAATGCTGTCAGGCACGTCTTGCGAACGCGGCGCGGCAGGGATCGTTCCAGACGCGATCGGCGGCGGGTTGCCCCGCCGCCAATTCCCTCGCAGTATTTTGGCGTTACGGCATCACGTAGGCGTAGATGCGCCCACGCGAGTAGGTCAACTCGGCGACGCGCCGGTTATGATTGCCGGAGATGACCGTCACGTTGCCGTTGGCGTCGATACCGCTCACCACGCCGACATGACCGCCGCGCTTGCCGCGTGACATCACGGCGATCGCCCCGACCTGCGGGCCGGAAACCCGCGTGCCGTAAGACGCGAACGAACGCGCCATGTTGGAGCCACTGCCACGGCGGCCGGTGCGCTCCAGCACCATGTTCATGAAATGCCCGCACCACAGGCTGCTTCGCCCGGTCGGGTTGGTGCCGATGTAGCGCCGCGCCTCGGACACGAGGCCCGTGCTGCCGACGTCCGACCCAGCGCCGGCACGATGTGCCACCGAAGCATAGGAGTTAGCCGCGACAGAACGCGCATTGGCCGCAAGGCCATGCTGGTCGAAATGACCTTGCAGCATCGGCGAAGCCTGCCGGTTCACGCGATAGCGCGCGACTCGGTGAGACCGCGCGACCCGGTGAGACCGCGCGGTCCGATAAGACCGCGCATGATGACGCACGGCACGATAACGCCGCCGAGCGCTCATATCGGTGAACTCAACGTGCCCGCCAGATTGGCGCAGCGAGTCGGAAATTTCCGGCGCTTTTTTCAAAGTCCCTGCGGACGCAGGCGTCGCGAACAGTGCAATCAAACCAAACAGCATTCCCGTGATCTCAGAAACATTACGCGTGTCCTTTTTGTTGTGTCGTCCCCGATGCTGCAAAGCAACATCGGTTCGCCCAATCGTCGGCACCCGTGGCGATAAGATGATGAGAATGAGGCGGCGAACATAACGCCGCACACACATGTGAATGCGCGATCTTGCGCGCGCTAAATCACCCGCTCACCACATTTTTTTCGCCGGCCGCTCAGCGCATGCAGCGCGCCCGCAAATGCATGGCTGGTTAATCGCGGTTAATCGCGGTAATTTCGTACAGATGACGCGATATTCGCAGTTGCAGATATCGCAGTGGCGAATTTGGATTCGAGATTCGCCGACGGCACTAACGCCGGCTCAGCAAGAACACCGCCTGCTCGCCGAACAAATTCCAGAACCACCACGGCGCGTTGAGCCGCAGCGGAGAGCCCCATGCATTCAGCGCCACGGCCTTGTCCATCTTCGCGCCTGACACGAAGCAGAGCTGCCGGAAGTCCTTGATGGTGCAGAAGTGAATGTTCGGCGAATCCCACCACGCATAAGGCAGGTTATCGGTCTGCGGCATGTGGCCGCCGAGCGCGACCTGCAGGCGAATGCGCCAGTGACCAAAGTTAGGAAACGACACGATGGCGTGGCGGCCGATCCGTAGCATGTGCTCGAGCACGGCACGCGGATGCCGCGTTGCCTGCAGCGTTTGCGACAGAATCACGTAGTCGAAGGCGTCGTTGGGATAATCGGCAAGGTCGGTGTCGGCGTCGCCCTGGATCACCGCAAGACCCTTGGCCACACCTTCGTTCACGCCTTCCCGCGACAGCTCGATACCGCGGCCATCGACGCCCCGCCGCTCGCCGAGCAGACGGAGCAATTCGCCGTCGCCGCAGCCGACGTCGAGCACCTTGGCGCCAGGCGCCACCATATCGGCGATCAGCAGCAGGTCGACGCGAGAGCCGCCGGGCGTGCGGGCGGCCTCCGCCATGGTGAGATCGCGCTTAAGACGAGACAGCATCGTCACCTCACCGCAGCCGGCGCGAGCCCGCGTGTCTTGGCGGCGCCCTCGAGGAAGCCGCGCACGATCGCGAACAATTCGGGCTCCTCAAGCAGGAACGCGTCGTGGCCCTTGTCGGTGACGATCTCGGCGAACGAGACGCGCGCGCCGCCGGCGTTGAGCGCATGGACGATGGCGCGCGAATCCGAAGTCGGGAACAGCCAGTCCGACGTGAAGGAGATTACGCAAAACCGCGTCTCGGAGCCTTTGAAGGCATTGGCGACCGAGCCGGAATAATCGTCGGCCAGATCGAAGTAGTCCATCGCACGCGTGAGATAGAGATATGAATTGGCGTCGAAGCGCTCGACGAACGAGCTGCCCTGGTGGCGGAGATAGGATTCCACCTCGAAGTCGGCGTCGAACGAAAACGTCGGATTGTCCCGGTCCTGGAATTTGCGCCCGAACTTGCGGTGCAGCGCGGCGTCCGACAGGTATGTGATGTGTGCGCCCATGCGTGCGACCGCGAGGCCGCGCCGCGGATTGGCGTTCTCGTTCAGATAGCGGCCTTGCCGCCATTCCGGATCGGCCATCACGGCCTGGCGCCCAACCTCGTGGAACGCGATGTTCTGCGCGGAGTGTCGCGTCGAGCAGGCGATCGGCAGCGCCGCGAACACGCGGCGTGGATAGCTCGCCGCCCATTGCAGCACTTGCATGCCGCCCATCGAGCCGCCCGCCACGGCGAACAAGGTGTCGATGCCGAGCTGGTCGAGCAGCATGGCCTGCGCTCGCACGATGTCGCGGATGGTGATGACAGGAAATTCGAGGCCCCAGGCTTGCCGGTCTGCGGATTAATCGATGCAGGTCCGGTGCTGCCAAGGCAGCCTCCCATCACGTTCGCGCAGATGACGAAGAAGCGCTCGGTGTCGATCGGCTTGCCGGGCCCGACCATGGTCTCCCACCAGCCGGGCTTTTTTGTCACCGGATTGACGCTCGCGACGTGCTGGTCGCCGGTGAGCGCGTGGCAGATCAACACCGCGTTGCTGCGTTGTGCGTTGAGCGTGCCGTAGGTTTTGTAGGCGATCTGGAACGGCGACAGCGTCACGCCGGCATCGAGCTTGAGCGGCTTGTCGGCGCCGAACCGCACCACAAGCGAGTCGCGCGGATGGTCGGCCTCGCGCGAGCGAGCCGACGCATCAGGCGCTATGCCAACCTCGGCCATTTCGCTATCCCGGCGGCCAAAAAAGGGCCAGTTTATCTAGGGTTTAGTAGGGATCGGGAGGCTCGAATGTCAACGCTTTCTTTGCCTACAGTCGCAACCCCAGGCGTGGCCTGACAACGCAAGCCGCGGCTTGTAGTGTCGCCCGCAATGACCAAGGCATCGCAGACCAGCACTCCCACGCTTGTCGATCTCCGTAACGAGATCGATCGGATCGACGAGGCCATGCACAACCTGCTGATGGAGCGCGGCGAGATCATCGACCGGCTGATCGCGGTCAAAGGTACGCAAGAGTTGGGCGCCGCGTTCCGGCCCGCCCGCGAGGCCGACATGATGCGTCGCCTGGTGCAGCGTCATCATGGCATCCTCCCGCTCGACACCGCGGAGAGCATCTGGCGCGTGATCATCTCGACTTTCACCCACGTTCAAGCGCCGTTTGCGGTGCATGCCGATCTCTCCGCCGGCGATGCGCTGATGCGTGACAGTGCGCGCTTCCACTTCGGCTTCACCGTGCCGTTCGTGGCTCACACCGGCGCATCGGGGGTCGTGGCTGCCGTCTCGGAATCCAAGGGTGACCTTGGCCTCGTACCAGCCTTCGCTGTGCCGCACGCCGGCGCGTGGTGGACCGCGCTCGAGTTCGAGAGTGCGCCGCGGATCATCGCCCGGCTGCCGTTCGTCGATCGGGCCGACCATCCCGCCGCGCTTCCGGTGTTCGTGGTGTCCCGCGCCGCTCCCGACGCCATGGTCACCGAAACCGAAGTCTGGAGCGTGCACGTCACGGGCTGGGGTCCTGACACAGGGCGCGCAGTCTCCGCAGTCGCCCCGCTGGTTGCCGTTCCCGATCCGATGGCCGACGACGGCACCGCGCTGCTGATCTCAGTCCCCGCCGGCGGCAAGATCGGCGACGTCACCGCCGCCCTGGTTAAGGCTGGCGCCAAGGTGCATTCCACGGCCCTCGTCGGCAGCCACGCGACGCGCTATACGGTGCCGGCCAAGAAACCCAAGTAACCGAACCGAAGTAGCGCATTCCGATGTCTGCCAACCGTCCGCAGCCGCGCCCCGGCGTGCTCGATATCGAGGCTTATGTGCCCGGCAAGAGCACGGCGCCGGGCGCCACCAAGGTGTTCAAGCTGTCGTCCAACGAGACGCCGCTCGGGCCAAGTCCGAAGGCGGTCGCGGCCTACAACAATGTCGCCGCGCATCTTGAGCACTATCCAGACGGCTCGGCATCCGAGCTGCGCGAGGCGATCGGCCGTGTGTTCGGGCTCGATCCCGACCGCATCATCTGCGGCGCCGGCTCGGACGATCTGCTCAACCTGATCGGGCGAGCCTATCTCGCCGATGGCGACGAGGCGATCCACACCACCCATGGCTTCCTGGTCTATCCGATCGTGACGCTCGGCACCGGCGCGAAGCCGGTGGTCGCGCCGGAGACGGACTACACCGCCGACGTCGACGCCATCCTCAAGCGCGTGACGGCGAAGACCAAGGTCGTGTTCCTCGCCAACCCGAACAATCCGACCGGCACGTACCTGCCGTTCGACGAGATCAAGCGGCTGCACAAAGGCCTGCCGAAGCACGTCCTGTTCGTGGTGGACGCAGCCTATGCCGAATACGTGCGCCGCAACGATTATGAGGCCGGGATCGAGCTGGTCGCCACCAGCGACAACGTCGTGATGTGCCGCACGTTCTCGAAAATCTACGGGCTCGCCGCGCTTCGCCTCGGCTGGATGTACGGCCCGGCGCACGTCATCGACGCCATCAACCGCATCCGCGGGCCGTTCAACGTCAACGCGCCGGCGATCAAGGCGGGCATCGCGGCGATCGAGGACACCGTGCATCAGGAGATGGCGCGCGAGCACAACGCAAAGTGGCTTGCGTGGCTCACCGACGAACTTGGCAAGCTTGGCCTCAAGCTGACGCCGAGCGTTGCCAATTTTGTGCTGATCATGTTTCCCGACGCAAAGCAGGCGGCAGACGCCAACGCATTCCTCATGAAGCGCGGCCTGGTGCTGCGCCAGGTCACCTCCTACAAGCTGCCGAACGCGCTGCGCATGACGGTCGGTAGCGAGGAAGCCAACCGGCTGGCGGTCAAGGCGCTGGCGGAGTTTCTGGGGAAGCCGGCGTGACCAAGCTGAAACAGCCGATCTACAACCGGCTCGCGCTGATCGGCGCCGGGCTTATCGGAGGCTCGATCGCGCGCGCCGCCCGCGCGCAAGGTGCCACGCGCTCAATCGTCGTTACCGCCCGTTCGCCCGCGACGCGCAAGCGCGTTGCCGAGCTCGGTTTTGCCGATCAGGTGGTCGAGACCAACGCGGCTGCCGTCGAAGGGGCCGACCTCGTCATCGTCTGCATCCCGGTAGGCGCATCCGGCGTGGTCGCCGAGGAGATCGGCCCGCATCTGATGAAGGGCGCAACGGTTTCCGACGTCGGCTCGGTGAAGGGCGCGGTGGTGCGCGACATGGGCCCTCACCTGCCCGCGCACGCGCATTTCATCCCGGCGCACCCGGTCGCGGGCACCGAGAATTCCGGCCCCGACTCTGGCTTTGCAGAATTGTTCGTCAACCGCTGGTGCATTCTCACACCGTCGGCGGATGCGGACAAAGCGGCTGTCGAGAAGCTCGCTACGTTCTGGCGCGCGCTCGGCGCCAACGTCGAGAGCATGCCGGCCGACCACCACGACCTGGTGCTCGCCGTGACCAGCCATCTGCCCCACTTGATCGCTTACACCATTGTCGGCACCGCCGACGAACTGGGCGAGGTCACGCGCTCGGAGGTGCTGAAATTCTCGGCCGGCGGCTTCCGCGACTTCACCCGCATCGCGGCATCCGACCCGACCATGTGGCGCGACGTGTTCCTCGCCAACAAGGACGCCGTGCTGGAAATGCTCGGCCGCTTCAGCGAGGATCTCTCGGGGCTCACCCGCGCGATGCGCAGTGGCGACGGCCAGGCGTTGTATGACCATTTTGCGCGCACCCGCGCGATCCGCCGCGGCATCGTCGAGATCGGGCAGGATTCGCCGGTGCCCGACTTCGGGCGCGGCCATCAGAGCCTGCCCGCCGAGCCGCTGCCGCGGCCTTACGCGGCGGACACCGAGTAGTCATGTCGGCGAGCCGAAGCACGCCAGGCATCGCAGTTCACCGGACGGCTCGCGCATCTGATAGGGCCGGCCGCAAATCAGGCAGTCCGGCGCCGCGGATTGCGACACCTGCGCCACGTAAGGGCGGCGATCCACGCTCAGGCGAAGCAGGTTGAGGGCGCCGAACACGATCTGGCGCTTGGAAATCTTCGATACGCCATCGTGCCGGTCGCGGAAGTGAATGGGCAGCTCCGTGAAAGTCAGCCCTGCCCGCGAGAGGCGCACCACGCAGGTGACGAAGAAGCCATAGCCGTCGCTTTCGATCGTCTCGACCAGCCCGTCGGGAACGCGCGCCAGCTTGGCAGCGCGCAACGATGTGGTGTGCTCGGCGATCGGCAGCCGCAGCAGCGACGACGCCAGCATGTTGGCGCCCCGGCTCACCGCCAGACGGAGCCCACTGTAATCATGCCGCGAGCCCGGCACGAAGCGCGAGCCCAGCGCGACGTCGGCGCCTGCGTCGAGCGCGTCGAGCAGCCGCTGCACGTCCGCCGGATCGTGCGACAGGTCGGCGTCGAGCGTGACAATCCGCCCATATCCCATGCGGCGCGCATGCAGCCAGCCGAGCTTGTGCGCCGAGCCGATGCCGAGCTTGCCCGGCCGCACCACCACGCCGACGCGAGGCTCGGCCGCGGCGCGCGCCGCCAGCACGTCCAGCGTGCCGTCTCGCGAATTATCGTCGACCACCAGCACATCGCAGCGCGTGCGCAGCCCAAGCAGGCCGTCGAGCATGGCGCCGATATTGCCGCGCTCGTTGTAGGTGCAGATGAACACCAACGTGTCGCCGGTTTTCACCGGCGTCGGAAACTGCGGACTATGCGAAGGAGAGGGCAATTCGGATCGCCGGGTTTACTGCGAAACGCTTTCTTGTTTGAGCATGATCTTTTCCGAAAACCGGTTCCCACTTTTCGGGATCATGCTCTAACACGCGATCCGGCGAGGATCAAAACAGCGGCGCGGTCTGCCCAAGCGGGATCGGACCGAGCGTTACCGCGCCGTCGTTGAAGCGCAGCGGCAAGGTGACGGCGCGCTTGCCGTCGATCTCGGCGGGCTGGCCGATGAAATTGAGGGCTGCGGTGAGCGCGGGAGCCGCGTTCTGCCGCGCGATGCCGCCGAGGCCCGGCGCGATGCGGTCGAGCCGGCTGGCCGCGTTGTCGAGCGGCTTGTTGACCGGCGCGGCGCGGCCGTCGAGCCCGAGCGCCGGCAGAAGGCTCGCCAGATTGGCGATGGTCAGGCGCAACTGTCCGTGAGGACGCCCGCTCGGCGAGAGAGCGAGCGTGCCGTTCGTCACGGCGATGGTCTCGCCTTGCTGGAGCCGCGCGTTGCTGATTTCGATGCTGCCGCCTGCCGCCTGGATTTCGCGAAAACGGTCGGGCCATGGCTTCGGCCTGAAGTCTTTCAGGCCGCGCAGCACGGCGGTGATGTCGGCATCGAGCGGAATCTCCATCACTTGGTGCAAGGTCGGCGCAACGGCCGACTTTGTCTTGAGCGAGACTTCGATCACCGGGTTGTTGGTGGCGGAGCCTTCGAGCATGCGGCCGCCGATTTCGAGATGCGACGCGTTGAACAGCCGTTGCGAAGCGCCGCCGCCTGTGCGCTCCACCACCGGCTGGTCGAACACCATGGCGACCTGCTCTGGCGCGGTCGGCAGGCCGCGCACCTCGCTCCGTGCACGCTGCCAGTTGGCGGTGATGGTGGGGGGCTGCCCCGGATCGGCGATGGTCAGGGGTCCCGTCATCTCCGTGGTCAGCAGCGTCGGCTGCCAGACCTTCGCAGTGATCAGAATGCCCGTGGCTTTGATCGAAAGCGGCTGCGCGGCGGATTTCAGCTCAAGCCCCGGATCGGCGCAGCGCATCTCGAAGCGAAGCGGATACCCGCCGACGGTCTGCGAGCCGCAGGTGTGGATACGTCCGGCCTTGGCCTCGCGTTCGCGCCAGCCGGCTATCACGGTTTCCGCACGGCCGGCGGCGTAGTACCAGAGCGCGCTCCATCCCCCGGCGAGAACAATGGCCAGAGCGATCAGGATCAGCGGCCAGCGGCGCCGGGTCGGTTCTTCGCTGCATGGGACGTGTGAAGCCGCCGAATGCGGCGTTTCAAAGATGACGTTGTCCGGCCTTTGCGCCGCCATGTCCAGCCCTGTTGCGGCAGCCGCCGCAGACTGATAGCGAGCCGCTCCTTATGGGTACGACCATGGATGCCGATTTCGATCATGCAGCCCGACGATCTCTGGGTGTTCGGCTATGGCTCGCTGATCTGGCGGCCTGGCTTCGAATATCTGGAGCGCGCGCCGGCGCGCATGATCGGGCTGCACCGCTCGTTGTGCGTCTATTCGTTCGTGCACCGGGGCACGCCCGAACGGCCGGGTCTTGTGCTCGGCATCGACCAGGGCGGCGCGTGCCGCGGCGTCGCCTATCGCGTCGCGGCGGCGAAGCGTGCCGACACCCTCGCTTACCTGCGGGCGCGCGAGCAGGTGACGTCGGTGTATCGGGAAACCACGCGCACGGCCTGGCTCGAAGGCAAGCCCGAGCGGCGAGTCGAAGCGGTCTGCTACACCGTCGACCGCAGCCATCCGCAATACGCCGGACGGCTCACGCTGGAGCAGCAGCTTCACCATGTGCGGCAGGGCCACGGCCGCTCAGGCAACAACCGCGATTATGTGATCGAGACGGTCGCCGCGCTGGAAGCGCTGGGCTGCCGCGATGCTTCGTTGCATCTTTTGGCGGAGCGGCTCAAGGGTCCGCACGAAGCCCCTCACGCTTGAGCTTCGGCCTCGCCCTTCAGCAACGAGCCGCGCGGTCGCGGTCTCGATGTCGTTCTGCAGCCGCTCGAAGAACGCCTGCTTGTCCAGCCCCGGCGGAATCGGCTCGAGAAACTCGACCACGATCGTGCCGGGCAAACGAACGAACGAGCGGCGGCGCCAGAACAGGCCCGAGTTGAGCGCGACCGGCACGCACGGCACGCCGATCACGTCGTAAAGATGCGCAACGCCGAACTTGTAGTTCGGCTCGGCGCCGGCCGGCCGGCGTGTTCCTTCTGGAAAGATGAAAAGCTGGCGCCCGCCGCGGATCACGTCCCGCGCCCGCGCCGTCATCGCGGTCAGCGCCTGCGAGCCGGAGCCGCGGTCCACCGCGATCATCTTGCCCTTGATGGTGAACCAGCCGAACAGCGGGATCCAGGTGAGCTCGCGCTTGATGATGAAGATCGGATGCTTGAACAGCGAGAGCAGCGCAAACGTCTCCCAGGTCGATTGATGCTTGGCCGCAACAATGAGCGGGCCGGACGGGATCCTGTCGAGGCCGCGGAACTCGTACCTGGTGCCGCAGACCACGCGCAGCAGCCACAGGCTGATGCGGCCCCACAGTTTCGCCATCTCGATGATGGCCTGCGACGGCAGCAGCAACGTCGGAATCGCGACGATCAGCAACACCAGAGGTTCAGATAGAACAGGATGTTGAACAGGATGGAGCGGGCGATAACCACGGAGGCAACCTATCGATCTGCGCGCCGGCTCAGGCAATTCCGTCGATCCGCACGCGGACCGAGCGCGACCATATACTTCAGATATTCCATAAAAAGCAGCCTCGCGGTCGCGGGATTCGACCACCAGGAATCGATCCGGACGCGGTCCGAAACCACCGGATACGCCACCAGCCGGACATCGGGCAACTGATGCGAGATTTCGGTCAGCGCGCGAGGCATATGGAAATTCGACGTGACGACGATCAGCGATTGGCTGCGCTGCTCAAGCGCCCAGCGCTTGGTCTCGACCGCATTGCCGATCGTGTTGAGCGCCATATGGTCGAGATCGACGCAGCAGACAAACCAGCGATCGAACTCCGGCATCATTTGCGCGATTTCCGACAGCTTGGTGGCCGGATAGACGCCGCTGATGAGCAGCCGCTTGCCATGGCCGGCGGCCAGGAGTTCCAGCGCGTCGTTGATCCGGAATCGCGAGCCGGTCAGCACCACGATGCCGTCCGCCTTGCTGCGCATCGGCACCTCCGCTTCGGGAAGGTTGTTGACCCACCAGAGGAACCCGCCACCGATCAGCAGCATGGCCAGAGCAGCCGGCGATGAAGAAGGTCCGGACCATCGATCCGAATCCGCGGCGGATACTTCGCCTGATACCGGCCGGGCGTGCGCGTCATCACTCGACCGTCCGCAGGGTCTGGTTGACGGTGTGGCGCGAGGTGAATCCCGTCACCACCGCGATCAGGATGGCCTGCGCGACGATGGCGAGATAGCCCTCGATGCGCAGCACAAAGGTGCCGAACAGCATGGCGAGTTGCTCGCCGCCGGCAAGTCCGAAGCCCCATTTGCCGGCCACCGCCGCCAGCATGAAAACCACGACCGCCGCCGCGCCGCCGATCAGTCCGCCTTCAAGTCCGAGCACCAGGAAGTGACGCTGGAACTGGCCGGCAATGAAGCTGTCGGTCGCGCCGATGAAATGCAGCACCTCGACGATCGGGCGGTTGGCCGCCATCGCGCCGCGGGTGGCGAACGCAACCGACAGCATGGTCGCCGCCACCATCAGCAGCAGCACGCCGATGCCGCCCAGGATCGTGGTGTGGGCCATGGCGCGCATCCGGTCCATCCAGGTGCGATGGTCGTCGAGGCTCGCGCCGGCAACGCGCTCGGCTAAGCAGCTTGCGGAGCTGCGCGAGATCGGGCGTCGCGTTGGGCGCAAGGCGCACCACGATGATGCGCGGCACCGGCAGATCCTGCAGCGCCGCGCCGGAACCCAGCCACGGCTCGAGCAGGCGCGCCGATTCCTCCGCGGAATACGCGCGGACCTCGCCGACGCCAGGAAATTCGCGCGCGACTTCGACGGCGCGCTCGATCTGGCCCTCGAAGTTCTGCCCGGCCTCCGGGCGAACCTGGATGGTGATCTCGCGCGACACGTCGGACTGCCAGTCGCTGGCGGCGGCGCGCACCAGCATCACCGCGCCGACGGTGAGCGAAGCGAGGAATGTCATGATGGCCACCACCGCCACCAGCGCGCGGCCGGCGATCGAGTTCTTCGGCACGATCGGCGTGTCCATGCGCGGCAGCAGGCCGGCCATCCGCTGCCGGATCGATAGCTCACCATCCATGCGCATGTCGCTCATCGTGCGCTCAATCGTAGGCGTGCAGCCGGCCGTCGTGCAGCACGAGGCGGCGGGCGTCGTATTGGTCCATCAGTCCGATGTCGTGGGTCGCGATCACCACGGTGGTGCCGGACTTGTTCAATTCGACGAACAGCCGCAGCAGCCGCTGCGCCAGGCTCGGGTCGACGTTTCCGGTCGGCTCGTCGGCGAGCAGAAGCTGGGGCTGCGCGATGACCGCGCGCGCGATCGCGGCGCGCTGCTTCTCGCCGCCGGACAGCACGGGTGGCAGCGCGGTGACGCGCTCGCCAAGTCCCACCCAGTGCAGCAACTCCATCACCTCGCCGCGATAGCTGTCCTCGTCCTTGCCGGCGACGCGGAACGGCAGCGCGACGTTCTCATAGGTGGTCATGTGATCGAGCAGCCGGAAGTCCTGGAACACAATGCCGATCCGCCGCCGCAGCACGGAAAGCTCGTCCTTCGATAGCGTCATCACGTCGTTGCCGAATATCGAGATCAGGCCGCGCGTCGGCTTGAGCGACAGGAAAAGCAGCCGCAGCAGGGACGTCTTGCCGGCCCCGGACGGCCCAGTCAGGAACTGGAAGGAGTTCGGCTCGATGTGGAAGCTGAGGTCGCGCAGAACCTCCGGGCCGAGCCCATAGCGCAAGCCGACATTCTCGAATCGGACCAAGCCAATCTCCACCCCGCCGCGGTCCGCCCCGCGATTCGCTTGTACAGGATAGCGGACCGCGACCACCATAGGCCGCCGTTTACGCCTCGTTAACCCGGTCAAATGGAAGTGGCGCCTGCCTTCCCATGGTTTCCGTTGCGTTAACGGAGCGCTGCTACCGTCGCGATGAGAACGCGGCTTTTTCACGATTCGCGAATGCACATCGTCTGTCCGAACTGCGCGGCCTCGTACCAGGTCAGTGCCTCTGCGATTGGCCCCGCGGGGCGCTCGGTGCGTTGCGTGCGCTGCCGCAGCGTTTGGCACCAGGAGCCGTTGTCCGGGGCACCGCCGGTCGCGTCGCGCGAGCCGACGAGCGAGGCGGCGTTGGCCGCCTTCAAGACGGAGCTGGGGCCCTCCGCTGCTCCAGTCGACCCCGGCGCAGCCACCCGTGGACGAAGTCGGCACGATGCCGGCGGCCACCGAGAACGGCGACCCGGCCGGGCCCTCGCTCGACCAACTGATCGGAGCGCCTGCCGCCGCTGACGCGCCGCAGCCCGACGAGACGTCGCCCACCGGCGGCCGCCGCGGCGCTGAACGAGGCCGCGATCCCCGGCGAGCCGGCGCCGCCGACCGCGCCGGAGGACGCCGCATCCGACACCCCGGGCGGCGCCGGCAACGTCGAAGCCATCGCGGCCCGCCGCCGCAGCAAACGCGGCAGCGCGCGCCGCCGCATCCCCGTCCGCTCCGTGCGCATGGCGGCCGCCATCCTGATGCTCGCCTGCGTGATCGCGGCCTTGATCGCATGGCGCGGCACCATCGTGCGGCACGCGCCGCAGATGGCTTCGCTCTATGCGGCGATCGGAATGCCGGTCAACCTGCGCGGCCTCACCTTCACCGAGGTCAAGGTGTCGACGGGACATTCATGACGGCGTCGCCGTCCTGATGGTCGAAGGCACCATCGCCAGCACCGCGTCGAAGCCCGTCGAAGTGCCGCGGCTGCGCTTTGCGATGCGAAATGAAGCCGGCGGCGAGGTGTACGCCTGGACCGCGATGCCGACCCAAGAGGTGCTGGAGCCCGGCGAGACGCTGCCGTTCCGCAGCCGCCTCGCGTCACCGCCCGGCGAAGGCCGCGACGTGACGGTGCGCTTCTTCAACCGCCTTGACGCCACCGCCGGCTTGCGCTGAGGGCCAGGCGTGGCTCGTATCCTGATCGCTGAGGACGAAGAGGCGGTCCGCTCGCTGGTGGTGCGCGCCCTCGAGATGGACGGCCACAAGGTGACGCAATCGGCCGACGGCGCCGCGGCGCTCGACGCGCTGACCCGCGCGCAAGGCGCGTTCGACCTGCTGCTCGCCGACATCAAGATGCCGATCATGGATGGCATCGCGCTTGCGCTCGCGGCGGCGCGCGATTTTCCCAAGCTCACCATCCTGCTGATGACCGGCTACGCCGACCAGCGCGAGCGCGCCGCCGGCCTCGACGACCTCGTGCACGGCATCATCGCCAAGCCGTTCACGCTTGCTGAGTTGCGCTTCGCGGTCGCCGCGGCGCTGGCGAAAGCGAGATAGCATCAGATCAAAAACTCCCGCGCCACGGCGCGGCAGTCCATCTCGTAATCCAGCATCTGCACCGGCGGGCGGGCGAAGTGCCATGTCAGGCCGGAGCGCGCGGCGCCGCGCCGCACGATCTCGTCGGCGAGGAATGGATGCAGGTCGAACACCGTATAGACCTGCGTCGCCGTGGTGTCGGCCCAGGTGAAGCCGAGCGCACCGAGCCTTGTTTCCATCGCGCCCAGCACGAACACCGCCTTCTCGCGCAACGCGTCCGCGCTGCTGTCGCCCCAGCGCACGATGCGCTCGCGATAGCTGCCCTCGCCCGGCCGCGCCTCGCCGCTGCCCGCGATCACGAAGCTCGGCTGCGCCTTGCGCGGCGGGAACGGTGAACGAGAAGGCGTGGAATGAGGGCTCCGCCGGCCCGCCGATCTCCGGACAGACGTTGGAGCGCGCCACCGGATTGGTCTTGCCGTCGAACACGCCCCACTTCTCCAGCGTGACGACGTATTTCTTGTTGAACTCAACGAACCCAGCATCGGTGAACTGGCCGGGCGAGCGCAGCTCGCAGGCGCAGAACGACGTCAGCGGCCGGCCGCGCTCGCGGATCACGTGCTCGACGCGCTCGAAGCCCTCCATCAGCGGCACCGGCTTGCGGAATTGCACGCGCTCGATTTCGTAGCCCGGCATCGCCGCGACTCCGCTGGAATACTGGAACGCGAACGGCAGGAAGCGGTAGTTGCCCGGCGTGAAGTCGGCGGTTGTCATGGGGTGTTTTCCAATTCTGCTGGCCATGCGTCATCGCCCGCGGACTTGAGGCGCCACGGAGCCTTCCTTACCCGTTGCTCCCTCGAAAGTGAGGGAGCGGAGCGCCGAAAGGCGCCTTCTTCAGTTTCGCCTTGCGGCGCGCGTCTCATGCGCTGAGACGCTCGCCTTCCGGCGCTCCACTGCGGCGGCTTTTGGTTCCTCGGGACCGTAACTTTCAGCGACGGATGGGTGGGCCTGCCACCTCGGGATCGGGAGGCTTTCGCCGCCCTTCCTCCGTCACCCATCAGCCCAATCAAGGGCAGTCCCGCGTAGTCGGGACGGACGGTGACCCGGGCCTCCGGGGGCCGGATTTGCGAGATCCAACCGCAGGCGCCGCACCCCGCTCCGCCAACTAAGCGCCCCTAGCAGACGCCCTCAGTAAGCAAGGTACTATGAATTTAGTCCTAAACACCGAGAATGTCAAGTCCCGTCTCTCTTTAACGAGCAGGGAACTGCTGGCTGACGTGGGAAATCCCGTTAGTCTTGGCGCCAACACATCACGGGAGGACAGCCATCAGTTGGGATCATCGGGGAATTTCACGCCGCACGCTGCTGACGAGGTCGGCCGGCGCGGCGATCGGCGTCTCGAGCCTCGGCGTGCTGGGCGCGCCTCACGTCGCCCGCGCGCAGGCTCTCAAGCCGGTCAAGCTCACCATCCAATTCTTCGCGCGCGGCGACTATGCGCACGTCTATCTCGCGCGCGAGCGCGGCTACTACAAGGAGCAGGGCCTCGACGTGACGTTCCAGCACGTGCTGGGCAACGCACTTGCGCTGCAGGCGCTCACCGCCGGCAACGCCGACCTCATCCACGCCGACCTGGTGCAGATGCTCCAGCTCCAGGGCCGGACGCCGGAGCCGCGCATGCGCGCGGTCGGATTGATCTCGGACAAGCTGGCGCTGTCGCTGTTCTTCCAGAAGGGCAAGGGCATCGACAAGCCGAAGGACCTGGAAGGCCGCAGCATCGTCAACTCGCCCGGCTCAACGGCGCCGTTCATCTTCAACCTGTTCGCCAAGGCGAACGGCATCGACACCAACAAGGTGCAGTGGAAGAACGCAGCCGCCACCGCAAAGGTGGCGATGATGCTGCAGAACCAGGCCGAACTCGGTTGCGATCTATCTGCCCGCCAAGCCCGGCATCGAATCCAAGCTGCCGGCGGGCCAGGAGATCAGCAACTTCACGTTTGGCGACTCGGTCGGCATCTACGGCGACGGGCTGATCACCACCGAGAAATACTGGCAGGAGAACAAGAAGACCGTGCAGGGCTTCGTGCGCGCCACCATGAAGGGCTGCAAGGACTCCTACGCCGATCCGAAGGCGGCGATCGACGCGATCGCCAAGCATTTCCCCGAGCTCAACAAGGAGACCGGCGTCAAGGAGATGCAGATCCAGGCGACGCTCGGCGAGGGACCCGCGCAGAAGAAGAACGGGCTCGGCTACCATGACCCGGACAAGATGAAGGCCACCTACGAGGCGGTCGTCAGCGTGCTCGGCCAGCCGATCGCGCGTCCGGTGACGGATTTCTACACCAACGAAGCGATTTAGGCGGGCAACTTCGTTATTCCGGGGCGCGAGCGAAGCGAGCGAGCCCCGAATCCAGATGCATGCTCAGCGTGTCTGTCTCGATTCCGGATCGCGCCCATAGCGCGTCGAAGACGCGCGTGAACACGCTTACGGGCGCGTCCGGAATGGCGCACGATAAAGTCTCTCATGAACTCACCAGCACGAACCGACCCCCTCGTCACGCTGCGGCAGACCGGCAAAATCTTTCCGGCGCGACGCGCGGGCGCCGAGCGCGTCGAGGCGCTGTGCCCGACCGATCTGAACGTCGCGCACGGCGAGTTCCTGACCATCGTCGGCCCCTCGGGCTGCGGCAAATCCACCTTGCTGTCGCTGATCGCCGGACTGCTGCGGCCGTCGAGCGGCGAGGTGCGGATCGGCGACACGCTGGTGGTCGACCCCTACACCGACCTCGGCATCGTGTTTCAAAAGGACCTGCTGCTGCCGTGGCGCACCGCGCTCGACAACGTGCTGATCCAGGCCGAGGTGCGCGGCATCGGACGCAAGCCGCTGCTCGGCCGCGCCATGGAGTTGCTGGAGCTGGTCGGCCTGCAGGGCTTCGAAAATTTCTATCCGCATGAGCTGTCGGGCGGCATGCGCTCGCGGGTGTCGATCTGCCGCGCGCTGCTGCACGACCCGCCGCTGCTGCTGATGGACGAACCGTTCGCCGCGCTCGACGCCATCACGCGCGACCAGCTCGCGCTCGACTTCCAGACCTTCTGGCAGCGCGACCGCCGCACCGTGGTGTTCATCACCCACAACATCGCCGAAGCCGTGTTCCTCGGCGACCGCGTGATCGTGATGACCGCGCGGCCCGGCAAGATCGCCGAGATGATCGACATCGACCTGCCGCGGCCGCGCGAGCTTCTGGTGCGCGACGCGCCGGAGTTCACCCGCTACACCGGCCGCGTGCGCGAATTGTTCATGCAACACGGCATCCTGAAGGGCCGCTGATGTCCGAGACGGCACCCACGCCAACGGAACGCGCGGCGGGCCCCGGCCTGCTGCGGCACACCTATCCGATTGTCGCCGTTCTCATCACGCTTGCGGTGTGGGAGGCCTCGGTCCGGCTGTTCAAGGTGCCGGAGCTGGTGCTCCCCGCGCCGAGCGTAGTGTTCCGTCACATCTGGGACAAGCGCGAGCTCTACATCGCCTTCTCGCAGCCGACGCTGATCGAGATTCTCGCCGGATTTGCGGTGGCGGCGGTGGCCGGCATCGGGCTCGGCATCCTGGTCTCGTTCAGCGATCTCGCCAAGCGCACTGCCTACCCGCTGCTGGTATCGTCGCAGATGGTGCCCAAGGTGGCGATCGCGCCGGTGTTCATCATCTGGTTCGGCACCGGGTTGCAGGCTAAGGTGCTGATCTCGTTCCTGATCGCGTTCTTCCCGATCATGGTGTCGACGATGGTCGGCCTCGAAGCAATCGAAGCCGACATGGTGCGGCTGTTCCGCTCGATGGGAGCCGGCGCCTACCGCACCTTCATCAAGTTGCGGCTGCCGGCGGCGCTGCCCAACATTTTCGCCGGGCTGAAGATCGGCATGAGCCTCGCCGTGGTCGGCGCGGTGGTGGCGGAGTTCGTCGCCGCCGACCGCGGGCTCGGCTATTACCTGCTCTACGCCAACGGCCAGCTCGATACGCCCGGCGTGTTCGGCGCGCTCTTGGTGCTCACCGTGATCGGCGTGGTGCTCTACTACATGGTCGAGGCCGTCGAGCGGATGTTCGTGCCGAGCGCGCTCAGCAAGGACGCGGACCCGGCGCGGGCAACGATGTAGCGCTCAAGGTTTGAGTGCGGTCATGTCGCGCGGGATCGGATAGATGCCGCGGTGCACCAGCGCGCCCATCACCGCGACCTGCAGAGCATCCGGCAATCCCGGCGCAAAGCCCCACGAGTTGGTCGACGCGTTGAAGGTGAAGGCACAGCGCTTCTGCTGTCTGGTGGCGGGGGCGCCCGTTTCGTAGCTGAGCAGCACCGTGCTGCCGCTGATCTCGGCCGCGAGGTATCGATACTGCGTCGAGCCCGGCAGTTCCTCGCGCGCCAGCATCTCGCAGGATTCAACGGCGGGATCGCTGCTCTGCGCGTGCGCGGATACAACTAAAGCGAACAGAACGAAAGCCGCTATACGGATCATGACATCGTCCGGTGAAAAACCTTAGCGGCGCGTCAATAACCGGCTGACATTGCGCCGGCCATGAAGCACACGCAGCAATGTTACCTCATCGCGAACTGCGTCGTACTCATAAACAAGAACATACGGCGCAACGACTCCAATACGGACCCGATCACCAAGTGCTGGCCGGGGCGAGCCGCTCAATGGCATATCGACGATACGTTCGTGGTCTGCACGAAACGCTGTCCGTATTCCGAAGCGACAGCAGCACCAGCATTGCGTTCGAGGTAATCAATAATGGTCGTCGTATCGGACGTGGCTTCCGCAGCGACGACAAGCAGCGTCATGGCGAGCGAAGGCTGCCAATCTTTGCCTTCAGGCCATTCAAATAATCGTCGCCGGAAACCACATCGCCGCGCGCCACGGACGCCCGGGCCTGGTCCACGTAAGGCTTGGCCCAGGCCAGATCGTCGCTGCCTATAGCGATAAGGTCGGCAACTGCGACCGCCAACGCTTCATCGATGGAGCCGAATTGGCCCGCAGCAACCTGCGACTCCAGCCATTTCAGTTGATCGGGCGGCAAGGTGACGTTCATCAGGGCAATATAGCGAGAATGACGACGATGCCCAAGGCGGCCGCCGCTCAAAAATCCTTCAGCAGCCGCTCGATGTATTCGAGCTCGAGCTGCGGGCGGAAGCCCTCGCCGAAGCGGCGGCGCAGCTCTTCCAGGATGCGGCGGGCGCGCTGCACGTCGATCTCGCCCGGCACCTTGACGGTGGTGTCGTCGCCGTAGTCGCGGCCGCGCAGCGGCCGGCCGAGCGGATCGGTGTCCTGGTTGGCGCGCGGCTGGCCGGTGCGGCCCGGCTGTGCCGGGTCCCGGCCCCTGCCCCATCTGCTGCTGCATCGACTGCGCCATGCCCTGCGCGCCGCGGCGCAGCGCTTCGAGCGCGCGGCCCTGCGAATCGACCGCGCTGTCGGCATCGCCGTCGCCGAGCTGGCCCTGGGCGTCGCCCATCGCGTCGCCGGCGCGGCCGAGCTGATCCATCTCGCCGCTCTGGCCGGGCTGGCCCTGCTGGCCCGGCTGGTTCGGCTGGCCGGGCTGCGGGAAGCCGCGCTTGCGCAATTCCTCCAGCAGCTTGTTGAGCTGCTCGCGCAGCGCCTGCTGGTCCTGGCGCAGCTCGCCCATCTGGTTCTGGTCGCCCTGCTGCGGCCGGCTGCTGCTGACCGCGCTGGCCGCGCTGCTGGCGGCGCTGGTCCTGGCCCTGGCGGAAGGTGCGGTCGCGCAACTGCTGCTGCTTGCGGATCATGTCGCCCAGCTCGTCGAGCGCCGACTGCATGTCGTCGCCGTCGTCGCCCATCTCGCCGCCGGGCCGCGCCATCTGCAGGTTCTCCAGCATCTGCTGGAGCTGCTCGAGCAGCTGCCGCGCGGCGTCCTTCTGGCCGGAGCGCGCGAGCCGCTCCATGCGGTCGATCATGCTGCGCAGATCCTGCGAGCGCAGGTTGCGCATCGAGTTGCGGATCGAGCGGCCGCGCCATCTGCGGGTTCTTGCGCATCTCCTCGGCGAGCGCCTGCAGGAACTTGTCGAGCGCGGCGCGAAGCTGATCCATCAGCTTCTTGATCTCTTCGTCGGTGGCGCCGCGCTCCAGCGCCTGGCGCAACGCGTCCTGCGCGGCGCGCAAGCGCCTGCTCGGCCTCGGAGACGTTGCCGTCCTCGATCGTCACCGCCATCGACCACAGCCGCGCCACCACCTCGCGCAGCCCGTCGTCGTCCTTGGCGCGGGCGAGATGCCAGTAGATCGAGCGCAGGCCGAGATAGATGTTGGTCTCCGGCATGAAGCGCTCCGGCGCGATCGTCAGCGCGTCGAGCGCGGTCAGCACGCGGTCCTTCATGTTGCCGTCGAGCGCGAGATCGCGGCGCTGCTCGATCAGCGCGCGGGCGAGCGGCTTGACGAACGGCCGCTCCGGCAGCCGCAGCTCATGCGGCGACGAGCGGCCCTCGTTGTTGGCCTCGTCGCGGGCGGTCAGCGTCATCACCACGTCGACGCCGGCCCAGGGATGCTCGGTCAGATCCTTGATGGTCTGGCCGACGCCGTTCTTGGTGCGCGACTGCGGCAGCACCAGCGTGAAGTCCGGCGCGCCGTAGAGCGGACGCGGCGGCTTGGCGGCCGGCTTCGGCGCGGGCTTCTTCTCGAACACCGCCTGCGCGTCGATCACGCCGTAGTCGTCCTCGATCTTGTAGGACAAGCAGCAGCGCGCCGCGGGTCTGGCCTTCCGGCTCCTTGGCGAGCGCGATCACCGGCACGCGGTCCGGAATCGCGGTGAAGCTCCACACCAGATTGTCGCCGGCGCCGCGCACGGTCGCGCTGCCGGTGTCGGTGATGGTGTAGCGGCGCTCCTCGGTGCCGGCCGGCGCCTGCGGGCGCGCATCGCCGCCTTGCAGCTCGGCGATGCCGCCCGCGACCGCGACGTTGAAGTCGGCCTTGCCGGTCGAGCGCACCACCAGCGTCGAGCCGGCGGGCACCGACACCGGCGGCGACGATTGCGCACCGGCTCGCCGGGACGCAGCGCCCGGCAGGATCTGCGGCGGCCGGCCGGTGTAGGTCGGCGGCGTCACCCAGGCGTCGATCCGGAAGTTGGCCGGCGCCACCACGCCCTGCCAGTCGAACGCCGCGGCGACGCGCTTGGTGCGCTCGCTGCCGGCGGCGAAGAAGGTCGCGACCGCGAGGACCAGCACCAGCGCGCGCAGCGCATAAGGATCGCGCGCCGCCAGCTCGCGGCAGCGGGATGCCGGCGCGCAGCGTGCTGGCGGCGCGCAGCGCGCGCTCCATGTGGGCGCGCCACAGCGCGGAGGCGAACTGATCGCTGGCTTCCGGCACCAGTTCGTCGGCGATCGCGGTGGCCGGCCGGTGCGGCAGGAGGCTGGCGCGGTCGAGCCGGCGCAGGCCGTCGTTCGTGCGTCGGCAGCCGCACCAGGAACAGCGGCACCGCCGCGGCGACGGCCAGCACGAAGAACACGAACAGGCCGATGGCGCGGCCGAGCGGCGGCAGCGAGATCCACAGTCCGAGCCAGGAGACGGCGAGGAACAGGCCCGCGGCGGTGGCGATCGAGGCGAGCGCCGGCCACAGCCGCTCCCACAGGATCGACCAGCGCGCGCGCGACAAGCGCGCGCGACAGCATGCTGCGGCCGTGCTCGGGGCGGTCGCTGGCGCTGTCCGGGGCCGTCTGCGGTCACAAGGTCTCCGGGCCGGAGAATCCGGTTTCAAGGCAGTCTAACATGGGGCTTAGCCCCAGCCACCTCAAGCAAAACGCACGCCAAGCTCACAGCCAAGGCGGCAGCCGATCGAGGCCGATCAATTGGTCGGCATCAAGGCGAGGCCGGACCAGGGCCCATTCGCCGTCCCGGACCAGGACTTCCGGCACCAGGGCGCGGGTGTTGTAGGTGCCGGCCTGGACCGCGCCGTAGGCGCCGGCGGTCATGACGGCCATCAGGTCGCCGGGCCTGGGTTCCGGCATGTCCCGCTCCAGCGCCAGGAAATCGCCCAACTCGCAGACCGGCCCGACCACGTCGGCGGTGACGCGCTTGGCGCCGGGCTGCGGCTCGGCGACCGGCCGGATCTCGTGGTGCGCCTCGTAGAGCGTCGGCCGGATCAGGTCGTTCATGCCGGCGTCGACGATCACGAAGGTCTTGGCCTCGCCGCGCTTCAGGTAAGATGACGCGCGTCACCAGGATGCCGGCGTTGCCGACGATCAGGCGGCCCGGCTCGAAGATCAGCTTGCAGTCGAGCCCGCGGGTCGCGCGCTTCACCACCTGCGGCATAGGCGGCGGGATCGGGCGGCGGCGTCGTTGTCCTCGCGATACGGAATGCCGAGGCCGCCGCCGAGATCGACATGCGAGATGGTGTGGCCGTCGGCGCGCAAGCGTGCGCACGAAATCGGACAGCAGCGCGAAGGCATCGTCGAACGGCTTCATCTCGACGATCTGGCTGCCGATGTGCATGTCGACGCCGGCGACGCGCAGGCCCTTGAGCTTGGCGGCGCGCGGCATAGACCTCGCGGGCGCGGCTGATCGGAATGCCGAACTTGTTCTCCGCCTTGCCGGTCGCGATCTTGGCGTGAGTCTTCGCGTCGACGTCGGGATTGACGCGCACCGAGACGTGCGCGGTCCTGCCCTTCGACACCGCGATCTGCGGAGAGCAACTCCAGCTCCGGCTCGGACTCGACGTTGACGCAGAAGATGTTCTCGTCGAGCGCGAGCGCAAGCTCGGCCGCGGTCTTGCCGATGCCGGAGAACATGATCTTGTCGCGCCGGCACGCCGGCCTGAGCGCGCGCTTGAGCTCGCCGCCCGACACCACGTCGGCGCCGGCGCCGAGCTTCGCCAGCGTCGCGATCACCGCCTGGTTGGAGTTCGCCTTGACCGCATAGCAGACCAGCGACGGCACGTCGGCGAACGCGTCCGCGAACACGCGGTAGTGCCGCTCCAGCGTCGCGGTCGAATAGCAATAGAAGGGCGTCCCCACCGCCTCGGCGAGGCCGGCGAGATTTACCGCCTCGGCGTGGAGGACGCCGCCTCGATAGTCGAAGTGGTGCATCGGACGCTCAGGGCTCAGTTGAGCAGCACATCCAAGGGGAAGCGCTTTCTTCTCGACCCCTGCGGCTGCGACCGGATTGCCGCCTCGTCCTCGGTGGGCTCGCCCGGCAGGGCCTGCTGGGCTGGTCCTGACACGGGCGGCTGCGCCGACGACCGCGGCGGCGGATCGAGCGCGCCCTTGCGGCCGCAGGCGGCGAGCGCGAAAGACAGCGCGAGCACGCCGATCGCGGCCAGGCGGAGACACGGAAATGCCGTCACGGCGGGCTCCTGAATTGCGCGCGACCATAGCAGAATCGCCGCCGGATGGCCCGTTGAGCGACGCCCATCACCGTTCCTTTTCCAGCCGGTAGAGCCATTTCTTCGCCTGCGCGCGCACGTTCTTCGGGCGCCGTGCCGCCGTAGCTCGTGCGGCTCTGCACCGACTTCTCGACCGAGAGCACGCCGAACACGTCCTTGGTGATCCGGGACTCGATCTTTTTCATGTCCGCGAGCGGCAGCTTGTGCAGCGGCAGGCCCGGCCTCCGCAGCCTTTGCCACAATCCGCCCAGTGACGTGGTGCGCCTCGCGGAACGGCATCTTCAGGCTCCGCACCAGCCAGTCGGCCAGGTCGGTGGCGGTGGAATAGCCCTGCCGGCCGCGGCCTTCATGCGCTCGGCGTCCGGCTCCATGTCGCGCACCATGCCGGTCATGGCGTCGATCGACAGCGCCAGCGCGGACAGCGCGTCGATGGTCTGCTCCTTGTCCTCCTGCATGTCCTTCTGATAGGCGAGCGGCAGGCCCTTCATCACCATCAGGATCGAGTTGAGCGCGCCGATCACCCGGCCGGTCTTGGCGCGCACCAGTTCCGCCGCGTCCGGATTGCGCTTCTGCGGCATGATCGAGGAGCCGGAGGTGAACTTGTCGGAGAGCTTGATCAGCCCGACCAGCGGCGAGGTCCAGATCACGATCTCCTCGGCGAAGCGCGACAGGTGCACCGACGCGATCGCGGCGGCGGACGAGCGTCTCCATCACGAAGTCGCGCGCCGACACGGCGTCGAGCGAGTTTCGCATCGGGCCGTCGAACTCCAGCTCCTTCGCCGTCATGTCGCGGTCGATCGGAAACGACGTGCCGGCGAGCGCCGCGGCGCCGAGCGGCGAATCGTTGAGGCGAACCTGCGCGTCGTAGAAGCGGTTGCGGTCGCGCTGCGCCATCTCGACGTAGGCGAGCAGGTGATGGCCGAACGTCACCGGCTGCGCGCTTCTGCAGATGCGTGAAGCCCGGCATCACGGTCGCGGCGTGCTCCAGCGCCTTCTCCGCCAGCGCCTGCTGGTAGTCGCCGAGCAGGCCGTGGATGTCGTCGATCCGGTCGCGCATCCAGAGCCGGAAGTCGGTTGCGACCTGGTCGTTGCGCGAGCGCGCGGTGTGCAGCCGGCCGGCCGGCGCGCCGATCAGTTCGGCGAGCCGGCTCTCGATGTTCATATGAATGTCTTCAAGCTCGCGCTTGAACTTGAACTTGCCGGAGCCGATCTCTGACAGGATCGTGTCTAGACCGTGAGCGATCTTGCGGGCATCGTCCGCCGCGATGATGCCCTGTTTCGCCAGCATCGCGGCGTGGGCCTTGCTGGCGGCGATGTCCTGCCGGTAGAGGTGCCAGTCGAAGTCGATCGAGGCGTTGATCTTCTCCATGACGGCCGCGGGGCCGGACGCAAAGCGCCCGCCCCACATCGTGTTGCTCTTGGTGTTGCTCTTTTGCCTTGGCCTTTTTCTTCGCCATCACACTGCGCCGATCATGACCGAACCAGCATCGAACCCGCGAAGCCCGCCTCGCCAACGCCAAGAAACGGCTCGCCATTGTCCTGGCGGGCGGTTTCGCCGGCGTCGTTGTGGGGCTGGCAGGGATATACGGGATCGGCCGCCTTGCAGGCAATGCGGCGGTGGCGCCGGAATGCCGCCCGGCGCAGGAAACCGCGAAACGGATCGCGCCCCTGATCCGCGGCGAGGTGGCGGCGCTGACGCGTGGCGAAGACGCCAAAACGCCCGCCCGATCTGGCTTTCAACGACGAAAACGGAGCGCGCAAGACGCTGGCCGACTGGCGCGGCAAGACCGTGCTGTTCAACCTCTGGGCCACCTGGTGCGTGCCGTGCCGCAAGGAGATGCCGGCGCTCGACGCGCTGCAGGCCAAGCTCGGCGGGCCGGAGTTCGCGGTGGTCGCGGTCAACATCGACACCCGCGATCTGCAGAAACCGAAGGCGTGGCTGAAGGAGGTCGGCATCGCGCGGCTCGGCTATTTCGCCGACCCTTCGGCCAAGGTGTTCCAGGACCTGAAGGAAGCCGGCAAGGCGTTCGGCATGCCGACCACGCTGCTGATCGATCCGCAATGGCTGCGAGATCGCGACGCTGGCCGGTCCGGCGGAATGGGCAAGCGAAGATGCGCTCAAGCTCATCTCCGCGGCGCTCAAGACTTAGATCAAACAGAGATATCGAGATTGCCGCCGATGCCCGACGCGACATTGGCGAGGCTGCTCATGTTCTGCTGCGCCGCTTCGAGCAGCTTGACGGCGTTGTTGGCGGTGTCCGCGTTCATGCGCAGCATCTTGGCCGCCATGGCGGTCTGCACCTGCGCCATCTGCGCGGCGATGAAGGCGGAAGCGATCGAGGCGACGTCCATACGCGATACTCGTTACGAAGCCGCGGCTGACCGTTAAACGATCAGGCCGGTGATGGTGTTGATCCTGGTGCCGTTCGCCATCGTGAGAATGTTGTTGGCGGTGTTGAGATAAGAGCCGTTGCCCATTTGCATGATCGACTTCGGATCGACCCAGTCGGCGCCGGTGATGGCGTCGATCTTCTTGCCGTTGGACAGCGTGAGGATGTTGTTGGCGGTGTCGAGCACCGAGCCGTTCTCGAAATAGATGTGGAATCGCCGAGCGGCCCGGCCGGGATCATCGGCACGTTGTGCTTGTTGGCTTCGGCAATGCGCGTCCTGCATGCGCTTCTGCATGGCGAGGTCGCCGGCCTTGATCGCCAGCTCGGTGACGTTGGTGACGCCGGTCTGCGCGATCGTCGCGAGCGCCAGCGCATTGTTCTGCTGGCCGGCGATGTAGGCGCCTGATGCTGCCGGCCTGTACTTCTTGGAGCTGGCGCCCTGCAGCGCACCCATCATGCCGGTGCTCTCGGTCGCCGCCTTGCCGGCGTCCCAGACCGTGGAAATCCATGAATCGCTGCTGAAAATGCTGGTCATCGCGCCGGAATCGGGTTTCGGGATGCTCAGCCTAGACCGGTGGGCTTAAAGAACCTTAACCATCGGTGAGACCCCAGGAATTGCGCTATTTCCCCGCGAAACGGGTGGCGAAGGCGCGGTGGATCAGGCACGAACTCCGTCATGGCCGGGCATAGCCGTCCGAAGGACGGCGTCGCCATAGCGCGTCGAAGACGCGGCGCTTATGGCTCGCCTATGTCCCGGCCATCCACGTCTTGCTTTGGAGCCAAGGCGTGGATGCCCGGCACAAGACCGGGCATGACGACTGAGAGACCATGAACACCCGTCCCTCCCCCCTCGTCATTTCCGCGACCGATTGGCTGCTGCTGATCGCGCTTTCCATCCTGTGGGGCGGCTCGTTCTATTTCGCCAAGGTGGCGGTGCTGGAGATCCCGCCGCTGACGCTGGCGCTCGCCCGCGTGCTGATCGCGGGCGCGGTGATCGGGATCCTGATCCGGCCGCTGGGCGGAGCGTTTCCGCGCGACCTCGCCACCTGGAAGATGTTCGCCGTCGTCGCGGCGCTCAACAACGCGATCCCGTTCACGCTGATCGTCTGGGGGCAGCAGTACATCCCGATCGGCCTCGCCTCGATCCTCAACGCGACGAGCCCGTTGTTCAGCGTCGTGCTGGCGCATTTCGCGACGCGCGACGACAGGCTCACGCCGGGCCGCGCGCTCGGGCTGATCGCCGGCTTCATCGGCGTGGTGCTGCTGATCGGGCCGGATCTGCTGACGGAACTGGGCAAGCACGTCTGGGCGCAGCTCGCGCTGCTTGCCGCTGCGTTGTTCTATGCCATCGGAGCGATCTACGCGCGGCGGCTGCGCGGACACAAGCCGGTGGTGATCGCAGGCGGCCAGCTTGCGATGGCGACGGTGCTGCTGATGCCGTTCGCGCTGGCGATCGACCGGCCGTGGACGCTCGCTCCAGTATCGGGCGCCGCGGTCTGGGCGACCGTGGCGCTGGCGGTCATCTCCACGGCGCTGGCGTACCTGATCTACTTCCGCATCCTCAACCGCGCCGGCGCGACCAACGCGCTGCTGGTGACGTTCCTCATTCCGGTCAGCGCGATCCTGCTCGGGCTTTTCCTGCTCGACGAGCGGCTCGACGCGCGCCAGTTCGCCGGAATGCTGGCGATCGCCATCGGCCTCGCCGCCATCGACGGCCGTCCGGCGCAATTCCTGTCACAAAAGTTCCGCCGCACGGCTTCGTGAACGATCCGCCGGCTCGCCGGGTTGACAGTCAGCCGCTCTGCTCTTACACTTAACCATATGGTTAAGTATCAAGATCGCATATCGGACCGAATGGACCGCACCTTCGCGGCGCTGTCCGACCCGACCCGGCGGGCGATCGTCGCGCAGCTCAGCGCCGGCGAGAGCCATATCGGTGAGCGAGCTTGCCAAGCCGTTTCCGGTGTCGCTGCCCGCGGTCATGAAGCACCTCGACGTGCTGACCGATGCAGGTCTGGTGACACGAACCAAGACCGGGCGCGTGGTCGCTTGCGAGTTCAAACCCGCGCCCGATGGAGGAAGCGATGGAGTGGCTGAACCGCTACCTGCGCTTCTGGAACCAACAACTCGACCGACTTGCAGCCTTTGTGGAGGAAAACCCATGTCCGCCAGCGCAGCCTCAAGCCAAGCCGTCAAGCCAAGCCTCACCCTCAAACGTCGTCTCAATGCCGCGCCGGAAAAAGTCTACGCGGCGTGGACGAACCCGCGGCACCTCGTGAAGTGGTTCGGGCCGGACTCCGGCCCGGTGACACACGCGGAAACCGACGTCCGCGTCGGCGGCGGCTATCGGATCGAGTTCAGCACCGAGGACGGCGAGCAGCACTCGGTGAGCGGCGTCTATCGCGAGGTGGAGCCGAACCGCAAGCTCGCCTTCACCTGGGCGTGGATCACCATGCCGGAGCGCGCGTCGTTCGTCACCATTCTGATCAAGCCGGAAGGCGAAGGCTCGATCCTCACCCTGATCCACGAGCAGTTCGCCGACGAAGCCGCCCGCGACGGCCACGAGAAGGGCTGGACCGGCGCGCTCAACAAGCTGGAACGCTTCGTCGCATAAGGAGGCAATCATGGCACCGCACGGAGCGCTTGCACCCGCCGACGAGCTCGCCCGCAAGAACGGCGTCAGGTTTCCAAACGAGAGCAAGGAATACCGGCAGGCGCGCGACGCGCTGCTCGCCGAGGAGATCGAGCTGCGACGCCACATCGAGCGGGTGGCGCAGCAGCGCCGCGCGCTGCCGCCCGGCGGCGCGGTGAACTGGACTATCGCTTCGAGGGCGAGAACGGGCCGCGTCCGCTTTGCCGATCTGTTCGGCGACAAGCAAACGCTCGCGATCTACAGCTACTGTTCGGGCCGCAGCGCGAGCGGCCGTGTCCGATGTGCACCTCGCTGTTGAGCGCCTGGGACGGCGAAGCGCTCGACGTCGAGCAACGCATCGCGCTCGCCGTGGTGGCGCGTTCGCCGATCCAGCGGCTCGCCGCCTTCAAGAAGGAACGCGGCTGGCGCAACCTCAAGCTCTATTCCGACCTGAACGGCGACTTCAGCCGCGACTATCACGCGATCGGCAAGGAAGGGGGCGACGACGCGGCGTTCAATGTGTTCACGCGCCGCGACGGCACGATCCGCCATTTCTGGAGCGGCGAGATGGGCTTCGCGACAGCCGACCCCGGCCAGGACCCGCGCGGCGCGCCCGACCTGATGCCGCTCTGGACCATTCTCGATTCGACCCCGGAGGGGCGCGCGCCGGACTGGTATCCGAAGCTGGAGTACTGAGCGGCGTGAAAGTGACGCGAAGCGCCGCGGGTGATCAAGGATTTAAAGACATGCCGAAGCACAATGACGAGACCGAAATCCGCAGCGTGATCGAAAGCTGGGCGGCGGGCTTGCGAGCCAAGGACACGAGCCGCGTCATGAGTCACGGCGCCAGCGACCTGGTGCACTTCTCGCTCGCGCCACCGCTGGTCGCCGACGAGGGCGCGGACGGCCTGGCGGCGTGGTTCGACACCTGGAAAGGCCACATCGGATACGAAATGCGCGATCTCGAAATCGCAGCCGCGGCGGCGTCGCATTCAGTCACAGCCTCAATCACATGACCGGGGCCAAGACAGACGGCGAGAAAGCCGACCTCTGGTTCCGGCAAACGATTGGTTTTCGCAAGATCGGTGGCGCATGGAAAATCGTCCACATGCACGAGTCGGTGCCGTTCGAGATGGACGGCAGCTTCAAAGCTCCATTGATCTCAAGCCGTAAGCCGCGTGCGCCTGAAGATTTCGATCGAACCACGCTCCATGGACACGGAAGGAATGCAATATGGCGATCAAAGGGATTACTTCGTGCCTGTGGTTCGACAACGAGGGCGAGGACGCGGCGAAGCTTTACTGCTCGGTCTTCAAGAATTCGAGGATGGGCAAGGTCACGCGCTACGGCAAGGAAGGATTCGAAATCCACGGCCAGCCCGAAGGCAAGGTGATGACGGTGGATTTCGAGCTTGAAGGCGCGAAGTTCGTCGCGCTGAACGGCGGCCCGCACTTCAAGTTCAGCGAGGCGATCTCATTCCAGATCCACTGCGAGACGCAGGACGAGATCGACTACTACTGGAGCAAGCTGACCGCGGGTGGCGGCGAGGAAAGTCAGTGCGGCTGGCTGAAGGACAAATTCGGCCTGTCGTGGCAGGTTACGCCGGTTGCACTGATCGAAATGCTCAGCGGCGGTGACGCCGCAGGAGCGCAGCGCGTCACCAAGGCGTTTCTGCAGATGAAGAAGTTCGACCTCGCCGCGCTCAAACGCGCCTACGAAGGCAAGAGCTGACGAACACGAAACTGCGAAACAAGGTTGCTGTCATGTCGCTCACGCTCTACACGCATCCGCTCTCCTCTTATTGCACAAGGTGCTGATCCCGCTGTATGAGAACGCGACCCCTTCACGCCTCACCCGGTTTTTCTCGGCGATCCGAAAGCGGCCGCCGAATACAAGGCGATCTGGCCGATGGGAAAACTGCCGTCGCTGCGTGACGAAGCACGAGACCGGTTGATCCCGGAATCGACCGCGATCATCGAATACCTGGATCAGTATTATCCGGGCCGGGTGCGCTTCATTCCCGAAGACCCCGAACTGGCGCGGCAGACGCGGTTTCGCGATCGCTTCTACGACCTCCTGGTCCACGCGCCGATGCAGAAGATCATAACCGACCGGATTCGCCCGGCCGGGCAGAACGATCCCTACGGCGTCGAAGAGGCGCGGCGTCAGCTTCACACCGCACTCGACATTGTCGACCGCGAGATGGCATCCCAAACCTGGGCGATGGGCGACACGATCACCATGGCGGATTGCGCGGCAGCACCGCCGCTGTTCTACACCAACAACACTCATGCCGCTCGCCGACACGCACAAGAACCTCGACAGTTACCTCAAACGACTGATGGAGCTTCCGTCCTACGCACGAGCGCTGAAGAAGCGAAGCCTTACTTCCACTTGCTTCCCAAGGCGTGACGAAACGCGACATACCGCTGCCATCCCAATGTCGCGATTGTCGCCGACAACAATTTAAACCAAGGAGAAAGACTATGGCTTACGTCGATGGATTTGTGCTTCCGGTGCCGAGGAAGAAGCTCAACGCCTATTGGAAGATGGCGCGGCTTGCCGGCAAGGTCTGGAAGGATCACGGCGCGATCGATTACGTCGAGTGCCTCGCCGACGACGTCAAGGCCGGCAAGCGCACGTCGTTTCCGCGCAGCGTAAAGCTCAAGCGCGGCGAGGTCGTGGTGTTCTCCTACATCACCTACAAGTCGCGCGCCGACCGCGACCGCTGCATGAAGAATGTCATGAAGGACAAGCGGCTCGCCAAGATGATGGACCCCAAGAAGATGCCGTTCGACGGCAAGCGGATGTTCTGGGGCGGCTTCAAGACCAAGGTGGAGCTGTAAGCCTTCCCTCGTGTCCCGGGCGCGCGAAACGAGAGCCGGGACCCGGATCTTATGAAACAACCGGGGTCCCGGCTCGCAGCTCGCTCCGTTCGCTTGCACCGCGTCCGGGACGCACTTTCCTTCCCGAATCCACGTTGCACCCTGCCTCCTTTTCCAGGAGGCACGCATGGACGGCTATCCCAAAACCGCGGCCTGCGCGTGCGGCGCGCTGACGGCGACGGCGGCAGCGCCGCCGGCCATGGTCCACGCCTGCTCGTGCCTCGAGTGCCAGCGCCGCTCCGGCAGCGCGTTCACCTACTCCGCGTTCTTCGCCGAAGCTGACGTGACGATCGCCGGCAATTACCACGTTGGCGCCGCAACTCCGAGTCCGGGCGCTTCCACGATACGAGCTTCTGCCCGGCCTGCGGCTGCGCGATGTTCTATCGGCTTGAAGGCCTGCCGGGCGTGATCGGCGTCCCGGTCGGCAGCTTCGGCGATCCCGCGTTATGAGCCGCCCGGCAGCTCTACTGGACGGCGCAGCGCCACCAATGGCTGACGACGCCGGCCGGCTCGCCAGAATCGAGCGCCAGTAGCGTCAGAACCGGTAAAACTTCGCCGGCGTGTCGACCATGATCTTCTGCCGCATCGGCTGGTCCGGCACCCATTCGCCGAACCAGTCGACCAGGTCGCCGTCGTTCGGATTGGCGACGTACTTGTTCGGGTGCGGCCAGTCGGTGCCCCACATGATGCGCTCGGGCGCCGCCTCGATCAGCGCATGCGCCATCGGGGTGACGTCGTCGTATGGCGGCAGGTCGGTCGCGCTGACGCGGTTGGCGCCGGAAATCTTCATCCAGGTGTTGCCGTCGCGCATGAGGCCGAGCAGCGCCTGGAAGCCCGGCGCCTTCACGGTCGCGGCCGCCGGCTGATAGGCGAAGTGGCCGATCGACTGCGGCACCTTGATCTTCTTGAACACCGGCATCAGTTCGAGAATGTCCTTGCCGGGGAACAGCCACTCGATGTGCCAGTTGAACGGCGCGATGCGCGCCTCCAGTTCGCCGATCTGGCCGAAGCCGATCGGCATGCCGCCCTTGTTGTCGGTGTTGAGCCGCACGCCGCGCGCGCCCTTGTCGTTGAGCGCGGCCAGCTCCTTGTCGGTGATGTCCATGGTGATGGCGACGACGCAGCGCGCGCGGTTCGGCGTCTCGGCGTTGAGCGCGGTCATGCCGTCGAGGATCGCGGAATTGTCGGTGCCGTAGGTCGAGGGCTGGGTGAACACCACGCGGTCGACGCCGAGCGTCTTGTGCAGGTGCTTGAGGTCGTCGAGCGTCGAATCCGGCGGGTTGTAGCCGCGATCCGGGTTCATCTTGTATTTCGATTCCACGAACACGTGGACGTGGGTGTCGATCGAGCCTTTCGGCAGCACCACCTTCGGCTTGCGCGGATTGCGGTCGGGCGGCAGGCAATTACGGATGGCGGTGTTCATGGCGTTACTCTCTCCCGGTCATTCCGGGGCGCGAGCGAAGCGAGCGAACCCGGAATCCATGACGACCGCCGGAATTGTAACTGGATTCCGGATCGCCGCTTCGGCGGCGTCCGGAATGACGAATTCCTCGAACATCACCGCGTCGGCACCGGCTTTTCGCCGCGATAGTCGTAGAAGCCGCGCTGCGACTTGCGGCCGAGCCAGCCGGCCTCGACGTACTTCACCAGCAGCGGGCACGGCCGGTACTTCGAATCCGCGAGCCCCTCGTGCAGCACCTGCATCACCGACAGGCAGGTGTCGAGGCCGATGAAGTCGGCCAGCTCCAGCGGGCCCATCGGGTGGTGCGCGCCGAGCTTCATCGCGGTGTCGATCGCCTCGACGTTGCCGACGCCTTCGTACAGCGTGTAGATCGCCTCGTTGATCATCGGCAGCAGGATGCGGTTGACGATGAAGGCCGGGAAATCCTCGGACACCGCGATCCGCTTGCCGAGCTTGAGCACGAACTCCTTGGACGCCTCGAACGTCGCGTCGTTGGTCGCGATGCCGCGGATCAGCTCGACCAGCTCCATGCGCGGCACCGGATTCATGAAATGAATGCCGATGAACTTCTCCGGCCGGTCGGTCGAGGCGGCGAGCCGCGTGATCGAGATCGACGAGGTGTTGGTGGCGACGATCGTCTCCGGCTTCAGCGCCGGGCAAAGCTCGGTGAAGATCTTGCGCTTCACCTCTTCCTTCTCGGTCGCCGCCTCGATCACCAGATCGCAGTCGGCGAGGCCGTCCAGCGTCTCGGTGGTCGAGATGCGCTTGAGCGCCGCCGCCTTGTCCTCTTCCTTCAGCCGCTGGCGGCTGACCTCGCGCGCCATGTTGCCGTTGATGGTGGCGAGCGCGGATTTCATGCGGTCGGCCGACACGTCGTAGACCACCACGGGCATGCCCGCGAGCGAGCAGACCTGGGCGATGCCGTTGCCCATCTGGCCCGCGCCGATGATGCCGAGTTTCTTGATGGTCTGCGCCATGATGATCCCGAACTCTATCCGATTTTCAGCGCTTGATCTTGTCCAGTTCGGCGCCCAGCTCCGGCAGCGCCTGGTAGAGGTCCGCCACCAGCCCGTAGTCGGCGACCTGGAAGATCGGCGCCTCTTCGTCCTTGTTGATAGCAACAATCACCTTGGAGTCTTTCATCCCGGCAAGATGCTGGATCGCGCCGGAAATTCCGACCGCGATGTAAAGCTCCGGCGCCACCACCTTGCCGGTCTGGCCGACCTGCCAGTCGTTCGGCGCATAGCCGGCGTCGACCGCGGCGCGCGAGGCGCCGACCGCGGCGCCGAGCTTGTCGGCGACCGGCTCGATGTACTTGGCGAAGTTGTCGCGGCTCTGCATGGCGCGGCCGCCGGAGATGATGACCTTGGCCGAGGTCAGCTCCGGCCGCTCCGACTTCGACAGTTCCTCGCCGACGAACGACGAAATCCCCGGATCGGCCGCCGCGGTGGCCGCCTCGACCGGCGCGGAACCGCCCTCGCCGGTCGCCTGGAAGGTCGAGGTGCGCACCGTGATGACTTTCTTGGCGTCCTTCGACTTCACGGTCTGGATCGCGTTGCCGGCGTAGATCGGACGCTCGAAGGTGTCCGGCGCGATCACCTTGCTGACCTCCGACACCTGCATGACGTCGAGCAGCGCGGCGACGCGCGGCATCACGTTCTTGCCGTTGGTGGTGGCGGGCGCGACGATCGCGTCATACGAGCCGGCGAGCGAGACGATCAGCGCGGCGAGCGGCTCGGCGAGCGCGTGCTCGTAGGCCGGCGCGTCGGCGAGCAGCACCTTCTTGACGCCGTCGAGCTTGGCGGCCGCATCGGCCACCGCCTTGCAGCCGCCGCCGGCGACCAGGACGTGAACGTCGCCGCCGATCTGCTTCGCCGCGGTGAGCGCCTTGCTGGTGGAATCCTTGAGCGACTTGTTGTCGTGCTCGGCGAGGAGAAGCGTGGCCATCAGATGATCCCCGCGTCCTTGAGCTTGCCGACCAGCTCGGCGGGCGAGCCGACCTTGACGCCGGACTTGCGGCCGGACGGCTCCACGGTCTTCAGCACTTCAAGCCGCGGCTTGGCGTCGACGCCGTAGGCGTCGGGCGTCTTCTCGTCGATCGGCTTCTTCTTCGCCTTCATGATGTTCGGCAGCGACGCGTAGCGCGGCTCGTTGAGGCGCAGGTCGGTGGTGACGATCGCCGGGCCCTTCAGCTTCACGGTCTGCAAGCCGCCGTCGACCTCGCGCGTCACCTGGACGGTGTCGCCGTCGATCACGAGCTTCGAGGCGAAGGTGCCCTGCGGCCAGCCGGTCAGCGCGGCCAGCATCTGTCCGGTCTGGTTGCAGTCGTCGTCGATCGCCTGCTTGCCGAGGATGACGAGGCCGGGCTGCTCGGCATCGACCACGGCTTTCAGAATCTTCGCCACCGCGAGCGGCTCGACCGCGCCGTCGACCTTCACCAGGATGCCGCGGTCGGCGCCCATGGCGAGCGCGGTGCGGATCGTCTCGCCGGCCTGCTGCGGACCGATCGAAACGGCGACGATCTCGGTCGCCTTGCCGGCCTCCTTCAGACGGATCGCTTCTTCGACCGCGATCTCGTCGAACGGATTCATCGACATCTTGACGTTGGCGAGCTCGACGCCCGAGCCGTCCGCCTTGACGCGAATTTTGATGTCCTTGTCGACCACCCGTTTGACGGGCACCAGAATCTTCATGCTGGAACTGCTCTTTCGGGCCGGTTGCGGCCCGCGGAATTGGTGCGGCGCACCCTAATAGCCGCCCTTTCGGGGGTCAACGTGCGCGCAGCTCGGGTCCAGGCTCCAGGGTCGTCACAGCCTCCTTGAGGAAATCGCACGCCTTGGCGTCGACCCGGCGCACCAGGAAGACGCGGTCGTCGGCGCCAAGCTTGACGGAAATCTCATCCTCGCGGTCGCCGCGCTTGACCATGGACTGCCGCCCGTCGAGGTGAACCATCATGGTCTTGCCGTCGGGGGCCGGGTCGAGGATCACACCGCCGCCCTCCTTTGCGCTGCTGACGTTGGTGAAGACGTCGGGGACGGCCAATGTGACGCAGCCCGCGCCGAAACTCTTGCGTGAACGACGGCATCCAGTTCGGCGGACCGTCGAAGTTGCCCCACGAGCAATCGCCGGCGAGAAACAGCGGCTGCCGGTCGCCGCGGCGCGTCAGGGCAAGTCCCGTGTTGCCGCTTCTCATTTCGATCCTTGCCCGCGATCCAGACCGTCATCGAGGTGACCTGCTGACTGGAATTCTTTTTCAGGTGCGCCGCGTCATAGTCGCGGCGGAAGCAGACGGCGTTGCCGTCTTTGGTGAGATCGCTCATCGGATCGGCCAGCGCCGCCGGCGCGATGCAACGCGACGCAGCAACGATCCGATGGCCCGAACGCGGCATGACACGCTATCGGTTCTGCCCCGGCGCCCACAGCACGTCGCGCGCGCCCTTGTCGTTGGCGTGGCGGCCGGCGACGAACAGGAAGTCCGACAGCCGGTTGACGTATTTCAGCGAGGCGTCGGTGACCGTCTCGCCCGGCTGATCGCGCAGCTCGCACCATGATGCGCTCGGCGCGGCGGCATATGGTGCGCGCAAGATGCATATAGGCGGCGGCCGCGCTGCCGCCCGGCAGGATGAACGAGCGCAGCGGCGCGAGGTCGGCGTTGAGCCGGTCGATCTCCTGCTCGATCCATTCGACCTGCGCGTCGGTGACGGTGAGCCGCGCGCCGCCCGGCCCCTTCTCCGACAGGCAGAGGTCGGCCTCGACGTCGAACAGGTCGTTCTGGATGCGCGCCAGCGCCGGATCGAGCGCCGCATCGCCCGCGGTGTGCAGCCGCACGATGCCGAGCACCGCGTTGACCTCGTCGAGCGTGCCGTAGGCCGCGACCCGCAGGTCGTATTTCTTGCGCCGGTCGCCGGAGCCGAGCGCGGTGGTGCCGTCGTCGCCGGTGCGCGTATAGATGCGGTTCAGGACGACCATGGCTTGCCTCTGTGCGCGCGGTTAGCTGGATTTCGGCGCAGGCGCTATTCTATCCCAACGGGACCTGGAACCAATGAGGGAGAAACCCATGCCATTCCTGATGCCATTTCTGCCATAGCGCTTGCCGCCGCCCTGCTGATGATCCCCGCCGCCGCGCCGCCGGCCTTCGCGCATCACGCCAATGCCGCCGCGCACAGCGATGCGCTGGCCAGAAGAAGAAGGCCAAGAAGGCGAAAAAGCCGAAGGCCAAGAAAGAAGAATATATGCGGGCGGCGCCTTATCGCTGAGCGCAAATCTCAGCTAGCGCCCCATCACCCAGATCGTCGCCATGATGATGACGATGGCGACGAACTGCAGCAGCACGCGCAGCCGCATCAGCTTCTGCGACGTGTTGGGCGAGCCGCCGCGCATCATGTTGATGAGGCCGAGCACCAGCACGATCGCCACCGCGCCGATCGCGATGGGCACGATATATTGCGACATGAACTGACCCATGCCGATGCAGATAGCACCGCGCGGCGCTGAGCGCCACGTCCTGAAGCCATGTCCCTGCCGGGACGCTGTCATGAGCGACGGCATCCTGGTCATGGGCGCCGGCGGGCGCTTCGGCCACGCCGCGGCGGAGGCGTTCCGCGACGCCGGCTGGCGCGTCAAAAGCCTGGTGCGGCCCGGCAGGGCCGCGTTCGCGGCGCGCGGCACCGAAGTGGTGGAGATCGTGACGCGCGACGCCGCGGTCGAGGCGGCGCAGGGCTGCGCCATCGTGCTCAACGCGCTCAACCCGGCGATCACGATGTGGCAGCGCGACGCGCTGTCGCACGCCTATGCGGGCATCGCGGCGGCCGAAGGCAGCGGCGCGACGCTGATGTTTCCCGGCAGCGTGTGGAACTACGGCCGCGACATGCCGGAGGTGATCGACGAGACCACGCCGATGCATCCGACCATGCGCAAGGGCAGGATGCGCGTCGAGATCGAGCAGCGCATCCGCGAGGCCTGCGACCGCGGCATGCGCGCGATCGTGCTGCGCGCCGGCGACTTCTTCGGCTCGGGGCGCGGCTCGTGGTTCGACCTGGTGGTGGTCAAGGAGCTGGAGAAGAACCGCATCACCTATCCCGGCCCCGACGATGTGATGCACCCTTGGGCCTATGTGCCCGGATCTTGCCGAAACCGCGGTGCGGCTCGCGGAGCGGCGCGCGGATTTCGCCGCGTTCGAGACGTTCGGCTTTCCCGGCTACGCGCGTGACCGGCCGCGAGATGATCGACGCGATCGAAGCCGCCACGCGCAACAAGGTCAACGTGCGCCACATGAGCTGGTGGACGCTCAAGACCATCGGCCGGCTGATGGCGCTCGGCCGCGAGCTCGCCGAGCTGGAGTATCTGTGGAAGGTCCCGCACCGCATCGACGGCACCAAGCTCGAAGCGGCGATCGGCAAGGTGCCGCACACGCCGTTCCACAAGGCGATCGCGATGTCGCTGCGGGATTTGGGATTCCGGGCGTAACGCACACTCCGTCATGGCCGGGCTTGTCCCGGCCATCCACGCCTTGGCTGCAAAGTAAGAAGTGGATGCCCGGCACAAGGCCGGGCATGACGTGAGAGGCGAATCTCAATTGCTGCCGTCGAGCAGCCGGCGCGCGATGACGTGCGCCTGGATTTCCGCCGCGCCCTCGAAGATCGACAGGATGCGCGCGTCGCACAGGATGCGCGACACCGGAAACTCCATGGCGAAGCCGTTGCCGCCGTGGATCTGCACCGCGTTGTCGGCGTTCGGCCCAGGCGATCCGCGCCGCGAGCAGCTTCGCCATGCCGGCCTCGAGATCGCAGCGGCGGCCGGAGTCCTTCTCCCGCGCCGCGTAGTAGGTGAGCTGGCGCGCGATCATGATCTCGACCGCCATCATGGCGATCTTGTCGGCGACGCGCGGGAAACTGACGATCGGCTCGCCGAACTGCACGCGGCTCTGCGCATAGCCGAGCGCCTGCTCCATCGCCGCCTGCGCCACGCCGATGGCGCGCGCCGCGGTCTGGATGCGCGCCGACTCGAAGGTCGACATGAGCTGCTTGAAGCCGAGCCCCTCGACGCCGCCAAGCAGGTTCGCCGCCTTCACCTCGAAGCCGTCGAACGCGATCTCGTATTCCTTCATGCCGCGATAGCCGAGCACCTCGATCTCGGTGCCGGTCATGCCCTCGGCCGGGAACGGACTGGCGTCATCGCCGCGCGGCTTTTCGGCCAGCAGCATGGAGATGCCGCGATAGCCGGGCTCCTTCGGATTGGTGCGCACCAGCAGCGTCATCAGGTCGGCGCGCACCGGATGCGTGATCCAGGTCTTGTTGCCCTGGACCGCGATAGACGTCGCCGTCCTTGACGGCGCGGGTCTTGATCGAGGCGAGGTCCGAGCCGGTGTTCGGCTCGGTGAACACCGCGGTCGGCAGCACCTCGCCGGAGGCGAGCTTGGGCAGCCACTGCTTCTTCTGCTCCTCGGTGCCGCTGCCGAGGATCAGCTCGGCGGCGATCTCGGTGCGGGTGCCGAGCGAGCCGACGCCGATATAGCCGCGCGACAGTTCCTCGGAGACGACGCACATCGATTCCTTGCCGAGCCCCATGCCGCCGAACTCCTCGGGGATGGTGAGGCCGAACACGCCGAGGTCCGCCATCTGGCTGATCACCTCCATCGGGATGTAGCTGTTGGTGCGGTGCCAGCCCTGCGCGTGGTCGATCACCTCGCTGTCGGCGAACTTGCGCATCTCGTCGCGGATCGATTCCAGCGTGTCGTCGAGGCCGCAGGCGCCGACCGTCGCGGTCTTGGCGCCGCGCATCAGCTCGACGAGGCGCGCACGGCGCAACGCCGTGTTGCCCGACGCGATCAGCATGTCGACTTCGGGCGTGACGCGCGCGGCGACCGCCTGCGCGCGTCAGGCCGAGGTCGGACAGCCGCACGATCTCGCCCTGGCTGATCGGAATGCCGCCGAGGATCTGCGCGAGGTACTCGCCGAGCCCGATGCGGACCAGCAGATCCTCGATCTCGCCGAGCCGGTTGGCTCGATTGCATGCGCTCGGCGTAGGCGGCGAGCTGGCGCACCGCCTCGACGTAGGTCGCGAGCCACGCCAGCCCGTGGGTGGCGCGCTGCTCGCGGTCGAACGGTGCGGCTGACGATGCGGCCATCGACGGTGACCCGCTCGCGCACCTTGGCGCTGGCGTCGGCAGGATCGCCTCCCCCGCTGCGACCGCGCCACGCGCCATGGTCACAAGGTCATGCCCGGCGGCGAGCGGTGTGACGGCAGCGGCTTGCGGCATTATCGCGCTCCAACGCTGATGCGCTTATTGTGCGGCGCACAAACGCAACCGGCAATGGCACATCTTGCTCTATCGACAGCGGCACAGACGGACGCAAATGAGGACCGATCGGTCGAAATGTCTGATTTTTTGAGATTATTAACCATTTTGAGCCCTTTTTAAGCACCGGATTACCATTCGGTTGCACGCGGCGAGGTCGGCGCGCCGCGAGAAACATCGCAGCTGCATGACATCCTCCGCGCTTCGCCTGGTCTCAGGATCTGACGGTCCGCACGCGCATCGTCGTGCTCGCGGCCATTCCGCTGCTCGGCTTTCTCGCCAACGGCACCGCCTTCATCACCGGCCAGGCCGAAGTCGAAAACGCCTTCGCCAGCGTCAGCACGCCGACCACGCTCGCCGAAACGAGCCAGGACCTCAAGGCCGCGCTCAGCGGCATGCGCATCGTGGTGCGCGACTTCGCCGCGCAGCCAAGCACCGCGCTTGTCCAGTCGTTCGAGGACATCCATCAGGCGGTCACTCAACAGCCTGCGCCGAATCGAAGGCAGCGCGCCACGCCGAGCGTGCGCCGCCGAGATCGAAGGCCTGCGCAAGCGCATTGCCGAGCTGAACGCCCGATTTTCCACCTGACCAACGAGCAGAAGGCGCTCGGCTTCTCCGAAGACGAAGGCATCCGCCGGCGGATGCGCGGTTGCCGCGACCGCGGTCGAGCGCATCATCAACGAGGAGATGTCGTGGCTGACCAAGACCGACGCGCAGAAGGCTGCTGATTTCGCTGCTGGTCATGCGGCGCTATGAAAGCGACTACCGGCTGACCCGGACGCAGCTTCGCGAACGCCGAATTCTTCGACGAATTCAAGGCGTTCAACTCAGACGCTGTCGGGCATCATCGCCGCCGAGGTGATGAAGCAGAGCCTGAGCCAGCAGGTTAAAACCTACGCCGACACGTTCGCCGAATGGATCGAGAGCACCAACACGGTCGGTGCCGACGTCGCGTCGATCGATATCGAGCTGCGCAGCCTGATGCCGATCACCGACGACATCATCGCTTCGGCGCGCTTCAACGCCAGCGCGGCATCCACCGCGCTCTCCGCCTCGCAAGCGCGCACCACGACAATCATCATCCTGGTGGGCTGCGCCGCCGTGCTGATCGGGCTCGGCTTCAGCTGGCTGATCGGCCGCAGCATCACCCGCCCGCTCAAGGGGCTCGCCGGCGCGATGAAGCAGCTCGCCGCCGGCGATACCGCGGCCCGCATTCCCGCCACCCGCGCTTCGGACGAAATCGGCGCCATGGCGCGCACCGTGATCGTGTTCCGCGACACCATGATCGAGCGCGAGCGGCTGGCGGGCGATCAGATCGCAACAGCACGCGCCAAGGAGCAGCGCGGCGACGTCATCGCGTCGACCATCGGCTCGTTCCGCAATTCGGTGCAGCAGGCGCTCGGCAAGCTGCGCGGCGCCGCGGTGCAGCTCGAAGTGTCCGCGACCAAGCTCAACGGCGCCGCCGACGCGGTGTCCGCCGAGGCGAAGAGCGCCGAGACCAGCGTCAACGCCGCCTCGCACAACGTCACTGCGGCGGCGAGCTCGGTCGAGGAGCTGGCCGCCTCGATCAGCGAGATCGCGAGCCAGGCCGGCAAGTCGACCGACGTCGCCGGACGCGCGGTATCGGAGGCGCAGCGCACCGCGCAAACCATGACCGACCTGGGCAACGCCGCCACCCGGATCGGCGAGGTGATCGGACTGATCCAGGCGATCGCCGCGCAGACCAACCTGCTGGCGCTCAACGCCACCATCGAGGCGGCGCGCGCGGGCGAAGCCGGCCGCGGCTTCGCCGTGGTGGCCTCCGAGGTGAAGTCGCTCGCCGGGCAAACCGCCAAGGCGACCGAGGAAATCGCCGAGCAGATCGGCGCGATCCAGTCCGCCGCCGCCGACGCGGCGCAAGCCATCGCCCAGGTCAACGCCATCATCGGCGACATGTCGGAAATCGCGTCGACTGTTTCGGTCACGGTCGAAGAGCAGAACGCGGCGATCTCGTCGATCGCAGAGGGCGTCAACCGCGCTTCGCTCGAAGCGCAGGGTGGCGCCGAAGCGATGAGCCGCGTCGCCGGCACATCGACCGATGCCCGCACCACCGCGGGCGACGTCAAGGCGCTGGCCGACGCGCTGGCCGTCGAGGCCGAGAACCTCGAAGCCGAGGTGCAGCGCTTCCTGACCGACGTGCAGGCGGCGTAGGACTTTCGCAGTTTCCGAAATCGTGATCGATCCGTGAACGGCAGGCGGCTAGTATCGGCCGCGCCGGGCTCCGATATGCCAAATCCGCTGGAGGGATCGCCATGAGCCGTCCGCCGTTTCCGCCGTTCAACGCCGAGACCGCCGCGCAGAAGGCCCGCATGGCCGAGGACGCCTGGAACACCCGCGAGCCGGCACGCGTCGCGCTCGCCTACACGCCGGACAGCCACTGGCGAAACCGCTCCGAATTCCTGCAGGGCCGCGATGCGATCGAGGCATTCCTGACGCGCAAGTGGGCGAAGGAATTGGACTACCGACTGATCAAGGAGGTCTGGGCGTTCCGCGACAACCGCATCGCGGTGCGCTTCGCCTACGAGTGGCATGACGACAGCGGGAGCTGGTTCCGCAGCTACGGCAACGAGAACTGGGAGTTCGACGAGCAGGGCCTGATGCGGCTGCGCATCGCCAGCATCAACGACCTGCCGATCAAGGACAGCGAGCGCAAGTATCGCTGGCCGCTGGGACGCCGGCCCGACGATCACCCTTCCCTGAGCGAGCTGGGATTATGACGACCGACCATACGTATTCGAGCGACGTCGCCTTCACTCCGACCGTGAAGGCGATCCAGGCCCGCAAGGGCTCGCGCGGCGCTTACGGCAAGATGGAAGAACGCGGCGGCTGGCAGACCGCCATCACGCCCGATCTCAAGATGTTCATCGAAGCGCAGATCAGCATCTTCCTCGCCACCGCCAACGCGGACGGCCAGCCCTACATCCAGCACCGCGGCGGGCCGCCGGGTTTTCTTCGCGTGCTCGACGAGAAGACCATCGGCTTCGCCGACTTCCGCGGCAACCGGCAGTACATCACCCAAGGCAATCTGTCCGACAACCCCAAGGCGCATCTGTTCCTGGTCGATTACACACACAAAAGGCGCGTGAAGATCTGGGGCACGGCGCGCGTCGTCGAAGGCGACGCCGAGCTCATCGCCAAGCTGATGCCGGAGGACTACAAGGCGCGGCCGGAGCAGGCGATCCTGTTCACCGTCACGGCCTGGGACGCGAACTGCGAGCAGCACATCCCGGTGCGCTACGAGGAGGCCGACGTCGATGCCGCGCTCGCGGAAGCCGGGCGGCGGCTCGCCGCGCTGGAGGCCGAGGTGAAGCGCCTGCGGGAACTCACCGGCGAGGCCTGAGTTTCCGTTGCCTCTTGCCAATCGTCCGATAATCCGCGATTTCAGCGTACCTTGGCCGGGCGAGGACGCCGTGGGGATATTGCGCCTCTGCTACCAGATCGCTCTGGATGCGTTCTCTCGCTTCAACGCCGATGACGGCTGGGCGATCGCGAGCCACATCGCGCTCTCGGCGCTGATGTCGCTGTTTCCGTTCCTGATCCTGGTCGCGGCGCTGGCGCCATACTTTGGCACCATCGAGCTCGCCAACGAGGTGGCGCAAATCCTGCTGGAAGCCTGGCCGACCCAGGTGGCGACGCCGCTCGCCAAGGAGGTGCAGAACGTGCTCGGCACCGCACGCGGTGACGTGCTCACCGTCGGCGTGCTGCTTGCGATCTTCTTTGCCTCGAGCGGCATCGAGAGTCTGCGCATCGGCCTCAATCGCGCCTATGGCGTCGTCGAAACGCGGAGCATGTGGCTGATGCGGCTGGAAGCGATCGGCTACGTCATCATCGCGGCCATCGGGTTGCTGGTGCTGGCGTTCCTGGTGGTGCTGGCGCCGCTGATCTTCGCGACCGCGGTGCTTTACGTGCCGCAACTCAGTCCGCTGTGGCCCATGTTCAACTTCCTCCGGCTCGCCACTGCCGCCACCGTATTCGTCGCGGCGCTGTTCATCGTGCACAAATGGCTGCCGGCCGGCCGGCGCCGGCTGTCGCAGATCTGGCCCGGCATCCTGGTGACACTGGTGCTGTGGCTGCTCGCCGGTGAGCTGTTCGGCGACTACCTGTCTGGCTTCGCCTACACCTATGTCACCTACTACGCCGGCCTGGCCTCGGTGATGATGGCGCTGGTGTTCCTCTATCTCACCGCGTCGATCTTCATCTACGGCGCGGAGCTGAACACCGTGATCTGCAAGTGGCGCGAGGAGCGGACGCGGGTTGAGCCCGCGCCATGACTACTCCGCTGCGACCGCCGCGTCGGCGACGAACTGCGAGAGGTACTTCTTCCGGTTCTTCACATTCAGCCGGTAGAGCGGCTCAAGCTCGGCCTCCGGGAATGAATGCGTCGAAGGCCGCTTGCGCAGCGTGTCGGCCCAAGCCTTCACCCGCGGGAATTTCTCGATCACGCCGAGCGGCTTGATGCGGTCGAGAAAATAATAGCGCTGCAGGAACGGCGCATAGGCGGCATCGACCAGCGAATATTTCGCGCCGTTGAAGAACGGCCCGGCGCCCTGCTTCTCCAGCGCGCCCTCGAGCCGCGCGAACGCCAGCGGGATTTGCGCGATGTCTTGCTTGTACTCGGCTTCGTCCTCCGAGTAGGCCGCCCCCGTCACCATTTCGGAGAAGGTCGGCAGATAGTCGGTCCACGCCCGGTTGACCGCGCGCAGCACCGGATCGTCCGGGTGCAGCCGCGGCTCGATGGTCTCGTCGAGGTATTCGTTGATCGCGTTCGACTCGAACAGCGACACCTTGCCGTCGATGCTCAGCACCGGCACTTTCTTGTGCGGCGAGATGGCGAGGAACCAGTCCGGCCGGTTGTCCCGGTCGATATGGCGGAACTCGAACTCGACGTTCTTCTCGCGCAGCACGATCGCCGCGCGCTGCACCCAGGGGCAGGTCTTGAAGCTGACCAGAAGATATTTTGGCATGATGTTCCTCGCCGGGGTTTTCTTGAAGTGCGTTCGATTGGAGAATAGCGGCGAAATACGATTGCTGGCGATGGGTGCAATTCCGCTCCACCGACAAGGCCGGGCATGACGGTGGAGAGGGCGGAGGAACACGGCATGACCACACTCGTTATCGGCGCCGGCCTGATCGGCTCGCAGGTCGCGCGCTTCTCACCGAGCGCGGCGAAACGCCCGTGCTGATGGACGTCGCCGCGCAGAAGGAAGCGATCGGCCAGATCGTCGATCTCGCCAAGGTGACGCTGATCCAGGGCGACGTGTTGCGCCCGCTCTCCATCGCCGACGCGATCAAGCGCCACGGCATCACCAAGATCGCGCACACCGCCGCCAATCCGCTGCTGACGCTCGGCGCGCAGCGCGAGCCTTACAGCGCGATCAACCTCAACATCATGGGCACCGTGAACGTGCTCGAAGCCGCGCGCATCCTGGGGCTCAAGCGCGTCGTGGTGTCGTCGTCGAGCGTGCTCAACCATTATCTCGACGGCGGCGAGGACGGCGGCCACTTCGGCAAGGAGGAGTTGTTCCCGCGGCCGACCACGTTCTATTCGGCGACCAAGCAGGCGGTCGAAAGCCTCGGCCTCAACTACGCCAAATGGTGCGGCATCGAGTTCGCAGGGCTGCGCTACGGCGCGGCGTTCGGGCCGTGGAGCGGCGCCGGCGGCGGCGGGCCGTCGAACGTCATGCGCGAGGCGATCAGGAACGCGCTCGCCGGCAAGGAGGCAATCGTGCCGCCGGGCGCGATGGAGTGGGTCTATTCCAAGGACGCAGCGCGCGCGACCGTGATGGCGCTCGACGCGAAGGATTTGGGCTCACGCATTTTCAATGTGACCATGGGCCGGCTCACCACGCCCGCCGAGATGGCCACGGCGATCCAGGCCGAGGTGCCGGGCGCCAAGGTGAAGTTCGAGGCGCCGAAGGGGACTGCGATCTCGCTGGCGAACCGCTCCGAGCACGCGGACTTGAGCCGCGCAAAGAAATATCTCGGCTACGAGCCCGCAGTTCAAATTGCAGGAGGCGGTGAAGGATTTGGCGGAGTGGATGCAAAGGTACATGGCGTAACGCCAAGCCTTTGCTCACCTAACGCCTCCAACTACCAAAACCGCGCGGCCTCACACACCGTACGATTTACCAGCCGCCTAAACATCACCATTGCTGCGTCGCATAATGAACACACTGTGAAGCGAAACGGCCTCTCTTCAGCTGCGACTCGCAGTTGATCCAATCTCAACAACACATGAGGCCGTAGAATGCAGGTTCGGAAAACGTTTGGCTTTGGAGCTTTAATTCTTACTGCCACGATTTCATTTTCTTCGCAGCTTTTGGCTGCGCCACAGACTGGAATTGCATCGGTGTATGGAAACGGTGACGGCTACGCTGGGCGTAAGACGGCCAGCGGCGAGCGGATGAACCCCGGCGCTTTGACTGCCGCTCACCGGACGCTTCCATTCGGGACTCGGGTCAGCATCATGAACCTACGAAACGGCAAGCAGGTCGTTGTGCGCATCTCGGATCGGGGCCCGTTCATACGGGGGCGCATAGTCGACCTAACACCAGCAGGAGCGCGGGCGATTGGATTTTCCGGCCTCGCCCCGGTCAAGCTGACGGTGTTGGCTGGCGCAGGTTAGAAACCACCGAATGCGGCAAGGCCCGGGACTAAGAGGTGTCTGACTCGTCTTGTTGCGTGAGTCGGGACCTGTGCCTGTGTCCGCTTTGATCAGGCAAGCGTAGCCCGGATTGAACGAAGCGAAATCCGGCTTTGCCCGCGGCGGGATTGGTCCCAGATGTCGCTCCGCTCCATCCAGGCTACAACCGATCAGCCGCCTAACTCAGCCACATCCTCCAGCTTCTTCAATCCCGGCTTCGGCGCGTTGACCAGCACCGCCATGTTGCCGGGCTTGTGCTGGTTCTTCCACATCATGGTGTGCGCCTTCGGGATTTCCTCCCAGGCAGCACCTCGCTCATGCAGGGATAGATGCGCCGGTCCAGCACGAACTGGTTGGCGGCCGATGCTTGTTTGAGGTGAGCAAAATGCGAGCCCTGGATGCGCTTCTGCCGCATCCAGACGTAGCGCGCGTCGAACGTGATGTTGTAGCCCGAGGTGCCGGCGCAGAACACCACCATGCCGCCGCGCTTCACGACCAGGCATGACACCGGGAACGTCGCCTCGCCCGGATGCTCGAACACGATGTCGACGTCGCGCTTGCCGGTGATGTCCCAGATCGCCTTGCCGAACTTGCGGGCCTCCTTCACCCATTCGTTGTACTCGGGCGTATTCACCGTCGGCATCTGGCCCCAGCACTTGAAATCCTTGCGATTGATGACGCCATAGGCGCCGAGATCCATCACGTAGTCGCGCTTCGAAGGGTCGGAGATGACGCCGATCGCCTTGGCGCCGGCCGCGGCGGCGAGCTGCACGCCGAACACGCCGAGCCCGCCGGAGCCGCCCCACACCAGCACGTAGTCGCCGGGCTTGAGGATGTGCGGCGCATGGCCGAACAGCATGCGGTAGGCGGTGGCCAGCGTCAGCGTGTAGCAGCCCGCCTCCTCCCACGGCAGATGCTTGGGCTTCGGCATCAGCTGCCGCGACTGCACGCGGCAGAACTGCGCGAACGAGCCGTCCGGCGTCTCGTAGCCCCAGATGCGCTGTGAGGGCGACAGCAGCGGATCGCCGCCGTTGCAGTCCTCGTCGTCGCCGTCGTCCTGATTGCAGTGGACGATCACCTCGTCGCCGACCTTCCAGCGCCGCACCTTGGCGCCGATCGCCCAGACCACGCCGGCGGCGTCGGAGCCGGCGATATGGAACGGGTGCTTGTGGCCGTCGAGCGGCGAGATCGGAACGCCGAGCCCGGCCCAGACGCCGTTGTAGTTGACGCCCGCCGCCATCACGTAGACCAGCACCTCGTCCTCGCCGACCGGCCAGGTCGGCACCACTTCGAGCTGGAAGGAGGTTTCCGGCGGGCCGTGGCGCTCCTTGCGGATCGCCCAGGCGTGCATCTTCTCGGGCACATGGCCGAGCGGCGGGATTTCGCCGATGCCGTAGAGATCTTTGACGGCGGCCGACTTGGTCGGATTGAGCTGCGTGACTGTGGCCATGGTGTCCGCTCTCCGGTCAGCGGTTGATCACGTCAATTTCGCAGCCAAAACAGTGTGCGTCAGCCTTTGTTGCAGAGCAACAAGATTATGTCAGCGGTGTAAAATATGGCCTGACGCACAGGCGTTTTCCAAGGCGTATTCTGCTGTTTGCATTGCAAAATGCCGGGTCATCCGGCGGCCACGCACCGGCGAAACGGGCGGTCTGAAATGCGCGACAAGCCTTGGATTTTCCGCACCTACGCGGGCCATTCGACGGCGCGCGAGTTCGAACGCGCTCTATCGGAAAAACCTCGCCAAGGGCCAGACCGGCCTTTCGGTCGCGTTCGATCTGCCGACCCAGACCGGCTACGACTCCGACCACGTGCTGGCGCGCGGCGAGGTCGGCAAGGTCGGCGTGCCGATCTCGCATCTCGGCGACATGCGCGCGCTGTTCGACGGCATCCCGCTCGCGTCGATGAACACCTCGATGACCATCAACGCCACCGCGGCGTGGCTGATGGCGCTCTATATCGCGGTCGCCGACGAGCAGGACGCGCCGCGCTCGGCGCTGACCGGCACGATCCAGAACGACATCATCAAGGAGTATCTGTCGCGCGGCACCTATGTGTTTCCGCCGGCGCCGTCGATGCGGCTGATCAAGGACATCGCGATCTTTTCGACCGGCGAGCTGCCGAAGTGGAATCCGATGAACATCTGCTCGTATCACCTGCAGGAGGCGGGCGCGACGCCGGTGCAGGAGCTCGCCTTCGCGCTCGCCACCGCGATTGCCGTGCTCGACACGGTGAAGAAGTCGGGCGAGGTCGAGCCAGGAGAAATTCGGCGAGGTGGTCGGCCGCATCTCGTTCTTCGTCAACGCGGGGACTGCGCTTCGTCACCGAAATCTGCAAGATGCGCGCGTTCGTCGACCTGTGGGACGAGATCACCCGCGAGCGCTACGGCGTCACCGATCCCAAGCAGCGGCTGTTCCGCTACGGCGTGCAGGTCAATTCGCTCGGCCTCACCGAGCAGCAGCCCGAGAACAACGTCACGCGCATCCTGATCGAGATGCTGGCGGTGACGCTGTCGAAGAAGGCGCGCGCCCGCGCCGTGCAGTTGCCGGCGTGGAACGAGGCGCTCGGCCTGCCGCGGCCGTGGGACCAGCAATGGTCGCTGCGCATGCAGCAGATCCTGGCCTACGAGACCGACCTGCTCGAATACGGCGACCTGTTCGACGGCTCCAAGGTGATGGACGACAAGGTCGAGGCGCTCAAAGCCGAGGCCAAAGAGGAGCTCAAGCGCATCGAGGAGATGGGCGGCGCGATCGCCGCGGTCGAGACCGGCTACATGAAGCAGCGGCTGGTCGAATCCAACACCGCGCGGCTCGAGGCGATCGAGCGCGGCGAGCAGATCGTGGTCGGCGTCAACAGCTTCCTCGAAAGCGAGCCGTCGCCGCTGACCGGCGGCATCGACACCATCATGACGGTCCCGGCGGAAGCCGAGCGCGATCAGATCGAGCGGCTCAAGGCCTGGCGCGATGCGCGCGACAACGCCGCGGTGCAGGCCACGCTGAAAGACCTCAAGCGCGCCGCCGCGGGCCAAGGCAACATCATGCCGGCCTCGATCGCCTGCGCCAAGGCTGGCGTCACCACCGGCGAATGGGGCTGGACGTTGCGCGAGGCGTTCGGCGAGTACCGCGCGCCGACCGGAGTCGGCCGAGCAATGCGCAACGACGTCCGAGGACTCGACGACCTCCGGGCCGACGTCGACCGAGTATCCCGGAAACTCGGCCGTCGTCTGACCTTCTTGGTCGGCAAACCCGGCCTCGACGGCCATTCCAACGGCGCCGAGCAGATCGCGGTCCGGGCCCGCGATGCCGGAATGCAGGTGGTCTACGAGGGCATCCGGCTTACTCCGGAGGAGATCGTCGCCGCCGCGCGCAACAGCAGAAGGCGCACGTGGTCGGGCTGTCGATCCTGTCCGGCTCGCACGTTTCCCTGGTCAAGGACGTGGTCGCCCGGATGATCGACATGAACATGAACAACGTGCCGGTGGTGGTGGGCGGCATCATCCCGCCGGAGGACGCGCAGGCGCTGGAAGACGCCGGGGTCGCCGCGGTCTACACGCCGAAGGATTTCGAGCTCAACCGCATCATGTCCGATGTGGTGCGGATCGTGGAACGGGCGAACAACGCCAGCAACGTTTGACGATTGTTGCGATCACGGCCAATCGGTCCTTGCCCCCCTGACAGGCTTGCTTTCCCGCGTTAGGCTTGCGCCATTGAACAGGGGCGGCACGCACCGTCCCGTCATGGAAGGGAGCGTCATGAGCTGTTGAAGCAATCCTCATTATTCTGATCGTCGGCGCGGTCGCGGGCTGGCTGGCCGGCCAGATCGTGCGCGGCTTGGGCTTTGGGCTGCTCGGCAACATCGTAGTCGGCATCGTCGGCGCGCTTCATCGCCGGCTGGCTGCTGCCGCGGATCGGCATCGTGATCGGCGGCGGCATGATTGCCTCGATCATCAATGCCACCATCGGCGCGGTGATCCTGCTGGTGATCATCGGGCTGATCAAACGCGCCTGACAATTTCGTCATGGCCGGGCATAGCCGTCCGAAGCCCGGCATCAAGGCTCCGGGCATGACGGCTGATAGGACCTCGCTATTTGATCAGCGTCGCCCTCCAGCTCGTCCCGCTGGCGGCGGATGGCGTGAACGTCATTTCCACCTCCGCCTTGGTGCCGCACAGGTCGAAGACCCATCGCTCCGTCCACGGTGCGCCGCGCTCGATCTTGTGACGTCAGCCGCGTGTCGGTGACGCACCGCCTTGTCGCAATCCTTCGGGGCCATCGGCGCCGACCGCGGTGTAGCCGCCCTTCAGCGCGTCGCTCTGCAGCAGCGGGTCGGTGTTGGTGTTGCCAGGCAGCAGCTCGATCGATCCGCGGCCGCTCGCCTTCGAGCACCAGCAGGAAGTTGCGCATGGTGCGCGGCGTGCAACCGACCACGTAACGCTCGATCCACGACGTCGTGCCCTGTTTCACCGGATACGGAATGACCTCCGCCAGCGCGATCTGCGGGTCGGCCGGACAGTCGAAGCCTGGTATCGCCTTCTGCGAGCGCAGCACGGCTTGCTGGCGCACCGGCGTGTAGGCGTCGGAGAAAATTTTGCGCGCTACGGCGTTGCCGTAGGCGCGACCACGCCGTCCGGCTTGGCGGTAATGTAGGCCGGCGTCTGCGCCGAAGCTGGGCTGAAACATAAAAGACGACACCGCGCATGCATAGGCCGATCAACCGGCGCAGATCGACCATCACTCATCGTCTCCGCTTCAGCGACCGCGACGGCCGCCAGCGCCGCGTTGAGAGTCGCCGGGCTCGCCGGCTTGCGCAGATAGCTGCTCATGCCGGCGTCCCATGCCGCCGCCTCGTCTTCCTCGCCCGCGCGGCCCGATACGCCGATGATCGGCATGGCGCTGCGCGGCCCGGGCAGCGCGCGAATGCGGCGCGCGGTCTCGAACCCGTCGATGCCGGGCAGCGCGACGTCCATCAGCACGACGTCGTAGCCGCCGCGCGCGACCGCCGCGACCGCCGACTCGCCGCTTTCGGCGAACGCAGACCTGTGGCCGAGCTCGCCCAGCACGGTGTTGAGCACGACGCGGCCGTAGGGATTGTCCTCGACGCAAAGCACGCGAAGCCCCGTGAGCGGCACTCCATCGTCTCGCGTTCGCCAGCTCTTTTCGGGCGGGCGCCGGATCGACCAGGACAACGAGCTGGAACGTGCTGCCGCGCCCCGGTCTGCTTTTCACCGTCAACGACGCCGCCCATCGACCGCCGCGATGCGCCTGGCGAATGACAGGCCGAGGCCCGAGCCGCCGAACCGCTGCGCCACGCCTTCATTGGCCTGGGACGAACGGCCGGAACAGCCGCTTCAGATCGGCGGCGACGATGCCGATGCCGGTGTCGGCCACCGTGAATGTCAGCCGCAACCGCCGCGCGCCGCCGGCTGCCACCATCAACGGCGAACGATACCCTGCCGCGCTCGGTGAACTTCACCGCGTTGTCGATCAGGTTCTCCAGCGCGCTGCGCAGCCGCACCGCATCGGCGCTGACGCGGGCCGGCAGCTCGTCCGCGATGGAGATCTCGACGCCGAGCGACTTGCCTTCGGCGCGCGCCCTGAGCGATTGCGCGACCGCATCGACGAAATCGCGCAGCGCGAACGGCTCGGGTTGCAGGATCAGCCTGCCGCTGCCGGCCTTCGCGGCGTCGACCACCAGCGTGGTCAGCCGCGCCAGATGGCCGGCGGCATCCTTGATCGCCGCGGCCCAGCGCCGCTCGCGCTCCGGCAGATCGGAGGCGAGCAACAGCTCGGACAAGCGCCAGCATGCCGGTCAGCGGCGTGCGGATGTCGTGGGCGAGACCGGCGAGCGCGAGCCCGGTGGCGCCGGTGCGCGCGCGGCTTGCGCGCAGGCGCGCGCGTGCGCCGTCGCGGCGTCTGGCCCGGCGCGTCTTGGTCGACTTTTTCTTCCGCCGTTTCGGCACCGGACCCCCGCCCGCGCCCCTGGATCACCCTGCCACGGCGCAGATCGTGCCGCTAGCTCGGCAAGCCCAACCAGCCGGCGGATATCGTCGCGGCGTCATGCCCTGCGGCGCGCAGTTCGCGCAGGCCGGTGGACTGCGTCGATTTGGCGAGCTTGCGGCCTTCGGCGTCGAGGATCAGCCGGTGATGGTGATACACCGGCGGCGGCAAGGCCCAGCAGCTCCTGCAGCAGCCGGTGCACGCTGGTCGACCAGAACAGATCCTGGCCGCGCACCACATGGGTGACGCCTTGCAGCGCGTCGTCGACCACGACGGAAAGATGATAGCTGGTCGGCGTGTCCTTGCGGCCGAGGATGACGTCGCCCCACGCCGCGGGATCGGCTGCGATCTCGCCGGTTTCGCCGCCTGGGCCGGTGCCCGTCTTCGCTCCAGCGCAGCCGGCCCGCCCATTCCATCGCGGAACTCATGTCGAGGCGGATGGCGTAGGGCTCGCCCTGCGCGAGCCGCGCCTCCCGTTCGGCTTCCGCCATCACGCGCGCCGTGCCGGGATAGAGCGGCACGCCGTCCGGATCGCGCGGCCAGCGCGCGTGCGACTCGCGGTCGCTGACCATCCGCGTCAGATCGGAGCGGCTCTCGAAGCTCGGAAAGGTCAGCCGCCGCGCTTCGAGCTCGCGCAGCGCCTTGCGGTATTCGTCGAAATGCTCGGACTGCCGGCGCACCGGCTCCTCCCATTCGACGCCGAGCCAGGCGAGGTCCTCGTAGATCGCCGCCTCGTACTCCGGCCGGCAGCGCGTCCGCGTCGATGTCCTCGATCCGCAGCAGCAGGCGGCCGCCCGCCGCCGCGCCATGTCGAAATTCAGCAGCGCCGACAGCGCATGGCCGAGATGCAGATAGCCGTTCGGGCTCGGCGCGAAAGCGGAAAACGCTGATGACCGTCGCCCGCGGGCTTGACCCGCAGGTCCATCTTCTGACAGCATTCAGACCAAGGCTAGATGGACGGTCGGGCCTTCGCCCGCCGAAGCGCATCGAACGGTAACCCAACCTACAAGCTTTGGCCCGCAGGCGGGTCAATTCCGGCCAAAACGAAAGTCGCATGACTTCCTTCATTCACACCGAAGCCGATCTCGCCGCCGGCATGGCGGCGCTGGTCGCGCAGGATCCGCGGCTTGTCCCCGTGCTGGAGAAGGCCGGCATGCCGGCGCTTGCGGCGCCGCGATGCCGGCTTCGAGGGGCTGTGCCGCATCGTCTGCGGCCAGCAGCTCTCGACCGCCAGCGCGGCCGCGATCTGGGGCCGCGTGGCGGCGGCGTTCGATCCCTTCCATCACGACGCGTTGCGGCGCTCGCGCGCCGACCGGCTGGCGCGGCTCGGCCTGTCGCGGCCCAAGATCAAGACGCTGAAAGCGATCGGCACCGCGATCGCCAAAGGCCAGATCGATCTCGACGCGGTCGGCCGCATGGAGGCCGATCAGGCGCACGCGGCGCTGACCGCGCTGCACGGCATCGGACCGTGGACCGCCGACATCTATCTGCTGTTCTGCCTTGGCAACGCCGACGCCTGGCCGGCCGGCGACCTTGCGATGCAGGAGGCGGCGCGCATCGCGTTCAATCTGCGGAAGCGGCCGGACGCCAAGGATTGATCAAGCTCGCCGAGCCGTGGCGGCCGTGGCGCGGGGTGGCCGCGCATCTGTTCTGGGCCTACTATCACGCGGTGAAGCGGCGCGAAGGCGCGCCGGTGACGCCAGCCGACCGTTGTGGTGACAACAAGCTCCCGTGAAAAAGAAGAAGGCGAAGGCGAATGGCCGCTGAACTCAACGGCCCGCGGCTCGAGCCGCGCGGCGGACAGGCCAAGCGGCTGGTGGTGTTCCTGCACGGCTATGGCGCCGACGGCAACGACCTGATCGAGATCGGCCGCGCCTGGCAGGGCCTGCTGCCGGACACCGCGTTCGTCTCGCCGCACGCGCCGCACCCCTGCGGACAGGCGCCGCATGGGCCGCGAGTGGTTTCCGCTGACCTTCCGCAATCCGGACGAGCGCTGGATCGGCTGTCAACGCCGCGGCCCCGGCGCTCGACCAATTCCTCGACGCCGAGCTCGCCCGCCGCAAGCTGCCGCCCTCGGCGCTGGCGCTGGTCGGCTTCAGCCAGGGCACCATGATGGCGCTGCATGCCGGGCTGCGCCGACGCCGCCGCCCGCCGCGATCGTCGGCTATTCCGGCATCTTCGTGCTGCCGGACAAGGCGGCGCCGGACGCGGTCGCCGGCGACATCAAGTCCAAGCCGCCGGTGCTGCTGATCCACGGCGATCAGGACGAGCTGATCCCCGTGCAGGCGCTGCTGATGGGAGCGCAGGCGCTGGCCGCGCTCGAAGTGCCGGTGGAATGGCATATCTCGCCGGGCGTCGGCCACGGCATCGACCAGGAGGGCCTGCGCCATGGCGGCGAATTCCTGGCCCGGCGATTCGGCCTGCGCGGCTGACGAACTCCGAAATTGTGGCAGCGCCCACCGGGCTGATTCGCTCACAGCTAAGGCATTTCCGATCGCTTCACATTCCTGTCGCGCTTCCGTTAGAATAATCGCCAGTCGCCGCTGGCAGGCGCGGCGAAAGGCTTGTGGAGGAGCCTCATTTGACTGCGCATGGATTTACCGGCGGCTTTCCGGCTCTGGTGCTCAATGCAGACTTCCGGCCGCTGAGCTACTACCCGCTGTCGCTGTGGTCGTGGCAGGACGCGATCAAGGCGGTTTTCCTCGAACGGGTGAATATCGTCGAGGAGTACGACCAGGCGGTGCACGCCCGAGCCTGGAGATGAAGCTGCCGAGCGTGGTCTCGCTCAAGACCTTCGTGAAGCCTTCCACGCATCCGGCCTTCACCCGGTTCAACGTGTTCCTGCGCGACCGCTTCTCCTGCCAGTACTGCGGCTCGCGCGACGACCTCACCTTCGACCATCTGCTGCCGCGCTCGCGCGGCGGCATGACGACCTGGAGCAACGTGGTCGCCGCCTGCTCGGACTGCAATCTGCGCAAGGGCAGCATGACGACCAAAGAAGCGCGGATGTTCCCGTCGCAGATGCCGTTCCAGCCGAGCGTGCAGCACCTGCACCGCAACGGCCGGCTGTTCCCGCCGAACTATCTGCACGACAGCTGGCTGGACTATCTCTACTGGGATACCGAGCTGGATCCGTAGGACGGCGCTATTCGCCCGCTGCCTTCCAGACTGCGATACGCGCCGAGCGCGCCCCACGCCGCGATCGCGGCGAGCGCCAGCGAGATCAGCACGTTGTAGCCGGCCAACGACAGGCCGAGGAAACGCCACGCCGCTTCGTCGCAACGGATCACGCGGGTGTTCTGGATCAGGTCGACGCAGCCCGCCGGCCGGGCCGAAGTTGGCAACGGGTCCCGAGCAGTCCTTCGGACCTTCCCACCATTGCCATTCGACGCCGGAGTGATAGGCGCCAAGGCCGGTGTTCCAGAGCATCGCGACGGCGATGGCGAGGAACGCGAGCAGCATCACCTTGCGCGACGAGCCGACCGATACGCCGAGCAGCACCATGCGCCGCCAGCGGGATCGCGACATAATAAGCGTAGCGCTGCTCCAGGCAGAGCGGGCACGGGCGGTAGCCGAGCCCGTACTGGAAGAAATAGGCGCCGAGGATGGTGGCGAGACCGATCACCGCGATCGCCACGGCAGCCGACACGATCGGCTCGGAGCGGATGCGGTCGAGAGACAGTGTGGCTCATGCGCTACCAGCGTTGCGGCACGATCTTGGCCGAATTGCGCGTGGGTGTGGTGCCCCTGGCCGGACTCGAACCAGCACACCTTGCGGTACCTGATTTTGAGTCAGGCGCGTCTACCAATTCCGCCACAGGGGCTCCGGCGCGGATCATAGTCGGGGCGCGCGGCGGGTCAACTTCCTCAGCTTCAGGCAGCATTCGGCCGCGCGAACGCGGCCTCCATCTCGCGGCGTACCTTGACCGCGGTGTCGTTGGGGTCGAACGCGACGTCGCTCCATTTCAAGCACTCGCCGATTTTGACGTCGCGCTTGAGCTTGACGTTCTGCGCGAGACCCAGCGGCAGAAAGCCTTCATCCAGCGAGCGCGCGGCCGGCGTCTGCTTGCCCCACACGCAAAAGCCGCCCTCGCCGTCCAGCATCTCGCCTTTCTTGAGGTCGCGCTTGGCGGTGGCCGCAACATCGGAGCGGAAGCCGGTGGGCCCGCCGGTCGGCTCCTTGCGCAGCGCGGCGCTGGCGACCGAGATGCCGAGCTCCAGCCCGATCATGTGGATCGGCCGGTATAGGGCGGCGTAGCGCCCGCTGCTGTCCGGCAGCATGGCGTATTCCTTGAAACAGCGCCGCGCGTATTCGGTCTCGCCCTCGATCACCACGTAGGTGCCGAGCGCGAGGTGATGCGGCACGTCGCGGCCGTCGCGATAGACCGACGAGGTGACCTCGGTGACGCCCTCGCCCTCCAGCACGCCGCCCGCGCTCCTCGGCTTGCACACCTCGGCGAGCTCGAAACGCGTCGCCGGCGGAAAGCTTAGGCCATCGCTTTGCGGCACGAGGCCGGTGGCGTTGCACACCGCCGTCATCTCGATGCCGGACTTGGTGCCGTCGACGAACGAGTTGAACATCTTGGGATTGATCGACTTGCGGTCGGTGATGTTCAGATACTTGTCGAGGATGTCCCAGACATTGTCAGGGTTCGATTGGTGATAGTGCGGCTCGTAGCGGGTGCCCTTGCCCGCCGCGACGACCTTGAAGCCGCAGGCGCGCGCCCAATCGACGTGCTCGCAGATCAGCGCCGGCTGGTCGCCCCACGCCAGGCTGTACACCACGCCCGCCGCCTTCGCCTTGCGCGCGAGCAGCGGACCGGCCAGCGCATCGGCCTCGACGTTGACCATGACGATGTGCTTGCCGTGCTCGATGGCTTTCAGGGCGTGCACGATCCCGGCCTCGGGAATGCCGGTCGCCTCGACGATCACCTCGATGCCGGGATGCGCGATGACCGCCTGCGCGTCGGCAGTGACGTGCGTGGTGCGATTTTTCAGGGCATCGCCCAGCGACGACGCCGCCACCTGTGCAGCCGGCCAACCGGCGGACGCCAGTTGGCTTCTGGCACGCTCGACGTTGAGATCGGCGACCGCCACGACGTGCATGCCGCGCGTCAGCCGCGCCTGCGACAGGAACATGGTGCCGAACTTGCCTGCACCAATCAGGCCGACGGTGACGGGTTTGCTCGCCGCTTCGCGTTCGAGAAGGAGGGAATGAAGGTTCATAACAGCTCTCTTAGCAACAATCGAACAGCGGTGCTTGTCGAAACGTTCCAGGCACAGGACAATGCGCCCATGACGGACCTGCCTGCCAATGCCGCCGAGAGTTCTGATCGGCGTTTCACGGCCCGCGCGGGAATCGCGCTGGCGCGTGGCCGCGCGGACGGCGTTTCCGTTCCTGGTTCTTGCGGTGGCGTGGGAGATCACGGCGCGGCTCGGCGTGTTTCCGCCGAAGCTCTTTCCATCGCTGGTCGACGTCGGCGCCGCGTTCTGGCGGCTGACCGCCAACGGCATCCTGCCGCATCACGCGCTCGATACCGTGCTGCGGCTGCTCGGCGGCTTCGCACTCGCCGCCGTGGTCGGGGTCGCAATCGGCATCCTGATGGGGCGCTCGCGCCGCATGGAGGACATCTGCCTGCCGCTGGTCAGCATCATGGCGCCGATCCCCGGCATTGCCTGGGCGCCGCTGTTCCTTTTGTGGTTCGGATTGGGCGGCAAGCCAGCCATGCTGCTGGTCGCGTTTGTCTCGGCATTCCCGATCATCTTCAACACCTGGACCGGCGTGAAGGCGGTGAAGGAAATCTGGGTGCGCTCGGCGCAGGCGATGGGCGCCGACGACCGCCGCCTGTTCGTCAAGGTGATCGTGCCCGGCGCGCTGCCTTACATCCTGACCGGGCTGCGGCTCGGCCTGGCGCAGGCCTGGCGCACGCTGGTCGGCGTCGAAATGCTCGCCGCCGTGCCGTGGGGTCTCGGCTGGATGATCTTCGGCGCGCGCGAGTTCCTCAACACCGACGTGATGCTGGCAGGCGTCGTCGTGATCGGTGCGCTTGGACTCGCGCTGGAGAAGCTGGTGTTCCAGCGGCTGGAGCGTTTCACCGTGCAGCGCTGGGGAATGATGACGTGAGCGCGATCGTCACACAGGACACTTTGCCCGCCCCGCCCGCGTTCTCGGTGCGCTGGCGCTCGGCGATCCGCGCCGCCATCACCATCGTCGTATTCGCCCTGCTCTACGAGGCGGTCGCGCGCTCCGGCTATTTCCCGGCGGTGCTGATGCCGACGCTCGGCAAGATCGGCGGCACCTTGTGGGCCAACCTGATCGACGGCACGCTGATCGTGCACGCCGCCGCCACCATGTATCGCGTGCTGTCCGGCATGGCGATCGCGATCGTGGTCGCGATCCCGCTCGGCATCCTGATGGGCCGCTTCAAGCCGGTGGAGCATTTCTTTCTGCCGCTCGCCAGCGCGCTGATGCCGATCCCGTCGCTGGCCTGGGTGCCGGTGTTCATCCTGTGGTTCGGGCTGGGCAACACGGTCGCCATTCTGATCGTGTTCTACGCGTCGCTGTTCCCGATGCTGCTCAACGTCTGGGCCGGCGTGCGCGCGGTCAATCCGCTGTGGCTGCGCGCGGCAGGCGCCATGGGCGCCGATGAGAACGCGCTGTTCTGGAAGGTGATCGTGCCGGGCGCCTCGCCGTTCATCATCACCGGGATGCGCCAAGCGTTCCTGCGCGCCTGGATCGCGGTGATCGGCGCCGAGTTCCTCGCCGCCTCCGACTTCGGCCTCGGCTGGGTGATCTTCGACGCCAAGGAATTCCTCAACGCCGACCTGATGATGGCCTCGCTGATCGTGATCGGCTTCATCGGCTTCGTGTTCGAACGGCTGATCTTCGGCTCGATCGAGAAGGCCACCGTGCAGCGCTGGGGCATGGTGAGGCTGGCGAAAACCTGACGCTCGTCGGACCTTCGAACTGAAAATCCAGCCTTTCCGCCTCTATTGGTGTTTCGTTTTGAAACGGGTCCCGCGGTCCTTTCCTCATATTTTCAGAAGGATACTTGGTTAACGGAACCCGGCTTGGTAGATTGCCCGGCAGATGCGGCGTGTAGGTTGGAGTGACCTATGCTCCGTGCGGGCGTGGCGCTGGCACTCTTTGCCGCGCTTGTTGTGTCGGGCATGGCTGGCGATCGCAGCTTTGCCGGCAGCAATCTTCCCTATCAGCACCGCGGCTACGGTGGGCCACCCGCCGTGCCGGTCGCGCATGTTACTGGCGTCGCGGCGGTCAACCCGTTGATCGCGCTCGGCGAGAAGCTTTTTTATGACACGCGCCTCTCCGGTACCGGTTCGAAGTCTTGCGCGAGCTGCCACAGCCCGGGCTACGGCTTCGCCGAGCCGCGCTGGGTCAGCATCTCCGACAACGGCAAGCTCGGCCGTCGCAATGCGCCGACGCTGCTCGACGTTGGATTCCTGCCGCGGCTGATGTGGGACGGCCGCTTCCAGTCGCTGGAGCAGCAGGTGTTTGGTCCATTTCAGAGCGGCGAAATGGGAATTCCCATCGAACAAGCGGCGCATCGTGCCAACGCCGATCCGCATTACGTGTCGCTGTTCCGCGCAGCGCTCGGCAGCTTTGCGACACCGGGCGGCATCGCGCAGGCGATCGCGGCTTGGGAGCGGACGCTGGTAACGCCGCCGAGCCGGGTGGACCGGTTCCTCGCCAACAACGAATACGGCGCGCTGTCGCCGCTCGAACGCGATGGCTATGCTGTATTCACCCGCAGGGCCGGATGCGCCAACTGCCATCATGTGTTCCCGCTGCAGCACAGCGGCAGGCCGAGCGCACGCGCGCTATTCACCGACTTCCAGTTCCACAACGTCGGCGTTGGCTATCGCGCCGGCTATTCGGACAAGGGACGCTTCGAACAATCCCATCACCCAGCTGAGTGGGCCTCCTTCCGCACGCCGTCGCTGCGCAACAGCGCGAGGACGCCGCCTTATATGCACGACGGCAGCTTCGGAACGCTCGATGAGGTCGTGGAGTTTTATAATGCAGGCGGCCGGCCCAACCCCAACATTTCGCCGTTGATCCGTCCGCTGGGGCTGAGCCAGCACGAGAAGGCGGCGCTGGTCGCCTTCATTCATGCGATGGGCAATTAGCGCGGTTCGCGAAGGGCGGTCGAACGACCCGCGGCGTCACACACCGGGCCTGCAGCTTCGCCGTCGTGGCACTCGTCCTTGCCGCTGGAACCGCGCAGCGCGTCGGCGCAGCAGTGGTGCCCGCCGATTCGCACGCCGTGCTGTCGCATTTGCCGGCCAATCCTGGGAATTCGCCCACTGCTTTTGCAACGCAGACTATCGGCCGGTTGCAGGCATGTGCCGCCGCGTTAGCCGCGCGGACGCGACCCGTTCCACCGCCCTATCGGGCCATGTCACCCAAATGCTAGCGTCCTACGGCAACAAGGTGGTCAACCCGGCCATGAACCGGCAGGTGCGCCGCGGCCACGGCAAGTGTAGGCGATGAATTTCCTCACTGAGCAAGGAACGTTCGGCATCATCTGCGCGGTGCTCGGCATCGCGGGCGGCATCTGGCTGTCGCGCACGTTGCGCAGTAAATACGGCATCGGCGTGCGCAAGCCCGACACCAAGCCGCCGGTTTATGCCAGCCGCCAGGATATGCGCAAAGCGGAGCGGCAAAAGGCCAAGAAGGAAGGGCGCTGAACTGACGGTCACATAACGCCGTGACCGCGCTTGACGGTCTGGCGCATCACCGGCGCGACGATCTGGTCGGAGATCTGGATGTTCCAGATTTCGCTTTCGCCCTGCGCGGTGAAGTCGGCGAACAGCTTGGGTATGATCGACACATCGCGGATCTCGTTGCCGCGCAGGCCGAAACCGCGCGCGATGTTTTCGAACGCGGGCCGGCCGAATATAGCCCACCTATCGTCGAGGCCATCGGCGCGCAGCTTGTGAAACTCCGAGCCGTATCCGCCGTCGTTCATCGCGCAGATCAGGATGCGATAGCCTTGACGCTTGAGCGTCTCGAGCTCCTGGATATGAAACAAGAGCCCGCCGTCACCTTCGAACAGCACGACCTTGCCCTGACGGCCCTGCCGGCGCGCCGCCGCAACGCCGAGCGCATAGCACAGGCCGTTGCCGACCGCGCCGAATTCACGGACCGTCGTGTAGCGCTCCGCCGGCCGGCCACGCATCTGCGCGTTGAAATAGGCTTGATGGCCGCCGCCCACGACGATGTCCCAGTCCTTCGGGATGACGGCATCGAGGGCTTCGATCACCTTTCGCGGATCCAGCACGCCGGGCCCGGTGTCAAACTCCATCGAGTCCGCCGGCTCGGTCGCGATGCGATGCGCCAGCTCTTTGGTGCGGATCGCCGCCGCCGTCGGTTTGCCGGCGCCCAGCTTCTTGTCGAGGCCGGCAAGGATTGCTTCGGTGCCGACGAGTGCATCTGATTTGACGTAGAGGTCGGCGGCCTTCATTCCATCGCGCAAGCCGCGCGGGGCATCGTCCAACTGGATCTTGTAGGCCTTTGGCCAGAAGTGCCCACCACCGACGTAGTAGGACAGGCTGGTGCCGACCGCGAGCACGACGTCCGCGGACTCGTACATCTCCCGGCCCAGCGCCGTGAAGTAGCTGCCGGTGATGCCGAGCCCGAACGGATGGTCGTGGAAGAGACCGCGCGCGGGCAGCGTGTTGGAGAGCAAGGCGCCGCAGCGATCGGCGAGCTTGATCACCGCATCCCGCGCGCCGGACCACATCACGCCGCGGCCGCCGAGGATGATCGGGCGCTTTGCCGAGGCGAGCCGTTCGACAGCCTCGGCCACCAGCTCGGGATCGGGGTGCATGCGCCCGACCTTGGGCTTGTACATCGCCGAGGTCTCGTAGGGCGTGTTGGACATATGCTCGACCTTCTGTAGGTCGTAGGGAATGCCCAGCACCACCGGCAGCCGCTCGTCCTTGGCGAAATGGAAGGCCTCGCGCACGGCATCCATCATGCGCGGCACGCTGTGCGCGGCGATGTAATGCGCCCCGCACGCCGTCACCAACGGCGCCTGGTCGATCGCCTGGTTGTAGAACTTGGCGTTGATCGGCGACTCGCCGGCGAACACCACCATCGGCAGGCGGGCGCGAACCGCGGCCGGCAGCGCCGTCATCAACTGGGTCACGCCAGGCCCGCACGTGACAGAGGCGACGGCGACCTTGTTGGTGGCGACGTTGTAGGCGGTCGCCGCCGCGACGGTGGCGTGCTCGTGCCTGACGTGGACGGTCTCTACACCCGGCAGTTTGGCGAAGGCGGTGGACCAGTGCATGTTGCCGTCGCCCATCAGGACGAACTGCGTGTCGACGCCCTCCGCAAGGAACGCTTCGGCGAGGGCTTCATACATTTTGGGCATGGGCGCGGTACTCTTTGCTGGGGGGCCGGCAGCTTCAAGGAAACGCTACATCAGGCTGAAGCGGTGCGACACCCCTACAGCCGCTCTGACGCCATCTTCGCGCCTTCGGCGAGCGACGCGAGCTTCATCCAGACGATTTTGGTATCGACCTGGACCCGTCCGGCGAACGTGCCGAAGCCGCAGTCAACGCCGGCGATGATGTTCTCCTTGCCGGCAACCCGCGCGTATTGGGTGATGCGATCCGCCACCAGTTCGGGGTGCTCGACGAAGTTCGAGGTGGAATCGATCACGCCCGGAACGATGATCTTGCCGTCGGGCAGCTTGACGTCCTGCCACACCTTCCACTCATGACCGTGCCGCGGATTGGCGCCGGGAAACGACACCGCCTGCGGCCGGCCTTTCAGCAGGATGTCGGCGATCTCCTTGATCTCGATGTCGCCGTGATGGGGGCCGAGCGTCGAACCCCAGCACACATGCATGCGCATGCGGTCCGGCGGCAGGCCCTTCACCGATTCGTTGAGTGCCTCGACGTTCTTCTCGATGATCCTGCGGTAGTCCGGGATGCTGATGCCGGGATAGAGCGCGTAGGACATTGCCAGATCGGGGCAGTCGAGCTGCAGGATGAAGCCGGCCTCGACGATGGCGCGGTATTCCTTGGCCATCACGCCGGCCAGCGCGAACAGGTACTCCTCGTCGGTCTTGTAATAGTGGTTCTTCAGGTAGCGCGCGATCTGGCCTGGCGACGGCGACGTCATGAAATATTCCGCCGCACCGGACCTCTGCATCGCCGCCTTGGCGCGCGCAATGTCGGCCTGCGCCGCTGGCCAGTCCTTCCAGCCGACGACGCCCGAACAGGCCGGACGATGCTGAAAGGGAGTGGCGAACTGGCTCAGAATAGCGGCCAGTTCGGGGAACTCCGGCTCGCCGGTGCCGAGCGGCGGCGTCGATTTTCCTTCGAATCCGGTCAGGCGATCAAGCACATGGACGGTGTAGTCGGTGCGGCCCTGCTCGCCATCGTTGATGATGTCGATGCCGGCCTCGATCTGCTTCTTCACTACCCCTGCGACCGCGTCATCGACCGCAGCGTCGAGCGCCGCGCGGCTCGCGCCCGGCTTGTCCTTCTCGGCCAGCAGCAACTCCACGACCTTCGCGGGCCGCGGCAGGCTGCCGGTGTGGGTGGTCAGGATCATATCGGTGCTGCGGCGCATGGCATTCCTTCCATTGAGGCCGCGCATTAAAGCCGGCGCGCACCTCGGCGGCTAGGCAGCATGGCAATACGGGCCAGCTTCCCAATCACTCCGGCCTCACGCCGGACTCCTTGATGATCTGAAGGTACTTCTCGCTCTCGGCGCGGGTGAAGTCGGCGAACTGCGCCACCGACATCATACGCACATCGGCGCCGGCGTCGCGCAGCCGCATCTGCATGTCCGGCGAAGCAAGAATGCGGCTGATCGCGGTGTGCAGCCGGTCGACGACCGGCTTCGGCGTCACCTTCGGCGCGAAGAAGCCCTGCCAGAGCGTGAGATCGAAGCTCTTGTCGCCGATCGCCTCGGCCACCGTCGGGATTTGCGGCGCGGCCGACGAGCGCGTCGCAGACGACACCGCGAGCATTTTCATGGTGCCGGCTTTGACGTGCGGCGCGACGGCCGGGAAGCCGGCAAAATACATGTCGACGTGGCCGCCGAGCAGATCGTTCAGCGCGGGCCCCGCGCCCTTGTATGGCACGTGCGTCAGGTTGGCCTTGGTGCGAAGCTTGAGGAACTCGCCGGCGAAGTGACCGGGCGTGCCGGTTCCGGCGGAGGCAAAGGTGACGGGCCGCTTGTCGGCCAGCACCTTGGCCATCTCGTCCATGGTCGAATACGGCGCTTTGCTCGACACGACCAGCGCGAGCGGCACCACGGAGGCAAGCGCGACCGGCTGCAGGTCCTTTTCCGCATCGTAGGTGAGACCCTTGATCCAATGCTGATTGATCGAGATCTCGCCGGTCTGGCCGAGCAGCAGAGTGTGGCCGTCCGGCGTCGCCTGGACCACCGATTGCGTGCCGATCGCTCCGGTCGCGCCGGCGCGGTTCTCGACCACGACGTTCTGGCCGAGCGCGGCGGCGAGCGGCACTGCGATCAGCCGCGCGACGATGTCTCCCGTTCCGCCCGGCGCGTAAGCCACCACGACCCGCACCGTCTGGGTCGGATAGGATTGCGCGCTTGCGAAAGCGGTCAGCGCCAGCGTGAGGACGACGGCAGCGGCGGCGCGGAATGACAGGAACATGCTTCCTCCTGCGCGGACTCTTAGTGAGAGAGCGTGCGCTGTCCAGGGCTTAGAATCCGTAGAGTCGCGCCGGGTTGTCGCGCATGATCTGATCCGCGAGCCTCGGCGACGGCAGCGCCGCGATGAAGTCGTTCACCAGCGCATCGTAGGACAGATCGCGATAGGGCGCGCCGTTCGCCGCGCCCTGGTGCGCATCCGCGGGCGGAGGATGTGGCCAGTCGCTGCCCCACAGGCAGCGCGGCGGCGCGGCGGCGTAGAGTTCCGCCACCCATTCGCTGTCCGGCTTGGTCCTCATCGGGCCGTCGTCGAGGCGGTACGGCGCCGACAATTTCATCCAGATGTGCGGGTGCCGCAGCAATTGCAGCAGGCGGGTTCCCTCGTCGCTTGCCGGCCGCGCCTTGCCGTAAACGCCGTAGTGGTCGATCACGATCGGAACTGGGGAACTTGCCAGCAAGCTTTCGCTCTTCAGCAGCACCGGCAACGGCGCGATCACCTGGATATGCCATTTCATCTTCTTCGCCACGGCGGCCGTTGTGGCGAAGCTGTCGTCCATCCGCCTGCGCGCTGCGAGCGGGCTGTACAGATTGATGCGCAGTCCGCGAATGCCGCGCCGGTGCATGTCGGCGAGCGTTGCGTCCGGCGTGGTGCTGGGATCTATCACCGCAACGCCGCGGCCATTTCCGGCCAATTCATCGAGCGCGTCGAGCGTCGCCGAATTGTCGAAGCCGTAGAAGCTCGGCTGCACGATCACGAACCGCGTGATGCCGTGGCGCGCGCCGCGGCGCTTCAATTCATCGAGCGGTGCCGGCCCGGCGAGGTAGGTCCGCTCCGCCACCTGCGGGTAGCGGTCGGCGGAGCCGACGATGTGAACGTGGGTGTCGCAGCGCATCGACGTGCGGGCTTAATCCACCTGCAGCCCGGCATCCTTGATGGGGCCGGCCCATCGCGCGATCTCATCGGCCACGAACCTGGCCAGATACTCCGGCGACCGTCGGCCCGGCGCGATGCCATCGACGCCGATGTCCTGCATCCTGGCTTTGGTGGCCGGCGTGTCCATCGCCTCGTTGGTGACGTCGCCCAGCCGCTTGACGATTGCGGCCGGCGTGCCCTTCGGCAGGAAGATCGCGTTCCAGGTGGAAATCTCGAAGTCCTTGAGGCCCTGCTCCCGCGCGGTCGCAAGCTCCGGCATCAGCGGCGAGCGCGTGCCGGACAGGTTGGCGATCGCCTTCACCTTGCCGCCCTTGATCAGCGGCGTGGCGCTGCCGATGTTGTTGCACATGTAGTCGATCTGCCCGCCGATCAGGTCGTTTGAGGCCGGCGCCGAGCCGCGATACGGCACGTGCGTCACGTTGACCCCGATGGTCGAGTTCACCAGCGAGCACGCGAGATGAGTGGTCGACCCGGCGCCGGCCGAGCCGTATTGCAGCTTCGCGGCGTTGGCTTTCAGGTGCGCTGCGAATTCCGGCATGATGTTGGCCGGAAAGTCCTTGCGCGCGGACAGCGTCATCGGCTGGTCGGCGAACAGCGTGACCGGCGCGAAATCGGTCGCGGCGTTGTAGCGGATGTTCTTGTACATGGTCGGATTGTAGGCGTGGGTGCCGACGCTACCGAACAGGAACGTGTAGCCGTCGGGCGCGGCGTTCATCACGCGCATCGTGCCGACGATGCCGCCGGCGCCGGTGGTGTTCTCGACCACCACCTGCTGGCCCAGCAGTTCGCTCATGCGCACCGCAAGGATACGGCCCATCACGTCGAACGCGCCGCCGGCGGCGAACGGCACCACCATGACGATGGGGCGGGTTGGATAGGTCTGCGCGGAGGCCAGGGTCTGTGCCGCCAACAAGGCGGCCAACGCGAACGCAATTCGAACGATACGATGCATCATGGGTGATCGCCCCTACTGAATAAGCATCGGCAGGCTCTGCAGCCGCAGCTCGCCCACCGATCCGACATAGACCGGCGTGAAATCAGGATCGCTGATGTGCGCCGCCGGAAAGCGCGCCAGCAGCCGCGTGATTGCGATGGTGATGGTGGTGCGGCCAAGGATGTTGCCGACGCAATGATGCGGACCCGCGCCGAAGGAAAGGATCCGCTTCGGCTTGCGGTGGATGTCAAAGCGGAGCGGATCGGGGAACGCGTCCGGATCGTAATTCGGCGCAAGCGGCGACGGCCGCACCACCATGCCCTTGAAGATGCGCGTGCCGCCCACCTCGGTGTCGCGGGTGGCGATGCGCGGAAAGGTGAAATAGCCGTTGCTGCCGAGCCGCAGGCACTCCTCGATCGCCTCCGGGATCAGCGAAGGATTGCCGATGAGCTCGCTGCGCGCGTCGTCGTGGGTATAGAGCAGATAGAGCGCGCCGCCGGCCGCGCGGCTGGTGGCCGACAGCGACGCGCCGCAGATGCCGAAAATCTGGTCGAACAGCTCGCGGTCGCTGAGCTTGTCGCCGGCGTCGCGCGCGTTGACGAGGTCGCTGATGAAATCCTGGCGCGGACTGATGCGTCGCTCCTCGATGATGACCTTGATCTCGTCCATGGTGCGATCGAACGCCTGGCGCAGCTCCTGCGACCACGGCTCGCCGGGCTTGACGTAGGTGGTGCCCGGAATCAGATCGTGGAACGCGACGAACACCGCCTTGCGGCGCGGATCCATGTCGATCATGGCGCTGAGCAAGGCATCGACGACGAGATGCGCGCCAAAGTCCTTCATGCCGTCGAACGCGGGACCGCTCGCCTCGATGCGGTCGAGCATGCCGTCGACGATTTTCGTGATGCTCTGCTGGAGCTGCTCGATCCGCCGCGACGAAAACGCCGGCATCAGGAGGCGGCGGACGCGGGCGTGCTGCGCGCCGTCCATCTGGGTGACGAACTGCGCGTCCATGATCTTGTTGAACTGCTCCCAGCCGGGCCCGCGCGGCATCTCGGAGACGAAGGTCTCGGTGTCGGAGAACACCTTGTGCACGTCGGCGTAGCGGCCGACGACGACCTGCGGCTGGCCCTGAACCGAGCACGTAGAACGGCGGCCGGCGCGCCCACTCCGCCATGTGGCGGTGCGCGTTGGCCTTGAACTCGGCGCTGCCGAGATCGATGTCGACGACGTTACTGCGGTCGAGTTCCGCGAGAGCAGACATCAGTTACAGGAACCGCGTCGGCCACAGGATGGTGCGCCACATGTGCGCCGACGGGCTGTGGTCGAGGCCGAGGCCTTCCTTCGGCTGCCTGAAGTTGCGGCCGATGACGTCCTCGAAGGATTCGAGATCGACCTTGGCGTTGGGATCGAAGGCGTAGACGTCGTTCACGCAGATCAGCCGCGCCGTCATGTAGTGCTTGCTGTTGCGCGCGCGCTTGTACTCCTCGACGATGTAAGGCTCCGGCTGATAGTCGTCGCCGAAGTACTTGCGGTACATGTCGGGATAGCCGTAGCCGACCGACTCGTCCGGGAAGAAGCGCAGCGCCTGGTGCATCCGGATGCCTTCGCTGACCTCCTCATCGACGTAGGGCGCGATCATCTGCGCGCCCCAATAGCCGTGGTCGCAGCGGATGAAGCCCACCACCGCGATGTCGTGCAGCAGGCACGCCAGCACGACCTTCTCGCTGTGGCCGTTCTTCAGCGCCAGCGCTGCGCTCTGCACCAGATGGTTGGTCGAGGCGAAGCGGTTCTTGAAATAGTCCAGCAGCGTCGGCTTCTCCGGCATCGGCGGCAGCCGCGGATCGGGGCCCATGTTGAAGTACTTGCCGGGATACTTGGCCTGCAGCGCGGCGCCGCCTTCCATCTCGCACCTTGCCGTCGGTCAGATGGCTGAACACCGACTTGGTGATGACGCGGTCGAGCTCGTGCATCATCTGCTCTTCGAGATGGTCGGCGCGCTCCGACAGCGACATCTGGCTGGTGATCTTGTCGCTTGATGCGTGGTGGTTCATCGGCAGCTCCTCGGCCGCTCCTTGCCCACTGACCGGTTTCGGCCGAACCGTACACCCAAACCGGCGCCTGCGACACCAACGGGCTGTCGGATTTCCATGAAAAAAGGGCATACTGGCCCCAACAAAAAGGACTTCAGGGAACGGAATGCCCCACATCGAAATCAAGGACGTTTCGCTGGTCTATGACACACCGGCCGGCCAGGTGGCGGGCGTCAACAAGGCCAGCTTCAACATCGACCAGTCGGAGTTCCTCTGCATCGTCGGCCCGTCCGGATGCGGAAAGTCGACGCTGCTCAACATCATTGCAGGCTTCCTGAGCCCCACCGGCGGCGAGATCAAGATCGCCGGCAAGGCGGTGACCGGCCACGGCATGGACCGCGGCGTGGTGTTCCAGGATTTCGCGCAGCTCTTTCCGTGGCGCACCGCGCTCGGCAACGTCGCGTTCGGCCTGGAGATGAAGGGCATCGGCAAGGAAGAGCGCGAGCGGATCGCCCGCAAGCAGCTCTCGCTGGTCAAGCTCGACAAGTTCTGCGAACTCCTATCCGCATCATCTGTCGGGCGGCATGCAGCAGCGCGTCGCGATCGCCCGCGCGCTCGCCTACAACCCGGCGGTGCTGCTGATGGACGAGCCGTTCGCGGCGCTCGATGCGCTGACGCGCGACGACATGCAGCGGCTGCTGGCCGAAGTCTGGCGCGAGACCCGCAAGACCGTGATCTACGTCACGCACAACGTCGCCGAGGCGGTCTATCTCGCCGACCGCGTGGTGGTGATGACGCCGCATCCCGGCACCGTGAAGGTCGAGGTGCCGATCGCGTTGCAGCGGCCGCGCGACCCGCTCAGCGTCGAGTTTCTCGACTACCAGAAGCAATTGCTGCGACATCTCGGTCAGGAGGCGCATGCTTGAGCCGCCTTGACCGCGACGCCGGTTGCAGCATCCAATCAACGCCAACGATAAATTGACGGAGGAAAGCATGATTACACGTCGCGACTACTCTCGCCGGGGCCGGCGCGTCGGCACTCGTACTCGGGCTGAGCCAATACGCGGCCGCGCAGGCCGGCGTCACGATCCGCCAGGGCTACCAGACCAACATGTGGGGCATGCCCACCTATTATCTGTTGCGGTCCGGCCTGCTCGAGAAGCGCGGCCTGAAGTTCGAGGAGTTCGGGGTGCCGTCCGGCAATCTCACCATGCAGCAGATGGTGGCGCGCCAGGTCGATCTCGGCACCTACGCCGGCCAGTCCTTCATCATCGGACACGATAAGGGCGGCCTGATCGCCATGGTGGTGGTCGAGACCGTCGGCCGCACCGCGCGGGTGATGTCGCGCAAGGACCTCAACATCACCAAGATCGAGGACCTCAAGGGCAAGAAGATCGCCAACCAGACCGGCTCGTCGCTCGGCAACATCTTCGTCGATCAGCTCGCCCCGAAGCACGGTCTGCCGAAGGGCGACTACCAAGAAGTCCGCATGAACGTGAACGACATGATCGCCGCCATGTCGGGCAAGACCGTCGACGCCATGGTCAACACCGAGCCCTACAACGCGATCGCCGAAGCCGACGGCATCGCCACCACCATCATGGACTACTCCAGCATCAATTCGATCCCGGTGTTCATGGCGGCGACGCCCGACTTCGTGGAGAAGAATCCGGCCGCGGTCGTCGCCTATCTGCAGGCGTGGCGCGAGGTCGGCGCAGAATTCAAGAAAAACCCGGAGAAGGTGTCGGAGACGATCTATGCGTTCTTCACGTCCAAGGGCTACAGCATGTCCAAGGACGTGTTCAACAAAGCGCTGGGCACCGTCGACGTCGATCCGGGCTGGCCTGCCGGCCTCGAAGCCTACATGCAGCGGGAGGCCGAGGTGCTGCTGCGCGAGAAGAAGATCGCGGCGATCCCGGATTGGAAGAAGGCGCTGCGTCCGGACTTCTGGTCGAAGGCCAGCGCCTGAGCGCAACGGGCTTGAGGATATGACAGGGCCGGCGTTTGCGCGCCGGCTCTGCATTTTGGGGCCTCCCCTCACCTTCTGAAACGCGCTAAACGTTCTTACCCGCCGTCCGACCCCCTTGCATGGAGAGTGTTATGAAACGGTCTAAGAAGAAAGCCTTCCGCCAAGAAGGCGGCTAAAAAGACAATTGCCAAGAAAGTCATTGCCAAGAAGAAAGCCACGAAGCCTTCGAAGCAGGCGAGCGCGCCGGCGGTGAAGCGCAGCGCGAAGGGCGGCGCAAACGGCGTCGTCACCTGGAATTTCAAGCTGCTGTCCCACCACCTGCTCCACGGCTTCGGCGGCATGGGCGAAGGCATGTCGGTGCAGATCGCGCCCGACGGCCGCCGCATCATCTGGCTGGCGCACGAGAGCGCGCCGAAGAACTTCACCGCGGTCGACGTCTCCGATCCGCGCAAGCCGAAGGTGGTCTGCCAGACCGACCTGCCGCACAGCGACGTGCGCTCGAACTCGCTGGAGACCTGCGGCAACATGATGGCGGTCGCCTACCAGACCAAGCAGAAGAACATGAAGCCGGCCGGCATGGAGATTTTCGACATCTCCAACCCGGAGAAGCCGCGCTCGATCTCGTTCTTCGACTGCTCGGGCGAGCATTCGCGCGGCGTGCACCAGCTCTGGTTCTGCGACGGCGAATACGTCCACATGGCGTCGAGCTCGCCGGACTTCATGCCGACGCACCCGCAGGACGATCAGTTCTACCGCTGCATCGACGTGCGCAATCCCTCGAAGCCGGTCGAGGTCGGCCGCTGGCACATGCCGGGCACCAAGCAGGGCGACAACGTGACGCCGCCGCCGCGCCACGCGCTCGACAAGGGCTACCGCGCGCACAACTGCAACGTCTATCCGCAGCGGCCGGACCGCTGCTACCTCGCCTACATCGACGGCGGCATGCATGTGCTCGACATCTCCGACAAGTCGAACCCGAAGCGCATCTCGTCCTGGACCAACTCGCCGCCCTATACCGGCTTCATGCACACCGTGGTGCCGCTGTTCGACCGCGGCCTGATGCTGGTGACCGACGAGTCGACCGAGAACAACGCCAAGGACTGGCCGAAGCTCGTCTGGATCCTCGACGCGCGCGACGAGACCAACCTGGTGCCGATCTCGACCTGCCCGCTGCCCGACCACAAGGCCTATGCCGCGCGCGGCCGGTTCGGCGCCCACAACATCCACGAGAACGTGCCGCTGCCGACCTGCTGGCAGAACGACCAGATCGTGCTCGGCACGTTCTTCAACGGCGGGCTTCGCGCCTACGACATTTCCAATCCGTACCAGCCGCAGGCGGTCGCGACCTTCGTGCCGCCGGCGGCTCCCGGCGCGCCGACCGGGACGACCCAGATCAACGACGTGTTCGTCGACGAGCGCGAGATCGTCTACTGCGTCGACCGCCACATCGGCGGGCTGTACTGCCTGGAGATGGATTTCTGAGCGACACCGTCCTCAGTCTTTTTCCGTCGGCCGCAGCGGGCCGCTTCGGCCGGCGGCAAAAGCGCGAGCGCGGATCGCGGCTGCCGGTGACGATCGTCACCGGCTTCCTCGGCGCCGGGAAGACGACGCTGGTGCGCCGCTTCCTCGGCACGCCGGAGGGCCGCGGCACCGCGCTGATCGTCAACGAGTTCGGCTCGGTCGGCATCGATGACGCGCTGCTGCGTTCGAGTACCGACGAGGTCACGCTGCTCGGCAACGGCTGCATCTGCTGCAACACCCGCTCCGATCTGCAGATCGCGCTGCGCCGGCTGGTCGCCGACCGCGACCGCGGCAAGATCCCGCATTTCGGTCGGGTGCTGATCGAAACCAGTGGGCTCGCCGACATCAGCCCGATCCTGCAGACCTTCTCGACCGACCGCGCGCTCGGCGGCGAGTTCGCGATCGAGGTGGTGCTCACCCTGGTCGACGCGGTCAACGGCCTGCGCAATCTCGACAAGGCGCCGGAGGCGCGCAAGCAGGCGATCCTCGCCGACCGTCTGGTGATCACCAAGATCGACCTCGCCGACAGCAGGACCAAGAAGACGCTCGCCGCCAAGCTCAAGACGCTCAATCCGCGCGCCGACATCGACATGGCGCGCGACGGCGAGATCGATCCCAAGCACCTGATCGATTCCGGTCAGGACGCCACCGCGGCGCGGCATTCCGGCTTGGTCGCGGAAGCCTCGCACTCGGACGGCATCGCAAGCTTCGTGATCCGCGAGAAACAGCCGCTCGAGTGGCCGGTGTTCCAGCGCGCGCTCGACACGCTGGTGTCGCTGCGCGGGCCGGACCTGCTGCGCATCAAGGGATTGCTCAACCTGAAGGGCAGCAAGGGACCGGTGGTGTTCCAGGCGGTGCAGCATCTGGTCCATCCGCCGGTGGAGCTGGCGGAATGGCCCGACAAGGACCGCTCCAGCCGGCTGGTGTTCATCACGCGCGACGTGAGCGAGCAGCAGGTGCGCGATATGCTCGATGCCTGCAAGTCGCTGGGATACGCTTCCGGCGATTAAGCTCCGCGGGCACTCATTCAGCAGTCTTCTGCACGCGATTTCGTTTCCCGGACGCGCGAGCGCCAAATCTCCAAAATCGCTATTGTCATCGACATGACCAACGGCCCGAGGATCAACCCCGATCCCCCGAACACGATGACCCCTCCAACGATCCCGATGAACACCGGGATGGTGTGCATTCGTACCCGAGCACCCGACAGCATGGGGTGGAGGACATTGTCGATTCCACCAATGACGATGCTGCCGTAAGCCACGAGCACAGCAGCCTGAATCCAAGCGCCTGTCAGGGCAAGATACGCGGCGGCTGGGAGCCAGATCACGAACGCACCCAGAACCGGGATGACGGATAGCAAAGCCATCACCACGCTCCAAAATATAGGATTGGGTAGCCCGATGAGCCAAAACATCAGGCCGCCGAGAGCGCCCTGCACCACGGCGGTAATGATGGTGCCGTAGAATACCCCGTGGATGGTGTCGGCCGCCCGGCGGAACAGATGGCTGGTCTCCGAATCGGTAAAGGGGGAGAGCCTCCTCGCCTGCCGCAGCGCTTGGCGGTGATCCCGCAGGAAATAGAACAGCAGGTAGAACGTGAGCACCAATGTGATTACGTTTGAAACCGAAGCACGGACAACCGACGTCGCCTGATCCGTCAGCCAACCCGCAAGGTTGTTCAGAACCGTCGCAATATTTTCCCGGTCAAATGTCGTATCCACCCAGGCAAACCACGGATGCCCCTGGATGGCTTCCTGCAAGGAGTTGCTCCCGAGCTGCGTTTGCAAATTCCCGAGGCCCGTTAGGAAGGTCCCGCCGAGCTGCTGCCCCACCAGAACTACGGGAACAAAGACCACGAGAAACAACAGCGTCGTCGAGATGGCGGCGGACAGATTTGGATGCCCCAGCCGGCTTGCCATGGCCTGATGTACGGGTGCTGCGAGCACGGCTGCCGTGAGCGCCCAGACGAGGGCCGGAAGAAAGGGGATAATCAGCAGATAGCATCCATAAAGGATGATGCCCGTAATGACGAGCAATGCCAGCAACCGGACGACGCCGGATTCTTGAAAGGATCGCATCCAGACCTCGTGGGATGGGCGTCGGGCTGCGCGTATCTCGACCAGCCGGGGGACGCGCGAGACTTCAACGCTCTTCTCCGACCGCTGGTTCGAGGGGTGGCGCAAAGTCCGAAGTCGGGGCTTTTCTGCCGGGTTCCGCCATGTTTTGCCACCCGCCGCATCTGCGGCCCTTTCGGAGAGCACATTCGGAGAGGTATCATCGCAAGACGATCGACAGGACGTTGCCAGATCGCAACCACAATGACCGAGGGAGGTCGCCCCGATGGCCCAGTTCACGCTCAACGTGAACGGCAAGACGCACAACGTCGATGCCGATCCTGACATGCCGCTGCTCTATGCGCTGAAGAACGACATCGGGCTCAACAACCCGCAATTCGGCTGCGGGCTGGCGCAATGCGGCGCCTGCACCGTGCACATGGACGGCCAGCCGATTCGCTCCTGCGTCACGCCGGTATCGTCCGTCGGCAACGCCAAGGTGGTCACGCTCTCCGGACTCGGCACGCCAGAAAAGCCGCATCCGCTGCAGACCGCCTATGTCGAGGAGCAGGTGACGCAGTGCGGCTATTGCATCAACGGCTGGATCATGACCGCCGCCGCGTTCCTGCGCGACAAAAAGAACCCGACCGAGGCCGAGATCAAGACGGCGCTGGAAGGTCTCAAGTGCCGCTGCGGCACCCACATGAACATCCTGCGCGCGGTCAAGCGCGCCGCGACCATGATGGGCTGAGGGAGGCGATCATGACCAAGCATCAGAAGCCTACCGCTCTTTCCCGCCGCGCCGTGCTGATGGGCGGCGGCGCATTCGTGGTTTCGGTCGGCGCGCCGATCTCACTCGACACCGTGCTCGGCATGCGCTCGGCGTTCGCGCAAGGCACCAAGCCGCCGCTCGTGCCCGAACAGCTTTCCTCGTATATCGCGATCGGCGCCGACGGCGCGGTGTCCGCCTTCTTCGGCAAGATGGACATGGGCCAGGGCCTCTATGTCTCGATCGGGCAGATCGTGGCGGAGGAGCTCGACGTGCCGTTCAAGGCCGTCACCGTGTTCATGGCGGACACCCGCACCAGCGTGAACCAGGGCGGCGCGTCAGGCTCGACCGGCATCCAGACCGGCGGGCGGCAGATGCGCGTCGCGGCCGCCGAAGCACGCCGCGTGCTGGTCGAGATGGCTGCGGACACGGCTCGGTACACCGGCCGACCAGCTCATTGTCGCTGACGGCATCGTGAGCGCCGCATTCAACCGCGACAAGAAGGTTTCCTACGCCGAGCTGATCGGCGGGCGGTACTTCAACGTCCAGCTCGACTGGAACAAGCAGATCGGCAACGCGCTCTACGCGCCCGGCAAGGCGAAGCCGAAAGATCCAAAGGACTACAGAATTGTCGGCCAGCCGATCAAGCGCGCCGACATCGCGCCCAAGGTGTTCTGCCAGGAGCCGTTCGTCACCGACGTGAAAATCCCGGGCATGGTCCATGCCCGCATGATCCGCCCGCCGGTCGCGGGCGCGACGCCCGTGAGCATCGACGAGGGGTCGATCAAGAGCATCCCCGGCGCGCGCGTGGTGCGCGAAGGCAACTTCCTCGCCGTGATCGCCGACAAGGAATGGGACGCGGTCAAGGCGCACAACGCGCTGAAGATCCAATGGTCGGACGTCCAGCCGCCGTTCCCGTCGCAGGACGCGCTCTACGACCACATCCGCAAGGCGCCGGTGCGCAAAGCGGTGGACGAGAAGCCGGTCGGCAACGCCGCCGAAGCGTTCAAGACCGCCGCGCGGGTGATCGAAGCGGAATACGAGTGGCCGTTCCAGTCGCACGCCTGCATGGGCCCGGCTTGCGCCGTGGTCGAGATCAAGGACGGCCGCGTCACCTGCTACACCGGCTCGCAGAAGCCGCACTTCGTGCGCGACGGCCTCGCCCGCACGCTCGAGGTGCCGCCCGAAAACGTGGACGGCATCTGGGTGGTCGGCCCCGGCTCCTATGGCCGCAACGACGCCGACGACTGCGCGCACGATGCGGCGGTGCTCGCCAAGCTCACCGGCAAGCCGGTGCGGCTGCAGTACACGCGCGAGCAGGGCACCGGCTGGGACCCCAAGGGCCCTGCTTCGATCCATAAGGCCCGTGCCGCGCTCGACGCCTCGAACAAGGTCGTGGCCTACGAGTTCCTCAGCAAGGGCTTCTCGCGCATCGACGTGCAGACCAACGGCTCGCGGCCGGAGGACACGCTGGCCGGCCATTTCCGCGGCGGCGGCGCTCAAGGTCAACGACAACTTCGGCGTGCCGGCGGAATCCTACGTGTTCGACAACAAGACGGACCGCGTGGGAAACCATCGCGCAATTCCTGGAACGCGGCTCGCCGCTGCGCGGCGCACATCTGCGCGATCCGGTCGGACCGCAGATCCACTTCGCATCCGAGTCCTTCATGGACGAGGTCGCGCATGCCATCGGCGCCGATCCGGTCGAGTTCCGGGTTCGCTATCTCAAGGACCCGCGCGACGTCGCGGTCATCAAGGCGGCGGCGGAGAAGGCGGGCTGGCAGACCCGCACCTCGCCGCAGAAGCAGACCGGCAACACGGTGTCGGGCCGCGGCATCGCCTACTCGCAGCGCAACGGCACCACCTGCGCCATCGTGGCGGAGGTCGACGTCGACCGCCGCTCCGGCAAAATCTGGGCGCGCAAATTCACCGTCGCGCACGATTGCGGGCTGATCATCAACCCCGACGGCCTCAAGCACACCATCGAGGGCAACATCATCCAGGGCATCAGCCGCACGCTGTGGGAAGAGGTGAAGTTCGACAACAAGAACGTCACCAGCGTGGACTGGCTGACCTATCCGATCCTCGACATGACCGAGGCGCCGCAGACCATCGACTGCGTTTACATCAACCGGCCCGACCGGCCGGCCACCGGCGCCGGCGAGCCGTCGATCCGCCCGGTCGCGGCGGCGATCGCCAACGCGGTGTTCGACGCCACCGGCGTGCGCATGCGGCGGGTGCCGTTCTCGCCGGACCGGGTCAAGGGCGCGCTGTCGTAGAGATTGCTTGAATATCCAACATTGTCATCACCGGGCCGCAGCCATAAGTGCATTTACGCGCGTCTTCGACGCGCTATGGCGGCGTGACCCGGTGATCCGGTTCTCTTGCAAGCAGGATGGATCGCCGGGCACAGCCTCGGCGATAACACCTGAGCTACTTGGCGAGCGTCCGCGGATCACATCAGCGATGCCCGCCTCATTGCCCGGCGCCATGATGTGCACGCCGGCAACGCCGGGGATCGTCGCCATCTCCCGCATCAGGTCGACGCAAATGCGCCGGCCCTCGGCGGCGGGATCGGCTGCCGCTTCCATCCGCTCGACGATCGCATCGGGAATGATGGTGCCGAACAATTTTTCGCGCATCCAGCGCGCCGACTTCGCCGAGCGCAGCGGCGAGATGCCGATCAGCATCGGCAGCTTGACGCCGTGCTCGGCAAGCCGCGCCATGTAGCGGCGCAGCACCGCAGCATCCATGCAGAACTGCGTCTGCGCGAACTCGCAGCCGGCAGCGATCTTCGATTTGAGGCTCTTCGGCTCCCATCCGGCCGGCGGATCGATCGGCGTATCGGCCGCGCCGATGAAGAAGTGCGCTTTTCCGGTGAGCTTGCGGCCGTGCGGCAGCTCGCCCTTGTCGCGCATGTGAATGGCAATCTGCGTCAGGCCGACGGTGTCGAGGTCGAACACCGGCTTGGCGTCGGGCTGGTCGCCCTGCTTGGGATCGTCGCCCTTCAGCATCAGCATGTTGCGGATGCCGAGCGCCGCCGCCGCCATCAGGTCGCCCTGCAGCGCGATACGGTTGCGGTCGCGGCAGGTGAACTGGAGGATCGGCTCGATACCGTTCTGCAGCAGCAGGCCCGCCGCGGTCACCGCGCCGAGGTGCGCGCGGGCGCCGGCGCCGTCGGTGACGTTGACCGCATCGGCCAGGCCCTTGAGCGGCATCGCCTTGGCGAGCAGTTCGCCGGCGTCGAACGAGACCGGCGGGGTGATCTCCGCCGTGACGACGAAGCGGCCGGCGGCGAGCTTGCTTTTGAGAGTGTCGGGGGAGTTTGCCACGCGCGTTTGTTCTCCAATTCCTGCCCCGATTTCAAGGTGTGGGTTGCGGGACCGCTGCCCACTTGGCGCAACCCTATCCCACCAATAGGATCGGGACAGGATCGACTCATGCCGCAGTTCGTCCGCAAGCTCGACGAGGCGCTCGCTCCCATCACGGATGGCTGCGTGCTGGCGATCCCGCGCGAAAGCTCCGGCGTCGCCATGGCGGCGACCCGCGCGCTGATCCGCCGCGGCGTCAAGCGCCTGGCGCTGGTCGCGCTGCCCACGTCGAGCCTGCAGGCCGACATGCTGATCGGCGCCGGCTGCGTCGAGACGCTCGAGACATCCGCCGTCAGTCTCGGCGAGTTCGGGCTGGCGCCGCGCTTCACCGCCGCGATCGTGGCCGGCACGATCAAAATGAAGGACGCCACCTGCCCGGCGCTGCACGCCGCATTCCAGGCGACTGAAAAGGGCGTGCCGTTCATGCCGCTGCGCGGCCTGATCGGCTCCGACGTGCTGGCGCATCGGCCGGACTGGAAGACGATCGACAATCCGTTCGGCGACGGCGACCCGATCGTGCTGCTGCCTGCGATCAAGCCGGACGTCGCGCTGTTTCACGCGCCGATGGCAGACCGTCACGGCAATGTCTGGATCGGACGGCAGCGCGAATTGATGACCATGGCGCACGCCGCGGCAAAGACCGTGGTCACGGTCGAGAACATCCACGCCGGCAATCTGCTGGAGGATCCCAAGCTCGCCGCCGGGCACGCTCCCCGGCTTCTATGTCGAAGCCGTCGCGGTCGCGGAGCGCGGCGCCTGGCCGCTGCCGCTGCCCGATTACTACGCCTGGGACGCCGAGCATCTCGCCGAATACGCCAGGCTCGCGGCGACCGACGAAGGCTTTGCGCAGTATCTCAAGCAGCACGTCCATGAGCGAAAAGCGGCCTGATTTCCGCAGCGAAGAGTTGCTCGTCTCGGTGGTCGCCGACCTGATCGGCGACGTGCGCCACGTCGCGGTCGGCAACGCCTCGCCGATCCCAGCGGCCGCATCGCTGCTCGCCCGCGCGCGCGGCGGCGGCAAGCCCTACGTCTCGCTGCTCGGCAGCCCGCGTCATACATTCTTCACCGACGGCGGGCGCGAGCTGTTCGACTGCGCCGGCCAGGGCCGCATCGACGTGTTCTTCCTGTCCGGCGGCGAGATCGACGGCGAAGGCAACGTCAATCTGGTCAGCGTCGGCGACTACGACAGGCCGACCGCGCGCTTCCCCGGCTCGTTCGGCTCGGCCTATCTCTACTACGTGGTGCCGAAGGTGATCCTGTTCCGCACCGAGCATTCCAAGCGCACGCTGGTGCCCAAGGTATCGTTCATCAGCGCGCCGGGCGGCAGCGACTACAACGTCCACCGCAGCGGCGGGCCGATTGCGCTGATCACCAACCGCTGCCTGTTCTCGTTCGACCGGGCGCGGCGGCGCTTCACGCTGCAGAGCGTGCACCCCGGCCATACGCTCGCCGAGGTGATCGTCAACACCGGTTTCGAGTTCGACCGCCCGCCCGACGTGCCGGTCACGCCGGCGCCCTCGCCGGAGACGCTGCGCCTGTTGCGCCAGAGCGTCGCCCCCGAACTCGCGGAGGTCTATCCGCAGTTCGCGGCGAAGGTGTTTGGGTTCGGCAAATCGGCCTGAAAGACCATTTGCAGGCCGCGCGGGAGCGTGGTTTCTTGCGGGCCCGCGCCCACATCAAACATCAAGAAAATCCAGGAAACCCGTGAAAACCGTTGAAGCTGCAGTGATCGGCACCGGCTGGTGCGGCGGCATCCGGGCCGAGACGCTGTCACGCTCGGCGCTCTGCGACAAGCTGCACATCTGCGAAATCAGGCCGGACCGGCTTGCCGAAGTAAAGGCGCTGACCAAGCCCGCCACCGCGACGCTCGATTACCAGGACATCGTCAAGAACGACAACATTTCGGTGGTCTACATCTCGACCACCCCGGAATCCAACCACTATCCGATCGCGCGCGACTGCCTGCGCGCCGGCAAGAACGTGCTGCTGGAGAAGCCGATATCGCTCGAATTGTGGGAAGCCGACGAGCTGATCACGATCGCCAGGCGCAACAATCTCAAGTTCACCATCGGCTATTCGCAGCGGTTCAATCCAAAAGTCGCTTTTGCCAAGAAGAAGATCGATGACGGCACGCTCGGCAAGGTCGTGTCCGTTCTGGTCAGCCGCCACATCACCCGCACGCTCGGCACCAAGATCGGCAAGCGCGTGCGGCTGTCGCCGGTGGTGATGGAATCGACCCACGACCTCGACTTCGTGTTCTGGCTGCTGGAGCCGGCGAAGCCGGTGCGCGTCTATTCGCAAGGCGCGTTCGGCTTCATGCAGCCGATCAACGGCTCGCACGACATCATGTTCACCACCGTCACGATGGACAACGGCGTCGTAGTGATGATCGGCGGCGGCTGGAACCTGCCGCCGAGCTATCCGAACTACTGCTCGACGTGGATGGAGATCACCGGCACAGACGGCGCGCTGATCCTCGACGACACGGCGCGCGACCATTGGCTCAACACGATTTCGGGCGGCCAGCAGTTTCCGATGTCGACCATGCCCGGCGAACAGGTCGGCGAGGTGTACGCCGGCGGCATGGGCCCGGAGACGCTGCACTTCCTAGAGGCATGCATTCGCAACACCCGGGTCATGGTCACGCCGGAAAGCGCGCGCGCGGTGATGGAGGCTTACACCGCGGCCGACCTGTCGGCGGATCGCAACGAGCCGATCGATCTGCCGCTGACCAACGAGACCATCGCCGCGGTGGCGGATTTCAAGGCGAAGCTCCGGACCGGCGACAATGTGATGGTGAAGTGATGAGAACCCAAGCCAAGGACATCGGGCTCGCCATCATCGGCGGCGGCCGCGTCGGGCTGTTCCGCGGCGAGGTGGCGAACCGCCATCCGGCGGTGAAATGGATCGGGCTCGCGGAGAAGAACCCGAACCGCGCCGGCGAGGTCGCGCCGAAGATCGAAGCGGACTTCGTCACCAACAGCCATGTCGAGCTGCTGAAGCGGCCGGAGGTGACCTGCGCCATCATCGCGACCGACGAGCACCTGCACGTCGATCCGATCATGGTGGCGGCCGAGCGTGGCATCCCGCTGCTGATCGAGAAGCCGCTCGCCACCGACTTGGCGGAATCCGCGCGCGTACTCAAGGTTATCAAGGATGCCAAGATTGACGCCGTGGTCGGCTACACCCAGCGGTTCCGCCGCAAGTGGCTGTCCGGCAAGGAAAAGGTGCGCACCGGCGCGCTCGGCGACGTCACGCTGGTCACCTCGCGCGCCTTCATGAACCGCCTGGTCGCGATCGACAACTACAAGCGCACCGACGATCCGAAGACGATCTCGCCGATGGTGATTTCCGGCACCCACGCGCTCGACATGTGCATGTGGTACCTGGAGAAGAAGACGCCGGTCGAATGCTACGCCCGCTCGATCGACAAGGTGCTGGGCCCGCTCTACCAGGGCATCGACGCCACCGCCGGCATGATCATGATGTCGGACGGCTGCGTCTATCATCTCAACATCTCCTGGGCGCTGCCGGTGACCTGGCCGGGCGCGGTCTATTCGCTCGAGGTCGGTATCGTCGGCACCGATGGCGTGCTGACCATCGACGACACCCACCGCGACATGGTGCTCGCGGTCTCGAAGCCGCAGTCCGAAGGCTACGCGCCGGACGAGACGCGGCTGGTCGATTTCCTCGGCAGCTATCCGCCGGGCGACATGGCGCTCGGCGAATTGCGCGGGCCCGATGGCAGAGGAAACCGTGTCCTGGCTCAACCGCGTGGCGCTCGGCCTGCCGACGCCCGCCGCGACGGTCGAGGAGGCGCACAACCGCCTGATGCTGACCAAGGCGCTCGACCTTTCGGCGAAACGCAAGCAGGCGGTCAAATTGCCGCTGGACCCTGACGAGGAGAAGCGAGCGGCGTAGGATGATCTGCGACAACACATACAGGTGTCATGCCCCGCGAAAGCGGGGCATCCAGTAAACACGGGCATTAGAATAGACTACACTTTGACAGCGGTGGTTACTGGGTACCCGCTTTCGCGGGGACGACAGCCGGGAAAGCATCATGAAAAGTCTCTGCTCGCACTCCTTATTGTCTGCGCGGCTACATCGGCCTCCGCCCAAGACGACGTCGCGGAATTCTACAAGGGCAAGACCGTGCGCCTCCTGGTCGGGATCGGCGTCGGTTCGGGTTACGACGTCAACGCCCGTGTTCTGGCCCGCCACATGAGCAAGCACATCCCGGGCAATCCGAACATCATCGTGCAGAACCAGCCGGGCGCCGGCTCGCTCACCATGACCAACCAGATGTATGCCGCGGGGCCGTTCGACGGCACCGTGTTCGGCGCCTCTTTCAACGGGCTGCCGACCGCGCCGCTGCTGCAGCCCAACGGCGTGCGTTTCGAGACCGGCAAGATCAACTGGCTTGGCAGCACCAACCGCGAAACGCAGACGATGTACGTCTGGCACACCGCGCCGATGCAGAGCCTCGACGATCTCAAGACCAAGGAGATGATTGTCGGCGCGCAGGCGCCGGGCTCGACCCAGTACGACTATCCGATGCTGGGCAAGGCGTTGTTCGACCTGAAGTTCAAGCCCGTCACCGGCTACAAGTCGACATCCGACATCAACCTCGCCATGGAGCGCGGCGAGGTGCACGGCACGCTCGCCAACTGGTCGACGGTGAAGACGCTCAATTTGAAGCAGTACGAGGACAAGCAGATCCGAATGCTGGTCGTTTGGGGCGCCCGCGAGCATCCCGAGCTGAAGGGAATCCCGCTGATCACGAGCTTGGCGAAAACGCCGGAACACAAGCAGGCGCTGCAGCTTGCGCTGGCGCGTCTCGAATTCGGCCGGCCGTTCTTCATGCCGCCCAATGTGCCGCCGGCGCGCGTCGCCGCGATGCGGCGCGCCTTCGATGCCACCTTGAAGGACCCGGAGTTCCTCGCCGAAGCGGACAAGCTCAAGCTGGAGATCGATCCGATGAGCGGCGAAGAGCTCGCCAAGATGCTGGAAGATATTGCCAAGACGCCGGCTGACGTAGTTGCGCGAGTGAGGACGGCGTACGAAGCGCGCTAGATTCGCATCCGTAGCGGCTTGACCTTCAGCTCCCCCGCCAGCGCGTCGAGCTGCGCCACCACCTCCGGATAGACCGGCACGCCATCGCGCGCACGCTCAGTGCGGCGCTTGAGCCGCTGCTCGCCCGGCAGGCGGATCGCATCGACGCCAGGCAGCTTTGGCGATGACTTCAGGTCGCGCAGGTGGCGATCGACCGCGGCCTTGAACACCGGCATCGGCATGAAGCGGCTGACGTCGAGCGCAACGATGAAATGGCCGGTGTCGCAGGCGGTGCTGTCGTCGTAGTTGAAGTCGACCACGTCGCGGCCGAACGCCGCGCCGTTCATCGTGCCGGCAAGAAGTCCGAGCACCAGCGCCAGACCTGAGCCCTTGTGGCCGCCGATCGGCATCAGCAGACCCTCGGCGCTCTTGGCGGAATCGGTCAGCGGCTGCCCTTGCTTGTCGATCATCCAGCCGGGCGGCATGTCGCGGCCCTGCAGCTTGTTGGCCTTGACTGTGCCGTAGGAAACCACCGTGGTCGCGATATCGAGCACCACCGGCGGCTCCTGTCCTGCCGGAATGGCGAACGCGACCGGATTGGTGCCGAGCAGATTTTCCGAAGAACCCCACACCGGCATGTGGTTGGCGTTGGCCACCACGGCATAGATGCCGACCATGTCCTGCGCAAGCGGCATCGCCGCATAGACGCCGGCGGCGCCGGCGTGATTGCTGCGCTTGGCGCCGACCCAGGCGACGCCGGTATCCTTCGCCAATTCCGCCGCCGTCTCGGCGGCGCGCGACATCACCAGATGGCCCATGCCGTTGTCGCCGTCGACCATCGCGGTCGCCGGCCCGGTCTTCTCCAGCGTAATACTCGCCTTCGGATTGACCGCGCCGCCTTTGATGCGGCGGACATATTGCGGCAGCCGGAACACGCCGTGCGCGTCGGCGCCGACCAGATCGGCCTCCACCATCAGCTCCGCAATCTTGGCAGCGTCGGCGGCCGGCAGACCGACCGCCTGCATGCAGTCCCGGATCAGCGCATCGATCGCGGCAGCGGGAACGAGCCCGCTCATTTCACCATGCTCAGCAACTTCTGCGTCATGCCGTTGAGGATGGTGGCCTTGTCGAGGTCGGAGACGCCCAGCGCCTTGACCTGCCGCGCGCATTCGAAGGTGCCCATGTCGTAGGGATAGTCGCTGCCGAGCAGGACATTCGCAGCGCCGAACTCCTGCACCAGGAATTCGAGCTGCGGCTGCGAATGCAGGATGGTGTCCCAATAGAAGGTGCGGATCGTCTCGGCCGGCGGCTTCTTGAGATGATTCTTCGGCTCCGGCCGCACGTGCCAGCCGTGCTGCCAGCGCCCGGCCTGATACGGCGTGAAACCGCCGCCGTGCACCATGAAGAACTTGATGTTGGGGAAGCGCTCGATCACGCCGCCAAACACCAGCGACGCCGCCGCGATGGTGGTGTCGAGCGGATTGCCGATCAGGTTGTTGAGATAATACTTCTTGAGGCGGTCCGCGCCGGCGACATTGTTGGGATGGACCATGAAGAAGGCGTGGTGCTCGTTCGCCACCTGCCACACCGGCTCGAATTCGGGCTCGTCGAGGTTCTTGCCCATGATGTTGGAGCCGATCTGCGCGCCCTTCAGGTTGAGCTTGGTGATCGAGCGCTTGAGCTCATCGGCTGCCGCCTTCGGCGCCTGCATCGGCAGTGTGGCGATGCCGTAGAACTGCTTCGGATAATCGCGGACGTGCTTGGCGATCTGGTCGTTCTGGATGATCGACGTGGCGGTCGTGAGCCCAGCGTCCTGGTTGTAAAGGAAGGTCTGCGGCGTGTTGGACAGCACCTGCATGTCGACGTCCGACGCCTTCATGTCCTTGAGGCGCTGCTCGATGTCGAAGCCGCCGCGCGGCAGCGGCCGGTACGGCACGCCGGCAACCGACCACTCGAAAACGTCCTTCTCGTACTCCTTGAGGCTGGAGGCGACCTTGGACGCCTCCTTGTTGAGGAGGTTCATCGTCTCCTCGGTGCAGATGTGAGCGTGGGCGTCGATCGAAAGCGGATTTGGCATTGCGTTCCCCAAGACGTTTCTGGATGTCATCTTCTCTGAATGTCATCGCCCGCGAAAGCGGGCGATCCAGTAACCACCGGGAGTACTGGATGCCCCGCTTTCGCGGGGCATGACAGTCTTTGCTACAACAAAAAGCTCACCGATCCCATCGGCCCCAACTCCTCCGCATCCAGGATGGCGCGGCGCTCGTGAATCTTCAGCCCCTCATCGGTGCGCTTGAGCTTGTGGCGATAGCGGCCGACGAACTCGCGCACCGGCTCGTTGCGGCGGTGCCGGAAGATCGCGAAATTGGCCTCGACCAGGATCAGCTCGCCATCCATTCCGGTGATGCGCACGTTGGAAATCATCCGGCGCGTGCGCGACGGCGGAAACTCTGCGTGGCAGTTCGGGTCCTTCAGCCGGATGATGCGCTCGCGCAGCCGCACGATGTCGTCGGCCACGGTGAACAGCGTGTAACGGTGGTCGGCGTCCGGCTTGTCGTTTGGCGGCACGAAATAGGACGCATCGTCGGTGAGCAGGCCGAGCCAGTCGTCGAGCTTCCAGCGGTCGAGCAGGTCCGCCTCGTGATAGAGGAAGTCCTCGACCTCGGCGCGGGTGACAGCGCCCGGCGCCACCGGCGCGTTCATTGCCGCGCCTCCACCAGTTCGCTCCACTTGCGCCAGAACACGCGCAGATGACCTTCGTCGGTGGCAAGCTGCTCCTGACTACTTCCCATTCCACGAGACAAGTCAGACCACGGCACCTCGCGATACGCGGCGAAACCCTGCTGCGCCAGCTCCAGCGCCGCGACGTCGTCGGGCGTCGCAAACCCACCGGGGCCGTAGAACGTCAAGAACGCGTGCAGCCGCCGCGCGCGCTGCGCTTCGGTTTCCTCGACCGGGCCGAGCGCCCACGCGATCACCTTCATGTGGCCGGGCGCGACCGGGAAGAAATTGCGCACCGTCACCGACGAGCCGTCATTGATGACGAGATTGGGGAAGATGCAGAGATTGCGGTTGGTGTCGGCGACGCGGGCCGCCCTCGCCTCGCCCAGCCGCTCGACCAGTTCCTTGCGGATCGCGTCGATGTCAGCCTTGGCCTCCTCGCCATAGACCGAAATCCATTTCGCAACCGGGCGGCCGCGATAGTTCGGATTGTCGGTGGTGAGATGGCCATTGCCCAGGTCCTTGCCGAAACCCTTGGTCGGCAGCATGTGGCCCTTGGCCGGCGTGATGTTGACGCCGGAGTTGCGCATGTAATTGAGCCACGTCGAGTGCGTGGTGACGAGGTGGTAGTCGTCGACGCTGTTTTCGACCAGCAGCTTCCAGTTCGCCTTGATGTCGTACTCCTGGACGCCGGAGATGATCTCCATGCGGCCGGACGGTGACTGGTCGACCACGAGATCGATGTAATCCTTGGCGCCGGCGAGATAGGTCGCGAGGTCCGGCGCGTTCTTGTCGAAGCTCGCGAAATAGAAGTCCTTGTAGTGCTCGAGCCGCGGCACCGGAACGAGGCCCTTGCTTTGCTTGTCGAAGCCCGGCGGATAGGCGTCGTCGCCCGGAATTCCCTTGAGCGAGCCGTCGGTGTTGTATGACCAGCCGTGATAGATGCAATAGAACTGCCGCGTGTTGCCCTCGCGCTCGCGGCACACCAGTGCGCCGCGGTGCCGGCACGAATTGATCAGCGCGCGGACCGCGCCCTGCCGGTCGCGGCAGAAGATCACCGGCCGGCCGGCGACGTTGCGGGTGCGGAAGTCGTTCGGACTGCTTCAGCTCCGAGGCATGGCCGACGTAGATCCAGCAGTGGTCGAAAATCTTGCGATGCTCGGCTTCCAGCACGTCGTCCGACACGAACACCTTGCGGTTGACGGAAAAGCTCAGGTTCTCGTTGTCCTCGACGACGAGGCGGCCGTTTGGCCGTTTTGTGGGCGCGGTCATGTCTGGCTCTGGCTCCCAAGGCGCGGGATTTCGGGCTTTCTCTATATCTAGCGCGCCAGATCGTCCACCGCCACCTGATGGTCCAGCACGATCTCACGGCCCTCGCGCGACGAGCGCTGGATCGCGAGCGCAACCTCGACAGTGGCCTTGCCCCAGCGGCCGTCGTGCACCGGCTTCTTGCCGGTGCGGATCGCTGCTGCCATGTCGTCAAGCACCTCCTGCCGCCCCGGCATTCCCTCGCCGCGCGGCAACGCGATCTCGCGCAGGCCGTCGCGGCCATAGACCAGAACGCCATCCTTCGACGGTCGCATCTCGCCGCCCGCACAGGTGACGATGGTGAGGCCGAAGTGCGGCTGGTTCGGCGGCATGTCCTGCTTGCTGGCGCCGTAAGCCTGCGTTTTGGTCCGCAGCCCGGCTTCCTCCTTGGCTTGTGCGAGCGCGCGGCGTGATGCGCCATGCGAAAGCGGTTTCGGCGCGCCGCGCTCGCCGATGCCGAAATGCCACTCGTCGGAATCGAAGAAATCGTAGCCGCCGTACACCATCGATGCGGCGGCGCCGTTCTCGAATTGCAGGAACGCAATGCAGCCCGCTTCGGTCGGCCGCGCGGGATCGAGCACGTTCGCCTGCGCGCGCACGCTCTTCACCATGCCGCCGCCGAGCAGGCGCACCGTGTCGATCTGGTGCGGCACCTGGTTGAACAGGATGCCGCCGCCCTTCGAGGTGTCGAGCTCCTCCGGCCGGCGCGGACGGTAAAGATACGTCGTGTAGTTGAACGAGTTGATCATGCCGAGCTGGCCCAGTTCGCCGCTCGCGATCATGCCGCGCATCGCGCGCACCGCCGGATCGAACGCGTGGGTGTGGCCGACGATGAGCTGCACCTTGTTGCGCTCCACCGCCGCGATGATCGCGTCGCAGTCGGCGAGCGTCAGCGCCATCGGCTTTTCCAGGATGATGTGCTTGCCGTGCTCTGCCGCCATGATCGGCGTGCGGCGCGTGAAACTGGTGCGGCGTCGCGATGTAGATCGCCTCCACCGCCTTGTCGGCGCACAATTCCTTCATGTCGGCGTAGGCGCTGGCGTTGAAGTCGCGGGCGAAGGCCTCGCGGGGGCCGGGGTGCGGGTCGGCGGCAGCGCGTAGCGCGTAGCCGGAGTGGGCGGCGGCCGCCTGCACCATCACGGCGCCGGCCATGCCGAGACCGCAGATGCCCAGCCCGATAGGCGCTGATTTGTCAGGGGTCTGGGTCATTGCAGGATCGCGCCTCGGCCGGTAATTTCCAAGTCCCGCCGATACTTTAGCCCACCCTTCCTGGAAAGCCCTAGCCGACATGGACACCAAGACCAGCCACAAGCGCACGCCCCGTATCGAGGACGAGCAGTTCCTGCGGGGGCTCGGCCGCTACATGTCGGACGCCCCGCTGCCGGGCCAGACCCAGGCGGCCTTCGTGCGCTCTCCGCACGCTGCAGCCGACATCAAGTCGATCGACGTCAGCGCGGCGAAAGCGATCAAGGGCGTGGTCGCGGTGCTCACCGGCGCGGACCTGAAGGACTTCCACGGCAGCGTGTCGCAGCATCCGCCGCTGGCCGGCCGCGGCGGCGCCAAGCTGATCATGCCGTTCCGCCCCTCGCTGGCGGCCGAGCGCGTCAGCCACATCGGCGAGGCCGTGGCGGTCGTGATCGGCGAGACGCTGGCAGCGGCGCAGGACGGCGCCGAAGCGGTTGTCGTCGAGTACGCCACGCGCGAGCCGGTGGTCGACGCCAAGGCCGCCGTGGCGAAAGGCGCGCCGCAGGTGCATCCCGAGGCGCCCGGCAACATCGCGATCGACTGGGCGGGCCTCGCGCCGGACCCGGAGGCCAATGCCAAGGAGGTCGAGCGCGTATTCGCCTCGGCCAAGCACGTCGCGAAGGTGTCGCTGTTCCACAACCGGCTCAACGTCGCCTCGATGGAGCCGCGCGGCGCAACGGCGAGCTATGACGCCGCGGCCGACCTGTTCAACCTGCGGGTCTGCTCGCAGGGCGCGCGCGCCATGCGCGACTCGATGGCGGGCGTGCTCAAGATCGGCAACGACAAGATCCGCGTGACAACCGAAGAGGTCGGCGGCGCGTTCGGCCTGAAGACCGGGCCGTACCCCGAATACATCGCAATCCTGGCGGCGGCGAAGAAGATCGGCCGCCCGGTCTACTGGATGTGCGGCCGCTCCGAAGCGTTCCTCACCGACAACCACGCCCGCGATGCCTACAGCGACGTTGAGCTTGCGCTCGACGAGAAGGGCAAGTTCCTCGCCTTGCGCATCCGCCACATCGGCAACATGGGCGCCTACATCGGCGCGGTCGGCGCCAACATCCAGACCATCAACATGATGCGCTGCCTGCCGGGCATGTACGACATCAAGCTGGTCGACGCGCAGACTCGCTGCGTGTTCACCAACACGGTCGTCACCGCGCCCTATCGCGGCGCCGGACGCCCGGAGGCGAGCTACTGCATCGAGCGCGTGGTCGACGAGGCGGCGCGCGTAACGGGTATCGACCCGGTCAGACTGCGCAAGACGCAACCTGATCTCGCGTAAGGCGATGCCGTACAAGACCGCGGTCGGCACCACCTACGATTCCGGCGACTTCGCCGCGGTGATCGACCAGGGCCTGGCGCTCGCCGACTACGAGGGCTTCAAGGCGCGCAAGAAGGAGTCGAAGAAGAAGGGCCTGCTACGCGGCCTTGGCGTCTGCTTCGTGCTGGAGCATTCCGGCGGCGCGCCGATCGAGGGCCTGATGATGGGCTTCCCCGGCGGCAACACGCTCGATCTCACGCTCAACGTGCAGTCGACCGGCCAGGGCCACGCCACGATCTTTCCGCGCCTGGTCGCCGAGCGGCTCGGCATCAAGTTCGAGGAGATCAAGCATCACCACGGCGACAGCCGCCACGAGGTTGCGGGCTATGCCTCGGTCGGCTCGCGATCGGCCATGACGGTGGGGCATTCCATGGTGAAGACCATCGAGGCGGTGCTCGCCAAGGGCAAGAAGGTCGCGGCGGCGGCGCTCGAAGCCGGCGAGAGCGACATCGAATACAAGAACGGCGCATTCAACGTGGTCGGCACCGACCGGCGCATCTCGCTGTTCGACACCGCGGCGAAGGCCGCCGAGATGAAGAAGAAGGGTGAGATCCCCGAAAGCCTCGACACCAAGCTGCAGACCGAGACGCCCCTCACCTTCCCGAACGGCTGCCACGTCGCAGAGGTGGAGATCGACCCGCAGACCGGCAAGCTGACGCTGGCGAGCTACACCGCGGTGGACGATTGCGGCAACGTGCTCGACCACATGATCGTCGAGGGCCAGACCCACGGCGCCGTCACCTGCGGCGTCGGACAGGCGATGATGGAGAACACCGTTTACGATTCCGGCGGCCAGCTCGTGTCCGGCTCGTTCATGGACTACGCGATGCCCCGCGCGCACGACGTGCCCTCGTTCAAGGAGGGCTTCTGCCCGGTGCCGGCGACCACCAACCCGCTCGGCGTCAAGGGCGCGGGCGAGGCCGGCACCACTGCCGCGATCGCCGCGGTGATGAACGCGGTCGCGGACGCCATCCCCGGCGAGGCCAGCAAGCGGATCGATATGCCGGCGACGTCCGAGAAGCTGTGGCGGGCGTGTCAGGCGGCGGGCGCGTAAGCGCCCGCTATTCCTCCGCCGACTTGTCCAAGTCCACCAACACCTGCCCGTCCTTCACCGCGACCTTGTAAGTGCGCAGCGGCACGAAGCACGGCGCCTGCACCGCCGCGCCGGTCTTCACGTCGAACGCGCCGAAGTGCAGCGTGCACTCGATGATGCCGTCCTCGAGGATGCCGTCGGCGAGGCTCGCGGCGCCGTGGGTGCACTCGTTGTCGGTGGCGTAGAACGCGCCGCCGATGTTGTAGACGGCAAGCACGGCCGTGCCGATCTCGAACCGCTGCACCGAATTCTCGGGCACGTCCGAGACCGCACAGACCACCGCGTCCGCCATACGCTACTTCTTCTGCTGGCCGACCTGCGGCATCTGGCCGAACGGCGTCTTGCCGCCGAACGGCTGGTGCTTGGGCTGCTTGTTCTTGTCAGCCTTCGGCTTCTTCTTTTCCCGGCTCTTGCCTTGCTCGCGATTAGCCATGCGCTCCTCCTTGGATTTGGGGTTGGCGTTGCCGCTCAACCCTGCGAGATGAACTTGGTGACGAGATAGGCCGAGAGGCCCTCGGTGCCGCCCTCGCTGCCGTGGCCACTCTCCTTGACGCCGCCGAACGGCGTCTCCGGCGTCGAGATCGCGATCGAGTTGACGCCCACCATACCCGATTCGATGGCGTCGCCGATCGCGGCGGCGGTCGAGGCCGACGAGGTGAAGGCGTAGGCCGCAAGCCCGAACTCCAGCGAATTGGCGCGCTGCACCACCTCGTCGAAGGTCTTGAAGGTGACGATCGGCGCCAGCGGCCCGAACGGCTCCTGCGTCATGATCTTCGAATCATCCGGCACGTCGGTGATGACGGTCGGCTCGTAGAAATAGCCCTGGTTGCCGCGCCGCGTGCCGCCGGTGGCGACCTTGCCGCCGCGGTCCTTGGCGTCGGCGACGAATGCGTCCATCGCATCGAGCCGCCGCGAGTTGGCGAGCGGGCCCATGCCGATGCCCTTCTCCAGGCCGTCGCCCACCTTCACGCCCTTGGCGTATTCGGTGAAGCGCGTCAGGAAGCGCTTGTAGACGTCCTCCTGCACGTAGAAGCGGGTCGGCGAGATGCAGACCTGGCCGGCGTTGCGGTACTTGAACGCCGCGATGGTGTCGGCCGCCTTCTCCGGGTCGGCGTCGCCGAACACCACGACCGGCGAATGGCCGCCGAGCTCCATGGTGGTGCGCTTCATGCCCTTGGCGGCGAGTTGCGCCAGATGCTTGCCGACCGGGATCGAGCCGGTGAACGAAATCTTGCGCACCGCGTCCTTCGAGAGCAGATGCTCCGACACGTCCGACGGCACGCCGAACACCAGGTTCAGCACGCCTGCCGGCAGGCCGGCGTCGGCGAAGCACTTCACCATCTCGACGCAGGCGCCCGGCGTCTCTTCCGACGCCTTGAGAATGAGCGAGCAGCCGGCCGCCAGCGCGCCACCGATCTTGCGAGCCGGAGTGAGCACCGGGAAATTCCACGGCGTGAACGCGGCGATGACGCCGATCGGCTCGTGCATGACGAGCTGGCGGACGCCCTTGCCACGGCCCGGAACGATGCGGCCATACGACCGGCGGCCTTCCTCGGCGTACCAGTCGATGATGTCGGCGGAGACGATCACCTCGCCGCGCGCCTCGGCGTACGGCTTGCCCTGCTCCATCACCATGATCTTGGAGATGGCGTCGTGGCGGTCGCGCATCAGTTGCGCGGCCTTCGACATGATCTTGGCGCGGTCGTAGGCCGAAGTGGCGCGCCAGACCGCAAAGCCCTTCTTGGCGGATTCCAGCGCGGCGTCGAGATCGGCCGTGTTGGCGTGCGGCAAGGTGGCGAGCGGCTTTTCGGTGGCCGGATTGATCACCTCTTCCGACTTGCCGCCGCCGCCGTTCTTCTTCCACGCGCCGTCGATGAAAAGGCCGAGCTCGCTGTACATGGCACCCTCGTTACGCTGTTTCTATTGGTTGCTTGGGATTATTCCTCGAGGCGGACGCTAGCATTCCCGGCTGTGCGCGGCCACCGCCCTCTCCATCGTCATTGCCGGGCTTGACCCGGCAATCCATGAGGCTGCGCCGCAACTATCAGTGTAAGATTTTCTGTGCGCTCCGCTTCATGGATGCCCGGGTCAAGCCCGGGCATGACACCGAATGCGTTACTGCGGCCCGCAGTGCCATGCGCACACACCTTTTCCTTCTCGCGGCGATGATCGTCCGAGCTTTGCGGCATTTCCACCCTCGGAAGTCCGAGGGGATGGGGCACCGCGCGGCGCCACATCTTGGTTGGTGCTCTTGCGAGCACCGCGCGCTTTGTGCGAAGCGCGCTGCGCCTCGCGGCGCCCCATCGCGGCTTCTTCCTGTCTGCACCGGGCCCCGCTTTCTCGAGAGTCCCGGTTCAACCGGGCCTCAAGGTCAGCCAGCTCCTGGCAGGGGACCTTAATATCCCCGGGGGGAGCCCCGGCGCCGCCCCAGTGCGGGTTTACGAGACCCGTCCGGAGGAGCCGCACCTCATCCCGCTCAAATGACGTCTCATGAGAACGCCCTCGGTGGATGAGGTGATTGTGATATATCCGTAAATAGGAATAAAGTCAAGAGTAATGCGAACCAACCCGCGAGGAGGAAACATGGCAAAGCAAGCGTAAGATGGGTTGAGCGCAGCGAAACCCATCTTCTCTCCCAAACCCATCTTCATGATGGGTTTCGCTGCGCTCAACCCATCCTACGACTCCCCATCAATCCCCACAGCAGCGGCAGGCACACCAGGCTGCAGGCGCCCGCGATCATGAACGCGAGGTCGAACCGCCCGGTGGCGGCGACGAACGCCGCGAACGCGACCGGCGCCAACATGTTGGCAGAGGAACACCAGGATGACGTTGCCCGCCGCCGTCTCGCCGACCAGCTCGCGCGGCGAGCGGCGCGCCACCTCGGCGACCTGAACGCCGTTCCAGCCCGACACCGCGACGCCCGCGAATGCCGCCAGCGCAATGAGCGCCCACAGCGGCCAGTCGGCGCTGGTGAGGCCGAACAGGATGGTCGCCAGCGCGGACGCGACGGCGCGAGCGCGATCGTCATGGTGCTGGAGCCGGCGCGGTCGGCGATCCAGCCGACCACGATGCGGCCGATCACGCTGGTCGCCTGCATGATGGCGAACACCAGCCCCGCCACGCTCAGCGAATGGCCGAGCCCGACCACCAGGTAGGTCACCGCGAAGGTAAACCAGCAGGCCTGCGCGACCGACAGCGCGGTGCCGACCAGTGCCATCCGCATCAGCCCTCGCCCCGCGATCAGCGAACGCAGCGGCACCGCGAGGTCGTTGAAGGTCGGTGCTGCCAGGCCTGGGCCGGCGCCTCGGCGCGGCGCGTCGATGCGCGGCCGGAACGGCCACATCGCCAGCGTCACCACGGCGGCGGCGGCGGCGGCGAGCAGCAGCGCGGTGCGCCAGCCGAGCGCCTCGATCAGCGGCGGAATGGCGAGGCCCGCGACGACGCCGCCGAGCGGCACGCCGGCCTGCTTGATGGAGAACACGAAATTGCGCCGCGCCGGCGGCGTGAAGCGTTGCAGCACCTCGCTGCCCGCGGGGTTGGCGGCGCCGTTGCTGAGAGCCCGATCAGCGCGCTGGCGAGCAGCGGCCAGCGCCAACGACGGCACATGAAGCAGCAGCAGGCTCGCGGCGCCGATCAGCAGGCTAATCTGCAGCGCCCGCACGCCGCCGATGCGCAGGATCAGGCCGATGCAGGTGAACAGCACGAACAGCGCGCCGATGATGTTGGCGGCGGCAAGATAGCCGACCCAGATCTCGTCCCAGCCGAACTCGGCCATGAACGCCGGCGAGGCGATCGGCACCAGGCGGGTGAGGAACGCCGACGTTGTCTGCAGGACCAGGATGACCGCGATCGCGATGAGCCAGGGTTGCATGAGATCAGCTCATTGCCCGCTCAAGCCGCGGAAATGCCACCGTCATGCCCGCGCTCGTCGCGGGCATCCACGCCTTTGGCTGCCACTCAAGCAAGGCGTGGATATAGGCGAGCGAAGCGACGCCGTTCTTCGAACTGCTATGCCCGGCCATGACGAACGAGGGAGCGCGCTTCGCATCACGTTCCGAAATACGTGCCGCCGCTGACGTTGATGATCTGCCCTGTGATGTAGCGCCCGCCGGGGCCGAGCAGGAGCCGCGCCAGCGGCGCGATGTCGTTCGGCCAGCCGGCGCGGCCGAGCAGCGGCCGGTACACCGGATGCTCCGGGATCTCGTTGGGCTTGCCGGGACGCGCCAGCATCGACGGCACGATGGTGTTGACGGTGATCTTGCGGGGCGCGAGCTCCATCGCCAGCGCGCGGGTGAAGCCCGCGATGCCGGCCTTGGCGGTGACGACGTGGGCGCGGTCGGGCGCGCCCATCGCGCCGGTCAGCCCGCCGATGTTGATGATCGAGCCCGCGTCGCTCTGCTTGATCGGCTCGAGGCACGCCTTCACGCAGTGAAACGCGCCGTCGAGGATGACGCCGTTGATGAAGCGCCAGTCCTCGAAGGTCATCTCCTCGATGGTCTTCTCCTGGCGCAGCGCGGCGTTGTTGATCAGGTAATCGATGCGGCCGAAGGTCTTGAGCGCGGACTTGCGCCATGGCGTTGACCGCTGCGGCGTCGACCACATCGGCGACCGCGACCAGGCCGCGCGCGCCCTTCGCCTCGACGGCCTTCACCACCTCCTCCGCCTCGGCGCGGTTGCTGCGCACGTTGACGACCACGTTGCAGCCGGCGGAGGCAAGCTCGATCGCCATCTCGCGGCCGATGCTGCGGCCGGCGCCGGTGATGATGGCGACGCGGCCGGCGAGTTCTTTGTCGAAGGGCATGCGTTTCCTCACTCCCGGTGTCATGCCCGCGAAAGCGGGCATCCAGTAATCATGATCCTCAAGATCGGACGATAACCTGCCCCATTTCCAAGGCGGTGTGTACTGGATCGCCCGCTTTCCGCCTTCGCTGAAGCTCCGGCGGACTCGGTCCAACCCGCCGAAGCCTTGTGCGTAGGCGGGTCGCGGGCGATGACACCCAGTGTGTCGCTACGCCGCCGCCACCGCCGGCTTGACCGGCTGCTCGCGATTGTAGCCGATGAACAGCGCCATGATCGCCGCGATCAGGCACATCAGGCCCGAGATCATGAAGGCGTGCATGTAGGTGTCGAAATTGACCCGCAGCACGCCGCCGAAGAACGCCGCGCTGGCGCCGCCGAATTGGTGGCAGCAGGTGATCCAGCCGTACATCACCGCGGTCTTCTCGCGGCCGAAGCTCTGGCCGATCAGCTTCACGGTCGGCGGGATGGTGGCGATCCAGTCGAGGCCGTAGAACACCGCGAACAGCGACAGCGTGTAGAAGGTGTCGAACGAGAACGGCAAAAAGAGAAGCGACAGCCCGCGCAGCGCGTAATAGACGCAGAGCAGCACGCGGCAGTCGACGCGGTCGCTGAGATAGCCCGAGCCGGTGGCGCCGATGAAGTTGAAGATCGCCATCGAGGCAAGCAGGCTCGCCGCCATGATCTCCGGGATGCCGTTGTCGATGCAGGCCGGGATCAGATGCGTGCCGATCAGCCCGTTGGTGGACGCGCCGCAGACGAAGAACGTGCCGGCGAGCAGATAGAAGTCGCGGTGGCGCAGGCCAAAGCCCAGCGCGCGGAACGCGTTGCGGATCGGATTGCCGGTGGTGCGCTCCGGCGGCTTCGCGTCGGCGGTCTCGCCGTAGGCGCGCAGGCCGATGTCCTCGGGGCGGTTGCGCATCAGCAGCGCCACCAGCGGGATCAGGCACAGGATAGCGGTGGCCAGCACGCCAACCATGGAGCGCCAGCCGTAAGTCGCCGCGATGATGGCGAGCGGCGGCAGGAACAGAAGCTGTCCGGCGGCCGTGGCGGAGGAGAGCATGCCCATCACCAGGCCGCGCCGCGCCACGAACCAGCGCGTCGCCACGATCGCGGCCAGCACGTTGGCGACGAAGCCGATGCCGGAGCCGACGAACACACCCCACAGCACGATGAGCTGCCAGGATTGCGTCATCAGCGGCAGCAGCGCCACGCCGGTGCCGATCACGCACAGCGCGCCGATCATGGTGCCGCGCACGCCGAACCGGTCCATCGTCGCGGCGGAGAACGGCGCCATCAGGCCGTACAGCCCGATGCAGACCCCGACCGCGAGCGAGATGGTGGCGCGGCTCCAGCCGAACTCGGTTTCGAACGGCACCACGAACACGCCCGGCACGGCACGCATGCCGGCGCCGATCAGCAGCACCATGAAGGTGACGCCGGCGATGACGAAGCCATAGTGGAATTTGGGGAGGGTCACCGAGAAGCTTTCTCCGCTGTCGTCCCCGCGAAAGCGGGGACCCATTAATCCACGAGTCCGCTGCACGATGGGTCCCCGCTTTCGCGGGGACGACAGTCTCGTAAGTCTTATCCCCTCAATCGCGACAGGTCGATCCGCCCATTGAACATGCCTGCCGCGATATCCAAGGCAGCCTTCGCGCCCGCCGAATCGCAGCCGCCGTGCCGGGCGTTGAGCATGAACTTGTCCTCGATATCCGCCCGCGTCAGCGGCTCGTGCGCCCCACCCCGCATGTGCGGCTGGCGCTCCTCCACCACGCTGCCGTCGCGCAAGGTGACGCGGATGTGGCCGGTGAAATTCCTGGGGTATGGATTGTCCGGGTCGATCCGGTAGCGGACCTTGCCGGCGAGCGCGAGCAGCGCCCTGTCCTTGACGGCCGCGTCGGTGAAGTCGGCCAAGCCAACATTGCCGCGGATGAAGCCGGTCGCGATGCAATACGGCTGCGAGAACTTGGCCGAATAGCCGTTCTTGGGCGTCTGCTTGGCGGCGAGCGGCTCCCAGAGGCGATGCACGGTCCCCTCGCCGACGTCGCAGATCATCTCGGCCACGTCGTCAGCCTTGATGCGCTGCCCGAGCCGCCGCGCGCAGTCGATATACGGGTGCGTCATGGTCCCGCACGGGTACGGCTTGAAGGCCAGCGTCTGCGTCACCCAGCGCTGGCCGAAATCGCCGATCAGCGCGTTGTAGTCGCCGTCGAGCGTGTTGGCGAAGCCGTGGAACAGCCCATGCGTGCCCTCGAACACGGTGCGCGGCCCCTGGAAGCCGGCGCGCGCCAGCAGTGCGGCGCGCAGGCCCGATTGCGCCGCCCAGCCGGCGTGCATGCGCTTGGTCCAGGTCCCCTCGGCGAGATATTCGATGATGCCCGACGCCATCGAGCCGACGATGCCGAGCGCGTCGACCGTCTGCTTCCGGTCGAGCCCCAGCGCGGTGGCGACGCCGGCCGCCGCGCCGGCCGCGCCATAGACCGCGGTGGGATGGAAGCCCGCCTTGTGCGCCTTGGTCGGCGCCACGGTCGAGAGCCGGCACATGGTTTCGATGCCGACCGCGATGCCTTTGAGAACAGCCGCACCGTCGATGCCGTAGCGCTCGCACGCCGCCAGGACCGCCGGCACCAGCACCGCGCCGGCATGGACCGGCCCGCCTTCGAAGGTGTCGTCGAAATCCTCGCCGTGCGCCGCGGTGCCGTTGACGAACGCGGCGCCCGCGGCGGAGAGGGTGCGCTTATGCCCGATCGCGGTGCAGGGGCCGTCATCGTCCCAGCCGTTCAGCGCGGCCTGCACGTAGTCCTCGTTGCGCGCCGCGAGGCAGAGCCCGACGACATCGATCAGGGTTTCCTCGCATTTGGCGCGGACGGCGTCGGGCAGTTGCCCGACCGCGGCAATGCGGTCGGCAAGGTGCTCGGCAACGGCAATATCGGGAAGCTTATCCACGGTCCCCCGCTTCAACTCCATTCTCGGTGTCATCGCCCGCGCAAGCGGGCGATCCAGTAACCATCGGGCGTACTGGATGCCCCGCTTTCGCGGGGCATGACAAGTGGTGGGTGGCTCAGCAACCTAAGTATTCCGCAATCGCGTTCCCGCTCCAAATCCCGGGATGCGATTGACGGCAACCACCACGATGAAGGTGAGGATCAGCATGGAAATGCCCAGCACCGAGATGGCGCCGAGATCGCCGGATTCCTTGAGATCGAAGATCAACACCGACACGACCTTGGTCTCCGACGTGAACAGCATCACGGCGGCGGACAATTCGCGGATGGTCGAGACGAAGATGAAGCACCAGGTCGCCAGCACGCTTGTTCGCAACAAGGGCGCGGTGACGTCGCGCAGCGCGCGCAGCCGCGTCGCGCCGAGCATGCGGCTCGCCTCCTCCAGCTCGGGATGCACCGAGCGGAACGCCGACTGCAATTGCTGGTAGGCGGCGGGCAGCTCGATGGTGATGTAGGCGATCAGCAGGATCCACAGCGTGCCATAGAGCACCAGCGGCGGCCGCGTGTAGCTGAGGAACAGGCCGACGCCCAGCACGATTCCGGGAATCGCGATCGGCGCGGTGGCAAGGAACGCGAGCACCTTGTAGCCGCGCACCGCCTGCCGCGCGGTGAGATAGCTGATGACCAGCGCGAGCAGCGTGCCCAGCGTCGCCGACATGGCACCGAGGATGAAGGTGTTCTTCAGCGCAACCTTGGTCGAGGACAGCTCGAAGAACGTGAAATAGATGTTGTGCATCGTCGCGTTCCACGGCGTCACCAGCGTGGTCGCGATCGGCGAGAAGGCGGCGTTGAACAGCGCGAAGTACGGCAGGAACACCGGCAGCATCAGCACGATGATCACGAAAGCGCCGGCCGGCACGAGCCACCAGCCGAGCTTGATCAGGCGCGGCTCGGCGCCCTTGCCGCCGACCACGGTGTAGCCCTTGCGGCCGAGGATCATGGCCTGGCCGCGCAGCAGGATGACGGTGAGCACCAGCAGCGGCAGCGACGCCGCGGCGGCGAGCTCGGGCTTGGGCGGATACTGGAACAGGCTCCAGATCTTGGTGGTCATGGTGTGGAAGCCGGCCGGCAGCGCCAAAATCGCCGGCGAGCCGAACAGGATCATCGCCTGCAGGAACGCGATCAGCGCGCCGGCAAGCAACGCGGGCAAAGCGAGCGGAATGGTGATGCGCCGCGCGGTGTCCCAGGCGCGCGCGCCGAGCATCGCGGAGGCGTCCTCGAGATCGCTCGGAATGCGATCGAGCGCGTTGGCGATCAGCACGAACACGTAAGGGAACGTGTAGCAGGCGATCACGAAGATCAGCCCCGGCAGGGAGTAGATGTTGAACAGGTACTCGTCCTGCGGCGCGCCGGTGATGACGCGGTAGAGCTTGTTGAGAAGCCCGCTGTTCGGCGCGGCGAGGATTTCCCACGCCACCGCGCCGAGGAACGGCGGCGTGACGAACGAGGCCGTCACCAGCGCGCGGATGGTGCGCGTCATCGGCATGTCGGTGCGCGCCACCAGCCAGCCCATCGGCGCGGCGACGACGCAGCACGCGATGCTGGAGCAGACCGCGACGATGAAGGTGGTCATCAGCGGGTCGAGAAACTCCGGCTCGCTGAACAGCGTTCTGAACTGATCGAGCGAGAACGAGCGCGCCTGCGTCGCCGCGTCGACCGTGGTGAGGCTGTAGTACACCAGCCACGAGATCGGCAGCACGATCAGCACGCACAGCAGCGCCATGAAGGCGAACATCACCGGCCAGGTGAAGTCGAACGTGATGCGGCGGCGGTCGGCCAGCTCAGCGGGGAGTGCGATGGTCACTTATGCTCCTGATTCACTCTCAACTTACATTCGGTGTCATGCCCGCGAAAGACAGCGGTGTGTTAACGCGTCACACCTTGAAAATCGCTGCGTAGCGCTTCTTGATGTCGTCGGCACCCTTCTCCACGCCGGCGGGGTCCTCCTTCATCAGCTTGATGTCACGCAGCGACCGCACGCTCGGCTTCTCCACCGTCTGCTTGTGCGCCGAATATTGCCGCGCCCAGTCGACCAGGAACTGCTGCGCCTCGCGGGTGTGCATCCAGTTCTGGAACAGCTTGCCGGCGTTCGGGTTGGGCGAGCCCTTGAACAGCACGCTCGGGCCGGCAGCAAGCGGCGTACCCTCCTCCGGATAGACCACCTCGAGGGGAGCGCCCTCCTCCTTGTAACGGATCACCAGGTAGCCGGCGCCGTCGACCATCACGGCGCGCTCGCCGAGCTGGATCTTCTTCGGCGTATCGGTCGCCGACTGCACCTGCATGACGCGCTGCTTGGCGAGCTTCTCGAAGTAGTCCCAGCCGATGTCGCGCGCGATCTGGAACGTCGCATTCATGATGGTGCCGCTGTAGGCGGGGTGCGCCTTGACCATCTTGCCCGACCACTTGGGATCGAGCAGGTCGGCATAGCTTTTCGGCGCCTCTTCCTTCTTCACCAGGTTGGTGTTGTAGGCGATCGGGCACACCAGGATGCGCGTGGTGATATGGAGCCCGTTGGGATCGTAGTAGGCCTTGTCGTAGTGCTGGGCGACCTCTTCCGGGAGGTAGGGCTCGAGCCAGCCGTTGCGGGTCCACACGATGCAGTGCGCGGCGTCCGCGGTGTTGGCGACGTCGACCGCGCGGATATTGGCGGTGTACTCCTGGCCGATCCGGGTGAACACCCGCTCGGCGCCGGAGCGCTCGACGCGGACCGCGATGCCGTACTTGGCTTCGAATGCCTTGCCGAGACGCTGCGCGAAGTCGAGGTCCATCGCGGTGTAAAAGGCGATCTTGCCTTCTTTCTTCGCCGCCTCGATCAGCGCGGGCGTGATCGGCGCGGCAGCCGGAGCCTGCGCGCGGATCGGCTCGGCGAACACCGCGGTGGCGGCGAGCGCGGTGGTGCCTTTCAGGATGGTGCGTCGGGTGAGCTTTGAATTGCGCATTGACCTTTCCTCCTATTCCGCTGTCACGCCCGCGGAAGCGGGCATCCAGTATTCACTGTTTCACCGAGGGTACTGGATCGCCCGCCTGCGCGGGCGATGACAGTCCCATTGTAGCGCGATCGTGCGCTAAACCTTGAACAATTGGCTGTACCTTTTCTTGATCTCGTCGCTTTGCTTTTCCACCGCGACGGCGTCTTCCTTGAGAGCCTTGATGTCCTTCAGCGGCTTGCGGCCGGGCTTTTCCTTGGCCTGCGGGTGCAGCGAGCGCAGCGCGGCCACATCGATGATGAGCTGCTGGCACTCCGCGGTGAACGACCAGTTCTGGAACAGCCGCGCCGCGTTCGGGTTCGGCGCGTTCTTGAAGATGCCGTTCGGGCCGACGATCTGTGGCGTGCCCTCGATGGCATAGACCGGCTCGACCGGCTGGCCCTGCTCCTTGAGCAGGATCAGATTGTACTCGTTGCCGTCGGCCTGGATGGCGCGTTCGCCGAGCGAGATCTTCTTCGGCGTATCGGCGGCGGACTGCACCTGCATGACATTCTGCTGGGCGAGCTTCTCGAAGTAGCCCCAGCCGATGTCACGCACCAGTTGCTGGGTCGCGGTCATGATGGTGCCGCTGTAGGACGGATGCGCCTTGACCAGCTTGCCCTTCCATTTCGCCTCGAGCAGGTCGGCGTGGCCCTTCGGCGCCTCCTCCGGCTTCACCATGTTGGTGTTGAAGCCGATCACGCTGAGCATCAGGCGGAAGCCCGCGAACTGGCCGTCCGCGTCCTTGTGCTCGGCGGCGTAATGTTTGGCGACATCCTCGGACACGTAGGGCGCAAGCCAGCCGTTGCGCTTCCAGACGATGAAATGCGCGGCGTCCGACGAGTTGACCACGTCGACCGAGTGAATCCGGCTGCCATACTCCTGGCCGATGCGCTGGAACACGCGCTCGGCGCCGGTGCGCTCGACCTTGACGCTGATGCCGGGGAAGCGCGCCTCGAAAACCTTGGAGATGCGCTCTGCCATCGCGAGATCGACCGAGGTATAGTAGCGGACCTGGCCTTCCTTCTTCGCCGCAGCGATCAGCTCCGGCGTGATGGCCTCGGCCGGCGGCGCGGCGGAGAGCACGCGGGTGGATGCCAAGCTGGCGAGGGCCAGGGCGCTTGAACCTTTGAGTACGCTGCGCCGAGATGGTCGCATCTCGTTCCTACACTTCGCTGTCATGCCCCGCGAAAGCGGGGCATCCAGTACGCTCGGTGGTTACTGGATCGCCCGCTTTCCGCCTTCGCTGAAGCTCCGGCGGACTGGGGGGCTCGCCCGCCGAAGCCATTTGGCGTAGGCGGGTCGCGGGCGATGACAATTGTGTCGACATCTCACACCTTGAACAACTGCGTGTAGCGCTTCTTGATGTTCTCGCTCTCCTTCTCGACCGCCGCCGCGTCGTCCTTCATCAGCTTGATGTCCTTCAACGGCTTGCGGCCGGCCTTCTCCTTGGTCAGCGCATGGGCCGAGCGCAGCCCGCCGGCGTCGATGCAGATCTGCTGGCATTCGGCGGAAAACATGTAGCTTTGCAGCAGACGCGCGGCATTCGGGTTCGGCGCGTTCTTGAAGACCGCGTTCGGCCCGATGATCAGCGGCGTGCCCTCGGTCGGATAGACCAGCTCGACCGGATCGCCCTTCTCCTTGAGCTGGAAGCAGACGTACTCGACGCCGTCGGCCATGACGGCGCGCTCGCCGAGCGCCAGCTTCTTCGGCGGGTCGGACGCCGACTGCACCTGCATGACCTTCTGCTGCGCCAGCTTCTCGAAGTACGGCCAGCCGATGTCGCGCGCCATCTGGTAGGTCGCGGTCAGGATGGTGCCGCTGTAGGACGGATGCGCCTTGACGATCTTGCCGGTCCATTTCGGATCGAGCAGGTCGGCGAAGCTCTTCGGCTGCTCGCCGGACTTCACCAGGTTGGTGTTGTAGGCGACCGGGCAGAGGAACACGCGGAAGCTGGCGAACTGGCCGTCCGGATCCTTGTGCTCGGCGGAATAGTGCTTGGCGACGTCTTCCGGCACATAGGGCGCCAGGATGCCTTGGCGCTTCCACACGATCAGGTGCGCGGCGTCCGAGGAGTTGACGATGTCGACCGCGTGGATCTTGGCCGCGTACTCCTGGCCGATGCGCTGGAACACGCGCTCGGCGCCGGTGCGCTCGACGCGCGCCGCGACGCCCGGATACTTCGCCTCGAACGAGCGGGCGACGCGCTCGGCAAGCGGCAAGTCGACCGAAGTGTACCAGACCGCCTTGCCTTCCTTCTTCGCCGCCTCGATCAGCGCTGGCGTGACCGCCTCGGCGGCCGGCGCGCGAGAGATAACCGACGCGGAGAAGGCGGTGGTGGCGGCGAGCGCGGTGCCCGCCTTGAGCACGCTGCGCCGGGTGACTTTTGTTCGCATGATACTCCTCCCTCTGGTCATGGCCGGGCTTGTCCCGGCCATCCCGATCAGGTGAGCACGTTGCCTACCTTGCCGGGATCACCGGGACTCGCGCCCATAGCGCGTCGAAGACGCGCGTAAACGCGCTTATGGGCGCGGCCGGTGATGACGCCGCAACTAGACTCCGAAAATCTTGGTGTAGCGTGCCTTGATGTCGGCGGCCGCCTTCTCGACGCCCGCCGCGTCGTCCTTCATCGTCTTGATGTCCTTGAGCGAACGCCAGGCCGGCTTTTCCTTGGCCTGCGGATGCAGCGAGCGCAGCGAGCCGACGTTGATGATGAGCTGCTGGCACTCCGCGGTGAAACACCAGTTGTTGAACAGCCGCGCGGCGTTCGGATTCGGCGCCGCCTTGAAGATCGCGTTCGGGCCGACCGCCATCGGCGTGCCTTCGGTGGGATAGACGATCTCGATCGGATCGCCCTTTTCCTTGAGCTGCAGCGCGTTGTACTCGTTGCCGTCGACCATCACCGCGCGCTCGCCGAGCGCAAGCTTCTTCGGCGGATCGGTGGACGACTGCACCTGCATGACCTTCTGCCTGGCGAGCTTCTCTAGATAATCCCAGCCGAGATCGCGGGTGATCTGGAACGTCGCGGTCATCACGTTGCCGCTGTAGGACGGATGCGCCTTGACCATCTTGCCCATCCATTTCGGATCGAGCAGATCGGCGAAACTCTTCGGCGCCTCCTCCGCCTTCACCATGGTGGTGTTGTAGCCGATCACGCTCATGCCGGCGCGGAAGTTGGCGTGCATGCCGTCGGCGTCCTTGTGCTCGGCGGAATAATGCTTGGCGACGTCCTCCGGCACGTGCGGCGCGAGGATGCCCTGGCGCTTCCACACGATGAAATGCGCGGCGTCCGAGGAGTTCACCACGTCGACCGCGTGGATCTTGCTCGTATACTCCTGGCCGATGCGCTGGAACACGCGCTCGGCCCCGGTGCGCTCGACGCGCACCGGGACGCCGGAACTTCGCCTCGAACGCCTTGGCGATGCGCTCAGCCACGACGAGATCGATCGCGGTGTAATAGACGACGCGGCCCTCTTTCTTGGCCGCCTCGATCAGCTGCGGCGTAATGGTATCCGCTGCGGGCGCCTGTGCGCGAATCGGCGTCGCGTACACGGTGAGCGCCATCGCGCTCGAACCTTTCAGGACATCGCGCCGGTTGAAGCGTCGGGTCATGGTCGTTTCCTTCCCTTGTCCTTTTTAAATAGCCAATCAGCCGGTCAGCGCCCGGCACCGGTCGGGCGGCAGATGCAGCCAGACCGTGGCGCCCGGCGGCACGCTTTCGCTGGCCGCCGTCACCACGCGCACCTGGGTGCCGTCCGCGATCTCCACCATATAGTCGCGGTTCGAGCCGAGGAACACCTGCCGCATCACCTTGGCGGACAGCATGTTGTCCTTGGCGTCCGGCTCCTTGGCGAGCAGCCGGATGTTCTGCTGGCGGACCGACACCGCAGCATCACCGCCCGGTCTTGAGCGGCCCGCCGGTCACGCGCAACGGCGTTCCCGCAACCGACACGGTGTCGGCGTCCAGCGCCTTGCCCTTGATCACGTTGCTCATGCCGATGAAGCGCGCCACGAACTCCGAGCGCGGGCGGTCGTAGACCTCCTCCGGCGAGCCGGCCTGCTCGATCTTGCCGGCGTTCATCACCGCGATCACGTCGGAGGTGGTCATCGCCTCGGACTGGTCGTGGGTGACATAGACCGTGGTGTAGCGGTACTCGTCGTGCAGCCGCCTGATCTCGAAGCGCATCTCCTCGCGCAGATTGGCATCGAGGTTGGACAGCGGCTCGTCGAGCAGCAGCGTCTCCGGCTCCACGATCAGCGCGCGCGCAAGCGCGACGCGCTGCTGCTGGCCGCCCGACAACTCGCCGGGATAGCGCTCTGCCAGCACCGCGAGCCGCGTGGTGGCCAGGATGGCGTCGAGCTTCTTCTTGATGGTGCCGCTGTCGATCTTCCGCAGCTTCAGGCCGTAGACGATGTTCTCCGCCACCGTCATGTGCGGCCACAGCGCGTAGCTCTGGAAGATCATCGACATGTTGCGCCGCTCCGGCGGCAGCGATTGCGAGCGGCGTCGACACCACGCGCTCGCCGACGCGGATTTCGCCGCCGGTCGGCTCGACGAATCCGGCGATCAGCCGCAGCGTCGTGGTCTTGCCGCAACCCGATGGCCCCAGCAGGCAGACCAGGCTGCCGTGCTCGATCAGCAGCGACACGTTGTCGACGACCGCATTCGGACCGTAGTGCTTCGTCAAGCCACGCAGTTCAACCGACGCCACAAGTCCCCCCTAGAGCGCGCTGCTGCGCCTTGTCACACAAACACCGCGTACCGCGGGAGCTTCCATTGTGCCTTGAGCATGATCTTTCCCGAAACCGGTTCCCACTTTTCGGGATCATGCTCAGGTCCCGGTAAACACCGGCTTGCGCTTCTCCATGAACGCCTTGCGGCCTTCCTGGTAGTCGCTGCTCCTGAAGCAAGCCTCGACCAGCGCCTGCGAGCTCGCGATGTCGCGCTTGCTGTCTTCCTTCATCACCTGCGCAACCGTGCCTTCACGGCCTTGATGGTCAGCGGCGCATTGCCGGCGATCGTGTCGGCGTAATCCTTCACATACTTTTCAAGCTCGCCGGGCGCGTCCGGCACCACTCTATTCACCAGACCCATCATCTGGGCGTCCGCTGCGGTGAATTGCCGCGCCGTGTAGAAGATTTCCATCGCAAACGACGGCCCGACGATGTCCACCAGCCGCTTGAGGCCGGGATAGCCGTAGCCCAGGCCAAGCTTGGCGGCGGGAACCCCGAACTTGGAGCCTTCCGTGCAGACGCGGATGTCGCAGCAGGTGGCGAGCCCCATGCCGCCGCCGATGCAGTAGCCGCGGATCATCGCGATGGTCGGCTTCGGGAACTCGTGGAAGGCGGCGATAGCTCGCCTCGACCTTGGCGCCGTAGCGCGCCACCGCGGCGTCGTCGGAGCGTTCCTTCTCGAACTTCGAGATGTCGGCGCCGGAGACGAATGCCTTGCCGCCCGCGCCGGTCACCACCACGACGGTGATGTTCGGATCGCTCCTGAAGTCGTCCAGGATGCCGACCGCAGCCTCCCACATGTCGAGCGAGACCGCGTTGTGCTTCTCGACGTTGTTGTAGATCACGTAGCCGACGCGGCCTTCCTTGCGCGACAGCATCTTGTTGTCGGCATAGGACTTGGCGTCGGGAACGCTGCGGTTGCGGGCTGGTTCATGATTTGCGACCCTCGATTGAGCGCGTCATACGGCCTTGGCTTGCCTGCAGCGCGGCGATCTCGCCGGCGCTGAACCCGAACTCCTTAGCACCTCGTCGGTGTGCTCGCCGAGCGCCGGCGGCCGCACCGCCATCCTGCTCGGCGTGCGCGACAGCGTCATCGGTTGGCCGACCAGGCCCAGCGGGCTGCCGTCCTTCTTCGGCGTGCTCTGCGCGATGCCGAGATGCTTGACCTGCGGATCGGCGAACACCTGATCGATGCTGTAGATCGGCCCGCACGGCACGCCGGCCTTGTTGAAGATGTCGATCCATTCCGCGCTCGACTTTTTCGCCGTATAGGCGCCGATCTCTTCGTTCAGCACTTTGCGGTTCTGCGAGCGCAGCTTGGTGGAGGCGTAGTCCGGATTTTGCAGCATCGCATCGGCGCCGAGCGCGCGGCAGAACCGCTCCCAGATCGGCCCGCCGGTCGTCGCGATATTGATGTGGCCGTCGGTGGTCTTGAACACGCCGGTCGGGATCGAGGTCGGATGATCGTTGCCGGCCTGCTTGGCGACCTCCTGGTTTTGCAGCCAGCGCGAGGCCTGGAAGTCGAGCATGAAGATCTGCGCCTGCAGCAGCGAGGTGGTGACGTGCTGCCCTTCGCCCGACACCTCGCGCTCGTGCAGCGCGGTGAGAATGCCGAGCGCGCAGAACAGCCCTGCGCAAAGGTCCGCGACCGGGATGCCGACGCGCACCGGTCCCTGCCCCGGCAGGCCGGTGATCGACATCAGCCCGCCCATGCCCTGCGCGATCTGGTCGAAGCCCGGACGGCCCTCGTACGGCCCATCCTGACCGAAGCCCGAGATGCTGCCCAGCACGATCCGCTTGTTGACCTTCTTGAGGTCTGCGTAGTCGACGCCGAGCCGCCGCTTCACGTCGGGCCGGAAGTTCTCGACAACGACGTCGGCCTTCTCGACCATCTTGAGCAGCGCGGCGCGGCCCGCGGGATCCTTCAAGTTCAGCGTCATGCTGCGCTTGTTGCGGTGCAAATTCTGGAAGTCCGAGCCCTCGCGCGGCCCGCCCATCCCCTCGCCGCCCTTCTCGTCCGGCGGCATCTCGATCTTGATGACATTGGCGCCCCAGTCGGCGAGTTGTCGCACGCAGGTGGGGCCAGACCGCACGCGGGTCAGGTCGAGCACGGTGAAGCGCGCAAGCGCTTGGGAAGCTTGAGGAAATGGCATGGCGTCTGCTTCAGCAAAAGGACACGAGCACGGTCAGGACAATCACCGATCTGTGACGTGTTGTCCATGGTTCCGGCGCCGTCCCAAAGTTGGCAAGTTGCTCGCCGGGTTGCCGTTCCCCTACACTTTCTGCTCACGACGGCGAATGGGAGTGACATGCAATGAGGCGGTTTTTCGCGACGCTCGCAGTGAGCGCGCTGCTGACCACCGCGGCCAGCGCACAAAGCCACGACGATTGGCCGAACCGCCCGGTGCGGGTGATCTCGACCTTCGCCGCCGGCGGCAGCGCCGACATTCTCGCCCGTATCGTCGCCGACCATCTATCGACCGCCTTCAAGCAGCAGTTCTTCGTCGAGGTGCGCGCCGGCGCCGGCGGCCAGATCGGCATCAAGGCCATTGTCGATTCGCCCGACCTCTACACCATCGGCATCGCCAACATCTCGCATCTCGTGCTGCACCCGATGAGCAGGGCCGATCTCGGCTACGATCCGAAGAAGGATCTGGCCAACATCGTGATGGTCGCGGGCTCGCCGGTGTTGCTGTCGACCAACCCGAAGAGCGGCTTCAAGAATCTCAAAGACTTTGTCGAGCGCGGCAAAAAGGAGTCGCTGAGCTATTCGTCATCCGGCCTCGGCAGCATGGGCCATCTTGTTGCACTGAATTTCATTAACTTGGCCAACATCAAGGCCGAACACGTGCCGTATAAAGGCGCCTCGCAGGCGCTGGCCGATCTGGTCGGCAATCACATTGTCTGGTCATCGCAGACCGTGACGTCGACCGCGGGCTATATTCGCGCCAAGACGCTCGACGGCTTGGCCGTCTCGACCGCGCAAGCGGATGCCGGACTGGCCGGACATTCCGACCTTCAAGGAGCAGGGCTACGACCTGGAGGCGTCGATCTGGTTCGGCATCTCCGGTCCGGCCGCGATGCCGAAGTCCCTGGTCAAGAAGATCAACGAGGAAATCCTTCGCGGCCTGGCCAAGCCCGAGATCGCCGAGCGCATGAAGCGCGACGGCCTGATCGTCGATCCGATGACACCGGAGCAATACGCCGCCTTCATCGACAAGGAGACCGCGGTCTGGGGCCCGGTGATGAAGGCAGCCGGCCTCACCCAGGAAAAGAAGTAGCTCAGCAACAGTCAGACAAAGGTGATACGATAAGCGCAACAACCGGTCATCGAGCCGGATAAGGGGAGGATCATGACGACCATCAACAGACGTGGATTCCTCGGTACGGCGGCCGGCGCTTCGGCGCTGGCGCTCGGCGGCATCCGTCCGGCCGGCGCGCAGGCATTTCCGGCGCGCGGCGTTCTCATCATCGTGCCCTACAGCGCCGGCGGCGGCAGCGATATCTCGGCGCGCCTGCTGGCGCGCGACTTCGAGCCGATCCTCGGCAAGACCGTGACGGTGGAGAACCGCGCCGGCGGCGGCGGCTGGATCGGCTGGGGCTCGCTCGCGCAGTCAAAGCCCGACGGCTACACCATCGGCTACATCAACGTGCCGAACATATTCGCCGGCTATCTCGACAAGCAATCGGGCGGCGGACGCAAGGAGAACCTCGAAAGCTTCACGCCGCTGATCAATCACGTCACCGACTACAACATGTGGTCGGTGAGGCCGGACAGCCGCTTCAAGACCGTGAAGGACGTGATCGAGGAAGCGAAGAAGAAGCCCGGCACCATCACGCTCAACGGTGGCGGCTATGGCACCGACGATCATGTCGCGGTGCTCGGCATCGGCGCCAACAACGGCACCACGTTCCAGATGGTGCACTTCAAGGGCACGCCGGAAGGCAAGACCCAGGTGCTGGGCGGCAACATCGACGTCTATGCCTGCAACGTCAGCGAAGGCGCCGAGGACGTGAAGGCTGGCGTGGTGCGCGCGCTCGGCGTGATGTCGCCGGCACGCTCGAAGTTCATCCCCAACGTGCCGACCTTCCGCGAGCAGGGCTTCAACGAGGTGTGGTCAACGTCGCGCGGCATCGCGGCGCCGGCCGGACTGCCGGACGACGTCAAGAACGCGCTGATCGCGGCGCTGGAGAAGACCATCGCTTCGCCGGAGCACAAGGCCAAGGCCGAGGCGCTCTCGCTCGATCCCGACCCCGTCAAGGGCGACGCCTACCGCAAGTTCCTCAAGGACAACGAGACGGCCACCAAGACGCTGATGAAGTGGTAGGGCCGTTACCTGCCGCCAACAACACCGCTGTGATCGCCCGCGAAAGCGGGCGATCCAATAAGCACCGTTGGTACTGGATGCCCCGCCTTCGCGGGGCATGACACCGAGATTGGGGCGGCGCAGGGCCATGCGCCCATCTCCCCTCAACCCTTCACGATCCTGAACGTCAGCACCTTGCCCTTCTTGCTGCTGTCCTCCAGCCGATCGCCCGTCTCTCTCAGCAGATTGGGAATGTCGATCGTGGTCAGCGGGTCGGTGCACTCGATCACCAGCACCTCGCCGGCTTTCATACGCGCGAGCAGCTTGCGCGTCTTGAGCGCCGGCAGCGGACATTTCAGCCCGCGCATGCTGATCTTGGATTCCGTCATGAAAGCAGCCGCTTAACCCTTCGGGAACACTGGACACCCTGCTTTTATCACGTCAAGTTCCCCGCATGGTTGCGGATTCCGAACTGCAGCGGATCGCGCGGCTCACCCCGCTCGCCGACGTGCTGTCCAGCTTCGACATCGGTGTCGGGCCGGTCGAGCCGCGCGAGGAAACGATTGCGAACGCGCTCGGCAAGACGCTCGCCGCCGACGTCGCGGCGGCAGCGAGCCATCCCGAATTTGCGCTGGCGCTGCGCGACGGCTACGCGGTGCGCGCCGACACGACCACCGACGCCACGTCGTACACGCCGCTGCCGCTGTCGCCCGCGCCGCTGCGCATCGGCACCGGCGAGCGGATGCCTGCCAGTACCGACGCCGTGGCGGCGCTCGATGCCGTATCGATGCAAGGCAAGACGATGCAGGCGCTGGCGGCCGTCGCGCCCGGTGAAGGCGTGCTGCCGGCCGGTGCGGATGCAACGCCCGGCGTCATATTGAAGATGACCGGCGGGCGGCTGCGCCGCATCGATGTGGCGGCGCTGCTTGCGCTCGGCATCGACCGCGTGCCGATCCGCGAGCCGCGCCTGCGCGTGGTGCGTGCCGGCGGCGGAAAGATCATCGGCGCCGCGGCATCATTGATCGCCAGCGCGATCGAGGCCGAGGGCGGCGTCGCATCAATAAAGGCCGATACACTTGAAGCCGCACTGAACGACGGCGGCGCCGATGCCCACGACTTTGACGCCGTCGTGGCGATCGGCGGCACCGGCTCGGGCGCCAACGACAAAAGCGTGCGCGCGCTCGAACGCGCCGGCAAGGTCGCGTTCCACGGCATCGGCATCACGCCGGGTGAGACCACCGCATTCGGCACCATCGGCTCGCGGCCGGTGCTGCTGCTGCCGGGACGGCTCGACGCGGCGCTGGCCGGCTGGCTCACCGTCGGCCGCCGGATGCTGGCGCGGCTTGCGTTCCGGCTGATCGAGGAGCAGCCGTTCAGCGCCGAACTGTCCAAGAAGGTCGCTTCGCCGCTCGGCCTTGCCGAGGTGGTGCCGGTGCGCCGGCGCGGCTTTCGCATCGAGCCGCTGGCGTCACACTATCTTCCGATGCAGGTGCTGACCCGCGCCGACGGCTGGATCCTGGTGCCGGCCGACAGCGAGGGCTATCAGGCTGGCACCAGCGTGCCGGTGAGGCCGTGGCCGTGACCAAACCGGACCCGAAGCACGACGAATTGCTTGCCGCGGTGCGCGAGGCTGCACGGCAGGAGCAGTTCCTCGAAGTGGTTTCCGCCGAGGAGGCGCGCCGCCGCTTCGAAAGCCGGCTCGATCTCAGCCCCCTGCCCGGCGAGCACGTCGCCCTCGCGCAATCGCTCGGCCGCGTGCTGGCGCACGACGTGATCGCGCCGCTCGACGTGCCGCCGTTCGACCGCGCCAACGTCGACGGTTTCGCGCTGCGCTCGGCCGACACCGCGGGCGCCAGCGACGGCGCGCCGACACAGATCAAGCTCAACGCCGAGGTGATCGCCTGCGGCCACGCGCCGAAGCTCGAGGTCGCGACGGGCACAGCCACCACCATCGCAACCGGCGGCGTGGTGCCGCGTGGCGCCGATGCCGTGGTGATGATCGAACACACCGAGCTGATCGAGAGCGTGCCGGCCATCGAGCTCCGCCGCGCCGTGTCGCCGGGGCAATTCATTTCCTACGCCGGCTCCGACATCGCACGCGGCGAAACGCTGCTTGCGCAAAGGCCAGAAGGTCGGTTCGCGCGAGATCGGCATGCTGGCGGCCTGCGGGCTCGCCGGGATCGATGTGGTGCGAAAGCCCAAGGTCGCGGTGCTCTCCACCGGCGACGAACTGGTCGCGCTGGGCGGTGCGCTGCGTCCCGGCGGCGTCTATGACAGCAACGGCGCGATCCTTGCCGCCGCGATCAGCGAGGCCGGCGGCGAGCCGGTGCCATTCGGCGCATTCCCGGACGACGAGGCCGCGCTCGAAACGGCGGTGCGGCGCGCGCTCGACGACTGCGACATGGTGGTGCTGTCGGGCGGCACCTCGAAGGGCGCGGGCGATCTCTCGCACCGAATCGTATCGAAGCTCGGCGCGCCCGGCATTCTCGTGCATGGCGTCGCGCTGAAGCCCGGCAAGCCGCTGTGCCTGGCCGTCGCGGAAGGCAAGCCGGTCGTCGTGCTGCCGGGGTTTCCCACCTCGGCGATCTTCACATTCCACGCCTACGTCGCGCCGGCGATCCGTGCCCGCGCCGGATTGCCGCCGGAAGCTGCGGAGACGGTCGAGGCGCGCGTGCCGGTGCGCATCGCATCAGAGATGGGCCGCAAGGAATATGTGCTGGTGTCGCTGGCGCAGACGCCCGACGGCGCGATCGCATTCCCCTCGGCGAAGGGCTCCGGCGCGGTGACGAGCTTTTCGCAGGCCGACGGCTTCATCGAGATCGACGCGCTGGCAAGCGCGCTCGACGCCGGCACCAACGCGCGCGTCACGCTGATCGGCCAGGCGGCGAAAGCGCCGGACGTCGTCATCATGGGCAGCCACGACGTGGCGCTCGACGTCGTGGTCGGCGCGCTCGGCGAGCGCGGCTTCTCCGCGCGCACCATCGCGGTCGGCAGCCAGGGCGGCGTCAACGCGGCGTTGCGAGGCGAATGCGACGTCGCGCCGGTGCATCTCGTCGATCCCGGCACCGGTATCTACAACAAGCACCTGCTGGAGCCGGGCTTGTCGCTGGTGAAGGGATGGAAGCGCATGCAGGGCGTGCTGTTCCGCCCCGGCGACCAGCGCTTCGAGGGCAAGACCGCGCAGCACGCGGCCGAGGCCGCGCTCGCCGATGCGAAATGCCTGATGGTCAACCGCAACGCCGGCGCCGGCACCCGCGTGCTGATCGACAAGCTGCTCGGCGGCAAGCGCCCGCCCGGCTACTCCAACCAGCCGCGCTCACACAACGCGGTCGCGGCCGCCGTCGCGCAATCGCGCGCCGATTGGGGCATCGCGATCGAGCCGGTGGCGAAGCTCTATGGGCTCGGCTTCCTGCCGCTCGCGCCGGAGGAATACGACTTCATCCTGGTCGAGAGCCGGGCGCAGCGTGTTGCGGTGCAGGCGTTTCTGTCGGCGCTGCGCGATGAACGGACGCGGGAGCGCATCCGGGCGCTGGGCATGGAGCCGGGGTGGACACATGAGGCGTGACCGGTTCGATCTGCCGCTGACGACCGAGTCCGACGCCGCGGCGGCGGCCTATCGCAATGGATTCGACCGGCTGCTGGCAGCCTGGAACGGCGTTGAGGAGGCCCTTGACCGCGCCATCGCGGAGGATCCGGAGTTCGCGCTGGCCCACATCGCCCGTGGGCGCATGCACGCGACATTCGGGCACGCCAGCGAAGCACGCGCCTGTGCGGCGCGGGCCCGTAAACTTGCGGCCAAGACGACCGACCGCGAACGCGGCCACGTCCACGTCATTGCGTCCGCAATCGAAGGCAAGTCCGCCGACGCGCTACTCGCGGCTGAGCAGCATCTCGACGCATATCCGCGCGACGCGATGGTGCTGCTGCTGCTGCTCGGCGCGTTCGGTCTCTATGCATTCTCGGGGCGAAACGATCACGACCAGGCGCGGCTCGCAATCTGCACGCGCCTCGCGCGGCACTACGGCGAGGACTGGTGGTTTCTGGCCTATCACGGCTGGTCGAACACCGAAGCCGGAAATCCTACGCTTGGCCTGGAGCAAACCCAGCGCTCGCTGGCGCTGCGGCAGCAAAACGGCCACGTCGCGCACGCGCTGGCTCACACCTATTTCGAGCTCGGTGACGCCTCGGAAGGCGAGCGCTTTCTCTCGGGCTGGCTTGATGACCATCCGCGCTCGGGGTTCATGCACTGGCACCTTGCCTGGCATCAGACGCTGCTCCGCGTCGAAGCCGGCGACAGCGAAGGGGCCTACAGGGTTTTCCAGGATCTAATCGGACCGTCGGTCTCGGATGCGCCGCCGATCAACGTGGTGAGCGACGGCGCCTCGCTGCTGTGGCGCCTGGCACTCGATGGTCGCGAAATCCCCCACACCGAATGGGACGCGATCGCCGACTACGGCGACCGGCGGGTTCCCACCGCGGGAAACCACTTCATCGACCTGCACTATGTTCTCGCCGCAGCTGCGATCGGCGATACGACGCGGCTCGAACGCCGCTTGTCCGATCTCGAAGCGCTCCACGCGAATGGCAAGCTCGCACCCGGCGCCGTCGCGATCGGGCTATGCAACGCCGCACGTGCCATGGCGGCCGACGACGACAAGGCGGCCATCCGCATTCTCGAGCCGCTGATGCCCGAGGTGGTCCGGATCGGCGGCAGCCACGCACAGCGCGAACTGTGGGAAGACATGCTGATTGTGGCGTGCCTGCGCGCGCACCACACCGAAAAGGCGCGAAAGCTGATCGAAGGGCGACTGCATCGCCGGCCTTCGGCGCGCGACCGGCGATGGCTGTCGACGCTGTAACGGGCGCGTCCTATAACCCCGCCATGCGCATCATCGGCCTCGCGGGCTGGAGCGGCTCCGGCAAGACCACGCTGATCACCAAGGCGCTGCCGCGCCTGATCGCGCGGGGCCTTCGCGTCTCCACGCTCAAGCACGCCCACCATGGCTTCGACCTCGACAAGCCGGGCAAGGACTTCTTCATGCATCGCGCGGCCGGCGCGAGCGAGGTGGTCATCAGCTCGGCCAATCGTTTCGCGATCCTGCATGAGCTGCGCGGCGAGCCGGAATGGGATTTGCCGGAACTGCTCAAGAAGTTCTCGCCGGTGGACCTCGTGCTGGTCGAAGGGTTCAAGCGCGACAGCTTCCCGAAACTGGAAATCCACCGGGTCGAGAACGGCAAGCCGCTGCTGCACCCCGAGGATCCCAACATTGTGGCGGTCGCGTCCGACCGGCCGCTGCCCAACGCCAAAGTCCCGGTGATCGATCTCAACGACATCGAGGGCATCTGCGACCTGCTGCTCAAGCACGCCGCGCCGATCGGCACCGCCACGGCTGCGCTCAAGAGGGCGTGATGGCCCAGCTCACCGACGACTGCTTCGCGTTCTCAGGGCCGCTGTTGCCGGTCGCCGACATGGAGAAGCTGATCGCGGAGCGCGTGACGCCGGTGACCGAAACCGAGGATGTCACGCTCGCCGCGGCGCGCGGCCGCGTGCTGGCAAGCGACATCGCCGCGCCGCTCGACCTGCCGCCGTTCGACAATTCGGCGGTCGACGGCTACGCGGTGCGCCACGGCGATCTCGACGCCAATACCGAGACACGGCTGAAGATTGCAGGCCGCCTGTTCGCAGGTGGCGCGGCCGCGCCGCCGGTCCAGGCCGGCCAGGCGGTCCGCATCTTCACCGGGGCGCCGATGCCGGCCGGCGCCGACACCGTGTTCATGCAGGAGGACACGCGCGAGGAGGACGGCAGCGTGATCGTGCCGTCCGGACTCAAGCGCGGCGCCAACCGGCGGCTCGCCGGCGAGGACGTGCGCAAGGACTCGATCGTGCTGCCGGCGGGACGGCGGCTGGCCGCGCAGGACGTGGCGCTCGCCGCCGCCGTCGGGCTGACCAAGCTCAAGGTTCGCCGACGCGTGCGCGTCGCGCTGTTCTCTACGGGCGACGAGATCGTCGAGCCCGGCACGCCGCGGCCCGACGCCGCGCTCTACGACGCCAACCGCTATCTGCTCAGCGGCATGCTGGAGCGGCTCGGCGCGCAGACCACCGACCTCGGCATCCTCAAGGACAATCCCGCCGTGCTCGCTTCGGCGATCGCCGCCGCCGCGAAGGATCATGACCTGGTGCTCACCTCCGGCGGCGTGTCGACCGGCGAAGCGGATCACGTGCGCGATGCGGTCGAGAAAGTCGGCAGGCTGTGGTTCTGGCGCGTCGCCATCAAGCCCGGGCGGCCGGTCGCGATGGGCGTCGTGTCGGGCGCAGGCCAAGGAAGCCGAAGCGCCGCGGCGTTCGTCGGCCTGCCGGGCAATCCGGTCGCGGCGTTCGTCACCTTCGCGCGCGTGGTGCGTCCGCTATTGCTGCGGCTCGGCGGCGCGCAGGCGGAGCCGCTCACCGCGCTGCCGGTGAGGCTGGCATTCGACTACAAGAAGAAATCGGGCCGCCGCGAATATGTGCGCGTCGCGTTGCGCCGCGCCGCGGATGGCACTATCGAAGCGATCCGGCACCCGCAGGAGGGCGCCGGCGTGATCACGTCGCTGACGGAAACGGACGGGCTCGCTGAGCTCAACGAGGATTCGACGGCCATCGCAAAAGGCGCGACAGTCGGATTTCTGTCTTACGCAACGCTGATGGGTGAGGGTGTGCGATATCGGCGGAAACGTCAGCGTATGCCTCGGTTGTCATGCCCGCGAAAGCGGGCATCCAGTAATCGCAAACAGAAATCGTGGCTCAAATCGCCACCGTGGGTACTGGATCGTCCGCTTTCGCGGACGATGACACCCTGCTTGTGACAGTCTATCGACTAGACCCGCGCGCCAGCCGTCGAATAGGCCTGTTCGGCCGACTTGTTGACCGAGTTGAGCACCACCGCGCCGCAGACGGCGATGATGAGTGCAGCGGCACAAGCAGCAGCAAAGGCGCGCATTTTCGTATCCCTCCGACTCCATAGTCCCGAGCTATGGATTTGGAATCATTATGATCTAGGCGGCGGCAAATTCAAGCGAAAGCGGACTTGCATTTGTTCACGCGTCCGGATGCTGCGCCGCGATACGATCCGCCTCGGCGGCATCGTCCGGCGTGTTGACGTTGAAGAACGGGTCGACCGGCGACACCGGCCAGTCCGCCAGTGCGACGCCGTGCCGCGCCGTCCAGACCTCGATCTTGCGCAGGCCTTCGTCGTCACCGCCGCGCGCAGGTCGTCGCGCAGCGCGACCGGCCACAGCGCCACCACCGGATGCCGCCATTCGCCGGAGCGCGCGCAGGCCAGCGGCAGGTTGGCCTGCTGCCGCGCCTGATGGAGCCGCGCCACCAGATCGCGCGGCAGGAACGGGCAGTCGCCCGGCGCACTGGCGACAAATGCGACATCGGGGACATGCGCCGCCGCCCAGTCGAGCCCCGCGAGAATGCCGGCGAGCGGTCCGGCGAAATCCGGCACGTCGTCGGCGACGACCGGCAGGCCGGTCGCGGCGAAGCGCGCCGGATCGCCGTTGGCGTTGATGATGACCGACGCGCATTGCGGCGCGCAGCCGCGACAGCACGCGGTCGAGAATGGTCACGCCGCCGATCGTCTTGAGCGGCTTGTCGCCGCCGCCCATGCGGCGCGCGAGACCGCCGGCGAGCACGAGGCCGAGGGTTGGCGGCAACTCACTCGTCATGCACCGCCGCTTTGCGCCGGTGCTTCATGCTCTCCTCCTCGACGAAACGCAGGTCCTGGTCGAACACGATGCGCTCCTCGCCAGCGAGCGCGACGAAGCGCTTGCCGCGCGCGCGACCGACCAGCGTGAGGTTCGCCTTGCGCGCCAGCTCGACGCCCCAGGCGGTGAAGCCGGAGCGCGACACCAGGATCGGGATGCCCATGCGCACGGTCTTGATCACCATCTCCGAGGTGAGGCGGCCGGTGGTGTAGAAGATCTTGTCGTCCGGCCGCACGCGGTGCTTGAACATCCAGCCGGCGATCTTGTCGACCGCGTTGTGGCGGCCGACGTCCTCCATATAGACCAGCGGCTGGTCGCCGACCGCCAGCACGCAGCCGTGGATCGCGCCGGCCTCGAGATAGAGCGACGGCGTGGTGTTGATCTTGTGGGTCAGCGAATAGAGCCACGAGGTGCGCAGCTCGGCGTCCGGCAGCTTGACGTTCTCCAGCGCCTCCATCAGGTCGCCGAACACGGTGCCCTGCGCGCAGCCGGAGGTCTGCACCTTCTTCTTCAGCTTCTTCTCGTAGTTGGTCCGGCGCTTGGTGCGCACCACGACGACCTGAAGGTCCTCGTCGTATTCGACCTTGGTGATCACGTCGTTCGGCAGCAGCATGTGCTGGTTGAGCAGGTAGCCGATCGCGAGATATTCCGGGTAATCGCCGATCGTCATCGCGGTGACGATCTCCTGCGAATTGAGGAAGATCGTCAGCGCGCGCTCGACCACCACCGCGGTCTCGACCTTGGCGCCGGTCTGATCGACGCCGGTGACGCGCTGCGACAGCCGCGGATCAAGCGGATCGGGCTTGATCAGCAGTTGCTTCGGCCTGGCTTGCCGGGCTTTGGGAAGCTTGATGAGTGCCTTGGCCTTGCGCATGACGCCTTATATCGCGCCCCGCGCGACTACTCCAAGCCGAAGCGATTGAACACGGCCTTGGACGGCGGGCTCGCCAGGAAGCTCAAGTAGGCCTTGGCCGCGTCCGGCGCGCCGGGCGGCAATGCGCCGGCATAGCCGTTGACGTATTCCATGCCCTTGGGCAGCGGCCCGACCACGCGCACGCCCTCGACCGGGATGAATTCGCTGGTGAAGGTGATGCCGAGCTCGGCGCGGCCCGTCGCGACCAGCATCGCCACCTCGCGCCCGGTCTTGCCCAGCACCATTTTCGGCTTGAGCTCCTCGGCCATGCCCAGCTTCTGCAGAAGCTCCGCGAGATAGATGCCCGACGAGCCGCCGTGCGCGGGATCGTTCGCGCCGATGCTGATCGCGCTCCGCAGCGCGCGCTTGAAAGCCTCGGCCGTCGAGATGTCCGGCATCAGCATGCCGTCGCGCACCGCGACGCCGCAGGTGGCGCGGCCGAGATCGGTGCGGCCTGCGAGCCTTGCCGGCCTTCTCCAGCGCCTCGATCGCCGGCACCGGAAGCAGGATGACGTCGGCGTTCTCGCCGGCGACGAAGCGATCCTTCAGCGCACCGACGGTGTTGACGCTGAGCTCGATCTCATGCCCGGTATCGCGCATGAACGCAGACGTGAGTTCGCGCACCGGCCCCTCCACGGCGCCGGCGCTCAAGACCTTCAACGCTGTCATGCCGTTCGAGTCGAGCCTAGCTCAGCGGCCGGACTGGTCTTTGAGGCTGCCGTCCTTACGCAACATCATCCGGATGAACGGATCCGGGTCGCGACCCAGGATTTCGCCGTTGCCGTCGATAACCATGTAAGGATCCTGAGACACGGTGGTGGCCTGCTGCATGGCCACTCGCTTGTGCTTCTTCTTGCTGGCGGCTTCGGCGGGTGCGGCAACCGCCACAGCGGCGATCAGCGCGGTCGCGAGAACGAGGATTTTCATCGGCATTTCCTCATGGGTGCGTCGGTGGTGGGAGTGTAGGCCTTTCCACCATCAGGACCAACACGCGGGAACGCTCACTATTCCGTGATATTTCAACGCTATCCCGGCAAAAATGCCGCCTGTTCCAGTCGCCGTGTCGGTGACGATCTCGACCGGCGCGCCATACAGCGCCTCAAGCTGTGCGCGGTTCAGCACCTGCGCCACCGGTCCCTCGCCGATCCGCGTGCCTTCGCGCAGCAGGAAGGCGCGGTCGGCGGCGCGCATCGCGTGATTGGGATCGTGCGTGGTGAAGAGCACGCCGTGACCCGACGCCGCCAGCGCGCGGATTTCCCGCATCACCTTGCCCTGGTTGCCGAAGTCGAGGCTCGCGGTCGGCTCGTCGAGCACGATGAACTGCGGCTCCTGCGCCAGCGCGCGCGCGAGCAACGCAAGCTGCCGCTCGCCGCCCGAGATCATGGTGTAGGGCCGCTCGGCGAGATGCGCGATGCCGAAGCGCTCCAGCACGCGCGCCGCCACGGCGCGATCGTTCGCGGTCGGGCGGCTGAACAGGTTGCCGTGCGCGGTGCGGCCCATCAGCACGATGGTCTCCACCGGGAACGCGAACGTCGCGTTGTGCACTTGCGGCACGTAGGCGACGAGCCGCGCGCGCTCGCGGTCGCTGTAGCTGCGCAGCGGCCGGCCGCCGAGCCGCACCTCTCCGGCCTTCGGCGTGAGCAGGCCGAGCAGCGTCTTGAGCAGCGTGGTCTTGCCGCCGCCGTTCGGCCCGAGCAGCGCCAGCACCTCGCCGGTGTTGAGCGCGACGTCGAGGTCGCGGCCCACCGTGCGGTCGCTGTAGCCGATGGTGAGATGGCGGCCTTCGAGGATCACGACCACGTCCTCGAGACGCTGGCGAGCAGCCAGATGAAGAACGGCGTGCCGACCAGCGCCGTGAGAATGCCGAGCGGAATCTCGATCGGCGCCATGGTGCGCGCCAGCGTGTCGATCACCAGCAGGAAGCCGCCGCCGAGCAGCGCCGCGGCCGGCAGAAGCCGCGCGAAGTCCGGACCGACCAGCGAGCGCGCGATGTGCGGCACCACCAGCCCGACCCAGCCGATGATGCCGGCGGTGGCGACGCTCGCCGACGTCACCAGCGTCGCGGCAGCGACGATCGCGATGCGCAACGGCCCGGTCGGCAGGCCGAGCGCGCGCGCCTCCTCGTCCGGCAGCGACATCACGTTCATGCGCCAGCGCAGCGCGACGAGCACGAGCGTGCCGAGCGCGACCGGCCCGAACAGCGGGACGAGATCGGCGATGCTCGTCGCGGCGAGGCTGCCGAGCAGCCAGAACGTCATCGCCGGAAGCTGGTTGTAGGGGTCGGCGAGATACTTGATCAGCCCGACGCCGGCGCCGAGCAGCGAGCCGATCACCACGCCGGTGAGCACCAGGACGAGAATCGGATCGCGCGAGCGCACCGCCGAGCCGATCAGATAAACCGCGGCGACCGCAATCAGGCCGCCGACGAAGGCGAACGCCTGGATCGCGAATATTCCGAGCGAAAAGAAAATGCCGATCACCGCGCCGAGCGCTGCGCCCGACGAGGCGCCGAGAATATCCGGCGACACCAGCGGATTGCGGAACAGGCCCTGGAACGCGGTGCCGGCCACCGCCAGCGCCGCGCCGACCAGCGCCGCCGCAAGCACGCGCGGGCCGCGCACCTGCAGGATGACGTTCTCCATCGCCGCCGGGATATTTGCCGCGCGGCCGCTCAATTTTGCAGCGAAGAGTTCGTACAGATCGGCAAGCCCGACCGGATAGCGCCCGACGGTGAAGGCGAGCAGCAGTCCCGCGATCAGAACGGCAAAGGCGATGAAGAGACCGGGCGCAGCGGAGCGAGTCACAGATTGCTCCACATTCGATATCATACTCGGTGTCATCACCCGCGAAAGCGGGTGATCCAGTACCCGCGGAGTGTTCCATGTGAATAAAGAGCGCCACTACTACGCTCTACATTCTCGCCAGCAAAATCGGCGGCACGCTCTACATCGGTGTGACCAATAATCTGATTCGGCGGGTTTATGAGCATCGCGAGAAATTAGCTGATGGCTTCACAGAGAAATACGGAGTGCACCGGCTAGGGTACTTCGAGCAGCATTCGGATATCGAGGCTGCCATAAAAAGAGAGAAGCGGCTGAAGAAATGGAATCGCCGCTGGAAGATACAATTGATTGAAGAAACCATCCAAATTGGTCCGATTTGTACCCAAGCATCGCCAAGCCCTAGATCGTCATGCCCGCGAAAGCGGGTATCCAGTACCCCCTTCTCACCTGCGTTTACTGGATCGTCCGCTTTCGCGGACGATGACACCGAGGGTGATAATGACATCCTGACTGACGAGATCGGCTACCCCCTCCCCGCCAGCACACTCTCGATCTGCGCGTCGGTCGGGGTGACGTGGTAGAAGCGGCGGTAGAAGTCGCGGGTGAGCACGCGAATGTCCTCGGGAAACTCCACCGGATAGAAAATCTTGGCGAGCCACCACAGGCCGATCAGCCGGTTGATCGACGGCGGAAAATCGACCCAGCCGAACGGCAGCTTCGGCGACAGATGCACCCGCCCCGCCTTCACCGCGGCGACCGCGGACCACACCGGATCGCCGCGCACGTTCGCCGCAAAATCGCGATCGATGGTGATGATGACGTCGGGATTCCACAGCAGCACCTGCTCGACCGACACCACCGCGAGCCCGCCCTTGCGCCCGGCCGCGACATTGCGAGCGCCGAGGAACTCGATGGTCTCGACGTTGATCGAGCCGCCAAGCCCGGTTTCGAGGCCGCGCGGGCCGCGCGCATAATAAACGCGGGGCCGCTTCTCCTGCGGAATCGCGTCGACGCGCTTGCGGATCGTGCTCATGGTCTCGGCGGTATAGCCGGCGAGCGCCTCGGCAGCCTGGCGGCGATGCGTCAGTTCGCCGAGCTTGCGATAGGTCTCGACCGCCGCGTCGAAGCGGCCGTCGAGCAGCGCATAGGAAATTCCGGTCTGCTCCTGCACGCGGGTTGCGAGCGACACGAAGGTCGGGCTGGTCGCGCCGACGTCGAGAATGAGGTCGGGCTTGAGCGCCAGCACGACCTCCAGATTGGCGGTGTTGCCCCGGCCGGTGATGCGGCCGACCTCCGGACGGGCACAGACGTCCGGCAGCATGAACTCGCATTCCTCGGGGCGATTGGCGCGCGGCCAACCGAGCAAAAGATCCGGCGCCAGCGTGTAGAGCACGATCGCGGCCGGGGGACCGGCCGGAAACACGCGCGTCACTTTGGCGGGGATCGGCACCGCGCGGCCGGCGGCGTCGGTGACGGTCTGGGCGCGCGCAACGCGCGGCGCGAAAAGCGCAGCAGATGCGCCGCCGAGTAACGCGCGTCGACCGATCTTCATGCGCGAGCCTTGCGGACGGTCAATCGACAGCCACCATCACGTCGCTCGCCTTGATGACGGCGTAGGCGGTCTTGCCCTTGGCGAGCTTGAGTTCCTTTGCCGAGTCGTTGGTGATCGCGGCGGTGACAATGGTGCCGCCGACGTTGATTTTCACATGGGCCGTGGTGGTGCCCAGCTTCACCGAAACGATCTTGCCTTTGAGTTGATTGCGGGCGCTGAGTTTCATGATCCTCTCCTCTATGGCGTCAGTGTCGGCGCGGCGAAGCCATGCTTGGCGAGAATACGCTGGCCGTCCGACGACAGGATGAACATCGCAAGCCGATAGGCCGCTGGCGAGGCGTTGGCAACCACCGTCAATCCATAGTCTGCACCCACCGCAAGCGCATCCGGCAATGCGACAACCTGCTGGGCCGCATTGGCCCGCTGCGCGTCACGAGCGGCCGTGCAGTAAGCAAGAAAGATATCCGCCCGACCTTCCGCGACATGCCACTCATAGACGCTTCGGCCTTGCGGCGGCGGTGCGCTGCTTGGGCCGCCGCTGAGCTGCAAAGCCTTCTTCTCCAGCGCCGCCTTCGCGCCCGGCTTGATCTTCTCCGCCTTGGCAAACACCTCGAAGGCGTAGTCGCCCGACGGATCGGCCTTCGGCGTCGAGGTGCCGAGCTTGATAGCCGGATCGAGCATCCGCTCGAGCAGACCGGCGGAATCGACCGCGAGCCCCGGCCGCACCAGCGCGCACAGCCGGTTGCGCGCGAACAGCACCACCGGCCCGCTCTTGTTGGCGGACGCGAGCGCCTGCGGGTGTTCCATGTTCGCGGAGGCGAACACCTCCGCCTTGGCGCCGCCGGCGATCTCGTCCTTGAGCAATCCCGACGGGCCGTACTTGGCCTGCACGGTGCCGCCGCCCGACGCCTCGAACGCCTTGCTCACTTCGGTGAGTGCGCCGCGAAGACTCCCGGCGGCGTGCAGCAGGACAGTATCGGCGGAAGCGGGCGTGGTCATGATTGCTGCCGCCAATGCGAGGACTGCGCGCGCACGCATCACGCGCCCGGTACGGTGGCGTTGGCGAAGAACAACTGCTGGCCGTTGATCTTGTAGTCGTTGATTGCCGTCTGGCCCTCGGCCGAGACCAGCCAGTCGATGAAGGCCTGGCCGAATTCCTTCTTGACGTGCTTGTGCTTCTCCGGGTTCACCAGGATGACGCCGTACTGGTTGAACAGCCTGTTGTCGCCCTCGACAATGATGTCGAGATCGCCGCGATTCTTGAACGACAGCCAGGTGCCGCGGTCGGTCAGCACGTAGGCGTTCGACGCCGACGCGGTGTTGAGCGCCGCGCCCATGCCCTGGCCGATCTCCTTGTACCAGGCGCCCTTGTCCGCGCCGGCGACGTCGATGCCGGCGGCTTTCCAGAGCGCGAGTTCGGCCGAATGCGTGCCCGATTTGTCGCCCCGCGAGATGAACGACGCGCTCTTGCCCTTGATCGATTTGAACGCGGCGACAATGTCGCGGCCCTTCACGCCGGCGGGATCGCCCTTCGGTCCGACCAGGATGAAGTCGTTGTACATCACCGGATGACGCTTCACGCCGGCGCCCTCGGCGACGAACTTCTCTTCCTGCGATTTGGCGTGGACGAACACCACGTCGGCATCGCCGCGCCGCCCGGTGTCGAGCGCCTGGCCGGTGCCCTGCGAAACGACCTTCACGTCGATCCCGGTCTTGGCTTTGAACATCGGCAGGATGTGGCCGAACAGGCCGGAGTCCTGCGTCGAGGTGGTGGACGACACCACGATCGATTTGTCCTGGGCGGACGCGCCCGTGACACCGAGCAGCAGCGCGGCGGTGACGGCGAAAAGATGACGGCGGGTTTGCATGATTTCCTCCTGGCTTTTTTGCGTCAGAGCAACAGCTCACCCGCGACGAATTGCCGGGCCTGTTGCGTCTTCGGATCGGCGAAAAATTGCTCGGCCGGCGTGCATTCCATGACGCGGCCGCGATGCAGCAGCACGATCTCCCCGGCGAGGCGGCGTGCCTCGCCGAGATCGTGGGTCGCGAGCACGACCTTGATGCCGCGCGCGACCACCGCACGGACCACGTCCTCGACCGCCTTGGTGGCGGCGGGATCGAGGCTCGCGGTCGGCTCGTCGAGAAACAGTACCTCCGGATCGCGCGCCAGCGCGCGGGCAAGCGCAAGCCGCTGCTGCTCGCCGCCGGACAGGCGCCGCGCCGGCCGCGCGGCGAGGCCGGCGAGCCCGACCAGCTTGAGCAGTTCACCGGTGCGCGCGCTCCATTCGTCGCGCGCGATGCCGGCGCTGGCGAGCGCGTATTCGATGTTGGCGGCGGCCGAGCGGCGCAGCATCACAGGGCGCTGGAATACGATGGCGCGGCGCTGCGGCGCCGCGTGCGCGATGCCGCCCCAGGTGACGCGGCCGGATGTCGGCTCGATCAAGCCCATGGCAAGGCGAATCAGCGTGGTCTTGCCCGAGCCGTTGGGGCCGATCAGCACCGTGGGCGCACCGGACATCAACGTCAGCGAGATGCCGTCCAGGACCGTCACACCGGGCACGCCGTAACGCACGTCCGCCAGCACGATCGGCAATTCCGAGCCCGGCGCGCGCATGGCCGTCACCCCGCGTACCGCTCGCCGGCGCGGCGCGCGGTCCAGGCCAGCGCGTTGACGATGACGACGATGGCGATCAGCACCACGCCGAGCCCGAGCGCCAGCGGCAGGTCGCCCTTAGAGGTTTCCAGCGCGATCGCGGTCGTCATGGTGCGGGTGAAGCCCTCGATGTTGCCGCCCACGATGATGACGGCGCCGACCTCGGCGGCGGCGCGGCCGAAGCCGGCGAGCAGCGTGGTGACGAGACTGAAGCGCGCATCCCAAAGCAGCGTCGCGATGCGGCCGAGCGGGCCGACATTCATCGCGGCAAGCTCGTCGCGGTACTCGGTCCAGAGGTCTTCGATGGTCTGCCGCGCCAGGGCGGCGATGATCGGCGTCACCAGGATCGCCTGCGCGATGATCATCGCTTTCGGCGTGAACAGGATGCCCCAGGAGCCGAGCGGGCCGGAACGCGACAACAGGAGATAGACTGCAAGCCCGACCACGACCGGCGGCAGTCCCATCAGCGCATTGAGGACGACGATGACGGCCTCACGGCCGGGAAACCGTGTGAGCGCGATCACCGCGCCGAGCGGCAGACCGATCAGAGCTGCCAGCACAACGGCGGAAAAACTCACGAAGATCGACAGGAACACGATGGACATGAGCCGAGGATCGGCATTCCAGATCAGTTCCAGCGCTGTGGCGTCTCCGGACAAGGCGCGATTTCCAGTTTGGACAGCCGCAAGCTGTTGCATTCAGTGCAAAACTGGTCAATTTTTGTACTCAGATCATAGTGGTGCATAAGTATGCAGGCGCATGAGTTGCTGACCACCGAGGAAGCGGCCGATTATCTGCGGATTTCCGAGCGCAAGCTCTACGAGCTGGTGGCCAATTCCGCGGTGCCCTGCAGCAAGGCGACAGGCCGCTGGCTCTTCCCCAAAGCCGCGCTCGATCAGTGGGTTACGGCAGCGATGGCGGCGGCCCGACCGGCCGCCGCGCCGCCGATCGTGGGCGGCAGCCACGACCCGCTGCTGGAATGGGCGCTGCGCGAGAGCGGCTCCGGCCTCGCCAGCCTTCCCGAAGGCAGCGAAGCCGGCCTGCGGCGATTGGCGCGAAACGAAGTCGCCGCCGCGGCGATCCATCTGCATCGCATCGGCGCCGGCGGCGACACCGCGAACGCTGAAATCGTGGCTCACACGCCGGGGCTGCACGATGCCGTTGTGATTTGCTTCGCGCGCCGCAAGCAGGGCCTGCTGGTGCTGCCGCAGAATCCGCTCAAGCTTTCCGACATCACTTCCGTCGTCGCGAGCAAAGCGCGGATCGCGATACGACCGCAGGGCGCCGGCGCGCAACTTCTGCTGCTCGCGATGCTCGCCAAGGCCCGCATCGATTTCGCCGATCTGCGCACCGTCAAGCCGCCCTGCCCGACCGGACCCGACGTCGCCCAGGCGATCCGCTCGCAGCGCGCCGATTGCGGCATCGCCACGCGCGCGGTGGCGCGCTCAGCCGGGCTTGATTTCGTGCCTTTGACCTGGGAGGCCTTCGACCTTGTGCTGCGGCAGCGCGATTATTTCCTGCCGGGACCGCAAGCGCTGTTCGGCTTCATGGGTAGCGCCGTATTCGCCGAGCGCGCCACTGAACTCAGCGGCTACGACGTGAGCGCCAGCGGCAGCGTCCGCCACGTCAATTAACCTCAGGGAACACCTTGAAAAAAGCCCCGCGCGCAGCCATGACAGGGCCACCGGAGAGGTGGTCGAGTGGCTGAAGGCGCTCCAGCGCGCTTCGCGCGCGTCTTTGCGAAAAGGTGCGAGCGCCTTTAAGGAGACTGGTACGGAGAGATGGCCGAGTGGCTGAAGGCGCTCGCTTGGAAAGCGTGTATACGGGAAACCGTATCGTGGGTTCGAATCCCACTCTCTCCGCCAGTCAACACAAAAAATGCGTTGTACATCACGATCTTAGAATTTCTGAACTTGGCGTACCCACAAGTCTACCCACGCCCCACACTGTTTTCCGATGTCCGCTTTGGGGCAAAAGCAGACATGACCCTTGAAGTGCGATGTTTGCTTTACTCCCGAAAGCGGCCGTGAGGCGGCTGGGCCGCGATGTCCGCTAAGTGCCAATAGCTGACATCGCGACCATTCGATGACCTCGTCAGGCTCGGCTGCGATCCTACGCTTGTGCGTCGTTTCCGGTGATGCTGTTTCGAAGCTCGATTGGGCTGGCGATGGTGCGAAGCGTTTTGAAGCCTTCGCCTGTGCCAAGGATCGTTACGTTGCCATAGTCGAGCATGCGCCCGAAGATTGATTGATCGATCTGAACGCTCTCGACCTTGTCCATGTTCATCTCGTTGGTCTCTCGCTGGATGAGACCTTTCTTGTAGATGACCCGTCGGTTGGTGACGGCGATCTCGGTGACCCACCACTGGAACCATTGCTGGATCAGAAGAACGGCCGCAACGACCGCGAGGGCGTATGCCGTATATCGCCAAAATCCCGGCAGGAGCCGCGTATCGCTGAGCCAGTAAGCGACCGCCGCAAGGACTGCAACCGCAACACCGGGCCAGTACACTATCCAATGAATAGACGATACATGCCGGACCTGCTCACCGGGCTGCAAGACGCGTTGAACGTAGCTCATGACATGAGTCTCCTTTCTGCAGCATTAGCAACTGAAGGCTTTGCGGAAGCCTTCTGCTTTCGCTTCATCCTCGGAGCAGAACCAACGATCCGGGGTTTTCGTGCGTCCATAGCTACGGCACCCTTCCATGTGATAAATCCCACGATGGCCCGTAACTCGTGCGCGCGCGGCAAACTTTGCCTTTATCGGACAACCAAGCGGCATTGCTGGGTGATCGGGGAATAGAATATCGCGGATTTCTTTGCTTGGCGGACAACTTGCTCCTAGTAAAGAAGCTTTGCTCTTGTTCCATCTTCGCGCCTCGTTAGGCCTTGAAAAGCAGCCCTTCCAAATTCCCCGGCCTCCGCTGCGTGCATCATCCTCGTCTACCTTGAATCGGCCCTTCGCATAGGGGTCAAGGTTTACTGCCCATCCTTCTCTCACAAGCCATTGGTTCAGACTGGTGGTTTCGCCCTCAACCCAGCAAACTCCGATACGCCGATTGCGATAAACTGTGTCGTAGCCCTTTCTGTCGCAACGAACGTCGCGCCTCCCAACAAACTTTCTCAATTGATCTCGCGCTTCAAGGCCACATGCCCAGACATTGCGTTTGTCGTCGAGGCACACCTGGTCTGTCTCGGGGGCGTCAATACCATCGAGCAGATACAGATTTCCATTCAGGATGAGAGTGTCGCCATCTGTGATTATCGCCTCATCGGCCCAACTCGGCGCAACCACGATGCAAAGGAGAATAGCTATCAATACATGCATGAACCGTCTCCCATTTGAAAAGCATGTGAGCACCGCTGTGTGTACTTTTCTGCGCTTCCAATATCCACGTTACCCCAGCGAAAGCAGACATCAGGCGGCTGAGGTGCAATGTCCGCTTGTGCCAAGAGCAGACGCTGCGGCTATTCGATCACCTCGGCGCGCGCCAATAAGGATGAGCGAGTGCATTTCCGGTAAGGTAGAGTTACAGCGTTGCTATCTTCCAGGTGGGGCCGTAACGGTAGGATTGGAACGAATTTTCCTGACTTCTTGCTTTACTCCAAGACAAACAAGCAATTCGACGTAGCTGGGTCGACCTCCGGACGACGATGCGCCAATACAAGCTGACCGTTCTGCGGCGTCAAATTCGGGCCATACCGCAACCAGTTTGGTACGTGCATCTTCCTCGGTCTTCACGCACCTTGCTGCTCGCTCCTGCACCGACACTGCGGTCGTATCAGGCCCCACCCGCCCATCCAATTGCTTAGCTGCCCCTAGGCAGCTAGCTCCTACGTCGTAGCGTGGAACGTTGTCCGCGATAACGACAACGAAATTCGAGCTCAGGATGATTGCAAACAGAGAATCAACGACCATGGCCGATCACCCACGTATCGTAAGGCTGTCATAAGGAGCATCAGGTAGCCTTACGCGATTGATGAAGCAGCTATAATTGACTCGTATCGAGCAACCCGACTGATCTAGATCAAATGTTGCTATGCTGCGCGTAAGAATTTTGCGTCTAACCCTGGCAGACCCCCGCATGTATTGCGGCTCCGCCGGGTAAGGATGCTCACGCGGCGATCTGGGGTCGTAGCTGTATACAGGGGCGGCGCCGAAACCGAAGCCCATGCCTCCGGCAGCGGCCGGCAACGCGGTCGTGACGACAAGCGCTGCTGTCATAAACGTTTTGCGGACCGTGCCTTCCATACCGCGATAACGCATTTGATCCATGACCGGCAATTGCCAAACTGGAAACTCCCCTCCGCGAGCGGCGTTGATCCTACGCAAAGGGGCACGGTTCCTCCGGCCCTTGGAACGGGAAGGCCTCGGTTCGGACAGCAAGGGACCGGGGCCTTCCTATGCTCGTTTGCCCTAGTGGAAAAACCAACACCGCATATATTTTCGGCATGGTGCCATGGGCCGTGATTTGTCTTTTCGCATTCCTGTTATTTCCGCGTCGACGCAGATAAATTGGAACTCAACTGAAACAAACTCAACCGTTTGACTTAGCGCACCTTGCATAGCCAGTTTGCGGGACATAGTGGACGATGAACCACCGCCCGTTCATGGTCATTTGGCGACGGCTAAATAGTGGTTACTTGGTAGCCCGGATGACGGTTGAACAAACCGCACCAACGAGATGTGCGTGCTGTTGTGTCGATAATAATTTCAGCGGTAGTGCTTGCACGCCTGAAAATGCCGCTGCGCAGTACTCAATGGCTGAGTTGCGGGCAGCTAAATTGATGCCAAAACTCTGCAACCGGCTGGCATGAGTGACCAATAGTTTTCCAGATGTCGCTCACGTTGACATATCAGCCCATCGCCCGCTCGCGCCCAATAAACAATCTAGGCTTTGCAAATTTTCCAAAAATTGTCGAGCTTTTCGACAAACTGATAGTCGGCGGCAGCCTTGCGCCAGCCGCTCGCCAACTCCACAAGCTCGGCCTTTGCCACCGGCTCGTTTTTTTAATGCCGCCGGGCGTTCTGAGATGAATGATTGGAAATAATTGGCTTTGCTGGGTCTGCTACATTGTTTGACATAGCGACCTGCATGGCGGGAATCAGGCCAATGTGGGGGCGCTGTTCTCAAAAAAAATGCAGCACTAATTTTAGTTTTGTCGGCTACCGAACAGACAGCATATTATCTTTCGCAGCCAAGATTTCGCGCAGGGAGGCTGTCGTGCGCATCCTGGACCCCCAGTCCATCACCATTTGGCTTCTTGCCGTGTTGCCGGTGATCGTGGTCGCCCTGTGCGTTGCTGTTGATGTAACGCAATTTAATTCGGCAGCAGCCAGATAATCACGGTCAATGGTAGCGCCAGCGCCACAGCGGCGATGACGGTCACTGCCGCAGCCAACCAGACTAAAACCTCTGCATCTTCCGCTCTGATGCGCGTAGCCATGATCCCGACCTCGCTGTTTCGGTTTCATCGCCCCACCATAAGTCAGGCTAGGCCAACGCGCGGAATTGTATTTGCGGTAGATCAAAACAGAGATTTTCGCAGCACCGCATCTGATTGACCTATGTCAAACCTGACTGCGGCCTTCCCGACTAAGATTTGTAATCAAGCAGGGAGGTTATGATGTCTGAAACGCTTAAATCCCCTTCGCGCCGACAAGTGTTCTCCCTTTTTGGCGTGGCTGCTGCCTTGAGCCTTGCAGTCCCAGTGACGGTTATGACCGCAACCGATGCCGAAGCCCGGGTCGGCAATCCAGGCTCCGCCGTGAGCCTTGCTGGTGTCAATCGGCGTAATCGTCGTCAGGACCGGCGCTATAAGAAAAAAAAGTAAAAGCCATTTTCAACTAGTCTCAGGCTAAAACTGCCGCGCGGTTTCTGTGCCGCGCGGCATATCCATGTTTTGCCACTTAAACGAAATTAGCCCACCGCACGCTACCCCGGCGCTGAGCGCTCAGCGGTGCTTTCCAGTTGGGCGCGCCGAGCCTTCAAATCATCAAAACCGGAGGCAAGCTGCGGTGCTGCGTATTCAGGAGAACGTCTGAGACCGTCGATGACTTTCGGCGCTGCGCTCTGCATTGCGGACAGCGGCAACCACGAATGACCCCGCAGACTAGGCAGACTACCTTTTGACATACATCAACTGCAGTCGAGCAAGCGAGGCTTATCGTTCGACTGTTGATTGTTTGCACTCCGCTCCCTAGCAGTCTGCAAAGCAGGAGGAACCAATGATCCGCATTTTTCTTGTTGGTGTCTGTGCCGTAGTGATCGGAACGTCAGCACAGGCCATGTCGCCAGCACCGCTTCTTCAAACGGATACCATGACCACGCAGGTTGCCATGGGATGCGGAATTGGAAGAACGCGCGTTGCCGGTGTTTGCGTGGCCAGAGTCACGAAACGCCAAATCCGGAGGCAAGCCCGCAGGTGTGCAATGTGGGGCGCAGGGGGCACCTGCCGTCGTTGGTATTAGGCATCCCGACGACGCGGCGGTCCTAGCCGACTGCGCGCAGTGACCTTCCGCGCTCGGCAGCTCTCGATCTTGTCGAGCCGCGCCTGCACATCATCGAGAGACCCTCGCGCCTTGCTCTCGGCGCGCATTTCGGAAAGCTCGCCCTTGAGCGTCGCGAATTCCTGGCGCATTTCAGTTTCAGCCTTTGACGCGTGCCTTGGCAGTCGGTCAAAAGCTGACATACAGACGATCGGGGTTTACCTGGCCCCGAAAAGGCCTTTTTCGAAGTCTTCTTTAGCTCTGAAAGCGGACACACCCGCGCGGTCCCGAGCGAGCCTTAGCGCTTCCACTCCTAATTCCGTTGGATTTCCCGTTGACTGCTGCAATCCAAGCTGGCAGAAATTTTGGCGTATACGCGCGCAGGGGAAGAACCAATGAAAAAGTTTGCACTGGCAATTGCACTGGTGGTGACGTCGCTGAGCCTAGCCGGCTGCTTCGTCGGTAAGGGTAAGGCTCCGCCGCCGGTAGTCACAAAAGGCTGAGAATCACTGGCCTAAACGAGGGCCGTCACCGAAAGGTGGCGGCCTTTCGATTTTGTCGCGCTTATGTTTTTGCCACAAGCTAGTCAGCACACCGGCGCCGGCAGCGGAGCGGCTGGGCTTTTAGCGCACACGCTCATGGCAGCGCTCTTTCAAATTATCGGTGCTTTCGCGCGCTACGCTGGGTACTTGGGTACCTCGCAGTGGAACACGCTGTTGCAAAGTGGCCGCACGCAATAATTTCGGCAAAACCGAGGTTGCAAGTGCGTTAGCTTTTCATTCGAATGGCTGCACCAAGAAAAACAGGAGGAGGACCTCGCATGAAACTCGCGTCAGCGATCATAGCTCTGCTTGCATCAGCCTCGACTGCACTCGCCGCCGACCTGCCTCGACGAGTTGAGACCAGGGCTCCGGCCATGGTTGCGGCTCCGGCTTTCAATTGGAGCGGCTTGTATCTCGGCGCCCACGTTGGCGGCACCTTCGCGGCCGATAACGTTTTCGGCGACAACGACGCCCGTCTTATGGCTGGTGTTCAGATCGGGTGGGACTGGCAATTCGCACCGACCTGGGTTGTGGGTATCGAGGCAAACTACAGTTTCGTCGACAGCAACGACGGCGGGGTCTTCGGCAACCGTAACGTTGGGTCCGTCACCGGACGCCTTGGTTACACATGGGGCTCCACGCTGCTGTACGCGAAGGGTGGTTATGCTTGGGCCGATACTCGTCGCTCCTTTGGCTTCCTCGGAGATAACGGTGGAAGCGGCTTTACCATCGGCGGCGGTTTCGAGTGGATGTTCGCTCAGAACTGGTCAGCGAAACTTGAGTACCAGTATTACGACTTTGGTGATGTAACTTTGACTTAATTGGCGCTGCTCCCAGCAGCACCGCTGCTTGCTGCCAGCACGTTCACCAATGCTGAACATACGATCAAGTTGGGCCTGAACTACCGCTTCAACTGGGCCACTGGGCGCTACTACTGATCCACGCTAAGTTGTGTTGAAACAAAAGCCCCGGCATACGCTGGGGCTTTTTTTGTTGCCAGATCAAGATTCGACAAGCGCCTGATAGTTGCCCGCTGCCTCATGCCAACGCCCCAGGAAAGACGCGACATCGTCACGGTCAATTAGCTCGACGGAAGGCGGATAATTCCCGCTTTGGGTCACAACAGACATCCCACCACGCCGGGGCTATGTCCGCTTTACCCCCCCAATAGCGGACAGCGGGCGGCTGGGCGGCGTGTCCGCTTTGTGCCAATAGCAGACATTCAACCTGTCGTTCGATCACATCGGCGGGGGGGATCAGCATTTTCTGCCGGGTCGTCAGGCTCAGGCACCTTCGCGGAACCGCTTAAACCAGCCAAGGCTTTGACCTGTATCAACTCAGTTAGCGTTAGACACTGCAGGATGATGGAGAACTGCTGGGTGGGCCTTTTCAAAATTAGGTGCGTCGAAGGAGGAAGCCGTGAGCGCGAAAGCGAAGGCGCAGCAAAGCCTGATCGAACTGCAGCGTGAGATATTTCAAGCGATAAACCGTCGCCCACCAGAGACGGATGGCGAACTACAAGAGTGGCTTTTCTCGCCCGAGGGCCAAGCTGCGACAGCGTTTCAACCATTGTCGGCTACTCGGTGGGGCCAGGGCCGCTCGTAAATTAGTTTGAGAGCGCACTACGCACGCGCATAGGAAAGGCCCGCACCGCTATCCACGTCGCGGGCCTCGGCCTCGCCGGAGAACGGCAAAGGTGTCGCGTCTCGGATATGTGTTGTATGCCATCGCGTCATGCATCGCGGTGGTCGTGATCGCAGGCGGGCTTGTCGTTTTTCTTTATTTCGCTCCCCCGAACAAAGACCCTCTTGGATTGGTAATCGTCGGTTGGGGCGTCATCATTTGGATTGGGGGCCTTGGCGTTCGCTACTGGCTTGCTGATCGATAAACGACGCAAGGTGCCGCGCATTTGCGGCCATATGCGGCTGGGCTGCGATGTCCGCTAAGTCCCAATAACGGACATCAGCCGCACGATGCCGGTCAGTGAGTCAAACGGCTCCGCGGTAACACAACCCTGAAGATCGCCCCGCGCGGGTTGGCGGCGGAGAAGGAGAGTTCTCCCTCATGGCGATCCACGATCATCCGGCAGATCGCAAGACCCAGTCCCATTCCTTTCTGCTTTGTCGAAACGAACGCATCAAATATCCCCTCGGCTTTTTCCGGGCTGACCCCGGGCCCCGTGTCCTCCACGGCGATCTCAGCACCGCGCGCTGTCGGCTCCGTTCTGATCTTCAGGACGCGCAGGCCCGTCCGCGGACGCCATCGCTTCGAGCGCGTTGTTGATCAGGTTGATCATGACTTCCTGCAATTGGCCTCTGTGACCAGAGACCGGCGGCAGCGCGGAATTGAGGGCCAGTCTTGTTTCAACCTTGTGGCTGTCGAGCTCCGGCTGCAGGACGCGCACCGCTTCGGTGATCAGATCGTTCATGTCGACGGGGGCCTTGTGCGGCTCGCCTTTGCCAAATAGCCCGCGTACGCTCTCCAGCACCTCATTCGCGCGATGACTCGCGTCAACCATTCTGGAGACCGTCGCTTCCGCGTTCTGGAGGTCCGGAGGCGATTTCTTGAGGAACCGCAGCGTAGCCCCGCCCGAGAGCGCAATTCCTGCGAGCGGCTGCCTTACCTCGTGCGCGATCGATGACGCCATGGCCTCGAAGTTCATCAGCTTGTTATCTTGTTCACGCCGCAACATCGCATTTGAGCGCGCGAGTCGCATGTAGAGGCGCGTCGTCTCCGCAAGCATCACGATCAGAACGATGCTCGCGGTCAGCAGCGAAAACGTGCGTCCGGCATAGAATCCGGCGCTGAAACGGACCGTGGCGAGCAAACCGCTGAACGCCAGTTCAAGGATTGCGACCAGCGCGACCACCATCAGCCACAGGCCGAGCACGGAGCGGCGCCGGCGCAACAGCAGGAGGAGTGCGGCAAGCGCAATCAGGATCGCGAACGAAATGGGATAGACCACAATCGGACTGATGCGGCGCTGGTCGAGAATGATCGGCGGCAGCAGCGTCGCGCCCGCAGTCGCGAGCCAGGTCAGGGCGCAGACCAGGCCGACCACGCCCGCCGCGCTCCACCCGATCGCCGGCACCGCCCGCATCTTGAAAACGGGCGCAGCGAACCGTTCTTCCCTCAGCACCGCATAGGCGAGCAGCGCGGCCGCAAAGCCGATGTGCCAGAAGATGAAGAGCCACGATCCGGTCTGGATGTTCGCTCCGAGCAGTCCGGTTGGCGAAAACGCGCCGGCGAACGTCAGCGCATGCGGAATGACGATCAACGCCGTGAACAGATATCCCGTCGCAAGCGCGAGCAACGCGCGCGAGCGCGAGATCGAAAACTGCGCGTACAGCAGGACCGCAGTGACCAGGTCGCTGACGAACACGATGGCGTCGAGCGACGGAAAGAACGCATTGAGCTCGACAGCGGCCTGCCAGCGATCGGAACGACTGCCGCGAATCCGGCGAGCACAACTGCCGTGACCGCGAGCGCCCACCGCGTTTGCGGCGGTGTCGGCGGCAGGTCCAGCCACGTATCCGCAGTGTCTCTCCGCTCCATTGTCCCGCCACCGAAACCGAGTGATTTAATCCAGAGCATCGTAGCGACTTATGCCCGATCGCCGGAAGGGGCTGGGAAGCAGTTCAGGTGCCAATCACACCCGATGTCCGCTTTGGGTCAAAAGTGGACGTCCCGCGATTTCGAGGCCACGTCCGCTATACCCCCAAAAGCAGACATCCAGGCCGGTTGGCATGTCCGCCGCGTGCCAAAAGCCGACATCATGAGCCTCCAGCTAGGTGTTCTATTGAGGTAACATCGATGCGGGGGCTTTAAATCACGTCAACGCCGTTACGCCGCTTCACTGAATATCACACAAACCACCCGTTTTACGTTAGATATTCGCGCAGCCTCGCGAGAAGCTCCAGCGGGCTATACGGCTTGGTCACGTAGGCATCGCAGCCGGCTTCACGCGCCCTGGCCTCATCACCGCCCAAGGCATACGAAGTGACGACGATGATCGGGATTCCCCGCAGTGCCGGATCGGCCTTAATGCGCCGGGTTGCTTCGTAGCCGTCCAGCCCTGGTAATTGGATATCCATGAGGATGAGATCGGGCCGCTCGGATGCGGCTGTCGTCAGCGCCGTCTCGCCGTCATGGGCCTCAATCATTTGGTAGCCAGCACTTCCAAGCAGAACGCGCAAGATTTGCCGGTTGTCCTCGTGGTCCTCGACCACCAAAATGCGCTTGGTCATATGCTAGCCACCTGTTTGGCGACGATCACCGGAAGGATCACGGAAAAGGTTGAGCCCTGCCCCGGACTTGACTGGACGCCAATCCTACCCCCGTGCATCTCGACAATTCGCTTGCGATCGATAAGCCCAGCCCAGTGCCGCCCTTTCGTCGCGTGCTCAACGTGTCGGCTTGCTGGAACTCCTCGAAAATCTTGCTCTGTTCGGCCAAAGGAATTCCCGGACCTGTGTCGCGCACTGCGATTGTAAACGCTCCATTGACGGCTGAGGCCTGCACCGTAACTTCGCCGTCGTCAGTGAACTTGATCGCATTACCGACCAGATTAAGCAGGACCTGGAAGATGCGAGTTCGTCCCCCGCCCTTGAAGAGGAAGTTCCGGCGACAATTCGACTTCACGCAAGTTTCTTTTGAGCGGCAAGCGGTCCCACAGACGTCGAGCACATTGTTCACCAGGTCGTTTATCGAATAAT